>NZ_CP136423.1:1200000-2400000 GCF_034356035.1 Blautia hydrogenotrophica DSM 10507
GGTTTGATTCCAACAGTTTTTTGAAATACTTTGCTGAAATATTTCGAATCCTGATACCCAACCATGGCGCTGATTTCTGAGATGGAGTATTTTAAATCTCTTAGCAATTCCTTCGAACGTCCGATGCGGGTTTGCGTGATGTAATTGCTGAACGTTTCACCGGTTTCTTTCTTGAATAGTGTGCTGAAATAAGATGGATTGATATAAAGCATTTCCGCAACCTCGTTTAAGGTAATATTTTGGTCAAGATGGTCATGGATATATTCTTTCGCCTGACTGATATAACGGCTATCTTTGGTATACTGTAGTTTTTGAAAGGCTGAAATTTCCCCAATTATCATATGTTTTAATGTAGATATCAGGTCTTCTTTGGAAGAGGCGTTTTGTATCTGCGCTTGATATTGTTTTTTGGGGAAGTCATAATCTATACCAGCTTTTTGATACTGATTGCGGATTTGGTCTTTCAACAGTTCAAGAAATTTGGCACAGAGATCGATGACAGATGACGGAGAAATTGTATCGTTGGAAAAATCTTCCTGCAGGTGGAGAAATAATTTCTCTACGCCGGAAAGATTTAAGGTGTCTATATAGGTACCGATCTGTTCTAAGTATGTAGATAAATTTAATTTGGATTTAAACTGTGACAAACTGCTGTAGTCAATGATTCGATGTTTTCCCAAAAAGATTCGACTGATAACAGCAGCGTGAGCCTCCTGGAACGAAACTTGAAAAAGTTGTTCCCTTCGGGAAGAAATTCCCAAGGTGACATAACAATAGCTGTAGAACTTATTCTTTAACAATTCAAATACAGATATTAAAAAAACAGCCAACTCTTCCTCAGAAGTATAGTTCATAAGAAAAATTATTTCATTATTATCAATAATTCCATAAGCTTTCTGAGAGGAAGCATGAAATTTTTGGCAGGCATATTCATAAATTTGTTTCAACAGAATCTGGTATTGCGGAAGAGTAAAAAGCTTTTTCGTATCTGGTTTAATAGAGATCACACGAAAAAAACCAGAAAATAATTCTAACCCATAAATCTGATTGAGTTCTTCAAGGGACTTTTGTTCTTGCAAATCAGGAGACAGAAAGAGCATTTTCAAGAAATGGGTTCTTGAAATAGCTAAATTTGTCTCAATTTGATTTTCCAGCATTTTTTCGTAATTTTTGCTGGAACGTTCCTTTTCCATACGCTGTATGATTTGCTGAAGATTTTCTGTCAATTCTTCCTTGTTGATGGGTTTTACAAGGTAATTTTCCACACCATATTGAATTGCAGAGCGTGCATATTCGAATTCTTTATGCCCGCTGATTAAAATAAAATTCGGAAATATATTTTGTTCTTGTATTTTTCTGACGACTTCTAGCCCAGATAGGCCGGGCATTTTGATGTCAATAATGACGATATCAGGAGTTTCTGTAAGAATTCTTTGATAGGTTTCTGTACCAGTCATGCATTTGGCAGCAATTTTTATGTTTAGTGCGTTCCAGTCAATTAAGCCTTCCAGCAAGTTTAAAATATTGATTTCATCATCAGCCAAAATAGCAGAAAACATAAGATTACCTCCATTCATTATCTAAAACAAAGTGGGCGGCCCACTTCAATTACTCCATCCCCTCAATCTTTGAGGGGCACAGCTCACTTTGTGTGCCGCCGCAACACCGCCTTGCGGTGTACTACCTTATTGCGGCGTGCGCATCCTTAGCGGAGCGTTTATGCAACAGGAAAAAACTTTCGCGCATTCGCGCGAAAAGGGTTTTCCTGGTACATAAAAATTATATCATGAAAATGAGAAAATTAACGAAAAACAGAGATTCATAATGTACAAGGAGAAAGAAGTCGTTCTTGTTCTAGCATCCAATATCTTGTAAGGTGTTTTAGTCACAAAGAATTCACAATTATTTTTCAGTGGAACATTGAGAGAATTTTTAGGAACGCGTATACTGAAGAAAGTATACGCGATTTTATGTAGATAGGGAGATGAACAGAGTGCTTCAGATACAGCACATATGCAAAGAATATACCACCGGAAAATTTGTGCAGAAAGCCCTGGATAATGTTAGCTTGAATTTAAGAGACAATGAATTTGTGGCAATTTTAGGCCCCAGTGGTTCCGGAAAGACCACACTTTTGAATATCATCGGCGGTCTGGACCGGTACGACAGTGGAGATTTGATTATCAACGGAATTTCCACAAAGCAGTACGAGGACCGGGACTGGGATTCTTACCGGAACCATACCATCGGGTTTGTATTCCAAAGCTATAACCTGATTCCGCACCAGACGGTTTTGGCCAATGTGGAGTTGGCGCTGACGATTTCTGGCATTGGAAAAGCAGAGCGTACGGAACGGGCAAAGAAAGCCTTGGAGGAGGTGGGACTGGGAGAACAGTTCCATAAGAAACCCAACCAGATGTCGGGCGGCCAGATGCAGCGGGTGGCTATTGCTCGGGCTTTGGTGAATAATCCGGATATTCTGCTGGCGGATGAACCCACTGGGGCACTGGACAGCGATACTAGTGTTCAGGTGATGGAGCTTCTGAGAAAAGTGGCGAAAGACCGTCTTGTGGTCATGGTCACTCATAATCCGGAACTGGCACAACAGTACGCGACACGAATTGTGAATCTGCGGGACGGCAAGATACGAACGGATTCAGACCCATTTGAAGTAGATGAGTCACTCTGTGAGAAACCTAAGCATCAGAACATGGGGAAATCCTCCATGTCTTTTTTGACAGCTCTGTCTTTGAGCTTTAACAATCTACGGACAAAGAAGGCCAGAACTTTGTTGACTTCTTTTGCAGGTTCTATCGGTATTATCGGGATTGCTCTAATCTTAGCGCTCTCCACCGGGGTGAATGCCTATATTCAGACTGTGGAGGAGGAAACTCTCTCCGAGTATCCGTTAGAGATTCAGAGCACGGGATTTGATCTGACCTCTTTAATGGCCGGCAGTGCCGGAGCCGGAGGCGATGAGGACGGAACGGACAGAGAGATTCATGTCATCCAAATGATCACCGATATGTTTTCCACGATGGACTCCAATGATTTGGCATCCTTGAAGACATATCTGGACAGTGGCGACAGCAAAATAGAAAATTATATCAATGCGATAGAATATTCTTATAATGTCTCTCCACAGATATATAAACAAAATGGGGACGATATCCGCCAGGTGCATCCGGACACTTCTTTTGAAGCTCTGGGATTGGGGTCTTCCACCAGCTCCAGCAGTATGATGTCCTCAATGATGAGTACGAATGTTTTCTTTGAAATGCCAAAGAATGAGGATTTGTACAAAGATCAGTATGATGTGCAGGCAGGGCGGTGGCCTAAGAATCACAATGAGTGCGTGGTGGTTCTCACATCCAGCGGCGGCATCAGTGATTTTATGCTGTATACGCTGGGACTGCGGGACCCGTTAGAGCTGGATGAGATGATTCAGCAGTTCATCGATGAGGAGGATGTTGAGGTTCCAAAGGATATGGGGGACTATTCCTATGAGGACCTGCTGGGGATTACTTTCAAACAGGTGAATAGTTCGGATTATTACCAGTATGACAACGAGTATGGATTATGGCGGGATAAGCGCGAAAACGACAAGTATATGAAAGAGTTGGTGGAGAACGGAGAAGATCTGAAAATTGTCGGCGTGGTTCAGCCCGCCGAGGACGCCAACGGAGCACTTTTGAGCACTGGCATCGTTTATCCTGCTGAACTGACAGAGTATGTGGCCAAAGAGGCAGCAGGCAGCGAAATCGTGAAAGAACAGCTTGAAAACCGAAGCCTCAATGTGTTCACTGGAAAAGCCTTCGGGGAAGAAAGCGAGGAGAATGAATTCGATATGGACTCGTTGGTCACTGTGGATGAGGAAGCTCTGCGGGAGGCATTTGGCATGGATGGAGGGCTGGCGCTGGAAGATTTGACGGGCTCTGTTGACCTCTCGGAGCTGTTCGATACGAACGGTTCCACGATTGACTTAGGCGGGATGATGGACTTTAACGATATGCAGATCGATCTTCCTGCCATGGAAGGGCTGAATTTGGAGGAAGTGCTTGGGAATATAGAGCTGTCTGTCTCTGCTGAAAATTTTGGAGAGATTTTCGACGGACTGCTGGCCGGATACCAGGAGTATGCGACTGAAAACCCCCAGGCGGACTATTCACATTTAGGAGAGAATTTTCTGGAATACCTTCGATCCGATGGGGCAAAGGAGATTTTAAAAGAGCACATTTTAGGAATTATTCAGGAGAATGGTGACATCATCGTTTCTACCGATCAGTTTGAACAGCTGTTTCGGGAGATTCTGACTGGGTTTCTGGCCTATGTGCAGGAAAACAATTATACAGACGTCTCACAACTGGAAACGTATCTGATGGAGTATTTGCAGACGGAGGAGGCCAGACAAATTTTGGAGAACTGGGTTTCTGAGATTCTCGATTCCAGTAGTGATTTAGAGGTGGCCCCGGAACAGCTAGAAGGACTGGCGATGGCTCTAGCGAGCGGATATCAGGAGTATGCTGTAGTCAATGGACTGCCAGACCCTGGACGAATGGGAGAACATTTTTTGGACTATCTGGGGACAGAAAAGGCTCAGCTTCAACTGATGCAGGGACTAATGGGCGCGGTGGATACGGAAGGACTTAGGCAGCAGCTTAGCAGCGCTTTTGAAGGATACTTTAAGGAGATGATGTCCACATATTCTGAGACGCTTTCCGCAGGCATGGAATCTCAGATCTCTTCTGTAGTGGAGCAGCTAATGTCCCAGATCATGGAGCAGATCAGTACCCGGATGGAGACGGCAATGCAGCAGGCCATGTCCCAGATCGGGGATAGCCTGGAGGACTCCATGAATATTGACGCTGAGGCTTTTTCCGACGCCTTTTCCATGAATATGACCGGGGAGGAATTGGTAGAGTTAATGATGTCCATGAGTAGTACCGCCAATGCCACTTTTGAAGGGAATTTACAGTCGCTTGGGTATGTGGATTTCGATGAGCCCAGCGAGATCAGTATCTATCCAAAGAATTTCGAGAGTAAGGAAGAGGTCATTAAGGTCCTGGATTCGTATAACCAGAGAATGGAAGACGAAGGCAGAGAGGATCAGGTAATCACCTATACTGACGTAGTGGGGACTTTGATGTCGTCTGTCACCGATATCATTGATATCATTAGTTATGTGCTGATCGCATTTGTAGCAATTTCCCTTATTGTCTCCTCGATTATGATCGGAGTCATCACTTATATCAGTGTTCTGGAGAGGAAAAAGGAGATCGGAATTCTGCGTGCGATCGGTGCTTCTAAGGGGAATGTTTCTGAGGTGTTCAACGCGGAGACCGTCATCATCGGTCTTTGTGCGGGACTGATTGGAATCGGCCTAACTCTGTTTTTGCTGATTCCTGGGAATATGCTGATTCATCATCTGGCGGATACAGACAATATCAATGCGGTGCTTCCTGTCCAGTATGCGGTAGTCTTGGTGCTTCTCAGCGTGCTTTTAACTCTTTTGGGAGGTTTGATTCCCTCGAAGAAGGCAGCTAAGAGCGATCCAGTGACAGCGCTTCGAACGGAATAGAGAACCATGGTTAGATTTTTTGCCGAATAAGACAAAGTTATATAAAAATAGGACTTATTGTATCCATGTAAAAGGCTATCGGATTGTAGACGGGGAGAAAATCTAAAGTGACTGGTCGCCGATGAAAACGTGCGTACAAAATAAACGGCAGAAAGCTGTGCCTTTCTTTTGTTCGCTGAATTGCAAATTCTGAGAGAATATGGTACAATATGAGAAAATTTCAGAATAAGTGAGGTCGCAGACTATGAAGAAAGAAGTATTGGATTTTGTTGTGGCTAAGACACAGGAACTGATTGACGCTCCTACCTGCAGCAGTGAGACGAGAGCGTCTGCTAAAGAGTGGTTAAGCGCGGTGGGAACGGAAAAAGAAGCTGATGAGACCAGAAAATATATTGCGGAGTTGGAGGCAGATATCATGCCCATCGACACACTGATAGCTTTTGCGGAGTCAGAGGGTGGGGCAAAAGTATTTGGTCCGGATAAGACAAAAGAAGTTGCGCAGCACGCAAAAGATATCAAGGCAGCAGGAGCAGTTTACTGCGACTGTCCGGCTTGCGCGGCAGTGGAGGAGATTCTCAAGAAAAAGGAAGAGATGCTTCAGTAAAGAGACAATTTTCTGAGATATGAAGATGCCAGGAATCTTAAATTAAGGTTCTTGGCATCTTTTATTGTGTAATAAGCTGTACATGATATCGCGCGATTATTTCCCGTAATTTTTCAAGATTCTCCAAAGGGTACTTCGGCTAATACCTAGCCGACGAGAAGTTTTTTCTTTGTTTCCATGTTCTTCTTTTAGTACAGTTTGGATGATTTGGTAATTGATCTCGTCTAATGTCTGATGGAGGTCTAGATTAGCAGAAGGGAGGCCATAAGAAGGCGTGGTCTCCTGTTCCAGCATATGTTTTACATCCTGGTATACGATATAAGGAGTTTGAGTGATCACGATGAGCTCTTTCAGTACATGCTGCAACTGGTCCAAATTGTGGGGCCAAGAAAAATTGGTCATAAGTTCCATGGCCTCTGTCTCAAAACCGATGATCTGTTTTCCCAGGGAGACGTTCAGCTTGTGCAAATGCAGGGCTGTGATACTGGGAATATCGTCCGCGCGTTCTCTTAGAGGAGGAAGCTTTAAGGTTAGGCAGGACAGATGATTTTCTAGGTAATCCCGAACGGTGGTAGTCTCCGGGTATTGATCAGAGTTTAACACCAGAGAGAATAAAAGTCGGTTTCTCTTAGCTAGGTTGGTCTGTTCCAGATAGAGAAAAAGCTTTTCGGCCTGATTCTTAGAGAGGGCTCCTGGATTTTTAATATAGATAGTGGAATGGAGGCTGTTTAAGGGGGAATTATCGCTGCTGATTAAGGTGTTCCACTTTCTTTCATTCATAAACTCACAGTCTATTTTGTAGAAGGGTGAACTGTCAAAAGGGCCGTTTTCATAGAGAAGGGAGGCCACTTTGTCTTTTCCGGTGCCAATTTCTCCAATCATTAGGATTGGCAGGCGACTTTTGCTGTACTCCTCGATCATGTGAGAGATGTTCCCCATGTTGTTAGAGCTGCTGTAAAAATCTAGGAAATCATTGGGCAGTTGGTCAGATTTATTGTAAATAGTAATTCCGAAGTCCTCCTCAGGATAGAGCGCCTCTTTTTGCTGTATGGTGACAGCGGTATATTTCTGTTCCGCATAATAGAGATGGCGATTCTTGAGGGTATAGATTTTGTCGCGAATCTGCCTTTCGACACATTGATTGGGAACCTTCAGGAAAGCGCTTAGATAAGTTTGGACAAAATGCATGAGGGATACATTCATCTCATCGACCACCAGACTGGAAAACCAAAGGGAGCCCGCAGGATCGTAGATTAGAAATTCACGGTCCTCATTGGTAAGGAGTGCCTGAAACAGATCTTTTTGTTTGTATACATGCTGAGAGGAACGCACGAGTTTTACTGCCTCGTCAATGGCGTCATTGATGCTCTCAGTTCCGGAGGTAATCAGGATAGAATTCAGGTTTAGCTTTTTGGCAGCGTTTGAGCCGGTCATATCGCAGAGGACCAGGGTACAGCCCTTTTTTTTGGCGGTACGCAGGGCAGCGACCGCATTCTCCTCACTGGAGAAGGTGATGATATCAATGTCATACTGAAGTAAATCACAGAGCACACGAGCATAACTGGTTATGCCGGAAAAACCGGCGATGACAAATTTTCCGGAATAATTCTGCGCAAGTTTGATAGTACGTAGGATATCATAGCCGGATATGGAGATATCGACGACGGGTAGGTCTACGGTAGAACGGATTAATTCGGCAGTACCGCCGCGAGAGATGATGACATCGTAGTTTTTGTGGGCCAATTCCATGGCTATTTTTTTACCAGTATTCAAATCGCCGGTCTGTGCAGTGAGCTCGATGTCGTCCCGCTGGCTAGCCAGGATAGCGATAGTATCAGCCATGCCCTCATAGGGCGCGACTGCGAGTATTTTTATTTTCTGCATGAGCATTCTCCTATTCTTGGTTTACCCGAAGCGGGTAAGACTGTATGAGAGATCATATGGAATCCTTACCTTCAGTGTACACATGGATAAGGAGGGTATCTATAAGTTAATCCAGAAGTGTTTTATTTGTCAACTGAAAAGGGAAGGTTTTTGAAAAAAAAGATTTAAAAGTCAACATATAAAAGAAATAAATAAAAAATGTGTCAAAATGAAACTAACAAAACTTAATACGTTTCAAATTAAAACAAAAAATAAAATTGAAAGCGTTGAATAGAATCGAAAATCAGTGTATTGTATAGAAAAAGAAACAAAGAACCAAAAAACGTATCATAATGAAACAATTGGAGGAGATAAAATGAATTATCAAATTAAGATTCCGTCATGCGTATGCGGCGGAGAAGGATGCGTTGAGAATATTAAAGACATCATTAAGAAAGAAAATGCGAAAAAGCTGATTGTGTTTACAGACAAGGGAATCCGAGGTGCCGGTCTTCTAGATATTCTGACAAACACATTAGATGAGATAAAAGCGGAATATCAGATTTTTGACGATCTTACGGCGGAGCCTGCTTATCAGGATGTGGAAAGAGTCATCAAGGAAGCAGAAGGCTGTAGTGGGGATTTGATTGTAGCCATCGGCGGCGGAAGCGTTATGGATGCGGCCAAATTATGCTCTGTCTTAAAAGGAGCTAGCTATACAGTGAGAGATCTTTTGAAGGATCCGTCTTTGGCAAAGAAACAGGTGAAAACCGTGATGATTCCGACGACTTGTGGAACCGGTTCAGAGGCCACCTGTAATGCGATTGTTGCGATTCCGGAAGAGGAATCCAAAAAGGGTATTGTCAATGATAGCATGATTCCAGATTACGTGTTGCTGGATTCTCAGATGATTAGAAAACTGCCGAAAGCGATTGTGGCAGCGACCGGCGTAGACGCGTTGGCTCATGCGGTGGAGTGTTATACCTCCAAAAAGGCTACTCCATTTTCCGATACGTATGCGGCAGCTTCTGCGAAATTGATTTTCAAAAATATTAAAGAAGCTTACGACAATCCTGAAAATATGGAAGCAAAAAATAACATGCTGTTGGGCGCATTTTACGGCGGAGTGGCAATCACAGGAAGTGGAACGACTGCGGTTCATGCGTTGTCTTATCCATTGGGAGGAAAATACCACATCGCTCATGGTGTCTCCAATGCGATTTTATTTGCTCATGTGATGGAATATAACAAGAGCGCTTGCAGTGAGAGACTTGCGAAGCTGTGTGATGCGGTATTCCCAGAAGAGCATGAGAAGACCGTAGATGAGAAAGCAGAGTATATGATTGGGCAGATTGCAGATATTGTGAAAGCGACAAATATTCCTACAGATCTGAATGAGTTTGGCGTAAAAATGGAAGATTTAGATTTCTTGGTAGATGCGGGAAGCAAACAGACCAGGCTGTTGGTCAATAATATGAAAGAGCTGAGCTTGGATGATATTCGAAATATTTATCTGAAAGTACTCAAATAGAATAGGGAGGGACAGCAAATGAACAAGAGACCGATTGTCGGAATCACCATGGGAGACCCGGCAGGAAACGGTGCAGAGATTACCGTAAAAGCTTTGGCGAATCCTGTTGTATATGAGAATAGCCGCCCGATTGTAATCGGAGACGCAAATTGTATGGAACAAGCGGTAAAAATTGTAGGGCAAGAAGGAAAAATCAGGATTCATGCAGTAAAAGAAGTCAAAGACGCATGTTTTGAGTACGGAGTCATTGATGTCTATGATATGGGACTTGTGGATATGGAAAAACATATCTTTGGAAAGGTTTCAAAGATGTGTGGTGAGGCTGCATTCCAGTACGTGGTGAAGGTGATTGACTTGGCTATGAAAGGAGAGATCGACGCTACGGTGACGAATGCTCTCAACAAAGAAGCAATCAATATGGCTGGGCATCACTATTCTGGACATACTGAGATTTACGCGGATTACACAAATACTTCCAAGTATACAATGATGCTGGCACATGATAATCTGAGAGTTGTTCATGTATCGACTCATGTATCACTTCGGCAGGCTTGTGATCTAGTGAAAAAAGACAGAGTTTTGGAGGTAATCCGAATTGCGGATAATGCTTGCCGGGCTCTTGGAATTGAGAATCCCAACGTTGGAGTAGCCGGGTTGAATCCCCACTGCGGTGAAAATGGAATGTTTGGAACCGAAGAGATTGAGGAGATACAGCCTGCGATTGACGCGGCGATGGCAGAGGGAATTTGCATACCGGAGAAAAAACCGACTCCCCCAGATACTGTGTTTTCTAAGGCTTTGGGTGGTTGGTATGACATCGTGGTCGCTATGTACCATGACCAGGGACACATTCCACTGAAGGTAAAAGGATTTGTATATAACAGGGAACTGAAAAAGTGGGATGCGGTAGCAGGGGTGAATGTGACTCTTGGAATTCCAATTATCCGGGTCTCTGTGGATCATGGAACAGGTTTTGGACACGCTGGCACCGGGTCCGCTGATGAGTTGAGTCTTGCAAATTCTATTGAGTATGCCATCCGCCTTGCGAATAACAAGAAGTAGCAGGAGGAAGGAAATAAGATGGTAAAGCTGTTAATGATAGCAGATGATTTTACCGGAGCTTTAGACACAGGTGTTCAATTTGCAAAACGAGGAATCTGTACTCAGATTTTTACAAAGCAAAAACTGGAGGATGCGGATGTCAGACCTGAGACGGAGGTCCTTGTGGTTGACACCGAGTCCAGGCCGATGGAAAAAGCGGAAGCTTATGAGGCTGTACATGAGATTGCGGCCTGGGCGGTCCGCCGAGGTGTGAGGATTATCTTTAAAAAAACAGACTCCGCGCTTAGAGGCAATATTGGGATTGAGCTACAAGCAGTCGCTGACACGGACAGAGATGAGACGGTGTTTTTTATGCCAGGTCATCCGACAATTGGGAGAATCACGGAGAACGGAACGCACTACATCGAAGGAAAGCTGCTACAAGACAGTGTCTTTGGCGCGGACCCCTTTGAGCCAGTTAAGAAATCTTACATACCGGACATCATAGCGGACCAGAGTGAGATACCGGTCCGGTGTCTGAGAAGAGAAGAACCCATTGAGATCTGCGGGGCAGATAACTGCCGAGTGGCTGTCTGTGATGTGACCTGTACAGAGGACATTGATCGGCGTTTGGAAGAGCTGAAAGCACAGGGAAGGCTGAAGCTTCTGGCAGGCTGTGCAGCTTTGGCAGACCGCCTAGTGGAGATCATTCCTTTTCACTATGCAAAAAGGAAAATGTTTCAAAAGACAGACAGTCTGTATGTGGCATGCGGAAGCTTGAATCAGATTACCCGGGAACAGGTGGAATATGCTGTGAAGGAATGCGGTTTTGCCTGCAGACATCTGACCATGGAGCAGAAATTATGTCCGGCGTACTATGAGACTCCGGAGGGAAAAGCGTTTATTGGAGAAATAGTAAAGCTCTGCGAGACAGAGAAGAAAATAGTGGTCGATACTTTTGACGGAGAAGAAGATATCCATGAATATAGGATGATCCATGGAATTCCTCAGGCGGATGTGCGTTTTCTGATTTCAGAGTCACACGGACATATCGTGAAGGAGATTGTAGACCGGCGGATGGATGTCACGATTTTGATGACTGGCGGAGACACTTTGATGGGATATATGAAGCTGATCGGCTGTACACAGCTAGAGCCAGTCTGCGAAATCGAACCAGGGGTGGTCGTGTCCATGCTGGTTTGGAATGGATACCGGCAGCAGGTGATCTCGAAGTCAGGCGGTTTTGGCACGGAAGATATCATGGGAAGAATTGCACAGAAAATAGTAAAATAAATTTTAAGGGAGATAAAAGAAATGAAGAACGTAGAATTAAAAGGAATTATTACACCAATTTTGACTCCTATGAATGCGGACGAGAGCGTAAATCTTGAGGAACTGCGCAATCAGATCGAGCGTCTGATTGACGGTGGTGTACACGGGATTTTCCCCTTTGGCACCAATGGAGAAGGGTACATTCTGAACGAAAAAGAAAAAGAGGCGGTTCTTGAGGCTGCGATTGACCAGGTCAAAGGACGTGTGCCGGTATATGCTGGCTCAGGATGCATCTCTACCGCAGATACCATCCGTATGAGTGTAAGAGCACAGGAATTGGGCGCTGATGTATTGTCCATCATCACTCCAAGCTTTGCGGTTGCCTCTCAAAAAGAACTGTACGACCACTATGTGGAAGTGGCAAAGCATGTGGATACGCCGATTGTACTGTACAATATTCCGGCTCGTACTGGAAACAAATTGTTGCCTGAGACTGTGGCGAAATTGGCAAAGGATGTAGATGTGATTGTGGGAGCGAAGGATTCCAGCGGTGATTGGGAAAATCTGAAAGCCTATATCCAGCAGACCCGTGATCTAGAAAAAGATTTCTACGTGTTGTCAGGCAACGATTCTCTGATTCTTCCTAGTCTGAAAGAAGGTGGATTCGGCGGAATTGCAGGCTGTTCTAATGTATATCCGCATGTACTTTCTTCTATTTATAATCTGTTTAAAGAGGGCAAAATTGAGGAAGCTGAGGCAGCTCAGGAATCTATTGCCAGCTTCCGTGCGGTATTTAAATATGGAAATCCAAACACAGTTGTGAAAAAAGCAGTATCTATGCTGGGTTATCCTGTCGGTGACTGCCGTAGACCTTTCAACTATCTGTGTGAGGAAGGCGTAGAGGCTTTGAAAAAAGTGCTGAAAGAAAACGCAGATAAAGGAATGAACTAAAATACAGGAAGGAGAGAAGGTAGGAACATGAAGTTCGTGATGACACAGGCAGTATGCCCGGAAGGATTCGAGATGTTGGAAGGGAAAGCTGACATTTATGTAGCTGACAATGCAGACCCGAATAACTATCTGGATGAGATGAAAGAGGCGGACGCGCTAATTGTCCGTATCGCAAAATGTGACGGGCATGCAATTGAAAACAGTCCGAATTTGAAAGTGATTGGACGTACCGGTGTGGGGTATGACTCTGTCGATGTAGAAACTGCGACTGCACACGGAATTCCAGTTGTGATTACGCCAGGAGCAAATAACCGCAGTGTCGCTGAACATGCAGTCGCCATGATGTTCGCTCTGTCCAAGAATCTGGTGGAGGCTCAGACAGAGATGTGCAGAGGAAACTGGAAAATCAGAGATGCGAAAAAAGCCTTTGAACTGGAAGGAAAGACTGTGGGCATCTTAGGTCTGGGGGCGATAGGAAGAGAGACGGCCAAGATCTGTCAGGGATGTGGCATGAAGATCGCGGCTTATGACCCTTTTATGTCAAAGGAACAGATCGAAGGCTTCGGCGCTGAATACTATGAGAGTTATGAGGAACTGCTGAAGATCAGCGATGTAGTGACCATTCATGTGCCGTTGACGGAAGAGACCAGAAATATGATTGCAAAGGAACAGCTGGAGACTATGAAGAAAACTGCGCTGATTATCAATTGCAGCCGCGGAGGAATCGTCAATGAGGCAGACCTGGTGGAAGCTCTCAAAAATGGGACGATCGCAGGTGCAGGCACGGATGTGTACTGCAACGAACCGCCACAGATGGATGATCCGTTGTTGAATTGTCCGAACTTGATTGTTAGCCCGCACTCTGCGGCACAGACACGTGAGGCGGTAATTAAGATGGCGAGAATGTGCGTTAAAGGCTGCCTGGCTGTGGCAGAAGGGAAAAAATGGCCGTATGTAGCGGATAAAGCGGTCTACGATCATCCGAAGTGGAAGGATGCTGTGTGGGCTGAAGGATAAAAAAACGTTTGTTTGGAGGGATAAGAAACAATGGCTTCAAGTACAGTTGCAATTATTATCATCGCAGTTACGATTGCGTTCTTTATCTGGAATAAATTTCCGATGAGTGTTGTTTCCATGGCAGGAGCCGTGGCGATGGCAATGTTAGTGCCGGAGGTGGAGCTATCGGCAGTATACGAAGGCTTTTCTGCTCCTGGATGGATTATGGTAGTAGGTATGTGTGTCGTGAGTGCGGCTTTGTTTGAGACAGGAGTCGCAGACCGTATTGGAAATGCGATTGGAAACTCTTGGTGGGCTAAATCTGAGAGACGTTTCGTGGTGGCTGCGAGTGCGTGTTGTACGATTATGTCTGCGTTTATGAGCAACAATGGAACGGTAGCGATCTGGATGCCTCTGATCGCTGTAGTAGCGGCAGCTTCTGCAGGAAAAATTCGTTCGAAAATTGTTATCTTTGCAGCAGGAACCGGCGCTATTATCGGTGGAGGTACTACATTGATTGGCTCTACTTCTCAGTTGGCTGCGAACTCTGTGCTTCAGGGATACAAAGGCTATGAAGCAGGCCTGGGTGTATTTGACATGACGAAGATTATGCTGCCCGTTTGTATCGTACAGATCATTTTCTGGGGAACGATTGGTTACTGGCTGCTGAAAAAAGTACTGAAACCGGAAGATCCTCATTTTAATGATGGAAATATGTATGCAGAAGAGCTATTTGCAGACCAAGGAGCAGATAAATATGCAGATGTTCCAAAGTGGAAAGGAAATGTTGCTCTGGGGACTATGCTTTTATGTATCGTGCTGTTTGTAATTCAGGGATTCAAACCTTTCAGTAATTTCCTGAACATTGGTTTGGTAGGTATGATCGGTGCGGTGATTGTAATTGGAACTGGCTGTATTTCTGTGAAGAAAGCCTATGCTGATCTTCCTTGGGATGTATTCATCGTAATTGGTACGGTAAGTACGTTGGGGACCGGTTTGGACGTTACCGGCGGTGGAAAAATGATTGCCGATTTTGTGCTGGGATTCTTTGGAGGCTCCAATGCTTCGGTTCCGATTTTGACAGTAGTTATCGCAGTGCTGTGCAGTGTTCTGACCAATGTGATGTCCAACAATGCTACGGCAGCTATGCTTTGCCCGATTTGTATTCCGATGGCTATTGCTCTGGGAATCAGCCCGATTCCATGGGTAATCCTGATTGCGGCTACATCCAACTTTGCGATTGCGACTTCTTATGGAACAGCGGTAAACATTCAGATTCTGCCGGCAGGCTACAAATTCATGGATTTTGTAAAGATAGGCGGACCATTGTTGATTATCTCTATTATCGTCGTTGCAATTACTGCAAATATGATTTTATTTTAACATAAGTGATAAGGGGCGAAGGCTGACACATTATAGGAAAGAACTTTCATGCATTAGCGGGACAAGGTCCTTCCTATAACATGAACGATGTGGCTTTGCCCCTTTATTGATAGAGGAGTGATACCAAATGTCGATGAAATCAGAGTATGGGTTCTATATGCAGCAGCAGAATGCGCTAAAGGCAAGCGGAAACGGTCGATTTTTTACAGACCAGGAAAGCAGGTATACAGAGCCTTTTCAGATTTATGGAAATCTATACTATGTGGGAGATTCGTGGGTATGTGTACATCTTGTGGACACAGGAGATGGATTGCTGATGTTCGACGCGGGAAACTGCGGTGCTCAGGCCATGTTGGTTTATTCTATATGGAAGGCAGGATTTGATCCAGCTGATGTAAAATGGATAATTCTCTCCCATGGACACATGGACCATTTTGGAGCAGCTAATTTTTTTAAAAGAATGTTTGGAACTAAAATCTATTTAAGTGAACCAGACGCTAAGATGTTCCGGGAGCATCCAGAACAGTCTATGGTGCAGATCAGTGGAAATTGTATGGATGAGTTGTTTGAGCCGGATGTGGAAATTCATGATGGAGAGCGACTAAAATTTGGCAGTACAGAAATTCAGTTTTATCTGGTACCGGGGCACACAGAAGGGTGTATCGCCTGCTTTTTCGATGTGACAGACGGCAAAGAGAAAAAACGTGTGGGATATTATGGTGGATTTGGTTTTAACACGCTCCAAAAAGACTTTTTGATGGAGATTGGAGATATGACTTTTGAGATGCGAAGGAAGTATCTGAATTCTTTGAAAAAAGTGAGAGATGAAGAGGTAGAATTGTTTATGGGCAACCATACCGCTAATGTGGATTTACTTGCCAAGCGTAAATATATGCAGGAACACCCAGATAAAAATCCTTTTTTGGACAGCCAAGCTTGGAAAGAATATCTGGATGAAAAGTATGAAGAGTTGTTGCAGTTGATGAATGATCCGAGACAGAACTAAGATAGGTAATGGAACTGCTTTAAACAGGAAATCCCTGCCGGTGTGGTGGAATACCGGCAGGGATTTTTTATTCAATATTTTCGTCGTTCAGTTTATGAAAATCTTTGTTTTCTCCAAATACGTGGACCAGGGGAACTACTTTTATGAAACAGTCAGACTTCTCATTTTTTATAAAATTTCTGAGCTGAATATATTCTTTTGAATTACAGACACAGTCCATCTGTATTTTTTCTTTTCTTGTATATCCTCCGATCACGTTGGCGATGGTGACGCTTTTTTGAATCTTGTTGATGATAAAGTCTTCGATATTTCCCATGTCTGTTCCAATTAGCTGTACTTCATAGAGTTTAGGGCCGAGATTGAATACAATATGATTCATACAGTTGATAAAGATCAGTTCTCCTACGAACGAATAAGCTACGATGTCTAGGCTGAATGCAGTCAGCATAATCAGCATGATCGCACATTCTATGGCGAGCATGACATTTTTTAGATCGGTGGTTTTGAATATACATTTTTTTAAAATTTTTGCCAGGGTGTCGGAACCCCCGTATGAATAACCAAGGCGATAAGGAATGCCTGCACCCAGTCCGTAGATTACACCGAAACAAGCTACGGCAATCAGCTTTTCCTGGAAGATGATTTTTATATCCACCAAGTTTAATATCCAAAGTACTGCTGGATACATGACAGACAGGATTACGATATTGGACATATCTTTTTTCCCCAGAGTCAGCCAAGTAATAAACAGAATTAGCAGGGTAATTCCATAATAAATCAGAGCATAATTTACCCCGATGAATTTTGAGAGCGTCATGGAAAGTCCCGTGACGCCAGTGACAGCGAAGCCATTGGGAATCGCGACCCAGTTTGTGGCTATACTACAGAGTAGACAGCCAACGATTAGCATCAATGGTTTTCTGAATGGTATTTTTTCCATAATTTCTCCTCTCTTTTGTTATGTCCTCCACGGATGATTGTTCACATGTTTGACAGGAGACGAAGATGATGTCCTTGCCAGTGGAGGGCAAGAACATCTTATCACAAAAATTGGGAAATGTCTTTCTGATTGTTGACATTAAATAGTTGACAGCTGATATGTGGGTATTTATACTTAAAAGTTAATTCTAACCAATTCGTGTTACAGGAGATTCTTTTCACAGATTCTATGTTTTTTATGTGATAATTTAAAATAATATATTTTAAAGATAGAAAGTGTTTTTATGTATTATCAAGATGACTGGCTATTGCGTCAAATAGAAGTGTTCGGATTATTTTTAAGGCGATTACTTAATGGATACAAAGATGAGAAAATGTCAATGTATGAATTGGAACAAATGTCTTTGACTCAAAACACAGTGTATAAAAAGGTATGTAAGTTAATAGAACAAAATAAAATATGTGAAGCAGAAAATGTTATATATGAGATGCTGGACAATAAAAATGATAGGGATTCAATAGAAGCTGCCATTTTGTTTTATTATAAGATAAATAAAATGACAGAATTAGAGCTGAGAGAGTGTAACTTTTCTAGGAATGAAATACTTTCTGGCCTTATAAAAATCTCTAAAATGTGTAATCTGGATGACGTATTTACCTATATAGATAATCTGGGATATGATTCAGAGACTGATATGTTTCAATAATAGATATTAACGGGAATGAAAGCAGTTATAAAGGGAAGAGAATGGAATGACTCTTTCTCTGATATTTAAGAAAGAAGTGGCGTTGGATGTTATCTTTCCAACGCCATTTTGGGGTTTATCTGTTTAGGAGAGGGGAAGAAGGCTACAAGAGAGTTTTTCGCCCTCTAAGACGGAGACGGTGATCAGTTCTGTGAGAGAGTCAATTTCCGGAAAGACTGGTTTCTGGGAGGCTTTTATGGCTTCGAAATACTCGCCGCAGCGGAAGGCGGGGAGCAGGGCGATTCCATATCCGTCTCTTAGGAGGAGCAGATTTAAGAACAGGTATGCCACACAGAAATTTCCATGACTGAAAGGGCAGATGTCTAGAATTCGCTTGTGGCTGAGCGAAGCGAACTCAATAGGATGAAACTGTTTCCTGGAATAATCCATCTGTTGGAAAAAATGTTGTATCAGGTGAGGAATTTCCTCAGACGCAGGCGGTGTGTAAGCTGTTCTGAATACATGTAGGTCATCAAAGCGATATTGACCGGCCTGTCCTTTATCTGTATCCGCATAGAGCAGACTGTGAAGAGAGAGCAGAGTGTCCTCACCGAGTTCAGTCTGAACAGTCTGTACCATGTAATCATAAGCTTTGGAAAGTCCAAGGATGCGGTCTTCTTGTGTGGCAGGGATTTCTTCCAGTGCGCAACAGGTGGAAAGTAAGTGAGGTTTTAGTTGTCTGTTCAGGTTTTTATGCACGTCTGGGGAAAGTCGGTAGTATGTCTGAAGCTTTTGTCTGTAGAAATCAATGTTTTGCAGTAACTGCTTATTCATGGAATTTCTTCCTTTCCAGTGAAAAATTATTTTTGTCTTGATTCTCTTAGGTAATTGTATAAAACGGCCTGAGAAATGGATAACGACTCGCAGACTTGGGAAAAGCAGTCTTTGACGTCAAATACTCCTTGTGTCCATCTTCATCCACAGATTCTAATATGGTATCGATCAGCAGATTTTCCTTTAAATGATATCCTATAGAACGGCCAACAATGTGGCCGTTGGAGATAAAAATAATTTTTTTCTAATAAATCATGCAGTACGATCTCAGTATTGTTACCCATAAGTTTCATCAGTCCTTTGGCTGTCTGTATGATGATATTCCGATTATATGTAGAATTTATATGATTACCACTTTTGTAATTTTTTATAGAATATCATAAAAAACTGGAAAAAACAAACAATAAGGAGATAGAAAAATTATATAAACAATAATTATTTTAAGTAAATTATGCCAAGTTCTGCGGAGGATGTGGAGTGTTGCTGCGGTTGATTGGCAAGGTGCTCATAGAATTAGGACAGGATAAGAATGTGATAGCAGCTATCGGTGTGGCGATGCAGGGAGGTACTGTTAATTGTACTGTAAAATATGGAGAAGAGGAGATTAAAATCCCGGTAAGCAGACACCAGATTTGCTCTTGGTTATGAATACACCGGCTTATATGAAATTCGAGGATATGGTAAAACCAGGAGGAATTGTGCTGGTGAACAGTGATATGCTTACCTCAGATGAAGAGGTGAAGGAAAGTGTCAGGTAGAATTAGCAGGTGTACGTATTGGGTACAAGTTTTCTTCAGATACTTTGACAGTGCAATGAATAAATGTAGACTGACCTTTAATGTGAAAAGTTTGGCTCTTGTAGCGGCTGTGGGACTTCTAGAAGACGAGGAACATGTGAAAAAAGCCGTGGATTTGAATTATGAGTCTTTAGAATTGATTCCAGATTATTGCGAAGAGAACCATTTGGATTCGTATCAGTACTGGAACTATTGCACAGACGAAAAAATGTCTGGAAAAGCTGTCAAACGTATTGGATGAAATTTGACGTCTGCGAGGGGATTCCTGTACAAAAAATAGAAATTTTGATTTTTTCCCAAATTGAGGCGTGAGCGAGGATCTGCTGTACTGTTTAAAGTATGGAAGTTCTTTGTCTTGTGCAGAGGAATAGATTCATGGTATAGTATTATAATAGTATATTTTAGAAAATTAGGAATAGATTTAACAGAGATTTTTAGGGAAAAATAGTTTTGAATCAAGTAATGTATAAGGAGAAGTGCGGGGATGACGAAACAAAAGAAAAAAGGTAACATAGCAGTGATTGGGATGGCGCTGTTTGCCATGTTTTTTGGAGCAGGAAACTTAATTTTTCCTCCTTATTTGGGGTTAATTTCAGGAAAGTCCTGGGGAATAGGGCTTTTGTGCTTTGTGCTGGTAGATGTGGGAATGGCTTGTGTGGCGGTTTTCGCGATGTCTAGAGGAGACGGTACGATCGCTTCTGTGACAGGGATTATCGGTAGGAAAACAGCTGTCTTGATTAATACGGCGATTGTTGTCTGTATTGGGCCGCTTTTGGCGATTCCCAGGACAGCAGCGACGACTTTTGAGATGGCAGCTCTTCCATTGGTACCGGAATCAGCAAACTACAGAGCTGTCTTTTATATCGCGTTTTTCTTGGTTGCATTTTTGTTGACAATTCGTAAGTCAAAAGTTGTGGATATCGTGGGTAAATTTTTGACACCTGTGATGGTGATAGCGCTGGCGATCTTGATTTTTAAGGGGATTTTCTCGCCGATCGGAGAGATTCAGCCGGGAGTTCCATATACAGAGGCAGCTCAGGAGGGAATCATAGCGGGATATCAGACAATGGATATTTTGGCGGCCTTGGCGTTTGCGATCATAATTATTTCAAGTGTCCACGAAAAAGGATACAAAGAAACGCGGGAGAGAAACTGGGCAATGATGGGAGCTTGTATTATTGCAGGAGCAGGTTTAACGTTTGTCTATGGAGGATTGACTTATCTTGGTGCTACCGTTTCAGGACAGTATGATTCATCAATCAGTCAGGCGGAACTGATTATGGAGATTATCAGAAATATTCTGGGCTATCGGGGAATGCAGCTTTTAGGAATTGTTGTAGGACTGGCGTGTATGACGACGGCGATTGGACTGATCTCTGCGTCTGCCTCATATTTTGAAGAATTGTTCAAAGGAAAAGTGAATTATCGGGTAATTGTCACTGTGATTACGCTGTTCAGTATTATTATTTCAAACTTTGGATTGTCAACAATTATTCAGATCGCAAATCCGATTTTGAATCTGGTGTATCCCGTGGTTGTGACTTTGATTTTGTGTTCATTCCTCAGTGAAGACATGAAGAAAAGTTATTTTCCAAAAGGAGCAGCTTTGGGGGCTTTGCTGACAAGTGTTTGTATTGTTTTAGAATCTTTTGGTGTAGAGATAGGCGCTTTAAATATGTTGCCTTTAAATGAACTGGGATTGGAATGGATGCTTCCAGCCGTTGTTTTTGGATTGGTGGGGGTTTGCATCCAAAAATGCAAAAAAAATGTCTAATAGGCAGAGAATTATATGGCAGGGATGAGATTACTTAAATAGGGAATGATAATTTTATAGAAACGATATCCGTATACTCTGATGAATGAAAAGTTTTGACAGATAAACTGTTTTTTTATCGAAGTACGTCGTTGATTCTCGGTACGGAAGGGGCTTTATGAACTTTTTTATAGGACTGAACGGTGAAGGGAGTAACGCGATGAATTTGTGAAATTTTTCAAAAAAGGGGTGCAAATGGAAAGTTTTGTGCTATAATGAAAAAGTTAAAAAATGAGGTAGGAAATTTTGTCGAGGAGAAATGAGAAATAATGAGTGATAGAGAGGAAATCAAAAAAGAACCAGAAAATGTTGATGATGAATCCTCGAAGGGACGGCTGTTTTCTACACAGGATATTTCGGATTTACAGCAGAAATTAGAAGATGCGGTACAGAATACGACAAATAGTGCCGATGACGACCCGCCGGAAGTTTCCAGTGCTCTTGCTCAGACACAAGAGGCGTTGAAAGCAGAAGTCGACAAGGATTTGTCAGAGAAAAAAGCACAATCTGAAGAAAAAGCTCAGGACAGTGAGATCGCGGAGAATACAGAAAGTCAGGTAGACACAGGCGAGTTTGAAGATAAAGTGGATAAGGCAATGCAGAAAATTGTTGCTGACACGGCAGGAGAGGAGCCTGTTTCGCAGCCAATTCAGCCGGTGAGACCATATGCCAGATACCGAGCGATGAGAGGTATACCAGAACCAGCCAGAATTCAAGGCAAAGCGCCTTATAAGATGAAGAAAAAGTATAAGGGGCTGAAAATAGCAGGAATTACGACAGCGATGCTGGTTGTGTTGGCAGGATGTGTGTATGGAGCCGGAACCTATTATTTTTCAAACAAGTTTTTTGTTGGCACTAGTATAAATGGGATCGACTGTTCCCAGATGACGGCGTCTGAAGTGGAAAACATGATTGCCAGGAAGGTGGAAAATTATTCCATTGAGGTGAAAGCTCGGGATCAAGAGCCACAGATTATCGAGGGTAGCAGCATTGATTATCAGTATGTACCCGATGGAGCTGTTGACAAATTATTGGATAAGCAAAAGCCGTATAAATGGGTTCAGGGGTTTTTTAAGGATACGACTTACACAGCAGAGGAGAATATTTCCTATGATAAGCAGAAGCTGAAAGACCAGATGATGAGTCTAAATTGTGCAAAAGAGGAAAATCAGGTGGCTCCAGCCAATGCATACGTGGCGTTTCAGGATAATCAATTCGTGATTGTGCCGGAGACGGAGGGCAGCAAGCTTGAAATAAAAAAGGCGTATCAGACACTGAAAGATGCGGTGGCAGACAGTGTAAACGAGGTAGACTTTAGTGCTCAACCTGTGTATCAGAAAGCGGAAGTGACTCAGGACGATCCTAATCTAGCAAAGACGTTGGAAGAGTGTAATAACTACACGAAAGCCAGTATCACGTATACTTTCGGAGATCAGACAGAAACGTTGGATGCTAACACCATTAAAGACTGGTTACAATTTGATGAGAATGGACAGGTCATCAATGACGAAGCAGCTTTTCGTCAAAAGATTACAGAGTATGTGGCAGGACTTGCACAGCGTCATGACACGCTAGGAACTAACCGGACAATTACGGCCACATCTGGCAGAACTGTGACAGTGGGTGGAGGAGAGTATGGTTGGCAGATTAACCAAAGTGCAGAAGTCGAACAGTTGTATAGTGAGATTACGACTGGCCAGACAGTTACAAGAGAACCGAACTATTCTTCTTATGGAAGAGTCCATGGAGAGAATGATATTGGGAATACTTATATCGAGGTAGATTTGAGTGCACAGCACATGTATTTTTATCAAGATGGTTCTATAATTTTTGACTCAGAGTTCGTGTCAGGAAATATGAGCTATTCGGACCGAGCAACACCTACAGGTGTTTATAGTCTGTATTATAAGAAAAGTCCGGATGTACTTCGAGGTAAAAAACTTCCAGATGGAAGTTATGAGTATGAGTCTCCGGTTACTTATTGGATGCCATTCTGTGGAGGCGTTGGATTTCACGACGCAAATTGGAGGAGTTCTTTTGGCGGTGATATTTATCTGACCAACGGGTCTCATGGATGCATTAACCTTCCGCCGGCGAAAGCCGCAGAATTGTATAATATTATAGATACGGGAATTCCAATTTTGATGTTCTATTAAGTGGACTGAAAGGGGCGCAAAATCATCTGTTTTTGATGATTTTGCGCCCCCTTTGTTGCAGAAAATCATTGCTATTTGGAGAATAGAGAAACTAGGTCATAGGGTTCGGCTATGGTATAGTCATAATCAGGAACTTCACCAAAACCATAGGAGGCGTAGACAAAAGGAATTCCGGCTTCTTTTGAGGCAGTGTAGTCTCCCAAAGTATCCCCGATATAGATAGGAGACTTCAGGCGGTGTGTCTTCATCAGCTGTACAATATTCGGTCCTTTTGGCATACCTGTATCGCCAGAGCACAGATGTCCCTTAAAATAGTGATCGTATCCAGTGGACTGCAAGAAGACTTCTACATATCCGCTTTGGCAGTTACTGACAATGTAGAGAGGATATTTTTGAGAGAGAATTTTCAGTGTGTCTTCTAAGCGTGGATAAACTGGAGCGGTTTCTTTTAGTAGAAATTGGTGTTCTTTTTCACAGCACTTATTGATTAGGTTTAACTGGCGTTCTTTCGATTCTTTAGGAAACAAAGCCTGTGCGATTTCAGGAAGAATCTTGCCAAAGAGAGGGGTCAAACTGGATGCCGTGATTTCCACATGGATATCAGGCTCCAAACGAACTACTTCACTCCATGCTTTTGCTACAATCTCAGTAGAGTTCCACAGCGTTCCGTCTACGTCAAAAATAATACTGTCCATTGACTATTGGTCTCCTTTTCTCATTTATGTATTTAGGTTTATTTTTTCATTTTACTACATTTCTGAAAAAATTGAAATTCTTTTCGAGGTATGCTATCATGAAACGTAGTTGCGCAGTTACAGTTTAGGCTTCCAATATCCTGCGAGGTGTTTTTGTATATATTATATAAAAATCCCGAGACATATTCGCGCCGAACTGCTGTTTACGACAGTTTGTGTACATCATGAAGCGTGTTACTGATTACGAACTGCAAGTGAGTGAACAGTAACTTCGCGCAGGAAATAAGGAGTAGAGGATGCAATATCAAAATGTGAAGTTTGGGATCTTTGAAAGTCGCCCTAACCGTTTTATCGCTAACATACAGCAGGATGGAGAGTCGATCGTCTGTCATGTAAAAAATACGGGACGCTGTGGAGAACTTCTGATTCCGGGAGCAAAAGTGGCAGTGGAAGAAAGCGCGAATCCAAAACGAAAGACAAGATATGATCTTGTTTCTGTCGAAAAAGCGGGAAGATGGGTTAATATAGATTCTCAGATTCCCAATCTGATAGTCGAACAGTGGATAGCTTCTAGCGGCTTCTTTTCAGAAAAATGTCAGATTTGTCGTGAGAAGAAATATGGCAAGTCAAGATTTGATTTATATGTACAGGATGGGGAGCGTAGAGCCTTTGTGGAAGTCAAAGGAGTAACCTTGGAGGAAGACGGTGTGGCGCGTTTTCCAGATGCTCCGACTCTGAGGGGAATTAAGCATCTAGAGGAGTTAATTCAGTGTCTGTCCGATGGATATGAGGCTTATCTCATTTTTTTGATACAGCTAAAAGGTGTCCATTATCTGGAACCGAATTGGAAGACACATAGAGGGTTCGGGGAGACCTTGTTGAGGGCAAAAAGGGCAGGAGTGAAGATTTTGGCCTACGATTGTCAGGTGGAGCCGGACAAAATATTCATAGATCAGCCGGTGCCGGTAGTGATGGGCGGAGAATAAAGAGGAAGAGATGAATAGTCTAAGACAAATCGGGGAACCATTGATGAAATGGTATCAGGAAAATAAAAGAGTTCTGCCTTGGAGAGACCAAAATAATGCGTATTATACCTGGGTATCAGAGATTATGCTTCAGCAGACTCGAGTGGAGGCGGTGAAGCCGTATTTTCAAAGATTTATGGAAGAGCTTCCGGATATTGAAGCTTTGGCTAGATGTCCTGAGGAAAAACTTCTGAAATTGTGGGAGGGACTTGGATATTACAATAGGGTACGAAATATGCAAAAAGCAGCTCAGGAGGTTATGGAGAAATATGGTGGACAGTTACCCAGAAATTATGAGCTGCTGAGAGAATTAAAAGGAATAGGCAATTATACGGCAGGCGCCATTGCTTCCATTGCCTATGAAATTGCGGTTCCGGCTGTGGATGGAAACGTACTTCGAGTCATTTCGAGAGTTACGGAAAACGGAGGAGACATTCGAAAACAGTCTGTGAAAAGGCAGATTGAGGAGGAATTAAGAGAGGTAATACCTAGAGAAAAGCCGGGAGACTTTAATCAGGCGTTGATGGAATTGGGAGCTGTGATTTGTGTGCCAAACGGACAGGCCAAATGCCAGCTGTGTCCCATTCGAGAATTTTGTCAGGCACATGCACATGGACGGGAGATGGATTATCCTAAGAAAGCGGCGAAGAAGCCAAGGGCTGTTCAAAAGAAGACTATATTGGTGATTCAAGACGACCGTTCTGTGGCGATACGCAGACGGCCGTCTAGGGGACTGCTGGCTGGGCTGTATGAACTTCCCAATCTGGATGGTTGGTTGGCACAGGAGGAGATACTGAAATACCTGAGAGAATTGGAATTAGAGCCTTTACGGATTCTTCCAATAGGGGAGGCGAAACATGTTTTTTCTCATGTAGAGTGGTGGATGAGAGGGTATCAGGTTCGTGTGGCTTCTGTGGAACAACCTCTTTGGAAAGAGTTGATATTTGTAAAACCGGAGGAGACAGCTGAGCAATATGCAATTCCCTCGGCTTTTGATGTTTATGCGAATTATTTGAAGGAGGAAAAGATTAGATGAAACTGTTGACAATTACGGTCCCTTGCTATAATTCAGAAAATTACATGAAAAAGTGTGTGGATTCTCTGCTGGAAGGTGGGGAAAATGTAGAGATATTAATTGTAGATGATGGTTCTAGTGATAAGACAGCTCAGATTGCTGACGAGTATGCCGAGAAGTTTCCGACGATTGTGAGAGCGATTCATCAGGAAAATGGAGGACATGGGGAGGCAGTCAATACAGGGCTTAGAAATGCCACCGGTATTTTTTTTAAGGTTGTAGACAGTGACGATTGGGTGAATAAGGAAGCGTATCTGAAGATTTTGTCTACTCTGGAACATCTGTTGGGGGGAGATAAAAGCCTGGATATGCTGATTAGCAATTTCGTCTATGAGAAACAGGGAGCTAGCCGCAAGAAAGTGATGCAATACCGGCGATGTTTTCCGGTAGAGGAGATGTTTGGATGGGAGCAGATTCGTCATATGCCTAAGGGGAAATATCTGCTGATGCACTCTATGATTTACCGGACAAGGCTTCTGAAAGATTGTGGACTGAAATTGCCTAAACATACATTTTATGTGGACAATTTATTTGCGTTTGAACCGCTGCCTTTTGTGAAAAATATGTATTATTTGGACGTGAATTTTTATCGGTATTTCATCGGCAGAGAGGACCAATCGGTTCATGAATCGGTGATGATTAAGAGAATAGACCAGCAGCTTAGAGTGAATCGTTTGATGGTGGAAGCGTACACAAGATATGATTTGCGCCAAAAAGAGATCAATAAATATATGATTAGTTATTTGGATATCATTACAACGGTATCTTCTATGATGCTGATTCGGTCCGGTACAGAGGATGCTATGAAAAAGAAGAAAGAGTTGTGGGAGTTTATTCGCTGTGAAGACCGTAGGCTGTACAGAAAGCTGCGGTATGGACTGTTAGGAAGGGCCGTAAATCTGCCAGGAAAAGGCGGAAGGAAGATGTCTGTAGCGGTTTATAAGGTATGTCAAAAATTTTACGGATTTAATTGAGAAAAAAAGAATCCTGTCTGGCAGGATTCTTTTTTCGTGTCTGTCTTACATTCGTGAATGTACATAGCGGCGGGAGGGCTGTTTCTCGGAAGCTTTTTCCCGATAGAAGATCAGATATCCGGCAAATGCCATGGTAACCCCGAGACAGACATCCACAACGGAATGTTGTTTGAGGAACATCGTGGATAGTACGATTAATAATGTCAGTATCCAGGATGCCATACGTATTCCACGATGGTTTTGTAGCCGCTGACAGGAAGTAATTGCCCTGTGAATTGCCAAAGAGTTGAACACATGGATGCTTGGCAGAATATTTGTGGGGGTATCTGATGCGTACAGCCATTGAACCATATGAACAAACATATTGTCGTGCTCAAAAGTAACCGGCCTTAACATATGGCCATTGGGGTATATAAATGAGACAATTAAAAATATAGTCATCCCCATACATAAATTTTTTGTGAGCTGATAATATTCTCGTTTGTTATCATTCCAGAAAATAAAATAAGCAACTGCACAGAACATGTAAGGAAACCAAAGCAAGTATGGGATGATAAAATACTCACAGAAAGGAATATAATCATCAAATACGGTGTGGATTACATGATATTGATAAATCGGCCGCTGCTCCAAATATTGAAATAGCAGGAGATAAATCAGTGCATAGATGGTTATCACCAGACCATGTTGATATTTTTTTAAGAATTTCAAACTTTCACCTTCCTTGAAATCTTTCTGATTTTCCCCCTTAAATTTAGTTGAATTATATCATAGGTAAAATTACATTTAAAGGTTCTTTTTCTAATTTCACAGAAATTTCACTTTGAGTACCACCAGATTCCCCATCCGTGTGGACAGGAAGCGGCAGACTGCTTTTAATATTTATAGATTTGCAGCGAAAAATATGCACACCTGGGAGATTTTCATGCTTTTTTAGTAAACACATCAGCAAAAGAAAGACAAATTTTATACGATTGACACCACCAATCAGACAGACATCTAGATTGCCGTCCCAAGGACAGGCATTAGGACAGAATTTGATTCCGCCGCCTTCGTAACTTTGATTCATGATTGCTACAAAATATGAGTGGGGATAATGCAGTTTCTTTTTGCCGTCGATTTCCAATTCCATGTCCGCTGGAACGGACAGTATCAGTTGTTTGACGGCAATGAGTAGGTAGGTCAATTTTCCGAGGTGCAGCCTGTTGAGGAAGGCTTTGAGAGGAGAAGTCAGTGCCTCATGGCAGATCGCGGCGTCGAAACCGATTCCAGCACTGACTGCAAAACGGCGCGATTTTCCGTCTGTCTGGAGAATGCCAAGATCTATGGGAACTGTACGGGAATTGGCTTTGAGTAGGTCAAAGGCCCTGAGGGGCTCATAGGGAATCCCCATGCCTCGAGCAAAGTCATTTCCGGAACCAGTTGGGATGTAGTAGAGATAGACTTTGTTTAAATGTTTGATTCCTTCTAAGACTTCGTTTAGGGTACCGTCTCCTCCTAGGACTACCAGATTCCCGGGGACGGTCAGATTTTGGGTGATTTTTTCTGCAATAGTTTTAGCGTGCCCGGCATATTCCGTGGAAAAGGAATGATAGGGGATTTTTTCTTTTTGAAGCTTTTTTTGTATTTCTGCCCATATCTTTTCACCGTGACCGGTTCGTGATTTTGGGTTTACGATAAAATAGTACATAGGTCTTACCTCCAGGAAACAGATGAATTTGACAGCCTGTCTGGAAAATGGATTTTCAGGATGGGCCGGCAGGGAACGAGTGCTTTTTAAGGAAATCCAGTGAAATTCGGATATCTTTTAAAGAGGTATTTTCGATTGTCCAGGTAGGGGGCTGAGACATGTTTTGAAAATGTGTGATGAGATCTTCCCAGGGCAGATTGCCGTCTCCTACCGCAAGATGGGCGTCTCGGTCCCCTAGGTTGTCATGAACATGGACATGACTGGTGTAAGGGCCAAGCACATCTACCCATTCGGTGATTGGCACTGAAGAAAAGCAGTGTGCATGGGCAGCGTCCAGACAGAAGGTAAAATGCGGGTGTTCTACAAGCTTCAACACTTGCTTTAGCAGTTTGGGATTGTCGTCAAAGACATTTTCTAGACAAATTGGCAATTGAGAATGATTTTCTAGAAATTTGCTCCAAAAATTTGCCATGCGTTCAGCCCATCCCTGAGAATAGTTAACCAAGGGAATACGGCAGGTGTGAAAGACAATTTTATCAGCCCCGATAGCCATAGCAGCTCTGTAAGCCTGAGAGAAACGGTTCCAGGTAGCCTGATATATATAGGAGTCATAGCTGGTAGGGTTCAGGTCCAAAAAGGGGCCGTGAATGCTGACATGAGTACAATGCATAGAATCCATCCGTCTTCTCCAAAGATCAATTAAACGAGACAAGTCATCTAAGTTTTCACCAATGCTGAAGTCTATAGTCTCAATTCCGAGGTTCTCCCTTGCTAAAAGCTCTGCCAGCTGTGAATCGGAAATTAGGTTTGAAATGTAGATCATGATGGGCATTCCTTTCGCATAAAATGTGCCGCAAAGTTTGCACTGCGGCGCAGAACTCTCTTTATTATAAGAGATAGGGATTTAAAAATCAATGTCTCAGATGACGGCTGTGCAGGGGGCGGGCTACTGTGAACAAATGTGAGTTGTTGCTTTTCTGTCTGAAGTATCTTATAATCAGTAAGAAAAAACAGATTAGAGATTATAGAAGATATGACAGATATAGGAGAAGAATATGAAATCACTGGTAATTGCGGAAAAACCGTCTGTAGCACGGGATATAGCACGGGTTTTACATTGCGGTCAGAAAGGAAATGGCTGTCTAGAGGGCAATAGATATGTGGTAACCTGGGCTCTAGGACATTTAGTTACGCTGGCAGACCCCGAAGAGTACGATAAAAAGTATACAAAGTGGGAGATGAGTACGCTACCAATGATACCGAAAGAGATGAAGCTGGTTGTGATACGCCAGACTTCAAAACAGTATCAGGCAGTAAAAACTCAGTTGGGCAGAAAGGATGTACAGGAGGTTATCATTGCCACGGATGCGGGAAGAGAGGGAGAGCTAGTAGCCCGTTGGATTTTGGAGAAGGCAAACTGTCAGAAACCGTTGAAACGTCTTTGGATTTCCTCAGTCACCGATAAAGCGATACGGGAAGGATTTTCCAATTTGAGAGATGGAAAAGAGTATCTTCCGCTCTATGGCGCGGCGGTGGCGAGAGCAGAGGCGGACTGGTTAGTGGGGATTAACGGAACGAGAGCATTGACTTGCAAATACAATGCCCAACTGTCCTGCGGCCGGGTACAGACTCCTACATTGGCGATGGTAGCAAAACGTGAAGAGGAAATCCGCAGTTTTCAGCCGAAAGAATACTATGGATTGGCAGTTTACGCAGGCGGTGTGAAATGGAATTGGCAGGACAATAAAAGTAAAAACTTTCGGACTTTCAAGAAGGAACAGGCTTTACAGATAGAAAAAGAGGCAAATGGAAAAGTGCTGCGAATTGTACAGGTAGAGAAGAAGGATAAAAAATCCTACGCGCCGGGGCTGTATGATTTGACGACTCTGCAAAGAGAGGCCAATCAAAGATATGGATTATCTGCAAAAGAGACACTGAATATCATGCAGCGACTCTATGAAAATCATAAAGTCCTCACCTATCCCCGAACGGATTCACGATATATCGGAAAAGATATTGTGCCGACGATCAAGGAAAGGCTTCAGGCATGTGGGATAGGGCCTTACCGAAAGCTGGCGGGAAGTTTGGCAGCAAAGCAAATTCGTGTAAATGGAAGTTTTGTGGATGATAAAAAAGTCAGTGATCATCATGCGATTATTCCGACAGAACAGTTTGTCCAGCTGGATCATATGAGCAGCGAGGAACGGAAAATTTATGATATGGTGGTGAGACGTTTCTTAAGCGTCTTGTGCCCTCCCTTTGAGTATGAACAGGTGACCATGGAAGCAGAGGTGGCGGGGCATCGCTTTTTGGCCAAGGGAAAGATCGTAAAGAATCAAGGCTGGAAGATGGCTTATGAACAAGAGCTTGAGGAGGAAGCAGAAGACGAAGAGATTCGGGATCAGATTTTGCCGCCCAGAAAAGTGGGGGAGGAGCTGTCTGTGGACCGAATTGATTTTACTTCAGGGAAGACAAAGCCACCGGCAAGGTTTAATGAGGCAAGCTTGTTGGCAGCGATGGAAAATCCGGTGCGATTTATGCAGACCAAGGATGCTCAGGCAGCGAAGACGCTGGGAGAGACTGGCGGTCTGGGTACTGTGGCTACCAGAGCGGATATCATAGAAAAACTGTTCCACTCTTTTTTGATGGAAAAGAGAGGACAGGAGATTTACCTGACTTCAAAGGCGCGGCAGCTTTTGGAACTGGTCCCTGAAGATTTGAAAAAACCGGAACTCACTGCGGATTGGGAGATGAAGCTGTCGCACATCGCGAAAGGAAAGATGAAAAAAGAAGTCTTTTTGAAAAGTATCCGTGGATACACGAAGGAGATTGTTCAGGAGATCAAAGACGGAGACGGGACGTTTCGGCATGATAATTTGACGAACAAGATCTGTCCTAACTGCGGAAAAAGACTTCTGGCTGTAAATGGAAAAAACAGTAAGATGCTGGTCTGCCAGGATAGAGAGTGCGGCTATAGGGAAACTGTATCTAGAACCACAAACGCCAGGTGTCCTAGGTGCCACAAGAGGATGGAATTGTATGTGAAAGGAAAAGAAGAAACCTTCATCTGTGTCTGTGGCTATAAGGAAAAATTGTCTTCCTTTCAGGCCAGAAGGGAGAAAGAGGGAGCGGGTGTGACCAAGAAAGATGTCCAAAGATATCTGAATCAACAGAAAAAAGAGACACAGGAACCGGTGAACAATGCTTTTGCCCAGGCGCTGGCGGGTATTAAGCTGGAGCAGTAACGGCCCAAATCATAAAAACTCACTTTCTGGCCGATTGCTGCATATATTGAAGAGAGATCGGTTGCAGGGAGCTATTAATGGCTAAAAAAATTATATTAGACGCCGGGCATGGAGGAAGTGACCCGGGAGCGGTTTTTAAAGGAAGACAGGAAAAGGACGACAATCTTCGATTGACTTTGGCAGTTGGAGAAGAATTGAGAAATCGTGGAGTGGATGTGGAGTACACCCGAACTACGGATGTCTACCAGACGCCTTTTGAGAAGGCGACGATTGCCAATGAGTCAGGGGCCGATTTTTTCGTATCTTTTCATCGCAATTCTAGTCCTGAAGAGAACCAGTACAATGGTGTGGAGGTCCTTGTCTATGATAAAAACGGCGAAAAATTGGACATGGCGGAGAATATTGTTGGAGCCAGCGGAGAAGTGGGATTTCGGGAAATCGGTGTAAAAGAAAGGCCAGGGTTGGTGGTTTTACGTAGGACTAAGATGCCAGCTTTGCTGATTGAGGCTGGATTCATTAATTCAGACAAAGATAATGAGCTATTTGATAGTCAATTTGACCAATTGGCGGAGAATATCGCAGATGCCATACAGGGGACTTTAAATGAAGGAAATGTGAGTGGAGCGACGACAGCAGCAGCCACATACCGGGTACAGACAGGGTCTTTTAAGAACAGAGAGAATGCAGACCGGATGTTATATGAGCTGCAAGGGCAGGGATATCCCGCCTTCATCTTAGATCAAGATGGATATTTTCGCGTCCAGGTAGGTGGTTATCAGAGCATAGATAACGCGATTTCTATGGAACAGAGACTGCGTATGGCTGGATATAGCACGATAATTACGGTATAATCTATAAGAGACAGACTCAGTGTGCAAGAGAGAAATTTGCGGAGGTACAGTTATGCGTTTATCCTTCATTGAGGAGACAGCGGATTTTATTTTCATGGAGGGAAGTCCCTGCATGGCAGATATCATCTTTGTTCCGGGAAATGGCTATCCACAGATGGCAGAGAGGGCGGCGAAACTGTGGAAAGCGGGTTTTGCCCCGTATGTGCTCCCCAGCGGAAAGTATAGTACTGCTTTTGGGGAATTTTCCGGAGTTCTGGATAAGAAAGAGGAATACCAGGGAACATTTTCCACAGAATGGGAGTTTTTAAGAGAAGTCCTCGTGAAAAATGGGGTCCCTGATTATGCCATTTTAAGAGAAGATCAGGCTACTTACACAGAACAAAATGCACGATATTCCAGAAGAGTGACTGAACACGCAGGGATAACGGTGAAAAGAGCGATGCTGTGTTGTAAAAACTATCATGCCAGGCGGGCGTATCTTTATTATCAACAATATTTTCCCAACACGGTTTTTCATGTGCTTCCTTCTTGTGTAGATGGGATAGACCGAAATAATTGGAATAAGACGAAGGAAGGTGTTTTGGCAGTGACGGGAGAAGTTACGCGGATTATCTATCAATTTTCTCTGCTGGTAGAGGATTGAGATGTGTTGGTTTGCTGACGAAAAAAGAACTCCAGATGCCGGGTGTTATTGTCCGGTTTCTGGAGTTCTGTCCGTGCATGAAATTAATCTTCTTCCTCGATTTTAGCAGGTTCAGGAAGATAAATGTGTACCAGTTCTACACGGTTTTTGGAGGTTTTTTCTACAACCAGTCTTAGTCCATTGTCCAGAGTTACAGACTGACCTTGTACTGGGAGTTTATCTAGCTGCTCAATGATATAACCTCCAATAGAATCATAATCTTCAGAATCTAGATTAAGATTCAATTCATCACTGATATCATCCAATCTGGCAGAACCGAGAGCTAAATACTCTTTGCCAGGAATAATTTCTTTTAAATCTTCCTCTTCGTCTTCGTCATATTCGTCACGGATTTCTCCGACGATCTCTTCTAAGAGGTTTTCTAGGGTAATCAATCCTGCAGTCGCACCATATTCATCCAAGACTATAGCAAGATTTACGGATGCTTTCCTCATGTCCACCATCAAAGATGCGGTAGTTTTATATTCATAGGTAAAATAAGGCTCCCGTAAAATATTCTGAATTGAGAATTCCGTATTTGGGGAGAGGAGAATCAAATCTTTTACATTTATGATACCAATGATATTGTCTGTATTGTCTTTATAGACAGGAAAACGTGTGTGCTTGTGTACTTTGAATGTCTCAATCAGCTCTTCATAAGTGCTATCCACGTTCACAAAAGTCATGTCAATACGGGGAATCATCACATCTTTTGCCACGGAATCACCAAAATCAAAGACATTGTAGATCATCTGTTTTTCTTCGTCCTCGATGACGCCATTTTCCTGACTCACATTGACAATCGTACGGAGTTCATGCTCCGTCATGGTGTTGTTTTGAGCATTGGGATCAATACGGAGCAAAAGCATAACACCGTTGGCTAATTTGCTGACTAAGAAGATAATCGGAGTTATAATTTTCATGAGACCGTAAATGATGGGTGCGTAACTTAGAGACAACCCCTCTGAGTGTATGGTAGCTAAAGTTTTAGGGGTGATTTCTCCAAAAATCAGAATCAACAGGGTAATGATACCGGTTCCGACTCCCACAGCCGTGCTTCCAAATAAATCTGCTACCATCACTGTCATAAGGGAGGAAGCAGACATATTGACGATATTATTGCCGATCAGAATTGTGCTGAGCAGTTTACCGGAATCCTCTATTACTTTAGAAAGGATTTTGGCCCGCTTGTTACCCTGCTCCACTAGTGTCTGGATGCGGATTCGGCTGACGGTCGTCATCGCGGTTTCTGCGGATGAAAAGAAAGCAGAAAGTAAAACAAGAATCAGCAGAACAATTAGCTGTATAGGGACACTTGAGTCCAATGAAGTTCACTCCTTTTTTAATCATATTGTTGTTAGGTATAATACAATATACATGATTTCAGAGAAAAAAGCAAGTTTCAAAAAATTTCGAATAGGGGGTGTCGAAAATGAGAAAACTGTGCTATAATACAGTAGCAATTTATTAATGATTTTATCGCATTTTGTTAGCTTGATTAGGATATACGAGGTGAATATTATGAGAAAATTAGAAAGAAATTATTCTGGGACAAGAAAAATGTTTCGGATTATGAGTGTAATTTTGATATTGTGTATGTTGATGAGCACGGTGAGTCTGCAAAGGATTCTGGCAGATGAGCCGGCAAAGCTTAGCAAAGAGTCGCTGATTCCATCGTCGGTGGTGGTGTCAGCTCCCATAGCGCTTTCTAATATCTCTCTGCCTCAAAGTGAGTACGGTTCTCTGGCATGGGAGAACGGTTCGGCGGTTCCAAATTCCTATGAGGGAACTTATGCCGTGATTTTTAAGAGCAATGGGAGAGGAGATCTTTCCCAAATTTCAGGATATGATGCAGGAAGCGGCACTCTAAAAGGTACAGTGCGCGTGGTGGTAAAGAGCCTGGAGCCTACGCCTACGGCTACCCCGTCTCCCACAGCAGAAGTGACACCTGAGGTGACTGTTCAGCCAACACAGACGCCGGTTCCTGAGACGACCGAGGAACCAGAAGAAACACCGGCACCTGAGAATACTGGGGAGCCTGATAAGAACACGGGAGAGGAACCTTCGAAAGACAGCGATGGTGAAGATTCAGAGAAAGAGGATGCAGCAGATGAAGGCAAGGATTCTGAAGATGGTGCCACAGAAGAAAATGGAGATTCCAGTTCCGATGGTGAGGAGGAACAAGGAGAACTTGGTAAAGAAGATACGGATGATTCCGATGAGCAGCCTGACGATCAGGATTCAGAAAAAAACGAACCTGACAAGGGCTCTGAAGATGGAGAGAAAGAGGAGTCAGAAGGAGAGGAAAACAGCGGAGAAGATGCTGATCAGGCCCAGACGGATACAGACGAGGACGATGATGAGAAAGATGAGGCTGCAGACGACATAGAAGAGGGAATCAATGATATTACAGAGGAAGATTTGAAGGAAGTGGCAGAGGAACAGCCGCAGACGGTTGATCCTGAAGCTGTTCCACAAGATCAGGCTACAGTGGCCACTCAGAATCATACTTGCAACGGAATCAATGTGTCTGGTGATTTTCTACCATGGTATGTACAGTTCCGTGTCTCTAGCGGGGACGGCTATGAATTCAGCAATGAGAGCGAGGCGAATATTTTTCAGTCTTATGAGTTGGAGCTTTGGGATTTGATGAATAATCAGCCCTATGAGATTCCAGAAGGAAAATATGTGACGGTAAGTATTCCAGTGAGAGAGGGATATGAGTACACGATTGAACATTTACTTGAGGATGGAAGTTCTGAGACGATTATCCCTACGGTCTATGGAAGCACAATGGTTTTCTCGGTGGATTCTTTCAGCCCCTTTGGAATTGCGGGAAGTAAGCCTCTGGTGGGGGATGAGATCGCGGAGAACGGGTATAAAAAGGATACGCCGACGCCTACTGCAAAGCCATCTGCTGGCACTTCAGACCGCAACGTTGTATCCGAGAAGAATTCTGGTGCGGAGAATACTGAAAACATAAACTATAATGAAAGTAATAGTTCCTCTAAGAACAGCAGCAGTGTGGAGAGAACTGTCACATACAAAAATACTACGGCGAAAGCAGTGCAGACTGGAGATACGACAGCAATTCTGCCGTTTGTGATCTTGGCGATTGCCGGTCTCGTAGTGGTGGCGGCGATTGTTATTATCATACTGGTCTTAAACAGTAAGCGGAGAAAATAATTACACATACAACGTACAACCCTTCCATATAATGTGATATGGGAGGGTTATTTTATATGAAAGTAAAAGGTGTGCTAAAAGCGCTGCTGCTGGCATACGGGATGACAGGGGCTTTGCTGCTTCTTCTGGCGTTTTTGCTCTTTCAGTTTGATCTGAAGGAGAACGTGATCTCTATGGGCATTGTACTTGTCTATATCCTCTCCTGTTTCTTGGGAGGTATGGTTGCCGGGAAGTGTGTGAAAACTCAGAAGTACCTATGGGGAATGGCTGTGGGGTTCGCCTATTTCCTATTGCTGATAGGTGTCTCGTGGTTTGTGGAAAAGCAAATCGATATGTCTGTTCAGCACATGATTACAACATTTTGTATGTGCCTGGCAGGGGGGACACTTGGGGGCATGATTTCCTGAAAGGTTTTAGGGCGGTACTTTTGCCATTGGGAACCTAAAAAAATACTTTGAAAAATAGAAAAGGTGTGATATACTTACCATGTTATAGTATTATTTCATGGAAAATAAGGAGGATACATAAATGAAACATATCAAGACATTGAATACGAAGAATTTGCAGAATACAGTGAAAAAAGGTGGCTGTGGAGAATGTCAGACATCTTGTCAATCTGCGTGCAAGACATCTTGTACGGTCGGAAATCAAAGTTGCGAGCAAAAATAAGCAGCTGTGCAGAGGTGATAAGCAGCGGGGTTAAATCCGCTGCTTATTCTTGGTGCTATCATAGGAAAGGGCTTGTCTCGCTGAGCGAGATTCTTTTTATGTAATAGGAAAGACCTTGTCACGCTAATGCGTGAAAGCCCTTTCCTATTACATAAACGCTCCGCTATGGATGCGCACGCCACAATGAGGTAGTACACCGCAAGTCGGTGTTGCGACGGCGCGCAAAGAGGGACTGCGCCTCTCAAGATCGAGAGGACGGGAGAGCTGAAGTGGGCTTGCCCACTTTGTTCTGTTATAGGAAAGACCTTGCCACGCTAATGCAAGAAAGTCCTTTCCTATAACATAAACGCTCCGCGAGGATGCGCACGCCACAATAAGGTAGTACACCGCAAGTCGGTGTTGCGACGGCGCGCAAAGAGGGACTGCGCCTCTCAAGATCGAGAGGACGGGAGAGCTGAAGTGGGCTTGCCCGTTTTGTTCTGTTATAGGAAAGACCTTGCCACGCTAATGCATGAAAGTCCTTTCCTATAACAGAAATGCTCCGCGAGGATGCGCACGCCGCAACGAGGAATATCACCGCAAAGCGGTCTGCGGCGGCGCGCAAAGAGGGACGCGCCTCTCAAGATCGAGAGGACGGGGGAGCTGAAGTGGGCTTGCCCACTTTGTTCTGTCATAGGAAAGACCTTGTCGCACTAAACTAAGTAGGAAAGGATTGCTAAAGATCGATGGGATTGATTCATCAATATAGAAATAATGGTTACAACATTGTTTTGGATATAAACAGTGGTTGCATTCATGTGGTAGACGAAGTAGTCTATGAAACAGTTGCTTTGTTAGATCAGGGAAAGGACAAAGAGGAGATCTTGGAGTCTCTTCGAGGAAAATTTCCTGAGGGAGATATTCAGACTGCTCTCGAGGAATGTGAGGAACTGATAGAAGGAGGAATGCTTTTTACTGAAGATATCTATAAGGAGGCAATTCAGAATTTTACCAGGCATGAGACTGTGGTGAAAGCTCTCTGCCTCCATATCGCTCATGACTGTAATCTAGCATGCAGGTATTGCTTTGCAGAGGAGGGGGAGTACCATGGGCATAGGGAATTGATGTCCTATGAGGTGGGAAAGCAGGCCCTGGACTTTTTGATTGCGAATTCAGGTTCTAGGAGAAACCTGGAAGTGGATTTCTTTGGTGGCGAGCCACTGATGAATTGGAAGGTGGTCAAGGAACTTGTAAGATATGGCAGGGAACAGGAAAAACTTCACGATAAGAATTTTAGGTTTACATTGACCACTAACGGTGTCGCCCTGAATGATGAGATTATGGAATTTTGTAACCGGGAAATGGGAAACGTAGTGTTAAGCGTGGATGGAAGAAAGGAAGTGCATGATTTTATGCGGCCTTTCCCGAAAGGAGCTGGCAGCTACGATTTAATCCTCCCCAAATTTCAGAAATTTGCAGAGAGCCGAAATCAGGACAAGTATTATGTGAGAGGTACTTTTACTCGGCATAATCTGGACTTTTCTAAGGATGTGTTGCATCTGGCTGACTTGGGCTTTAAGCAGATTTCTGTGGAACCAGTGGTAGCTCCGGACGAGGCGGAATATTCTTTGAGAGAAGAAGATCTTCCAATCATTTTTGAGGAGTATGATAAGCTGGCAAGAGAGATGATTGTCCGGGAAAAAGAAGGCAGAGGATTTAATTTTTTCCATTTTATGATTGATCTGACGGGAGGTCCTTGTGTGTATAAGAGGCTGTCTGGTTGCGGTTCTGGTACGGAGTATTTGGCTGTGACTCCGTGGGGGGACCTTTATCCTTGCCATCAGTTCGTAGGGGAAGAAAAGTTTAAAATGGGAGATGTATTCCACGGAATACAAGCGCCTGAGATCAGAGAAGAGTTTTCGCATTGTAACGTATATACTAAGGAGAAATGTAAGGAATGTTTTGCACGCTTCTATTGCAGCGGCGGCTGCGCGGCGAATTCTTACAATTTTCACGGGACGATTCAAGATGCCTACGATATTGGTTGCGAATTGCAGCGAAAACGGATTGAGTGCGCGATCATGTTGAAAGCAGCGTTGGCAGAAGAGTAAAGGTCAGCGTATTAGGAGGCAAAAATGAAGAAAAACAAAGGTATTATTATTTTAATTGCGACGGTGATTATCACAGCGTTTCTAACCTTTGTGGCAGCGGTAGGGATTGGCCCCACGGGTACAGGTGCGGCGAGGAACATCAATACTGGGCTGGATTTGGCTGGCGGTGTGAGCATCACTTACGAGACGACGGTGGAGAATCCAAGCAGTGATGATATGGCAGATACCATATACAAACTACAGCAGCGTGTGGAACAGTACAGTACGGAGTCCCAGGTATATCAGGAAGGCAGCAACCGAATTAATGTGGAAATTCCTGGTGTGACAGACGCCAATTCCATTTTGGAGGAATTGGGAAAACCTGGCTCTCTGTACTTTATCGCCCACAAGGACAGCGAGGGGAATGAGAATTATAGTTTTGACAGTTCAACAGGGGGCTATGTGCTGAATAAAGAACTGGATGAACTGCAGGAGGATGGCTCCATAGTTCTGACAGGTACGGATGTGGAGACGGCAAAGGCGGTCATAGCCCAAGACGACATGCAGAACAAAGAGAATGTCGTAGATCTGACATTGACGAAAGCGGGTGCGAAGAAATTTGCGGAGGCTACGAAAAAGGCCTACGAGGATAATCGGGACAGTATCGGAATTTATTATGATGGCGAGTTTGTCAGTGTGCCGAATGTACAGGCAGAGATTACCGGTGGAAACGCACAGATTTCTGGGATGGCGGATGCACAAGAGGCGGAAAATTTAGCTTCCACAATCCGAATCGGTGGTTTGAAACTGGAATTGACAGAGCTGCGCTCTAACGTTGTTGCCGCTCAGCTGGGAGAAGAGGCGATCTCCACCAGCGTCGTGGCGGCTGCGATCGGTATGGTAATTGTCATGATTTTCATGATACTGATGTACCGCGTTCCGGGCGTTGTGGCCAGTGTGGCTTTGGTGATCTATACAGATGTTATGCTGATTACTCTGAATGCCTTTGACATCACACTTACTTTGCCGGGTATCGCTGGTATTATTCTGGGTATCGGTATGGCTGTAGACGCGAATGTCATTATTTATGCGCGTATCCGCGAAGAGATTGCGTCAGGAATCTCTGTGAGAAGTTCCATACAAAATGGATTTAAGAAAGCGTTTTCAGCAATCTTTGACGGAAATATTACGACATTGATCGCATCTTTTGTGTTGATGTGGTTGGGCTCAGGTACAGTAAAGGGGTTTGCCTATACTCTAGCTTTAGGCATTGTGATCTCTATGTTCACAGCGCTGGTGGTTTCGCGCTATATTGTACAGGCTCTGTTCGCCGTGGGAGTGAGAGATGAAAAATTCTTTGGAAGAGCAAAACAGCGGAAAGTTATCGACTTCCTTGGAAAGAGAAGATTCTTTTTTGTAGTCTCGATCTGTCTGATTCTATGCGCGCCGATTTTCATGGTTGTTCATCACAGCTCTGAGGGCAAAGCGTTGAATTACAGTCTTGAATTTTCAGGCGGAACGTCTACGAACGTGACGTTTAATGAAGACATGGATATCAAGACCATTGATTCTGAAGTGACGCCTCTGGTGGAGAGAGTGACAGGTGACAAGAATGTTCAGCCTACGAAAGTGGTGGGAACTAACCAGGTTATCATCAAAACGAAATCTTTGAATCTGGATGAGAGAGAGGCTTTAAACAAAGCTCTTGTGGATGAATTTGGTGTGGATGAAAGTAAGATCACTGCGGAGAGTATTTCATCTACGATCAGTTCGGAAATGAGAAATGATGCAATTATGGCGGTGATTGTGGCTACCATCTGTATGCTGCTGTACATCTGGTTACGTTTTAAGGATATTCGTTTTGCCAGCAGTGCAGTCTTGGCTTTGGTGCATGATGTGCTGGTGGTACTGGCGTTCTATGCAATTGCCAGGGTCTCCGTGGGAAATACGTTTATCGCGTGTATGCTGACGATCGTCGGCTATTCTATCAATGCGACCATTGTCATCTTTGACCGTATTCGTGAGAATATGCGTGGAAAGAAAAAGAAGGAAGAGCTCAAAGAGGTGGTCAATGCAAGTATTACTCAGACATTGACGAGAAGTATCTATACTTCATTTACCACTTTTGTGATGGTGGCAGTACTGTATATCATGGGTGTTTCCTCGATTCGGGAGTTCGCACTGCCGCTGATCGTCGGTATTGTCTGCGGTGCGTATTCTTCTGTATGCATTACCGGTGCGTTGTGGTATGTAATGAAGACGAGAGGAATGAAAGAGAATAAAGTGGTAACTAAGAAAAAATAGTGATGGGGAGGGTGCCGTGCAGTAAGCGCGGCACCCTTTGTTGCGGTTCACGTTGGATAGGGAAGGGAGCCTTCCTCTATCCGATAAGAAAAAGGACGAGGAGATGGAAAATGAGAGAAGAAAAGTGGGTAGTCTCGGCAAAGAGAGCAGATTTTCAAAAAATCGGACAGGAATACGGGATAGACCCGGTGATAGCCAGACTGATTCGTAACCGTGAGGTACAAAGCTCGGAGCAGATAGATCAGTACTTGAATGGGAAAGTGGAAGACTTGCCATCGCCATGGTTTTTTAAGGATATGGAGAAAGCTGTAAATCTTATCGAAGCGAAAATACGGCAACGAAAGTTGATTCGTATTATTGGAGACTATGACATTGACGGTGTAGTTTCTACTTACATATTGTTGAGAGGACTAGATAGACTGAAGGCAAAGGTGGATACCTATATCCCGGACCGGGTGGCTGATGGATATGGAATCCATCTGCCGTTGATTGAGAAGGCATTGGAGGATGGGATTGATACGATACTGACCTGTGACAATGGGATTGCGGCTTACAATGAGATTGTCTATGCCAAAGAGAGGGGACTGACGGTCATCGTCACAGATCACCATGAAGTACCTTTTACAAAGAAGGCAGACGAAAAAGAAGAAGTGCTTCCGCCAGCAGACGCAATTGTGAATCCAAAACAACGCAATTGTTCTTATCCGAACAAGAATTTGTGCGGGGCAGCGGTAGCTTATAAATTGATTTTGGCATTGTATGAGCGTTATGGGATTCCAAAGGCAGAGGGGGAAGAATTCATTGAACTTGCCGCCATTGCCACTGTGGGCGACGTGATGGATTTACAAGGAGAAAACAGAGTCTTGGTAAAAGAAGGATTGAAGAGACTGGAAAACACTTGGAACTTGGGACTGAGGGAGCTGATACGGGCCAATGGGCTGGAAGACAAGAAAATTACAGCCTACCACATCGGCTTTGTGATAGGTCCGTGCCTGAATGCCAGCGGAAGGCTGGACACGGCTGCCAGATCTTTGGAATTGCTGAAATCTCAGGATGTGAAAGAAGCTGCTCGGCTGGCTGGTGATTTGCTGGCGATCAATCAGAGCCGGAAAGCGTTGACAGCACAAGGGGTGAAACAGGCTGTGGAGATGGTGGAGACGACATCGCTGAGGGAAGACCGGGTGCTGGTCGTATATCTTCCAGACTGTCATGAAAGTCTGGCTGGAATTATTGCCGGCAGACTTCGAGAGCGTTACTACCGTCCAGTACTGGTACTCACCAAAGGGGAACAGTGTGTAAAAGGTTCGGGGCGTTCGATAGAGGCCTATTCTATGTTTGAGTCCTTGACAGAATGTAAGGAGTTGATGATTCAGTATGGAGGACATCCTATGGCAGCGGGGTTGTCCATGGAAGAAGAAAATGTTCCGAGGCTGAGGAAACAATTGAATGAGAAGTGCAAACTGACAAAGGAAGATTTATGTCCGAAAATTACGATAGATGTGGCAATGCCCTTTTCTTATATCCGTCGGGAACTGGTGGAACAGTTAGATTTGTTAGAGCCCTTTGGAAAAGGGAATCCAAAGCCAGTTTTTGCCCAAAAAGGGGTAAGAGTTTTGGGATGTCGTGTGTTTGGACAGAGCCGGAATGTAGTGAAAATGCAGGCGGTGACGGAAGACGGCTGTGGGATGGACGCGGTTTATTTTGGAGAGGCCGAACCTTTTTTGGATAGAGCTTCTCAGAATGAACCGTTGTCAGTAACTTATTACCCGGCAATAAACCGATATCAAGGAAGAGAGAAGCTTCAGGTGATTATACAGAATTACCGGTGATGACGGGCAGGGCCTGTTTAAAATATATAGATTCGGCTATAATCTCAAGAGGATTATACCGCGGAGTTGGCATTGATTCCCTGGGGAAAAAATGATATACTATTAATATTGCAAAAATCGACAGATAATGGAGGAATGGTAATGAAAAGGTTAGAGGATTATGTAAGAAGTATCCCGGATTTTCCAGAGGAGGGAATTATATTCAGAGATATCACAAGTGTACTGCAGGACGCGGACGGGCTTGCACTTGCCATTGACTCCATGCAAAAATGTTTGGAGGAGATGGATGTGGATGTGATTGTGGGGACGGAATCAAGAGGCTTTATCTTTGGAGTCCCCATTGCTTATAATCTTCACAAACCCTTCGTACCTGTGAGGAAAAAAGGAAAACTTCCCTGTGAGACAATCTCCGAAGAATATGATCTGGAGTATGGAAGTTCTGTGATCGAAATGCATAAGGACTCTATTAAGCCCGGTCAGAAAGTGGCGATTGTGGATGATCTGATTGCCACCGGTGGAACTGTGGAGGCAGCGGTGAAAATGGTGGAGAAGTTAGGCGGAGAAGTTGTGAAGATTGTATTTTTGATGGAACTAGCAGGTTTACATGGCAGAGATCGGCTGAAAGGATATCAGGTGGAATCTGTCATACGGTATGAAGGAAAATAATAAAGGAGGGTGAATCGTTCATGGGGGAGAAGAACTTGGCCATTGATCAGGAAAAATTAGAGAGTATGAAAAAAGCGGATGCCAATGTAAAAAAAATGAGCGACTTTACCAGTCCGGAGGTCCTGTATGAAGAGCTACTTGCCTGCGTGAGAAAATACCATCCGTCGGCAGATCTGTCGATGATCGAGAAGGCTTATCGGATTGCGAAAAACGCTCATGAAGGCCAGTTTAGGAAGTCAGGAGAGCCGTATATTATACATCCGTTGTGTGTAGCAATCATTTTGGCAGACTTGGAACTGGATAAGGAGACGATTGTGGCAGGACTTCTGCACGACGCTGTGGAAGATACTATTATGACTACAGAGGAGATTCAGCAGGAATTCGGAGCAGAAGTAGCTCTCCTGGTGGATGGTGTCACGAAGCTAGGTCAGTTGTCCTATTCAGCGGACAAAGTGGAACTACAGGCTGAAAATTTGCGGAAGATGTTTTTGGCTATGGCCAAAGATATTCGGGTTATTTTGATCAAATTGGCGGACCGGCTACATAATATGCGGACCTTGCAGTATATGAAGCCGGAGAAACAGCAGGAAAAGGCAAGAGAGACCATGGATATCTATGCTCCTATTGCCATGCGTCTGGGAATTTCTAAAGTCAAGGTAGAATTGGATGATCTGGCTTTGAAATATTTAAAGCCGGATGTGTATTATGACTTAGTAGAAAAGATCAATTTAAAGAAGAGCGAGCGGGAAGACTATGTAAACCAGGTCGTAGGACAGGTAAAGCGCCATATGGAAGACGCGGGCATCAAAGCGCAGGTAGATGGAAGAATCAAGCATTTCTTCAGTATCTACCGAAAAATGGTGAACCAGGACAAAACGATTGACCAGATCTATGATCTGTTTGCGGTTCGTATCCTCGTGGACACAGTGAAAGACTGCTATGCTGCGCTAGGAGTCATCCATGAGATGTACAAACCGATTCCGGGGCGTTTTAAAGACTATATCGCAATGCCGAAGCCCAATATGTATCAGTCTCTTCACACAACTTTAATTGGCCCGAAAGGTCAGCCCTTTGAGATTCAGATCCGTACTTTTGAGATGCACAAGACGGCGGAATATGGTATCGCGGCTCACTGGAAGTATAAAGAGTCCTCAGATGGAAAAAAACCGATTGGTATACGGGAAGAAGAGAAGCTCAATTGGCTGCGTCAGATTTTGGAGTGGCAGAAAGATATGTCTGACAACAAAGAATTTTTGAGCCTTCTCAAAAATGATCTGGATTTGTTTGCGGACAATGTGTATTGCTTCACTCCTCAAGGAGATGTGAAGACTCTGCCCAATGGTTCCACACCGATCGATTTCGCATACAGTGTTCACAGTGCCGTGGGAAATAATATGGTTGGTGCCAGAGTGAATGGAAAATTAGTTCCCATCGAGTATGTGATTAACAATGGAGACAGAATTGAAATCATCACTTCTCAGAATTCCCAGGGACCGAGCCGTGACTGGCTGAAGATCGTAAAAAGCACTCAGGCGAAGAACAAGATTAACCAGTGGTTTAAGCAAGAGCTGAAAGAGGACAATATCCTAAAGGGAAAAGAGATGCTCCAGCAGTACGCGAAGGCGAAAGGCTACCACCTGAGTGAGTATACCAAATCCAAATATATGGAAGCGGTGATGAGAAAATATGGTTTTCGAGATTGGGATTCTGTTCTGGCGGCCATTGGACATGGTGGCCTGAAGGAAGGGCAAGTGCTGAATAAGCTGAGAGAAGCCTATGAGAAAGAACATGTTCAGCAGATTACAGATGAGCAGATTCTGGCTGAGATGAATTCCAATCAAGAAAGAGAACGGCGAAGTAAGACCAAGAGCGGAATTGTAGTCAAAGGGATTCACGATGTGGCCGTGCGGTTTTCGAAATGTTGCAGTCCGATTCCAGGAGATGAGATCGTGGGGTTTGTCACTCGAGGACGAGGAGTTTCGATTCACAGGACAGACTGTGTAAATGTTCTGAATATGACAGAGATAGACCGGTACAGATTGATAGAGGCAGAATGGCAGCAGCCGGAAGACAAGGCAGAGGCTCCGGAAAAATACCTGGCTGAGATCGTGATTTATGCCAATAACCGTACGGGTCTGCTGGCAGATATCTCGAAAATATTTACGGAGAGAAAACTGGATTTACGCAGTATTAACAGCCGTACCAGCAAGAGAGAAAAGGCATCCATAGCAATGTCCTTTGATATAGGAAGCAAAGAGGAACTCAACAGCCTGATTACAAAGATCAGGCAGGTAGAAAGCGTTTTGGACGTGGAACGAACCACCGGTTAAGGAGTATGAGATGAAAAATTTAGAGTTGCAGAAAAGTGTACTGGGTTCTGTATTTACAAACTGTTATTTTTTGATGAACAAAGAAACAAAAGAAATGATTATCGTGGACCCAGCGGATAGCCCGGAGTTAATCGAGCAGAAAGTTCTGCAGATGGGAGGAAGACCTGTGGCGATTCTCCTGACTCATGGGCATTTTGACCATATTTTGGCCGCCAATGAAGTGAAGGAAAAATATGGGGCGAAGCTTTATGCCTGTCAAGAGGAGGAGGGAATGCTGATGAATCCTCAGTTGAGTCTCACCTCCTACAAAGACGCGAATTACGTGGTGAAAGCGGATGTACTATTGACAGATCTGGAAATTTTTGAGGAGGCAGGTTTCCGCATTCAGGCAATTCACACGCCAGGGCATACGAAGGGAAGCTGCTGTTATTACATTGCAGATGAGAATGTGCTGATGAGCGGAGATATGTTGTTTTATGAGTCGGTAGGACGTTCCGATCTTCCGACAGGAAGCACTGCTCAGATCGTACAAAGCTTACATAAATTGCTGAAAGCTTTGCCGGATGAGACAGATGTCTTTCCGGGACATGACTGCCAAACGACGATAGGACATGAAAAGAGGTACAATCCCTTTGTGTAAGATTGGTGTTCGCTTTAATGAGAAGAATTTTGAGTATGATGTATATTCTCTGGTGAAAGAATTCTATCCCGGCACTGACGTTCAGATTTGTTATGGGCAGGAGAAGGGCGAAGAATTTACCCAGGAAATTTCCGTGTGTTATTGGGAGAACAGCATTCAAATAGAGTATCAGGACAAAGGGCAATCCAAAGATCGAGAGGAGATTGCCCTTGATTGCGCCTGGGACAGAAAAACGACGAAAGATAAGCTGAAACAGGCGGTGTATTGTCTGCTGAAGCGGCAGACCGGCAAAAGTCAGCCGTGGGGAACCTTGACTGGCATCAGACCCACGAAATTGGTGATGGGGATGCTTGAGTCAGGCATGAGTAATTCGGAAATTGCACAGTTTATGAGGGAAGAGTACTACGTCAGCCCTCAAAAAACAGCCCTGAGTGTGACGATTGCCAACCGGGAGAGAGAGATTTTAAAGGATATCGACTATGAAAATGGCTACAGTTTATATATAGGAATACCGTTTTGTCCCAGCATCTGCCTGTACTGTTCCTTCAGCTCATATCCCTATAAACAGTGGGAGAAGAGAGCAGGAGAGTATGTGCAGGCCTTGAAAAGAGAGATTTGGGCGGTGGCCGGGATGATGAAAAACCGGAAGCTGGATACGGTCTATATGGGAGGCGGTACTCCCACTACACTGCCGCCGGAATATCTGGATGAAGTGCTGACTTGCATAGAAGAAGCTTTTCCGTGTGAGAGTCTTCATGAGTACACTGTGGAAGCTGGGCGTCCTGACAGTCTCACCAGGGAGAAGCTGGAAGCTGTCCGCAGACATCCGGTCAGCAGGATTTCTGTGAATCCGCAGACAATGAACGATAAGACCCTGGAGGTTATCGGAAGACGCCATACGGTTAGGGAGACCATAGACGCTTTTAAACTGGCAAGAGACTGCGGTTTTGACAATATCAATATGGATTTGATCGTGGGCCTTCCGGGGGAAGGCAAAGAAGAGGTAGCCCATACATTGGAGGAAATTCAGAAATTATCTCCAGACAGCCTAACCGTTCACTCTCTGGCGGTTAAGCGGGCGGCGAGGCTGAATATGTTCCGGGAGCAGTATCAGGAGATGACCTTTGAGAACAATCAGGAGATTATGGATATGACTGCCTGGTGTGCCTATGAGATGGGAATGGGACCGTATTATCTTTACCGCCAGAAAAATATGGCTGGAAATTTTGAGAATGTGGGATATGCAAAGGTTGACAAAGCCGGAATTTACAATATACTTATTATGGAAGAGAAGCAGCCGATCATCGCGTTGGGAGCAGGTGGCTCGACGAAATTGGTGTTTGACCATGGAAGAAGAATTGAGAGAGTGGAAAATGTAAAGGATGTGGCAAACTATATCGAGCGAATCGATGAGATGATCGAGCGAAAGAGAATTGGAATAACCACTTATCTATAAGGAGCATGCGACAGTGAAAACACAAAGAGACGATCTTCAGGACCGCTTCTTGGACATAAGTTTTGCAGCTGAGCTAGAGCATGGAATTGTCGTCAGTAACCTGGCCTATGATGTGGCAAAGGAACTTGGACTCTCTGAGGATTTTTGCTATCAGCTGGCCATAGCGGGAATGGTGCATGACATCGGTAAGTTTAAATTGGTGCGATATATTGAAGGCGCTGAGGATTTGATGGCGATTGAGGAACTTAGGTATGTGCGGATGCATTCTAACTTAGGCTATCTGGTCTTGAAAGATCAGGGGTATTCGCAGCTTGTGTTGGAGAGTGTCTTATATCACCATGAGAATTACGACGGAAGCGGATGTCCTTCTAATCTGCGGGGAGAGGAAATTCCTTTGGGAGCAAGGATTCTGAGAGTTTGCGACGTATACGCGGCCCTTCGTTCGGACCGCGCGTATCGGAAGGCTCTAGACGAGGATTCGATTATGAAATTGATGATCGAAGAAATTAAAAATTTTGATATGCGGATATTTTTGGCATTTCAAAGAGTGATACACAAATGATGTGCCAGGAGACGTTATAAAACCAAAAAATATAAAGGAGACAATTATGGCGTTAAAGAAGAAACCAACTACCGGGATGAAAGACATTTTGCCTAGAGAGATGGAAATACGAAATTATGTGATGAATATGATTCGCGAGACTTATGGGACATTTGGATTTTCCTCGATTGAGACCCCGTGTGTAGAGCATATTGAGAATCTTTGCAGCAAACAAGGCGGAGAGAATGAAAAACTGATTTTTAAAATTTTAAAACGCGGAGAGAAATTGAAATTAGATCAGGCTGAAAATGAGAGTGATCTGGTGGATAGTGGACTGCGCTATGATCTTACAGTTCCTCTCAGCCGTTATTATTCCAATAATGCTAACGAGCTTCCGGCACCTTTTAAGGCTTTGCAAATGGGGAATGTGTGGAGAGCGGACCGTCCGCAAAGAGGACGTTTTCGTCAGTTCATGCAGTGTGATATTGATATCCTGGGAGAGTCGACTTATCTGGCAGAAATCGAACTGATTTTAGCGACGACGACTCTTTTGGGGAAACTGGATTTTGAGAATTTTACGATTCGGGTCAACGACCGGAAGCTTTTAAAAGCGATGGCGCAGTACAGCGGATTTCCAGAGGAGAGCTATGACACGGTGTTCATTATCCTGGATAAGATGGACAAGATCGGTCTGAATGGTGTGGCTGAGGAACTAAAGCGGGAAGGCTTTGAACCGAGCAGTGTTGAGACTTATCTGGGACTGTTTCAGGAGATCACCAAGGATGTGGAAGGTGTACGGTACTGCAAGGAAAAATTAAAAGATGTGATGGACGCGAAGGTGGCTGAGGATTTGGAGACCATCATCACAAGCGTGGACGCGGTGAAGACGGCTAAGTTTAAGATGGAATTTGACCCGACACTTGTGCGAGGAATGTCTTATTACACAGGCCCCATCTTTGAGATTGCAATGGATGAGTTCGGAGGGTCTGTGGGCGGTGGTGGCCGATATGATGAGATGATTGGAAAATTCACCGGAAACAATGTGTGTGCATGCGGATTTTCCATTGGGTTTGAGCGCATTGTCATGTTGCTGTTAGAGAGAGGCTACACAATTCCATCGGCAAGCGGAAGAAAAGCTTATCTGATCGAGAAAAATATGCCGGCAGTACAGCTTTTGGAGATTTTGAAGAAGGCTGAGTCTGAGAGGGCTCAGGGAGTACAGGTAAATCTGGCGATTATGAAGAAAAATAAGAAATTCCAAAAAGAGCAGCTGATGAGAGATGGATATGAAGAGTTCGAGGAGTTTTATCGGACAGCTCTGAAATAAAGTGGCGATTTAACTTAAGTTCGAGAGAAAGTAGAGGAAAAGATATGGCAGAGAGTATGCGTGGACTGCATAGAAGTCATCGCTGTGCAGAAGTGACAAAAGAGATGACAGGCAGTGAAGTCACCTTGATGGGATGGGTTCAAAAGAGCAGAAACAAAGGCGGTATTGTCTTTGTGGATTTGAGAGACCGTTCCGGTTTGATCCAGCTAATTTTTGAAAATGGAAGCATCGACGAGAGTGGTTTCGAGAAAGCAGGCAAACTGCGCAGTGAGTTTGTGATTGCTGTGGTGGGAACTGTGGAAGCCCGCTCAGGCGCGGTGAATCCCAACATGCTGACAGGTGAAATTGAGATTCGCGTCAGGGAGCTGAGAATTCTCTCAGAAGCGGAGACACCGCCGTTTCCTATCGAGGAGAACAGCAAGACCAAAGATGAGGTTCGCCTGAAATACCGTTATCTGGATTTGCGCCGTCCAGATTTACAGAGAAACTTGATGCTCAGAAGCCAGGTCGCGACTTTGACCCGTCAGTTTTTTGCCCAGGAGGGCTTTTTGGAGATTGAGACTCCGATGCTCACCAAGAGTACTCCGGAGGGAGCGAGAGATTATCTGGTGCCAAGCCGTGTACACCAGGGAAGTTTTTATGCGCTGCCGCAGTCTCCGCAGATTTTTAAACAGCTATTGATGTGTTCCGGTTATGACCGATATATTCAGATTGCCAGATGCTTCAGAGATGAAGATCTGAGAGCGGACCGTCAGCCGGAGTTTACCCAGATTGACATGGAGCTGTCTTTCGTGGATGTGGATGATGTGCTTGACGTGAATGAGAGATTTCTGGCATTTCTGTTCAAGGAAGTTCTGGGAGTGGAGGTTTCTCTGCCGATTCAGAGAATTACTTGGCAGGAGGCTATGGACCGATTTGGTTCTGACAAACCGGATATGCGTTTTGGAATGGAGCTGCAGGATGTATCTGAGGTAGTCAAGGATTGTGAGTTTGCGGTGTTCAAAGGCGCTTTGGAAAATGGCGGCAGCGTTCGTGGAATTAACGCGAAAGGCCAGGGGAAAATGCCGAGAAAGAAGATTGATAAGCTGGTAGAATTCGCGAAAGGCTATGGGGCGAAGGGACTGGCATATCTGGCTGTAAATGAGGACGGCACTTATAAATCTTCCTTTGCAAAATTCATGACAGAGGAAGAGATGGGCGGTCTGGTCAAAGCCATGAAGGGAGAACCAGGCGATCTTCTGCTGTTTGCGGCAGACAAAAATAAGCTGGTCTACGATGTTTTGGGAGCTCTCCGTCTGGAGCTGGGTAGACAGATGGAACTGATGGATAAGAATGAATTTCGCTTTGTGTGGGTGACGGAGTTCCCTCTGCTGGAATGGTCTGAGGAAGAAGAACGCTATACAGCGATGCACCATCCATTTACCATGCTGATGGATGAAGATCTTCCTCTGCTGGATACGGAACCTGGCAAAGTAAGAGCGAAGGCTTATGATATCGTATTGAACGGAAATGAGATCGGCGGCGGAAGTGTGAGAATTTTCCAGAACGACGTCCAGGAGAGAATGTTTGAAGTCTTGGGCTTTACGAAAGAGGCAGCCTATGAACAGTTTGGTTTCCTTCTGAACGCGTTTAAATATGGTGTTCCGCCTCATGCGGGACTGGCTTACGGTTTGGACCGTCTGGTAATGCTGATGGCCGGGGCAGATTCCATCCGAGAGGTCATTGCGTTTCCTAAGGTAAAAGATGCCTCCTGTCTGATGTCTGAGGCACCAAGCGCGGTGAGTGAAGCACAGCTAGAAGAGTTGGCACTAAAGATCGCAAAAGAAGATATTTCTGAGAATTGAATAAGGGAAGAGGCCCTGTACTGTCTGAGAAGAACTCTCGACAGCACAGGGCCTTTTATATTTTAGGGTTATTCATAGTCATAGGACTCGTCATAATTGTCGATGTCATAAGAACTATCTTCATATTCCGCGTCTTCCGTATCGGTCTGGTCGTCCTCGGAAGTCACTTCCTTATCTGTGACGATGTTGGCGCTACTAGAGCTTAGGTTTCCGAAAAGAGCCTGTCCGATTTTGCTGTTCAGTTCCACATTCCAGGTTTTGCCGTCGTTTACCAGTTCAATGGGAACATCCGTCTTCGAAGTCGCTTTATTGTTTTTGATGGCATCTAGGAGATATTCCTGAGACTTTGCCAGACGTCCTTCTTCCCCGTCAATCACTGCTTCAGGGGTGGCGAGATACTTATCCAGTTCAGCTTCGTATTTTTCGAGAATAGAAGTGCTGTCAAAGGAAGTGATCGCCACTTTGACATTGGCTGTATACCCGTGATCTGTTGCGTCTTTTACCTCGTAGTTGAAACATTTATGTACCTGTTTAACCAGGGCAGTGGCTATTTCTTTCTCCCGCTCCTCATCTGTGTTTAATACGGCATCTAAGTTTAGGTAGGTGTTTAATTGTTCCGTATCCATTTTTTTGAGAGTTTTCATGTAGACATCTACCGTCTCAGAAGGCGTTAAAATATTGGGATCAGACAGATAAGTGAGAAGACCGCCGACGAGTTCATTTTCTAAATTCTCATTTTTTTGTATGATCCAGTCGTCCCCGTTTTGGAGCAAATGAATCGTACAGTTAGTCTCTACTTCTTCATATTTTTGAGTTTTTAACATCTTTCCCAGAAGAAGGTAATGGTCTTCCAGGGAAGAAGAATTTGTAGAGCTGCTAACAGTGTCGGCGTTTTCCAGGATGCTTTGCTTTAGATGTGCAGCAGCGAAATCTTTCGCCAGAGCTCTTGAGTCTATGGTAGTCAGTCGGACGGAAGCAGTGGCTTTTTGGGCCTCCTGATCTACCTTGACTTCCATGATTTTGTAGTCAAAATCTTTGAAAAAGAGTGAAAACACTTCTTCCATTTCTGCAGATAGATGGGAGGTGTCTGTTGCGTCTGGAAACAGGTCTTCATAAGGGATATATCCCTGTGTCGTGGTTGAATCGAAGTTTTTCAAAAGATCCAGTTCATTGCTGACTACTTTTTCCACTTCTTTTTTTACGGAATTTCCACAACCGGTGAGAAGAAACAGAAAACATAGCAGCAAAAAAGAAATTTGTCTTTTTAGTTTCATACATAATAAATCCTTTCAAAAAACAAGATATGTTACAGTGTACCAGAAAAAGGAAGAGAATGTCAACATTGTGTGAATTATGTGAGGCAAGTTTGATCTTTGAGAGGAAATCTGGTATGATAGAACAAAAACGCTCCGGTAATACTGTGTGGGATTTTGCCGGTGTAAGTTATATGGAGAAATCATTAGTGGGCAGATTTATAAGGCCTGCTGTCAATCATTTTGTGAGAATTGGATGTCGAATGCAGGAGGACGTTATATGAATAGAAAACGAATTGCTGCCGTGGGTGGAATTGCTGCTGCGGTTTGTCTTGTGGTGGGGGCAGGGATCTTTTTTTGGATGAGAAGCGAAAGGTCATCAGATAAGGCTGAGGTCTATGTCTCTACAGTGAGCTCTTTGACAGAGACGGCTTCGGGAGCGGAGAACCGCTACGCTGGAGTGGTGGAACCACAGAAAACAGTAAAAATCAAGTTGGAGAGCAAACGAAAGGTAAAAGATGTAAAAGTATCAGAAGGACAGAGTGTAAAAACTGGGGATGTGTTGTTTGAGTATGATATGAGTAGCAACGAGGATGATCTGGCGGAAGCACAGTTAGATTTGGAGCGTCTCCAAAATGAAGCTCTGAGCCTGAAAGAGCAGATGGAGACTTATGAGAAAGAAAAGCAGGAGGCCCAGGAAGAGGAGAGTCAGCTTTCCTATACCATTCAGATTCAGACAGCCAAGATGGATTTGAAGAAAAATGAATATAATCAGAAAAGCAAGCAGGCAGAGATCGAGAAGTTGCAAAGAGAGTCCACACAGACAAAAGTGACCAGCGAGATTGATGGAATTATCAAAAAAATTGACAGCAGTCAGATTGGTGATGGAACTGGTGAGGCCAGTGAGATGGAGGACGGCAGCGTGGATGGAACTTCGGATTCTCAGGCGTTTATCACAATTTTGAGCACAGGTTCTTATCGGGTCAAGGGCACGGTAAATGAGCAGAACGTACAGAGTATTGTACAAGGGGCCCCGGTAATCATACGCTCTAGAGTAGATGAAGAACAGACCTGGAAAGGTGTGATGGGTTCGGTGGATATGAAAAATCCTGTAAAAAATGATTCCGCGATGATGGTAGATACGATGGACGGCAATGACACCTCCCAGACAGCTTCTTCCAGCTATCCGTTCTATGTGGAGATGGACAGCAGTGAGGGCCTGATGCTGGGACAGCACGTATATATCGAGATGGATTACGGGCAGACGGATGCGAGAGATGGTCTGTGGCTGGATGAGTATTATATCGTTGACCCTGAAGGGGCTCCCTATGTCTGGGCGGCCGATGAAGACGACCGTCTGGAAAAACGCAGCGTTACCTTGGGTGGGTACGATGAGGAGCTGGGAAAATACGAGATCAAAAAAGGACTCAGCAAAAAAGACTGCATTGCATTTCCAACAGATGATCTGAAAGAGGGAATGCTCACCGCGATCAACGATGAGGCTCAGATTCCGACGGACAGCGGGCAGGGGCAGCAGGAAGGCTCGAGAAGTGAGCCGGAGATACTGGAAGAGGATGTGCAGAGCTCTCCTCAGGAAGATGTGATAGAAGAGAATGTCATAGAGGAAGATGTGGGAATGGATGAAGTGATAGAAGAAAGCGCTGGGAATGAAGTGATAGAGGAGGATGCCGGCGTTGACGCAGATATCAACGATGATTATGACAGTGGTGACTCAGGGGAGGAGCTGCAGGAAGGACAAATCTTAGAGGAAGTAGATGGACCGCCGACGGAAGGAGAATAACCGGAATGATTTTGGAACTGAGAGAGATCTATAAAGATTATCAGCAAGGAAAGCTGGTTGTGCCTGTCTTAAAGCATGTGAATTTTTCCATGGAGGAAGGGGAATACACCGCTATCATGGGCCCATCCGGTTCCGGAAAAACGACTATGATGAACATTATAGGCTGTCTGGACAAGGCGACATCAGGAGATTTTTATTTGGATGGACAGGATATCAACAAATGTACGGAAAATGAGATGTCGGATATCCGTCTTCACAAGATTGGCTTTGTATTTCAAAGCTTTCATCTGCTGCCAAAACAGACTGCTTTGGAAAATGTGGAGATGCCTCTGACTTACGCAAAGGTTCCGAAAAAGGAACGCAGGGAAAAAGCTTTGCGGGCTTTGGAAAGAGTGGGATTGGCAGATCGTGTGGACTTTCGGCCTAATCAGCTTTCAGGAGGGCAGATGCAAAGAGTGGCGATTGCCAGAGCGATCGTGAACAGTCCTAAATTGTTGTTGGCAGATGAACCTACAGGAGCGCTGGACACGAAGTCCGGCGAACAGGTTATGGAATTGTTCCAGAGTTTGAACAAAGAGGGGGTAACGGTGTTGATGATAACTCATGATCCGGAGATCGCTTCTTTTGCAAAGCGGGTGGTGACAATCCGAGACGGAGTGCTCAGTGAGAAGGGAGGAATAGGATGACCAGAAAGAAAAAGGGAATTCTCCTGGTATCGGTACTGCTGGTGATCTGCCTTTTGACAAGTGCTGTGGCCGTGGTCGCAAAGAAGGCGAATGAGAGTGTGGTTACGGTTATCCCAGTGGAGAGCATTTATATGGAGAGCTACGTGGAATCCACGAATGTGGAGGGAAATGTGGCTACGTCTGCAACTCAGAAAGTGAAGGTGGCAAAGGATACCACGATCGAGCAGGTTTATGTAAAGCAGGGAGACCGAGTGCATAAAGGAGAGAAACTTGTCACATTCGATATGACGCTGACAGAGCTGGAGTTGTCTATCGCTCAGCTCACAAAAAAGAGTCAGGAGCTTCAGTTGGATAAGGCCAAGAAATCTTTGACAAATCTGGAAAATGGAGGGCCTATTGAGGAGGAAGAATATAATGCGGACGATATTGACGCGCAGCAAGAAGAAATGAAGGACGATGAGGTCATAGAAGAAGACGGCAGTGAAGTGATTGAAGAGACGGATGCGAGCGCTTCCTATGGAGAGCCGGTCGAGCTGCTGACTGCGTCCTGGGGAAATCCCTTATTTGCGATGATAGAAAAAATGGATGCCTCACAAGAAACAGAGGAAGAATCGGAATTTTCTGATACAGGAACACCGGAACCGACCCAGGAACCGGAGGAGGATGAAAACCCCACAGAAGAGCCGGAGCTGACCGAAACGCCTTCACCGGAGCTCACTGAGAAACCGTCAATCACACCGATACCGGAGGATTCCCAGGAGACAGAAATTAGAAGGCCAAAGGTGGATGCCGGGGAAGCCGAGATGATTACGAAGCTGACGGCGGACACGGTGGCTTTTTCAGGGGATGGGACGCAGGAAAACCCATATACATATATTTGTAAGAGTGGAGTTGAGGAAGTGACTGTTACCAAGGGCTTTTTGAATTTGATGATGGGATACAGCCCGGGGGGAAAGGAAAAATATGAGGAGGTGACTCCTTATCACTTTCAGATTATCTTTTATTCAGAAGGTGACTTAAAGGTGCTCCACGTGAATTCTGCTGAAAGGTTTAAAGAGATTGAGTTTCCGCTGAGTAAAGATTCTGAAGATCCTCAGGTGGTGTTTCAAAAGACAGAAGGGCAAGATGGGGATGAAAATGATTTTTCGGCGATCGGTGATATTTTTGCTGATGATGAGGAAACAGATGTCTACGAAGACCCCGGTTATGTGGAAGATGAGGGCGGCATTGAGGAAGAGCCTTCGGGGATGACCAGGGAAGAGGCAATCAAGAGTAAGAAAAGTGAGATTAAAAATTTAGAACTGGATATCAAGGAAAGCGCGATCAAAATTTCCAAGCTAGAGAAGAAGTTAGAGAACCGCACGGTGACCAGTAAAGTAGATGGGACGGTTGCGAAGATGGGAGATCCCGAGACGGGGACATACACGGGAAATTCTTTTATGGAGATTGTAAGTGATCAGGGGCTGTACATCAAAGGAGCAGTGAGTGAGCTGTTGTTGGAGGAATTTCAGGAAGGAATGACGATCAATGGCTCTTCCTACGAGACTGGAAATGTTTTTCAGGCAAAGGTGACAGATGTGGCAGACTATCCGGAAGACTCTATTCAATACAGTTATGGAAATCCAAATGTGTCTTACTATCCCTTTATTGCTGAGGTGGAAGGGGATGTGGACTTAGGAACGGATGAATATATAAGCCTTTCCTTTGAGAGTTCATCTGGTGAAAATCAGATGAGTGTGATCAAAGCTTTTGTGCGCACGGAAAATGGACAAAGCTATGTGATGATTGATGACGATGGGAAGCTGAAAAAACAGTATGTGAACGTGGGTGTCAGTACAGATGGATACAGTATCCCAGTAAAAAGTGGGTTATCTATGGAAGATAAGATTGCTTTTCCCTATGGAAAAGGTGTCAAAGAAGGGGCGAAGACACAGGAAGGAACAATCGATGATATCTATGGGTACTAAGTGTCAGAAGAGAAAGTTCAAACTTTTGTTTTGCTCAGGGAATTTGGATGAACATAGAGCCAGAGAGGAGAAGAACATATGCTGGAAAATATAAGGCTGTCTTTTCAGGGAATTTGGTCTCATAAGATGCGTTCTTTTTTGACGATGCTGGGAATTATTATCGGTATCGCGTCGATCATATCCATTGTATCCACGATAAAAGGGACCAGTGAGCAGATAAAAGAGAATTTAATCGGTGCCGGTAACAATGCGGTGACGGTCAGTCTCTATGAGGGAGATATGGAATATGACGCTGAGTATGGCAGCACAGGCTCAAAGACTCCAATTTTGACGGATGGGCAGAAGGAAGAGATCATGGATTTAGAGGATGTAGAGGACGCTTCCTTCTACTATAGCAGGGCTTATGCCGACAGCATCTACTATGAAAATTCCAGTCTTCAAGGTGGAAAAGTATTAGGAGTGGATTTGCATTATCTGAATGCTTGCGGATATCTTGTACAAACAGGCAGAGGATTTGTGGAAAAGGACTATGATGGATATAAGAAGGTTGCTATCCTAGATAGTGTGGCAGCTGCAAGTCTGTTTCCAGATGGAAGCCCGCTAGGAAAAACGATTGAGATTAAGCAGGAGCCTTTTGTCGTAGTGGGGATTATAGAACAGTCGGATGATTTTGAGCCGGTGATTAACACGATCGACGAGTACTATACTTACGAGCAGGACAGCACGGGACTTGTGTTGATTCCCAGTGCTTCCTGGCCTGTCGTATATCAGTTTGACGAGCCGCAGAATGTGGTAGTAAAGGCCAGCAGTACAGATACGATGAGCAGTGTTGGAAAAAAAGCAGAGGATATTCTAAACAGCAATATTGACAGCGACAGCTCGAAGATGAAATACAAGGCTAACGATGTGATGGAGACGGCGAGAAATCTTCAGGAACTCAGCAGGAGCACGAATTCTCAGATGCTTTGGATTGCGAGTATATCCTTATTGGTTGGCGGCATCGGCGTGATGAACATCATGCTGGTTTCTGTCACAGAGCGTACCAGTGAAATCGGATTGAAGAAAGCGATCGGTGCCAGGAAAAAGTCTATATTAGTACAATTTTTGACAGAGGCAGCAGTGCTGACTAGTATCGGAGGAGTGTTAGGCGTATTGGCTGGGTTGGTATTGTCGCAGGTGGTATCTCAGATTTCTAAGACACCTACAGCAATCAGTATTTCAGCGATTGTCGGTTCCGTATTGTTTTCTATGGTAATTGGTCTGGTGTTTGGATTGTTGCCGTCAGTAAAAGCTGCGAATCTGAATCCTATTGATGCGTTGAGAAGCGAATAAGAAAGAGGGTGCCTCACCATGAAGTTATAGTTCATGGTGAGACACCCTTTTTGTCATGCAATAGGAAAGACTTTGTTGCGCTAATGCGTAAAAGTTCCTTCCTATTACACAAACGCTCTGCTAAAGATGCGCACACCGCAATGAGGAATTTCAACGCAAGGCAATGTTGCGGCGACGTGCAAAGCGAGTTTCGCCCTCAAAGATTGAGGGGATGGGGAGTTGAAGTGTATTTGCTTACTTTATTAGATAAGCACGGCAGCTGCTTGATGGGCGACGGACAGCGAACAACAAAGCTGTGAGCTGGCTGCGATCTATTTGACAAACGGAAGTAGCAGCGTAAAAGTAGCTCCACCGCCAGGAGTATCGGACAATTTTAATGAACCGTGGTGAAGCCGGGCGATTTCTAGGGCAATAGAAAGTCCCAGGCCGTAGTGCCCTTTTTTATGGCGAGATTGATCTGAACGGTAAAAACGTTGGAAAACCACTTCTTTTTCCTCGGGAGGAATGCCAGGCCCATTGTCAGCAACAGAAAGGATGAAATATTCCTTGGTCTGTTTCAGCAGGAGGGTGATTTTACTGCCGTCAGGGGTATAAGAGAGGGCGTTGTCTATAAAAATTGAAAGGACCTGCTGTATGCGGTTTTTATCACACTTATACGGCGGACATGACAGTTCAGGAAGCTGAATGCAAAGCTGCTTATTTTTTTCCTTGGACAGAGGTTCGTATTTTTCATAGATATCTAAAAGTAAAGTGTCCAGCTCTGTAGGAGCCATAGAGACAGTCCAGGAATGGTTATCAGCGTTGGCCAAAAGAAGCATGTCCTGGATTAACAGTGTCATTCTCTCAGTTTCTTGTTCCATAATTCCATAGAAATGTTCTGTCTTAGACGGGGCAGACTTTTGTACAGCACAAAGACAGGAACGAAGAACGGCCAGCGGAGTACGCAGCTCATGGGAAGCAGAAGCGATAAACTGTGTCTGTTTTCTTCTGCTTTCCTCGATAGGAGAGAGAAGATGGCGGGTGAAAAACCAAGAAAAAATACCTAGACATACAATACCAAGAAGAACGGCTGCAAGAAAGATAAAACGCAGGTGGTTTTTCTGGGCATAAAGCAAATCTAAAGGGTATAGGATGATTGCAGTCAGGAAACCATTTTCTTTAGGAAGAAAGGCGACGCCAGCATAGTATTTTTTCTGATCAGTGCCAGACATGGAAAATTCCACGTGTTGTGAAAGAATATTCTTGGCAGTGTAGGTGTCCAGATTCAAAGAATGTTTTTCTTGGGCTTCTTTTAGGGCCTGAGTGTAGAGTTGCGTAAGCTTAGGCTCTTCTTTTAAATCAGTGAAAAAAAGTGGTTGCTGATTATCTAAGATTTTGATGGAAAAATGGTTATTGAGTTCCTGTTCTAGCAGCCATTGATGGGGAATCATGGATTGTGCTTCCAGGTAAGAATATATGGAACTGGTGGAATTCAAGAAATTATTGTAGCTGTTTTGATCTATGCTTTTTTGAGAAATGTAAAGACAGCCACCGGACATAGCAGCTAAGATGAAGCCGGTTCCAAGGGTAAAAAATATAGTCAGCTGTATGCGAAGTTTTCGAAACATATCATCCTCCTATTTCTACAGGTTTTTAACCATTACATAGGTATAGTATACTGTTTTTTCTCTAAAATGTCTCTATCTATATGCGGTGACGAAGCATAAATTGTAACAGTTCAGCCAGAGCCATTCGTAAAACGCACTTGCGTACCTATTGTGACTAACGCTGTCGTTTTACTTATGAAAAGGCGTTCAGCTGATAGATGTCCGCTCGCGAAAATATACAAGTATGTTTTATGCCTTCCGTACACTGTATGGCTGAACTGCTACTATAACTTTTTGAGGGTTTAGAGAAAAGATAGAGAAATCAATGTTATGCTGATAAAAACAATGAGACAGGGGAGGATATATTATGAAAAAAAACTGGAAAAAACTTTTTTGCCGTCTTTTGGCAGGTACGATGGCGGGAGTACTTCTTATGGGAACCGCGGGCTGTAAAGGAGGAGAAAAAGAAGAAAAAGAAAAGGAAGTGGTCATGGGAAGGTATCTAGAAGAAGAAATTCCGCTCCCAGAAGGAGCGCAAGGAATTGTGGAGGCTACTCGGCTTTCCGATGGAAAACTAGCGCTTCTAGGATACGATGAGCAGTATATGACACATTACTGGCAGTCTGCAGATGACGGGGAAACCTGGGAAGAGCAAGGGAATATGCCTCAGGAGCTGAAGCTGGCCGACGGGGAACAACAGACTGCAATGTCTGTCGGGGCAATCCGACAGGACGGAGCGGTTCTCTGCGTGGTGACTACCTATGATGTGGATACGGCGGATGTAGTAGAAGACAAGACCTATATACGAAATACAGATGGAACTTACACAGAGGTCAATATGAAGTATCCAGACGGTTTTACTCAGGCCATCGACATAAAGTGGTTGTCAGATCAGGAAGTAATCGTTCAGGATTCCGTTGTCGGTCTTTATGAAATGGATCTCTCAGATGGAAGTGTAAAAAATCAATTTATTGAAGAAGGCCAGGTCTTTACCACTTTCGGAATCGTCGAAAATTACTTAATTGTTGTGGGAGCAGATGAGATTTCGTACTATGATCTGGACACAGGCAAAATCGAGGAAGAGGATTCGGCCTTGACAGAACAGATTAAAAATAGTGGGGCCGATCAAAATCTGACCAGCTATGGTACGTCACCATTGCTGATTTGCCAGAAGGGGAAAGACGGCAAGCTATTTTATTGTGATTCCACGGGAATTTACTCCCATGTGATAAAGGGAAATGCGATGGAACAGGTGGTAGATGGAAAACTGAATTCCATAGGCGATCCGAGTGTCGGACTCATGGGTATGTTTTTGGGAGATGAAAATGCAATTTATCTGGCTGTATCTACAGGGGAAGAACACCAACTATTAAAATATGCGTACTCGAAAGACACACCTTCCGTACCTTCGAAAGAGATTAAGATCTATGCTTTGGAAGAAAATGCGGAACTACAACAGGCGATATCACTTTTCCAAAAAGAGAATCCAGATTATTATGTTTCTCTGGAAGTGGGAATGTCAGAGGACAATTCCATCACAGCCACAGATGCGTTGAAGACTTTGAACACAGAGATCATGGCTGGAAAAGGGCCTGACCTGCTTATGTTAGACGGAATGCCGGTTTCTACTTATGAGGAGAAAGGAATGCTGTCAGACATCAGCGATGTGATTGAGAAGGTAGATAAGTCAGAGGGGATTTTGGATAACATTCAGGAAGCATACACGAAGGAGAATGAAATTTATGAATTCCCAGGAAGATTCTCTATTCCGCTTGTGGTAGGGCCAAAAGATCAAATAGAGGCTATGCAGACTCTGGAAGGGTTGACGAAGGTGGCTGAAAGGTATTCTGAGACGAACGATTCTGTGAGACTTTTCAGTGATATGACCCCAGAATTCTTGTCGGAAAGTTTGGTGGATGGGGCTTACGCCGCATGGATTCAGGAAGACAGAACTTTAGACGAGAATTTACTAAAAGAGTATTTTGAGTCTGTGAAGAAACTCTATGATACAGATAGTCATGATGAACAGTTAAGAGAGAATGTCGTGATGCAGAATTATCCTCATTTGGAACTTTCCTATGTCGACGGGATGGTCCTGCAGATTTATGGAAAAGAGTGTGCCGCAGCGGTTGGAAATTTGGCTTCACCGGATGGATTTTCGCAGATTACGTCTTGCATGAATAACATGGAAGATACCGAAATCGATTACGAAGTATGGAACGGTCAAAAAGAAGGCTGTTTCTCGCCGGTGATGCTGATGGGGGTAAATAGTAAAAGCAAAAATCAAGAGGAAGCAAAAGCCTTTTTGGAGTTCTTGTATTCAGAGAAAGCTCAGAGATTGTCCATGGGATATGGACTCACTGTGAACGAGAAAGTCTATGACTCCCAGGAGTATTGGGCAGTCGGAGATGGAACCACCGTAGGATATACTGTCCAAGACGGAGATGGGGTGGAGAGGCAGGTTTTCCTGAATATGGAAAACTCTTCCGCAGATCAGGTGAAGAAAATTCAGGAAATAGGAAAGAGCCTGAATACGCCTTCGCAGCTAGATAAAACGGTGATGGAAGCTGTGAGAGGACAGCTTACCGACTATATAGACGGAAAAATAGAACTGGACGAGGCAGTTCAAAACGTAATTCAAAAAGTAAACCTATATCTTGCAGAATAGAGAAAGATAATTTTGAAAACAGATATTCTGTTAGTATGTGGAAAGAACATAAAAAGAAAGGATGGAGTGCGGGTAAACTGCCCATCCTTTCTTTTTTAGGAAGGTATTTGTCATGCGGCGGCGCGCAAAATGGGGCGATGCCCTCAAGATTGAAGGGAAAGGAGAACGGAAGTGGGCTCGTCTATTTTATTTGAATTCCTAGGCAAAAGTCTTTTCAACGATATACTTCTAGCTGATATCCCACACCTCTTACGGCTTTCAACTCTAACCTGCTGTCCACAGATCGGAGTCTGCGTCTCAAAAAATAGATATAGTTATCTAGGTTACCGTCTTCAACTTCAGAATCAGGGCCCCACACCCGTGACAAAAGTGTCTGACGAGGTAGAATTTGTCCAGGATTGCGCAGAAAAATCTCCATCAGAGCTCCCTCTTTTTTGGAGAGAGAACATTCTTTGGTATGGCAAAAGAGCTTTTTCTGGTCAGGGTCAAAGGAGATGTCTCCGAGAGAAATTACAGAGGAACCTTCCCATTTTTGGGGACGGCGGCTGAGACAGCGGATACGAGCCATCAATTCTTCAAAGGCAAATGGTTTTACCATATAGTCGTCAGCACCGCAGTCTAAACCGGTTATTTTATCCTGCAAACTAGAGAGAGCTGTTAGGAAAATAACCGGTGTAAAAATCTTTTCTCTACGTAAAGCTTTTAGTACTGAAATTCCATCCATGGAAGGAAGCATTCGATCTAACAGGATGAGATCATGTACCCGCTCCCGTATGAAGAAAAGTGCATCTTCTCCGTCCATACAGGTATCAACCAAAAAACCTTCCTGCTCGAGCTGATATTGAAGGGTATAACATAGATTTTCATCATCTTCTACAAGTAAAATGCGCATAAAGTCACCTCGCCTATTATTATAATATCAGCTGAAGTATAGCACAAGAGTCTCTAAAATTTCTCAAAATTACCAAGATAATGTAGAAATTAATACAATAGAAAAGGCAAAGAAAAACAGCTACCCCCTAGATAGAAATGCGGCATTGCTGAATCGTAGAAATGATTTCCATTGTGTATAGATAGAAAAATTCTAAAGTGGAGGAAACCGGCTGGAATAAGAGGAAAAGTGTGTAAAAAGTATTCGCAGTGAATCGATAAAAGTGTATAAAAAAATTACAAGTTAAAAACTAATTATGTCGAAAAGAATAAAAACGTAAGAAAGCGCTTGTGGATTGCATAAGTTATGCTATAATGATTACGGTTCGACAAAACAAATAGAGAGCATTTAGAAATGTAATGGAGGCTTACTGATGTACAAGAGAAAACCGGATGGTTGGCTTAAGCACGTCGATTTTATTATTCTGGATTTATTAAGTATGCATCTGGCATTTGTAATTGCCTTTGTTATTCGCCAAGGAGCTGCATTGCCCTATGCAGATTCGTTTTACCGCAATATCGCTATTGTGCTTTCTCTTTTGTACCTGGTTGTAATCTTTTTAACACAAAGTCATAAAGGCATTATGAGAAGGGGGTACTACAAAGAGTTAGTCGCGAGTGTGAAGCATGTTACTTATATTGTTGGCTTGCTTTTGTGTTATTTATTTTTTACCCAGACGTCAAAGAATTATTCGAGAATTATTTTTTTGATTATGTGGGTAATTCAGATAGGTTTGACCTATCTGTTTCGAATTCTATGGAAAGAAAGAATTAAGAGGTTATCTGAGTCAGGGGAAGGCCATAGATCGTTGCTTCTTCTTACTACCAGTGAGCGGGCTCAAAAAGTTATCAAGACTATGAAGGATAACAATTATGAGTATTTAAAGTTTGCAGGTGTGGGGATTTTGGACAAAGATATATGTGGCAGAGAGATTGAAGGAGTTTCCGTTGTAGCCAATGTAGACAACGTGTTGAATTGGATAAAACAAAATTGGGTAGACGAAGTATTCATAGAGATGTCGACGGAAATGCAAGATGCAGTAATTTCCCAGCGCCTAGTGGACAGTTGTATGGAAATGGGAATTACAGTGCATCGGAAGCTGGCAAAAAATATTATCAACTCCCGTAACCAGTCCATAGAAACTCTTGCTGGATACACTGTGCTTTCAACTAGCGGGGTAAATATGATAACCACAAAGCAGCTATTTTTTAAGAGAATTATTGATATCTGTGGTGGGTTTGTAGGTTGTATTTTGACAGGAATCGTCTTCCTTTTTGTGGCTCCGTGCATTTACGTAAAATCTCCAGGTCCAATTTTCTTTGCTCAAGTTAGAGTAGGTAAAAATGGCAAACTCTTTAAAATTTATAAATTCCGAAGCATGTATATGGATGCTGAGGAGAGGAAGAAAGAGTTGATGGCTCAAAATGAAATGCAGGGATTTATGTTTAAGATGGAAAACGATCCCAGAATTATCAAAGGCATTGGAAGTTTCATTCGAAAAACTTCTATTGATGAGTTGCCACAGTTTTGGAATGTGCTGAAAGGAGACATGAGTCTGGTAGGAACTAGACCGCCGACACTCGATGAGTGGGAACAGTATGAACTTCATCACCGAAAGAGGTTGGCAATTAAACCTGGAATCACTGGCATGTGGCAGGTGAGTGGCAGAAATAACATCACCGATTTTGAAGAAGTTGTGGAGTTGGATACTAAGTACATTTTGAATTGGTCTTTTAAATTGGACATTCTGATTCTACTGAAAACGGTGCTGATCGTTCTGAAAGGACGAGGAGCGGCATAAAAAAGGAAATTAGTCGTTACAATTCAGATTTCCAATGTCCCGCGATGCGTTTTAGAACGTTTTGCACAAAAATTCTGAGACATACTTGCGCCAAACTGCTGTTTGCAGCAGTTTGTGTGCATCGCGAAGCATGTGATCGCTCACAAACCGCAAGTGAGTGAACAATAGCAATTAGCCAGATGTTGAATTATAAGATTGATTGGAAAACTTGATTTTACTCGACAGCTGTGTTATTTTGATAGAAACAAAACAAATATAATGTAGAGCATACTGCTGTTTTCATTTGTGAATATGAGTTTAAGAAAAGCCCCTGGTGGGTTTTTCTTAAGCCCTATGGTTGGATAATTTTAGAAAAGCAGCCAGAAAGTAGTAGGAGAGCAGTGGGAGAGAAGCTGTATGGCGATGAACTACGAATAATAACAATTATTTGGAGTTGGCAAAAATTTTAAAAAGCTAAGAGATGAGAGGATTTTCATGGGTACAGAATATATGGAAAGAAAACGATATCCTATTTTGAATACTTATGTAAATGCAATTTCAATGGAAGAAACCCTTCGCGAAATAGAAAAGATAATACAAAAAAGAATTCCGACTCAGCATGTTGTTATCAATGCTTCAAAGGTCAATTTGATGGAAAAAGATTCTAAATTAAGAATGATTGTTAATAAGTGCCCTTTGATTAATGCAGATGGCGCCTCCATTGTATGGGCAGCAAAGAAACTCGGTGTTCCTTTGAGAGAAAGAGTTACTGGAATTGACCTTTTTTCACAGTTAGTTGCTTTATCAGAAAGAAAAGGATATAAGATTTATCTTTTTGGGGCAAAAGAAGAAGTCGTAACAAAAGTAAAAAAAATATTTGAAGAGAAATATCCCCGGCTTCAAATTGCAGGATATCGAAATGGGTATTTTACCAAAGACGACGAGCTTGAAATTGTAAAAAATATGTCTGAATCAGGTGCGGATATTATGTTTGTAGCATTTTCCTCTCCTAAGAAAGAGTATTGGGTGAATCAATACATTCATCAGCTAAATATTCCTTTTGTAATGGGGGTTGGTGGCAGTTTCGATGTGGTTGCGGGAGTCACTGACCGCGCTCCGAAATGGATGCAAAATCATGGGCTGGAATGGTTTTACAGATTTATCCAAGAACCTCGGAGAATGTGGAAACGCTACATAATCGGAAATATAAAATTCATACATTTAACATACAAAACCAAAAGAAATTACACAAAGATAAGCGGAGGAATAAAATGATTAATGTAATCGGACTTGGATATATTGGTCTTCCCACTGCACTGATGCTGGCAGCTCATGGTATGGATATTGTTGGAACAGATTACAGTAAAGAATTAATTGATACTTTAAAGGTAGGAAAAACGACTTTTAAAGAAAAGGGAATCGAAGAACTGTTTCAGAAGGCTCTTGACAATGGTATCACATTTACAACGGAATATCAACGGACTGACATTTATATTGTATCTGTTCCGACTCCTTACGATTCTTTCAGTAAAAAAGTAGATGCAAAATATATTGAGGCAGCTGTAAAACAAGTTTTAGCTGTCTGTGAAAAAGGAGCTACAGTGGTTATTGAGTCAACCGTGTCTCCAGGTACCATTGATAAATACGTACGCCCTATCGTGGAATCCGCTGGCTTTTCGATTGGAACAGATTTGCACCTAGTTCATGCGCCGGAAAGAATCATTCCAGGAAATATGGTTTATGAATTATTGCATAATAACAGAACCATTGGTGCTGACGAGCGAGAAATTGGAGAAAAAGTCAAAAAGATCTATGCTTCTTTTTGCCAGGGAGAAATCATTGTTACAGATATTAGAACAGCGGAAATGACCAAAGTTGTGGAAAATACTTTCCGGGATATCAATATTGCCTACGCTAATGAACTGGCAAAAATTTGCCGTTCTGATAACATGGATGTTTATGAAATAATCAGAATTGCTAATAAACATCCCCGCGTCAATATCTTATCCCCGGGGCCCGGTGTGGGTGGGCATTGTATTTCCGTTGACCCCTGGTTTCTTGTAGGTGATTATCCCGGTCTTGCCAACATTATTCTTGCCGCAAGAAAAATCAATGATTCTATGCCGGAATTTGTATTAGAACGTATTCATGACATTATGAAGGAAAAAGGAATGACAGATGTGCGGCGCGTTGGCCTTTATGGACTTACATATAAAGAAAACGTAGACGATATGAGGGAATCTCCCACTCTTCAAATGTTAGAGTCTATGGAAAAACATCTATGTGGAAATTTAGTTAAGATTTATGATCCGTTTATTGTGAAAGACGTAGTCCCTAACCAGATGCACAGCCTGGACGAATTTCTTGAGGCAGTTGATTTGGTAGTGCTTATGGTTGGGCACAATGAAATCAAACAGAATATGAAAAAGCTGAACAATAAAATTGTATTAGATACACGTCATATTTGCGAATTAGAAGGTACCTATCATATTTAAGGAGAAAGAAAATGGATATATACAAATGGTATAGAATATCCAGGTGGCTATATCTACACCATGTGCCTGTAATCCCTGGGATGATTAAAGCTCTCATCAGAATTTTGTGGGGGGGGGGTAATCCCCTATCAGGCAGAGATTGGTACAGGTACAGTTTTAGGCTATCAGGCATTAGGGATTGTCATTCATAAACGTTGTATCATTGGTTCAAACTGCCATATTTCACAAAATGTTACTCTTGGAGGAACTTCTGGTATTTATGAGGTTCCTGTATTGGGAGACAACGTTTCCGTTGGTGCAGGCGCGAATATTATAGGTCCTGTTCATGTTGGAAATAACGCGGTCATTGGTGCGGGTGCAGTTGTCTTAAAAGATGTCCCTGATAATTGTATTGCCGTCGGTGTTCCAGCCAGAATTATAGAAAAAAACCGAAGGAATAAAGTAAATGAAAAAAGTGATGCTTGTATTCGGAACGCGTCCGGAAGCTATTAAGATGTGTCCGTTGGTTAAGGAATTAAAAAAACGAAAATCTCTACAAACTGTAGTCTGTGTTACTGGACAGCACCGACAGATGCTGGAACAGGTTTTAGATGCTTTTGGGGTGATTCCCGAATATGATTTGTCAATTATGAAAGATAGACAGACTTTGTTTGACGTAACAGCAAATATTTTAGATCGTATTCGGACAGTACTGGACAAAGAAAAACCAGATGTTGTATTGGTGCATGGCGACACGAGCACAACTTTTGCTACAGCGCTTGCCTGCTTTTACCTGCAGATTCCTGTAGGACATGTGGAAGCCGGGCTCAGGACTTACGACATTTACAGTCCCTATCCGGAGGAATTTAACAGACAGGCAGTGAGCATTATCAGCCGGTTCCACTTTGCGCCGACAGAGTTGTCAAAAGCAAATCTTTTAAGAGAAGGAAAAAAAGAAGCTTCCATTTATATTACCGGAAATACCGCGATTGACGCGTTAAAAACAACTGTGCGCAAAAATTATGCCCATCCTGATTTAGAATGGGCAGCAGGCAGCCGCCTCATTATGATTACGGCTCATCGTAGAGAGAATCTCGGAGAACCCATGAAGCATATGTTTCGTGCAATCCGCCGCGTTATGGACGAGCATGACGATGTAAAGGCAATTTATCCCATACATATGAATCCACTCGTACGAAAAATTGCAAGCGAGATTCTGGGAAATGACGATAGAATCCGAATCATAGAACCGCTAGACGTTCTAGATTTTCATAATTTTTTAAGCCGAAGCTACATGATTTTAACAGATTCCGGCGGTATTCAGGAGGAAGCCCCGTCTCTTGGAAAACCTGTCTTAGTTATGCGGAATACAACGGAGCGACCTGAAGGAATTGAGGCAGGTACGCTAAAGCTGGTAGGCACAGATGAAAAGGCTATTTACGAGAATTTTAAGCTGCTTTTGGAAGATACAAAGGCATATGATGAGATGTCAAAAGCAAGTAATCCTTATGGCGACGGATTTGCGTGTAAACGGATTGCTGATATACTGGAAGATCACTTATAGAGGGTCTGGCTATGAGAAATATAACGTGGTATGTTCATCGCCTGAAGGCTATGAGATTTGGCGAAATTCTTTGGAGAACACAGCAAAAATTCCTGCAAAGAAAAGAATATAAAAAGTATTATACGCAAAACCTTCCAGTCACGGAAATTGTTATCAATAGTGCAACATCTGCCCTTTCTCCGGACTATTTGAGAATTGGTCTGGAGCAAAGCTGTACTAACACAGAGCTGTTTTCTTCCCTGGATTTATTTCAGGGAAGTTTCTCATATCAGCAATATAAAAAAAGTTGGAATGCAGGTTTTCAGACAGAAAACACGTGGGATGAAAATACCTTCTCTTATAAAATTAATTGTGCTGGGCGTATAGATATTGGAGATATTCGTACAAATTGGGAATTAAATCGGCATTATCAATTTTCAGCACTGGCAAAAAGTTACTATGTTTCAGGAGAAAAATCATTTCTCGATGAATTGACAGATTTATTTCAAGACTGGAATCACCATAATTTGTTTTTGCACGGAGTAGAATGGACAAGTGCCATGGAAATAGCGATTCGCGTTAATTCATGGATATTTACATACTGTTTTCTATGTATGGCAGAAAAAAAACATGGCGTTGAATATTCAATAACAAATTTGAAAAATCAGTTAATTCATGGAGTTCTTGTGATGACAGATTATATCAGTGCTCATTTGTCACGATTTTCATCTGCGAATAATCATTTGATTATTGAACTTTATGCCATCGCCATGTCTGGAATTCTATTTAACTGCAAGCGATGGAAAGAAACATCCTTAAAACAGCTGACAGAAGAATTAGTCCGCCAGAACTATAAAGACGGCGTCAACAAAGAAATGTCCCTTCATTACCAGACCTTTATTATGGAAGCATATGGATTACTTATGCTTACCATGGAAAAAAATGAGATAAAAATTCCAGATATATGGTATACATATATTTCAAAAATGAGCGAGTTTGTTGCAGACTGCTGTGGCGACTATGGCGAAACTATTGTATTTGGGGACAACGATGAAGGGAAAATTTTGGACTTAACAGGAAAACATTTTAATCACTATCATTATGTTTTGGAATTAATGAGTTGCGTATTGCCGCAAAAATATAATAAAACAGTGGGCTTTTATGAGAATATTCGTTGGATGGTCTCAAGAGAGCAGCTGTGTCGGACAAAAAAGAAAAGTGCTTATGTTTCTCCTGATGCTAAATGTTACCGTGAGGGAGGCTATACTCTGATAAAAGATCAAAAGAGGGGTATCTTTATTGCCATTGACCATGCTGATCTAGGATATGGTACACTTGCAGCTCACGGACATGCTGACGCATTAAGTTTTCAACTGTTTTTTAGAGGGGTGCCTGTGTTTGTTGATCCAGGAACCTATAACTATCATGTTCCCCAAGGTTTCCGCGATAAATTTAGATCTACGCAGGAACACAACACTATTTGCATCGATCGAAAAAACCAAAGCGAAATTTGTGGGCCCTTTCTGTGGGGGAAAAGGCATCAAGTTATGAATACAGAGTTTTCGATAAAGGAAAATGTATTCTTACTAAAATCTAAAATAAAATATGATGATTCTTTTCATACCAGAACAATCCTTATAAAAGATAATGAAACTTTTGAAATAACCATTTTTGATGAGATAAAACTTTCGTATAAGCCCCAAATAATTGAACAAGTCTTTATGTTAGGTTCCATGTGTACTATATTAAATAATAGAATATTGTGTAAAGATAACTTTATAGATATCGAATCAACCGCAAAAAGAAATTGTCAAAAGAATGAATATTCCGAAGTTTATAATCAGCTTTTGCCTAATACTAAATTATTTTATACAGTCTCCGATGTTAGAGAGCATACGGCAAAAATAAAAACGTCAATTAAATTTAAAGAATCCTAGGTTTAGACTATTTTTGTTATAACAAAAGTAACAGTACCTTCGTGACTAAAGGAGTTTAGAATGAATCCTACCCTTAAGACATTAAAATCCTTGCGCATAAAAAATAATTTGATAAATTGGTTAAAAAAGAACTATAGCCATATACCCTTCCCTTTTGTATTTGTTATAGGGAAAATAGGAAATCAGTTTGGATACCATTTACGATATGGAAAAACCTTTTCCGAGGTTTATGAAGAGCTTGAAAATACGGAATATTTGTCTAGGGAAGAGCTTAATTCACTGGTCTTAAAAAAACTTACATCTCAAATAAAATATGCTTATAAATATGTCCCATATTATAAAAATGAGTACTCTGAATATGACGTAGAAAACTTTAAAGAATTAAAGGATATCGCAAAATTCCCCTTTATCGATAAGACTATCGTCAGGCAGTATGAAGATCAATTTATAAGTACACAGTTCGATAAAAAGCATCTTATTATGAAAAAGACTTCTGGCTCTACAGGAATGCCTTTGGGTGTTTATATGAATAATGATACAACTCTTAAAGAATGGGCGTTTGTGGTTCATATATGGAAACGAATCGGTTTCAATGCCAAAAGCTCCAGAATTTTAATGCGGGAGATCGAAGACAAGTCGAAAGGTATTTGTTATTACGATGTTTTAAAAAATGAATTGTGCGTTGACATATCGAATATGGATGATGAACATTTGGAAATCTATTGTAAGGCAGTTGAAAAATATAAACCTGATTATATACATGGTTATCCTTCTTCAACACTTCAGCTATGCCGGTATATTGAAGTACACGGCTTAAACCATCAATTTAAAGGAGTACTTCCATCTAGCGAAGGAATGAGCGATGATGAGGTTTCTTACATAAAAAAAGTCTTAAAATGTCCTGTTTTATCGTTTTACGGGCATACAGAACGATTAGTTATGGCAGGACAATGTGAATGTTCTGAGTGTTACCATGTTGAACCATTATATGGATACTGTGAGTTAGTGGATCAGCAAGGTAATAATATTTATGAAGAAGGAATAACCGGAGAAATTGTGGCAACAGGTTTTTGCAATACGGCAATGCCATTGATTCGCTATAAAACGGGGGACTTAGCGCAATGGAGTTTAACCAAGTGTAAGTGCGGAAGAAATTATTTACAGTTAAAGAAAATAGAAGGGAGATCAACAGAATATCTTGTAGACAAAAAGGAAAATAAAATTTCATTAACTGCTTTTAGATATTCCTTTTATGATAAACACATAAAAGCATTCCAATTCTATCAAGAAACTATAGGGGAAGTAATTGTAAAATTTGTTCCTGAAAAAGGTTTTAATGAAGATGACAGAAAATTTGTTCTGACAACCCTGACTGAGGACGCTAATGGGAAAATTAATTTTTATTTAGAGGCTCATCAGCAACTATCAAAAAAGAAAAGCGGAAAACGAGAGCTCATCGTACAAATGCTTAAATATTAAAAGGATTTTATGAAAATGAGACAAAAAAATAATATACCTATATTTTTATGCGAGTTGCCGCCGCCATATGGGGGAGTAACAGTAAAAAATCAGCTTATAATAAATTATACTTTACAACTGCAGAAACCAATAGACATCATTGATTTGTATGAATGTAAGCGAAACAAGAAAAGTGTGTTAAAAACATTCGGTAAAATTATAATCTCAATGCTAACCCAAAGAAGAATCATATACGGATTTGGAAGTTATAAGCGACTTAAAATAGTAATATACCTCCAACGACTTTGTGGTGGAAAGAAAAGTCTACGCATGTCAAAAAATATTGTAATGGGAGGAGTTTTTCAGGATTATATCAGAACACAGAAATGTTTAAAAAAATTACTTATTCAAATGAAAACACATTATGTTGAAACGGAAGGTATGAAGGCAGAACTTGAAAAAATGGGATTTTCAAATATTGAAGTTTTCCCAAATCCAAAATCCGAGACTGGAAGCTGCCCACCTCAGATTTCAAAGCCAAATGCTCCATTACGCCTTGTATATTTTTCACAAATCAGTAAAGAAAAAGGTGTTAAGGATATTATAGATTTAGTTTCTCTACTTGATAGGAGAAAAACCGTATCGTATTGTTTGGATTTTTATGGACATATTAAAGATGATATAAAAACAGAATTTTGTGAATTCATAAAAGAATCTCCATATGTTCGATATTGCGGCATTTTTGACTCGACAAAAAGTAATGTATATCAAAAGTTAAATACTTATGACATATTACTTTTTCCTACCCATTGGGATACGGAAGGCGTTCCAGGGATTCTTATAGAAGCTAAAATGGCCGGGCTTGCTATTATTGCAAGTAATTGCAGTTATAATAAAGAAATAATACAAATTAACAAAAAGGAAGGCTTTTTAGTCTATAATGATTATCCTTGTGAAATGTATAAAATTATAAAACAATTAGAAAATGATAAGAATCTTTTATATCAGATAAAAACTGCTTCATTTCAATCGCGCATTCGATATAGGCTGGATGAATATAAAGATATTATTAAATCATTATGAAATAATCATATTGTAAGGAGAACATATATGCCATATTTTTCATTAATATTACCTGTATACAATGTCGAAAAATATGTGAAAAGGTGCGTTAATTCTCTATTAAGACAAGAGTATACAGACTATGAAATTATTTTAGTAGATGATGGATCAACAGATTCCTCAGGATCGATATGTGATAAGTTAGCTGATAAAAATAATAATATTTTTGCTTATCATAAAGAGAACGGTGGGCTATCTGATGCTAGAAATTATGGCATGGATAGGGCAAAAGGAAACTATATTCTTTTTATTGATTCAGATGATTGGGTTGATGAAAAATTGTTAATATCTCTGCATAATCATTTAAACAAAAGTAATGTTGATATATTAAAGTTTGGATTCCAGAAAATGCAAGAGGGAAATTATAAGAACACCTTCTTTTCGTATTTTAATATAGGGGTATATGATAGGAGACAAATAGAAGAGACAATTTTACCATATACGATAGGACCTAAGAGACTGTTTTGCTATGAGCAAAATGCTTGTAAATCTGTTTGGTCACATGTATATTCGTTAAATTTTTTAAGAGAGAATAATATACGTTTTGTTTCCGAAAGAGAAATTCTCAATGAGGATTACCTGTTCAATTTACATACGTTACTCTATGCAAAATCTTTAGAAGTGACTCATTATATATTATATTACTATGACTATAGAGAAGGCTCTTTATCAAAAAGATATATAACAAATGAATTTGAAAGGAAATTAAAATTACATAGGGAATATAAATTACTTTTGGAACGGAATGGTTTATTTGAACGATATGAGACTCCATATTACAGTGAATGTGTAGACGGCTTTTATGCTTGTATATCAAACGAATGCTGTTGTTGGAATGAAACCTCAAAATACGCAGTTCAGAATATTAAAAAAATTTTAAATTGTAAGGAATGTGAAATCTCTTTACTAAAATGTAAAAGAAGTAATATGAATTTAAAAGGAAAAGTTATTTATTGGCTAATGAGATTAAAATTCGCATATTTGATGTATATATTATATAAAATATATGCTATTTCGAATATTAAGAAAGGACAGGTATGAAACATAATATAAAATACATTATGAAAAAATTTTTATACCAAGAACGTGCCACTTCAAGTAGCTATATTCAATATTTACGAAAAAAAGGGGTTCAGATTGGCGAAGATTGTATTATTTATTCACCACGTAATTGCTTTATTGATACACAGTATCCATGGATGATTACTATAGGAAACCATGTACGACTTACACATGGCGTTATTATTCTTACACACGATTTCTCATGGTCAGTATTAAAGAAACTTCCTACAAAATTACAAGGAAATGTGCCGGGAGCTATATTTGGCTCAAGTGGGAATGTGAATATTGGAAATAATGTTTTTATTGGGATGAACACAATTATTACAAAAGGTGTTTCTATTGGTGACAATGTTATTATAGGTGCAGGTAGTGTTGTAACGAAAGACTGCGCGGCAAATGGAGTATATGGGGGAAATCCAGCACACTTTATAATGAGAATAACTGAATTTTATGAAAAACGGAAAAATAAACAGTTAGAAGAAGCTCGAAATCTTGCTCGTTGTTATCAAAAACGATATGGGAAAAACCCACCAAAAGAGATTTTTAATGAGTATTTCATGCTTTTCGACTCTTTTGATAGTGCCAGCGAAAATGCAAATTTTAAAATGCAAATTGAATTATGTAATAATGGACAAGATACAAAAAAATATATGGAACAGAATTGTAGAAGATTTAGTACCTATGATGAATTTTTATCATTTTGCTTAAATAATGAGGAGTAATTAAAACATTGTATGAAGACGAAAATTAAATACAAAATTAAAAAGCTGTTGCCCGATCGAATAATTTATCTCTACATAATAATAAAATTAATTCCTGATTATCTAAGGGCAAAAAAAGAAATAAAGAAAAAAATTTTTCCCGATTTTACAATTATTCCTAATGAAAAGACAGTAAACTTAATTATTAACGAAAACAAATCTTTAAGTAGATTTGGTGATGGTGAATTTATGTGGATATTAGATAAAAATCAAAATTCATATCAGGATAACAGTCCACAACTTGCCCAAGAGCTTTTGGAAACACTACAAAGCAATGACAAGAATTTGCTAATTGGAATACCTGGGGGAATAATAGACTCTTCTAAATGTAGGCTGCAAGCAAGGATGCACTGGCTCATTGTTAAGAATGAAGATTTTTCTGATATTCTTAAATACCTTAATCCAAGTAGACGGTATTGCGATGCAAGTATCACGCGACCATATATTGATTATAATAATAAAGTGTTTAGTCAAAATAGCTTTAACAATTTAAAGCGAATATGGGATAAACGGAAAGTTGTTATCGTAGAAGGCGAGAAAACAAAATTAGGAATGGGAAATAATCTTTTTGATAATACAATTTCTATACAAAGAATTATTTGCCCAGCACAAAATGCTTATGAGAAAATTGACAGGATTATGGAGGCCATTAGAAAATATGTTCATAAAGATGAACTAATTCTTGCAGCTTTGGGACCTACTGCCACCATTCTTGTTGCAAGAGCTTGCCAAATGGGTTTTCAAGCTATTGATATTGGACATATTGATATCGAATATATGTGGTTTTTATCAGGAACTTTGTTAAGAAAATCAATAGAAGGAAAATACGTTAATGAAAGTAGTGACAGAATATGTACCAATAAATATGATGATGATTCGACATATTTGTCTTCGATAATTGAAAAAGTATTATGAACAAGGAGACTGTAAAAATATATCATGAAAATGAAAAAGTTTTGGAAAATCAAGCTGTCTACTATTATTATAGTACTATTATACTTTGTAGGTTTCTCCACAATTGCCGATGTTTATCTACCTTTTTATGGCTTCATAAAGTACATATTATTGGCGCTTATAGCATTATATCTTGCTAATAAATTTACTTTCCTTTTTGGAAATAAAATTCCTTCGTTAGTTTTAATAATTAATATACTTTTATTACTTTTATCTTTTTGCCTAATATTGACCTCATTATTTAATAGAAGTAGTTCTATAAGCACAGGTGACTATTTATATAGAAGTATTATATTTGTACTTAGTATTGTCGAATCTTTTTTTTTGATCGAGTTCTTTGCCATGCATGGGCAAATGCAGGATATATATAGAATTTTTTTTAAGCTCACTACTTTATTTAATTTATTATGTGATTTTATTATCATAGTTTATCCACAAATGGTAATCAAATATGAAGATGTATACTTTTTAGGAACAAAATTTAATGTTGTTTACAGCCATATATTTATGCTTATATTATATCGCTTATGTAAGAAAAGCAATCATCTATTATCAAATGTTTTATTATATTGTGCATGTATATGGTCTATTCTTATTGCAATTATGGTTGATTGTATGACTGGATTAATAGGTATAGTTATTTTTATTATTATGGACATCTTATTCAAGAAAAAGCCAAAAAGTATTACTTCTCCTTGGAAATATTTGATTCTCATTGCATTCAGTGCTCTTTTTGTATTAACATACAACATTATTTTAAAAATACCTGCAATAGAATATATTTTAACAAATATATTAAATACACAAAATGATCTAACTGGCAGAGGGTGGATATATAGTATAATTGGAAAAGTTCTTCTTCAAAAACCTTTTTTGGGAAATGGATATAGTAGCAGTTACGATGTGATGATGAATTTTATGCATGCCCCCAATACTCAAAACGGTTTAATGGAATGGCTGATTGAAGGTGGAATTACTTCAACAATATTTTTTCTTCTGTTAGTTTGGGTGATTTTTAAAATGGCTGATAAAAATTGGAATGGAAACGGTATTGCACAGGTTTGTACAGTATTATATATATTAGCTATATTTGCGACTGTGGAAATAACTTTAAATAGAACATTTTATATAATATGGCTTGCCCTATTATTAGGTGCATCTATCGAAAACTGTCAAAACATTTGCTATAAATGCCGCTCGTAAAAAATGGAGACATTATGAAGAAATCAGTTGCAAAAAATGCGATATTTAATATGATAAATCGAGGATTAACGATAATATTTCCTTTAATTACAATAACCTACGTATCAAGAATATTAGGAGCTGCAGGTATAGGGAGCGTCGCTTCGGCACAAAATTTTTCGAATTATTTTACTATGCTTGCAGCGATGGGGATACCTTCCTATGGTGTAAAAGCTATCGCTCAGTCAAAGATAAATCCCCAAAAATGTAATAAAGTTTTTACCGAGTTGTTTACGATCAATTTATTCTCGACTATTTTTTGTGTTATCATTTATTTTTTCACTCTTTGGCTATTACAAAATAGTTATACAACAAATAAACTGTATACGATATTTGTAATATTAGTTATTTTCAATATATTCAATCTTGAGTGGGTTTATCAAGGATTTGAAGAATACGGTTATATAACACTAAGAAGCTTTATCATAAAATTGCTTTCTGTATGTCTTATGTTTTTCTTGGTTAGGACAGAGAAAGATTTAGTGGGATATGCCTTATTATTGTGTTTCGGCACATTTGGAAACTATTTACTGAATATGGTAAACTTAAAATCTTATGTCAAATTTGATTTTTCCCATATAGATTTACAAATGCATTTGAAACCTATATTAATTTTTTTTGCGTCCGTTGTCGCTATTGAAATATATTCGCTTGTAGATATAACAATGCTTACTGCAATGACTAATGCAGAAGTTGTAGGATATTATTCAAATTCTACTAAAATAATTAAGATGGCTGCAAACACTTTGACGGCTCTTTCGGCTGTTTTGATGCCAAGATTAAGTAATTATTTTTACAACAAGGAATATAGTAAAATAAAATCTGTATCTCAAAGTTTCCTAAATATCACAATAGCTATATCAATTCCTAGTTGTGTTGGGCTCTTTCTTATTGCACCTGAATTAGTAATTACCCTTTTAGGAAATACATTCGAACCAGCAGTGGATACAATACGCATATTAAGCATCTTAATTATTTTAATGCCTTTGTCTGGAGGAGTATTTTGCCAATTATTATTGACATCAGGTAATGAAAAAAAGTACCTAATTTGCGTCCTTAGCGGAGCTATTATCAATATTATTCTTAATGCAAATCTAATTAAATATTTAGAACAAAATGGAGCTGCTATAGCTTCTATAGTCGCAGAACTGTTTGTCTGCTTATTGATGTATTTCTTCTCAACCAAAATAATTAAATTAAGCTGTAAAAAAAGGAATTTTATATCTATTTTGGTTTCGTCTGGATCTATGCTGGTTAGTATATTAGTAATTAAGTGCTTTATAACCTGTCTGGAGACATATATTAAGTTATTGACAGAAATTATAATAGCAGTATTTATCTATTTTCTAACTCTTATAATTACTAAAAATGAATTAGCGGAGATTGTTAAAAGAAAGATAGACAAAAATTTTTCAAACATTTTATACAGAAGAAGTTAATAATGAGTGTAAATTATAAGACAAGTACAAAGTATTTTAACGAATTTTATAATCTTCTTTTTTCCTGTAATTATAGTCAATAGATATTTAGACTATTTACTACACTATTATATAGGATGGACTAAAGCAAGCACTCACAAGACCCGAGGTTCAATGCCAGAACACATCAGGCCAAAACGATGTAACAGATGTTGACTGGTTCTGTGAAAACGACATTATCATACAAGCAAGACAGAAGCTTCAAATATGGTTCTGCCCATAATGTTTTGTCCATAATTTATTAATCGGCAAGATGAAATTTTTACATAAGTATGTGATTGAAGGGCTCTTCTATGATAAAATTTATATAATCTATGAATAAAGCTCTTAATTATAAAAGTTTGAATGCGGAACTTTTCAGCCCTGCTGAGCACACCAAAACTTTGACCTGCCTTTTCTTTATTTTTTTCGCCTAATAAACATCTCAGCAAGTTGTTTTAAGATGCTGAAATTTATTTTGAGAATCATGATCACTATAATTATAAAAACCAATACCTGCAGTATCCACTGTTTAGAGTAAAAGCTAGCTGTTGCCACGACAAAAAGAATTACCAGGGAAACAATCTTCTTTTTTGCCATCCAAATTCTGCAGTGTCGTTTGTTTACATCCCACAACCGCCAGAAACTGATCGTCATGTAACCACATATTGATGCGACCGGAGCAGCATACATACCAATCACTTTAATTAATAATAAATCTACTAAAACATTGATAAATGCAGCAACCATTGTAGATGATGCAACCTTCTTTGTTTCATTGTTTACTAAATAGATTGGACTTATTAAGCCGATAACTGCATTAAAAAATACTGCCAAAAGATACAACGGAAGAAGTCCATAGGCATCAGCGAATTCCGGTCCTACCAATAAAGAAAAAGCAAAAGGCAGAACTGCAATAATTCCAATGGCAAAACATGCGAAAAAACTAACCATTTTATCAAACATCTCATTAATGTATTCTTTTCCGCCTTCATCTTTATAATGCAGCACGACTTGCTCAGTCCAAGAAGCGTTGAAAACATAAAATACAGTTGTGTAAATAGAGGATATTTTTACAGCGACGGCAATCAGACCATTAACGGCGACTGACAATACCCATGAAACTATCATCCGATCTGAAGCATGTATTACAGACCATGAGAGCTCATTCGGTACTAACGGCAACGAATATTGTAAGATTTGTTTTATTTCTCGTATATGAATGCACTTTATAGAGAAATTTTTCCACATTTTGCATTTTATAAAAACTATAGAACCTCCCGTAATCGGACCTGTAATATATGCAATCAGCATATACTTCAAATCAAGCCGCAGCACTGCAATAAATAGAATATTTAGTACAATGGTTATTGTACTGGAAAGAAAATTTCCAAATGCATAATCCGCGTTTCTTCCCAGTCCACGTGATATGTTGCAAACTATATTCAAAAAAAGAGCTGCACCAACATGAAAAAGCAAGTACCAACTATATGCAATCGTAAGATACGGTTGAATCACATAGAAAGTCACTGCATATACAGAGAATGTAATGATTGATGCAAATGCAACCGATGAACATACTTGTCTGATTTTTCCTTCGTTGTCGCGGTTTGTTACTAAATATCGAAAGATTGCAAGGTTCATCTGCAATCCAACAATAATCATCAATACAGTAGAATAAGTCGTCAGCAAATCAACCGTACCATATTCTTCTGTCGTTAAAAGAGCTGTATATAACGGCAGCAGCAAAAAAGAGACAAGCTTAGTACTCATTTGTCCAATGCCTATAATTCCTGTATTTTTGAAAAGCTCTTTGCTTGTATTTTTACTGTTTATTTTTCCCATAGGTAAAACCCCTACATTTACTTTTTTCGGATCGTGAATTGGAATTTTCGAATCTTTCCTTTTACACTTAATGGAATCATATGTCTGAATTGCTGTTTTATTGCTTGGTACAACGGAAGTTGATAAGTGTACCTCTTTTCAAACTCATCCTTTGGTAATTCCTGAAAGTCCTGATATACTGCATCTCTGATTTTCGGTCTTTTGCTCGGCTCACACAGTTGGTGGTTTCTTTTGATTTCTTCTTCAAAATTTAGTTTGCAATATACGGCATCTGATTTAACCTTATCCCAAAACAACTGTCCTTTCTTAGTGGAAAGAATAACCGTACTCACGGTTGATGAATACGGAAAACATGGATATGTACTTCCGGTGCTGCAATCGCCAAGTGTAATATCGCCAACTCTTTCTGCGCAAGCATATCTACAGGTATAGCAACTTTCTCGATAACTGGCTCCTTTTAAAAACAAATTATAATATGCATCCCTATTAGGTTGAATATGTCGAACATGATTTCCATATTTCATTGTAAACCGAAAACTACTTGCCTCGTAGAAAGGTTTATCTCTGAAGAGCACTTTCTGAAGCCGATTCGATTGATTATATGTCCTACTCAAATGCTGCTGGAAAAAAAGTTGACTGGGTACGCCATGACAGATCAAATCCACCAATAAAAGTTGGTCCAGATTTTTTTTAAACATATTTCTTACAGCTGACACCTGGCATGGTGTGCCAATAAACAACACTTTTTTCCCTTTTTCAAGAAGTCGCTTCATTTCTTCATATGTATCGAACGCATAACTCTGAACATACTTTGAACCCTGCATCTTTCTCAATTCATTAATTTTGTTTGTAACTACATGCTTTACAGACAAATCTTTTGTCATTTCTGCTGCACAGACATATCCTTCTTCTTGAATCCACGCCTGCGCAAGAAGAGGAAAAATAGCACCGGAGGAGGATTTTTTCAGCATCGTATTATCTTTACTAATTGCTGCATACGAAGCCAGCGGTACATATTTTTTTGGATTTTCTACAGGACACACTTTGATACATTTCCCACAATTCACGCAGTTTTGACTGTCCATAATAGGATGCAAAAAGCCTTCTTTATCTGGCCTCAGCGCAAGGCAAGACTGAGGGCATATTTGAACACATGCGCCACATCCCGAACAGTCATTCTTATTTATTGCAGAAAAATTTCCCATAGCGTTTACCCCATTCTAAACAATGTAGGCAGTTCCATTTTCAACTGCCTGTCGAATCTCATTTTTCTTTCCTTCTGACAAGTTAGACGACAGATAGTAATCCTTTCCAAAATGCTGTTTGCCAGAGTGTTTCGCCAAATATTCTTCCAATGAACATATCTTCTTTGCTGGACTTCCAGCCCATACTTCTCTTGGCGGAATACTTTTCGTTACAACAGAGCCGGCACCAACGATTACATCATCACCAATCATAACTCCCGGAAGAATAACTGTTCCAACTCCCAAAAAAACTCTATTGCCAATGGATACTTTTCCGATTTTAGTATAACCGAGGTGTCTTTTTATAGATGCGTCATGGGCTAAAATATGTACTTTCGCAGTAAACGTACAGTCATCACCAATCGAGATCAAAAAGCAGTGAGCTGGATCAATAAATACACTTGGAGCACAATGAAAATTTTTTCCAACTATCATGCCATTCTTTTTGGCCTTTTTTATATTTGTCCCGCCCTCCCGTATGTGACTAATATATTGCATTAATTTCATTGGAACGTATCTCCTTTCTTTTTCTAATATCAGAATGTACACAAGCAAACGTAATTGAACACAGGAAATAGTAATGCCATTCAAAATGTCCATGTAATGATATGCCACTGGCCGCCAAAACCAATAACGGTAAATATGACATCATAGATACGCGGTACTTGATTTGAAGCCTGTAAAAATAGCAAACCAAGGCAACCAGGAGAATAATCGCAGGGATTATGCCAAACAAGCAGGCAGTTTCAATGTAAATATTATGAGCTCGTGTAATTAACAAATTACCGTTTTGGATTCCACTTGTATATTGGCTATATTCCATACCGGATAACCAATATTTCCAATCCGTGCTCAACCACTCAAAATAGGTTTCTGCAATTGATGTACGCCCGGTCCATAAGTCATTTGCGGAAAAACGTGTCAAAAAACCTTTGATTAATATATTATCCGTATGTGTCATAACATACTGATACAATAACATAATAACCGCCCATACACCAAAAATAAGCAGAATATTTTTAAAGATATTTTTCCTATTATTGGAATTTCTTGCAATCAGAAATACAATATATCCAGTCACTTCCACTGCAATAAGTAGAATGGCCGTTTTTGAAAAAGAAAGTAATACAAAAGCGGCCATAATTGCACTGGCAATATATGCAAACATAGTGTATTTCTTATTCCTGTAAGCTAGCGTCAAATTTGCTGCTATCAATACAGCAATGAACTGACCATAAAATACAGAATCCCCAATCAGGCCTGCAAACCGCGTTGTCGATCCAGCATCTTGAATGTAGACATAGGATCTAGTATATATGGATTTTCCATTTATCTGCATAACATATCCAACGATCGACGAAAGAACTGCTGATACAGAAGTGTACTTTATAATGTTCTCAAAATTTTGATCTAAATTTTTATCATTAAAAAGCAGAATCATCAGCCAGAACTGAAGTACCCATTTCACCCATACTTCTACATCCTGTATTGTTATGGTAAAAAGGCAGCATAGGAAAAATATAATCATTTTTCTTTTATTCACACGAAAGTTTTTATGCCACAGATACTTAACAGAATATAGAATAATCAAGAGGTAAAATAAACTTGTCTTTCCAAGAGAATAGGAAAACATATTGAAAGCCGGCATGGCAATAAACAAAGCTTCAGTATCTTTTTTTTCAGGAAGTAGACAGAACAAACAGATTATACATAATACAATACCTAAATTTGCACCTGTCACCCCAAAAAACTGGCTTATGCTCAGAAGTATTAATAAAACAAATTCTGTATAAATGTATTTTTTATTATTCACTTTTCTTAGTGTTATCACTTAGATCCACCTTCTTTTCTAAAATAGACCTCAAATACTCTTCAGCATTTCTCCTTTCTTCCTTCAGCAATTTATCAATTCTGTTTTCTTTTTCTGCAACCAATTTCCAATTCAATTTTTTTAAATTTTCAATCTCAGAAATTTGAATTTCATTCAGGTCTAATAGGTTTAAAACACTTTCCAACCGACTGTTTCTTGTGGAATGGCGATAGACGATTACTTGTTTTTTCAACAATAGGCTTAAAACAGTTCCATGAAAAGAGTTGGTAATAATATAGTCTGCATGGTCAATCAACCATAGAAATTCACAAGGCCCATATGAACGAATCTGCATACTTGCATGTGGATTCTTTTTGATTCCCCCATCCAGTGCTATACAAGAAAGTCCTGTTTCCTTTTTTACCCTCATAATCACATCGAGACTAAAGTCCGTATTCTGAATGGGATAATACAAAATAAAGTGATCTGGCAAATTTTCCGTAGGTTTCTGACTTACGCTGCGCCAATAGTCTCCAGAAAACAATAATGTTGGATCAATACTTTGCACAATCCGACCTGAATTTAATAATTTACACGCAAGGTCTACGCCGGACTTTTCTCTGATACTAATATTGTCAAAACGTGCAATACCTTTGCGAATCCATTCTTGATCCTGCATACTCAAGCGATCCTGTCCAATACTCGCCGCATAAGATGCCAATACAGCCTTGTTCTTAGTTACATAATCAAAGAAAAAACTTGTATCATGTTTGACATTCTCTGGATTCCAAATTTGGTCGCTTCCGCAAATATAGACATCATAGTCCAATTCTGCTGTTTCTAAATCATTCGGAGTATTATAACGCATAGTCATTCTTGGTAGATACTTTTTGTTAAAGTTCTGAAATAGTCTATATCGTTCTCTCTGTGCATGTCCATTGATTATTGCTTTGAGTTTTTCTTTTAAAGACCACTGTCTCTGTTTCAACGGATCCATTGGATCTAAAAAATAAATAGGGCAATAATTAATTATTTCTACATTCCCACCTAGCTCCGAAATTTTTTTTGCCAATGCATGTGCCTGCAAAGATGCTCCTGGATTCTTTGAACAATGCACTGTTTGTAATCCTACTCTCATAGTTCACTCCAATTTTACCGCAATAGTTCTTCCCACACATTCATAATGTGTTCTGGCCTAAACTGATTTGCTCTTTCAATCGCCTTTTTTGCATAATTCTCTAAAAGGATTTCATCTTTAATAAGCTGTTTTATTCCATCTGCCAATTTATCTTCCGCTTCAGATAAAGTTACTCTTTCGTAGTCAAAATCATTATTCACGGGAACAAGTATACCAAATTCCGCCAATTCCACTTCAGATGTCTTCCAATCTACAGGCGTGGATGGCGCCAGTATTTCCCGACAACCTGCATCACAATCAGTTGAAATAATTGCAACGCCACAATTTCCCGCTTCAATCAGTGCCATAGGAAGCCCTTCTGTTTCTGCTGGATTTGCGTAAATATCAGCCTCTGCTATCTGATGGTAGGGGTTCTGTACATAACCTGGCATACTAATGACATTTTCCAGTTTCAGTTTCGCTGTCAGCTTTTCAAACGTCCCCCTCAATTCACCGTCTCCATAGATTGTCAAATGCGCAGAGGGATACTCTTCTTGGACTTTTTTCATTGCTCTTATCAAATGCCATTGACCTTTTTCCTTTACAAATCGTCCCATGTTTACGACTTCGATTTTTTCCTTTTTAATATCTTTTTGATGTGGTTTAACAGAAATATCACAGAAGTTATAAATTGTCTTTATATTTGATTCGGAAATACCAAAATTTCGAATCATGTTCTGCCTAGCACACTCTGACACACATACAACTATGTCAGATAAAACAGAAACCAGCCATCCCCGAATCTTATTTTTTCGAGAAGGCGTTTCCATCGTGTGTACATATGTAATTACTTTATCCTTATACCTCGAAAAAATGTTGACATAATTGCACATTGGCAAATGGCTAATTGTAAATTGAATATGGTTTAATTTCTTGATTTTTTTCGTACGCTGAACTCTTCTAAACAGAGTAATTGTTTTTCTCAATAACCCTTTTGCTGGCGGCAGCCTCAAATCAATCAACCGTCCTGCGTATGGATATGTAATGTCTTTTCCATCATGAACAATAAGAAAAACATTATAGTGCTTCGCAAATTCCAAAGACATATTTGCCGCGACACGTTCTGCCCCTCCCTTGTTGAGAGTAGGTACAATAATTGCAACATTCTTCTTTTCAGTATCTAGTTGCCCGTTTCTTTGCATAATACTGTTTCTCCTATTAAGGATAAAATAATATGTAAGGTTCTATTTGCTTAGTACAAATCCAACTTTTTTCTGGATAGTTTCCATAACTCTTTCAGGATCATATCTTTTTGCTTCCTTCAAACATTGTTTTCTCATAGTGAAAACTAGTTCTGGAGCACTCATCAAGTACTCCATTAATTCTTCTAATTTCTCAGGTTTTTCAGGATCATACAACAATCCTGTATAGCCCTCCTGAATTATCTCGCCGTTTAAGTGCCAATCTGTTGCAATAATAGGGACTCCGGCAGAAAAAGCATCAATAATTGTTCCTGGGAAACCCTCACCATAGAATGTAGTTGGAAATAGTAATGCATATGCCCCTGTGAGGATTTCAACGCTTTTGTCCGCTGATATCACGCCATTGTAATTTATCGCTCCATTTGATATAGCAATGTACCTTTTTATGACAACGTCATAATTATCCTCAATCGGCCCATAGATTTCTAATCTAGCTTTTATAAAACCACATTTTGTATTAATGTTGATAACTGCCTCACAGGCTCGTCCAATTCCTTTTGCTTCATTAACTCTACTAAAGGTGCAGAATCGGAACTGTTTAGGATAAGATAAAACTAAACTGTCTTCCCCTATACATTTTAGCCGTTTAAAATTGGGAAGGTATTCAACTTTCTTTACTCCCAAATCTTCTAATCGTTTTTTTAGCTGTACAGATTCCACCCAATTAACTGAGAACTTATTCAACTGTTCAATTAGTTGTGGATGTTGTTTTATAAGGCTGTCTATAGAACCTCCTATACAATCGTGCAAAATTGGTTTTTTGAACAGTGTGTTCAGTCTGTTCACAACAGGAAAAATAACTTTCATTCCGTTTCTTGACAAAAGTATAAAAACAACATCACTTTTCTTCAACACCTCTATAATTTTGAAAAAGATATTGAATGCCCTTTTTTTATAATTATAAGTATCTGCAATTAAAACTTTCGAGTTAGGATCCATGTGAGTGATTTCTTCAACCAAAGTTCTCGTTTTTATCGTTTGTCCATCGCATAAATCCGTACCTTCCGCCGTACGGCCTATTATTCCATATGTCATCTTTTTTCTCCAAAATAAATGCACTGATTAATTATAATAAAATCAAAATATATATTACTCATTTTTTCACTATTATTTTACATACGATTATATACACCTAAATCCAACCATTCTCCTATCCTTGCATCTGCATTATCAGGTGCCAATGGCATAATGCCAGCAGAAGGCGTAAATGTCAGTTCAGAAAAATATAATTTATTATTAACATTCATTAAGTCAACCCGTACAAAAGGGAAATCCTCTGATAGTTTTTTCGCTATTTTAAGCATTTGTTCCAAATTATTCGGCATTTCAGGAAGTGATTCAAAACGTTTGTGGTCAAGACGGTAAAAATCAGCAGGTTCTCCATTAGGCCAAAAAAAATCACATCTCATATTATGAAAGTCTCCATTCGGTGTAATCGCAACATAATAAAACCTTGGAATACCATTAAAGCAGAAAAATTTGTAATCCTTCAGTTCACCTTCAAGGAATTCCTCACAAACGATCCTTCTTTGTATTTTACTGTAATGAGGTTCACCTGATACTAAGCCAAAATCTTCTTTTAACCAAGTATTCAATTTTTTTATGGCTTGTTTTTTATCCAATGTGTCTTTGTCGGTGCAAATAATGTTGTATGCGCATCCATGCGTACACTTTAATACAAACCTATTAGGAAGACTTTCCCAATTAATATCTTCCGTCTTCTCCCAAACTCCAATTATCTTTACAAGTAATTCTTTATATCCTTTTTCTTGTATATAATTGTGAACTAAATATTTATCAGTACAGCGAATAACTTGCGGATTTTTAGGGAATTCTCGCAATTTTAGCCAGCATAATTTTTCGTTAAATGTAGTGGGTGTATTTAGATTTAATTTCTTATGAACAAAAGTCCAATACATTATTTTTGAAGATAACTCTATATCAATACGCGATATTGTTTTACGCATTGTCCGTACAAACTTCATATACTTTTTTCTCCCTACCGTTTCCTGTAAACCCGTTTCCAAACTGCCAAGACTGCATATCTTATAAAGCAATAACAACTAAATAGCAAAGATAAATGTTCAATATTTCTATAAAGATTCCATACCCCTTTTATCGCTTTAATTTTATTGCTGCTCAATGAATTTCCTGCCCTGCGGTATTCTGCAAGAATTTCATCAAGACCATAACATTTATATCCTGCTTTTAGAATTTGAAGCCAAGTTGCTGCGTCTTGTCTTCTTCTAATATCCGGCATTTCCAGATATTTTCTATCAACAATATCTATATCCACCATAATTCCTACTGTTTGAAGCAAATTATTTGTCAAAAATCCCACATAATCTACTTCGGGCAGCATATGTACTTGTTTATTCAATGGTTTCCCATCATCATCAACTACTTCGTAAGATGTGCATGAAAAACTACAAGGCTTGGATTTCATGAAAGAGACTTGCTTTTCTAGTTTATCGGGTTTCCAAATATCATCTGCATCTAAATATGCAATGAAACGACCTGTAGCTTCATTCAGCGATATGTTCCTAGCTTTAGCTGCGCCACCATTAACAGGTTGTTTTATCAATTTTATTCTTGGGTCTTCTTTTGCTATTGCCTCAATAATATCCACAGTATGATCTGTTGAACAATCGTCAACTATAATCATTTCCCAGTTCTTATATATTTGATTCTGAACTGACTTAATTGTATCGACAATGTATTTTTCACTATTCCACGAAGGGGTTATTATTGAAACTTTATCCTGCATTCTCTTTCCTCACTGATTTCTCAATCTCTCTGGAAAATGTCTCTCGTATACACTTTGTCTTTCACATCATCCAGACAATCGTCATAGCGGTTTGCAATAATGGCCTGGCTCTGTTTCTTGAATTCATCCAAATTGTTGACTACGGCCGATCCAAAGAACGTACTACCGTTTTCTAACGTCGGCTCATAAATAATCACAGTTGCACCTTTTGCTTTAATACGTTTCATCACACCTTGGATGCTGCTCTGGCGGAAATTGTCACTATTACTTTTCATAGTCAGACGGTAGACACCAACTATTACCAATTTTTCTTTACTTTTACTATATTGATTATCTCCGTCGTAACCGTAATACCCAGCTATTTTCAATACACGGTCGGCAATGAAGTCCTTGCGAGTGCGGTTGGATTCCACGATAGCTTCAATTAAATTTTCCGGCACATCGTTATAATTTGCCAGCAGTTGACGAGTGTCCTTGGGAAGACAATAACCGCCATATCCAAATGAGGGATTATTGTAATGACTGCCAATACGCGGATCAAGACACACCCCATCAATAATCTGTTGCGTATTCAGCCCCTTCATCTCAGCATAGGTATCTAATTCATTAAAATAGCTTACCCGCAGAGCCAAATATGTATTAGCAAATAACTTAACCGCTTCGGCTTCAGTAGAACCCATAAACAATGTATCAACGTTTTCTTTGACTGCACCTTCACGTAAAAGCTGCGCAAAAATATGAGCAGCCTTTACCGAATGGGTATTCTCTATATCTGTACCAACAATGATTCTGCTAGGGTACAGATTATCGTATAATGCCTTACTTTCGCGCAAAAACTCTGGGCTAAAGAGGATATTGTCAAAATGAAATTTTTCACGGATACTTTTGGTATAACCAACAGGAATCGTAGATTTAATTACTATAATGGCTTCTGGATTATGCTCAATGACCAGCTTTATAACAGCTTCTACCGCGGAAGTATCAAAAAAATTTCTTTTGCTGTCATAATTGGTAGGTGTTGCAATAATCACAAAGTCAGCATCGCTATATGCAGCTTTCCCATCAAGCGTGGCTGTTAGATTCAAATCCTTTTCTGCCAAATATTTTTCAATATACTCATCCTGTATCACAGGCTTACGATTGTTGATCTGCTCTACTTTTTCTTTCATTACATCAACGGCAGTCACCTGATGTTGTTGTGCAAGCAACACTGCCAGAGATAACCCAACATAGCCAGTACCGGCTACAGCAATTTTTAAATCTGTAAAACTTCTCATATTTGCTATTCTCCTAATTACACTACACAATTATTTTTCTCTGTCTTTGTAAAATCTGTATATTACGGGTTGTACCGAGCTTATAATCCAAATTAGCCTCTGATGTATTGATATCAGCACAGGGTTAACAAAATTCTTTATCAGCAATATGGGTTTTCATAAAAATAAATGAAGGATGTTCGGACGGTTCTACAAACCTTGCATCCTTCAACTGCGCATCATAATAACCATTCATATTATCGATAGCGGCAATTAGTACATCTTTATAATTTTCATAAAGGTGTTTTTCTAAACTGAAACTTATATCTACAAAATATCTTGCAATCACCCCAACTCAAAACACATCAACTGAACTCAATATTATTTTTATAATTTCGCTTTTGCCAACTCCAAATAATTGTTATTATTTCACAAAAACTAATTATAAAATTTTTATTCTCTTCACCGGATATTTTTTCTATGTATTCTGTATAGTTACAAAAGTATCTATAAAAATCAGATTATCAGTTATTTTTATTTGTTGATATAAAAAATAACTAATTAGATCAGAATTCTTTGGCTGTATTACTAATGAAAATATAAAAAAAATGATTTTTATGGAAAATATCGGTAAACAATAAGGTTTTTGTATTGCTATTTGGGTACAGCAATGTTAGAATTGTAGCTACAGGAGTTTAGTTACAATTTTTTATACAAAAAAGGTTTGACAAAGCAGAAGCGTATTGTTAAGAAGGGAGTGGAGCTAATAGATTAACCATGAAAAAAACTTTCTGTTGGAATTGGAAGTTTCAAGAAATTCACAGGAATGGTTTTTACTATGTGGATAAGGCAGGTCTTATTAAAGAACTGCTTGAGAATTGGGGAAAAGTAAAGCTTTTTCCCATCGTGTATATTCGCTTAAAAGATGTTGATGCAAACAGTTATAAAGTTGCGCAAGGTACGACAATCAAAATAACAAACCAAGAAGCCAGGAGACTAAAGTTTTTTTGATATTTCAATAAACATTATTAAAAGCGTACTATTATATTCATTGGTGAATATGACGTGTCTTTGGCAAAAACAAATGAACTAGCTATTATAAAAAAATAGTAAAGTTGATTCGCAGCCTATCCGGTGCGGTTTTAAAAACCAATGAAAATCTTTTTTTGTTGTCTTAGTGGGATGTCTACGTATGGATAAAGAAGATATTTTACTAGACTCAATAATTTTGATGTGTTTTCAATCAAGGATGTTGAATTTGACGAATATTTTTGCTTTACAGATACGGAAGTCCAATATATGCTCCACTACAAGAGTCAAGAGCGTATTTATGATACTGTACAAGAATGGTATGACAGTTACCGCTTTAGAAAGGTAGACATATATTATCCATGGGATGTGGTCTGTTATTGCAGAACTCATAAAAGCAATAAAAATTTACCACCAAAAATATTGATTAGATACCAGTGAGAATGATGTGGTTAAACATTTAATAGATGGAACGGGAATTCAGAAAAATCTACCAAAATAGAAATGGAACAGTTAATTAATGATGAAAATATTCAAAAAGTGATTCATCAAGAGTTAACATATCTTGAATTATATTCTTCAATTGATAATATTAGGAATGCGCTCTTTATGACGGGATATCTCACACAACGGGTAAATTAGTGAGCAATGAACTCAGTTCGGTGATTCCGAATCGAGAAATACCAAATATTTATGCAGAACAGATATTATTAATATTTAAAAATCAAGTTTCAATATATGATGCGGCGTTGGAGACTTTTTACACTTCTTTGGTAGTTGGAAATCCTCAGGAAGTGAAACAACAATTTGCTGCTTTATTGAGAAGATAGTCAGCGTCCGAGATACTTTTGGAAAAGAACCTACGAAAGAAAATTTTTATCATAGAATTTTGCTTGGCATTTTGGGTTTTAAGTCTGGATGGGTTATGACTTCTAATAAAGAATCGGGAAATGGTTTAAAAACATTATGATTTCAATGATGATGAGGATGTTGGAATTATTATAGAAATTAAATACGCCGATGAAAATATTGAAGCTGTGCGCTTAAAAGTTCTTAATTATAGCAACGTTAATCAATACGTGAAGAATCTGCGTCAGGCTGGTATTCGTACGATATTGAAATAAGGTATTGCCTGCAATAGAAAAAGCTGCCGAGTACTACTTGAAACGAAAAAAGTAACTGATCTGCAACCCATAAAAGAATAACTAAATATTTTCAGTAACTTTTGTGTAATATGATATTTACTCAAAAATGTATTTAGAAATTTTTTGAAATGTTGATTTAAGAAATCGTAAGTTTTCCTGAGAATTCATATCATCATTTTCCAAATGTCTTTCTAATCATATAGTTTTGACACCAAATAGTCATATTGTAAATAAAGTCGCTGGCAAAAGGAAAGGTGACATAAAATGGAAAAACAACATGGCAACTACGAAAATTATAACACAAAGTTAAAACAAGATGCAGGTAATGGAACGTCAAATGCTCCAATAGGTCCGAGAGTAGGCAACTCAGAAGAGATTGTCAATCTTATTAAACAATATCTCTCACAACACCCTGCAAACTACGAACCTGGCATTGAATCACTGTTGGAACAAATTTATTTCTGTTATATGGACTTCAATCCGGTAGAAAATGCCAGTGTGAGAAAAAACTATAACGGTTTACTCGATTTGTTGCACGGACTAGCTCTGGGCCAAATTTCTTGTACAGAAGAAACGGAGGAACAGCTTATCGATTATGTCAATGCGGCATGCTCCGAGTATGAACGCGAAGCTTTCATAGAAGGAATGAAAGTCGGAGCCAGAGCGATAATAGAACTAATGGGAAGTAAGTAGTAACAACTGAAGTAAATAAAAAACAGACAGAACCCTGCTGTGAATGAATAGGTTCAAAGCAGGGTTCATTTTTGTGACTGTATAAAACTTTTTAAAGTAATAATAAATTGTAGGTTGTACAAAAATGTACTATAATGTTAAAAATTAGGAGAGAAATTTTGTGAATTTTTCCTATCACATTTTATTCTTTTCTAGGATATAATTTCTTATAGAAGAATCGTATTCAGAGTAATAAGAAAAAACACTATTTTTACAAAAGATAAAATACTCTGGATATGATTCTTTCTAGTTAAATTTAAAACTTATAGACATTTCTTTACATAATTAGATAAATAATGTTTAAGTCAATCTGACTGAATATCATCTTGTAATTCATTTCTTCATTATAGATCAGCATACTTTTATATTCGATTCCAAATGTAACTGACCTGTACTCTTAAACGTTTCAATATCTCAACATTTCTCTATTCCCTGATAACAGTTTAAGGTTTGATAAAATCGCCTAGTTCAATCTAAAAGAAAAACAAGGTGATCTGAGTATCAATATGAGAGAATCATATCTAGAGCATTTTATCTTTTGTATAAGGTATCTTTTTTTCTCTACTTCTGGATACGATTCTCCCTAAAACTATTATACCAGAAAATATAAGGAAATGTATAAATGATGTTAAAAAAATTACTAATTTTCATTTGATAAACTACTTTTGCTCTTACAAAGCTTTTCATATGAGAAATTTAATATATGTTCTTTCCGTTCTTTCAATATAGTTTTGTAAAAAGTTTTCTGTAGATCAGATATAAATGGTGTTTCATCTATGATTTTATTTATTTTAATCAAATCAATTCTCGCTAAAATACGTTTTAAAGCTTGGTTACAATCAGTGTTTTGAAGAGAAGATATGAAGTCAAAATATCGAATTTTTTTTCCATTAATTTTAATTCCCGATAAAGGAATTTCAAATACTCGCAGATTTCTCTCTTCTGGATCTTCTAAGGTATTTTTCATAATTTCTTCACTAGCCTGTGGAAACAGACAGCTACCGCAATCGTATACTGGTGCAAGTTTGATTTCATCTGTAGCGTTATTATAAAGAAATCCCCAATTTCCATTGTGTCTGTCCCAATTTCCAATCAGAGCATCTACAATAAATATATCCCAAAACCATTTAATAAGTATTGGCGGATCGATAGCCGTCTGCATTTCTAGTGTTGTGAGAATATCACTTAATTCCGTGCCGTATCCATTATGCATGGAATCTATCATCGTGTTTTTCAAAGACGCAAAATCCTGAAGAATCAAGCCTGTTGCTGTAAAATCTTTACAAGCCACAACTATCTTTTTTTTACCATTTTTAGTATAGGTTCCGAGCAGAGTCTTCTGAACGGGAATTCCTACGCTTTCAAAAATATGGCAGCCAATATACTCAGAAATACAACCATTTGTATAACTCATTTCCCTGTTTCTAGAAGGCAGCGAGGGAAATTTGAGCATATACTGCTCTCCATTATAAATGACGGAAATCTTACTTCCATTTGCTCCGGCATAAGTTTTGTTTCGAACCGGTAGGTTGGAGAAGTCAATCATTCGTTAGTCACCTCTTTTCATTCTCAAATATTTTTCTCGTAAATACCACGCTTGTTCAGACGAAATTTCTTGTTCTACCTCTGCCGAATTTATATCAGCATTTAACTCGCTCCATGCAATATCCCAATGATAATCTACTTTCCCACTGTCTTCAATTACCCAAGACGCAATCATATTTTTTAATGATCTTTGCAGGTAGGGAGGTAATCCTCTTTCAAGGTATTCTTTATTTGTAGGTAATCCTGTATCACAATCATAATTTTTTTGAGTGTCCAATGTCATAATTTCCTCCATTGTACAACCAAGTGCCTTTGCAAGCTGAAAAACTGTTCGGGCTGAACAATTTTGTAAAGAACTTTTTCCTGAACATATGTCCGTAACCGTGGTTTTAGGAATACCACTGATTTTAGAAAGACGATATCTAGTGATGCTTTTTTTATCAAGATAAGCTTGTAAATCCATAACTCTCATCCTTTCCTTTTTATATTGTATCGGTATACCGACCTTCTGTCAAGGAGAGAAGATTGTACAAAAATGTTATTATTCTTCACTTCCTTATATTTATCAGTTAAATTCGATAAAAATAAATTGAAATTATTATTTGGGGATTAGACATTTTTGACTTTCTACATTTGAAAAAAGGATTATAAAACTATTGAAGAAATTTTAATAATAACAATTATTTGGAGTTGGCAGATAGATTCTACACTTCCAGAGGAATTATTAATGAGTACAACAATAGAAGTTAATAATAAAATAGTAAAAAAATTGGAACAGCATAAGACTAACCTAGCATATCGTACAAACAAACAACAGGTTTTTATTATCGGATCAAAAGGTATTCCGGCCTCTTATGGCGGTTTTGAGACATTCGTTGAAAAACTGACAGAGTATCAGACGAATTTTAGAATCCGTTACCATGTTTCTCGTATAGGAAACGATACTATGCGTTATGAATACAATGGCGCAAAATGCTTCAATGTGAACGTTCCAGATATAGGAGCAGCAAAAGCAATTTATTATGATATTGCTGCTCTTCGATACTGTATTAACTACTGTAAAGTGAGGCCATCGATTCAAAAGCCTATTTTTTATGTGCTGGCCTGCCGGATTGGACCATTTATTGGAACGCTGAAAAAACAAATAGCAGAACTTGGCGGTACTTTGTATGTTAATCCTGACGGACATGAGTGGAAAAGAGCAAAATGGAGCGCATCGGTTCGAAAATATTGGAAAATTTCTGAGAAGCTGATGGTAAAACATGCAGATCTTCTCATATGCGACAGCAAAAATATCGAAAAATATATCAGAGAAACCTTTCCCAAGTATAATCCCCGAACGACATTTATAGCATATGGCTCAGATACAACGCCGTCTATATTATCTGATAATAGTGAAACTTTCACAAAATGGCTGTCTGAAAAGAATCTGAGAGCGAACCATTACTATCTGGTTGTCGGAAGATTCGTACCCGAGAACAACTATGAGACTATGATTAAAGAATTCATGAAATCAAAAACTTCACATGATTTTGTTTTAGTCACAAATGTAACAGAGAAATTTTTAGAGGAGTTAAAACTCAAAACCGGATTTCATAAGGATAAACGTATCAAGTTTGTGGGAACGGTATACGATCAGGAATTATTAAAGAAAATCAGAGAACAAGCTTACGGGTATTTTCATGGACATGAAGTAGGAGGAACAAATCCATCTTTGCTAGAAGCCCTCGGCAGTACAAATTTGAATTTACTATTGGATGTAAACTTTAACAGAGAAGTCGCACAAAATAGCGCTCTTTACTGGACAAAAGAAAACGGGAATTTGGCAGCGTTAATTGATAAAGCAGATCAAATGTGTCCGCAAGAGATTAACGAATATGGAAAAAAAGCAAAAGCCAGAATAACAGAGGCATACAGCTGGCAGCATATCGTATCTCAATATGAAAACATCTTTCTTAAAAATATTGATATATAGGAAATGAAAAGCGATGAATAAAAGTGACATATCTAATATAAAACTGCTTCAGCAAGTAGATCTGGAAATTGTAAAAGCTGTGGCATCGTTATGCGATCGACACAATCTTACATATTATATGATAGGCGGAACCATGCTGGGAGCAATACGGCACAAAGGATTTATCCCTTGGGATGATGATATTGATCTGGGTATGCCCAGAAAAGACTATGAGAAACTGCTTATGATTGCTCCGAAAGAGCTTCCCGAACATTTGAAAGTAGTTAATTACAGGAATACGCCGCATTACCAATACTATATTACCCGTATTTTAGACACTCATACGAAAGTCATAGAAGAAAGAATCGGTAACAGCAGTAGATACACTCATGTTTCCATTGACATTTTTCCAATTGATGGCACTCCAAACAATAGATTTTTAAGAAAATTTTATTTTTTGCGGGTACTCTTTCATAGGGCCTTGATGTCATTATGTTATAAAGATTCCATTGATCGCAAACGTAACAGAAGTACAGTGGAAAAAATTTTCCTTTGGATTATGGAACGCTTACCAATAGAAAAACTAACTACTCCATACAAGCAAAAATGTAAAATTGATAAATTATTGAGAAAACAGGACATTCAAACGTCAAACTTCATAGGCAATATTATGGGAGCCTACAGAACCAGGGAAATCGTTCCAGCAGAATATTACGGCACAGGAAAAATGTATTCATTTGAAGACATAGAACTTCGAGGAGTAGATATGTACGATGAGTATCTGACTTACACATACGGTGACTATATGAAGTGGCCGCCAGAGGAAAAAAGAAAGACTCATTTTAAACTCATAGAGATTCACGGAAAAAAGGTAAACGTCTAATAAGCAATGGGAAGGCACGCTTATTCGTTATGAAATTAAAAAATATACTAAAAAAACAAGGTGGAAGTAAACTGCTGAAGCAGTATTGGCAAAGCGGGGTATTTTTTACAGCAGCGGCAGAATTTTTACTTTTAGGAAAGAGCCGGACAGCTCTCGAAATTTTAAGACTGTCTGCACAGCTGAAGTCTAAAAAAAAGCTTGAAAAAAAATACAAAAAAAATTTGTTGGATTTTGATCGGCAGTTTGATAGGACTCTATCTCAGAAAAGCAGCGAGAAAATATGGATTTGCTGGTTCCAGGGAATAGAAAATGCACCTTATATAGTTCAAAAATGCTATCAATCTATAAAAGAAAACATACCTGATAAAGAAATAATCGTTTTAACAGAAGATAATCTTGCAGATTATGTTCAATTTCCTGAGTATATTTTGTCAAAATGGAAAAACAATATTATCACCCATACACATATGACAGACTTACTCAGACTTGAATTATTAATTCGTTATGGTGGTATGTGGCTGGATGCTACTGTTTTTTGCAGCGGAAAAGAAATACCCGATTATTACTTTGATTCTGATTTATTTTTTTACCAGTGTTTAAAACCGGGGCGGGACGGACATGCAATTTATATTTCTAGCTGGCTTATAAGTGCAAAAACGAATAACAAAATTTTGATGGCTGTACGCCATCTCTGCTATGAATATTGGAAAGAAAACAATAACATGATGGATTACTTCCTGTTACACAGCTTCTTTTCTATAGTCTTAGACTATTACCCGGAAGAATGGAGACAGATTGTGCCAAGAGATAATGCGACACCTCACATATTATTATTACGGCTATTTGAGCAGTATGATGAAAGAGTATGGGAAAGCGTTAAAGCACAAAATTGTTTTCATAAATTGACATATAAATTCACTCAAAAAGAAGAAGCACTTGAAGGAACTTATTATAGAAAGTTATTTGATATAAAAGATTAAAATTTCATCATTATTTGACGATTAAAAGTTTTAAATATGCATCACGGAAGGAATTAGAAAATGAGAGCTAGAGTAATTGCATATTATTTGCCTCAATATCATCCCATTCCAGAAAATGACAAGTTTTGGGGGAAAGGATTCACTGAGTGGACGAATGTGGCAAAAGCGAAACCGTTATTTAAGGGGCATTATCAGCCTCAGATTCCTGCTGACTTAGGTTTTTATGATTTACGCTTGCCGGAAATCCGGAAAGCGCAGGCTGAGCTTGCAAAAGAAGCAGGTATAGAAGGTTTTTGCTATTGGCACTATTGGTTTGGAAATGGAAAAAAAGTGTTAGACATGCCGTTCCAAGAAGTATTAAAAAGTGGTGAGCCTGACTTACCTTTTTGCTTAGGATGGGCAAATCATAGCTGGACCACGAAAACCTGGGAAAAAGGAAAGAGCTTTTCTTCCGAAACCATGATTTTTCAACAGCTTTATCCTGGTGATGAAGATTATATTGCACATTTTTACGATGTACTTCCAGCTTTCAAAGACAAAAGATACATTACCGTTGAAGATAAACCGCTGTTCGTTATCTTTCAACCTGATGATCTTCCAGATTCTGAACATTTTATAGAACTTTGGAATCATTTAGCTTTGGAAAACGGGCTAAAAGGAATATTTTTTGTCGGCAGATGTGATGCACTACCTTCCTTGAACCAGTCGAACATAAAGCATATTGATTCATTGACCAAGCCTCGTTATGAACAGCTACTGTCCAGAGGATTTGACGGTGTAAATTCCGTGACATTAAAATACGCAGAATTTAAATCCGCAGGGATGATACATAAAGGCATTCACTCCATTTTAAGAAAATATTTTGGCGGAATGGTTCTGGATAAGTACAGATATTCAGATATCATAAAGCATTTTATAACACCTGAGGACTATAGCGAGAGAATCTATCCGCAGTTGATTCCACGAAGAGACCGTTCTCCGCGTTCTGGACGAAAAGCTATGATTTATTACGACAGCACTCCTGAATTATTCAAATTAGCAGCCGAGAATGCAGTGAAATGTGTTGAAAAGAGAGATAAAAATCACCGTTTGATTTTTTTGAATGCGTGGAATGAGTGGGGAGAAGGTGCTTATATGGAACCGGATTTGAGATTCGGACATAAATATATTGAAGCTTTAAGAGAGGTTCTGACAAATTAGAAATATAAGGAGATTCAAATTATGAAGATTACAGTTTCTGGAACTGGATATGTAGGGTTATCACTTGCTGTTTTGTTGGCGCAAAACCATCAGGTGACAGCGGTGGACATACTTCCGGAAAAGGTTAAATTAATCAATGACAAAAAATCTCCTCTTCGAGATGAATACATAGAGAATTATCTGCTGGAAAAAGAACTTAATTTAACAGCCACGTTGGATGAAAAGACTGCGTATGAAGACGCTGATTTTGTGATAGTTGCGGTTCCAACGAATTATGACAGCAAGAAAAATTATTTTGATACATCAGCAGTCGAATTAGTGATAGAGACTGTGATGAAATATAACCCAAAAGCTACTGTAATCATTAAAAGCACCGTTCCTGTAGGATTTACGGAAAATATAAGAAAAAAGCTTAACAAAAAAAATATTCTTTTCAGTCCTGAATTTTTGCGAGAATCCAAAGCGCTTTTTGATAATTTATATCCATCAAGAATTATTATCGGTACAGATTTGAGAGATCCGCAGCTGATGCAGGCCTCACAAAGCTTTTCTGCTCTTTTAAAAGAAGGTGCAATAAAAAAAGAAATTCCAACTTTGTTTATGGGATTTACTGAGGCGGAAGCAGTAAAGCTGTTCGCCAACACATATCTTGCATTGAGAGTAAGCTACTTCAATGAATTGGATACTTATGCGGAAATAAAAAAACTGAATACGAAACAAATCATAGACGGCGTATGTTTAGATCCCAGAATTGGAAACTGTTATAATAATCCGAGTTTTGGATATGGCGGGTATTGTCTGCCTAAGGATACAAAACAGCTTTTGGCAAATTATGCAGACATACCAGAAAATCTTATTGCGGCAATTGTAGAAAGCAATCGTACTCGAAAAGATTTCATCGCCGATCGTGTTTTGAATTTAGCGGGTTACTATGATTACAGTGATGACAAAAGCTATAACGAGATGCTGGAAAAACATGTTGTTATTGGTGTTTATAGATTAACGATGAAAAGTAATAGCGATAACTTTCGTGACAGCAGCGTCCAAGGTGTGATGAAACGTATAAAAGCAAAAGGCGCCACGGTGATAGTTTTTGAACCGACTCTGGAAAATGGAAGTACATTTTTTGGTTCTTTGGTTGTCAATGATTTGAAGGAGTTTAAGAAAAAATGTGACGCAATTATAGCAAACCGCTATGATGAATGCTTGGAAGATATCATTGACAAAGTATACACGCGTGATCTTTTTTTCAGAGACTAAAGATTAAACTATAAGAAGGAAATAATTAAATGAATGAATTAATATCAGTCGTCATTCCAAGTTATAATCGAAAAAACACAATACTATCTTGTATTCGAAGTGTATTGGAGCAGACATATAGTAATCTAGAGGTTATCGTGATAGATGACGGTTCCACAGATTATACCTATACATTATTTAATGATTCTTTCGATGACAGAGTAAAATTTTTCAGATATGAAGAAAACAGGGGCGCATGTTACGCTCGAAATTTGGGGGCTGAATTATCTTCTGGGGCATATATTGCCTTTCAGGACAGTGATGACATCTGGAAAAAAACTAAACTCGCGAAAGAATTAAGCTATTTAAAAAAAGAAAATGCTGATATGGTGTTTTGTGGGATGAATAGAAAAGATCCCATTCATAAAACCTCCAAATATTATCCAGATGAGACTTTCCGCTCAGATAGAAATATTTTAGCTCAACTGCTGGAAAATAATGCAGTGAGTACGCAGACAATCTTAATAAAAAGAGAAGTAATAAATAAAATAAAATTTGATGTCACTTTTAAACGGTATCAGGATTGGGATTTTGCATTGCAGGCAGCAAGTTCAGGTATTAAGATAGCCTATTTAGCAGAAGGATTAGTTGATTCTACTATTCAGGGTAACAGTATCTCAGCAAATGTAAAAGAAGGGGTTGCCTACGAACACTTAATAGAGAAACACATGGATTTATATAACAAAAATCCCAGAGCTCTCGCAGCTATTTATAAAAAAATAGGAAACAGTTATAGAAACAGCAACAGGAAAAAGTCTCGATATTTCTTTAAAATGAGTTTAAAAACTCAGTTTCACTTAAAAGTTTTTGTAAAATGGATTGTCGGTCGGTAAAAAGAGTTAACTTCGTAAAAAATATGAGATCAGAATGGAGGCTTATGCTGTGTACGGAATGAAAATTAACAAATGGAATTTAATGATATACAGTGGCTTTTTTTGTTTGCTCATGCCTACATTTATGATTTCTTTTGCAGGGTACCTGTTTCCAGGAGCAAGTATTTATCTATGGATGGCTGCAAGTCTAGTTTTTTCTTATTTTTATGCATCTTGCGGGAAAATATGCCTGAAAATATCTATCCCTAAGCTGTTAAAAAAACCAGGGCTTGTCTGGATGTTAATTATAATTATCGTTTTAATGCATAATTATGATTTAAAAGAAAGCATCACAGCCAGACAGCCCATTTGCTATATTAGTCTCTTTATTTTATTTTTTATATTAAGTCAAACCATAACTTGGGTAAAATTTTTCTGGGGAGTAGTGAAAATATTCTGTACTTTTCACCTTATCACAGGAATTTTTTTCTTGTTCAATAAGTCAATGCTTATAAACAATATCATACCGTTATTTCAGGTAGATGAAAATGTAATCAGGCTGCTATATCAAGCCATTGAAAATGGATATATGACCGGATTGTGTTACCATTATAGCACGATGGGCATGTACATGGCATTGGGAGTCGTTGCATTTTCAGACATGCTTTTGCTTCAGAAATCGACCTGGATCCAAAAAATTGGATTTTTTTCGATGTTTTTAGGACTGTTACTCACAGGTAAACGGGGACCTCTTTTGGCCGTTGTGTTAGCATTACTTATCGTTTATCTGACAACGAATAAATTGTTGAACAGGAAAAAATTGTTCAGAGTATTTGCAGGACTAATTTTTATCTTTGCATTGATTATGGTGGCTTATTATAAAATTCCTCAAGTACAAAGTACAATTAATCGCTTTATAGTTGAGAGCTCCGACATCAATTCATTTTCAAGCGGACGTGTGGATTATTTTTATGTCAATGCGATTTCTATGTTCTTGGAAAAACCTTTATTTGGAAATGGCTGGAGATTTTTCAGACATAATATAGAGCACTATTCCGGCGGTATTATTGGAACAAACGATGCTCACAATATATTTTTAGAGCTTCTGGCAGACACAGGAATAATCGGCCTCACAATTTTTATTTGCTTTTTTGCAATGTCCATATTTGTTACTTATACTACGATTAAAAAGATTACTGGATCATATTCTTCCAATGCTCATGAAGTATTGTATCTCAAAAAAGCATTTGTATATCAGTTGTTTTTCCTTATGTATGGATTGTCAGGCAATTCATTGTACGATGAGCAGTGTTACATTCCATATTTTGTCTGCTGTATTGCAGGTTATACTTATAATCTTCAATTTCGAAACAGGATTATAAGAAAGAGGCCATGCTGAGAGTACCTATTATACAAGGAGTATAGAGTATGAAAAAAGTTCTTATAGTAACCAAAATAGGGAAAAATTATGGAGCTCTATTACAGGCTTATGCCCTAAAATGCGCGATAGAATCTTTAAATTGTAATGTTCAAATTTTAAATTATGCTTTGCCAAGTACAGTATCGACATATGAGCCTTATCCTAAAATAACCGGTTTTAAATCTATGCGCCGATTCTTGGCAGGTTTAGGGACATACCGGTTTCAGAAACGGAGTATAAAAAAATTTTTGTCATTTAGAGATGAGTATTTCAATTTTACAAAAGAATATCACAATTTTGAAGAGTTATTACAGGATCCTCCTGAAGCACAGATATATTTTACAGGAAGCGATCAAGTATGGAATCCTCTCATCAATTTTGACGAAGCATATTATTTGATGTTTGCTCCTGAGAATACAGTGCGTGCCTCATACGCTGCTTCTTTGGGCATATCCCAAATACCAGAAAAATATCTCTCAGAATTTCAAAAGAGAGTGAAGAATATTACATTTCGCTCTGTACGTGAAAGCTCTTCAAGAGAATTGCTGCTGGGGATGAATATCTGTTCTTCAGTTCACATTGACCCAACTTTGCTTCTGAAGTCTGAACAATATAATAAACTTTCTGCCAATATAGAAATCAAAAGGCCATTTATTCTACTGTACTTTTTGATTATGCCGTCGTCTCCTGAACAATATATAAAAGAATTAAAGACTTTATATCCGGATCATTTAATAGTAAATCTGCATGGGGATTTAGGAACGAAGCGTATAGGTGATGTCCAAATTGCAGATGCAGGACCAAAGGAATTCCTGAGCTTAATTAGGGATTCTGAAGCAGTTGTCACCTCCTCCTTTCATGGAACTATATTTTCCATAATATTTCACAGACCCTTTCTTTCGTTCTTACCACAAGGGACTGGCGGAAGAATACTTGACCTTCTCGATGGACTATGTTTGTCCGACCAAATTATCTTTTCGCCAAACCAAATAGAAAAGCTGAAAAATGAACTTCCATATAATGAAATTGACGTTGTCATTGAAAAAAAACAGCAGGATGCTTTTAAATATTTGAAAAAGGTTGTAATGGCAAGCAAAAGGACGGATTAAAATGAGTATTAAATCAAAAATAAAGTCTGAGTGTCCTTTATTATATCAACTCTATAAAATATTAACCGACATAAAGGATGCTCAAAAAATAAAATCTGCTGAGAACAAATTTTATTCCCTTGCCGATTGGCAAATACGCCAATTAGACTCTGAGCTGTACTTTAAAGCTCAGGGAAAAGTATTGGATTGGAATCACTTATTAACCTATACAGAAAAGATGCAGTGGGCAAAGCTGTATGACAAGGATCCCAGAAAAGTTATTTTATCCGATAAGTATGCAGTAAGAGCTTGGGTCTCGGAAACTATAGGTGAAGAATACTTAATACCCTTAATTGGAGTTTGGGACAAATACGAGGATATAAATTTTAAGGTACTTCCAGAACAGTTTGTAATGAAAACAAATCATGGATCAAACGATGTTGTGATCGTTCGTAGCAAATCGAAATTGTCTTTAGCTCAAAAAATTGAAATGAGACGAAAAATAACAAATTCTTTAAAAAGAGATTATGGAAGTATATACTGTGAACTTCATTATGGAAAAATTCCTGCTAAAATTATAGCAGAAAAGTTTCTTGATTCTGGCGAAACAGATTTGCAAGATTATAAATTTCTATGTTTTTCCGGCAAACCATATTTTTGTTGGGTAGATATCGGAAGGTATACGAAACATAAAAGAAATGTATATGATTTGAATTGGAATTTACAGGATTGGAATCAATTTACTTATGGAAATACGGAATATGAAATTGAAAAACCAAAAAATTTTGACCAAATGATTGGACTTGCTGAGAAACTTTCTCGGGGATTTTCTCATGTTCGAGTAGATCTATATAATATTGATGGAAAAATTTATTTTGGTGAAATGACATTCACAAATGGAAGCGGTTTTGAGAAAATTATACCTCCATCTGCTGATCTTATGCTCGGAAATTTATGGGACATTGATACGAAAAGTAATTCAGAGGACAGTACGAAGAAGTTGGAGCGAGATACAAAATGACTAATACAAATTATCCAATTTGTTACGCTGTAAAGAACAAAAATATAGACATAGTTGCACAGTCCCGGTCAGGAGGAGCATTTACAGCATTCTCAGATGATGTATTAGAAAAAGGCGGTGTAATTTACGGCTGTGTGTTTGAAGGTTTAAAGGTCTTACACATCCGCGCTGTCTCTAAAGAAGGCAGAGATCGAATGAGAAATTCAAAATATATACAAAGCAATATCGAAAATATCTACCTACAAGTAAAAAAAGACTTGGATGCCCAAAAAATAGTCCTTTTTTCAGGAACCCCTTGTCAATGTCATGCTATTAAAAAATATATAGGTAATAAAGTATATGAGAATCTAATCTTGATCGACATCGTCTGTCAGGGAGTTGCCAGCACAAAAGTATGGGAAGATTACTGTGCCTATGTCTCAAAAAAAGTAAAAGAACCAATTGTCAGCGTTTCATTTCGTAATAAAAAATTTGGCTGGAAATCGCATATAGAATCCTTTTATGGGAATAAGAAAGAGTACCATAGTGGAATAATGAGAGATTTAATTTCCAACAGATATATTCTAAGACCATCCTGTTATAGCTGCCCATACAAGAATATGCAAAGACAAGGAGATCTTACACTGGGCGATCTATGGACAGATGAACAAATGAAACTTCCGTTTAATGATTATGACGGTATTTCTCTGGTTTTAGTGAATTCAGATAAAGGACAGGAAATATTCAATGCCTCTGCTTCAAAAACAGAAAGTATAAGAATTGATATTACCAGATGTAAGCAACGTTCACTGCATACGCAGGTCGAACCTCAGAAAAATAGAGAAGCTTTTTGGAAAAATTATAAAAAAAGATCATTTTCTTATATCATCTCGCATTATACAACAGAAACACGAACTAATCGGTTCAAAAAATTTATTAAACAGGTAGTCCGGCGAGGGTAAATTATGGAAAAAACATCAAAATCTCCTATATTGTATAGTAGTAAAGAGGAATGCTGCGGATGCGCTCTTTGCTGCGCCGTATGTCCATCTCAAGCAATTAATATGGAATATGACACGGAAGGTTTTTTGTATCCAGTTATTGATGAGCATAAATGTATAAAATGCAAAAAATGTTTGAAGATATGTTTTTTCCCAAAAAAGACACTATTCAAGGCTGAGAGGAGCTGAACCACTTATTTGATGAATATTGTAAAAGGACTATTAAAAAAATACAACACTTTGCCGATAGCTGCTAAAGCTACTATATGGTTTGTTTTTTGCAGTACACTGCAAAAATGTATCTCTCTGATTACAACGCCTGTCTTCACTAGAATTATGAATACTGAACAATATGGTCAGTTTAGTGTTTATAATTCCTGGTTGCAGATTTTTACGATCATTACTACCTTACGGCTCAATTATGCCGTTTTTAATAAAGGAATGAGCAAATATAAAGACGATCGAGATGGCTATACATCGACAATGCAGTCTTTGACCTTTATTATAACAGGTATTGTATTTCTCATTTATTTGCTCTTTCATAATCAGATTAATGCAATAACAGAATTGCCTACCTTTGTTATGGTAGCTCTATTTCTTGAACTTTTTGTGACTCCCGCAATAGACTTTTGGACAATTCGAAAAAGATATGAGTATATATATAAACCGGTTGTAATACGTACTTTGATTATGGCCGTTTTAAATGCCAGCATCGGTATCGTGGCTGTTTTATTGTCAGAAGAAAAGGGATATGCAAGGATTCTCACCTGTATTCTGGTGAATATTTGTTTTGGTACTGTCTTGTTTATATATAATCGCAGGCACGGCAAAATTTGGTTAAAAAAAGAATACGTTGTTTTCGCATTAAGTTTCAATCTTCCATTGCTTCTGCACTACATTTCTCAATATATCTTGGAACAATTTGACAGGGTAATGATCCAAAAGCTGGTAGGTATAGCTCAGGCGGGAATCTTCAGCGTCGCTTATAATGCAGGAATAATGATGAAAATTGTGACCCAGAGTATTAACAATGCACTGGTGCCCTGGCAGTATGAACAGCTTGAAAAGAAAAATTTCAAAGAGATTGACAATGTTTTATTTGCAGTCTTTTTGCTGATCGGGGGATGTGCTTTAATATTTTCTGCATTTGCACCAGAAATAATGAAAATTTTAGCAGATGAAAAATATTATGAAGCTATATATGTGATACCGCCTGTAGCTATAGGAACGTTTTTCTCATTTGCATATACAACATTTGCGAATGTAGAGTTTTTCTTTAATCAGAATAAATTCACAATGTATATTTCTATGTTAGGAGCAGTCTTGAATATTAGTCTGAATTATCTATGCATTAAGAAATTTGGCTATATTGCTGCTGCATACACAACACTTTTTTGCTACATAGTATTTACTGTTAGCCATTATATTTACATGACGGTAAGCGTTAAGAAAATGTTGGCTGTCTCTAAGGTATTTAACACAAAAAGGATAAGCCTTCTAGCTGTATCAATACTGTTTGTCGGATTAATTTTGATAGGACTGTATGATAAAATAATAATTAGATATCTTTTCATTATTTGTGGGTTAGGAACTCTTTACTTTAAACGGAAGCAAATAATTAATATATCGAAACTTGTACAAAGGAAATAACAGCAGGGTTATATGATGATTCCGGGAAAAAATTTGTTGGATCAATTCTATCCGAAAAATAGCCAACAGTTGGCAGTACCTCTGTTCTGAATCGGTGGTTTCCTATCTCTATATTAAAAATTTACACCACGACAGATCAGAGGTACTTTTATAAACCAGGTATTTTAATTAAATAGCCATTCAATTAGTTCGTTCTGTTCAAAAAAAGGATATAAAACAAGATTCCGGTACTCGATATTCCTAAAGGCTAGTATAAATAATCCCAGAAGAAAAATCCCCAAAATACAGTACATTAGTAAGCGCTTTTTTTGACTTTCTATCATGCTGATTTTACTTACCAGAAAAGTGTAGTTAACCAATAATAATAGTGTGGGAATACGTGCAAATCCTACCCCATAATTCAGGGTCAAGGGAATACATATAAATGATAGCAAATTGATATTAAAGAATAAATTGTCTTTATCATTGTTCATTTTTATTTTATATACATATTTAAGTAAAAAATACATACCGAAAAATGTCATAATGCAGAATACAACTGCAAAGATCCTTCCGAAATTTCCAGAAGCATCTGTTGATCGCATTAATATATCGGTTTTTGTGTCCCCTAAATATTGACTAACAAAATTGTTAAAAGTACTTATTGCCGCTCCTACTTGTAAAACAATACATCCAATAATTGTTGCCAATGCTACAGTTTTTTTCTTTTTGCAAAAGGAAATAGGCAAATAAAGTAGAAAGAATAATGTACTAAAATGTATGGTTGATGCAATTAGTATAAAAATTATATACTTTGCAATATATTTTTTTCTTTTATTTAACAAACTATCCATCGCAATCAAGACAAACGGAATAGCCGCCAAATTTCTAATATATTGAAAATACACTACTGACGGGTACAATAGAAAAAGCCCTAACACGATTGGAGATTTTGTGCTATTTCTTTCTGCAAACCATACCATGAAAAAAATTTCAACGAACGAGCATATTACAAAAAAAGTTCTATATCCAATCTCTAGTCTATGTCCCAGCATAACTAAAAATGTGTACCCGATTTCTGTATAGGATTGATAATTTTCATAATTAATATATCGAGAGATTCCGATGTCTACATCGTAAGCGCCTTTACTCCAACCAAGTAAAATCCACATATAGATAAACAAGATCGTCAAAACAAACTTCTTATATCTATTACTCTTCCCCACCTGAATTTCATATAATGCCGTTCCAATAAAAACAACACCCCATAAAAAATAAAGCATATTCTTCACCTGCCATCTTTATAATCTCTTTATCTTTCGAAACAATATATAGATTACTTTTTTGACGACTCCTCTATGAAATATGAATAACGATAACAAATATATGGTTAGATACAGCAGAAAACTAACATACAAATTGTTCAATCTACTAATGATATAAAATCCAGCCGTCATACAAATACAATATAGGAAATTCTTATGCCACTTAACAGCAAATTTATTTCTAAAATAAGATTCAGCAAGCAGATAATATATTATTAACGTAACAACAGAAGCATACGATATCGCTTCTGGAGTTTTAAACCAATAATAAGCAATAAAATTTGCTGCTATTGAAATTCCTAAAACAAGTACATTCTTAAAAAAGAATAAATGATTTTTGTTCATTAGCTTGTAATAATTTTGCATTACAACAGATATAACAGAACTAAATGCAAGACCAGGAAAAACAATTCTAAAAATCTCAAGCGAATATGTATATTGCGGTAAAAACCATTTTACAAAAATAGATAACGGGAAATAAGCGTTTAAAGAAAGAAATATAAAGCATACCATATAAGAAACAAGAGAAGGATATATTTCTTTTATCTTACATTCGCTCGTCTTCTTTAAGACTGGATATATAACAGTAGAAATTGCAGAGGTACAAACAGTTACAAGTGAAAGCATGTTGTATGCGAACGAATATACACCATATGTTTTGGTATCAAAATATATTGAAACAAATTGTCGGTCAATATTCAAGATTAATGTTGAACACATTGAAGCAATTAAAAAAGGCATTCCTATTCTTATTACTTCTTTGATTTCATATGTGAATATTGTGCCCTTTTCTGCATTTCCGAATGTTATATCGCAAAATTTTCTCAAGTATAATACGTATAAAACTGTGCTTATTATTAACACAAAGGTTAAATACCATTTATACGATAATAATTGCTTAGAATTGATGTAATATATACATACCATCAAAACAACAGATACGACTGTAAGCATAGATTTAACTATGTTTCTCATAGAATAGTCGTTAAATCTCAACGTCATCTGAGCAACATATTGATAATAGGCAGTCATATTTAGTTCAACCAAATAAATGGAAAGAGCAATAAAAATATATTTATATTCACCGTTTAAAAAAAATAATGAGAACAATATAATTACTGCTAGTACTGCTATTTGTATATAAAATATGAGTTTAGTAAAGCAGCGTATTTTCTGCTTATTAAGTCTGCTATATTCTATTCCGCTATATTTTAAATACACTCCTTCCGATATTCCAAAAGAAAAAATACCGATATAAGTAGCATATAGAGTGAAAATTTTATAATAACCATATTCTTCGACTCCTAGCACCTTAGGTATAAGAAAACCTACAAATACTCCCGAAATCACTATACATAAATTACTCAAAGATACTTTTACTATATTTTTAAGCGTGCTATTCCCACTCATATTATGTATTTCTCCAGTCATCATCTAGGCTCATTTTTCCAAGTTTTTAAATTCGTTTTTACATCCAGTGCATCGCTTTTTGCATTAAGTTTGTTTGACATTTTACATATCTTTCGTTTGCGTAGGAATTAATATCCAATCATCTATATATAAACCATTTTTATCCCCATTTGTAAACCATGCGTCAGGTGCAATAACGATCTTATTTTCATTTTTGGCTAAGTACTGAGCCCACCAGCTAAATGAGCTATTTGAAATGATAAAATGTTTACACTTTGTCATCATTCTAAGTTTTTCCTCTACAGTATCTTTTCCACTTTCATAATAGAATTTACATTCCGGAAATTTTTCTTCTAATTTTATATAAGATTTTACCCATTCTAAATCATCGCTAAATACGATAAATATAGCGTTTCTGACCTTACTTTTTATAAGTTCTATTGCGTTATAAAAATACTCCTTATCACACACAAAAAGTTTCTTTTTTACTTTAGGTACGAGATAGTTGCCTCCTCTAATAGAAACACATACCGAGTTTTCTCTTTCCGCTATATTATACAAATATTCATTTTCTGATATTGGTTTAGTTGTTGGTACAATTTCATTTGACAATTCCGCTTCTACGTCATGAAAAAAACGAACATCCTGCCACCATCCATTTACAATTATTTCATTGTTTCGAATTGCAGGAATATTTATATAACTATTCTTCTGCCACAACAGATATCCTTTGGATGCCATAAGATTAAAATATATCCTAGGTATAACTTTTTTCACTATCCTGATAATAGGATTGGAGAAATCAGCAAACCAAGGCAATTTTATATCTTCAATAAGAATACTGTCATTTAACTTATAATTGCTCATTTCATAATTAAATTTTCCTGGAACCCACGCTGCTTTTTCAGATCTATGTTCTAACTCATAAATGTTGCAAATGATTTTTCCACCGTATTCTTTTTGTAAATGCCTGGCAAACGCATACTGAAACAGTTGATTTCCAAGTCTTCCGGTCAAATAAACATGAATTTCCATATATCTGTTGCTCCTCACCATTCACTTTATATCTGCGCATATCTATGGTTAAAACGCCGCGTCTTTTTGCTTTACCACATAAAAAAGCTTCTTCGTGAATCCAAATCCAAAATATGATAGTAACACGGCAATTTTTGTCTTGCTTCTGCATTCTCTACTTACAATGATTGACAATCGAATCTCTTTTATTAATAGTTTTATTTGTTTACGTACAATATCATATTTACTATCATTAGGTAATTGAAATAGAATATGAAAGTAAACAGATACAGCTTTTTGGTAAGATGCAGGTAATAATTCAGGATGACTCTGAGCATATTGAATGTTATCTTTGGCTATATCTAACATTATTAATTTCTTTTCTTGAAATTTTCTTATTGATGAATTAGATCTTATTAAATATTCAATCTTACATTCATAAGAATATCCCACTCGGTCTGCTTTCTCATATATAAAATGCATAGTTGCCCAATCTTCACTGAAGCATTCCTTAAATCGAATATCTTCCCACAATTCTTTTTTGTATAATTTTCCCCATGGACCTATGTTAATCACACCATCTGTCCATAAACTTTTAATCGCCTCAGTCCCTGTCAGTTCAACATATCCCTCCCCTGTTTTTCTTTCTCGTAAGAAAGTTCCGTTTTCATCAAAAATTTCGTTATTACACGCTGAAATATCTAAATGCTTTTCTTTCATCATGTTATACAAAAATTCAATGTAATCTTTTTTAGCTGTATCATCTGAATCTAAAAAACAGATGTACTCTCCACGTGCTATATCAAGAGCTTTATTTCTTGCCGATCCTTGTCCGCCATTTTTTTTATGAATCACCTTAATTCTTTTATCTTTTTGAGCCCAAAGATCACATATAACAGAACTATTATCTATAGACCCGTCGTTTACCAACAGGATTTCTATATTTCTATATGTTTGATTTGTCAAACTTTGAATACTTCTATCTACATAAGCCTCTACATTATAGACAGGCACTATTATTGAAACTAGACCGCCCATATTATCTCACCTCATAAAGTAACAGTATAGAAAGTAAAAATACATGGCGTCTTGTAATATGTTAACCATGTACACTGTTTAACATTTTTCACTCAACTATTTTGCTGCGTTTACTGCTTTCTTTATATATATCAGAGTTACCGCTAAGCATGATGTTCCATAATACAAAAAGCAATATACTACAATAAGATCAAGCATCTTCAATAAGGTAGCCAAAAGAATAGCTACAGGTAATAATCCCCCAACTCCAAGTTCTGTTTCTATCCTTACTCTGAAACTTTCAACTTGACTATGGTCTATTCGTACATCGTTCTCAACTTCTAAAATTTTTTTATCCGCCATCTCACGTTCTGTATTTTTATACTTCTGATAAATTAAACGCATAAGACTGTCCGCACTGGATGCTAATGCTCCAATCAATATAATCCATGAGCATTGAGCCGGAACAAGAAGTCCTCCCTCGTGATAAACTGCTACTCCCATCATAGTACACATCAGTCCAACTAAAATATAGCTACTTATGCCATCCGCGAATTCTCCAAATGGCTGAGCTCTAACACTTCTTGCTAAATTTCCGTCTGTACAGTCTAAAATCAACCAGAGATTAATTAATATTGCACCTATAATGTGAGCCGTGTGGCTAACTGGCAAAAAGCATAAACACGCTACAATCCCTATTATTATTGAAAAATACGAAACAGAATTCGCCGAGATTCCCGCATTAGCTGCAAAAGCTGCTGTTCTAAAGGCAATCTTTCGATAAAAAAATCTACTCAAAATAGGATCTTTTTTTCTTTTCCACTCTGGCATTTCTTCTTTAAAAAATTTAGACGTATATCTCACATCTATACCTCGCTTCTCATTGTACAAATTGTACTTAACTTATGTAATGCAAAGCATTAACTCCACCATCTTCACACAAAAAAAATATCAATACGATATTTACTCATACCAATTTTCTGGTGCAGATTTTTTCTTAAAACACCCGAAACAATATCGTGTCCATTCCTATTCTTCTAATTTCATAGTTTCTTTCACTAAACCCGTCCACAACTCCTCATGTTCTCTTGCCACTCTTCTGACATCAAAACGTTTGTGAACGTCTTTACGGCTACGATCTATGAGTCGTTCACGAAGCTTAGAATCTGTATGCAAGCGCATTACTGCCTTGTAAGCCGCCATTTCACTATCAGGTTCCACCAGCAATCCATTTTCACCATCTCGAATAATATTAGGTATAGCATCTATATTGGTTGCCACAATGGGTTTACCTGCCATCATATATTCTGGCAAAACCAGACCAAATCCTTCCCAACGTGACAGTAGCATAGCAATATCAAAAAGTTCTATATAACTCATTGGATTTTCAACCCAACCTGTAATATGCAGGCAATCATCTAATTCATTCTGAAGTGCATATTCCTTTATCATTGTTTCTAGCGGTCCATTTCCGACAATTACAAAATGTGCGGAAGGTATATCCTGTTTAATCAATTTTGCGGCTTTCACAAATACGTCTGGTGCTTTCTGCTCACATAATCGGCCTACCATTCCCACTATAATAGAATCATCTGAAATTCCCAAGTCTGTGTTGTGGATAGGGCCATGCATAGAAGATTCATATGCTTTGATATCCACACCATTAAAAATGACTTGAAGCTTGTTTTTTCTACAAATATTTTTAGATAGTGCAGACTTTTTCTCAGCATCAGAAATACAGATAATCTTGTCGCAAAGTAATGCAGCCATCCTCTCGATCAATATGTACAACTTCTGTTTCTTTGGCGAGACTTTCATATTAAATGCCCAGCCATGTGAGTTATAGACGCAATGGTTTTTCATTCCAATATTAGCAATTCGTGCAATCGCTCCAGCCTTACTGGAATGTGCGTACACAATATCCGGACAGTATTTTTTGATCATTTTCCTAACTTTATATATAGTCCTAAAATCATGAATACTGATTGCCCTAGTCATATGAATTTGTTCAAATGCAGATACCACTCCCACATAATCATCTCCATGGAAGTCCTGTGATAGTACAACAATGTTCTCAAATTTTTCTTTATCTAAATATTTGAGAAGCATTCGGAGATAACGATCTACTCCACCAGCTGCTTGAGCGATATGCATAACTTTGATTCTTTTCATCATACCACCGCCTTTACAGCAGCACAGTGATTAACGAGTAACATTCTTATCTTACCTTTCACGATACAAATCTCCACTCAATAAATATGGATTTGAAAGTATTTTTTATCCTAAGCCATTTCTGATCTTTACCAGTTAGATTCAACGGGATATTATTTCCTCAAATGTTAAATTCCCATTATTTAAAACGCACTGTAAATATCCGAAAAGATTTCGTATATCTTATAATTAATTTCCTTCTGTCTTTTGAGAAAAAATACTTATCAACTCCAAATAATTGTTACTATTTGTAGTTCACACTGAATAATATTTGTTGCCGTAATTTTGATTAAGTAAATAAAGAGATAAAATAGTTGCAGGAGGGAGAAGTTGAGAATGACAAGAAAGGGGATTTTCATGAAGGCTTGTTATGGCACGTGGAAAGTGATAAGATATGACAAATATTAGGAGAAATCTGAATAAAATGTGGAGAAAATAAAATATTGAATAGAATAATTGATTTTTTATTACTTGTAGGCAAAGATATGCTAGAGCCGATTGGTTATTTGCCTTGGGGAATGGCAGTGGGAGGAGTATTTTTACTGCTGTGGGAAGTAAGATACCACGAAAAGGCGAGGAGACAGAAGAGGAATTTAAGGCAGAAATGGAGTTTATTTTTCTGTGTGGTTTATTTAACTGTTTTGTTAAAATTGGCATTATTTTCAAGAGAACCGGGTTCAAGAATGGGGATAGATTTGGAATTGTTTGGAACCTGGAATTCTTCTTTAATTTCTCAGGCATATTTTATTGAAAATATTATTATGTTTATACCCTTTGGTTTCCTCTTTCCTTTGGCAGATTACAGATTCCAAGATTGGAGATTTTGTGTCGGAGGCGGCTGCGTGTTCAGTATGTGCCTGGAATTAGTGCAGCTTGTGACGCAAAGAGGGTTTTGCCAACTGGATGATGTGATTACTAATACTGTGGGGACAATAGTGGGATGGGTGAGTTATCGGATGATAAAGAGACTTCATGATATATTATGTTCTGTAGACGGGGATAAACATAAACGGAAAGATTAAACTTAATGTCCTGTGGAATAAATAAAACCCGCAGGAATAGAAGCGATTATTCCTCTGTGCTATGCTTATGTCGCGGGTTAGTTTGAGGTAACTATCGTAGAAAATGGAGGATTTCATATGTTATCGACAGAATCGAATCGTTAGAGACCACGCTGTCTCATCTCATTTCGGAAATGACCGCAAATGTCCTTGTGCTGGCTTTTATCCTGATTTACATGTTTATTTTAGGCTGGAGAGTTGCCTTACTGTCCTTGTCCATACTCCCGGTCGGTTTTGTTCTAATTCTTTTCACCTTTCGGGATTACAGCGAAAATTTTCAATGACAGATATTACTTGCCCCAAAAGTGAACGCTTCGCTGGCGGAATATATCTATGGTCCTGAAGTGATCAAAATCTTTAATCACGATTCCCGTTTCTTTTAAACATTCAGCAATACCGTGAAAGAAAATGTGAATTTTTCCATTGGCTGGTGGAGGCAGATCGCCTACTGGTCCCAGGGGTCTTTAGGTGGCGGCAAAAAACTGTCTTTTGTCACGATTTCATCCGGAAGTTTCCCAAAGACTACGATACCGTTGTGATGATCGGGGCAGCCATCTGTCCGGTGGGGAACGCCAGAGAATCGCGCTGGCCTGGGCGTCTCCAACAAAAATGTACAAAAAAAGAAGATAAGAAATCCGTACTTCTCGGCGCAGTCATAGGTGATATTGCAGGGTCTAGATTTGAGTTTCGAAATTATAAAAAGAAGACGGGGTATCATTTGATGACTGGCAAATGTTTTTTCACGGATGATTCCGTAATGTTGATTGCTGTCGCGAAAGCAATGATGGAAAGCGCACCATCTTTTTTTAATCTTGCTGAAAATGCTGTAAGTGATATGCAGCAGTTGGGACGGCGATATCCGGATGCAGGCTATGGCGAAAAGTTCTATGAATGGATTTTTTCAGATTCTCCGAAATCTTATGGTAGTTATGGAAATGGAGCAGCCATGAGAGTTGGGGGATGCGGTCAGGCGGCAAGAAGTTTGAGCGAGGCGAAAAGATTCTCGAAAGCAGTTACTGAGATTACGCACAGTCATCCAGAAGCCATAAAAGGTGCGGAAGCGACAACGGTGGCTGTCTATCTAGCGAATGAAGGGGAAAGTCTGAGAGAGATCAGGAAAGTTATAGAGACGGAATACTATTCTTTGGACTTTACTTTGGACAGTATCCGCAAAAAATATCGGTTTGATGTTTCCTGCCAGGGTTCTGTACTCCAGGCACTGGAGGCATTCTTTGAATCCGTGGATTTTGAAGATGCAATTCGAAATGCAATCTCTATTGGCGGGGACAGTGACACAATCGCTGCCATTTGTGGAAGCATAGCAGGGGCTTATTATGGAATACCTCAGGAGCTGGAAGAACAGACATTGACTTATCAGATATAATCTCGTCTTTGACAATTAGTAAAGAAAAAAAGTGCCACAATCCTTGAAGATACTGGGGTTGTGGCATTTGGTGTCCTATACCTGAAATATAATAATGCTTTCTCTCCGTTTACTTTTTTCTGAATCTCTTTCATTTTTGGTTTTGTTATAACCTGATAGTCCGTCCGGAAACTGCATAGTTTATGAAGTTCATCTGTGATTTTTTGACGTTCATATACGGGCATAAATCCCTGTTTCTCTATATCAGCAAACTAGATATCTCTTACAGTCTTCAATCTGCCCTCACTGACCTTTAAGATACTTGTTACATCATCAGTCATGATGGTACAGTCTCCTGTTTCAGAAGATTTCAGTTCCTTATGACCGTTATACCTTATAATCTACTTTCTGAATTGAATTTCTCATTGGATTTTATATTTTTAGTACTTCCAGTCCAGTAAAGCTTCCCGAAAGACAATCCTCCACTATTGCTTGTTGGGTATCGGAAGAATAATACCTTACCCTGCTGGTGGTTACCAGTCCTTTCCACCCAAAGATATTGTATAGGCGAAGCCGGACTTTTAATGTCCTTTCACTCATTCGGTGGATTATTTATCTACTTTTGCAACAGTCCCGGGAAACGTTTTGTATTTTTTCAGCAGACGGACCCGCTTTTTTCCGTATCGGATGCCTTCGGAGACCTCCTTTTTGTCTGAACGGCAGGTTTTCCAGAAAAATTTCAGGATTCTGGCGCACCAGGCGAAGGGGAGAAGCCACCGGTGCCGGATGAGAAGGGGAAAGGACGGGTACAAAAACTCTGCCTTTGGAAAGAGCAGCGGCAGTATCTGAGGCCTGTGGGTCTCTGAAGAGATGGCATAGGACATCACATAGGTGGAGCCCAGTTTTTGGACTTTAGAGGCGTTTCCGAAGCAGCCGCTTTGTATGATGTCCTCCAACAGCAGCTCCAGTTCTGGCCGGGAGATGGACAAGCTGAATAGTTCCGCAGATTTTTGCGGTGAAAAACCCAGGTACGTCTTGCCGATCTCCAGCAGGGAGCAGTAAAACAATTCCCCTCGGAATTGGGAGACCACAAGCCGGATTCGGGTGAAATCTATGTCCTCGTTGTACTTGTCCAGGAACATGAGAAAATCCATGATGTGGCGGATTCCTGCGCCGCTTACGGAAAAATGCTTGTACAGATGTAGAAACAGGAACAGAAAATGCTCAGTGGGGCACAGGGTGAAGACCTTATGTCCCTGGATTTCCAGCTCCATATTCTGGCTGAAGGAGCGGCAAAATACCTGGGTCATCTGAAAGCGATCTGAGTTTGCCGTACCAAAAAGGTTCAGGTGGAGTTCGATGACCAGCACGCCGTTTTCATAGGTGATTTCCTGCACGGTGTCCAGAATCGGCGTCACGTCGTCGAAATCAGGGGTGTAGCCGCAAGCTCTCAGGATCCGGTCGCAGGCAGCCAGATCTTCCTTTCGCACCCAGAGGTCTTCGTCGCAGGAAACTCTCAGCTCCGGTTCTGGATACAGGCTGCGGCAGATCAGGCCTTTGAGGATGAGGGGCTGGATTCCTGCGCTGAGCAGCTTTTCGTAGATGCGAAAAAGCTCCTGGGTCCTCATGAACTGCCGGCTGGACTGTACGAGAGTTGTCTCCAGAAGCTGGGTCCGGGCGGAGGCATCGGCCCGGGAGAATTCCTCGGTCCGGCTGGCGGCGGAATATACGGCAGGAATGAGATTGTGCAGTCCAGCCAGCTCGCACAGCTTCGCCCAGTCTGGGGAGTCGAGTCTGGCGGTGTTCCCCCACAAAAAAGATCTTAACAGATGCAAGAAATTTTCAGTCTGACAGTTCATACTTTATCACTCCTTGATAGGTTTTTAGGTTTCATCCGGCGCCGGCTCTCTGGCAGTCTTTTTGAGTAGCTCCTTGGCGTGTTCCACAGTGGTCATATCGGGGACCATGACGTAGACCGGGGAACTCATGGAATAGGGCACCTGAGTATCTCCGGTGCCGTCCACACTGTAACTGTTCACAGTCCAGGAGGCGCCGTCGGATAGTTGCCGTCGGACCAGGGAGGCGATCAGGTCGTAGGGAACGTTTGTGTCGATACAGGCCTGCACGTGCTCCAGGATGGAGGTGTAAGTGGACAGAATGGAGGGACTGACCGCTTTCTGGATGATTCCCTTTATGACGGCTAGCTGATTTTTTCCCCGTTGCCTGTCGCCGCTGGAGAAGGAGTAGCGTTCGCGGCAAAAGCCGAGGGCGGCGTCCCCGTCTAGCAGGTTGGTCCCCTTGTCGTAGTGATAGCCATAGGCGTCGAAGCTGTAGTCGGACTGCACCTCGATGCCGCCTAAGGCGTCGATGATGTCCACGAAGCCAGTGAAGTTCACCTTGAAATAGTAGTCAATCTCCACATCGTAGAGCATGGAGAGGGTATCCATGCTGACCTGTACCCCATAGATACCAGCGTGGGTCAGCTTATCGGGAACGCCGCTGGAAACCGATAGGGGCACGTAGTAGTCTCTTGGAGTGGAGACCAGCAGGATTTCCCTGGAGGTGGTGTTGATGCTGGCCAGGATGTTGACGTCGCTGCGGCTGAGTCCGGGAAGGGTATCCTCGCGGGTGTCGCTGCCGCTGATGTACACGTTAATCACTTGTTCCTGGGAGGGGGGTTTTACCGGCTGAATTTCCACTGGCTGCTCCACGTTCTGGGTGGAGAGCACGCGGAGCTGTCCAGGAAAATCCTCGTATCCTGGAAGCTCGTCGAAAAGGGCCAGATACGCCTGGTTCAGCAGAATTGCGCCGATCTCGCCACCAGATAGGGCGTCGGCGAGCTGAGCCAGACCGTCGTATTCCCTGGTCTTCAGCGTCAGCTCCTGTTCCTGGCTTACCAGTCTGAGGGTCTGATCTGTGTTTGTACGGTCCTGGGTCTTAAGAATGCCGAAGGTATATCCGGCGGCGGCAAAGAGAGTTTCTGCCGGGTCGCTGTCCAGGACATAGAAGGAGATCACCGACTTCTCGGCGGAAGGGCTGGTCACCTGGAGCAGAGCCTGCTGGGTCAAGCCGACGTGGTAGCCCGTGAAAATATACAGGGCCATGCAGAGCAGGGCCAGCACGGAACCGGCCACGAAGCGGTCCCTGCGGTGAAAATCTCCGGTCAGCCAAAAGATGAGACACAGAACCGCCAGGATGCCGGTAGAAAGAACGGCGATATAGAGCCCAGGCAACATCTTTGTATGCAGGAGGACGGCGATAAAGCCGGCGGAGGCCAGCAGCAGGAAAAGACAGAGAATTACTCCGGGGCTTTTTAGCTTTTTACCAGTATTGTTTGCAGTATGATGGGACATCTAAACACTCTCCTTTTGACGGGTTATGATCTATAACATAGGCGCGCCGCCGCAGGGCGCGGATCGAATATTTCTTATCTATCCAGAGTAAAGGAAGCAGGGGGAAATGTCCAGTAGTTCAGGAAAAAGAGGGATGAATGGCAGAGAAATGGGATAAATGGCACTGGAAGAAATTGGTATATTCTCTTATAATGACAATAGAGGTATGATATGAAAATAGCTATTTGTGATGATGATAGAAAAGATCGTATGGATTTGCGCGAAGCGTTAGAAGTTGTCTGGCCGGATGCAGAGGTGGATGAATATAGCGCGGGCCGAGATTTGCTCAGTCAAATCGAGGGGGGGGGGAAGCCTACGGTCTGATTTTTTTAGACATATTTATGGAAGAGACAGACGGATTGGAGATCGGTGGCGAGATACGGAGACGCTTTCCGGAGACGGAGCTTGTGTTTGTCAGCGTTAGCAGAGAGTTCGGGCCGGAGGCAATAGACTTGGACGCGCTGTACTATCTTGTGAAGCCGTACCGGAGGGGCCTGCTGTTTAAGATCAAGAAGCGGTTCCATAGAATACACATGCCGCAGCTGGAGGTCTATGACGCGGATATCCGGCAGAATCAGAAAATCCCATACCGCAGGATTGTCTATATAGAGAGTATCCATAATTACCTGTATATCCATCTGGCTACTGAGGCGGTGGTGAGAGTCCGGGGAAGTCTTCAGGAGGTCATGAAGAATTTGGACGAGCGTTTTTTGCGTATCAACCGGGGCGTCATCGTGAATATGGAAGCGGTCGACAGAATGAACACAGATTCCTGCGAGGTGGGAGGAATGATCTTTATGCTAAGCCGGAGGCAGAGAGCCGACAGCAGAAGAAAATACAACGATTATATCTTTAGACATTATATGGAAGAATAGGATAGAGAGTATGCGTGTTCAGATCTATTATACAGTGGTGCAGTTTTTCGGCTATCTGCTTCAGATTCTGTCGATGATATTTTTACTTTACGCTCCCTTTGGCGAGTCGGTTCTACGGTTTTCCAAGCGGAGGCTGCTGATTTTTTTAAATATAGGTTACCTGCTGTTGGCCTGCCTATCGGCCTGCTATCTGGGCAGGCTCTTCGGAGGCGGGGCCAGCGAGATGACGCTCACATCCTCAGCCAATCTGCTGTTCAGCCTGTGTCTGGCCTTGGGCAGCGTTGTCTACTTTCTCAGCTTTCGAAAGGGGACGAAAGGAAAACTGCTGTTTTATCTGCTCGTCGTCCAGTATGGGGTTTTTATTTATGTGATAAACAAGATAGCGGCGAAATTCTATTTGGAGATCGCTCCATTCGGATATTTTACTCCTTACAGCGGGATGACCCTGATTTGCTACGCACTGGCGACTCTGCTTACGTTTCCGCCGCTTTTCTGGCTTCTGCGCCGCAGCGCGGTACGGGAGATCACCTACCTGGACCACAGGGAGATCAAGCTGGCCACCGGTTGCTCCATCGCGATTCTGGTTCTTTTGATTATCGCCTTGATGATTGAGACGAAGCTGAATATGCAGATGCAAAGACTGGGATATGAGATCTACCTGAGTGTCTGGATGTTCTGCTTTATGGCGGGAGATATTCTGGCCTACCTCATCTATCTGGGGTGCCTGGTCCTGGAAAAAGAAAAGAAGGATATGGAGTCGAAGCTGAAGGCCTACGAGCAGCAGTATAAGAGCATGTGCGACAGCATGGAGCAGGAAAAGCGAAGAAGGCATGATCTGCGGCATCATTTCCGGACGATGGGCACCCTAGTACACGGCGGCAAGACCGAAGAGCTACAGGAGTACATCGGTAGCTATCTGGCGGAGCTGGAAAAGGCGGAGAGCCGGAAGCTTTCGGAAAACTCTGTGTTAAATGGGGTTCTAAGCTACTACATCATCCAGGCGGAGCAAAACGGCATCCGGGTGAAAAGCGACATCCAGGTCCAGGACAGTTATCCCTTTAACATCATGGATATGACGGTCCTTTTGGGAAATGCGATGGAAAACGCCATCCGCGCCTGCAAGGAATGCCCGCCGGAGAGGAGGTGCATCCATGTGGCAATCCGGCAGCTAAAAAAGAGTATTCTGATTAAGCTAGAAAACGACGTTTCCGAGGCGGAGGACTTCGGACGGAACCAAAGGTTGGTGAAAAATATCCGAGGTTATGGGATGGAGAGCATCGAGCTGGTCACGAGAAAATACCAGGGCAGCGTCGAGGCATGGAAGGAAGAGGAAAGATTTATACTGAGAGTTGTGATAAACGACCGGGAGAAGGAGGACGACAGATGAGGCTGAAGGATGGGTTGATACTGAGAGAAGTGGCAGGCCAGTTTGTGATTGTGCCCACAGGCAGACGGGTAAAGGAAGTCACCTCCATCGTCTATATCTCGTCTTCGGCGGCCTACCTATGGGACTACATGAAGGATGAGGAGTTCGAGAAGGAAGATCTGGTGAACCGAGTCATGGAGCGCTATGAGGGCGTCACCCGGGAGAAGGCGGCGGAGGATATCGGCAAATTTCTGAAACTGCTTGCCGCCAACAACATTCTGGACGACGGGGTGGCCCACGGCAGTGTCCTGGTGCGGATGCCGGAGGGCAAACAGTGACGGGCGGCGGGTTCGAACCGGTGTGCGAAAGAAACGAAGGGGCGGACCCTTTTTATCGTGCGGTGAGAGAGCGGGCGTTTGCCGACGCGATTCCCATATCGGGAACTTTCGAGCTGACCTGCCGCTGTAATTTTGACTGTCGAATGTGCTATGTCCATCTTAAGCCGGAGGAGATGCCGAGATATGGAAGAGAGCTCTCGGCCAAGGAGTGGCTGAAAGTTGCCGAGGATGCAAGGGCGGCAGGGACGGTCTGGCTGTGCGTCACAGGCGGGGAGCCCCTGATGCACCCGGAGTTCGAGACGATCTGGCGCGGGCTGACCGGCATGGGATTTTTTATCACCCTGCAGACCAACGCGTCGCTGATCGACGAGAGGGCGGCGAAGCTTCTGGAGGAATGCCCGCCGGTGGGCGTGAAGGCGACTCTGTACGGGGCCAGCGATGAAGTCTACGAGGCGGTGTGCCGGGTGAGAGACGGATTTTCCAAAACGGACCGGGGCCTCCGGACTCTGAGAAAGTTGGGAATTCCTGTACAGTTGGTGAGCACGGTGATTCGCCAGAATGAGGCGGACCTCCCAAGGATGGCGGATTATGCGCGGGATAACGGCTTGCCCTACCTGGCGACCGGGAACGTCAAGCCCTCGGTGCGAACGCCGGACAGCCAGGCCAGGGAGGCGCGCGTCCAGGAGAAGCTGAATGAGGCGAAGAGAAGAGAAATCCTGCACTGCCTGAAGGGCAGCCCGGTAAAAATAGAGAGAAAACCCTGTACCTACTGCCGGGATTATCGGCTGGGGTACTGGGTGACCTGGAACGGATTCATGAGATTTTGCAGTTTTATGAACGAACCGGACATTCCCGTGCGGGGGCAGGTGTTTTCGGAGGCATGGAAGGAGCTGCTCATCTATGAAGAGACTCTGGACTGGCCGGAGGAATGTAAGACCTGCAGAGCGCGCAGCGTGTGTAGAAAATGCGCTGGGACGTTGGCGGTGGAGTGCGGAGGCCCCCGCCAGGTCACGGATGAGTTCTGTGGAAGAATAAAACAGTATTACGATGAATGGAAAGGAGACGAAGATATATGGGACAAGTATACGTAGAAGTGACGGGGGAAGTTGCCAACGGCGGAATCATGACGATGGCAGAGTCTGGGGGTGGGACGGAAGGTACATATTGGCTGACCTGGACTGCCAGCGGAGGGTTTACTGATACCGGATGGGAGACTGCGTGGGGGAGCTCCAATGTTCCTCTTAGTGGTGCGTGGACCAATAATCCGGCAGCGGGATATGGGAACACATATGAGGACTTTATAGCTTATGTCAGCACTGGAATTGATAATCTGGATCCATGGCTGGATGGTTACGGTTGGAGTTCGGAGGCGAAATGGGCATTTATCCAGGAAAATCCCAACATATTTATGAACTGTACAACTCCAACTTAAACAAATGAAGAGAAATTTCGACATTGCGGGAATCCGGTTTGGCTGGGAGGCGGGGAGAAACTTCCCGGCAGAGAGCTGGAGGAAATTTCAGGTGGAAACGGATGGAAGGAAGAGTGATCTTGCGGTGACGCTGTTTTCAGAGGCGGAGAGCGTATGTTACGGCGTGCAGGGGTACAGTTGGCCGGGAACCTCCCAGATCTTTCGGACAGAGGCAGACGTGATGCTGGTCTCCGGGGACTGGAGCGCCGGCAGGATTCTGCCGCTGGAAAATCCGCGTAACCTCCAGGCGTTTTTGATTCAGATGTTTTACTCGACGGCTGTGAGGCGAGGCCTTCTTCAGCTTCATGGGGCGCTCGCGGCGCCAGAAGGCCGGGGGCTTTTGTTCCTGGGACCGTCGGGAATCGGAAAGACGACCCAGGCGGAGCTTTGGAACTGCCATAGGGGCGCGGTGATCGTCAACGGAGATCTTGTGTTTGCCCAGGAGATCGGGACGGGATTTCTCGGCTGGGGAACTCCGTGGCACGGTTCGTCTGCCTACTGTGAGAATATCGGAGTACCCCTTTGGGCCATGATCGTCCTGAAGCAGGCGGAGCATAACGCGATTCGGAGATTGGAGGGCTTTGAGAAGGTGGCGGCGGTGTCCGGCAGCGTCTTTTACCCCAGATGGCTGGACGGTGGGATGGAGCTGTGCCTGTACCTGTTGGACCGCCTGCTGGGCAGGATTCCGGTCTATGAGCTCTCGTGCCGGCCGGACGAGGAGGCGGTGAGGCTGACAGAGGAGGCCGTATTTGGAGAATACAAATCTCGCTGAGCGGGATTTTTTCTTTTTGAGGGAGAAAATGAGGAAACAGAACCGAGTGTGGAAAAAGATCAAGGAAGGAAAACTAAAAAAGCTGACCGCCCAGCTGCTCTGGATGTATCTGTATGTGAGACGTTACTGGCTGCTGATCGCTTTTTACGTCCTGCTGGGAGCGTCGGGCTCCGTCTTAAGTCTCGGTTTTTCTCTGGTCACCCGGGATTTGGTGGACGCGGTGACGGGGATGAATACCAAGGGAATCGGCCGGGTGGTTGCCCTTTACGTAGGTGTGGGCGTGGGGCAGATCTTCGTCAACGCGGTCAAGACCCGAATATCCTTTCAGATTCGGCTGAAGGTGACCAACGAAATACGGGCGGACATCTATGAGCAGGTGCTTCACACTGATTGGGCCAGCCTGGCCGGATATCGTTCCGGCGACCTCCTGTTTCGGGTAAACGGCGATGCCGGCGCTGTGGCCAACAGTGTGCTGACCTTTCTGCCGAACGCAGTGACAGCGCTGATTAGCTTCGGAGGCGCTTTCGTCATCATGGTGAGCCATGACCCGGCGATGGCCGCGCTGGCTCTGGCTGGGGGCCCAGTCTCTTTTCTCGCCACCAGGTGCACCACCCGCAGGCTGCGCCGGTTTCAGCGGGAAAACCAGGAGGTGGCCAGCGACCGCACGGTGTTTGACCAGGAGACATTTCAGAATCTCCAGTTCATCAAGGCTTTTGGGATGCTGAACCAGGTGACGGAGAAGTTTTACCATATCCAGAGGAGGGCCATGGACGTGGCGGCACGTCAGAACCGGTTCCAGGCGTACAGGATGATGCTGACCTCTCTGATTGGACAGGGAATCGGCTATGCCTGCTACGGCTTTGCGATCTATCGCCTGTGGCAGGGTGAGATCACCTATGGAACCATGACTATGTTCGTGGGGATGGCAGGAGCCCTGAGAGGGTCCTTCAATTCGATTCTGAGCTTGGCGCCCACGGCGGTCCGTGCCTGCGTCAGCGCGGAACGGATTATGGAGGTGGTCAGCCTCCCCCGGGAGCTTCTAGAGGATGAAGAGGCGGCAAAGAGGATGAAGGAGACTGGAAGACAGACTGGAGTCTACGTCCAGATGAGAGCGGTGGACTTCGCCTATGAAGGACAAAAATGGGTCTACCAAAAGGCGGATTTCGAGGCGAATCCCGGAGAGATCGTGGCTCTGATCGGTCCTTCCGGCCAGGGAAAGACCACCACCTTGAATCTCCTGCTAGGACTCTACCATCCCAGCAGCGGCGATATCCGGTTGGGAAATCCCGGAGGCGAGTCGCTAGAGATCTCCTCCTCCACCCGGTGTATGTTCAGCTATATTCCTCAGGGGAATACGCTCTTTTCAGGCACAATCCGTGAGAATATGCTCATGGCGAAGCCGCAGGCCGGCGAGGAAGAGATCATCGCGGCGCTTAAAAGCGCCTGCGCGTGGGAGTTCGTTCAAAAGCTGGAGGACGGGCTGGAGACCCAGGTGAGGGAGCGGGGGCAGCGTTTTTCTGAGGGGCAAAAACAGAGGCTTTCCATAGCCAGAGCTTTGCTGGCGGACGCCCCGGTGCTGATTCTAGACGAGGCCACCAGCGCGCTGGATGTGGTCACGGAGAGGAGAGTTTTGAACAATATCATAAAGAGAGAACCGTACCGCACGGTGATTGTGGCAGCCCACAGGCCGAGTGTATTCACCCTGTGCAGCCGCGTATATAAGATTCAGGATGGCGGGTTCTCCCAGGTGGACGAGAGGGGACTGCAGGAGTTTTTGGAAGCTTTTTGACTGCTTTGCCGAGGGGCAGGACTCTGAGAAATGAGGTAAGAAATGAAATATATAAGAATTACAATGATGTTTTTATTTGTGGTCAGCCTGGGGCTATATGGCCTTTCCTGGGTGAAGGAAAAGCAGCTCGAGGACTCCACGAAGCCTTCGCTCACGAGCGACAGAGAAGAGATGGAGCTCTCCGTGGACTATGAGGAGGGAGACCTACTGGAAGGGCTGACAGCCTCTGACGCGAAGGACGGAGATCTGACAGATCAGATTATTGTGGGAAGCTTCTCCCAGTTTCTGGAACCGGGGGTGTGCAATGTCTCCTATGTGGTCTTTGACTCTGTGAACCAGCCGGCGGTTCTCACCAGGAAGACCCGCTTTACAGATTACCGTTCCCCGCAGTTTACGCTGTCGCAGCCGTTGGTGTTCCGAGCCGGGGCAGGCAGCAATGCAGTCTCCCAGGTGGGAGCGAACGATGTGCTGGATGGCGATTTGACCTCTCTGGTACGACTGGTGGAGAGTGATGTGAACTACCGGGAGGAGGGCGAGTACTCCATCCAGGTGGAGGTGTCCAACAGCTTTGGGGATACGCAAGAGGCGAGTCTGCCGGTACACATCGTGGAGGGCTCCAATGCCGCGCTGGAGATTGAACTGATGGAGCCTCTGGTCTATGTGAAAAAGGGAGAAGGCTTTGACCCGAACCTCTATGTGGAGAGCGTGGAGGACGCCGACGGGAATCTGGTGCAGGGGCCTTCTCTGACGGTGGAATCTAGCGTGAACAACCAGGAGGCCGGGTGTTACGAAGTACATTATCAGGTGACAAATGAACAGGGGCTTAGCGGAGAGACATGGCTGACGGTCATTGTCCGGGAGTAAAGGAGTGGTATCATGGATGAGATGAGAGAATTTAATTTGGACGAAGTCAGTCTGTTTTGTGTCGTCAGAGATATCCTGAAAAACTTCTGGGTGCTGATACTGGCGGCCGCGACGGCGTATCTGGCAGTCAACGGCGCGGCGGGGCTGCTCTACATGCCGGAGTACACGGCTACCGCCACAATGGCGGTCAGTGCCAAAGGCAACAACAGTAGCGTTTACTCCTCGCTGACGATGGCGAACCAGATGGCGGAGGTATTCAGTGAGGTTTTTGACAGCAATGTGCTGAGGGAAAAAATCGCGGAGGATTTGGGACAGGAGACGATTAAGGGGGAGATTTCTTCTAGCATTATCGAGGAGACAAACCTGATCGTACTGGACGTCACCTCCGTCAATCCTAGGCAGGCATACCTGATTATCCAGTCTGCCATCGAGAATTATGATACCGTGTCGGATTATCTGTTCTCCAACGCGGTTTTGAAAATGGTGCAGGAGCCCACGGTGCCGGTGTCTCCCTCTAATGTGCCGAACTTCTCAAGAATTCAGAAGTTGGCGATGTTGGGGGCCATTGCCGGGGCTGGAGCCCTGATTGTGCTGGCCTCTTTGCTGCGGTTTACAGTGAAGACGAGGACGGGAGCCAGGAGGAATTTAGACGGCGCCATTCTGGGAGTTCTTCCCTATGAGAGGAAAAATAAGACGTTTCTGGGATTCCTCCGGAAGAAACGCCGCTCCATCTTGATTACCTCTTCTTTGGTGAGTTCCGGGTATTTGGAGTCCGTTCGAAAGCTGGCGACTCGTCTGGACCACCGGATGAGGAGAAAGGGACAGAAGGTAATCATGGTCAGCAGTGTGGCGGAGAACGAGGGAAAATCCTCCATAGCGTCGAACGTGGCTTTGGCGTTGGCGGAGAAGGGCAGAAGAGTCTTGTTGGTGGACACGGACCTGAAAAAGCCCGCCCAGCATAAAATCTTTGAAAAGCCGGGAAGCAAGGGAAAGTCCCTGACGGATTATCTGGACGGCAAGGCATCCATGGACGAGGTGATGTCTTACCAGAAAAACGGGAAAATTTTTACGATCTTTCAGAAAACAGGGGTGCACAACTCGGCCAAATATCTGGACAGCGGCAGGATGAAGCAGTTCATCCGGGACAGCAGGAATCTGGTGGACTACCTGATTTTAGATTCCTCGCCCATGTCCTTGGCCAGCGACACGGAGCTGCTGATGAAGCTGGCGGACACGGCGGTCCTGATAGTCAGACAGGACTGGACGGACATACGGGCGGTGAATGACGCAGTGGACAATATCGGTCAGTCTGGGACGGATTTTTCGGGCTTTGTGCTGAATGTATTTCAAAGAGAGAGTCTGTTTCGCAATGGGCAGGAGTACCGCTATTATGGATACCGCTTTGGCAGAAGAGCAGAAGGGAGGGATTGACAGTGGACGAGAGATTGGAAGACCGGGAGGAGCTGGAGATCGACTTGGGGATTTTGCTGTGGAACTTTCTGCAGGGCCTCGCCAGATTCTGGTGGCTGGTTATCCTGCTGGCGGCGCTGGGGAGCGCGGCTTACTACGTAAAAAATTCCCAGTTTTATACGCCCATGTATCAGTCCGTGGCCTCGTTTACGGTTATGACAGGGGGAAACAGTGAGAACGGTCAGGAGGAAGGCAGCTATAATTTTTACTACGACACGACCACGGCCGGACAGCTTGCGAAGACGTTTCCCTATATTCTTGGCAGTAGCCTTCTGACGGATGCCATAAAGGAGGACCTGGGCGTGGACTCGATCAACGGTAGCATTTCCGCTCAGGCGGTGTCAGACTCGAACCTGATCACTATGACAGTGACCAGCAGTGACCCGCAGGACGCCAAGGCGATTCTGGAATCCGCGATCAAGGTTTACCCAGAGGTGTCCAGGTTCGTGATTGGGGAGACGAAGTTTAATATGATTGACGTGCCCACGGCGCCAAAGGAGCCTTACAACCAGCCGAATTTTGTGAAAAAGGCCGTCAAAGGGGCACTCCTGGGGGCGGCAGCGGGAATCTTCCTGATTGTGCTGTACGCCTTTTTCAGAAAGACGGTTCAGACGCCTGACGAGCTGAAAAACGTCATGAGTCTTCCCTGCCTAGGGAATCTTCCAGAGATGAAGCAAAAGGCCAGAAAAAAGAAGAGGAGACGGGATATCTCCATTTTGAACAAGGAGTTTTCCCAAAGGTTCAAGGAAAGCCTCTTAAGCATCGAGCTGAAGGCGGAGAGAGAGTTGCAGGATAAGAACGGTAAGATTCTTTTGGTTACCAGTACGATCTCTGGGGAGGGAAAATCCACGGTGGCCCTCAACATGGCCTACGCCGCGGCCTTACATGAGAAAAAGGTACTGTTCATCGACGCGGATTTGCGCAAACAGACTGACCGGCGCTGTCTGACCGAGACGGAGGGAAAGGGGCTCTACGGCGTGGTCACAGGGAAGTGCAGCCTGGAAAAGGCAGTGGAAAAGGACGGGCGCAGCGGGATTTCCTTCCTGTGCGGGAGTCTGCCGGTGAGAAATGTGCCCGCGGTTTTGAACCGCCCGGAGTTTCAAGAGACTTTAAGAAGAGTCCGAGGAGAGTATGATCTGGTGATTCTGGATAGCCCTCCGGCGGAGATGTTCGAGGATGCCAGCTTGATGGCGGAATTCTCAGACGGGATTTGCTATGTCATCCGCCATGATTTTGTCCAGAAGCGAAGGATTTTGGAGAGTCTGGCGGGGCTCGAGAGCAGCGGGACGACGATTCTGGGCTATGCTTTTAACGGTGTGCCGTTACACAAGGGAAGATACGGTTATTATGGCTATGGACGGTATGGTTATGGCTATTATGGAAAATACGGTTATGGAGAGCAAGATGAGGAGACACAGAGTTAGGCTAGTGCTGGGAATCACGGGGATTCTTCTGCTCATCGCCATAGTGGCGGCAGCGGCATATCAGGACAAGAGACAGGAGAAGAAGCCGGCGAAGAGAGAAAAAGTTGGACAGGAGGCCCTGGAGTTTCAGACGGAGGAGATTGTCTACGATGGGTCGGGAAGACTGGATTTGTTGGAGGGCGTCAGGGGCACGGACGTGGATGGAAGCGACATTACCCGGGAGGTAAATGCCCTGATTACTGGCTCAGGAACCCGGAATCGGAAAAAAGTCCGGTATTCTCTTTTTACCGCCGAGGGCAGGGAGCTGACCCGGGAGAGAACTCTGGTCCTGAAAAATTACCAGGGGCCGAAGATCACCTTGGATGGGCAGCTGAATCTGGAGGCGTCCTGGCTGGATGATCTCATAGAAATTCTGAAAGAAAAAGGGAAGATCAAAGGGGACGATGGGTTCGGTAAGGATGTGACCAACCAAATTACCTGGACGAGGAAAAAACTCTCCCAGGGCAGCTACCTTTTGACTTTCCAGCTTAGCAACGCCTATCTGGACACGGCCCAGGAGACGGTCAAGGCGCAGATCGAAGGGGAAGTCAGCGACCTGGTCCTGACGCTGGTTCAAGACCACATAGAGATACCGGTGGGGGCGGATTTTGACCCGCTGGTCTATGTGGAGGAGGCGCGGGACCCTCTGAGCGGCAGTGTCATTGACCGGCTACAGGTCAGTAGCTCGGTGAATGTAAGCGTGCCGGGCAGATATTCCGTGGTGTACACGGCGGTTTCTCTGGATGGCACGCAGACGGCGGAGGCGGTTTTGAGCGTGACGGTGACGGGAGGAGACAAATGATCGATTTGCACACACACATCCTTCCGGGGATGGACGACGGGGCGAAGTCCTGGGAGGATGCGCTGGAAATGGCGCAGACGGCAGCAGAGACCGGGACCAAGGTTCTGGCCGCAACCTGCCACGGAAATTACCCCGGCTGGGACGGGAAAGGCTGGCCCCAAAGATACCGGGAGAGGCTGGAGAAATTCAGGGAAATGCTGAGGAAGGAAGAAATTCCCCTGCAGGTAGTGGAGGGGATGGAGATCTTCGCCTCCGACGGCGTGGTGGAAGGGCTGAAGCGTGGGAACCTCCTGACCATAAACCGGACGGACTATGTCTTGGTGGAATTTGCCCTGGACGTACGGGCGTATGATGTGTACAGGATTTTGAACCGGCTGCTGGAGGCGGGCTACAGGCCCATCTTGGCGCATCCGGAGAGGTATCTGGCCGCCCAGAGGACGCCGGAGCATCTCTATGAGTGGGACGGGATGGGAGCCGTAATTCAGGTCAACAAAGGGAGCGTGCTGGGAGGCTTCGGGGAGGGCGCGCTGAGAACTGCGGACTATATTTTGCGCCGTCGGCTGGCGTGCGTGGCTGCCTCTGACGCTCACAGCCCAATCCGCCGCACGACCTCCATGGAGGAGTTCGGCCGGGTTTTGGCGAGAAGGTACGGGGAAGTATGTCCCTGGCTGCTCCTGGAGGAGAACCCAAGGAGAATCCTCGAGGGCAAAAACGTAATCAGGAAAGAAAAAAATTGCATTTCTTATTGAATTATCAATTCAGATATAATATAATAATTAATTGTCTAAGACAGACAGAGTTACTTCCAGATATAAAATTGACAGTTCGAGACCATCCTGTCATTAAACAAAACTAGGGACAACAAAGTAAAAATTGAGTTGTTGACATTCCCGGGTCGTATTGTAGATACTGTCCGGGAGTTTTTTTGGAGGTGAACGAATATGGAGAATATTGACAAAATGAGTCGTGTGCAGAAACTTACTTTTTCTGCGATGGTTATGGCGATTTATATCGTCGTTCTTTATTTTACACAGAGCTTTTCATTCGGAGCGTACCAAATTCGAATTGCGACGTCTTTGTACGCTTTGTCTTATCTCTTTCCGTTCCTGGTTTTTCCTCTTGGTCTCGCTAATTTTATATCGAATATGTTTTTTGGAGGATTTGGCATCGTCGATATGTTGGGCGGCTGTATCGTTGGGATTGTGGCGTCAGCGTCGATTGTGCTGATTCGAAAAAAAGGCTGGAATCGTGTCTTGATTGCAGTACCGATTGTACTGGTGCCGGGGCTGGGAGTGGCTACCTATCTGTCATATTTCCTGAACATGCCGTATCAGCTGATGGCATTGAACCTGTGTATCGGACAGCTTCTGCCGTCTGTGGTCGGTGTGGTTTTGGTGAAGGCTCTAGAGAGAGTATGGCGGCCTGCGCGGGTGAGTACATCCAGATGACCAGGCAGATAAAAAACAAAAAAGGAGAGAGAAGTATGAGTGGACGAGAAAAAGCGGAGCTGGATGGGGTGTCTCTTTTGGGAAACAAGAAAGTGTCTTATCCGACGGACTATGCGCCGCAGATGCTGGAGACTTTTCCGAATAAGCATCCGGAAAACGATTATTTTGTGAAATTTAATTGTCCAGAGTTTACTAGCCTGTGTCCGATGACTGGACAGCCGGATTTTGCGACAATCTATATCTCTTATGTTCCAGGAGAGAGAATGGTGGAGAGTAAATCTTTGAAGCTGTATCTGTTCAGCTTCCGCAACCATGGAGATTTCCATGAGGACTGTGTAAACATTATCATGAAAGATCTGATTCGTCTGATGGACCCTAAATACATTGAGGTATGGGGAAAATTTACTCCCAGAGGAGGGATATCCATTGACCCTTACTGTAATTATGGGAAACCAGGCACTTGTTGGGAAAAGGTGGCCTTTGAGCGTCTGACTCACCACGATCTTTACCCAGAAAAAGTGGATAATCGATAGGAGGCTAAGAAGATGAGTGAAAAGGCGATGGTTCTGTTCAGCGGAGGTGTGGACAGCACTACCTGTCTGGGACTTGCAATTGAAAAGTATGGGGTCCAGAATGTGATTCCGCTTTCCGTTCAATATGGGCAGAAGCATGAAAAGGAAGTGGAAGCCGCCCGCAGGATTCTCGAATACTACGGAATCGAAGGGATGGAGCTGGATTTGACGCCGATTTTTGCTTACAGTGATTGTTCGCTGCTTTCTCATTCCGAAAAGGAGATTCCAGAGGCTTCTTATGCAGAACAGCTCAGGGAAAATGAGGGGGTTCCGGTCTCTACATACGTACCGTTTCGCAATGGGCTGTTTTTGGCCTGCGCCGCGAGTATCGCACTGTCGAGAGAATGTTCTTGTATCTATTATGGAGCTCACAGGGATGATGCCGCGGGAAGTGCATATCCGGACTGTAGCGAGAGCTTTTTTGAAAGTATGAATCGGGCGGTTTATGAGGGCAGTGGTCAGCAGATCAGAATTGAGGCTCCGTTTATCAAAATGAATAAGGCACAGATTGTAGCAGAGGGCTTAAGGCTCAAAGTTCCTTATGAGTTTACCTGGAGCTGTTATGAGGGAAAAGAGAAGCCTTGCGGGGTATGTGGAACCTGTATTGACAGAAGTGAGGCTTTTAAAGTTAATGGGGTGGAAGACCCTGCCTACAGAGGTGAAAGCTGAGAGAGTTTTGCACTGTGGTCTGGGTGTAGACAGAATGGAGAGAAAATATGTACCGAGAGAGCGATTTGGTTTGCGTTGCGAAAAGGCTGAACAATAAGAAGAGAGGCTATCTGGTGGTAAACCGCCTTCAGGGAAAGCATATCCCTGTACGGCCGGCTCAGGCCCTGGAATTGTTTGAGAGTCTTGCGGATGTACTGCAAGGAGAGTATGGAAGAGATTCTCTGCTGCTGGTCGGCTTTGCGGAAACAGCTACGGCGATTGGAGCAGCAGTGGCGGCAGCTTTGGGGTGTAGATATATGCAGACAACCAGAGAGAAATTGGATGACGTGGATTGGCTGTACTTTTCAGAATCCCACAGCCATGCGACGCAGCAGAAGCTGGTGAGAGAAGATGTGGAAAAAGCGGCAGAGGAATGTACGCGAATTGTCTTTGTAGAAGATGAGGTGACTACAGGTAATACCATTGGGAAGATTGTTCAGATTTTAAAAGAGAGGTATCCTGGAAAGTTCCAATATTCTGTAGCTTCTGTGTTAAATGGTATGAAGGAGGCAGACCTGAAAAGTTTCTGCGATTTGGGAATCTCGGTACACTATTTGGTAAAGACAGATCACGAAGGCTTTGAGAAGATTGCCGCTGGCTATCCGGAAGACGGAAAAGTGGTGGACTGTGTGGGAGCAGCTGGAATGGCTCGGGAACCATGGGAGTTGGTACCGGGCAGGGTCGATGCCCGGAGATTGGTGGACAGCACGAGGATGAGACAGCAGTGCGAGCGATTGGGAAAGGCAGTTTTGGAGAGATATCCGGTAAAGGCAGGAGAGCGTATTCTAGTTCTCGGGACGGAAGAATTCATGTACCCGCCTCTGTGCATAGCGGCCTGGATGGAGAGAAAAGGAGCAGACGTTAGCTTCCATGCGACTACCAGAAGTCCGATTGCAGTGAGCGCAGATGAGAGTTATCCGTTTCAATGCCGCTATGAACTGCGCAGCTTCTATGATGGAGAAAGGGCGACTTATCTCTACGATCTGGATAAGTATGACCAGGTGTATGTGGTCACGGATGCCTGGCAGGAGGAAGAGGCAGGGACGGACAGTCTGGCTTATGCATTGAGTCAATCTGGAAATTTTGCAGTGCACTGGATTAGGTGGGAGAACGAATGAGAACAACGTATAAAAAAGAAGATGTGGAACTTTTGTTAAAGGACATTACGGGGCTGGTAAAGCCGCAGTCCACCCAAGAGAGAGAACAACTGATTCAGCAGGGACGGCATTATTGTGAGATGCTTCCTATTGAGTATTCACCTTCGGAGGCGTATATGGAGGCCTACGAGACTGCCTTGAAGGTGTTTGCAGACTCCACGTCTGAGGCTGTGGGAGTACTCGCGGACAAGATTATGGAAGAAAAAGGCAGAAGTGTGGTTTTGGTTTCTCTGGCTAGGGCAGGCACTCCTGTGGGGATTTTGCTGAAGCGGTATCTCAGGTGGAAGTATGGGATTACAGTTCCTCATTATTCCATCTCGATTATACGTGGAAGAGGGATTGATCAAAATGCGATGCGCTACCTGCTCTGTCGTTACCGACCGGAAGACATGTTGTTTGTGGACGGCTGGATTGGCAAGGGGGCGATTTTGAGTGAGCTTAGAAAAGCCGTAGCGGATTTTCCAGGTGTCTCACCTGAATTGGCAGTGCTGGCGGACCCTGCGAATGTCACTAAGTTGTGCGGGACCCACGAAGATATTCTGATTCCCAGTTCCTGCTTAAATTGTACAGTGTCGGGGCTTGTGAGCAGAACTTTTTTGCGGGATGATATTATTGGTGAGACAGACTTTCATGGTGCGGTGTACTATGGGGAATTGGAAGCGCAGGACTTATCCTATGCATTTATCTCTGAGATTCAATCGCGTTTCCAGAAAGAATATTCTCAAAAGGATACCGGAGATTCAGGCCAAGGGCTTGATGAAGTCTTACGGATTGGTCGAGAGTTTAAAATAGAAGATGTCAATCTTATTAAGCCAGGAATCGGTGAGACCACTAGGGTTTTGCTGCGCAGAGTGCCATGGAAAGTGTTAGTACATGAAAAGTATATGGGGGATAAGGCTTTGGAGCACATTCTTCGTCTTGCAAAAGAGAAGAATGTTCCAGTACAGACTTACCCCTTGAAAAATTATAAAGCATGTGGAATTATAAAAAAATTGGCAGATGCATGACAGCACTGCCGATTTTTTTTGTCAAAGGTTGTTCACCGCAAAATAGCGTTGCGGCGGCGCGCAAGGTGGGATGCGCCCCTCAAAGATTGAGGCAATGTCAGTGGCAGGCTTTCTGAACAGCAGAGCAAATACCGTAAGAATCAGCCAGATATTTGGTACGCAGGGCCCAGTTGTAATGAGTTTTATATTCATTCATGCGGATATTTCGGTGGCTGCCGCTGACGAGATTAGCGTGACCGGGATTCCAATTTAAGATCTCTAAGGCATCCTGGTAATCTTCCAAAGAGACTGAGAAGGCTTGGTTTACCAATGTGATCTGTTTGGGATGAATGACGGTCTTTCCCACGAAACCGAAAGTTTTGTCTTTCGAGAGCTCTTCTGATAGGCCGTTTTTCCAGTTCGTTCCATTGTAATACTCCCAGACAGGACCGGACAGAACGTAATCCTGCCCAAAGACGGTCATAATATCTGAGAGAATGTCGGCTATAGGACGCAGATCGTAGATACTCTCGCAGACTTGGCGCCGCAGACCGAATACATTGCACAGATCGTTGCCACCTACTCGGATATTTAGTATTTTTTCCTCGATATCCTCTAACTTTTCTTTCAGGGTATAGAGAATTTGGCTGCGGGTTTTTAAATTCACGATGGAAGGGCTTTCAATTACTGGCATAAGATATAGATTTTTACATTCTGAGTCCAGCTTTTGGAATGCGTTGAGATAGGCATCTGCGTTAGATAGAGAAAATTTAGGCAGAATGAACCCCGTGAGTAGATCGCTGGCGGAGCCTAGTTTTTGAAATAGGCGAGAAATCTGCAGGGAATCTCTGACTCTGATAAATATCTGCGGAAGATAGAAATTAGCTTCCGAGAGAGCAGTTTTTATGATATGAAGAGAGTGGATTAATTGGTTTTCCGCTTCTAGGATGAAATCATCGGCGATGGTATCTTCCAGACACAGAGCGAGGGAAAAATGATGGCCGAACTGTTCTGTAACAATAGAGTGTGCAATGGTCTGGCTGGATGCAGGGCAGTAAAGCAGTGGTCCTATGTTATAGTATATGTTAGAATTTTTCATAGATTTTCTCCTTTGATGTACAGAGAATATTATAGCATCATTGTAGTGAGAATGGTAGTTGGAATTTTTTTGTATGGGGCCAGATGGCACTCCGTAAAATGCAGCAGGTACTGTTGTTACTGGTTATTCACTTGCGGTTCGTGAGTAATAACACGCTTCGCGATGCATACAAACTGCTGTAAACAGAAGTTTGGCGCGAGTATGTCTCGGGATTTTTGTCAAAATGTACAAAGATACCTCGCAGGATATTGGAGGCATGAACTGTAATGTACTGTTACACTTTTTCGAAAGAATCAGAGCGCTTTTATTGAAATAAATAGGGGATAATAGTATAATTGTGTTTAAATATGAAAAAGAATTTAAGGTTAGAGGCAGAAGATATGTTTGAGCACAAAAGGGTGCAAAATTTAGAGGATTTTTTTAGAGATTTGAGTGAACGGCCACACAGAAATGTCTTTTTTTATCGGATATGTGGATACAGTTTAGAAATTCAGAAATTCATTTCCAGATATTACGAGGAGGCAAGGCGTTCAGGTGTCGTAATTGAAGGAAGAATTCCAAATCCCAGCGAAGGAAACCTTTCCTATTATAATGAGATGATGGGTATGGAATTTCAGATGAATCCGGGTTTTCTCTCAGAGAGGCTGGGAAAGTGGTTGCCGCGGATGAATCAACAGCAAAGGCAGAGTGTGGCAATCTGTATCTATGATGTTCTAGACGAGATGAGACGGTCGGGAAAAAATGAGAATATGTTGAAAAATGCATATATTAAGTTTATGTGCTGGCTGTATTATAAATTTGAGAGAATTGTGAATTGCCTTGGAGATAATAAGGTCCCGAAAATTCTCTATGAAGCGAACATCAGCAATTATGAGTTAAAATTTCTGCACGTCTTGTCAAAGGCAGGTTGTGACATTGTGTTGTTGCAGTACCATGGAGATGATGAGTATTTAAAATTAGACCCTAAGTCGGAGATTTCCTGCATTTATTCAGAAAACGGTATGGCAGCATTTCCGGAGGATTTCAGCCTGCAAATGCTCAGGAAAGAGATTGTGAGAGATCAACAGATTCAGAGGCTTTATGGGATCCCCCCTGAGTTGTCTCGGTGCACAAATGCCTGGATGAAGGGAGAGGGACTGAAAGAAGTTTTGCTTAGCGGTGATGCTAGGGGAAAAGACAAGCGATTTTTTTACAATTCGTTTCTTAGAATCGAGGGCGTGGAAGATAAACTTACCTATATTAATGAATTGTTTCAGTTTCATCAGCAGCTAAAAAACAGTGGAAGGAAGCTCGTAATTTTAGAGAAAAAAATTCCGCTGCCGGATATGGATGAGATCGGACAGATTCACAGAGAAACTTACGGAAGTGTGGAGCAGTTACTTGCCCACCTCTCGGCCAATATACAGTATCCTGCCAACACAGAACTTCAAAGGCTGATGGTGAAAGCTTTTGTGGATGTGATTTTGGAGGAGAGTCAAAGCTCTCAGTTCAATCTTCACAAATTGACGAATCAAGCTGTATATTTGCTGTGCTGGCTGAAACGGTATCAGGGGCCTTTGTTTTCTGACTGGAAAATGTCTCAGATTGCGTGTCTAGTCTACTTGGGCGGCTGTAGAAATCTTCAGGAGACTTTATTTTTGAAAATGATGGCCAAGCTTCCAGTGGACGTGGTCATCCTGACGCCAGATTTGGGGAATAAATGTAAACTTCAGGATGCCGTTTTATTTGAAATTCATAATGCTGAGTCCATGACAGTGGAGGAGTTTCCAGATGAGAGCGGTGAGGTCAAAGTGGGAACGGCTGCTTACCATGCTCAAAGAGAGCTGGATACGCTTCTATATCAGGATTCAGGAATGTACCGAAGTATGCAGTATGATAAGGCAGTGACGGTTTCTTTGCAGACGACCTATGAAGAAATTGCGATTTTGTGGAATCAGGAGGTAAAATACAGACCGAATTTTAGCATTGTGGACGGGACAGTGAATCTTCCGGTGATTTTTGCGAAAGTCTGTGGAGTGAAAAACGCGGAAGTTCCCCAATACTGGGCTAAGATCAAAGAATTGCTGGTTGAGAATACCCTGGTGGTGAAAAACCGGCCTATGGTGCAGGGAACGGATGCCAATCCAGTGAAGCCGTTTGCCACAGAGTTTTTGAAAAATGGAAAGCTGCAAAGAGCTAAGATTAAGAATCATAAAAGCTATCAGTATGGGGTACTCAGGGAGGGAATGCAGGAGTACATTCTGGATAAGCTGCAGACATTGATCGACCAGCGGTTGATTAAAGGGACATTTCAAAATGGGACAGAGTATACGATTGTCTCTACTGTTTTGAATATGGGGCGGGACACCATAAGGCTGCTTCAGAAATTCGATTTTACCAAGAAGAATCCTAAATTGGTCTATATCAATACCACAGAGAGAATGATTACTCTGGAAGACAGTATTTTGGTGATGTATTTAAATTTGGTAGGTTTTGATGTGGTATTTTATATCCCGACAGGGTATCAAAACGTGGAGAAGTATTTTGCAAAAGCTATGATGGAAGAACATCAGCTAGGAGAGTATCTGTATGATTTGCAGATACCGGATTTTGAGTCATCCTTGTCTGGTGTTTATCAAAGTCTCATTGGTAAAATATTTAAAAGAACTACATGAAATATGTAGATATCAGGGCACAAGAAGAGGAATGGAGGAAATTTATGGGATTAGATTTTAACAGAGCAGAAACTGTGACAGCTTCAACAGGAGGATTCAAATCACAGACAGAACCTGAGGAGGTTCAGCCGTATGACATTGTGGCAGACCGGGAACAGATGAACACAGAGCTGGTCAATTCCCCGGAAGTGGATAACCTGTGTAGCCAGATTGAGGTGTTTAATTTGGAAACCATCGTGTCTTTTGGTTCAGAGGCAGCGGAAGAGATTTCAAGAGCGTCCGATATTGTTCTGAACAGTATGAACATGTCTCAGTTGGACGATTCGAGTGAAATGCTAAATACTTTGGCAAAAATCATGAATAAGTTTGACATTGAGGAGATCAAAGAAAATCCTGGACTGTTCGGCAAGCTTTTTGGAAATCTAAGAAAACAGCTGGATAAGATTTTGGCTAAATACCATACAATGGGGGAGGAAGTGGACAAGATCTATGTACAGTTAAAGCAGTATGAGTCGGAGATTAAGCAGTCAAACCGCAAGCTGGATGAGATGTTCCAGGCAAATGTGACCTATTATCATCAGTTGGTAAAATATATCTTGGCCGGTGAACAAGGATGCCGGGAGTTGGCGGAATATATTGCTCAGAGACGTTCAGATGTGGAGACTTCGGGGGATAATTCCATTCAATTTGAGCTTCAGTCTCTGGAACAGGCGCAGATGATGCTGGAACAAAGGGTACAGGATTTACGGACAGCGGAGAGTGTCGCGATGCAGTCCATTCCCATGATTAAGACAATGGAATTTAGTAACATGAATCTGGTCAGAAAGATCAATTCTGCATTTATCATTACGTTGCCGGTCTTTAAGCAGGCTTTGGCGCAGGCGATTATGCTAAAGCGCCAGAAAATACAGGCAGAAGCTATGTCAGCATTAGACCAAAAGACCAATGAGATGCTGATTAAAAATGCTAGAAATACAGTGGAACAGTCTAAGATGACGGCGAGAATGGCTTCTGGAAGCTCCATTAAGATTGAGACTTTGGAGACGACTTGGAGGACGATCGTCAATGGTATTGACGAGACGAAACAAATACAGGAGAATGCGAGAAAACAGCGTGTGGAAGACCAGGCGAGACTTCAGACAATTAAAAATGAATTTAATCAAAGATATAACATGCCGGACAGAAAGTGAGAGGCGGGCGAGAGGAATGCACTTGAAAGCTGAGTCATTGTGCGGCAGATCTATCCCTCGTGAAACTTTTTGAGGGACATATAATGAGCAGGAGGTAAAAAGGTTATGCCAATTAATTTATCAAAAGGACAGAAGGTAGACTTGACTAAGGGAAATCCGGGCCTTAAAAAGCTTATGGTCGGTCTGGGCTGGGATGTGAACGCATTTGATACAGGGGCAGATTTTGACCTGGATGCATCAGCGTTTATGCTGGGGGAGAATGGCAAGTGCCCCACTGAGAAGGAATTTGTCTTCTATGGTAATCTAGAACACAAAAGTGGTTCTGTAAAGCATATGGGAGATAATCTGACAGGAGAAGGGGACGGGGACGACGAACAGATTCAGATTGATCTGAGCAAGGTACCGTCTAATGTCGTGAGGATTGCGTTCACCGTTACGATCTACGACGCAGAGGGAAGAAGACAGAATTTTGGACAGGTGTCCAATTCCTTTATCCGAATTGTGGATGAGGTTACGAACACGGAGCTGATTCACTATGATCTAGGGGAAGATTTCTCCATTGAGACTGCGGTTGTCGTAGGGGAACTATACCGTCATAACGGCGGATGGAAGTTTAATGCGATTGGAAGCGGATTCCAAGGTGGTCTGGCGGCGCTGTGCGGACATTATGGGATAGAAGTGGCTTAAGAGAGGAGAGAGACTATGCCAATTAGCTTGAAAAAAGGACAGAAGGTCAGTCTGACCAAAGAAAATCCAGGTCTGACGAAGGTAGTGGTCGGACTGGGCTGGGATGTAAACCAGTATGACACGGGAGGGGCTTTTGATTTAGATGCGGCAGCGTTTTTGCTGGCAGACAGTGGAAAGGTGTCGCGCTCTGAGGACTTTGTCTTCTATGGCAATCTGAAGCATCCGTCTGGCTGTGCGGAACACATGGGAGACAATCTGACAGGAGCAGGAGACGGAGATGATGAGCAGATTCGAATTAATCTTTCTGCTGTGCCTGAGAATATCAGCAAGATTGCCTTTACAGTGACGATCTATGAGGCCGAGACCAGAAGGCAGAACTTTGGTCAGGTTAGCAACGCGTTTATCCGGATTTATAATGAACTGACCGGGGAAGAGATACTTCGGTATGATCTGGGAGAAGATTTCTCCATTGAGACCGCAATTGTATTCGGAGAACTGTATAAAAACAATGGAGAATGGAAATTCAATGCGATTGGATGCGGCTATCAGGGTGGTTTGGCAGCTCTGTGTGCGAGTTATGGAGTGGAAGTAGAATAGGAGGTTTGTATGTCAGTAAGTTTACAGAAGGGACAAAAAGTCAGCTTGACCAAGGAGAGCGAAAAACTCACCAGAGTGATCGTAGGATTGGGCTGGGATGAAGTACAGAGGAAGAAATTAGGCTTTTTTGCACCGAAGCCCCAGTCTATTGACTGTGATGCTTCTGCCTTGATGCTGAAGAATGGAAAATTAAAAGGTAAGAAGGACATCGTGTATTTTGGCAACCTGCGTCATTTTACCGATACAGTTATGCACATGGGAGACAATCTGACAGGAGAAGGAGATGGGGATGACGAGCAGATTGTGATTGATCTAGCAAGAGTTCCCCAGGAATATGACCGGATTGTGCTGGTAGTCAATATCTATCAGGCAATGAAACGGAAACAGCATTTTGGATTGATTCAAAATGCATTTATTCGTTTGGTGGATGGAAGTACGAACAAGGAAATGTGCAGATATAATCTGACGGATGATTATTCTGGCATGACCGCAGTAATCTTTGGTGAGGTTTACCGTCACAACGGAGAATGGAAGTTCAACGCCATTGGGCAGGGGACGAATGATCCAGGGTTGGGAGAACTTGCGGACAGATTTTCATAAGACTTTGTAAGCGAACAGCAATGCTGTGAGCTGGCTGAGATATCGCGGCGGATAGGGGAAGGTTTCCTTCTCCTATCCGATCGTTGCTGTGCGGTGAAATAAAGAGTGAAAAACAAAGGAGATTTGACATGAAATTTAACGGACTGACGGAACAAGAAGTCAAGCTTTCCAGAGAAAAATATGGTTCCAATGAGATACCGGATTCCGAGCCGACTACCTTTTGGCAGGAATTTAAGGAGACTTTTGGAGATCCGATGATTAAAATTTTGCTGGCGATTGCGGCTTTGATGATCGTAATGTTTTTCTTTGGCTATGCGGAGATCTACGAGCCGGCTGGTACGATTGTAGCAGTGCTGATTGTGGCGTTTGTATCGGCGAAAACTGGGGTTGCTAGCGACACCAAATACAGAGAATTGAAAGACAGCACGAAGAAAGACCAGTGTAAGGTATATCGTGACGGCGTTATTGCGGTGATTGATGTGGATGACGTGGTCGTGGGTGACAAAGTTTTGATGCAATCCGGTGACAAAGTTCCGGCAGATGGTGTTCTGATTTCAGGAAGTTTGAGAGTGGATAACTCTGCTTTGAACGGTGAGGCAGAAGAATGTAAAAAAGAAGCAGCTCCGGAAAGCTTTCAGCTTCCAGAGGACATCACAGGCGATACCTTTGTGGATAGATATTCTTTGTTCCGCGGAGCTGTGGTTTTTGATGGTGAAGGTATTTTAGACGTGCGCAAAGTAGGCCTGAGCACGATGATGGGAAAGATGGCTGAAGAGATGCAAGAAAACGAGCCAGATTCTCCGCTGAAGGTGAAATTGTCAAAGCTGGCACATCAGATTTCTACTTTTGGCTATATTGGAGCGATTGTGATCGCGATTTTGTACTTTGGTTATTTTGTGTTGTCGGCAGGAGGTTTTGAGGCGTATGTTTCTATCGGAGCGCCGGAGGTGATTCGTGATGTCGTGGAAGCCGTATCTTTGGCGGTTGTAATCATCGTCTGTGCCGTGCCGGAGGGGCTGCCGCTGATGATCTCTCTGGTTCTGATGCAGAATACCAGCAAGATGCTGGACCACAATGTGTTGGTTCGGAAAGCGGAAGGTATCGAGACTTCCGGCTCTGTGAATATTTTGTTCAGTGATAAAACAGGTACCATAACTAAAGGAATGCTGGAAGTGGTAGAGTTTTTTACAGCTGATGGAAAAAATATAGAACTCTCACAGCTTGGTCAGCATGGCAAAGTGAAAGAGCTTGTAGATTTGGCGATTGGAAAGAATACGCAGTCTATGTTTGACTCGGAGCATCGGGTCATCGGCGGAAACGCCACGGACCAGGCTTTGATGAAGTTTTTGGGAGAAGACACTTACAGTGCACTGGCGAGGAACACAGAATGCGAAGTGACTGCCTGTCAGAGCTTTAATTCTTCCAACAAATTCAGCCAGGCCAATATTGACAGTATGGGAAAGACTTTTTATAAAGGAGCACCGGAACGCTTGATCGACGCCGCATCCAGATACCTGGATGCCGACGGAAAGATTCACTCTCTGGACAAAGAGGTATTGGACAAAAAGATTCAGGAGATGGCCTCAAAGGCCATGCGTGTATTGGCTTTTGGCTATTCGGAACAGTCTTTGGAGGAGAATAGGATTAACGACGATTTAGTCTTGATTGGACTTGTGGGAATTCGAGATGATGTAAGACCAGAGGCCCGGGAGGCCATTGAAGAGGTGCAAAATGCGGGAATACAGGTGGTCATGATTACTGGAGACCGTCTGGAGACTGCAATTGCCATCGCGAAGGATGCTGGCCTTCTAAAAGAGGAGTCTGATCGGGCAATCACTTCTTCTCAGTTAAACGAGATGTCCGATGAGGAGGTCAAAGAATTGATTCCTCATATCCGGGTAATCGCCAGAGCCCTTCCCACAGATAAATCCAGGATGGTAAGGCTGTGTCAGGAGATGAATTTGGTTGTAGGCATGACTGGTGACGGTGTCAACGATTCGCCGGCTTTGAAGCGTGCCGATGTAGGCTTTGCCATGGGCAGTGGAACGGAGGCTGCCAAGGAAGCCGGAAAAATAGTGATTTTAGATGATAATTTCAAATCTATCAAAGATGCAATTTGGTATGGAAGAACCATTTACCACAATATCCTGAAATTCTGTAAATTTCAGCTGGTCATCAATGTGGCGGCTGTGGTGGTCAGTGCAATCGCACCGTTTTTTGGTGTTGAGGAACCTTTAAAAGTTACTCATCTGCTGTTTGTGAATCTGGTGATGGACGGCTTAGGCGCGATCATGCTGGGCAATGAGCCGGCCTTGGAAAAATATATGCACGAGAAGCCGAGGCGTCGGGACGAGAGCATTGTGAGTAAAAAGATGATGGCACAGATTCTGACGATGGGACTTTGGCTGACGGTTTTGAGTTTTGCCTTCTTGAAAATTCCGTTTTTCGCGTCGTTTTATGAGAATCAGGAGCAGCAGCTGACTGCGTATTTTGTATTGTTTATTGTTAGCGCGTTGTTTAACGGCTTCAATGTGAGAGATGATGGCTTTGGGATTTTCAAAGGATTAAATGAGAATACTGGTTTTCTGAAGGTTTTCTTTGCAATCATTGTGGTACAGGCACTGATTGTGAATGCGGCGTTGGTGCCGTTTGCGCCTTGTCAGTGGATTGGAGAGATGTTTAGCTGTGTTCCTTTTGGCGTTCAAGGATGGGTTGTCGCAATCTTGCTGGCAGTTACCATGATACCGGTAGATTTGATCAGAAAATGTATCGTGGGTTCTAAAAGCTGATATGAAAGTTTTCTATTCAGATTTGGACAATACCTTAATCTATTCTTATAAACATGAGATTGGAGAGCGCAGAAAATGTGTAGAGGTATACCAGGGGAGAGAAATTTCCTTCATGACAGAGTTCACCTGGAGGGCTTTAAAAACGTTGATGGAGAAGCTACTGTTCGTTCCTGTTACCACTAGGACGTTGGAACAGTACCAGCGTATTCAGTTAGGAATTTCCATGCCTTCTTATGCACTGGTCTGCAACGGCGGTATTTTGCTGAAGGACGGCGAGCCAGACCGATGTTGGTACGAAGAGTCACTGAGAAGAATTCAGGAGGCAAGAACGGAACTGGAACTTGGAATGGAATTGCTAAGAGCGGATGAGAAGGTCTGTTTTGAGGTGAGGTTCGTAGAGAAGCTGTTTGTCTTTACGAAGAGTGCAAAGCCACAGGAGACAGCCGAAAGGTTGCGGGAAAGGTTGAATTTAAAGTTAGTAAATGTATTCTGCAATCACAAAAAGGTCTATGTGGTTCCACGAGGGTTAGAGAAGGGAACAGCAGTGCGAAGGCTTCAGGAGATCTTAGACTGTAAGGAAGCGATTGCGGCTGGGGATAGTCTGTTTGATCTGTCCATGATGGATGTGGTGAATGTAGGGTTTGCACCGTTAGATTTGAGAGAAGAAGCAGGCTGTGTCAAGAATGTGGAATTTTTAAGCGGCGGTGTATTCTCAGATTTACTAATGGAGAGGTTAATAGACGCAAAATAGGTATAGAGGAGTACATAGAAAAGGAGTTCGGTTCTCTGTTTGAGAAATCCGAACTCCTTTTCACCGTACAGCGGTGTTGCGGCAACACTCGAAGGGAGCAGCTACTGGATTCCCAGCTGTACTTTAAGTTTTTTGACTGTGAAACGGTATACCAAGTAGATGATTACTGTGAACAGAAGCAGCACTCCTAGAGAAAACAGAAGACCTAAGAGTTCACTGGCAGTGAAGCGGTTATCGTTGACGTACAAAATTCCGCAGAATAAAACATAGATGATAGTCATACCCACAACTGCGGGAATACGAAATACTTTTGAACACTGTACTTTGATCTCTCTGGTGAGAAAGGCTGGGGAGGCGCCTAGGCGGTATAAGTCGTCAAAGATGTATCGGTTGTTTAATGCAATGGTCTGGCAACGGGTGTAGCTGATAATCAGGGCAGCCATGAGGCAGACGATAGCGATAAAGAGGAACATCATCAAAAAGACGGCGAAAGTTCTCAGGAAATCATGCTGGTCTAACATTCGAAACAGGGGCATATAGACCCAGCCGGAACGAAAGTCAGTAGAGTCAGGGGCTTGAAAACTAATTTGTGTCATTGCATCTGTATCTCCCCAGTAAGTCTCGCCTTTCTCCTGGGAAGCAATTTTCTGAACACGGTCATAGTAGAAGGGGAGTTCACACTCTGGTCCGTTAGCGTTGACGATGGTCAAAAAGAGTTCATCAGCAAATTCATAGCTGTCTTCCCCGTCCACATTGAAAAGGACCAGACGCTCTTTCCAGTCAGGAGTGGCCCCCTGGGAGATTGAGGCGTAATCCTGGTCGTCTAGGACATAAAAGGGAGCCATAGTGTTCATGGAATTAAATGCCAGGTAGCCGCCAAAGGAGATTGGCAGTTCTTGGCGGGTACTCATATTCGTAAGCAATGTGGAGGCGGAGCTGATATTGTAGGAGCCAGTACCGTCCGTACCTCGCACTGCCATGTATTCTCCGGGAGCGACGTCTATATTTTGTCCGGTCATACGCCGGTAGTCAGACTCAGGCCAGAACCTTCCTTCGGAGAGCAGCTTGCTGTACTCATAGTGCCAGGTGGTCTCAGAGTCACTGACTTCCTGTGTACCGTCCATTCCCAGGACAGTATAGTCCCCTGCTTTGTAGTCTTTGATTCCGAGACCGTATTTAGAAGCGATCTCGCGAATCTGTTCCTGTCCGGGAATATCCTGGTCGGAGCGATAGGCAAAGCTGTAGGAGTAGGGATAGCCGGACGTTTTTGTCATGTTGCCGCTGAGCATGATAGGCAGATAAAAAATGCCGAAGGCGCTGCCGGCGATCAGGACGGTGCAGACCAGAAGACTGTTCACGGTCTGTTTTCCTTGAAATTTCATCATGCTTCTGGATATGACATTTTTGTAGAGTGCCTTTTTATGAGGAATCCATCCGTGGACAATCGTGTGAAGCATAATCATGTACAGGCCGATAAACACTGGAACATAAAAGAGCTTGGTCCATAGGGGCGGCATAGCGTTGAATTGATCCATATAGATACCGGGAGCGAAATAACCAGATATAGCTCCTGCCAACAATAGGAGGATACCGGATGGACCACACCATCTTCCCAGATCTTTTACCGGTTCGTTTTTGTGTTCCTCCTGAATGGTGTCTAGAATATCTGTGCGTCTCAAATAGCGAAGGGCAGTGATACAGGAGCAGACTACAATCAGCAGGAAAAACAAAAGAGAGATCAGCAAAAACGTAGGGTTTAACGAGAGCCTCATTTCATCGGTATTTGCCAAGAATAGACGAAAACTATTCCACAGGAGAAGGACAAAAGGGATGCCTGCGAGAATCCCTAAGAGGGACGAGGCGATACTCAGCCAGAAAACTTCTCTGAGAAGTCCGCGGGAAAGTTTCTTTTTGGAAGCTCCAAGAGCCATAAGCACGCCTAGCTGTCTGGATTTTTTTCGGAAAAAGAGACTGGAGGCGTAGACAGTAAACACAGTACATCCAAAAAGTGTCAAGACAAAAATGGCAGTCATCTGCTTTCGGCTGTCTCCCCCTTCTGGAAAGATCGTCTGTACGGTGTTGGAGAACATCATTGCAGCGTATGCAGTGATCAGCATCAAGGAGATAAAATTGCAGAAGAGGTAGAGCATAGCCTGTTTCCGGTCTGCTTTCTGGAATTTTTGTTCTAATTGTGCCATCGTTGTAATCATAATTCATCACCACTCATTTCTTTGATTGCTGTCAATAGTTGATCGTGAAAAGCGCTGCGCCTCCCAAGTCTTTGCAGTTCTCGATAGACGATACCGTCTTTGAGAAGAATTACTCGGTCGCAGAAAGAAGCCGAAAAACTGTCATGGGTTACCATCAGAATTGTGGCATTCATCTGTTTTTTCGCATTTTCAAAGGATTCAATGACGGTCCGGCTGGATTTGCTGTCTAGATTGCCAGTGGGTTCGTCAGCAAGAATCAGGAGAGGATTATTGACGAGGCTTCTAGCCACGGCAGTGCGTTGACGTTCTCCACCGGAGATATCAGCAGGGTATTTGTTCTGAATATGGTCGATTCCGAAGAGAACTGTGAGTTGATCTGCCAGCAGAGCGGCTTTTGTGTCTATATTTCCCTGGATAATTCTGGGGACTAGAATATTTTCTCGAACGGTCAAACCGTCTAGCAGCATAAAATCCTGAAAGACAAATCCCAGTTTTTCATTTCTGATTTTGGCCAATTCGTTTTCGCTTAGTCCTCTTAGTTCCGTACCGCCTAGAGTAATCGTACCCTGTTCAAAAGGAATATAACAGGAGATACAGTTTAAAAGGGTACTTTTTCCAGAGCCGGAAGGCCCCATCACAGCGACGAACTCTCCTTTTGCAACGGAAAAACTGATTCCTTTTAGCACTGGATAAGTTTTCTTTCCGCTCATGTAAGATTTGTGAAGATCTTTTACATATAACATAATTATCACCTGAACTTTCTTTTTCTATTTTTGTGAGGGAACTGTTTAGAACTTATCACAAAAAAAAGAATAATTAAATTACGGGTGTCAAGTATGGCAGTCTGGATGTCAAGTTTTGTAACGCTTTGTGAGAATGGTCAAGTTTTGCAGACTGTGTGTAAAGTTTTGAGGAGAGGGGAAAATTTAAACTTTATGAATACCAAAGGAGATGATATAATGAGCCCATGAAATTTAGATAGGAATCATAGGCGGTGAAAATAGTGTTTCGAATAGGAATTTGTGACGATGAGAGCAATGCTAGAGATGCTCTTCGATTTGAATTGGAGAAGGCTGCAAAGGAAGAAGACTGGGAGATTGTCTATGAGTTCTCCAGCGGAACGGTGGCTTTAAGCTGGCTGAAAAATCATCCAGGTGAGATTGACCTGTTGTTTTTAGATGTGGAAATGCCAGGAATGTCAGGAATGGAGACTGCGAGAAGAATCCGGGTATTCAGCAGAGAGCTTTTGCTGGTGTTTGTCACGGGATATTCTGACTACGTCTTTGATGGATATCAGGTAGGGGCGATGGATTATCTGATCAAGCCAGTAGACCAAAGAAGACTAGAAAGTCTTTTGCATAGAGCACAGGAGATTCTCGGTGTGCAGGAAGATAGAATGTTTTCTTTTAGAAACGCTGAAGGGATGTTTCGGATGCCCATCAAAGAGATTCGGTATTTTTACAGCGACCGCAGAAAAGTGTCGTTGGTTTTGGAGGACAGAGAATATTCTTTTTATGGAAAGCTAAACCAGATTGAGCAGCAGGTGGGAACTGATTATGTGCGTATTCATCAGAGATATCTGGTAAATCCCAGGTGGGTGGAACATATCGGCTGTAGCACGGTGACTGTGGAAGGCAAAGAACTGCCTGTGAGCCGGGGATTTAAGGAAAATGCGATGGAAAAGTTGGCCAGAGCGATGTTGAAAGGAGGTTATTGATGGAGATAGAAAGATTTCTCCTGAGTCTGCTTTCTACAGTGCTGTCTGGATTTCTTTTGGAGAGAGTTGTAGAATGTCTGTTAGAGTGCCGCAGCTGTCCTAAAAAAATACTCCTCCTGTTCGGGTGCTGGCTACAGGCCAACATGGTCATTTATTTTCAGGATTGGATCAATTTCATTCCCACGATTTTTGCGTTTTTGATTTGTGTCCTGGTAGCCTGTGAGGGAAGTGTATTAAAAAAGTTGACGATTGGATTGATGGTGGCTAGTACAGTTTTTTCCTTTAACAGTTTAAATGATAATTTCATTGGTTTTCATGACTGGAGAGTAGTTTTGTTTAAAATGCTGTTTTTGGGAGCAATGTTTTTGGGAGTGCGGCAGTTTGCTCCTGAAAGGGGGTACGAGCTTTCCGCGCGGATGTGGAGACTTTTGCTGCTCCTGACGGTTACACCCATTGGGATTGTGAGCAGTGTTGTACTTCTCGGGAAGAGATACTGGGGCATGGAAGATGGAGAGAAACTTTTGCCACTGGTACTTTTACTTCTGGCTTTGTTTTCTTTTATTGGACTTTTGTGGACAGTCACCGTATTGATTGGGCAGCAGAAACTAGAGTGGGAGAACACGGTCGCTAAGATCAATCAAAACTACTATGAGTCTATAGAAAGACAAAATTTTGAGATACGCAGACTAAAACACGATATGGCCAATCATCTGACTGCGTTAGCTGCGCTGCCAGGAGAGCAAAAGGATGGGTATATCCAAGAACTTTTGAAAAAACCGGTGTTTACGCATACCCTGCGGTATTGTCAGGACCCAGTGGTCAATGCGGTATTGAGCATGAAGGAATCTGTGATGGAACAAAAGGGGATTCAGTTTCAGGTGAAGGTAGACATTCCGGCCAAACTGCCTTTTGAGAAGGTGGAAATCTGTGCAATATTTGGGAATGTGCTGGACAACGCCATCGAGGCTTGTGATAAATTATCTGAGGAGAGACGGAAAATTTGCTTGGAGGCTCGGATGAGAAGAGGAATTTTTGCTCTCAATATCAGCAATCCGTGTTCATGCTTAGGAGTGAAAAAGCAAGAAGAGTTCGAAACTACGAAGAAGAATAAAGAGCTGCATGGATTTGGACTGAAGAGTATTCAGGAAGTGGTGAGAAACAACCAGGGAAATATGGAGATTTCAGCGAAGGATGGTCAATTTTCTCTGTTTCTCTATCTTCCACTGTCTAAGGAACAAAAATAGAGGAGAAGGAGGTCCTAGGAGATGGATTATGAGAAATTAATTCAGGTAAGAGATGAAAAGAACTGTTTTGCGAGAGAGCTGGGAATTTGCACAGAAGAGATTCGGGAAGGATATGCGAGGGTGAGCCTTCGGGTAGAAGAAAAGCATATGAATTTCGTGGGGTCAGTTCACGGAGGTTGTCTGTTTAGTTTGGCAGATACGGTAGCAGGGGCTGCTTCCTCTTCCTACGGTTATTATTCCACCACGGTCGATGGAAACATTCACTATTTGTCGCCGGCGATGAATGTGAAGATGCTGATTGCTCAGGCACAAGTGATAAAGTATGGAAAACGAATCAGTGTTTTTGAGGTGAAGATCACGGATGAGAACGGAAGACTTCTGGCTCAGGGAACTTATACCTACTATAATTTGGGAAAGCAAATTGAATTGTGATAACTATTCAGCTATACGATTGATAAGAGCGAAAATCCGGAGCAAGCTTGCTTGCAGAGAAGTTTGTCTCTTATCAGGCATATGGCGCTTAGCCATAAGTGAGGATTTCGCCGTATATGCGGCGATATAAGCTGCGCAGTAGCTAATCCGAGCTGTTATGGCTGAATAGTTACGAATTGCGAGGGAAGAAAAATATTGAAAAAGACTGTTGTGTGTCCAAAATTTAGGGTGCGGCAGTCTTTTTTTACTGTACAAGCTTCCGGACAGTGGGAGTGCGATGCACAGAGCAATCCGTAGCTTATAGTTCCCGGACAGCGGCTGGCAAGCTTGATGCCGAAGCGCACGGAGATTGGACAGGGCAACAGGTATGAGCACGTAGGCGTATGCGCCGACAGTCGGCATGAGGGTTTACGCGATAAGCCCGGCAAACGGTGCTGCGTGCCGGTGGCACGCGTCTAGCACGGACCATAGCGGAGCGAAGACCTGCCGTGCTTGCACGGGCAGGCATTTGCCGGGCAACAGACAGCGAACAGCAAAGCTGTGAGCTAGCTGATGCAAAAGTTACTTTTTGTCTCGGGAGGAGGAACGGGAGAGCTTTTTGGAATGGTTTTGTACAAAGACTTCCTGAGAACGGTCGGATTGTTCACGGTCATACTCTGAGAAACAACGAATCAAACAGAGGTCAATAAAAGCGACAAAGAGAAACAAAATCAGGAAAAGCATAAGGACACCTCCTTTTGATCTGGCAGTGTAAGAGCTTCTAATAGTAGTATATCCTCTTGGGAAAAAGGTTATGCCAGGTAGAGCTTTTGCAGGAAAAGCGTTTGCCGATTGCGGGAAATATTTTAGAGAATCTTTAGAGATAGGTATGGTACTTTTGGAGTATGGAAATCAAAGGAGAAAGACGGTGAGAGCATGGAGCATGGAGGAGTGAAGCTGTCCAGGAGAAGAAATGCGACATATAAAGGAAGACCCCAGTGGAAGGGGCTGCTGTTTATGCTTCCTAGCTTGTTGGGAGTGGGGATTTTTGTGTTTCTGCCTTTTTTGGATGTGATTCGGCGTTCCTTTTGCGAGGCAGTGACAGGAAGATTCTCGGGACTTGAAAATTACCGTATGGTCTTTGAGAATACTGCTTTTCGCCTAGCAGCCCAAAATACGTTGCGCTTTGTGGGAATTTGTATTCCTCTGCTGCTGGCATTGTCGTTGGGAGCGGCATTGCTGTTATATGGACAGATCAAGTACAGGCAGGCACTAAAAAGTGCTTTTTTACTGCCTATGGCAATTCCGGTGGCATCGGTAGTTCTTCTTTGGAAGGTGGCGTTTCATTCCCAGGGACTTTTGAACGGACTGTTTCACAGCCTAAATCTTACGCAAGTGGATTGGATGAATTCTTCCAGTGCTTTTTGGGTGCTGGTCTTCAGCTATATCTGGAGAAATTTAGGGTACGATGTAATTTTATGGTTGGCTGGGCTGGCGTCTATTCCGTCTAGTATCTATGAAGCTGCCAAAGTAGACGGCGCCGGTTCCTGGCAGTGCTTTTGGAGAATTACTCTGCCGAATTTACTGCCATCCTTATTTACAATCACGGTGTTGTCTTTGCTGAATTCTTTTAAAGTTTTCCGGGAGGCTTATCTGGTGGCAGGGGACTATCCCAATGAGAATATGTATCTACTCCAGCATTTGTTTAACAATTGGTATCGGGATATGGCTTTCGATAAGATGGCTGCCGCTGCAGTTGTCACAGGTATTGTAATTTTTGTATTGGTATGCTTTTTGGAGAAGGCTTGGAATGTAAAGGAGGAAGAAAGATGAAAACGTTCCGTACGATAATTTTAACCGTTTTTGGGCTGCTTATGCTGATTCCGGTTCTGTATTTGCTGGTAGGCTCTTTGATGGGAAAGGGGGAACTAAAAGAATTGTTAGCTCCGGTACTTGGTCAGACAAAAGGCTATGTGGCGGGAAGACTGCTGCCGGAATATCCGACTATGGAATCCTATGTGGAACTTCTTTTGGACACACCGGAGTTTTTTGTGATGTTTTGGAATTCCGTGAAAATGACTTTGGGGATTTTGGCAGGACAGCTGTTAGTAGCTGTGCCTGCAGCTTGGGGGCTGGCAAAGTTTCAATTCCCCGGGAGAAAATTTTTGTTTACGTTGTACATTGCATTGATGATGATGCCGTTTCAAGTACTGATGCTGTCAAATTATCTGGTATTGGATGGGCTGTCGCTTTTAGATTCACAGGCGGGGATTATTTTTCCGGCGGTGTTTTCAACTTTTCCAGTCTTCATCATGTATCGGTTTTTCGCAGGAGTGCCGGACAGTCTGATTGAAGCAGCAAAACTAGATGGTGCTGGAAATTTTCAGATTTTTTGGAGAATTGGTCTTCCCTTGGGTTCACCGGGAATCCTCTCGGCAATGGTATTAGGTTTTTTGGAGTACTGGAATCTGATTGAGCAGCCGATGGCGTTTTTAAAAACGAAGTCTCTGTGGCCGTTGTCTTTGTTTCTTCCAAATATCGGAATGGAGCAGGCGGGGTTAGCATTTGCCACGTCTATCGTGGTCTTGATTCCAGCTTTGTTGGTCTTTCTGGCTGGACAGGAGTATCTGGAACAGGGGATTTTGGCTACAGCTACAAAGGAGTAAAGTATGAATCGAAAAAAAGCAGTACAGTCTTTAGGAATTTTTTTCTTGGCAATGTGTCTTCTGACTGTATTTTCAAGGAGTATGGATTCTTTTCGAGTGGCTCAGGTGACAGCGCAAACGGTGACGAAGACGGTGCTCGACTACAGTGTCAGTGGGAATGGAAAAGTTGAGAGCAGTAGAGAGCTGGCGGTATTCACAGTCCCAGAGATGAAGGTCTCTTCTTTGAATGTGCAAGAGGGAGAACAGGTGAAAAAAGGAGAGCTCTTGTTTCAAGTGGATTTAAATACGTTAAAGAAAAAGAGAAGTTCTCTGATGACGGAATTAGAGCAGGCGAAGCTAACCAAAGAAGACGCAGACAGTCAGGCTAAGACTACACAAGAAAAGCAAGAGGAAGAGATCTCCCATGCCAGGGAGAATTACGACCAGGCAGTGGAGAGTGCGGACCAGGCAGTGGCTATGGCTCAGCAGGATTTGGATTTGGCTAGGGAAAAGCTGAACGATTTTTATAATACTTCGGAAAGCAGTTTTTCTGGGGAAGGGCAGTCTGCTCAGGAATCGGAACAGAGTCTGCTGGATGAAATCTATGAGAAAGAAAAGGCATTGGAGCTGGCTTTCACGGAGCGGGAAAAAAGTATATCCGCAGCCAGACAGGCTCTAGAGAGTGCATCTCTTCCCATAGAGAAGAACAGTACGGCGCAGATTCAACAATTGAATGTGGAACAGAAGCAGTTGGAATTAGACCAGATAAATGCTCTTTGGCAAAAAGAAGGAAAAGTATACGCTCCAGCAGACGGGACGGTCAGCAAGTGGAATGTGAAGACAGGAGGGGTGACTTCAGAGGAAGCGGCCGCTCTTTTGGCAAAAAAATCGAAAAATTATCAAATCAGGGCATCCATTGATTCTAGCTTGGAGAAATATTTGGATGTGGGGGCAAAAGCAGAGCTGACCGGACCGGACGGCAAAAAGCTAGATACTCAAGCCACGTTAATGAGTGTGAAGAGTAATGAGGAAGATGCGGCTTTGTTAGATCTTGTTTTTTCTGTACCTGCCTCGCAGATAGAGATTGGAGAGAATGTAGAGTTTGAACTGATCAAGGAGTCAAAGGTCTACGATAGTTGTTTGCCGTTGACAGCCCTTTATGAAGAGAACTCTAAATATTTTGTCTATGTGATTGAGGATGCGGATTCCGTGCTGGGAACAGTAAAAAAAGTCCGGAAAATTTCAGTGGAAGTAGAAGAAAAAAATGAGACGACAGCGGCCCTGAAAAGTGGGGTTTTGAGCAAAGATCAGCAGGTTGTGGTAGATACGGACAGGGAGATTCAGGAGGGCAGCCGGGTCCGGCTGAAAGAGGAATGAAAAAAATTTGGCAGGGACTGTGCCTGGCGCTGGCGGCAGCTTTTTATCTGCTAGCAGTGAGTGCCAGAGGTGAGATGGGGCAAAATGAAAACGTAATCTGTGTAAAGCTTCAGAATTATTTTTTGGATGTACAAGAGGCGGAGCAGATTCTGCATTCCGAAGAAAAATTGGAGGAACCTTTCAGATGCCTGTTTTGGGGAAGCCTGGGAAAAAGGCAGATGGAAAATCCGACCCTTATGAGAAATACGGAAGTTTCCTGTGTGGGAATATACGGAGATGGGAATCTCTATGATGAGAGGATTCACACGTTGTCTAAAGAAGATTTAGACGGTTGCATTCTGGATGAGAAGACGGCTGTGGAGCTGTTCGGCACAGTACAGGCGGTAGGAAAAGAGATCACCATGGGTGGGAGAGCTTATACAGTCAGGCAGGTTCTGCGTACTAGGGAAAGAGAGGCTTTGTTTTCTGCGGGGGACGAACAGCAGTTTACTTGGGTGAACCTGAGCAGAGGGGAGGATGCTTCTTGGACAGCAGCCCAGGAATTCTTGATGAGAAATAACTGTCAAGGTGAGATTGTGGACGGAAGTTTTTTGAAGGGAAGTCTGGGGTTTGTGCTGGCGTTGACTCTGGTTTTGGCACTCTGGGTACAGCTTTTTCGCAGAGACTTCGTTAGGGAGACCCATAAAAAGATTCGAGAGAGCGCAGGGATGTTGTACTGGGGTGTTTTATTCTTAGGGATTTTTGGCCTTTTCTATATTTTTGTCAGATATCTGGCAGACCCGCAGATGATTCCATCCCGGTGGTCCGATTTTTCTTTTTGGAGTGAGCTGTTTGACCAGCAGGGAGAAAAGTTTTATCGTTTTTTGCAGTCAGAGAAACCTTTCTGGGCGATGGAACAGCTTCGAAGCTTTGGGAAAGGAATTGGCGCCTGTGTGATGACGCTTTTGTTTGCGGCAGTAAGCGAAAAAAGAAGTCATGTCCGATGAAGTTATAAATTTTATGTCGGAAAAAGAGTGGGAACGATGAAAAGAAAGAGATTTTCTTAAAAGAGTTATTGATAACCTTTATATAGAGTTTATAAAGGAACGGAGATAAAGCATGATGAAGCGATATGCAAAACGGAAAAGTCATAAAGTTCAGATATTTTTTAGTCTTCTGGTTTTTATTCTGCTATGTATCATTGCGGGTAAGTTGATTCTCAATTCGGATTTTACCGCTTTCTCTTTGAACAGTATGACACGTCACGCAGCCACTGAAGATTATGGATGGAATCTGATTCTTGTGAATCGTGATAATTATATTCCTGACGATTATGAAATGACGCTTACAGAATTATCAAATGGGAAAAAAGTAGATTCCAGAATTTATCCAGAATTGCAGGAAATGTTTGATGACGCGCGAGCACAAGGTTATGGTTTGTTTGTCAGAGAGGGGTATCGAACGCAGGAAGAACAGCAGCAGTTGTTAGAGGAAAAGATGGAAGCGTATAGAAATGAGGGAAAACCCAAATCTGAGGCGAAAAAACTTGCAGAACAGTGGGTAGCAGTACCAGGTACGAGTGAGCATCAGTTAGGCATTGCGGTTGATATAAACGCAGATACCACAAAAAGCTCTAGTGATAGTGTGTATGGCTGGCTTGCCCAAAACGCTCACAAATATGGTTTTATAAAACGTTATCCATCAGACAAAACGGATATAACGGGTGTTATCAATGAACCGTGGCATTACAGATATGTCGGCAAGAAAGTTGCTCTTGAGATATATTCTATGGGAATTTGTTTAGAAGAATATATAGACTTGCTAGAAGAAAAATAAAGTATAAGAGGGTGGTTGAGGTTATGAGCCAAGATTGGTATTAACCAAAACCACCCTTCTGTCTGCGTTTCTTTTTCTTAGGCTTGGGCAGCATCTGCAGTGTCGTCCAACAGAAAAGTTTTACCACCATGATTCCAAAGAACGCGCCGATACTGTCAATTCCCACATCACGCAGAGAGGGCCCGCGGCCATCCACGAAGGATTGATGATATTCATCCAGCCCGGCAAAACCTATGCAGATTGCGCCTGCTGTGAGCAGAAGCAAAAAACCCCGCAGACCATAGACATAAAAGGGAAAGGCTACGGCCACAGCAAGACAGAAATACTCTGTCATATGGGCGATTTTTCGAATATAAGGGTGAATTTTTTCAACATAGTAGTCGGTGTTGCCAGGTTCGATTCCAAGATCTATGACCTGATCGGCTGCCTCGGCGATCTGCACGACTTTGTAGCTTACCTTGTAACTTAATGCGCCGGACACCTCCCCGGTCTGGCTGGAAAACGTAAAGATAAGATACATGATGGCGAGTGCCGGAAGAAAAGAAAAAGGTTTTAAAATCATATATAGATATCTCATAGGTTCTATCATAACATGAAAAAACGGCTTTGTCTATTTTGATCTTGTGTGCGAAAGAGACTTACGGTATACTAATCGTAACTGTTCAGCCGCATATGCGGCGATATAAGCTGCGCAGCAGCGAATCCGAGCTGTTATGGCTGAATACTTACTACTAATCATAGCTTACCCTCCATCGGCAAGGGAGAGACAGACTGTCAGAACACAAAAGCAGCGTCATGACAGACTGTCAGCAGGCAAAACGGAAAGTGAGGAAATGACGATGAGTTTGGCAGATCATGTATTTATTTCTATGTGTAAGGATGTGCTGGAAAATGGAACCAGCACAGAAGGTGAGAAGGTACGTCCAGTGTGGGAGGATGGCACTGCGGCTTATACAATCAAAAAATTTGGTGTTGTGAACCGTTACGATTTGCGAAAAGAGTTTCCAGCTCTGACTCTGCGCAAAACTGCGCTGAAGAGTGCTTTTGATGAGATTTTGTGGATTTGGCAGCGAAAATCCAACAATATTCATGATCTGCACAGTCATATTTGGGACAGCTGGGCGGATGAGACGGGTTCCATAGGGAAAGCCTATGGGTATCAGATGAGCGTAAAGCACGAGTACAAGGAAGGGATGATGGATCAGGTAGACCGGGTTCTCTATGATCTGAAGAACAATCCTTACAGCAGGAGGATTATGACCAACATCTATGTGCACCAAGATTTGCACGAGATGCATTTGTACCCCTGTGCCTACTCTGTGACTTTCAATGTGACGAAGGAGCCAGGCTGTGAGAAGCTGACACTGAATGCGATTTTAAATCAGCGGTCGCAGGATATTTTGGCGGCGAATAACTGGAATGTCTGCCAGTATGCGCTGCTGGTGCATATGTTTGCGCAGTCCTGCGGTATGCAGGCAGGAGAGCTGGTCCATGTGATCGCGGACTGTCATATCTATGATCGCCACGTTCCAGTGATTCAGGAGCTGATTCAAAGACCGGTCTATCCGGCGCCGACGGTGTACTTAAACCCGGAGGTGAGAGATTTCTATCAGTTTACGGTGGATGATCTGGTTGTGGAAAACTATCAGGCAGGACCTCAGGTAAAGAATATACCGATTGCGATTTAAGAATGGAGGGACGAGATGAATATCATCGTAGCAGCAGATAAGAATTGGGGAATTGGGAAGGACAATAAATTGCTTGTCAGCATTCCGGCAGACATGAAGTTTTTCCGGGAGACGACTACGGGAAACGTGGTGGTAATGGGAAGAAAGACCTTAGAGAGTTTTCCAGGTGGCCTTCCGCTGAAGCGCAGGACAAATATTGTGCTGACCAAAGATGTGAATTACCAGGTCAAAGACGCGGTCTTGGTACACAGTGTGGAGGAGCTTTTGGAGGAGCTGAAAAAATACGACTCTGAGAATGTCTATGTCATTGGAGGAGACAGTGTGTACCGGCAGCTGCTTCCATACTGTGACATCGCCCATGTGACAAAGATTGATTATGCCTATGAGGCAGACAGCTATTTTCCAAATCTGGACGAGGACCCACAGTGGGAAGTCACGGCGTCCAGTGAAGAACAGACCTATTTTGATTTGGAGTATACGTTTGTGAAATATCAGCGAAAGAAAAAGTGATTAGAAAAGGCAATGCGGCGGTGGGGCTGCGTTGCCTTTTTACTGTATAAGCTCCCGGACAGCGGCTGGGCGACTGGTAAGCTTGCTTGCCGAGACGCACAGACATTGGACGGGGCAACAGGTATGAGCACGCAGGCATATGCGCCGGAGTGCGAATGCCTGTCGGGATTGCGGGAGTGCGATGCACGGGGCAATCCGCAGGTTATACTTTTTGGAAGTGCCGCCGACAGGCGGCATATGGGTTTGCGCGATAAGCTGGAAGTGGTATCGCGACAGATAGGGAAGGAAGGCTTGCCCTATCCGATGGTATCCGTTATAATAAATCTAAAGTTAAAATCTGATGTACGGACGGTGGAGGCAAGTTATGAGAAATCAAGATTGGTATGATCTTGGAGATAAAGTACAAAATCTTGTTCAGGATGCAATAAATTCAAAGGATTTCAGACAATTGAACGAGAATATCACAAGGACTCTAGACAGGGCAGTTCGGGACGGCGGAGAAGTTTTAAGGAATGTCTTTGGACAGGAGTTTGAAGAACGCTCAAGGGGTAGAGGTTATACGCGCAGAACGGTTAGAAGACCTGCGCAGCCGGAACAAAGGAGAAACGCTGAGACTCAGCTTCAGCCTAGGATGCAGAGAATGTTATATTCCAGAACCGGCGGTCCAAAGGCCCAGGGAATTATGGAAATTATGGCAGGAGCTGTGCTTTTGGCTTTCGGAGGCTTTACGGCTTTGGGAATACTGGTGGCTTTTTTTAGCGGATTGTCGGCGGGAAGCGGTCTGGTCGTCGGTGTGGTCATGCTGCTGGTCGCAGGCGCGGGAGGATTTGTACTGTCGCGGGGACTGAGGCTGAACCGAATGGTGAACCATTTTCGATGGTTTTGTACCAGACTGCGCGGACGTACTTACTGTGAGATTCAGGAGCTTTCCAGATATGTGGGAAAAAGCGAAAAAGAGATTCGCAGGGAGCTTTGTTACATGATTTCCAAGGGATGGTTCCGTCAGGGACACTTGGATTCCAGTGGAACTACGCTGATTACCAGCAACCAGACCTATGAGGAGTATCAGAAGCTTCAAAAGCAGCGGGAAGAGCTTCAAAGGGAGCAGGAAGCGGAGAAAAGTTCCATGACTGGTTCCGACCAGGAAGTGCAGGAGGTGCTAGAGCGAGGGACTCATTATCTGAGACAGATCAAAGAGAGCAACGAAGCGATTCCGGGAGAACTGATTTCTGAGAAGATTTCCCACATGGAGACGGTGGTGCAGAGAATTCTGCTCAGGGCCAAGGAGCATCCTGAGGTGATTAAAGATTTGGACAAATTAATGGATTACTATCTTCCCACCACGGTAAAACTTTTGGATGCCTATGAAGAGATGGTCTCCCAGCCCGTGCAAGGGGAGAATATCAGAAACTCCAAGAAAGAGATTGAGGATACTCTGGACACGTTGAATATTGCCTTTGAGAAAATTCTGGACTCCATTTTTCAGAATGAAGCCTGGGATATCTCCAGTGATATCAGTGTTTTGCACACGATTTTGGCCCAGGAGGGACTTACGAGAGACGATTTTCAGAAAATGAAGTAAAGAAGGGATAGAGAACGATGACAGAAGAATGGAAAGATTTGGAGCAGGATGTGCCTACTTTGACGCTGGACCCGGGGATGTTAAAAGAAGAAAAAACAAAATCCCAGGTGCTGACAGAAGAACGGCAGCCAGAACCTATGGATGAGAGTATTCTCTCTGAGGAAGAACGAAAAATGGTGGATGCGTTTGCAGCCCAGATCGATTTGACAAATACAAATCAGATTCTCCAGTACGGGGCAGGGACACAAAAAAAGATGGCTGATTTTTCTGAGACTGCTCTGGAGAATGTAAAGACTCAGGATTTAGGAGAAGTGGGAGAGCTGATTGCTGGTGTGGTCAATGAGTTGAAGAATTTCGACGCAGAAGAGGAAAAAGGATTCTTTGGGTTTTTTAAGAAACAGTCGAACCGTATCAACAGTATGAAAATCCGCTATGAGAAGGCCGAGGTCAATGTGGGCAAAATTGTGGAGGCACTGAAAGGACATCAGATGCGTCTTTTGAAGGACTCTGCGATTTTGGATAAGATGTATGCCCAGAATTTGGTGTATTTCAAGGAACTCTCCATGTATATTCTGGCGGGAAAGAAGAAATTGAAAGAAACGAGAGAGGGACGATTAAAGGAACTGATGGCGAAGGCGCAGATGGGAGGACGTCCTGAGGATGCCCAGGAGGCAAAAGATCTCGATACGATGTGTAACCGGTTTGAAAAGAAGCTGCATGATTTAGAGCTGACGAGAATGATTTCCATTCAGACAGCTCCGCAGATTCGGTTGGTTCAGAACAACGATACGGTTATGGTGGAAAAAATTCAGACAACGATCGTCAATACCATTCCTCTCTGGAAAAGTCAGATGGTGCTAGCGCTTGGAATTGCGCATTCCACAGAGGCTGCCAGAGCACAAAGAGAGGTCACAGATATGACCAATGAGCTGCTGAGAAAGAATGCACAGACGCTTCAGATGGCCACTGTTGAGACGGCGAAAGAGGCTGAGCGAGGGATTGTGGATATGGAGACTCTGAAAAATACGAACGATTCTTTAATCCATACGCTGGACGAAGTGATGAGAATTCAGCAGGAAGGACGCGAGAAGCGCAGGCAGGCGGAGATTGAGATTCGTCAGATGGAGGATGAATTGAAGAAGAAATTGCTGGAGATTCGCTGAGTATAGAATAGAAGGAGAAGATTATGTATCGAGATCATACCAGAGTGATCGCCATTGGCGACCGGGTGATCGGCGGGGGAAATCCTGTGCTGATTCAATCTATGACAAACACAAAGACGGAGGATGTGAAGGCGACGGTGGAACAGATTTTATCGCTGGAACAGGCGGGCTGTGAGATCATCCGCTGTGCGGTTCCGAGCCATGAGGCTGCCCGGGCTTTGTCAGAGATTAAACGGCAGATTCATATTCCTCTTGTGGCGGACATTCACTTTGATTATAGACTGGCTATTGAGGCCATGGAAAACGGAGCGGATAAGATTCGAATCAATCCGGGAAATATCGGCAGCCGTGAGAGAATTCAGGCTGTGGTAGACGTGGCGAAGGAACGGAAAGTTCCAATTCGAGTCGGTGTAAACAGTGGTTCTCTGGAAAAAGAACTGGTGGAGAAGTATCACGGAGTGACCGCGAAAGGCTTGGTGGAGAGTGCACTTGATAAGGTCAGAACGATTGAGGAGATGGGATACGATCAGCTGGTGATCAGCATTAAATCCTCAGATGTGTTGATGTGCGCGAAAGCTCATGAGCTGATTGCCAGGGAGACAGATTATCCGCTGCATGTGGGAATCACGGAGGCGGGAACGCTGTATTCCGGCACGATTAAATCGGCTGTGGGGCTGGGAATTATTTTGAATCAGGGGATCGGAGACACCATAAGGGTATCACTGACCGGAGCTCCTCTAGAGGAAGTGAAGGCGGCGAAGAGAATCTTAAAAACCCTGGGGCTTCGTAACGGAGGCATTGAGGTAGTCTCTTGTCCTACCTGCGGACGGACCCAGATCGATTTGATTGGTTTGGCAAATCAGGTGGAGAACATGGTACAGGACATTCCTCTGGACTTAAAGGTGGCTGTTATGGGCTGTGTGGTAAATGGGCCAGGAGAGGCCAAAGAGGCTGATATCGGAATTGCCGGAGGCAAAGGCAATGGACTTTTGATTAAGAAGGGTGAGATTGTGAAGAAAGTTCCCGAAACAGACCTTTTAGACTGTCTTAGAGAGGAACTGCTGAACTGGCAGCAGTAGGAGGGCAGGATGGAAAAAGATTTCTTTGAGGTGTTCCCTCGTTTGAAAGTGGGAGAGGAATTAAAGGAATGGCTGGAAATGGTCCGCGTCACAAAGGTGGCCTGCAATCCAGATAAGACTTGCCTGAGAGTATATATTCGAAGTGAGCGATGGATTCACAAAAAACATATCCTGGCGTTGGAGAAAGAAATCCTACGCCAGTGTTTTCCGGGAATTTCGATCGAGGTGAAGGTCATTGAGAAGTTTCGGCTGTCTGAACAATACACCCCTGAAAATTTTTGGGGTATCTATCACTCTAGTATGGCCTTGGAGCTGAAAAATTACAATATGCTGGAGTATAATCTGTTTCAGCAGGCGAAGATAGAGTTTAAAGGCAGTCATGATCTGGTGTTGACACTTCCGGATTCATTAATTTCCCATGAGAAAGGGGAAATTCTGGTGGAGTATCTGGAAAAAGTCTTCTGCGAGCGCTGTGGAATGGACTTAAAAGTGGAGTCTGTCTATGTGAAGGTGGAGGAGAGTAAATATCGTAAGAATTCAGCGCTTCAGATTCAGCAGGAAGTCAGCCAAATGGTGCGAAAAGTCCAGGAGAATCAAGGAGTACAGCAGGCGAAGCAAGAAGAGGAGGAGAAAAAAGGCAGAAAAGATAGTTTTTCTGATTTTGGAAAGAACCGCAGGAGAGAGCGGCCTGCCGATTTGGTCTACGGCAGGGACTTTGACGAGGAAAGCATTCCGTTGGAGAATGTGACCGGGGAGATGGGCGAGGTAGTCATCCGTGGGCAGGTGATGGAGATAGATGAGCGGGAAATTCGCGGCGAGAAGACGATATTTATTTTTGCTGTCACAGACTTTACGGACAGTATCACGGTCAAATTGTTTATGAGAAATGAGTTAGTGCCCGAGATGAGAGAGAGCATAAAAAAGGGAGCCTTTTTGAAATTAAAAGGAATTACGGCCATTGATCGTTTTGACCGGGAGCTGACGATTGCCTCATTGACTGGCATTAAGAAAATTCCGGATTTTCGCTCGGCACGCCAGGACAACAGCCCAGTAAAACGCATAGAGCTTCATTGTCACACAAAGATGAGTGATATGGACGGAGTGACCGACGCAAAAGAATTGGTAAAGCGTGCCTATGAGTGGGGACACAAGGGAATCGCGATTACAGATCACGGTGTGGTGCAGGCATTCCCAGAGGCGTTTCATGAAACCTGGAATATTCCCAAGGATGCAGATTTTAAGGTGCTGTATGGGATGGAGGCCTATCTAGTGGATGACATGAAAGGGATGGTGGTGAACGGCAAAGGCCAGAGCCTTCAAGGGTCTTTCGTGGTCTTTGACTTGGAGACTACTGGTTTTTCACCCATGAGCTGCCAGATTATTGAGATTGGGGCGGTCCGAGTGGAAGATGGAAAAATTGTGGAGCGCTTTTCGACTTTTGTAAATCCGAAGGTCCCAATCCCATTTCGAATTGAGCAGCTGACCAGTATCAATGACAGTATGGTCATGGACGCGCCGGTGATTGAGGAGGTGCTGCCGAAATTTCTGGAATTTTGTTCCGGGGCTGTGATGGTGGCGCACAATGCAGATTTTGATATGAGTTTTGTGGAATTTAATTGTGACAGGCTGGGAATTCCCCATGATTTTACCTACATAGATACTGTGGGCATGGCCAGGTTTTTGTTGCCTTCTCTGAATCGGTTTAAGTTGGATACCGTGGCAAAGGCGCTGGAGATTCCGCTGGGACATCACCATCGGGCGGTGGATGACGCTGCCTGTACTGCGGATATTTTTGTGAAGTTCGTGAAGATGCTGGCAGACCGTGAGATTGAGAATGTGGATGTACTTAACTGTCAGGGCTCTGTGTCTGAGAACACGGTGAAGAAGCTGCCTACTTATCATGCGATTATCCTTGCTTCTAGCGAGGCGGGACGGATTAATCTGTATAAGCTGGTATCACTGTCACATTTGAAGTACTACAACCGCAGGCCGAGAGTGCCTAAAAGTGTGTTTGAACAGCATCGAGAGGGTCTTATTATTGGTAGTGCCTGTGAAGCTGGAGAGTTGTACCAGGCACTGTTAAGGGATGCGTCTCCCCAGGAGATTGCGAGGCTGGTGAACTTTTATGACTACCTGGAGATTCAGCCATTGGGGAACAATAAATTCATGATTGCTGATGAAAAGAACGACAAGGTTCATTCCATGGAAGATCTCAAAGAGATGAATCGGAAGATCGTGAAACTGGGAGAACAGTTCCAGAAACCAGTGGTGGCTACCTGCGATGTGCATTTTATGGACCCTAAAGATGAGGTGTACCGCAGAATTATCATGAGTGGCAAAGGATTTGGGGATGCGGATGATCAGGCGCCACTCTACCTTCGAACTACGGAGGAGATGTTGGAAGAATTTTCTTATCTGGGCAGCGAGAAGGCAGAAGAAGTGGTGATTACCAACACTTTGAAGATTGCAGATATGTGTGACAAAGTGTCTCCGATTCATCCGGATAAGTGTCCTCCAGTAATTGAAAATTCCGATCAGGATTTAAGAGATATTTGTTACAATAAGGCACATGAAATTTATGGAGAACCGCTGCCGCCAATTGTGGAAGAGCGCTTAAAAAAAGAGTTGACCTCTATTATTTCCAACGGTTATGCGGTCATGTATATCATTGCTCAGAAGCTGGTGTGGAAGTCCAATGACGACGGGTATCTGGTGGGTTCGCGAGGGTCTGTGGGCTCTTCTCTGGCAGCTACCATGTCGGGAATCACGGAGGTAAATCCTTTGCCGCCTCATTACGTCTGCCCTAAATGTAAGTACAGTGATTTCGACTCGGAGGATGTGAAAAAGTTCGTGGGTAAGGTAGGCTGTGATATGCCGGATAAAGTCTGCCCCAAATGTGGGACTAAGCTGAACAAAAATGGTTTTGATATTCCCTTTGAGACTTTTCTGGGATTTAAAGGGGACAAAGAGCCGGATATCGACTTGAATTTCTCCGGAGAGTACCAGGCGGTAGCTCACCGGTATACAGAGGTGATCTTTGGGGAGGGACACACTTTTAAGGCAGGAACGATCGGAACCCTGGCGGAGAAGACAGCTTTTGGCTATGTAAAAAACTATTTTGAGGAACATGGACAACCTAAACGATACTGCGAGATTAACCGATTGGTAAAGGGATGTACTGGGATTCGTAGAACCACTGGTCAGCATCCAGGTGGTATCATTGTGCTTCCTCATGGAGAAGAGATTGAAAAGTTTACACCGGTGCAGCACCCGGCAAACGATGTGAACTCTGACATTATCACAACACATTTTGATTACCACTCTATTGATGGAAATCTGCTGAAGTTGGATATTCTAGGACACGACGATCCGACGATGATTCGTATGCTAGAGGATTTGACTGGCACCGATGCAAAGGAGGTCCCTTTGGACAATCCAGAGGTAATGTCTTTGTTTGCCAGTACGAAAGCGCTGGGGATTGAGCCCAAGGATATTGGAGGGTGCCCTCTGGGCTGTCTGGGAATTCCGGAATTTGGCACAGACTTTGTTATTGGAATGCTTCAGGATACGAAGCCCACCTGTTTTTCTGACCTGGTCAGAATTTCTGGGTTGTCTCATGGGACCAATGTATGGCTGGGGAATGCCCAGGAGCTCATACGCCAGGGAAAAGCGACGATTTCCACGGCGATCTGTACCCGTGATGATATTATGGGCTATCTGATTAACCAGGGAGTGGAGAGCAGCCAGGCTTTCACGATTATGGAAAGTGTGCGTAAGGGAAAGGGGCTGAAGCCGGAATGGGAGGAGACCATGAAGGCAAATCATGTACCGGACTGGTATATCTGGTCCTGCAAACAGATCTCCTACATGTTTCCTAAGGCCCACGCGGCAGCCTACGTCATGATGGCCTATCGAATTGCCTGGTATAAGATATTTTATCCGCTGGCATACTACGCGGCTTTTTTCAGTATCCGTGCGACGAACTTTTCTTATGAGGTGATGTGTATGGGAAAAGAGAAGCTGGAATATTATATGGATGAAATACATAAGAAGGGAGATGCGGCCACGAAGAAGGAGCAGGATATGGTCAAGGACATGAAGATTGTCCAGGAGATGTACGCCAGGGGGTTCGAGTTTATGCCTTTGGATTTGTATAAGGCAAAGGCTCATCGCTTTCAGATTATTGATGGAAAACTGATGCCTTCTTTGGACGCCATTGAAGGTTTGGGGGATAAAGCCGCGGATGCGGTAGTGGCGGCGGCCAATGAGGGAACGTTTTTGTCTAAAGATGATTTCAGAATTCGTACGAAAGTCAGCAAAACGGTGATTGATTTGATGGATGATATGCACTTGTTTGGAGATATTCCAAATTCTAATCAGATGTCGCTGATGGATTTTATATAGAGTGATGCAAGCAAAAACAGTTATATAAAAAAGGTTTTTATGGAGGAGAAAGGTATGAGCAAAGAAGAACTGCGCTATCTGAAGTGTCTGGCAGAACTGTATCCCACGATCGGAAAAGCTTCCACGGAGATTATAAATCTTCAGTCTATCGTGAATTTGCCAAAAGGAACGGAACATTTTCTGACAGATATTCATGGGGAGTATGAGGCATTTTCCCATGTGTTGAGAAATGGTTCCGGGGCTGTGAGGAAAAAAATCGACGATGTTTTTGGGCACACGCTGAGCACGGCAGATAAGCGTTCCTTGGCGACTTTGATCTATTATCCCAGGGAAAAGATGGAACTGGTGAAAAAAGCGGAAGAAGATATGGAGAATTGGTATAAGATCACGCTCTATCGGCTCATAGAGGTGTGCAAGATTACAGGCTCCAAGTATACCCGCTCAAAGGTGAGAAAAGCACTGCCGCCGGACTATGCCTATGTCATTGAAGAGCTGATTACGGAAAAGTCAGAAGTGCTGGACAAAGAAGCCTATTACAATGCCATTGTCAATACGATCATCGACATTGGCAGGGCAGAGGATTTTATCATTGCCTTGGCAGAACTGATACAGCGACTGGTCGTGGACCATCTTCACATTCTGGGGGATATCTATGACCGGGGGCCAGGACCTCACTTTATTATGGACCGGCTGTGTGATTACCATTCTCTAGATATTCAGTGGGGAAACCACGACATTGTCTGGATGGGAGCTGCCGCCGGTCAAAAAGCGTGTATCGCCACAATTGTGCGAATCAGTGTGCGCTATGGAAACCTGGATATTTTGGAAGACGGATACGGGATTAATATGTTCCCTTTAGGCAGATTGGCAATGAATGTGTATCGGGATGACCCCTGTGAGTGTTTTAAGCTGAAAGGGGATAAAAATACCACGGAGACTGAGGCAGCTTTGGGGATGAAAATGCACAAGGCGATCTCAGTGATACAGTTTAAGCTGGAGGGACAACTGATCGAGAAATATCCGGGCTTTGGAATGGAAGACCGAAGACTTCTGCACAGAATTGACTATGAAAAAGGTACGATCAAGATTTATGGAAAAGAATATAAGCTGAAGGACAATTTATTTCCGACAATAGATCCTAAAGATCCTTACAAACTGACCCCAGAAGAGGCGGATGTGATGGAGAGACTGAGCTCAGCGTTCATCAACTGTGAGAAACTGCAAAGACACATGAAGCTTTTGCTCAGTCAAGGGAATCTCTACAAAGTGTACAATGGAAACCTGTTATACCATGGCTGTGTGCCTTTGAATGAAGATGGAAGCTTTAAACAGGTTAGGGTCTTTGATAAGAGTTATCATGGAAAAGCACTGTACGATGCTCTGGAAGTCTATGTGAGAAAGGCATTTTTTGCTTTAGACCCAGTGGAACAGGAGAAAGGAAAGGATATCTGTTGGTATATCTGGACTGGGCCAAATTCCCCATTGTTTGGAAAAGATCGGATGACTACTTTTGAGAGATATTTCATCGCGGACAAGCAGACGCATGTAGAAAAGAAAAATCCATATTATTCCTTGTTAGAAGATGAGAAGGTGGTGGACCAGATTTTTAAGGAATTTGGTTTGGAGACTTCCGGTGCTCATATTGTCAATGGACATGTCCCAGTACATCAGCAGGATGGGGAGAGCCCAGTAAAATGTAATGGAAAAGTTCTGGTGATCGACGGAGGGTTTTCTAGGGCTTATCAGAAAGAAACTGGAATTGCTGGGTATACCTTGATTTACAATTCTTACGGTCTGTTGTTGTCTGCTCATGAACCTTTTAAGTCGGCTGAGGCAGCGGTGAGGGAAGAGACGGATATCGTTTCCCGTCAGGTGGCGGTCCGCAGAAGTCAGCGCAGGCGGCTTGTGGGAGACACTGACAACGGAGCTGCGCTGAAAGAGCGGATTCGGGAGCTGAAGATGCTTCTTCAGGCGTACCGGGATGGCTTGATTATCGAGAAAAAATAAACTAGTACAGCGAATTATAAATTCGCTGTACTAAAAATCTTTATTCAGGCAGCGATCTTCCTTGATTTCTACCAGAATGATATCTTCGCCGATTTGGCGGATGCATTCCCAGGGAATGATATATTCGCTGTCTCTGCCGAAAAAACCGCAGATTCGGGCTGGACCGGGGACGATCAGCGCCAGCATACGCCCGGTGCAGATATCAAAGTCTATATCCACGGGACAGCCCAGGCTTTTGCAGGTGCAGATATTGATGATTTCTTTTTGACGCAGTTCGAACAAACGCATAGACTGATCCATCCTTTTTTATAAACCTATGGGGGTGGAAGACAGTTTATGCGTTTCAGTTAGAAAACGCCTTGTGAGACATTGGAGGACTGAACTGTAACGAATAGTTATCAGATAATAAACTGATTTTGGAAATTTTCTTGACGGAAATTGGAATTTTCAGTATACTTACAAGAAATGCAGCGATTTCCATGATAGCTGTCTGAGACTGATTCGGAATATGAGGGGAGAAATATATGAGATGTCCGTATTGTAATCAGGATAACACCAGAGTTGTGGACTCCAGGCCAGTGGAGGAAAATAATTCTATCCGTAGAAGGCGCATGTGTGATGCATGTGGAAAAAGGTTCACCACTTATGAAAAGGTGGAGACAATTCCGTTGATTGTAATCAAGAAAGACCAGAACCGGGAGCAGTATGAGCGGTCTAAAATTGAAGCAGGTATTTTGAGGGCTTGTTATAAACGTCCGGTTCCGGTGGAGAAAATTAATTCTGCCATTGATGCAATCGAGGGGAAGATTTTTAATACAGAAGAAAGAGAGATTTCCAGTACAAGAATTGGCGAGATTGTGATGGAAGAACTGAAGAATTTGGACGCAGTGGCCTATGTGCGCTTTGCGTCTGTCTATCGGGAATTCAAAGATGTCAATACTTTTATGGAAGAACTGAGTAAGCTTTTGGAGGGAAAACAAGAATAGAGAGGGGAAGATACATGGAAGGAAAAGTAAAAGCAAACGGCAGGGCACTACTGCCGATTATCGTATTTTTGGTGATTTTTTTGGGCTCTGGATTTGTCAGCGGTGATTTTAACAGTATGCCGGCAATTGTTGGGTTTCTAATCGCTCTGCTTGTGGCTTTTATCCAGGACAGAAAGCATGATTTTCATGAAAAAATACATATTGTGGCCCAGGGTGTGGGCGATGACAATATCATCACGATGTGCCTGATTTTTTTAGTGGCGGGAGGTTTCTCCGGGGCAGTCACAGCGGCCGGGGGCGTTGAGAGCACCGTAAACCTGGGACTGTCGATTCTGCCGTCTTCGGTAGCAGTGGCAGGTTTATTCGTGATTGGATGTTTTATCTCAATATCCATGGGAACGTCCATGGGAACGATTGCAGCTCTGGCTCCAATTGCAGTGGGAATCAGTGAGAAGACTGGCTTTGGAATGCCAATCTGCATTGGTGCGGTGGTCTGCGGCGCTATGTTTGGAGATAACCTGTCCATGATCTCAGACACCACGATCGCGGCGGTAAAGACACAGGGTTGCGAGATGAAGGACAAATTTAAGGAGAACTTCTTCATTGTGCTTCCGGCGGCGGTTATCACGATCATCTTGTTTGTGATTTTGACAAGAAATGGAAGTTTTCAGCTTAGCGGAGATCTCTCCTACAATATCTGGAGAGTTCTGCCATATTTGGTGGTGTTAGTAGGAGCTTTGATCGGTTTCAACGTGTTTTTGGTTCTTCTGGCCGGTATTATCCTGTCTTTGGTTGTGGGAATCGCCACGGGTAGTATTCTGCCAGCGGACATGTTCCGTGTGATCGCCCAGGGTGCAGATGGCAGCGGCGGCATTATGGGAATGTATGACATCACAGTAATTTCGATGGTAGTGGCCTGTATTGTGTCTCTGGTAAAGGAGATGGGCGGTATTCAGTTTATCCTGGAATTCATCAAGAAACGTATCAAAGGAAAGAAAGGCGGGGAACTGGGTATTGCGTTTTTGTCCCTACTCGTAGACATGTGTACGGCCAACAATACGGTGGCGATCGTCATGGCTGGTCCTATCGCGAAAGAGATTAGTGATGAGTTTGAAATCAGCCCGAAAAGATCAGCGTCACTTTTAGATATGTTTACTTCTGTGGGGCAGGGATTGATTCCATATGGGGCACAGCTTCTGTCAGCGGCCAGCCTCACACAACTGACGCCATATCAGATTATACCTTACTGTTTCTACCCGATTTTGATGGCGGTCAGCGGATTGGTTTTTATTCTGTTTGTCAAAAACAGAAAGCCCACGAAAAGCGGACTTTCTGCATAAATAAATATATTTTTGGAAGGAGTGAAGAAAATGAGAGCTTTTGGAAAATCTTCTAAGTTGGACAATGTACTGTATGATGTCCGCGGACCGGTGGTGGACGAGGCCGCGAGAATGGAGGAGGATGGAAAAGAGATCTTAAAACTGAACATCGGCAACCCCTTCCCCTTTGGATTTTCTGCACCGGAAGAGGTGATTTTGGATATGATGAGTAATATCCGAAATTCCCAGGGATATTCAGACTCGAGAGGTATTTTTTCTGCAAGAAAAGCAATTATGCAATACTATCAGCAGAAAAATATTCCAAATGTGGGAATGCAGGATATCTATACGGGAAATGGAGTCAGCGAGCTGATTAGTATTTCCATGCAGGCGCTTTTAAATGATGGGGATGAAATTTTGATACCGGCTCCAGACTATCCGCTGTGGACAGCCAGTGCGACATTGGCAGGGGGCAAAGTTGTCCATTATATCTGTGATGAACAGGCAGATTGGTATCCAGATATTGATGATATTCGCAGCAAGGTCACGGACCGTACTAAGGCCATTGTCATTATCAATCCGAACAATCCGACAGGGGCTTTGTATCCTGACGAGATTTTGGAACAGATTGTACAGGTGGCCAGGGAGAATGAGCTGATTATATTCTCGGATGAAATTTATGACCGCTTAGTGATGGACGGACTAAAACATACCTCGATTGCTTCTTTGGCTCCAGATGTATTCTGTGTTACCTTCAGTGGTCTGTCGAAGTCCCACATGATTGCGGGCTTCCGCGTGGGCTGGATGGTCTTAAGTGGAAATAAAGCTGCGGCACAAGGATATATCGAAGGCTTGAATATGCTTTCGAATATGAGACTTTGTTCCAATGTTCCGGCGCAGAGTGTCGTGCAGACTGCACTGGGTGGGTACCAAAGCGTCAATGAGTACCTGGTTCCGGGCGGTAGAATTTATGAGCAGAGAGAATTTATCTATAACGCGTTAAAGGACATCCCAGGAATTACAGTGAAAAAACCAAGAGCTGCTTTTTACATTTTCCCCAAAATTGACACGGAGAGATTTCATATCACCAATGACGAGCAGTTCGCTCTGGATTTCTTGAGAGAGAAGAGAGTTTTGGTGGTCAATGGAAAAGGCTTTAACTGGACGCAGCCGGATCATTTCCGAATCGTGTATCTGCCAAACATAAGACAGCTAGAGGAAGCTACCGGGAAGCTGAAAGATTTCTTAAGTACCTATCGTCAAAAATGAGAAAAATATGGATGAGAATTTATCGTGATTTGCGGGATAACGCTCAGCCTCTGCTGTTTATAGCAGCCTATATCGTATTTATGAACAGCTTTTTACATGTGAGCGTCTGCCCTTTTCGCGGAATTACCGGTTTGCCTTGTCCTGCCTGTGGAATGACACGGGCAGGACTGCTTTTTCTGAGAGGGGACTTTCAAGGAGCTTTTCAGATACATCCGTTCTTTTTTGGAGTATTGCTGTTGGCAGGGATTGCGATTCTGTTCAGATACGTTCTGGGAAGAGAGATTCGATGGATGCAGTATCCGTTGATGATTTTAGGTATTGGAATGCTGATTTATTATATTTATCGTATGAAGACTTATTTTCCTAATGTGGAGCCTATGCTGTACGAGGAGCGGTCTTTGTTTGGCATTCTCGGAGTCGCTGAGAGATTGGGAATGCACTAGACCCAGATGGAAAATAATGATATAATGAGAGAAATGTGGATCTATGTTAAGGGATTCCATAAGTATGTATTTTTTCAGGGAGGGAAAAGATAGAAAACAAAAAGAAAGGGGACGTAAGAAATGTCAGGATTTAATATGAAAGTAACACCGGAAATCGAACATCTCACAGACATCTGTAAGGAAAACAGCAAGATCGATGTGGAGTTATACGGAAAATATGATGTAAAAAGAGGTCTGAGAGATGTAAATGGAAAAGGGGTTCTGGCGGGCCTTACCAGAATATCCAATGTGCAGGCTGTTAAAGTGGTCGACGGAAAAGAAGTACCATGTGAGGGAAATTTATTCTACCGCGGCATCAATATCAAAAATTTGACACAGGGATTTTTGAAAAATCACAGATACGGATTTGAGGAAACTACTTATTTATTGCTATTTGGAAAGCTGCCGAACGCGAAAGAGCTGGAAGATTTCCAGAAGGTTCTGGCAAATCAGCGTTCTCTTCCTCGAAATTTCGTGAGAGACGTGATTATGAAAGCACCGAGCAAGGACATTATGAATGCTCTGTCCAGGTGCGTGTTGACTTTATACTCCTACGACAATAACCCAGATGATGTCTCACTGCCAAATGTTCTGCGTCAGTGTATCAATCTAATCAGTGTATTTCCACTTCTGTCTGTCTACGCATATCAGGCATATAATCACTATGAGAAGGGGAAAAGTTTGTATATTCACCACCCAGACCGCTCGCTGTCCACGGCAGAAAATTTGCTGCTGATGTTAAGACCAGATCGGAAATATACAGAGCTGGAGGCTAAGATTTTAGATTTAGCTCTTGTGATTCATATGGAGCATGGCGGTGGTAACAACTCTACATTTACGACCCATGTGGTGTCTTCATCAGGCACAGATACATACTCAGCCATTGCTGCGGCTTTGGGTTCTTTAAAAGGCCCGAAACACGGCGGTGCAAATTTAAAGGTGGTAAAGATGTTCCATGATCTGAAACATCATGTGAAAGATTGGAATGATGAGGAGGAAGTTGGTGCTTATCTGAGAAAACTGCTCCATAAAGAGGCATTTGATCAAAAAGGTTTGATTTATGGTATGGGGCATGCAATTTATTCCATTTCAGATCCGCGTGCTGAGGTGTTCAAAGGGTTCGTCAAAGAACTGGCTGTGGAAAAGGGACGCCAGAAAGACTACAATCTGTATGCGATGGTAGAGCGTCTCGCTCCGAAGATTATTGCTGAGGAGCGCAGAATCTATAAAGGAGTCAGCGCCAATGTGGATTTTTACAGTGGATTCGTGTACAGTATGCTAGATCTTCCTCTGGAGCTGTATACGCCGATGTTTGCCATTGCAAGAATCGTAGGATGGAGCGCTCATCGTATGGAAGAGTTGATTAATACGGATAAAATCATCCGTCCGGCATATAAAAATGTCATGGAGGAAATTCCATACGTGCCATTAGAAAAGAGATAGAACGAGAGGTCAGATGCATGTTTCAATGTTTTTTTCCAGATCAATATCTGGATTCGGCTTATGAGATAGATTTTGAGGGGCTGTATGCTAAAGGATACCGCGGGTTAATTTTTGATATTGACAACACGTTAGTTCCCCACGGGAAGCCCCAAGACGAGAGATCTTTGCGGCTGTTTGCGAGACTGAAGAATTTGGGATTTCAGTGTTGTTTTCTATCCAACAATCAAAGAGAGAGAGTGGAGTCTTTCAATCGTCCGATCAAACAGAAATTCATCGAGAATGCCCATAAGCCCTCCGTGAAAAACTATAACAGGGCAATGAAGCTTATGGGAACAGACCGAACGAACACAGTTTTTATCGGAGACCAGCTTTTTACAGATATTTGGGGAGCGAAACGAGCCGGAATACGGAATATTCTGGTGAAACCCATTCATCCCAAAGAAGAGATACAGATTGTGTTGAAGAGGTATCTGGAGAAAATTGTTCTGCATTTCTATTTGAAAGAAAAAAGATAAACAAAAGATTTTGCAGCGGATGAGGCTGCCATACAAAGAGGAGGGGCGAAAGTGAAGAATCATATAGTCATTATGGGATTTAATGGCTCTGGTAAGACGAGAGTGGGGAAACGTCTGGCCAAGGATCTGAATCTTCCGTATCTGGACGTAGATAAAAGTATTGTGAGTCACATGAAGATGAGTGTGAATGAGATTTATACAAAATTTGGAGAGCCGTTTTTCAGGGCTTTGGAGACGAGAGAAATTAAAGAGTTGATAGAACTGGACAAGCCGTTGGTGATTTCTATCGGGGCAGGGCTTCCGATTCAGGAACAGAATCAGAAGTACTTAAAAGATTTAGGAATCGTGATCTACTTGAAAGCCTCGGTGGAGACTCTAGCTAAGAGGCTGGAGGGAAGCAGTAGTTTTCACGCCGGGGAGAATCTGCCTGAAAAAATTAAAAAATTACTCGCAGTTCGAGACCCTGTGTACGAGAAAATGTCAGATATTCAGGTGGTGACTGGGGTGAAACCTTTTGAAGGGTTAATTTGTGAAATTAAGGAGAAACTGGAAAACTACCAAAAAACAGTTGAAAAAATTCAGTGAATATTATAGAATGGAACATAGTCAAGTGTACATTAAGGAGGAAAATTTATGATTTCAGCAGGCGATTTCAAGAACGGAATTACACTGGAAATTGATGGAAACGTATGTCAAATCGTAGAGTTCCAGCATGTTAAGCCAGGAAAAGGTGCGGCATTCGTGAGAACCAAATATAAAAACATTATCACCGGTGCGGTTTTAGAGAAATCCTTCCGCCCTACAGAGAAATTTCCACAGGCTAGAATTGAGCGCGTGGATATGCAGTATCTGTACTTTGATGGTGAGATGTATAATTTCATGGACAATGAGACTTTTGAGCAGATTGCTCTCTCTGTGGATGCAGTGGGCGATGCTTTGAAGTTTGTAAAAGAAAATGAAAGTGTGAAGGTATGTTCACACAATGGAAATGTCTTTGCCATTGAGCCGCCTTTATTTGTTGAGTTAGAGATCACAGAGACTGAGCCAGGGTTTAAAGGTGACACAGCTCAGGGTGCTACCAAACCGGCTACGGTTGAGACAGGCGCTACTGTAAATGTGCCGTTGTTTGTAAACCAGGGCGATGTGATTAAAATTGATACCAGAACAGGAGAGTATTTATCGAGAGCATAAATACTCGCAGATCTATCAAAAACATTGCTGTGGGTTTGTTCTGTCATAGGAAAGACCTTGTCACGAGAATGTGTAAAAGTTCTTTCTTATGACATAAACGCTCCGCCATGGATGCGCACTCGCAGGGCAGACCCACAGATCAAATTCTTATTTCATATCTATAAAAATCCCCAATTTAAATCATAGTGTTTATCTAAGTTTCCTAAGTTTTTTTCCTTTACGCTTGTCTAACACATAGTAACAGCCTCGCATTGCAGGGCTTATTTGTCGTGAGAACGGAAAGGAGTAGAAAATGAAAGACGAATCCGTTGTTGTATACCAGCTGTTAAATTATGAGAAGAATGAAAAATTGTTGCAGAGAGTACCTTATATTTCTTACCTGGATTTGGCGATTGTGTTTGCAAGGGTGGAAGACGGAGGCACGCACCGCAGACTGATTACCAATGAGGAGATCAAGGCTTTTCGGATTGAGGTGAATGAATTGGAGGAGAAAGCTGCTGAGAATACGCCGAGGATATGTCCGGTATATTTTCACCCTTTAGAAGAAGTGATCAGAGAACTAGGGACTCAGATGGATTTTGAGGTGTCTCAAGAGAACTCGGGAATTCCTATGTATCTGCTGACTAATGTCCAAAAATTTTTAGGAGCGGCGGCGATTTTGTATCCGGGAACATTGCGGCAGATCGCACGATGGATGAGACGAAATTTTTTTATTCTTCCCAGCAGCATTCATGAGTGCATTCTTGTTCCGGAAGGAATGGGATGCTCCAAGCAAATGTTACAGGAAATGGTGGAGGAGGTGAATGAGACACAGGTCCCGGAGCCGGAAGTTTTGTCCTCGAAGGTTTATTATTACGATCGGGTAGATGATAGTATACACGGGTAACCTTCATGCGCGTCCACAGAGGAGCATATGTGTAATAGAAAATCACTCTATCCCAAATTTGAGGAGAATAAGACCAAATAAATGGGGATAAGAAAGGGATTTTGCTGTCACAGTGGGGGGATAGGTAAAAAAGCTTTACAATAAAGGAGAAATATGTTATAGTATGAGAAGTGTTATGAGAGTGCTTTCGCTTTCTGAATGCCAATTTAATAGGGTTCGGGGAGAAATACTATAACATGTGCACCTGTAGCTCAGGGGATAGAGCAGTGGTTTCCGGTACCATGTGCGGGGGTTCGATTCCCTCCAGGTGTGTTGCACGGGGTAGGGATGACCTGTGTGTTCGATTCATAAGGAGGACAAGAACTTGGATAATTTTAGAGAGTGGTTATCAGATAACCTTCGCTATATTCTTCTTGGCGCGGGTGTTCTGGTAATTATTGCTGGATTATTCTTTGGAGTTCGTGCCTGCTCCAGCGCCATGAAGGGTGACGCTGCTGAGGTGGTGGATGAGTCTACAGAGAATAACAAGGGAAATGATCCTTCTTCTCCGGAAAATAGTGGGGAGTCAGACGAGAAGAATGAAAATGCAAATCCCATTGAGAAAAACAAGTATCCGAAAGTAAATGCGTTAATTCAGAAATATTATGATGCTTTGGGAAACAAAGATGTGGATACAATTCGGACTGTCGTGGATGAACTGGATCCCACCGAGGAGGCCAAAGTTACCAACGCAAAATATATTGATGGATACGAGAATCTGGAGGTATATACGAAAAAAGGAATTGATTCTGGGGAATATGTCGTATATGCACAGTATGATTATGTCTGTACAGGAATTGATACTCCAGTTCCAGCACTGAGTCAGCTCTATGTGAAGACTGAGTCGGAGGGGGCGCTGAAGATATACTCAAAAGCTGAAGAAGACGAAAAAGTACAGAAATACATGGATAGTCTTTTGAAAGATGAGGATGTCGAAAAGCTGGTGGATCAAGTTCAAAGTGATTACACGAAGGTTCAGGAAGAAGACGAGGAATTGAAAGAGTTTTTGGAAGGTCTTGGCGAAGAGAGCCAGAGTGCAGACGAAGAGACTATGACTGCGGTAGAAGATGCCAATATTCGTGCAGAAGCATCCTCTGATTCTGAAGTGATTGGAGGCGTAGAAGCAGGAGGCAAAGTGACGCGGTTGAGTACAGAAGGTGATTGGGTACAGATCGAATATGAGGGTCAGACCGGTTACATTTACGGGGAATTACTTGAATAAATAATAAAATAAGGTTATATGGCAGAAAAGGCCTTGTCACTATAAAAGTGGCAAGGTCTTTTTTGTGTAATAAGCCCGGCAAACGACGACTGTGCTTGCACGAGCAAACGTTTGCCGGGTAACGCAGTAGTGCTGCGAACTGGCTATGGCATCGCGACAGATAGGAGAAGCTCTAGTTTATCGAACCGTAAACTTGGCCTGCCTGTAGGTCAACTCCTTTGGAATGTGCCAGTTCGCTAACTGTCACCAATTCATATCCTTGTTTTATTAACTCAGGAATGAGAATTTCGGCTGCCGCCACTGAGTTTTCATAAATATCATGCATTAAAATGATGTCTCCATCTTGAACATTTTCAAAGACGTTTTTAACGGTGGCTTGTGTGTCGAGAGTTTCCCAGTCTAACGTATCCAAAGACCAGAGTATAAGTGGATAATTCACGTTGCTTTGGACGGCCTCATTGACAGAACCGTAAGGGGGACGTACCAAACTAGATCCGTGTCCCAGAAATTCATTTAATCCGTAATTCATATCCTCTACCTGGTCGGAGATTTCGTCTGAACTTAAGGAAGTCAAGTCTTTATGGGAATAAGTATGGTTCCCAAGCTCACAGCCTAATTTTTCCATTCGGTTGACCGTGTCGGGAAAATCAGACACATTGGTACCGACCATGAAAAAAGTTGCCTTTGCATTGTTTTTTTCCAGAGCGTCCAAAAGTCGGTCGGTGTATATACCGGGGCCATCGTCAAAAGTAAGAGCGACCTGTGCCCCTTTGGGAGCTTTGTCCATGGTGACCGTGTTGGAGTTCTCTGTTTTTTTCTGCTTTGGTGTATTACGGGGAGACTTTTTTTTCGTGGCTTTTTTAACAGCTCTATTTTCGCTTTTTGTCTTTTCAGAAGGTTTCAAAGGGTTTAAAGAGTTCTGAAGTTCTATCTGTGCATAGCTGCTTTTGGCCTTTTCGGTTCTTGAAGCGTCAGTGTCAAGGCTGCCGTCGTCGCGCAGATAGTAAGATTTGCCATCCAAGTTTATCCAGCCAGTCTGCATAATTCCATCATCGTCCAGATAGTAACGGGTGTTTTTTACTTTGATCCAACCAGTTTTCATGACTCCTTTTTTATTAAAATAATAAGTGTTAGAACCGATGGTTTTCCAGCCAGTGACTGGTTTTTCGTCCACGTAGTAGTACCATTGATCTTTTGAGAAAGCCCATTGGCCTGAAATTTCATTTTCTGAGTTTTGCTTTTGGGGGACAGCATCCTCTTCTGTTCTTTCTTGGGAGATTTTTTGGGATTCCCTCTTTGAAGAGTGCTCATTGCCGGCAGTGTCAGCATCATCGGCTACGATAATATCCGGCAGGGTATCCTGATTTGATTTTGGTTCCACGGCAGAGCTTGACTGTGTGAATATCGTGCCGAAAGCTAAGCAGAGCAGCACGGTAATCAGAATCAGTACCCGGTTAGTTCGTTTTTTCCGACCTGGCACTTTGTTTCCTCCTTTTTCTAAAGTGATTTTTCAAGAGTACATGAATCGTTCTCGAAAAGTTAGATACAAGAAATTACGAGAATACAATAATAATACAGCGAATTTTGTCAAAACACAATACTGGATGAAAAAGATGGCAGAACGGATGTAACTATTCAGCCATAACAGCTCGGATTAGCTGCTGCGCAGCTTATATCGTCGCATATGCGGCGAAATCCTCGCTTATGGCTAAGCGCCATTTGCCTGATAAGAGACAAACGTTTCTGCAAGCAAGCTTGCTCCGGATTTTTGTTCTTATCAATCGCATGGCTGAATAGTTACTAACGGATGTTACTTGCTCACGAACTGCAAGTGAATGAATAGTAACAGAACTGTTATGCGGGTGTCAGTGACGGTAAGACAAATTTTTGACTTTACGTTGCGCATTGGTTCAAAAAATAATATAATAAAAAAATGAGTATGGAAAAGATCAGATTGAATAAATATTTAAGCGACGCTGGCGTGTGTTCCCGCAGAGAGGCAGATTCTCTGATACTGCAAGGGCGTGTAACGGTGGACGGCAGAAAGGCTGTGACCGGGGAGAAGGTGTCTGTTGACCAACAAATACGGGTGGATAATCGCGAGATCAGACAGGGACAGCCTAAAGTCCTTTTACTTTTGAACAAACCCAGAGGAATTATATGTACGGCGAAAAATCAGAAAGATAATATTGTGGATTTTGTGAATTATCCGATTCGTGTCTATCCCGTGGGACGTCTGGATGTGGACTCTCAGGGATTAATTTTACTGACCAATCAAGGAGAATTGGTGAATAAAATTATGCGAGCGGGGAATTACCATGAGAAAGAGTATCAGGTTACGGTCGACCATCCTGTCACAAAGGAGTTTTTGTCAAAGATGGCTAAGGGAGTTCCTATATTGGGAACGGTCACCCGTCCCTGCCAGATTAAAAGAACGGGGGAAAAAAGCTTTCAGATCATTTTGACTCAGGGACTGAATCGCCAAATAAGACGTATGTGCGAATACTTTGGATATCGGGTGGTGAGACTGAATCGAACTAGGATTATGAATCTGAAACTAGGTAAGCTTCCGGTGGGAGCGTATAGAGAAGTGACTTCCGAGGAGTGGAGAGAACTTCAAAGATTGCTGGTAGACTCTTCGAGTGTACCGTGCAGAAAAACAGGAGGAATCTATGGACACAGCAGTGGAGAGAATCAAAGAGCTGGTACAAAAGTTAAATGAGGCATCGAAGGCTTACTATCAGGAAGACCGGGAGATTATGAGTAACCTAGAGTATGATAGGCTTTATGATGAACTGGTAAAGCTAGAGCAGGAGACGAAGGTGATCTTGGCCAATAGTCCCACGGTACAGGTAGGATATCAGGCTCTCGATGAATTGCCGAAAGAGACCCATGAGACTCCGATGCTATCGTTGGATAAGACGAAGGATATGGAGGAGCTCCGAGAGTTTATTGGAGATCACAGGTCTCTTTTGTCTTGGAAATTGGACGGCCTAACAATTGTCTTGACTTATGAGGAGGGAAAGCTGTCAAAGGCAGTGACTAGAGGTAATGGAATCGTCGGTGAGGTTATCACGAACAATGCGAGAGTATTTCAAAATATTCCGCTTACTATTCCCTATAAAGGGAAGTTGGTTCTGAGGGGAGAAGCGGTTATCACGTATTCAGATTTTGAGAGAATCAACGCCTCCATCGCACAGATAGAGGCTCGCTATAAAAATCCGAGGAATCTTTGCAGCGGTTCTGTGCGCCAGCTGAGCAATGAAATTACAGCAAAGAGAAATGTGCAGTTTTTGGCGTTTGCCTTGGTGAGCGCTCAAGACGTGGATTTTCGAAATTCCAGAGATTTTCAAATGAGATGGCTAAAATCCCAGGGATTTGATGTAGTGGAATATCGGATTGTCACCTCAGAGAATTTAGAGGAGTCTGTTCAATATTTTTCAGAAGCGGTTGAGCGGAATGACTTTCCTTCCGACGGACTGGTTGCAATTTACGATGATATTGCTTACGGGGATTCCTTGGGGAGTACCTCAAAGTTCCCCAGAAACTCCTATGCTTTTAAATGGGCGGATGAGACGAAAGAGACGGTTTTAAAGGAGATGGAATGGAGCCCTTCTAGAACAGGTCTGATTAATCCAGTGGCGATTTTTGAGCCTGTGGAGTTGGAGGGGACGACAGTGAGCAGAGCAAGTGTCCACAATATCAGTATTTTAAAGGAGCTGCAACTAGGCATCGGAGATCACATTCAGGTGTACAAAGCGAACATGATTATTCCGCAGATCGCAGAGAATCTCACAAGGAGCGGAAATCTGACCATTCCAGATGCCTGTCCGGTCTGCGGTCAGGAAGCCAGAGTGATCAAAGAAAATGAAGTGGAATCCTTGTACTGTATGAATCCCCAGTGTCAGGCAAAGCGAATTAAAGCATTTACACTGTTTGTGAGCCGGGATGCGATGAATGTGGAAGGACTTTCTGAGGCTACTTTGGAGAAGCTGATTGCCAGAGGGTTCATTCATGATTTTGGAGATATTTTTGAACTGGAACGCTATAGGGAACAGATCACGGAGATGGAAGGACTAGGAGAGAAATCCTTTGACAATTTGGTGTCCAGTATCGAGAAAGCGAGAGATACTACGCTTCCAAAGATGATATATAGCCTCGGAATTCCCAACATAGGTCTGGCCAACGCCAAGGTAATCTGTCGTCACTTTGACTATGACTTGGAGCGATTGAAGAATGCCTCGGAGGACGAAGTCAGCGGGATCGATGGAATTGGCCCTGTGATCGCTAAAAATTTGGTTCGATTTTTGGAAAATGAGGAAAATCAGAAAAAATTGGAACATCTTGTGAGTCATCTGCGCCTCGAGAAACCTGCGGAGACGCTGAAAAAATCGCTGGAAGGACTGAATTTCGTGATTACCGGAAGTGTGGAGCATTTTCCCAACAGAAATGCGGTGAAGGAGGCTATAGAGGAGCAGGGAGGCAAGGTGACCGGGACAGTTACCTCTAAGACGAGTTATCTGATTAACAATGATACAGCGTCTAGTTCGTCTAAAAATAAGAAAGCGAAAGCATTGGGAGTACCTATCATCTCGGAGGAAGAGTTCTTAGAGATGCTGAATCCGTAACAGGAGCCTGAAAAAATAAAAGTAAATCTTGTCAATGACAGGCTTATGGGAGTAAAATGAGACATAACTGTTACAGGTAGGAGAATGGACGAAAGCTTGTAGCTAAACAGAATATACAAAAAAGGAAAAGGACAGGAGAAAGTATGCCAATTAAGATACAGAGTGATCTCCCAGTTAAGGAGATCTTAGAGAGAGAAAATATATTTGTGATGGATGAAAAGCGGGCGGTGCACCAGGATGTGCGACCAATTCAGATTTTGATTTTGAATTTGATGCCTTTAAAGGAGGAGACGGAATTGCAGCTTCTGCGCTCTCTGTCCAACACACCTCTTCAGGTGGATGTGACTTTTATGACAGTGGAGAGCCATGAGTCCAAAAATACGTCCATGAGCCATCTCAATAAATTTTATGAGACATTTCAGACGATTAAGGACCGTAGATTTGACGGTATGATTATAACAGGAGCGCCTGTAGAACAGATGGAGTTTGAGAAAGTAGACTATTGGGAGGAGCTCAAGGAGATTATGGAATGGACGAATAACAGTGTCACTTCCACAATATACCTTTGCTGGGCGGCCCAGGCGGGTCTCTATTACCACTATGGACTTCAGAAAAGGCCGCTGGAAAAAAAGATGTTTGGCCTGTTCTGGCACAGGGTGTCAAATCGAAAAATTCCTCTGGTCAGAGGATTTGACGATATGTTTTTGGCACCTCATTCCCGTCATACAGAAGTACCCATGGAGGAAATACGCAAATGTAAGGAACTAACTGTCTTGGCAGAATCGGAGGAAGCAGGTCTGTTTTTGGCCATGGCGGAAGAGGGACGAAAGATTTTTGTGATGGGTCATCCAGAGTATGATCGTGTGACTTTAGATGGGGAATACAAAAGAGATGTGGAGAAGGGGCTGCCTATAGAGTTGCCGAAAAATTATTATCAGAATGATGATCCGCAGATTAAACCGTTGCTGATGTGGAGGGCACATGCGAATAATCTGTATACGAACTGGCTGAATTATTATGTGTATCAGATAACACCTTATGATCTGCATGGAACTCCAGACTTTGCGAAAGGATTTACCAGGGATTGAGATTCATGCTGGAGAGATACCCTCAGTGGATAAGGGCGTTGCACAATTTTTGAACTTTCACTTTTGAGATGCCTCGTATGCAATAGGTTCGGGAGAGTTCTGAGGTTGTGCAATTTTTAAATACAATAATAGCCATAGAATCTATACAAAAGTTGAAAAGAGAGGATACAAAGCGATGAGAGTGGAGAAGCACCCTATTTTGGGAGATCTTCCAGATCAAAAAAGAGTAACGCTGTATTACAATGGACAGCCGTTAGAGGCCTATGAAGGAGAACCGGTGGCATCTGCATTGATGAATGCGGGAATTCGTGTATTCCGCACAACGGCACGCAGAAAAGAGCCCAGAGGTATCTTTTGTGCTATAGGGCGGTGCACAGACTGTATGATGATTGTGGATGGAGTTCCCAATACCAGAACCTGTGTCACTTATGTGCGAGATGGAATGCGGGTGGAGAAGCAGGAGGGTCTTTCTGCCTTAAAGATTGAGGGGGAGGGCGAAAGATGAGACAGATTACGACGGATGTGGCGGTGATTGGGGCTGGTCCAGCCGGTTTGTCAGCGGCATATCAGGCGGCTCGTGCCGGTGCCAAAGTGACTCTGATTGATGAAAATAAACGTCCGGGAGGTCAGCTGTTTAAGCAGATTCACAAGTTTTTTGGGTCCAAAGAGCACCATGCCGGTGTGAGGGGCTATTTCATTGGAGAAGAGTTGCTGTGCCAGGTCCGAGACAGTGGAGCGGATGTAATGCTGGATAGCTTGGTCTATGGTCTTTTGCCGGACAAAAGCATGGGTGTTGTTCATGAGGGAAGAAACTATTCGGTGAGCGCGAAAAAGATCATTATTGCCAGCGGGGCCAAAGAAAACTATATGGCATTTCCAGGTAGTACGATGCCTGGGGTCATGGGAGCCGGGGCAGCTCAGACCATGGTCAATGTAAACCGTGTGCTTCCAGGAAAAAGGATTCTTATGGTCGGTTCTGGAAATGTGGGACTGATTGTCTCGTATCAGCTGATGCAGGCAGGAGCTGAGGTGGTGGCTCTCGTGGAGGGAGCTCCTAAGATCGGGGGTTATGGAGTTCATGCAGGAAAAATCAGGCGGGCAGGTGTTCCTATTTATGTGGGACATACCATTAAGCGTGTCTATGGCCAGGAAGAGGTAGAAGGTGTGGAGATCGCGGCTGTTGATGAGAAGTGGAATTTAATCGAGGGGACAGAGAAAAATTTTCAAGTGGATACCGTCTGTCTTGCGGTAGGATTAAATCCAATGACAGAACTTGCCTGGATGGTCGGCTGTAAATTTGATTTCATTCCGGCCTTCGGTGGCCACGTTCCCCTTCACGATTCCAATATGGAGACAACTGTAGAGGGGGTGTACGTGGCGGGAGATATCACTGGTGTCGAGGAGGCTTCCTCAGCGATGGAAGAGGGAAACATGGCAGGAGTCTGTGCAGCCTGGGCTTTGGGATATCTTAGTCAGGAAGAAGCACAGGAGAAAAAAGAACAGATACAGAGAAGGCTAAATACACTGCGCTCTGGGGTCTTTGGGGAGAGACGAAGGGCATCTAAGGAAAAACAGCTGGAAGACATGCGTATTTATAGAGAAGGAGGGAACGTGCTGTGAGAGAAGGAGTTGTGTACACTGGAATCCCCTCCCAGGAGGAGCTGCAAAGCGCACCGGGGGTTCCCTCCCAGAAACGAATGAAAGAAGGCCGCGTGGCGGTAATTGAATGTGTGCAGGAGATTCCATGCAATCCCTGTGAGAGTGCCTGTAGGTTTCACGCGATACATATCGGAGAGCAGATCACAAATCTTCCCTGTATAGAAGAAGAGAAATGTACGGGTTGCGGCCTATGTGTGGCAGCCTGTCCAGGTTTGGCGATTACGATTGTAGATAAGAGCTACAGTGAGGAAGAAGGTACGATTGACTTTCCATTTGAATATTTGCCTTTGCCGAAAGAGGGAGACTGGGTGAAAGCAGTTAACCGCGGCGGAGAAGTGGTCTGTGACGCGAGGGTTCTGAAAGTGAGACAACAGAAGGCCTATCAGGGGACAACGGTGATTAGCATCGCAGTGCCCATGGAATATGTGGATGAAGTCAGAAGCATTCAGAGGCTTAGGGCCAAACAGGAGGGGGAATGATGGAAAATGACATTATTATTTGCCGTTGCCAGGAAGTGACCAGGCAAGAAATCTTGGATGCTATCGAGCAAGGGGCAACGACAGTGGACGGGGTGAAGAGAAGGACACGTGCCGGAATGGGACTGTGTCAGGGAAAGACCTGTGAGCGGCTGGTGGCCAAGATTATTTCTCAGGAGACTGGAATTCCTATGGAACAGATTTTGCCGCAGACCAAAAGAATGCCGGTCAGACCAGTGAAGATTGGTATCCTTGGAGGTAGCGAAGATGAATAGGCCAGAGATTATCGTCATCGGAGGCGGAGTGATCGGAAGCTCGATCACGTACTATCTGAGCAAGATGGGAAAGAAAGTTCTGATGATTGAGAAAAAAGATAATTGTAGCGGGTCCGCTGGGGCTTCTGATGGTGTGGTGGGTTATCATACAAAGAAACCAGGTCTTCAGATGGAGTTGGCAATTCGAAGTATCGCCATGTTCGAGGAACTCTCAAAAGAGCTGGGTATGGATATCGAGTACCGAAAAGACTGCGGCGGAATGCAGCCGGCAGAGACAAAGTTGGAGTGGGAAATTCTCTCGGAGATTGTGAAAGAGCAGAGACAAAGCGGAGTGGATATCCGTATGATTTCTATAGAGGAGGCCTGCAAGATAGAGCCGCAGTTAAACCCGGATTTGTATGGGGCATTATATTCTCCTACCAGTGGCAAGGTGAATCCTATAAGATTGACGTTTGCCTATGTCCAGGCAGCAAAACGGCTGGGGGCTCAGGTGCTCTCCAATACTGAAGTGACAGATGTTCTGGTAAAAATGGGCCGGGTGATGGGGGTGGAGACTTCAAAAGGAACCTATTACGCAGACCAAGTGATCGATGCGGCTGGTTCCTGGGCTGCGGAAATTGCGGCGATGGCAGGTGTAGACCTGCCCATCAGACCCAGAAAAGGGCAGCTGTTTATCACGGAACCCTTAGGGCCGTTTATGGATGTGACTTTACAGTGTGCTCGCTATAATGTGATAAAATTTAAACCGGAAGCTGTCGGAGATAAAGCGGTGCTCCGCATGGGAGCGAGTCTGAGTATTGAGCAGACAGAAAACGGAGGGCTGGTAATCGGTAGCACCAGAGAGTTTGTAGGTTATGACAGAGAGAATACACTAGAGGCGATGGAAGTGACTATGAGAAGAGCGATGCGTTTCTTTCCAGCGCTGAAGGATGTAAATATTATCCGGGCGTTCGCAGGACTGCGGCCGTTTACACCGGATGGAATCCCTGTTATAGGGGAAGTAGAGAAGTTGCCAGGCTTCTTTGTGGCAGCGGGCCACGAGGGAGATGGGATTGCGTTGGCACCAATCACGGGAAAACTGATGGCTGAATTACTGGTACAAGGCAAATCCTCCTATTCTCTGGAGGCATTTTCACCAAATCGTTTTCGGAGATGGTCAGAGGGAGACTTCGAATAAGCAACTATTTAACCAGACAAAGTTAAGGAGGAGACTTTTATGATTAAAGTAGTAGTTCCTGTCGCCGTGATGATGTTGATTATTTTATGGAAGAAAATACCCAAGATAGGAGGAAATATCCATGCAGCTCTGATTGTGGCTGGGATTTTATCTCTTCTCATGGGTGGCGTGTACTCAGTTGTTGAGTGGGTAGGAGCTTGGGTGGATGGAATTGACCGGATTGCCTGGGTAATTGCATTGTCCATCGTAGGAAGCATCTATGCTGAGACACAAGTAAAATTGGGAACTATGGAGACGATCATGGGGGCTTTGAAGGCGAAATTCCACAATTCGCCCAGAGCATTGACTGTTAGCATCGTACTGGCGCTCGTGGTGTCCGGATCTTTGCTGGGCGATGCGATTGCAGCTTCTACAATCATAGGAGTCTTGACCATCGGCGTATTGGCCGATATGAAACTATCTGGGGAAAAGATCTGTGCAATTATCGTCATGGGAGCCAGTGCAGGTTCTATTATGCCTCCGATTTCCCAAGGGTTTGCGCTTTCTTCTTCCTTGGTAGAGGCGAATCCCGACGCAGTGGTTCGAGTGGGTTATGGGACTATTGCGGTGATCGTCCTGTTTATCTGTCTGTATGTGGGATTGTTTCTCGTAAAGAAAGGGACAAAATTGTCCCCAGACGCAGCTGCCTCGCATCAGGGACAGACGGCTGGGCAAATTTTGAAAAATAACTGGATTACACTGGTACCTTTAATGGTTTTAGTGGTGGTGATTTTCTTTCGGACTATCGGTGTTCCTCAGATTCAGTTTGATTTTGTTCCGGATATATTGGGATACATCAAAGTGTCAGAGAATTTGTCCATTCTGGATGTCCTGAAAAACATCACTATTTTAAACGGTGTGACGAATGGAATTGTTCTTTCTATTTTGTTTGTCACAATAATTGCCTTTCTGTTTCCAAAGGTACGCAGTGACTGGAAAGATACTCTCTCCACCGGTGTCAAGAATGTCAAAGTGACGGTATTGATTCAATTGTGCGCAGCGTTTATGCTAGGGAGTTTCTATGCAGGCGGGCAGATCGAGGCAGTTCAGGAATTTGCCCTGGGGCTGGATACGAACCTTCTGAAAATAGGGGGAGCGATGGCAATGGTACTCATGGGAATGCTGACCGGTTCACAGTCTACTTCACAGAATGTGGTCTTCTCTTTCTTTGGACCGGCGCTGGTAAATACAGGGGTCAGTAAAATTCATTCGGCTGTTGCAGGCGCGCATCTGGCTAGTGCAGGTCAGGGGCTGCCGCCGGCGGATTTGACCACGTTTGCCGTAGCTGGAATTGTCGGCGGTCTGTTGGGCAAGAAGGTTGACCCTCTCAAATCTATGTTTTACTGCGTGCCGATGTGTCTTCTGCTGGCAGCGATTGGTATTTTGTTCCTTTACATATAGAAGAGAAATGAGGTAAAAAAGATGAACAAGACGGCCTGGCAAAAATCGGAATCCATGGAGATGGGGATTCTGCTGGCATTAACAGGAGGGATTTTGGATGCTTATACTTATCTGACCAGAGGGGGCGTTTTTGCCAATGCCCAGACAGGAAACATTGTTCTTCTGGGAGTGTATCTGGCTCAGGGAGAATACAGCCGGGCAGCGCGGTATGTCATCCCCATTGCGGCGTTCGCGGTTGGGGTGATTATAGCGGAGTTGATTAAGCAGAGATTTAAAACACAGGGAAACACTGCGTTTCACTGGCGGCAGATAGTGATTTTGATAGAAGTGATTTTGCTGGCGGGGGTTGCTTTCCTTCCGCAGTCCATGAATATGTTGGCCAATGTGATGGTTTCTTTTATCTGCTCTTTGCAAGTGCAGACTTTTCGAAAAATTCACCAGATTACCTGTGCTACTACGATGTGTACGGGAAATCTGCGCAGTGGCACAGAGGCGATTTATCGGTATTTTCGGACTGGGGATGTTCAGATGCGCCAAAAAGGGCTTGGATATCTAGGGGTAGATCTGGTATTTTTGATAGGAGCGGCAGCTGGAACGGTGGGAGCTTTTTGGTGGAGAGAGAAGGCGGTTTTTGTGAGTTGTCTGCTCTTGATACTGGCGTTTCTGGTGATGTTTTTTCAAGAAGGAGAGAATAACTGAGGATGTTGGTGTTTCTGGAAGAAAATTTAGGAACGATAGTAGTTGCTGCGATTGTGCTGGGAAGTGGTATTTTGGCAGTTCGAAGTATCAGACGAAAGAGTGTGTATGGCTGTGGAGGCAGTTGCACGGGAGACTGCTGCGGGTGTTTAGGACGTTGCGGCACCTCCAAAAAGAAAAGACGAAGCAAAATAAAACGATAGGATTAAATAATGATTTACAATGACGTCAAGAACTCTTTAAGGGTTTTTGACGTTTTTATTATCAGGTAAGAGTGTATTATACCGATGTGTTTTACACTAAAAATGTTATCCATGGGCAGTTTTGCTGTTTTAAACCTTATAAGAATTCTTCGAGTATTTATGGAGATACTGTAGGTAGTTTAAGGAAGACAGGAGGAGAATCGGATGGCTGCGAAATATGTGTTTGTGACAGGTGGAGTGGTTTCCGGGTTGGGAAAAGGGATCACGGCGGCTTCATTGGGAAGGCTGCTTAAGGCAAGAGGCCACGCGGTTACGATGCAAAAATTTGATCCTTACATCAATGTGGATCCTGGAACGATGAATCCAGTGCAGCACGGTGAGGTGTTTGTTACTGAGGACGGAACAGAGACAGATTTGGATTTAGGACACTATGAGCGTTTTGTTGACGAAAATTTAGGAGTTCATTCCAATGTGACGACAGGAAAAATCTACTGGTCCGTTATACAAAAAGAACGGCGTGGAGATTTTGGCGGAGGAACTGTTCAGGTAATTCCACATATCACGAATGAGATCAAGAGTCGTTTTTATCATTCTGGGGAACGCATTGTCATCATCGAAGTGGGAGGCACTGTGGGAGACATTGAGAGTCAGCCATTTTTAGAAGCTATACGTCAATTTCAGCAGGAGATGGGAAGGGAAAATGCTGTTCTAGTTCATGTCACTTTGATTCCTTTTCTGAGAGCTTCCCAAGAGATGAAGACAAAACCTACACAGGCTAGCGTGCGGGAACTGCAAAGAATGGGAATCCAGCCAGATATTTTGGTGTGTCGCTCGGAATATCCTCTGACAGATGGGATTCGCGAGAAGATTGCTTTATTTTGCAATATTGACTCCAAAAGGGTGATTCAAAATCTGGATGTGGAGTATTTATATGAGGCACCTTTGGCCATGGAAAGAGAAAATTTAGCTCAGGTTGTCTGTGACTGTCTTAAATTACCCTGCCAGGAACCGGATTTAAGGGAGTGGAACGAGATGGTGGAACGTCTGTGCCACCCTAAAAACACAGTTACTGTAGCGCTGGTTGGAAAATATGTTGAATTGCATGATGCGTATTTAAGTGTTGTGGAGGCGTTAAAGCATGGAGGCATTGAAAACCAGGCAAAGGTAAAAATAGAATGGGTGGATTCTGAGAGAATGACAGAAAAAAATCTGAGGCAGAAATTTCAGAGAGTTCATGGAATTATCGTGCCGGGTGGTTTTGGAGACAGAGGAATAGAAGGAATGATTCTGGCAATTCGGTATGCCAGGGAATACAAGGTACCGTATCTGGGAATTTGTCTCGGAATGCAGATGGCAGTGGTAGAATTTGCGAGAAATGTTTTGTGCTATACAGGGGCTAACAGTGTGGAATTTGATGCAAAAACCGAATATCCAGTGATTAGTCTGATGCCGGATCAAGAGAACGTGGAAAACAGGGGAGGAACACTTCGACTGGGGGCCTATCCGTGTGCGCTGAATGCTCAGTCAAAGGCATATCGTATCTATGGAAGAGAAATCGTGCAAGAACGGCATAGACATCGGTATGAATTCAACAACGAATACCGGGAAGCTGTGGAAGACGCGGGTATGAGCTTGTGTGGGATGTCACCGGATAAGCGTGTTGTGGAGATGATTGAGCTTAAAGAACATCCGTTTTTTATTGGGACACAGGCACATCCGGAGTTTAGATCCAGACCGAATCGTGCACATCCTCTATTTCGAGGATTCGTGGAGGCGGCCCTGAATAAGTCGAGATCCATTGCCATAGGCAATCTGAAATGAATTTTGACCAATTGCGTTGAACGGAATTAGCAGCAGTAACGTAACGGTAAACATCACTTTGGCGTAAGTAAGTCTCGGGGCTTTTGTACAAAACCTCCTCGTGGGGTATTGGAAGCCTAAACAGTAACGCAGGAACTCTTTAATTGGGTAAAGCAACAGAGAAAAATATTGACAAAAAAAAGAACTGTTGCTATAATCTCTAGTTATAGAAGAGAGGGTGTTCTTACTGAGGGAAGTCTGAGGTAAGTGCGCCCTGTTATTTTTTGGTAAGGAGGAAGATCATGTATAAAGTCAATGAGAACTATTTAAAAATTCAGGGGAATTATCTGTTTTCTACAATCGCAAAAAAGGTGCAGGAGTTTTCTGAACAAAATCCGGATAAAGAGGTGATTCGCTTGGGAATCGGTGATGTGACTCAGCCGCTGGCTCCTGTCCTGGTGAACGCCCTACAAGAGGCCGTGCAGGAGATGGCAAGTGCGGATACGTTTCATGGGTATGCGCCAGATTTGGGGTATGAGTTTTTGAGAAGTGAAATTGCGAAAAATGACTATCAAAGTAGAGGTTGCCAGATCAGTGCGGAGGAGATTTTTGTATCGGATGGAGCAAAATGCGACTGTGGAAATATTCAGGAGATCTTCAGCACAGACAATAAAATTGCAGTATGTGACCCGGTTTATCCGGTGTACGTGGATACGAATGTAATGGCGGGAAGAACCGGGAAATACGATGCTGTGATACAGGGATATGAAGGTGTGATCTATATGCCTTGTATGGCAGAAAATGACTTTGTGCCGGAATTTCCTAAAGAGGTGCCGGATATGATCTATCTATGTTATCCCAATAATCCTACTGGCGCGGTAATTACAAAAGAACAGCTTCAGGAATGGGTAGATTATGCTCAGAAGGTAGGAGCTGTGATCTTATATGATGCGGCTTACGAAGCTTATATTGCCAGTGATGAGATTCCTCATTCTATATATGAGTGTGAAGGGGCAAAAAGTTGTGCAATAGAATTTCATAGTTTTTCCAAAAATGCTGGTTTTACAGGGGTTCGATTGGGTTATACAGTGGTCCCCAAGGAACTGAAATGCGGCGGAGTGTCACTGCATGATCTCTGGGCTAGAAGGCATGGAACAAAATACAATGGAGCGCCTTATATTGTACAGAAAGCAGGAGCGGCAGTTTATACAAAAGAGGGAAAGGCTCAGATAAAAAATCAGATTTCTTATTACATGGAAAATGCAAGCATGATTTTAGAAGGTTTAAAACAAGCGGGATATCAAGTCTACGGCGGCGTGAATGCTCCGTATATATGGTTAAAGACACCCGGTAGAATGTCTTCTTGGGAATTTTTTGATGAGTTGCTTAAGAATGCGAATGTGGTGGGAACTCCAGGGAGTGGTTTTGGCCCTCATGGAGAAGGCTATTTCCGTCTTACTGCGTTTGGAACTCATGAGAATACAAAAAAAGCATTGGAGCGGATTGCAAGAATGTAAATTTGTAATGTTTTGGTCATGCAAGCTCAGATTCGCAGATGACGATACTTTTTGTGCGATAAGCCCGGCTAACGGTTGCCATGCTCGCACGAGCGGGGCTTCGCACTAAGGCAGTCCGTCACATACGCGTCGGAGTCTTTGCTTATGTCTATGCGCTATATGCCTAAATTGTTTTGTGAATTTTATGAATTATATATGAATTTATTGATTTTAAAGGTACTCTATGCTAGAATAATACTTGGTATTTATTATGCAATTTTGTGATGACACAGACCTTTATACAGGGGAGTAAAGGTGAGGTTCAGCAGATGAAGGGAGTAGTTTTTTAGGATGAAGAATAAATATCTGATGAAAATTTTATGTATTACCTTAATCTCCACGATGGTATTGGCGAGTCCTGTTAGTATCATGGCTTCTGCAGAAGAAGGTTTTACTGTTAACTCAGAGGATGCAGGCAGTGTCACAGAGACACCGAGTCCGGAGCCGACAGAGACTCCGACACCAGACCCAACGGGTACGCCGAGTCCAGAACCGACAGGAACTCCGGACCCGACGCCAACGGATACTCCGAGCCCAAGCCCGACTCCAAGTCCAGAGCCAACAGAGACTCCGGAACCCGATGAGATTTCAAAGGAAACTCAGGAAGTCATTGATTTGATTGACTCTATCCCGAGCAATATTACGTTGGACTGTGAAGAAATTATTGTCGAAGCAGAGGAAGCTTATGAGAATCTTTCAGATGAAGAGAAAGCGATGGTTTACAATTATGTGACTTTGCTACAGGCCAGGGAGCTTTTGGACGAGCTGAAGGAGAATGAGGCGGAGAAACCTGAGGATGGTTCTGACGGTGAAAATAGTTTTAACGATAGCGATAGTAATTCAGGGGACAGTTTTAGCAGCGAAAATACAAATGTTCAGGTAGGCCAAAAGGTGACGATTGGTTCTTCTTCCATATCAAATCTTCATGCGGGAAAAGGTTTTTATTTGGATAGTCTAGAAGAAAATTACAATCTCTCATTTTCCGATGATTTTGCAGAGGTGATGGAGGAGATTGAACAGGAGTATAAGGACGCGAACAAACTGGTGGATGTATCAGACACAGAAGAAGATCACTTGACCAGTTCGCGAGACAACCTGTTGGTGAGAAATTGGCAGGATATATTGGCTGTTTACATATACCAGCAGTCTAAAGAAGGGACGGATACCTTTACATTAGACGAAACCGCCAAGGAGGAGCTGGCAGAGATTTTTGCACAGATGAATCCTGTGGTCCGTGATAAGAAGAACATAACGAAAGTGAGTTATGGAAATTATCATATCAATTATTATATCAAGAAGAATAAGATTTCCAAAGACGATCGTGAGATTTTGAAAAAGTACACAGAGACAGATTGTAAGTTACTGTGTGCCGTTGTGACGGGTGCAAAGGGGTTTGTGCGTCAGAGCGTCGGAGAGGAAGTGTCGGAAGAGCGTGTGAATGTGATTACGGCGGCTTATTCGTTGGTAGGTAGAGTAGGCTATTTCTGGGGAGGTAAATCTACGACCATTGGTATGGACCCCAGTTGGGGAGTTGCCACAACAGTGGATGCGGATGGCAGCAGAACGACGGGAAGCCTGCGCGCGTATGGCCTGGATTGCAGTGGTTTTGTGACCTGGGCGGTGATCAATGGGTATCAGGATCAGGAAATGCAAGGAGTAATTGGTGATGGCACCTCTGACCAATGGTTGAAGGCCAATACGGTCAGCGAGGAAGATGCACAGCCGGGAGATCTTGTATTTCAGAGAGGACCAGAGGCTGGGAGCGATAATCATGTCGGTATTATCTGTGGACAGACAGATGCCGGAGACTGGATTGCCGTACATTGTTCTTCGAGCAAAAACGGAGTTACCGTGGGCGAGGCATATTCCGCAAGCTTTCGCTATATTCGCCAGCCAGATTTCTATCCAACTCAGGAAGAGTTAGACGAGATTGAAAAAGAGAAGAGTCAAAATACTTCTATTTTGGCGGCGCTTGAGGAAGAGGATTCGAAATCTTCTAGCCCGAAAAAGACTTTGACAATTTTAGAAGATGACGACACGGAAGCTGGAGATGGGTTCCAGGGATTGGAAGTGCTAGACTAAAGAAAGGTACCGCATAACCTCAGGGAGAGGGAGTGCGGTACATTTTTATTGTTAGGTCAGGGACTTGACAAATAGACGAAAACGACATATACTTTGAAAGTCAAAGTAATAAATATAAAGGTGAATAAATATGACTACAAGAATTATAGGAACAGGAAGTGCTCTTCCAGAAGCTGTTGTAACCAATGATGATCTCTCAAAATTGGTTGACACCAGTGATGAGTGGATTAGCAGCAGAACTGGAATCAGGGAGCGCAGACTTGTGAATCCTGATGAGAACACGGTATCTTTGGGAGCAAAAGCGGCTCAAAAGGCGTTGGAGGATGCGAAAGTTTCTCCTGGAGAGATTGATCTGATTCTGGTCGCGACAAGCTCTAGTGAATTCTATTTTCCAAGTGTGGCTTGTCAGATACAAGGAATTCTGCGGCTTGACAATGCGGTGGCTATGGATGTGAGTGCGGCGTGCTCAGGTTTTTTGTTTGTGTTAAATACCGCTCATGCCTATCTGAAAAGCGGTATCTACAGAAGAGCTTTGTTGGTGGGAACGGACACTCTGTCGCATTTAATTAACTGGGAAGATCGAAGTACCTGTGTGCTTTTTGGAGATGGAGCGGGTGCCTGTGTGGTAGAACAGCAGGAGACTGGAGTGATTGATTTTCTTCAGCAGACAGACGGAAGTATGGGGCATGTCCTTACTTGTAGTGCGGCTACTTTTGCCTCCCCGATCTCAGAAAGTGCTCCATTCCAGTCAATTTATATGGATGGACAAGCGGTATTCAAATTTGCGGTGAAGAAAGTTCCGGCCTGCATACGTCAGCTTTTGGAGCGAAATTGTACAGAGGTGGATGATATCCAATGGTATCTGCTTCATCAGGCAAACAGAAGGATTATACAGTCTGTAGCGAAACGACTGGGGCAGCCGGAGGAGAAATTTCCAATTAATTTAGATCAATATGGCAATACGTCGGCAGCTTCGATTCCGATTTTAGTGGATGAGCTTCATAAGTCAGGGCGTCTTAAGAGAGGAGATAAATGTGTTCTCTCAGGTTTTGGTGCTGGATTGACTTGGGGAGCGGCTTTGATAGAGTGGTAGTTGTCTGAAGTTTTGAGAATATTTTAGGCAGGCGTGATTGATGAAAATTACGCCTGCCTTTTCCCTATCCAATTTGGAAAGAAAGATTTATTATAAGTTTTCACTGTTTGCAAATTCCGCAGAAATCCGGTATGATAGGAGAGAATATAGGACGATACAGGGAGAATATATGAGAATATCTAAAAAGCGATTTTGGGCGGTTCTCTTGCTGAGTTTGGCGGCACTGGTAGCAGGATGTAGTCAGGAAAATCATCAAGCAGAGAGAAAGCTTAGCTCTTTTGAACCCAAAGAGGTGAAAGAGCTTCGCAAAAAAGAGGTTGCTCAAAGTGATGGAGAACGTTCAGAATATTTTTTTCAGCAGCTGCCGGAGGAAGAGCAGCGTATCTACCGGGAAATCTTGGAGGGTGTCCAACAGTATCAGGAGCAGATTTATGTCAGCAGTGCTGACAATGAAGCTATTGATAAGACGTACCACGCAATTCTCAGAGATCACCCAGAAGTTTTTTGGATTCACAATCGGGAGACTACCTATAAAACAGTCTATTCCACCTATACAGTATTTGAACCAGGATATCAGATTGGACAAGACGAGATTCCTGCCGTGGAGAGTGAGATGGAAGCTGCTTACCAGACAGTGGCGGGAGGCCTACTGGAAAACGCAGGGGACTATGAAAAGGCGAAAGCAGTATATGAATATGTAATATTGAATACGAATTACGGATATTCTGAGGACGATCAAAGTCTTGCAGGGGTGTTTCGAGATCATCAGGCTGTATGTGCAGGTTATGCCGGGGCAGTGCAATATCTCTTGGAACGTCTGGGAGTAGAATGTCTGTATGTGACGGGAGATACCCAGGAATCTCCTGACGGCCATGCGTGGAATATTGCCAATCTCAATGGAACCTATTATTATCTGGATGCGACAAATGGAGATCAGCCGGATTTTCTTCAGTCAGAGGAAGCAGAAACTGTAAAGGATATGGTACTCTATGATTATCTGTGCCCCTTTCCAGAAGAATACGAGAGTATGGCACAGATCCACACAGAATTTAGTTTGCCGGACTGTGTGGACACAGAGTATAATTATTATGTGAGAAATGGTAGCTGTTTTGAGGCGTACGACAGTGAGGCGATCTATCAATATGCGTGTCAGCAGATAGACCAGGGGAGCGACATGATTCAATTTAAATTTCGTTCCAGGCAGTCCTATGAGGAGGCAATTGCAGACTTGATTGAAGGGAAAGCTGTGGAGCAGATTGCTCAGTATTACATGAGTTATTACGGTATGCAACAGATAGAGTATCACTATGGAGTCCTGGAGGATTTTAACACGATTTATTTTATGTTATAGGAAAGACATTGTCACGCTAATGCGTAAAACTCCTTTTTTATAACATGAACGTTCCGCGTGGATCGCACTGCGGCGGAGTGGAAGATGGCACTTTGTGCCCCCGCCGCAGGCGGAGAATCCTGCGAGTAGAATTGAAATTTATGTCATAGATAAGTAGGTTGAGGTTCTAGTACTCTTGGCGATTAAGCAAAGCAGATAGGATCTAAAGGGGGAAAAAGTATGGAAGATATGATGCAGATTATGTTGAAACTGGGAGATTTACTGCAGCATCTAGAACAGATTGGAAAGAGCTTTCTAATCGTGGTGGCAGTGTTAGGTCTGCTCAATTGTTTTTTAGGATATAAGCTTCTGCGTCTGTGGGTGACAGTAGTGGGATTGGCCGTGGGTGGTATCGGAGGTCTGTTAGCAGGCTACCGTTTTTTGCACGCGGATCCTATTGTATCGGTGATTATCGCCGGCGTTGCTGCGTTGATTCTAGCTGGGCTGGCTTTTTACATTTATAAGGCGGGAATTTTCCTGCTGTGTGCAGGTGTTGGTCTGGCAATTTGTATCTATGTCATTCATCCCCGCAGTTCCGTAGTCTTCTTTATCTGCCTTTTGGTCAGTGTGGGAATCGGCGCTTTGGGTGTGGTCTTTGTAAAGCCCATTGTAATCGTCACCACATCCATCCAGGGAGGACTGGCAGCGGGGGCTGCAATAGTTCCCCTGTTACAGCTAGGAGATACTTTTTCTGGAAGATTTCTGGGGATTGGAATCGCGGTGTTGGGATTGATATTCCAGGTACTTACAAATCTTCACAGTGGTGATGACAAGGATGATGAGGATGAGGACGATGACCAGGAGCTAGGACGACGTCAAAGAAAAAGGAAGGAGCAGGACGAGAGAATCGAACAGTGGTGATAGACGGACAGATCAAACAATACGAGAAGAGGAAAAGAAAATGTTGCTGACCGAGAAACGAGATTATAAGCTATATGTGGATATTCGACAGGGGGAAGGCGAGGAAGAGTCACCTAGAAATTTGACAGAACTGAGTTTTTCTAATTTGGAACTGCTCCATGAGATTGTGATGAGCTCTCTTCCCCAGCAGAGACTTCCAGGGGATGACTGCCAAAAGCGCAGATATGAGTTGGCATACCGGATATATCTGTTAGAGATGGCACTAGAAGTGCAGAAAGACACTCTGAAAAAATCAGGCAGAATCGCGCATTTGGATTCCTCAGAGAAAAGCCTGATACATTATTATCTGGGGACAGCTCTCACAAAGATGATTGCTAGACGGCTGTTTCAGACAGACTATTTGACACATTTGTCAGCAATCAGACAGGCAGATGGGAGATATTTAAACTCTCCGGGAAGTAATCGGAATGACATGATCGGCGCGAAACTGACTGAAAATGGCTATCGAGTCTGGTCTGTCAAAGGGCGCAGTCAAAACAGTCGAAACGCGATGAAAATCGGATGCAGGGAAGTCTGCGACTTTCAGGCAATCAGCGGAGGCAAACCGGAAATCCAAGCAGTTTGTATGACTTACTATGATGGAGGATATCTGAATGCGGCGGTTCAGATTCCAGGAAAATCTTATCTGGAAAAAAGCAGACAGGTATCCGTAGATTTTGAGAGGAAGAGCTATCTTAGAGCCTATTACCAGTGTGTGTGCCAGTTGTTTTCCAAGGAAGGAGAAAGGCAGAATTATCGCAGAGATAAAAAATTCTATGAAGATGGAATCGTGACAGAGATACCGCTGTTTTCGGGAGGCGAGGCTGAGAAAAACAGGGTTTTGCGCGTGGGGATATCACGAAAACTTTTGAGTTGTGTCAGAGACGGGGAGAATGGTCTGGAAGATTGTATTCAACAACTGTGTTGGCAGGAGACTTTGGACCGGGAACAATATATGGGTGGAGATGGAATTTATATCTGCTGAACGGTTATGTTGATACCTTGGAGGTTTATAAAATGTAGTTGCTTTTCGGCGCTTGTTTTTTTATAATGGATAAAGATGGCTGTCTTGAAAAAGATAGTAGCAGTGACGAGAACTGTCCCAAGAAGGAGAACTTACTATGTTAGAAGGAAAAACCATATTATTGGGAGTGAGCGGAAGCATCGCCGCTTATAAAATTGCTTATCTGGCCAGTGCGTTAAAGAAACAGCGCGCTACGGTGCATGTGTTGATGACACAAAATGCCACGAATTTCATCAATCCCATCACATTTGAGTCTTTGACCGGCAATAAGTGTCTGGTGGATACCTTTGACCGGAATTTTGAATTTCAGGTGGAGCATGTAGCTCTTGCATCGAGGGCAGATTTAGTGATGATTGCTCCGGCCAGTGCGAATGTGATCGGAAAACTTGCTCACGGGATTGCAGACGACATGCTAACAACCACAGTGATGGCCTGTAAATGTCCGAAGATTTTGGCGCCGGCGATGAATACGAATATGTTTGAGAATCCGGTAGTTCAGGATAATTTGAAAATTCTGGAAAAATACCATTATGAGATTGTGCAGCCGGCTGTGGGCTATCTGGCATGCGGGGCTAAAGGAGCAGGAAAAATGGAAGAGCCTCAGGTGCTTCTGGAATATATTTACAGAGCAGTTGCCAGAAAAAAAGATCTGCTCGGCAAGAAAATCCTAGTGACAGCAGGTCCAACTCAGGAGGCCATCGACCCGGTGCGTTATGTGACGAATCATTCCACTGGAAAGATGGGATATGCGATAGCCAAGGTATGTATGCAAAGAGGGGCAAAAGTCACTTTGGTGACAGGACCAACCAACTTGCCAAAGCCGAGATTTGTTGATTTGATAGAAGTGACGACTGCCCGGGAAATGTTCGAGGCTGTGACAGCTCTGGCCGGGGAGCAGGACATTATTATCAAAGCGGCGGCTGTGGCAGACTATCGACCGAGAGAGGTAAAAGAAGAGAAAATTAAAAAATCAGATACCCAGATGAGCTTGGAAATGGAGAAGACAGATGACATTTTGAAATTTCTGGGGGAGAATAAAAAAGAAGGACAATTTCTCTGTGGGTTTTCCATGGAGACAGAAAATATGGTGGCCAATTCGCGGAAAAAATTGGAGAAAAAGAACCTGGATATGGTGGTCGCGAATAACCTCAAGGTGGAAGGGGCAGGATTCTCCGGGGACACGAATGTGGTCACATTGATTACGAAGGATGAGGAAGTCTCACTCCAACTTATGAGCAAGGAGGAGGCAGCCGATCATATCCTGGATAAGATTTTATCTATGTCAGTGTAGATGTTTTGGGAGAAAGCATTTCACGCATTAGCGTGAGAAGATATTTCCTATAACATAAACGCTACCCTTTCCCACTGAGGGTAGAGAAACTGGAAAACTCATTGTATTGTATCTCTGTGTGAGAATAGTAACAAGGAGGAAAAAATGAAAAACAACACAGTAACAGGATACGCTCGTGTATCCAAGACAAAGGGCATGGCACAGGTGGCACTTTTCGCTGCACTGATTGTACTGATGGCCTTTACACCATTTCTAGGGTATATCCCGCTGGGATTTACTCGTGCAACCATTATTCATATACCGGTGATTATCGGTTCGCTGCTGTTGGGGCCGAAAAAGGGGGCTGGGCTTGGATTTGTATTTGGATTGACCAGCTTTATCAATAACACGATAAATCCGACAGTGACTTCTTTTGTTTTCACGCCATTTTATTCCCTGGGTGAGTACAGCGGTGGAGTCGGGAGTATGATTATCTGTTTTGTCCCTAGAATTCTAGTAGGTGTGATTCCTTTTTATGTGTATCGTGGAGTGAAAAAATTGCAGAGAGAAGAAAAGGCATCCACAGCAGGTTTAGCACTGGCGGGAATCAGCGGGGCGTTGGTCAATACTTTGCTGGTGATGAATTTGATCTTTGTGTTTTTTCGGGATGCATACGCTTCTGCGAATGGGGTGGCGGCCAGCGCTGTGTATGGATTTATTCTTTCAGTCATCGGTATCAACGGGGTGCCTGAAGCAATTGTAGCAGGTATCATCACAGTGCTGATTGGAAGAGTATTACTGAATAAAAATGTGAGAGCAAAATTAGGAGTGTAACATGATATTAGTCATTGATGTGGGAAATACAAATATTGTGGTGGGGTGTATTGACGATGAAAAAACTTATTTTGTTGAGCGCCTTGCCACAGTGAGAACGAAAACGGAGCTGGAATATGCTATTGATCTGAAAAATGTGCTGGATATCTATAAAATTCATCGAAGAGATATCGAAGGCGGGATTGTGTGTTCCGTAGTTCCGCAGATTACCAGCATCATCAATCTCGCAGCGGAAAAGATTCTTCGTAAAAAGATCCTCGTTGTGGGTCCTGGGGTAAAAACCGGGCTGAATATTTTGATGGACAACCCAGCACAGCTTGGAAGTGATCTGGTAGCGGCGGCTGTGGCCGGCATTGCAGAGTATCCGGTTCCATTGATCTTAATTGATATGGGGACGGCTACGACAGTTTGCGTGGTAGATGGAAAGAAGAACTATATCGGTGGTATGATTCTGCCGGGTGTGGGGGTATCTCTGGATGCTCTGACAGCCAGAGCTTCTCAGTTGCATGGCATCAGCCTGGAGGCACCACGCCACATCATTGGCAAGAACACAATCGAGTGTATGAAAAGCGGCGTAATTTACAGCAGCGCCGCAGGTCTGGATGGAGTGGTCACTCGGATTGAAGAAGAGCTAGGCGAGAAAGCGACTGTGGTAGCGACAGGAGGGCTTGCGAAAAACATAGTACCGCACTGCCGCCAGAACATTATTTTAGATGATGATTTGCTCCTAAAGGGGCTGAAGATCATATACGACAAGAACCGGAACTCATAACCGGTGAAGATGAGGCGTTCAGACATATGTAAAGAGGGCGGATCTGTTTTTGATTCAGATCCGCCCTTTTGCGTGGTAAAAGAAAATTTATTTTCTGCGGCTGCCCCGGTATTTTTCCTCACAGTATTTGCAGCGGTAGGTCTCGTTCTCCTCGTCAGAGAGAACGAAGATCTGGTCTAGTCCCTGCTCGATGGAGGTGATACATCTGGGGTTTTTGCACTTGATTACGTTGACAACCTGTTTCGGTAGACGCAGCTCTTTTTTCTCCACAATTTTCTCATCCTTGATGATATTTACGGTGATATTGTGGTCGATAAAACCCAGAATGTCTAAATCCAGCTTGTCGATGGGACATTCTACCTTGATGATGTCTTTTTTTCCCATCTTATTGCTGCGGGCATTTTTGATAATTGCGACCGTGCAGTCTAATTTATCTAATTTCAAATCGTGATAGATTGTCATACTTTTTCCAGCTTTGATATGGTCTAGTACATAACCTTCTTTTAATGCACCTACGTTTAACATACTTTCACCTCCAATAACATGAGAATCAGAGCCATGCGGACATAGACACCGTACTGAGCCTGCTTAAAATACGCGGCCCGGGGGTCATCATCCACCTCGACTGCGATTTCATTGACTCTAGGAAGTGGGTGAAGGATGTACATATCTGGTTTGGCCAGCTCCATCTTGGCTTTGTCCAATATGTAGAAATCTTTCATGCGAACATAGTCTTCTTCGTTGAAGAAGCGTTCCTTTTGCACGCGAGTCATGTACAGCAGGTCCAGATTCGGAAGAGCGTCTTCTAAACGTTCCACTTCCTCGTAAGGGATATCCTGCTTTTTTAGTACACCATCGCGGATGTAACCTGGCAGACGAAGCTCTTCTGGGGAAATCAGGATGAATTTCACGTTCGGATAACGAACGAGTGCTTGAATCAGTGAGTGAACAGTACGGCCGAACTTCAAATCTCCGCACAGACCGATGGTCAGATTGCCCAGATGTCCTTTGAGGGAACGAATGGTCAACAGATCGGTTAAAGTCTGGGTGGGATGTTGATGACCGCCGTCTCCGGCATTGATAACGGGAATAGAAGATGCCATCGAAGCGACGAGAGGAGCTCCCTCTTTCGGATGACGCATAGCGCAGATGTCTGCGTAACAGGATGTGACGCGAATTGTGTCAGCGACACTTTCGCCTTTGGCAGCGGAGCTGGAATCAGCGCTGGAGAAACCAAGAACACTGCCGCCTAAGTTCAACATTGCTGCTTCAAAACTCAGACGGGTACGGGTACTGGGTTCATAAAATAAAGTGGCTAGCTTTTTGCCTGCACAGGCATGTGCGTATTTTTCAGGGCTTTTTTCAATATCATTTGCCAGGTCAAGGAGTTGATCTAGTTCCTCGACGGACAAGTCTAAGGGACTCATTATATGTCTCATGTATTACCTCCTGATGGATTGTATGATTTGTCACAGCATTTCCATGGATCAGAGCAAATCAAACAATGTACATTGATGTGTTTGCCCTGCTGTATGGCTAGACTGTCACATATTTTTGCCTTAAAAAGCAAGGCAGTTCCCTGATCTCCATCATATAATACTTGGGATTATTTTTCAAGGAAAAAAGAAGATTTAGAAAGATTCCCTGTTTGTTCCAATATTCAGTACCTTTTCGTAGAAAAGCCCTGTGCAGAACCAAAGGGGAGCATAATCTAGCCGAATAAGTCCTTTGTAATGACAACGGGAATTGCTGTAATCCCAAGGACAGGCATGAAAATGTCGAAGGAGAGTACCACTGGTGTACTCAATAAAATAAATTCCAGCTGTGTATAAAGTCCCTCTTAAAAAAAATGGAAGTCTGGTTAGATGCTGGGAGATTGGACCGATGACGAAGGCAAGCCCATAAATGGGAAACATCCAGATTGAGGAAGTTCCGCATAAAGTGGATTCTCCTTTTTGCAGGCTGTGAAGTCCGGTCCATAAGATTTCCAGACACCATCCAATACCGCCGCAAAGTAAAAATTGATTTTTCATAGAGCACCTCTTTGTAGATTTCTGTGATGTAGTAAAAAGTATGCAGTACAAAGTATTTCCACAGACTTGGTTTCTATACATAATCAGGACTATATGGATAAGAGGTTATTCTGACTTGGAATTATTTGATATTACAAAAATTTTACACTCTGTAGGCTGTTGTTACCTGCTTGCTCCTTGAAAAATAAAGTCTCGTATAATATACTGAAGTAAAAGGAAGACCAATTTGGAGGCATTTATGAACTATAAACAGAGCAGAGCCTACATTGATCAGGTCGAGTGTTACGGCCGGGTGTTGGGCTTAGAGAACATTGAAGAATTGACGCAAAAACTGGGAAATCCTCAGGAAGATTTAAATGTGATTCATGTGGCAGGAACCAACGGAAAAGGTTCTACAATAGCCTATCTGTCCACGATATTGCAGGAGGCAGGTTATAAAGTGGGAAAATATATTTCTCCCACGATCTATTCCTACAGGGAGCGGATGTCGATAGGAGAAAAGAAAATCAGCAAAGAGGCATTTGCCCGGCATCTGACGAAAGTCGCCGCCGTCGCGGAAGAGATGGCAGCGCAGGGGCGTCCACATCCGACGCCTTTTGAGATTGAGACAGCCGTGGCTTTTTTGTTTTTCCGGGAAGAAAAATGTGATTTTGTCGTATTAGAGACCGGAATGGGAGGAGCCACGGACGCGACCAATGTGGTGAGAAATACGAGAATGGCCGTGTTGACTCCCATCGGGTTAGACCACATGAGTTTTTTGGGAAACACGTTGTCTGAGATTGCAGCAGTAAAAGCAGGGATAATCAAAGAAGGTTGTGTGACGGTCTGCTCGTGTCAGAAGGCGGAGGCGAGAGAGGTTATTGAGCAGGAATGTCAAAAAAAACATTCCGAACTTATATGGGTTGATACTAAGACATTGAAAGTAAAGGAAACCTCTTGTTTTGGACAGACTTTTCAATGGGAAGGCGAAAATTATGAGGTTTCTTTGGCAGGAGTCTACCAGATAGATAATGCAGTGCTGGCTTTAACAGCTGTGACACAATTGCGAAAGATGGGATATGAGATTCCAAAAGAGGCGGTTTCCAGAGGTTTGTCGAATACCCGTTGGGGAGGCCGCTTTACTGTCATAGGTCAGTCACCTCTGTTTGTGGTAGATGGCGCCCATAATCCGGATGCGGCCCGTAGATTGGAAGAGTCGATTTGCCAATATTTCTCCCATAAAAATATTTACTACATTGTGGGAATGTTTCGGGACAAAGATTATGATGAAGTGCTTCGGATTACAGCGCCTTACGCTAAGGGAATCTTTACGGTACAGACGCCGAATTCCCAGAGAGCTCTAAGTGCACGAGAGCTGGCAGAGGATGCAGGAAAATATCATGACCGGGTGGAGGCAGTCTCAGATTTGACAGAGGCAGTCAAAAGAGCATATGAGGTGGCAGGTCCACAGGATGTGATTGTCGCTTTTGGTTCTTTGTCGTATCTGGGGGAGATCACACGGATTGTAAGAGAGAGAACAGATGATGAGGGAGAAAGATGACAAGGGTAAATGAATGTATACTTTACAGAAATTTTGAACATGGAGAAGTCCTGGAACAGATGACAGAACTGATGGACTTAGAGAGTAAAGAAGAATTGGGATTCTGTAAAAAAGAATTTTTCAGTTGTGTCAATCAGCTGATTGAGTTGGCAGGAGCTTACGGCTTTTCGGGAAATCTTTGGCACAATTATCTTACCTTTTTATTGGTCAACCATGAGAATGCCTTTAGTACCTCCAGCGAGATTGTGGGCCCGGTGGAAGGAACTATCAATCAGATCGCGCTTCATGATTTCGAGATCTTTAAAGAGTTGTTCGACTATAATTTTTCAGTGTTTGACCAGACATTTGGAGGAATCTATAGCCAGCTTTTGTCCGGCTATGAAAATATCAACGAGAACAGCAAACTGTTTAATAAAAGAATTCGGGACCGAATCTGTGACTTGAGCAGAAAATTGGGAAACACACGAAGCGCCGGAGAGTTTATGGAAGACATGGTGGCCTTTTACCGGGAGTTTGGTGTGGGAAAATTAGGACTTCACAAAGCCTTTCGGGTAGGCCATGATGAGAATGGAAGAGCGGTGATTGAACCGATCACAAAGATAGCGCATGTCCATTTGGATGATTTGGTGGGTTATGAGATTGCCAAGAAAAAGCTGATCGACAATACGGAGGCTTTCGTTCAGGGCAGGAAAGCGAATAACTGTCTGCTGTTCGGAGATGCAGGGACTGGGAAGTCTTCCAGCATCAAAGGAATTCTGAATCAGTACTATGATCAGGGATTACGAATCATTGAGGTGTACAAGCATCAATTTAAGGATTTAAACGAAATCATTTCACAGATCAAAAATCGTAACTACAAGTTTATCATCTATATGGATGATTTGTCTTTTGAAGAGTTTGAAGTTGAGTATAAATATCTGAAAGCGGTGATCGAAGGTGGATTAGAAAAAAAACCAGAAAATATTTTGATTTATGCTACCTCAAACCGCCGTCATCTCGTTCGGGAACGTGTGGGAGATAAACTAGAAAGAATGGATGAAGAAGATTTGCATTCCTCAGATACTGTCCAGGAAAAACTTTCTTTGGTGTATCGGTTTGGTGTGACCATTTACTTTGGAGCTCCGGACAAGAAAGAGTTTCAAAACATTGTAAAAGTTTTGGCTTCGCGCTATAAAATTGAAATGCCGGAAGAAGACTTGCTTTTGGAGGCAAACAGGTGGGAGCTACAGCATGGAGGACTGACAGGACGGACTGCACAGCAGTTTATAGACTATCTACTGGGACAGCAAAAATAGAGAGGAGAGATGCGACGAATGGCCATTCGAACTTTTGCAGCCATAGACCTTGGATCTTATGAAGTGAGCATGAAGATTTTTGAGATGTCCAAAAAGTACGGACTTCGGGAAATCAATCATGTCCGCTATCGGTTGGATTTAGGGAAATATGCCTACAGTCAGGGGAAAATCGAAAACCGGACAATCCAGGAGCTGTGTAGGGTAATTGATGGATTTCGAGAGATTATGAAGGAATATCAAGTGGAGGAATACCGTGCCTGTGCGACTAGTGCATTTCGTGCGGTGGAAAACCCCAACATCATTCTGGAACAGGTGTACCGGAGAACGGGAATACAGATTGAAATATTGAGCGGTTCAGAGCAGCACTTTTTGGGATACAAATCTATTGCTGCCATTGAGGCAGGTTTTAAGAAGATTATCCAAAAAGGCACCGCGATTGTGGATGTAGGTGGTGGAAATACCCAGGTATCACTCTTTGACAAAGATACTTTAGTGACAACGCAGAATCTTAGGATAGGTAGTCTGCGGATTCGCGAAAGGCTTCGGGAATTGGAAAAAGAGACCACACATTATGACCGTCTGGTAGAGGAATTTATCCGAAATGAGCTGTTGGTATTCCAAAGACTGTATTTGAAAGAACGAAATATTCAAAATGTGATTCTTCTGGGAGACTTTTTGCAGGATATTATTTTTCGGGAAGAGCTGGCAGACCGGATTATTACGAAAGAAGAATTCAATCGCCGCTATGAACAGATTGTCCATAAGACTGCTGATTCTCTGGCGATGGAGATGAATATACCGTCAGAGTACGCAACTCTTGTGGTGCCCATGGTCGTCATCTATAAAAATATTATTGATATTTTGGGAGCCGAAGCGCTGTGGGCGCCAGGCATCAGTTTGGCAGATGGAATTGCCTATGATTACGGTGAGAAACACAAAATCATTAAGTCAAAGCACAATTTTGAAAATGACATATTGGTATCAGCCAGAAATATTGGAAAGCGTTATTCCAGCGGGAAAAGTCATATTCAGGGTACCACAAGTGTAGCTCTGGCGGTATTTGACGGGTTGAAAAGGGTGCATGGACTGGGACCAAGAGAGAGACTTCTTTTACAGATCGCAGTGCTTCTTCATGACTGTGGAAAATATATCAGTATGACGAATGTAGCGGAGTGCTCCTATCACATTGTCATGTCTACAGAGATTATCGGACTGTCACAGCGGGAACAAAAAATTATTGCGAACACGGTACTCTATAATCAGGAAGAGTTTGCGAGTTTTGAGGAGATTAACCGTTTGGAAGGTCTGGACAGGCAGAGTTATCTGTTGGTGGCAAAGTTGGTGGCAATCTTGAGACTGGCAAACGCGATGGACCGCAGCCACTATCAAAAAGTGAAGACGATCAAGGCGGTAATCAAAGAGAACGAGTTACAGTTGATTGTGGACTCCAACAAAGATTTCAGTTTGGAACTGGGGCTTTTGAAGGACAAGCTGGATTTCTTTGAGATGATATTTGGAATTCGTCCAGTGATGAAACGCAAAAGAAAAATGTAAGGGAGGAGCATTCAGATGGACGTGAAAAGTTATGAGAAACCGGAATACTACGTGAACCGGGAACTGAGCTGGATTAAATTTAATGAGAGGGTGCTCAGCGAAGCTAGGGATAAGACTTTGCCTCTGTTTGAACGATTGAAGTTTTTGAGTATCACCTCGTCAAATTTGGATGAGTTCTATATGGTTCGTGTGGCTTCTTTGAAAGATCAGGTTCATGCAAAGTACACGAAAGCGGACATTTCGGGGCTGACTCCCAGAGAACAACTGAGAAGTATCAGCGAGAAGACACATGAGTTGGTACAGGTTCAGTATAGTACTTATAATCGGTCTTTGCTTCCTACACTGAAGAAGGCAGGGCTTCATGTGATTGAAGAACACGAAATGCTGACGGACGCGCAGAAAGAATATGTGGATCAGTATTTTGAAGAAAACGTCTATCCGGTACTCACACCTATGGCGATGGATTCCTCCAGACCATTTCCGTTGATTCGGAATAAGACATTGAATATTGGTGCTCTGATTGCGAAAAAGGACAGGAAAAAAGAGGAAAAGATTTTAGAATTTGCCACCGTTCAGGTGCCTTCCGTGCTTCCTAGAGTGGTTCTAATTCCAGGCGGAAAAAATGACAAACAGAGTGTTATTTTTCTGGAAGAACTGATCGAGCGCAACATCGGAAAACTATTTTTGAACAATGATGTGGTCTGTGCCCACCCTTATCGAATTATGAGAAACGCGGATTTGAGTATTGATGAGGACGAGGCGGAAGATCTTCTGGTGGAGATTCAAAAGCAGCTGAAAAAACGTCAATGGGGAGAGGTAATCCGGCTGGAAGTGGAGGAAAAGATGGACAGCCGGCTGCTGAAAATCTTGAAGTCAGAGTTCGAGATCAAAGAAGAGGACATCTTCACAATTCCTGGCCCATTAGACTTGACAGTGTTGATGAAGCTGTATGGATTGGACGGTTTTGAAGATTACAAGGCGTCAGGGTATACGCCTGCTCCTGTGGCTGCATTTCGAGGCTATGAGAGTATCTTTGACCGTATCAGAGAAGGGGATGTGTTTGTCCATCATCCGTACATGAGTTTTGACCCCGTTGTAAAATTCGTTCAGCAGGCGGCGAAAGACCCCAGTGTGTTGGCAATTAAGCAGACCCTTTACAGGGTCAGTGGTCATTCACCCATCGTGGCGGCTCTGGCTCAGGCGGCGGAAAATGGAAAGCAGGTCTCCGTGTTGGTTGAGCTGAAAGCGCGGTTTGATGAGGAAAATAACATCGTTTGGGCTAAAAAACTGGAAAAAGCCGGCTGCCATGTGATTTATGGATTGGTCGGTCTGAAAACTCACAGTAAAATTACTCTGGTGGTGCGTCGGGAGGAAAACGGCATTCGTCGTTACGTCCACCTGGGAACTGGAAACTATAATGATTCCACAGCAAAACTATATACGGACTGCGGAATTTTTACCTGCGATGCCAGAATCGGGGAGGACGCTACGGCAGTCTTTAACATGCTGTCCGGCTATTCCGAACCGAAATACTGGAATAAGCTGATCGTAGCTCCTCTGTGGATGAAAGACCGATTTTTGAAAATGATAGAGTTGGAGGCAAACCATGCGAAAGAGGGGAAAGAAGCCAGGATTATGGCGAAGATGAACTCTCTGTGTGACCCTAAGATTATGGAGGCTCTCTATCATGCCTCTGCCTGTGGGGTAAAAATTGAATTGATCATTCGTGGAATCTGTTGTCTAAAAGTGGGAATTCCAGGTGTGAGTGAGAATATCACAGTGAGGTCCATTGTAGGCGATTTTTTGGAGCACAGCAGAATTTTCTATTTTTATAACAATGGGGCGGAAGAAGTTTTCATGGGAAGTGCGGATTGGATGCCTAGGAACTTAGACCGAAGAGTTGAGATTGTGTTTCCTGTGGAAGATGAAAAGATCAAAAGAGAAGTCATTCATATCCTGGATGTGGAGCTCGCTGACAACCGAAAAGCCCATATACTGCAGCCAGACGGCACTTATATAAAGCCTGACCGGAGAGGAAAGGTGCTGATAAATTCGCAGCAGGAATTCTGCACAGAGGCACAGGAACAGGCGAAAGACCCTGGAAAAAAAGATAGGCTCAAAATTTTTATCCCAGCAGAACCTGCTCAGATGGGGGAAGAGGAAGTTTAGATGTGCAAAAACAGTTTTCAGCAGGTATATCATGAATTTGAGCCAATCTACAATGAAAAATCGAAGGTGCTGATTTTAGGTACTTTTCCCTCTGTGAAATCCAGAGAAGGGCAGTTTTATTATCACCATCCTCAAAATCGATTTTGGAAAGTGATGGCTGCGCTGACTAAGGAGAGGCTGCCCCAGACAATTTCTGATAAGAAAGAATTGTTGTTGAATCACCATATTGCCATCTGGGATGTAGTGCAAAGCTGTCAGATTAAAGGTTCCAGTGACAGCAGTATACGGAATGTGGTTCCAGCCGATATCGACAGAATTTTAAGGGACTCTGAGGTGGAGAAAATCTTTACCAATGGAACAACTGCCTATCGTCTTTATAAAAAGTATTGCCAGAAAGCCACGGGGGTGGAGGCAGTTTGTCTGCCTTCCACAAGTCCAGCAAACGCGGTTTGGCGTTTGGAACAACTGACCGAGGAGTGGGGCAGAGAAATTTTTCCTTTTTTGTAACGTAACTATTCAGTCGAATATGCGGCGATATAAGCTGCGCAGCAGCTAATCGGAGCTGTTATGGCAGAAGTGTTGCTTTTGCAGCAAAAGATTTTCAAGTAAACGATTGAAAAGAGCGAAAAAAAGGACTAAACTAGAGATGAAAAGTAAATCGTCACAGACGGAGGAAGGTTATGACAGAATTATGGGATCTGTATGACAAATTCAGACAAAAGACAGGCCGGTTTCATGAGCGGGGGAAGCCGGTTCCAGAGGGGTACTTACATATTATCATTCATGTGTGGATTCGAGACAGAGAAGGAAGATACCTGATGTCTCAAAGACACCCAAAAAAATCTTTTCCACTGATGTGGGAATGTACGGGTGGGGCTGTGATCGCAGGAGAGGACAGCCTTACGGGAGCCATGCGGGAGGTAAAAGAGGAGCTTGGTGTGACCCTGGACCGAGACAAAGGGGTGTTGTTCAAGTCAGAATGCCAGGAGTCCCACAAAGTATTCTACGATGTCTGGCTGTTTCAATATGACCAAGAGGGACCTTTGGTTTTACAGCCAGAAGAAGTGGTAGCTGCGCGCTGGATGAATGAAAATGAGATTCGTAAGTGCGCACGGGAAGGGTGTTTGATGCCTATGTTAAATTATTACGAGGACGTGTTTTCTTATGAAAAAACACTGGTGTAATAGGTTTTTTTGAGAATATTTCGCGAAGATAGGAGGAAGCTGTTGCAAAAGAGAGTCTAAAGCGGCGGCTTCTTCTTAGTTTATGAAGAAAAAGGGAGCAGTTATGGAAAAAGAGCAGGCATTGGAATTTTTATGTAGAGTGGCAGAAGGGATTGCGGAGACTTTTGGGAATTCTTGTGAGGCGCTGATTCAAGATATGTCGCAGAAAAATCATCCAATTTTGGCAATCTATCACGGCCATGTGACGGGGCGTCAAGTGGGATCTAAGGAAGATGTCTACGGTGCAGTGTCTGAGGAGGAGACCATTTTGGACCTGAAGCATGATTTGGTAAATCATCTGGTAATCAGTAAAAAAGGGCGCAGAATTAAGTCTTCTACTTTTTTGCTGAAAGGAGAAGACTATCACTACGCGCTGGGTGTGAATTTTGACTTCACAGAGCTTTATCAGGCGGTAAAAATTCAGGAAGATCTCTTACATGTCAGATCAGATTTAGAAAAAGCGGTGACTGAGGAGGTTCAGGGGAGCCTTCAGGAAATTTTCGATGGGTGTGAGGAGCTTATGGGAAAATCAGCAAAAACCATGAATAAAGCAGAAAGGCTGCGATTGGTGAAGTTGTTGAAAGAGAAAAATGCATTTGAGTTTTATAAAGCAGTTCCTTACATTTCAAATAGAATGGGAGTGACCAGGTATACAGTATATAATTATCTGAATCAATTGGAGCCGTAGAGTTTCTTAAAATAGAACAGAAAAAGAATGAAACAGATAAAAATAATTAAAAAGTGATAAAAAGATCCATACAATTCTGTCAGGAAAAGTATGGACTTTTTTTGTGATTTTTTTGAATAAAAAGCAGCAATTATAAAAATAAATTTTTAAAGTTTATATTACGTTAAGTGAGTAGTACTAATTATACGTTCATCAAATCTGAGTCAGAGATAAACTGAAAAATCTGTTGGCGCAATAATTTTGCTGCAGGAGAAATGTATTTTGGATAGACGGTGACAAGGCCGATGGTTCGATAAGAGACAGGAACAAGAGAAAAGATATTTATGTTTTGAGAGTTACATAAAGCAGCTGTTTTAGGAGTGATGCAAAATCCAAAGCCGTGTTCAACCAAAGCTCGGCAGGCGTCGTCTGACTCAATACGGAAGTTAGAATCAATGGAAAGACCATTGTCGAGCAGATATTTTAGGGGCTCGGTATCATATCCTTCCGATTGAAGAATAATCGGAAGCGTCTTTAAGTCCTCTATTGTGATAGTTTTCCCGTTTAGGGGGAAATAGTCTTTAGGAGCCATGCATACAAGAGGTGTTTTATGCAGTGGGAAAAAGGTGTTATCGTGTATCACACTGGAGGGCGTGATCGCAAGGTCTACTTCTCCCCGGTCAATCCATTTCTTTATCTTGAGATCCCCGGACTGGCGGACGATGACTTTGATTTCCGGATATTTTTTATAAAATTCTTTTAAGATTGCCGTGAGCCATAATTGTGTCGTACTGTTAAAAGAAGCAATACGAACCACGCCGGAATTTGTGTTTTTGAGACTAAAAATTTCTTGTGTTAAAGTATCATTGCATTGCAGAAGATTTCTCACATGGGGCAGAAGAATTTTGCCATTTGAGGTGAGTTCAATACTGTTCCTGTTTCGAATGAATAACGGGTAGCCGTAGTCGTCTTCCATTTTGGCGATCATATGACTGACTGCAGAAGGAGTGAGATTGAGTGCGCGTGCGGCTTTTACAAAACTTTTATAGTTTACGACTTCAAGAAAAATCTGCCAGGAATATAGAGACATATCACGTGTTGTGATACAGATCAAATTTTAGGGTATCCCGTATCACTTCTCCTTTAGTTTATTGTACTTGAAGAAATTTGACATGTAAAGATTATTAAAATGAAATTGTATTCATATTAAGATGAACTGCGGCAAGAAAAGTTTTGGATTTGTTTAAAAGGATTTCTTGATAATGGAGAAAATTTATTACAAAAAATATGTGGAAAAAAGAAAACAAGATGAATGGTTTTTCAACTTATCTTATTGGAAATTGCGTTTTACAAGAAGAAAGAGATAACTTAAACTTAATCTATCTACAACACAGATGTATTATGGGCCCAAGAAAACATCTGCAATAAAAATACGGACGATTATGAAGAGGAGGTATTGAGATGACGAAATATGCGAAGCGAGTGTACGTGATGGAGGAAGAAGCAAAAAAGTTGGATTCTTTGACTGGAAATTTAACCAGCAACGACATCATTTCTTTTGCAGCGGGAGCGCCGGCTAAAGAAGCTTATCCATTCGATGCTTTGCGTGAAATCTCACAGGATGTTTTCCAGAAAAGTGCAAAGGGCTATGAATCGGTAAAATATGGCTCGGCAGTTGGATTTCCTAGTTTGAGAGAAATGGTGTGTGAGGAACTGCTTACACCTAGAGGCCTTCACACGAAGGCAGAGAACGTTATGATTACAAGCGGCGGAATTCAGCCGATGAATCTTCTGTGCCAGTTGTTGATTGATCCAGGAGATGTGATCTTGGTGGAAACACCAACTTTTGTACACACTACTATGATTTTTAAAATGTTTCAGGCAAAAGTGGTTCCATGTGTGATGGATGATGACGGGATGGTTCTGGAAGATGTAGAAGAAAAGATAAAAAAGTATCGACCTAAGATGGTGTATACGATCCCAACATTCCAGAATCCTACGGGAATTACCATGTCTTTGGAGAGAAGAAGACGTCTGGCTGAATTGGGAAGCAAATATGACGTCGTTATTCTGGAAGATGATCCTTATCGTGAGATTCGTTATAGCGGCGAACATTTGCTGCCGATTAAAGCCTTTGATACCACAGGGCATACAGTCTTTGCCAACAGTTTTTCAAAAATCTTCTCTCCGGGCAGCCGATTGGGATATTTGGTGGCCAGTGACGAGATGATCCGCAGATTAAGCGACATTAAACTGGGGACAGATACCTGTACCAATACGATAGCTCAGGCGATCTGTACAGAGTTTTTCAAAAAAGGATATTATCCAGATCATCTGAAGAGAATCTGTGATATTTATCGCGGAAGAAGGGATGTTATGCTGGAGAGCATTGACGCGTATTTCCCAGAAAGAACGAAACATACCTGTCCTGATGGTGGGTACTATGTATGGGTGGAACTTCCAAAATCGATTGATGCGACGGAGCTGGCGTCGAGAATTGCAAAAGAGCTGAATATATGCTATGGAATCGGAAGTGCATTTTATTCAGAGGGGGCACCAGAAGGCGCAGGAAGAAACTGTATGCGTATGAATTTCAGTGGTCTTGAGCAAGAAGTAATTCGCGAAAACGTAAAAAAATTGGGAGAGTTTTTGCAGGAGGAGAGATAAAATTATGAAAAATCAGCTAAAAGAGAAAATAAACAATCAGGGGAAGGTGCTCGGAACTTTTTTTACAATGGGAAATATGAGTGCAATGGAATGCTTGGGTTATACGGGATTAGATTTTGTGATTGTGGATACGGAGCATGGACCTTTTGACACGGAGACGGCGATGAATTTGATACGGGCAGCAGAAAATGTGCGTTTGACTCCACTGATGCGTATTGCAGATGTTTCTCATAAAGAAATTCAAAGAGCTGCCGATATTGGGGCAAAAGGGCTGATTGTCCCCTGTCTCAGAACTATGGATGAGATGAAAAGTCTGGTGAATTTGGCAAAATTCTCGCCGGTTGGAAACCGAGGGTTTATTAAAGGACGCGGTTGCGGCTTTGGTTACAAGGAATGGGCGAAAGATATTCGAGAGTTTATGGAAACGTCCAATGAACAATTGCTGGTTCTTCCTCAGTGCGAGACGGTAGAATGTTTGAATATCATTGAAGATGTGGTAGAAATAGAAGGTATCGACGGTATCTTTATAGGGCCGTTTGATTTGTCTATTGCAATGGGAATACCTGCGCAATTTGACCATCCAGATTTTACAGCTGCAATTGAGCGCATTTTAAGAGCATGTAAAAAAGCAAGTAAACTGACTTTCATATTTACGAGGAATCTTGCGGATGCAAAAAAATATATGGAAAAAGGTTTTGATGGAATTGCTCACACTATTGACTCCACAGTTTTAATAGAAGGATACCGGACAATTGTAGAAAATTTGAAGGAATCTATATAAAGCATGGAGAGGGAAAAGATTTCAAAAACATGCAGTCTGAAGTATAGTGAACAGGAGGATAAATATGGGCGAAAGTAGCGATAAATTAGAGTTTCATGGTGGTAAAGGAATGAGTTTAGTGCCATTGATACTGTCGATTATATTTGCGATTTACTTTTTTGGGTTTGCAGGGTGTTATGATACCATTGCTTTGGCTCTGGGAAGTTTTGTAGCATTGATTTTGGGAAGTTTCTTTGCAAAGGGTGTGGAGAACTACTGGAATGCCGTTATCTCTGGAATGTCAGACGAATTAGGAAATACTTTGGCACTGATTTTGGTTGTTGTCGGGATTTTCGGAAAAATGATGTCGAGAGGGCAGATTACCGAAGGGTTTATCTGGCTTGGGGATATTATTCATATAGGAGGGAGCACAATTTGCGTTTTCACGTTTATTATTACAGCGATTATTGCTACGTCCACTGGATCTTCAGTTAGCACGATTCTGACAATGATCCCAATTTTAATGCCAGTGGCAGCGATTATGAACGCCAATATACCGGTATTTATTGGGGCAGTAATCAGTGGAGCTTTGTTTGGCGATTCGATCGGACCGGTTTCGGATGTAACGATTGCGTCGTCTCAGACTCAAGAATACGCAAACCGAAGCGGCAGACCAGATATCGGCGGGGTTGTAAAAGCGAGACTGAAGTATTCCCTGACTGCTTTTGTGATTACGATGGCTTTGTTCTTTATCTTTGGTTCTAACGGGACGATCGGGGTGATGGAAGAAGACCTGATGGCCAAGTATTCGAACCCGCGCGGACTGTTTATGTTGATACCGATGGTCTTGCTTTTGGCATTTGCGTTTAAGACCAGAAATATTTTTCTGGCAGCTACCGTGGGGATTATTAGCGGAACGGTGGTAGGCCTGATTACTGGAATTATGACACCAGCAGATATTTTGACTGTATCCGATGGCGTTTTAGGTGGGTTTATCATTGATGGTATAAATAATGTAGTCGGAACAATCCTATTTGTATATGCGTTGGTTGGAATGATAGGAATTTTGAAAAAATGCGGTATGATGGGTGCTATGGTAGAAAAATTGTCAAACAGCAAAGCAGCAGGATCAGTAGTCGGAACAGAGTTAATTATTTCGTTTGGTTCAGCACTTACTGGTCTTTTGATTGGCTCGGCAAATGGACCGGCTTGTCTAATGTTTGGAACCATAGGCAATGAACTAGGGAAAAAGGCAAAATTGCATCCTTATCGTAGAGCTAATTTAATTGCTGCCTTTACTTCGTCTTTACCGATTATGAATCCTTTCTCAAGCTTGTTTATCATATTGGCTATGGGAGCAGTAAATAGTGTTTGTGAGGAATATTCTTTTATTGGAACGGTGAGTCCGTTGTCTCTTCCTCCATATATGTTTTTCTGCATTGTCTTTCCATTAGTATTTCTAGTTTCAATTTTTACTGGATGGGGCCGGGAGTATGAAGGTGAAAATGGCGAAGTTATGAGAAGAACTAAAAAATAAAAATTCCGTGAAAAATAAGAAAGAATATCATAGGTATAAAAGGGTATTGGTTAATATCTGATAAGTTTCCCTCTAGATAAACAAGTTTAAATGATTTTACTTGTTTACCTGGAGGGAATTTATTATGTCATATATTCTGGAAGGTTTTATAAGATTCTTATTCTTTCTGGAAAAATGAATAAGCATATGATTAAACAATATGTAAAAAACAAATTGACTAATTGTTTAATTTATGCCATAATAAATTGCAACCGTAATTGAGATGAAAAAATCTTGTGCGGAAAACGTCTAAGGCTTACAAAAAGAGGAGGGACTATAGTGAAAGAAAAGAAGAAAATCGGTTTGACTGGTTGCATTTTAATGGGAATCGGTTGTATCGTGGGTTCAGGAATCTTTGGCTCTCTGCCAGAGATCATCAGCACCACAGGGGGTGGTATTGTCTATGCGTTGATTTTAGCGGCCATTGTGATTATTCTCAGGTCAATTACAAGGATGTATACGATTGCGGCTCTACCTACCAGCGCATCTACCTTTATGCATGCTACGAAACTGATGCATCCCTATGTAGGGGCTCTGATTTCGGTCAATGCGTTTTTGCAGCCTACTATGGTAGCGTTGTTTGGTGTTTTGTTTGCGACATACTTTCAGGAATTGTTTCCTGGGTGTCCTCTTAGCAGTACAACAGTCAGTGTATGCCTTTTAGCGGCATTTGCGGTTTTGGCCTGGTTTGGAAATAAGTCTACGATATCTGTGGGCAATATCATCGTGATAATTCTGTTGGCAGCGATTGCTGTGTACATAGTCTGCGGTCTTCCTCATTTAAACCCGGAGAATATCAGTTTTATGTCTGTGATCAAACCGGGAATTTCCGTGAGTGCTGTCAGCGCGGCAGCAGGAGTGTTGACTTCTTCTTTGTCTGGTGCCAGTTCCTGTGCGGAGCTTGCAGATGATGTAAAAAACCCGGGCAGAAATGTGCCGATTACTTTGATTGTGTGTCCAGTATTGGTATGTCTGACGTATATTTTGATGGCGGTAGTCACGTTAGGAGTGGTGCCCTACGCGAATCTGGAATCTCTGGCACAGGTGGCCAGACATTTTTTGTCACCTGAACTGATGATTTTCTTTATCGTGGGAGGACCGATTGCGGGGATTATCACTTCTTTGATTCCTGTCGCATTGGCCTGTGTAGCGGTTTTTGATTTTTCGTCCAGAAACCGTATTTATCCAGAGGTGTTATCTAAGAAGAATAAGTATGGAGTGCCCTATTGGAGTTTGCTGATTGTATCAGCAATTTCTATTGGAATCTGTGCTACGGGCGCGACTTTTGGTGTGGTGATGACTGTATTTTCTCTGACGAATACCATCGGAGAGCTGCCTAATACTATCTCTCCGATCTTTGCCTACAAAAAATATCCAAAAAGCTGTGACAATTCCAGTGTGAGAATGTCCAGTAAGGTGGCGACAGCGTTGTCGGTGATTACTTTCCTAATCTGTATCTATCTGTGTGTGGAGATGGTGAAAACTCTCGGAATACAGGAGATTGCTCTGACGGCAGCAGTCTATCTTCTGGGATATGTCTATTTTTTTGTGCGGGTTCGCTATCTGAGACAGAAAGAAAATTACGATTTGATTGGAGAATTGAAAAAACCGTATGAGCGTTGGATGGAGAGAGAAAAATCTCTGTGAACAACAGTTTGGAGGAATAAAAAATGGAGAAAAATTTTCTGGAACAGTTGGAAAGAGAAAGAGCGAGATTTCCTGTTTTGCAAAATACAGCTTATTTGGAGACTGCTGGTACTGGCCTGATTCCAGATTATGTGTATGAAGGGGTAAAAAAATACCAGGACGATAGGTATTTGATCGGCGGAGATTCCAGATGGGGCGAAGGAAAAGGGACTCTTACGATGATTGCTGAGGCAAAAGAAAATTTGGCTAAAATGATCAATGCGTTCCCGGAAGATCTTGCATTCGGTAATAACTCTTCTCAAATGTTTAATTTGTTTGTAAATGGGATTGGACTGAAAAGTGGGGATAACGTGGTTTTGGCAGAGGGCGGATGGATTGGAACCCGTTATGCGTGGCAGCTTCAAGAAAATTATGGAGTAGAGCTTCGGTATGTCAAACCAATTAAAGGGGTTGTAACTCCCCAGATGCTGTTTGAAAAATGCGATTCATGTACAAAGGCAGTCTCAGTAAACTATGTGGAGAGTACGACGGGATTTCGCGTCGATGCCGCTGAGATTGGAGCATGGTGCCGCAGGAAGGGAATTTGGTTTGCCGTCGACGGGGTACAGGCCCTGGGAATTTTATCTGTGGACGTGGAAAGGGACCAGATAGATTTTTTAGTGGGAAATGATTATAAGTGGATGATGCACTACAGTGGTTTGGGATATGCGTATATTCATCCGAAATTGAGAGAGCATCTGCACCATTGGGGAGCAGGATGGATGTCAGATGTGGACCGGTTTAATACGTCGAAGGAACATTTGGTGCTTCGAAGAGACGCCGGTGCATACGAGCAGGGATATCCCACCGTTTCTGGAATTTTCGCTCTCGGGATGGTGGCGGAGCACTACCTGAATCTGGGTGGAAAACGTCTGGAGAACTATATGCTGGACTTCGTAGAGAAAGCCTGTGAAGCGCTGGAAAAAATTCCTGGAGTGTCTGTGTGGAATAAATATGAGAGAAAAAACCGTTCCACGATTGTAGTGGTGTTATTGTCTAAAGAACTACAGGTGGACCAGGAGAAGCTCGATAAGGCGCGTGTCGCGGCTCATGTTCAGGATGGCGCCCTGTATGGGGCGGACCGGAGTATGCGTATTAGCTTTCACTACTATAACAACTGGGAGGATGTAAAAGCCTTGTGTCAGGCGATTCAAGGTTGTAGAGAATAAAATAAAAGATTGGCGGGAAAATACTTCAAGTGAGAGAGCGAGAAATATCTATCCTGCGGCAAAATAAAGAAGGAGTGAGATGGGAAGACATCTTCCTGTCGGTGAAAAAGATGGATGTAGAGAAAAAATTGAAAGAACTGAAAATCGAACTATCAGCAGGGCCTTCGCCAATGGCAAATTATGTGAGCGTCCAAAAAGCCGGGACACTTTGGTTCTTTTCGGGAGCCGGTCCTTTAAAAGACGGCAAGGCCACGGTGACTGGCCGCCTGGGAGAGAATCTGACGACAGAACAGGGCTATGCGGCAGCCCGGGAAGCAGGAATTGTGCTGCTGGCGTCCTTGAAGAGAGAACTGAACGGGGATTGGGAGCGCTTAGAGCAGATTGTAAAGGTACAAGGCTTTGTCTCTAGTACAGATGACTATTATGAGCAACCAAAAGTGATTAACGGGGTTTCAGATTTATTTGTGGAGGTTTTGGGGGACCGGGGACGCCATGCCAGAACTGCTCTGGGGACGAATGTATTGCCGTTTGGGCTTCCTCTGGAGGTAGAAATGATTGTGAAAGTGAGGGAGTGAGAATCGCTTGCTTTACATTTGCGGAAATGATTGCAGGCTTAGAAGAAATCAGGCTGGATGAGTATCTTTCCATTGTCAGTGAATAAGCTGTTGCGGATAATACGCCAACACAGACTATGTAAATTACGCGGAATCAGATCGCAGGTGAATACCTGCGGTCTTTCTTATGACATAAAAAAGAGTTCTTGGTTCCCAAGAACTCGAAAACAGTCTGTAGGGGAGTCGAACCCCTGATTCTGCCGTGAGAGGGCAGCGTCTTGACCACTTGACCAACAGACCCTGTATCAACAGTACTTGCATATCATACACGATCTTTTTACAAATTGCAAGTACTTTTTTAAAAAAATATAAAGTATATATATTTTGAATATTTAGTTACTTTTTGAGAGGCGATTCGTTTTCCTTCCATAACAAGACAAAGCAGTGGAAACGTTGTAGGTTTTGAATTAGGTGCTGTCTTTCATAGATCTTTTTCATAAAGTAATTTAATGAATTACTTTTATACTTTCGTACATTTTCTGTATTCATCTAAAAAATATATAAATATATGTTTATCGTATATTTATGGTTGACAAACATATATTTGAAATGTATAATCATGGCATAATCAGAAAGGAGATATGTATTATGAACGAGAATACATTAAAAAAAACAACACATTTTATATCCGTTATCTTCAATGTTGCCAGTATAATTGCAATTATTGTGGATATTGGAGCTGTAATACTTTTAGGCGGTACATTATTAAGCCAGATTACACGTCCTGGATATTTAGCAAAACAAATAATAAATGCAGAAATGGAATTAGTGTTTAGCGAATGGGTTGCTTTCTTAGTTTGCTTTATTATAAAATGCAGTTGTATATTTCTGGCTATTAGGTATTCAAAAAAATTATTTTATTGTATATCAAAGCAGGAGTCCCCATTTACTGCCAATACAACAAAATGTATCAATATAATTGTTATTTTTACTTTTGCTTCTATGGTTTGTCCTTTGTATCCATATTATCCTATTAGCTTTTTATCAATTATAGAGGGCATATTTGTAGTTTTAATTTTTAGAAGTATCACGTTGATATTCAAATATGGTTGCAGTTTACAAAAAGAAATTGATGAGACATTGTAGGAGTAGAGCTATGGCTATTATATTAAGATTAGACAGGGTAATGGCAGATAGAAAAATCAGCTTGAAAGATTTAGCAGAGCAGGTGGGGATTGCAAATATAAATTTATCTAAAATTAAAACAGGAAAAGTGAGTGCAATACGTTTTTCCACGTTAAATGCTATTTGCAAGGCACTGGATTGTCAGCCTGGGGATATATTGGAATATCAGAAAGACATAGAAGAATAAAATACAATTTTACAACTTCATATCCATACACACAAAGCAGTTAGTCTTAGGATGGACTGCTTTTTAAAAAGACATCATTTAGGTGTAATGATGTCTTTTGAGTGTTATTTTATAAGTCATATCAAGGCTCATTCAATTGTGGTAAATTCGTGGTAAAATGAATGTTTTTTATATTTCAAAATGCTTGAAAGTATAGTGTTTATGCGGATCATCAAAAATTAGATATAAAATTTATTAATAAAAGATTTTTCAAATTTTAGTTTACACTTGAATCTAAAACTATGAATGATGACTTGTGTGCTTTAATTTTAAGATTCCAAGGATTAAGATGGCGATTGCAGTGATTTCTATTATTAATGTTAAGAAAGGATATTCTGCATAGAGTCTTCGCCGTCCGAAAGGCAGAGAAATTAAATATAGCCCGGCAGTAATAAAAATAACTGCCCATATTAGAGTTTTTTTACGTTTTCCTTCTTTTGTCAGATTTTCGTCATATTCCATGTAACAACCGTTGACATCGTTTAAGAAGAATTCTTTGAGAAAAGATTTTATTGCACTTCCCCATGAAGAACTCTTTGATTTTGACTTTTTTTTACGTTTCAGTTTGTTAGTCATTGACATTCTCCCCTAAAAGGTTTAAATCACTGGATAGTTCATTTTCTTGAAGCAAGCCCGAGGGTTCCTAGTTTCCTCGGATTGATTTTGTGATATTTAGGGATATTATCCCATATTATTGCGCTTTTAGAAATTTTGAGGAATCTTTATCTGTCTGTTATTTTTGGTGTAATAGGGAGGCATTTTCACACATCAGCGTAGTAAGGTCTTTCCTATCAAACGAAAAAGAGCTCTTGATCTCCAAGAGCTCTGAAAACAGTCTGTAGGGGAGTCGAACCCCTGATTCTGCCGTGAGAGGGCAGCGTCTTGACCACTTGACCAACAGACCCCGTATCAACGGTACTTGCATATAATACTACATTCTTTTATAATATGCAAGTACTTTTTTCAAAAAATTACATGTTTTGTCATATCGGGCTCTGTGTCTCGAAAATTTTTGCTTAAGACACAGGCGGATTTGCAGCGCTGCACAAAGCTTTAGTGGTGTGTGAATGCTCTCAGATGTGAGAAAGCAAAGGAAAAGACAAAGCGGTGGAGAGAAGAAGCGTGCCGCAGGAAGGAAGACGAAAAATGAGAGGAAAGATAGATCTTCATGTTCACTCGAATTACTCAGATGGGACCTACACTCCGCAGGAGCTGGTAAGGATAGCCCTGGAAAAAGGCCTGAGAGCTTTTGCACTGACAGATCACGATACGACAGAGGGAATCCCGTTGGCGGCGGAGGCGGCAAGGGGCACTGGCTTGGAGGTGATTCCGGGAATCGAGTTTTCCACCTCTTATCAAGGGAAGGATGTGCATATATTAGGTCTGGGAATCTGCCCGGAGGACCGAAGCTTTCAGGAACAGCTGGAATATTTCAAGACTTCTCGAGAGAGGCGCAATGAGAAGATTATCCAAAAAATGCAGGAAAAGGGACTTCCCATCAGCCAGGAAGCTTTGGAGAAGAAGTTTCCCGGGGCGGTGGTGACACGGGCGCATTTTGCCCGCTATCTGAAGGAGGAAGGATTGGTCGGTTCGAACCAGGAGGCTTTTGATCGGTATCTGGGAGACCATGCCTGCTGTTTCGTCCCCAGGGAAAAGGTGACTCCGGTCCAGGCAGTGCGTTTGATTAAAGAAAACGGTGGGTATGCAGTGCTGGCTCATCCATTGATTTATGGAATGGCTAAGGAAAAATTGGAGAATCTGGTTAAAGAGCTGAAAATTTTTGGTTTGGACGGTATTGAAGCGATTTATTCACAGAATCGGTGGAATGATGAAGGACAGATGCGTGCATTGGCTAAAAGACATGGGTTAAAGATCACAGGGGGGTCTGACTATCATGGAGCCAACAAACCGGGGATTGAGATGGGGTGCGGAAAAGGAAACTTAAGCATCCCTTATGAGATTTGGGAAAATTTAAAGAGATAGGATTTGCATTTTAAAGGAAAATGTTGTTATAATATGGAACAGTTATCGAAGGCCAGGGATTGTGCCGGATAGAAAGAAAGGATTGAAAAAATGGCAAAAAAGAATACTTACGATGCGGCCAGCATATCCGTTCTGGAGGGCTTAGAGGCTGTTCGAAAAAGACCGGGAATGTATATCGGAAGTGTATCTCGCAAAGGATTAAATCATCTAATCTATGAGATTGTTGACAACGCAGTAGATGAGCATTTGGCAGGATACTGCAGTCATATACGGGTCGTGTTGGAGAAAGATGGTTCCTGTACGGTGTCTGACAACGGCAGGGGGATTCCGGTGGATCTCCATGAGAAAGGAATGTCCGCGGAACGACTGGTGTTTACCACGCTCCACGCGGGAGGAAAATTTGATGATTCTGCCTATAAAACAAGCGGCGGTCTTCACGGAGTAGGTTCTTCTGTAGTAAATGCGCTGTCGACTTATTTAGATATAAAAATCAGCAGGGACGGTTATATTCACCACGATCATTATGAGAGAGGAATACCGACCATTGAGTTGGAAAACGGATTGCTGCCCCGAATCGGAAAGACGAAAGAGACGGGGACCTGCGTGAATTTTTCACCAGACCCAGAGATCTTTGAAAAGACCCGGTTTTCTGCCACGGAGGTCAAAAGCCGTCTGCATGAGACCGCTTATCTGAATCCTGCCCTCACGATAGAGTTTGAAGATTCGCGTGCAGAGACGGCACAAAAGGTGGTTTACCATGAGCCGGAAGGGATCGTGGGATTTATCCGGGAATTGAATCAGAGCAAAGAAGTACTGCACAAACCTGTGTTTCTGAAAGGGGAGTCAGAAGGCATTTCCGTGGAGGCTGCCTTTCAGTTTACCAATGAATTTCATGAAAATGTGTTGGGATTTTGCAACAATATATATAACGCAGAAGGAGGAACACACCTGACAGGATTTAAGACGACGTTTACCAGTGTGATGAATACTTATGCTAGGGAATTGGGCGTTTTAAAGGAGAAGGACAGCAACTTTACCGGGGCGGATATCCGAAACGGTATGACGGCGGTAGTTTCCATTAAGCATCCTGCTCCTAGATTTGAAGGACAGACCAAGACGAAACTAGACAATCAGGATGCAGCCCGGGTGACTGGGAAGGTTTTGGGAGAACAGCTAGTTTTATATTTTGATCGGAACTTAGAGGAGTTAAAAGCAGTTCTCTCCTGTGCGGAGAAGGCCGCGAAGATTCGAAAGACCGAAGAGAGAGCAAAGACGAATCTGTTGTCCAAACAGAAGTATTCCTTTGACTCCAATGGAAAGCTGGCCAACTGCGAGAAGAAAGACCCTTCTGTCTGTGAAATCTTCATTGTGGAGGGAGATTCTGCTGGTGGGTCCGCGAAGACAGCCCGTGATCGGAATTACCAGGCGATTTTGCCCATAAGGGGCAAAATTTTGAATGTGGAAAAGGCCACGATCGATAAGGTCTTGGCAAATGCGGAGATCAAGACGATGATTAATGCTTTTGGCTGTGGTTTCTCCGAAGGGTATGGAAATGATTTCGATATCACGAAGCTGCGGTATGACAAGATTATTATTATGGCAGATGCAGATGTGGACGGAGCTCATATCTCCACGCTTTTGCTGACGTTGTTCTATCGTTTTATGCCGGAATTGATCTATGAGGGTCATGTATATATTGCGATGCCGCCTCTGTATAAGGTGATGCCGAAGAAAGGGGCGGAAGAATATTTGTATGATGATAAGGCATTGGAGAGATATCGAAAGACCCACAAGAGCGGGACTTTTACACTGCAAAGATACAAGGGACTCGGAGAGATGGATGCGCAGCAGCTCTGGGAGACAACCTTAAATCCCCAGACGAGAATTCTGCGCCGGGTGGAGATCGAGGACGCACGGCTGGCTTCCAGCGTGACGGAGGTGCTGATGGGGACGGAAGTGCCGCCCCGCAAGGCGTTTATCTATGAACACGCTCAGGACGCCCAGTTGGATGTATAGGAGGGTGACAGATGCAAGAGAAAAACGATCAGATTATCCGCACAGATTATGCGGAGATTATGCAGAAATCATATATTGACTATGCCATGAGCGTCATCATCGCCAGAGCGCTTCCAGATGTCCGGGATGGTTTAAAACCGGTACAGAGAAGAACGTTGTACGATATGTATGAACTGGGAATACGTTATGACCGGCCTTACCGTAAGTGTGCGAGAATCGTGGGAGATACCATGGGTAAGTATCATCCCCATGGGGACAGCTCGATTTATGAAGCTTTGGTGGTTATGGCCCAGGAGTTCAAAAAAGGCCAGACTTTGGTGGATGGCCATGGAAATTTCGGTTCCATCGAGGGAGATGGAGCGGCTGCCATGCGATATACAGAGGCACGGCTTCAAAAGCTGACTCAGGAGGTCTATCTGGCTGACCTGGACAAAAACGTGGTAGATTTTATACCAAATTTCGATGAGACGGAGAAGGAACCGGAAGTGCTGCCTGTGAAGATTCCCAATCTGCTTGTCAACGGAGCGGACGGAATCGCCGTGGGAATGGCTACCAGCATCCCGCCCCATAATCTGGGGGAGGTGATCGACGGGGTCAAGGCTTACATGAAGAATAACGACATCACCACGAAAGGGCTGATGCGCTACATCAAAGGGCCGGATTTTCCCACGGGAGGAATCGTAGTAAATCAGGATGAGCTGAGAAAAATCTACGAGACTGGGAGCGGAAAGATTCGTCTGAGAGGAAAGGTGGAGATAGAAAAAGCCAAGGGAGGCAGACTCCACCTGGTTATCACAGAGATTCCTTATACCATGATCGGCGCCAACATCGGAAAATTTCTCAATGATGTGGCCACCTTGGTGGAGTCCAAGAAGACGACTGATATCTTAGACATTTCCAATCAATCCTCCAAAGAGGGAATTCGCATTGTGCTGGAGCTGCGCCGGGATACGGATGTGGACAACCTGGTCAATATGCTGTATAAGAAGACTCGTTTGGAGGACACCTTCGGAGTGAACATGCTGGCGGTGGCAGATGGAAGGCCGGAGACGCTGAGCTTAAAGCAGGTGGTGGAACACCATGTGGAATTTCAGTTTGAGATTGCCAATCGGAAGTACCGGACTTTGTTGGACAAGGAGCTGGAAAAGAAAGAGGTCCAAGAGGGACTGATGAAGGCGGTAGATGTCATCGACTTAATTATCGAAATTCTGAGAGGCAGCAAGAATCAGCAGCAGGTGAAGAAATGTCTGACCACTGGTGAGACGGAAGGGATTCGTTTTAAGTCCAAGGCAAGCCAGAAAGCGGCGGCTCAGCTTCGATTCACAGAGCGCCAGGCCACGGCAATCCTAGAGATGCGGCTGTACCGTCTGATTGGTCTGGAGATGGAAGCTTTGTTGAAGGAGCATGAGGCTACGCTAGAGCACATAGCCAAGTATGAGGACTTGCTGAATAACTATGATTCCATGGCTCAGGCGATCATGAATGAGCTGGACGCGGTGAAAAAAGAGTTTGGAAGGAAGCGCAGGACCGCTCTGGAAAATGCGCAGGAAGCGGTCTTTGAGGAGAAAAAGATCGAGGAGATGGAAGTGTGGTTCCTGATGGACCGTTTTGGTTATGTGAAAACCATAGACCGGCAGACTTATGAGAGGAATAAGGAGAATGCCTGCAGCGAGAGTAAGTATCTGTTTTCCTGCATGAACACGGACCGGATCTGTATTTTTACGGATGCAGGAAGGATGCACGCAGTCAAGGTCTTGGATATTCCACTGGTGAAGTTCCGAGATAAGGGGGTTCCAGTGGATAATCTGAGCAACTATAACAGCCAGGAGGAACAGATTCTCTACGTGGCGGGTATGGAGGAGCTGAAGCACTCTCAGCTTTTGTTTGCGACACAGAAAGCCATGCTGAAGCAGGTGAGCGGACAGGAGTTCGATGTGACCAAGCGGACGATTATGGCCACGAAGCTGACAGAGGGCGACAAGGTGATTTTTGTAGCTCCTTCAGATGCCATGGAGTATGTTGTTTTGCAAAGCACACAAGGGTATTTTCTACGTTTTCTGAAGCAGGAGGTTCCCGAGAAGAAAAAAGGGGCCATCGGCGTGAGGGGAATGCGCTTAGGAGAGCAAGACCAACTGGAACATGCCTATTTGTTGGAAGGACATACGGAGTATACGATTGAGTATAAGGAAAAGAAACTTACGCTGAATAGACTACGTCTGGCGAAGAGAGACACCAAGGGCACCAAGAGTCGTGCATAGCTGGAAAATGCTGCTTGATTTTCTGGTCCGTTGGTGTTACAATGAATAAGATGTAAATGAGACTGACAACGTAGGAGTGGACCGAGAGGTCCACTCTTTTATGTGAGAGGGAAAGATAGGTGGTGAGAAATTGAGCAGAAAAGAAGTCTATGAGCAAAGAGCAGAGGAGATGATACTCCCTCTAGTGGAAGCTCAGCGATTTGAGCTGGTGGATGTAGAGTATGTCAAGGAAGCCGGAAACTGGTATCTCAGAGTGTATATTGACAAAGAAGGAGGAATCACCGTAGACGACTGTGAATTGATCAGCCGTGCGTTCAGCGATCTACTGGATGAGGCGGATTTTATTGAAGACAGTTATATTCTGGAAGTGAGTTCCCCGGGACTTGGACGTCCTTTAAAGAAAGAGAAGGACTATGCCAGAAGCATGGGGAAGGAGCTGGAGATCAGAACTTATCGCCCCATCGATAAACAAAAAGAATTTTATGGTATTTTGCTTGCATATGATAATAATAGTGTGACCATTGAAGAACAAGATAAGACCAGGAGGACCTTCGAAAAAAAAGAGATCGCCCTAATCCGCCTGGCCATTGATTTTTAGTTTAGGAGGAAAAAAGAAAAATGAACACAGAGTTATTGGGAGCATTGGAGATTTTGGAGAAAGAAAAGAACATCAGCAAAGACACTTTGTTGGATGCGATTGAGCAATCCTTAATCCAGGCCTGTAAGAATCACTATGGAAAGGCGGACAATGTCAAGGTCAGCATTGACCCTCAAACTTGTGATTTCAGTGTGTACGCAGAGCGTACAGTGGTGGAGCAGGTAGAAGATCCCGTGATGGAGATTTCCCTGGAGAACGCGTTGAAGATCAGCGCCAGGGCAGAAGTCGGCGATGTGATTAAAGTGCCGATTAACTCCAAAGAATTTGGCCGTATTGCTACCCAGAATGCCAAAAATGTGATTCTTCAGAAGATCCGCGAGGAGGAACGAAAGGTACTCTACAACCAGTATTACGGCAAAGAGAAGGATGTGGTTACGGGTATTGTTCAGAGAAATCTGGGCAAGAATGTGAGTATCAATCTGGGAAAAGCGGATGCTCTTCTCAACGAGAACGAGCAGGTTAAGACAGAGGTGTTCCATCCGACAGAGAGAATCAAAGTTTATATCCTGGAAGTAAAGGATACGCCGAAAGGTCCGAGAATCTTGGTGTCCAGGACACACCCTGAGCTGGTAAAGAGACTTTTTGAGTCAGAGGTGGCTGAGGTGAGAGAGGGAATTGTGGAGATCAAGAGTATTGCCCGGGAAGCTGGTTCTAGAACTAAGATTGCAGTGTGGTCCAACGATCCGGACGTAGATCCGGTGGGAGCTTGTGTCGGAATGAACGGGGCGAGAGTGAATGCGATTGTCAGTGAGCTTCGAGGAGAGAAAATTGATATCATCAATTGGAGTGAGAATCCTGCGATCTTGATTGAAAATGCTCTGAGTCCTGCGAAGGTTATCGCCGTGATGGCGGACCCGGATGAGAAGACGGCTCTGGTTGTGGTGCCGGATTACCAACTTTCATTGGCAATCGGAAAAGAAGGACAGAATGCGCGCTTGGCAGCCAGACTGACAGGATTTAAGATCGACATTAAGAGTGAAACTCAGGCCAAGGAGGCAGGAGACTTCTATGACTATGAAGACGATGAATATGAGGATGAGTATGAAGAGTTCGAAGAGTCAGAAGAAGCGGAAGAGTTTGCTAGGCCAGCAGAAGAGCTGAGCGAAGACGGGGAAGTTCTTGATCTGAATGAATACGGTTACGAAAAGGAGACCGGGGAAGATGAAGACGAGAGGTAAAGTGCCCATGCGCCAGTGTACTGGATGCAGGGAGATGAAGAATAAGAAAGAAATGATGCGGGTGCTGAAGACTGGAGAAGGGGAGATCCTGCTGGACACGACGGGACGCAAAAACGGCCGGGGCGCATATTTGTGCTATAGTCTGGAATGTCTGGAAAAGGCCAGGAAGAATAAGGGGCTGGAGCGTTCGCTGAAGACAGAGATTCCCCAGGAAGTCTATGAAAGACTCGAGAAGGAGTTCGAAGAGATTGAACAAAAATAAGATAAAATCTCTGATCGGCCTTGCAACAAAAGCCAGAAAGGTGGTCAGCGGTGAGTTCTCTACGGAGAAGGCGGTAAGAAGCGGTCAGGCAAAACTGGTAGTGATTGCCGAGGACGCGTCTGACAATACGAAAAAGAAATTTCGAAATATGTGCGCGTATTACCAGGTACCTTTCGAAGTGAGCCATACAAAGGAGGAACTTGGCCATTGTATGGGTAAAGAGTATCGTGCCAGTCTGGCAGTGTTGGATGAAAATTTTGCAGGCGCAATTTTGAAGATCACGAAGGATGACCCGAAATATTAGGAGGGAGTGAGTCCGGCATGGCAAAAATAAGAGTGCATGAGTTGGCCAAGAAACTGGAGCGGACGAATCGAGAGGTTATGGACGCGCTGAAAGGAATTGGCGTTGATGTAAAGAGCCATATGAGCAATGTGGAAGATACACAGGCAGAGAAAATCAGAGAAAAATTTAAGATGACAGGAAAGGAACAAAAAGTGGAATCACCAAATAACGAAAAGAACTTAAACAAGCAGGAGGAGACTCCGAAGAAAAAGAAAAATATTATCCGTGTTTACCACGCGCAAAATGCCAGCGACGGCGGCAGGAGAAAGCAGGGCGAGCGCAAGAAAGGCGACAGAAGACCGGGACAAGGAAGACCGCAGAATTCAAATCGACCGGCCCAGAATGCGGCTGTAGGAAAGCCTCAGGGAGAAAGGGCAGCGGAAAACCGGGAAAATAATTTTAGAGGAAACAATAATCAAGGAGGCGCACCCAGAAACGGTGAAGGCCGTCCTGCACAGAGTCGTCAAGGCGGACGCCAGGAGGGCCAGGGAAGGCCGCAGAACAGAAATAATAATAGCAGTAACCGTTCCCAGGACCGTCAAGGCGGCCGTCAGGAAGGGCAGGGAAGACCGCAGGGCAGAAATGGAGGAAACAGCTCCGGCCGTTCTTTCCAGGAACGACCGAATAACCGCCAGGAAAGCCAGGGAAGACCGCAGAGCCGCAGCGGTGGAAGACCTGTAAAACGCCAGGAGCAGGATGTCTTTGTAGCTGAGATGACGAAGCCGTCTAAGGAAGGCAAGAGAGACAGAGACAATAAGAGAGATAATAAGAAAAAAGATTACGATAAGAGCAGCCGCAGGCCAAATCAGGGCGGAAAAAGACCGAATATGCGTCTTCCAAAAGCTCTGCAGAAACCGACGCCTCAGCAAAAGCCGGAGGAGAAAAAGCCGGAGATCAAGGAGATTACGCTTCCAGAGAAGCTTACCATCCGGGAATTGGCAGAGAAGATGAAAATGCAGCCTTCCGTTATTGTCAAAAAGCTGTTTTTGGAAGGAATCATGGTGACAGTAAACCATGAGATTGATTTTGAAAAAGCTCAGGAGATTGCTTTAGAATACGATATCATCGCGGAGCAGGAAGAGAAAGTCGATGTGATCGAGGAGCTGCTAAAAGAGGAAGAGGAAGATGAGACTACGCTGCAGTCACGTCCGCCGGTAGTCTGTGTTATGGGACACGTAGACCACGGTAAGACTTCCCTGTTGGATGCAATCCGAAACACCAATGTAACTGACAGAGAAGCCGGTGGAATCACACAGCATATTGGAGCCTATGTGGTAAAGATCAACGGACAGAAGATCACCTTCCTGGATACGCCGGGACATGAGGCTTTTACAGCGATGAGGATGCGTGGCGCCAATGCCACAGATATCGCTATCTTAGTGGTGGCGGCAGATGATGGAGTGATGCCTCAGACAGTGGAGGCAATCAGCCATGCGAAAGCGGCGGGAATCGAAATCATTGTAGCGATCAATAAAATCGACAAGCCAAGCGCGAATGTAGAGCGTGTAAAACAGGAGCTGTCAGAGTATGAATTGATTCCAGAGGATTGGGGCGGAAGTACGATTTTTGTACCGGTGTCTGCTCACACAGGGGAAGGAATTGACAATTTGCTAGAGATGATACTGCTCACTGCGGAGGTCTGCGAACTGAAAGCAAATCCAAAACGTGCGGCGAGAGGGTTGGTCATTGAGGCAGAGCTGGATAAAGGAAAAGGACCGGTTGCTACGATTCTGGTGCAGAAGGGTACTCTGCATGTGGGCGATTTCATCGCAGCCGGAGCGTCTTCCGGTAAAGTACGCGCGATGATGGATGACAAGGGCCGCCGTGTGAAAGAGGCCGGACCATCCACGCCGGTGGAGATTTTAGGACTTTCTGATGTGCCCAACGCAGGAGAAATCCTGGTGTCCTTTGACAGCGATAAAGAGGCGAAAAACTTTGCCAGTACCTTTGTATCTGAGAACAAAAATCGTCTGCTGGAAGACACGAAGGCGAAATTGTCTTTGGATGATCTGTTCAGTCAGATTCAGGCGGGCAATTTAAAAGAGCTTCCAATCATCGTTAAAGCCGATGTGCAAGGTTCTGTGGAGGCAGTAAAACAGAGTCTGACCAAGCTGTCCAATGAAGAAGTTGTGGTGAAGGTCATCCACGGCGGCGTGGGTGCCATCAATGAGTCAGATGTCACTTTGGCGGCGACTTCTAATGCAATTGTAATTGGATTTAACGTGCGTCCAGACGCTTTGGCGAAGCAGTTGGCAGAGCAGGAAGGCGTAGATCTTCGACTGTACCGCGTCATTTATCAGGCGATTGAGGATGTGGAAGCCGCTATGAAGGGAATGCTGGACCCAATTTATGAGGAGAAAGTGATCGGTCATGCGGAAGTACGCCAGACCTTTAAGGCGTCCGGAGTGGGAACCATCGCGGGAAGCTATGTGCTAGATGGAATCTTCCAGAGAGCCTGCAAGATTCGCATCAAACGGGAAGGCGAGCAGATTTATGAGGGAGCTTTGGCCTCTCTGAAACGTTTCAAGGACGATGTAAAAGAAGTAAAGGCAGGCTACGAGTGTGGTCTGGTATTTGAAGACTTCAATGATATCAAAGAGGAAGACCAGGTAGAAGCATACATTATGGTGGAAGTACCAAGATAGGGGATTGAGTGACTATGAGAAAGAACAGCATAAAAAATACCCGTGTCAATACCGAGGTGCTCAGAGAGCTCAGCAACATTATCCGAAATGAAATCAAAGATCCCAGAATCCACCCTATGACTTCGGTCATGGCGGTGGAGGTGGCACCGGATTTGAAGACCTGTAAGGCATACATCAGTGTGTTGGGAAATCAGGAAGCGCAGGAAGAGACCATGGTCGGCTTAAAAAGTGCGGAGAGCTATGTGCGCCGGCAGCTAGCCAGAAATCTGAATCTGCGCAACACGCCAGAAATTCGTTTTCTCTTAGATCAGTCCATTGAATATGGAGTTCATATGTCAAAGCTGATCGATGAGGTGGCAAAAAAGGATGCTTCTGGGACGGAGATAGAGGAATAAAGGTAAGTATTATGAATAGAATTGCAGATATCTTAGAGAATATTAAGACAGTGGGAATCGCCGGGCATGTCAGACCAGACGGAGACTGTGTGGGAAGCTGTATGGGACTGTATCTGTATCTAAAAGAATGGTATCCTCAGATTGAGGCGGATGTTTATCTAGACCGTCCGAGGGAGGTGTTTTCTTATCTGTCCGGCATGGATGAAATACGGACGGAGTGTTCTGGTGAAAAAGAATATGATTTATTCATTACTTTGGATGTCAGCAGCTTAGACCGTTTAGCTTTAGCAGGCACATGTTTTGAGAAAGCAAAAAATACCCTGTGTATTGACCACCATGTCAGCAATCCAGGCTTTGCGAAAATCAATCATATTGAAGGTGATGTGGGGTCGGCTTGTGAGGTGCTCTACACACTTTTGGAGCCTGAGAAGGTGACGCGTCCAATTGCGGAGGCACTGTATACTGGGATGATTCATGATACCGGTGTATTTCAGTATTCCTCCACAACGCCGAGAACGATGAGAATCGCTGCATGTCTGATGGAAACCGGCCTGGATTTTAAGCGGATTATCGAGAGCTCTTTTTATGAAAAGACCTATGTCCAAAATCAGGTAATGGGAAGGGTTCTGGCTGAGAGCATTTTGATTATGGATGGAGCCTTCATCATAGGATATCTAAAGCACAAGGATATGGATTTTTACGGAATTACCTCCAAAGACCTAGATGGAATCGTCAGCCAGCTTCGTCTGACTAAGGGCGTGGCGGCGGCCATGTTCCTATATGAGTATGCCAGCCAGAGCTTTAAGGTGAGTCTGCGTTCCAACGGAAATGTGGATGTCAGCAAGATCGCCGTGTATTTTGGTGGCGGCGGCCACATGTATGCGGCAGGGTTTGAGATGCAGGGAACTCTCTATGATGTGATTAACAATGTAAGCCAGCATGTGGAAAGACAGCTCTCGGGAGAGTAAGGACTATGGACGGCGTAATCAATATCTATAAGGAGAGAGGCTTTACTTCTCATGATGTGGTAGCAAAACTAAGAGGGGTTCTCAGACAGAAAAAAATCGGCCATACAGGTACCCTTGACCCTGATGCTGTGGGTGTGCTTCCCGTGTGTCTGGGAAAAGGTACAAAAATCTGTGAATTTCTCTCAGACGAGGATAAAACTTATCGGGCAGTCCTACGCCTGGGAGTTACCACAGATACCCAGGATCACACGGGGAAGGTTTTGAGAGAACGAAGCGTTGACGTGACTGAGGAACAGGTCAGGGAAGTGATTGAGGAGTTTGAGGGAAAACAGATGCAGCTTCCTCCCATGTATTCCGCACTGAAGGTCAATGGAAGAAAACTCTATGAGCTGGCCCGGGAGGGACGGGAAGTAGAAAGAAAGGCTCGGGAAGTCTATTTTTATGAGATAGAGATTCTGAGAATAGAGTTACCACTGGTGGAGATGAAAGTGACTTGTTCTAAAGGGACCTATATACGGACCCTATGCCATGACATTGGTGAAAAGCTGGGCTGTGGCGGTTGTATGCAGGAGCTGACTCGCACAAGAGTCGGAACCTTTTATCTGGAGGACAGTCTGACGCTAGCACAGGTGGAAAGGCTGGCCCGGGAGGGAACACTGGAACAGGAGGTGGTTCCGGTGGAAGAGATGTTCCAGGGGCTTTTGAGAATCTGCTGTCCGGAGAGTTTGGATAAATGTGTTCACAATGGAAATCCGGTCTCGGTCAGTGACCTGGGGAGATACTTTCAAGGACAGATTCGCATGTGTGACAGCCATGGCGTTTTCATTGGGATTTACCAGTGGAGAGAGGACAGGAAGCGTTATTATCCTGTCAAGATGTTTTATCCTTGAAAATGACAGGAGTTATTATGGACTATCAGAAGAACATAGAAAAGATACCCCAAGTCTTACGGTGTGCAGTGACATTGGGCAAATTTGACGGTCTACATCGGGGACACCAAAAATTAATACAAAGAGTTTTGGAGAAAAAAGAACAGGGACTGAGTGCGGTAGTATTCGCATTTGATCAGAGTAATCGAATGATACTAAGCCACGAGGAAAGAAGGGCAAAACTAGAGACCATGGGAGTTGACCTCTTTTTGGAATGTCCTTTGAATGAGAGGCTGCGGCATATGTTGCCAGAAGTTTTTGTGAAGGAGATTCTAGTAGACAGGCTTCATGTGGGTTTTCTAGCCGTGGGACAGGATTTCCGATTCGGATATGAGCGAAAAGGAAATGCTCAGTTGTTGCAGAAAATGGGGCAGCAGTATGATTTTCAGGTGGAAGTGATTCCAGATGAGACAGATGGGAAACGAAAGATTAGCAGTACCTATGTGAGAGAACAATTGAACGAGGGAAAGGTGGAAAAGGTCGCCGAGCTGTTGGGAGAATACTTTTCCACTACCGGAGAGGTTCTTCATGGCCGTGGGCTTGGACACCGAAAATTGATGCCTACGACCAATCTGGTTCCGCCGAAGGAAAAGCTGATGCCGCCTAATGGCGTCTATATTACGAAATCCAGATTTGGAGATCAGCAATTCCATGGGATAACCAATGTAGGTTATAAACCGACAGTCGGGGCTGAAGAGTTTTTGGGAGTGGAAACTTATCTGTTTCACTGTGACCAGAACCTATATGGGCAGAAATCAGTGGTATCATTCTTGAAATTTTTGCGGCCTGAAAGAAGGTTTGATTCTTTAGAAAAATTAAAAGCGCAGTTGATGGCAGACATTGAGAAAGCTCAGAACTACTTTGAAGAGACTTCGAAAAATGTCGACTGTTAGGCTGTGAAACAGATATACATCAAGGAGAAAGTATAAGAATGGAAATATTACTTGGATTAATGGGAGGCTTAGGGCTTTTTCTGTTTGGCATGAAGCTGATGAGTGATGGCTTAGAGAAAGCAGCCGGGGCCAAAATGAGAAGTATTTTGGAATTCTTTACAAAAAATACAATTAGAGGAATCCTTGTGGGAACGTTTTTTACGGCAGTTATCCAGTCATCCAGCGCGGCGACAGTCATGACGGTCAGCTTTGTGAATTCCGGGCTGATGAACCTGTATCAGGCAGCAGGTGTCATCATGGGTGCAAACATTGGAACAACAGTTACTTCCCAGTTGATTTCTTTTAACCTCTCAGCGCTAGCGCCACTGTTCGTGATCGCAGGCGTTGTGATGTATATGTTCTGTAAAAGACAAAAGATACAGAACATAGGAATGGTAATTCTGGGATTTGGAGTTCTGTTCATGGGGATGACCACCATGTCCAGCTCCATGTCTACATTGAAAACAGATCCAGTAGTCTTAGAGACCATGAGTTCTCTGACGAATCATTATCTGGCGATTTTAGTGGGAATTGTAGTGACAGCAGTTTTACAGAGTTCATCTGCGACTGTAGGAATTGTGCTGCTGTTAGCTAACCAGGGGCTATTGGACATTCGTATTTGCTTTTTTATCATTTTGGGATGCAACATCGGTTCATGTGTCTCAGCGATGTTAGCGAGTCTGAACGGAAAGAGGGATGCGAAGCGGACAGCGTTGATTCATCTTTTATTCAATATTATAGGGACCATCATCATCTTCCTTGTGTTGACGGTTGCTCTAGAGCCGATTACTGCATTTATTCAGAATATTTCAGGACATAATCCGGGACGTGAGGTAGCGAATGCGCATACGTTGATTAAGATTACGGAAGTTATTATTCTGGCTCCTTTTGTGAAACAGATTGTGCATTTGACGCATTATATCCTGCCGGAGAAGAAACATAAAAATGCGCAGCCGAAAGAAGACAACTATGGCCTACAATTTATCGGAGCGAAATCTATTCTCTCTCCGGCTACAGCTGTGTTTGATGCCACCAGAGAGCTAGAACACATGGGCAACATGGCAGTTACCAATTTGCAAAGAGCAATGAACTCTTTGATTACTCTGGATGAGGATGAAATTCAGGAAGTTTGCAAGGTTGAGAAGAATATTGACTATCTCAACCATGCAATCACAGATTATCTGGTGAAACTGAACCAGACGACTCTCCCAGTGGACGACGCAAAGAGTATCGGAGGTTTGTTCCATGTGGCCAATGACATTGAGAGGATTGGAGACCATGCAGAAAATGTGGCGGAAGCCGCGGCTATGAGAAAGTCTCAGAATATTGTGTTTAGTCCTCAGGCTCAAAAAGAGATGGGAGAGATGCTGGATTTGGTGATTAAGGTGACGGCCTATGCTTTAGATATGTTCTCCAATAATAATCAAGAACATATGCAGGAGATTTTAGATTTGGAAAATCAAGTGGACGAGATGGAACGTATGTTTCAGGAGAATCATGTACAGCGTCTGACGAGAAATGAGTGTACGCCGTCTGCGGGAATGATTTTTTCAGATATTATTTCCGGTCTGGAGCGTGTGTCTGACCATGCTACAAACATTGCGTTTTCCCTGTTGGAGAAAGACCCAGATGAGATGCAGAAAAATGCGACAGCGGCCGGTTAAAAAAATTGTTTACAGATTCTGTGAGCTATGGTATACTCGGATAGTACGAGTTTAGCCCGCATTCAGAGACTGGACACTCCGACCACCTCTTAGTGCATGGCGATTAGAAAATATTTATGAGGAGGAAATCAAAATGATTTCAAAAGAAAAGAAAGCAGCAATTATGAAAGAATATGCAAGAAGCGAAGGTGACACAGGTTCACCAGAGGTACAGGTTGCTATTCTGACAGCGAGAATCGAGGAACTGACAGAACACTTAAAAGAGCATCACAAAGACCATCATTCCAGAAGAGGTCTTCTGAAAATGGTCGGACAGAGACGTGGACTGTTGGCTTACCTGAAAGAAAAAGATATCGAGAGATATCGTGCTTTAATCGAGAGATTAGGTTTAAGAAAATAAGAGTAAGACGTAAGGCAGGGGGCGGATGTATTTTATCCGCCCCTTTAGCGCAAAGACGGAAGTAATTTCCGAGACTACTGAAAAGGCTATATCTTTTAGGAAATGGATGTGGATTTTTCAGTTGTTTCGGACTTCTGTCGGCAGTTTTAGAAAAGGAGAAGAGAACATGTACAAAAGTTTTTCAATGGAATTAGCAGGCAGGACCTTGACTGTGGATATTGGCAGAGTTGCAAAACAGGCTAACGGTGCTGCGCTGATGCACTACGGAGATACCACAGTGCTCTCCACCGCGACGGCGTCTGATAAGCCGAGAGAGGGAATCGACTTCTTTCCTCTGAGCGTGGAGTATGAGGAGAAAATGTATGCTGTGGGCAAAATTCCAGGTGGGTTTAACAAAAGAGAGGGAAAGGCCAGCGAACATGCTGTCCTGACTTCGAGGGTAATTGACCGTCCCATGCGTCCGTTGTTTCCGAAAGATTACCGCAACGATGTGACGTTGAGTAATATGGTGATGTCTGTAGATCCAGAGTGTAATCCTGAGATTCCAGCTATGTTAGGGTCTGCAATCAGCACTTGTATCTCAGATATTCCATTTGATGGTCCTTGTGCGACCACGCAGGTGGGACTTTTGGACGGAGAATTTATCATCAATCCCAGCCTGGCACAGAAAAAAATTTCTGATTTACAGTTAACGGTAGCTTCCACCAGAGAAAAGGTGATTATGATCGAAGCTGGAGCTAATGAGCTTCCAGAAGATAAAATGATCGAGGCGATCTATCTGGCACACGATGTGAACCAGGAGATTATTAAGTTTATCGACAAAATTGTAGAAGAGTGCGGAAAAGAGAAGCATAGTTATGAGAGCTGTGCGGTTCCGGAAGAACTGTTCCAGGCAATCAAGGAGATTGTGCCTCCGGAAGAGATGGAAGTTGCGGTATTTGCCGATGAGAAGCAGATTCGCGATGAGAACATCCGTCAAATTACGGATAAATTAGAAGAAAAATTTGCCGACAACGAGGAGTGGCTGGAAGTCCTCGGGGAGGCAATCTATCAGTATCAGAAGAAGACTGTGCGCAAGATGATTTTAAAAGACCACAAGCGTCCTGATGGCAGAGCAATTAACGAGATTCGTCCGTTGGCGGCGGAGGTGGATATTATTCCGAGAGTTCATGGTTCTGCGATGTTCACACGCGGTCAGACGCAGATCTGCACGGTGACCACATTGGCGCCGCTGTCCGAGGCTCAGAGATTGGATGGCCTGGATGAATTTGAGACTTCTAAGCGCTATATGCATCACTATAACTTCCCTTCCTACTCTGTGGGTGAGACAAAACCGTCCCGTGGTCCGGGACGCCGTGAGATCGGACATGGAGCTCTGGCAGAGCGTGCTTTGGTTCCGGTGCTTCCGACAGAGGAAGAGTTTCCGTATGCAATCCGTACGGTTTCTGAGACTTTTGAGTCCAACGGCTCAACTTCTCAGGCGAGTATCTGTGCGTCTACGATGTCTTTGATGGCGGCTGGCGTGCCAATCAGAAAACCGGTTGCAGGAATTTCCGCAGGTCTGGTTACGGGAGAGACGGATGACGATTATCTAGTGCTGACGGACATTCAAGGGCTGGAAGACTTCTTTGGTGACATGGACTTTAAGGTGGCAGGTACTCATGACGGTATCACTGCCATTCAGATGGATATCAAAATTCATGGTCTGACTAGACCGATTGTTGAGGAAGCGATTCGCCGGACAAAAGAGGCAAGGGAGTATATATTGACGGAAGTTATGGAAAAATGTATCCATGAGCCGCGAACCAGTGTTGGGCCTTATGCGCCGAAGATTGTGCAGATCCAGATTGATCCCCAGAAAATCGGCGATGTGGTTGGGCAGAGAGGAAAAACCATCAACACGATTATTGATGAGACTGGCGTGAAGATTGATATTACCGATGACGGCGCTGTGTCTGTCTGTGGTTTGAATCAAAAAGATATGGACGAGGCCGTTCGTCTGATTAAGGTAATCACCACGGATTTTGAGGCTGGACAGGTATTTACGGGTAAAGTGGTAAGCATTAAGGAATTTGGTGCATTTGTAGAGTTTGCTCCTGGAAAAGAGGGAATGGTACACATTTCTAAGATCTGTAAAGAGCGGATTAATCGCGTGGAGGATGTATTGACTTTGGGTGATAAGGTAAAAGTCGTATGTCTGGGCAAGGACAAGATGGGCAGATTCAGTTTCAGTATGAAGGATGTGCCAAAGGAAGAGGCGTAATTCTTTATCGTAAATGTTGGCATTGGTGTTTCAGCATATAAAAGGGGAGTTATACAGGGCGGCAGTCCCTGGACTTCCCTTTTTGGGTTATAGGAAAGATCTTGTCATACTGATGCATGATAGTTCATTTTTGTAACCTAAAACATTCGGCTGAGGATGCGCTCAAATCGTCATTAGATTTCAGAAAGAGTCTTTTTAGGAGATGAATCATGAGATATCACAACATAACCAAAGATGATATGCTAAACGGCGACGGACTTCGGGTCGTCTTGTGGGTGGCGGGTTGTAGTCATGGCTGCAAAGATTGCCAGAATCCCATTACTTGGGACCCCCAAGGTGGATTGCCGTTTACGGAGGAAGAAAAGAAAGAGATTTTTCAGGAGTTGGATAAGGCCTATATCTCTGGGATTACTTTTAGTGGAGGGGACCCTCTACATCCCGCCAATATTCGGGAGGTGACAGCTTTAGCTAGGGAAATACGGCAGAGATATCCAGAGAAGACGATCTGGCTGTATACCGGTTATCTCTGGAAAGAGATTGTAGATTTGGAGATTGTGAATTATTTGGATGTCGTGGTGGATGGGAAATTTATCTCAGCTCAGAAAGATATCACACTGCCTTGGAGGGGCAGCAGCAATCAGAAAGTGATAGATGTTCCGTCCACTTTAAAAGAAGGTAAAATTGTACTTCAGGAAGAATAGAGGAGGCTGTGAATGAAGAGAGTCGGAAGATTTCATAAGGTGAGTGAGAAGAGGTTTCTGGAGGACTGGAAGGATACTTTTGGGGAAGTGCAGGAAGAAGAGGTTCAGAAAATCTACGGAGATATTAGGCTGCCTCAGAGAGCTACGTCGGGTTCTGCCGGATATGATTTTTTTTCACCGGTGGATTTTACTTTGCAGCCGGGGGAGACTGTGAAGATTCCCACAGGAATTCGCGTGGAGATGGAACCAAACTGGGTTTTGAAATGTTACCCTAGAAGCGGCTTGGGATTTAAATTTCGTCTTCAGATGAACAATACGGTGGGAATTATTGACAGTGATTATTTTTATTCAGACAATGAAGGGCATATCTTCGCGAAACTGACCAATGATACGAACGAGGAGAGGACGGTAGCGTTGAAGGCTGGGACAGGCTTCATGCAGGGAATCTTCGTGGAATATGGTATTACCTTTGACGATGATGTGACGGATATAAGAAATGGCGGCCTGGGAAGCACGACAAAGTAGGCTGCTGGTAACAGTTCAGCCATACAGTGTACGGGAAACATACTTGTATATTTTTGTGAGCAGACATCTGTATAAACTGAGCGCCTTTTTATGAGAAAAACAGTGGCGTCAGCCAAGATAAGCACGCAGCACGGTTTTACGAATGGCGCTGGCTGACCTGTTACGGTTACTGAAATGGATTTTGGGAAAGTTCTTGAAAAAACTTTTTCCTTTTGCTAAAATAGTTTGGTATTCAAAGTAATAATCCGGGAGGGATAAAGGATGATAGTGGAACCAAAAGTTAGGGAATATATTTGTACGACGGCGCATCCGGCAGGATGTGAGGAAAATGTGAGAGAGCAGATTGCCTATGTAAAAGCTCAAGGGCCGAAAGCGGGGCCTAAGAAGGTGTTGGTGATCGGAGCATCCACGGGCTATGGGCTGGCATCCCGCATCACGGCAGCCTTTGGATGTCAGGCGGCGACTCTGGGGATTATGTTTGAACGCCCGGCCAGTGGCAAGAGAACGGCGACGGCAGGCTGGTACAACACCGCGGCTTTTGAGAAATTTGCAACGCAGGACGGTCTCTATGCGAAGTCCATCAACGGAGACGCGTTTTCTGCTGAGGTGAAGAAACAGGCGATTGATATCATCCGCAGAGATTTGGGACAGGTGGACTTGGTGGTCTACAGTCTAGCGGCGCCTAGGAGATCGGCAGATGGAGTTACCTATTCTTCCACACTGAAGACGGTAGGCAGCCCTTTTACGGAAAAGAGTATTGATCTTAGAACCAATGAAATCGTGACGAAGAGTGTAGAGCCGGCCACAGACAAAGAGATCGAAGGAACCATAAAAGTCATGGGCGGAGAAGATTGGGAGGACTGGATAAAAGTGCTTCAAAAGGCAGGTGTTTTGGCGGAAAATGCAAAGACAGTGGCTTATTCCTATATTGGCCCTGAACTGACTTATCCGATATATACTCATGGAACCATCGGGCAGGCAAAGAATCATTTGCAGAAGACTGCTGAGAAGATGAACCAGGAGCTGAATGGGGTCACAGCGGTGGTCTCAGTAAATAAAGCTCTGGTGACGCAGGCGAGTTCAGCGATTCCGATTGTGCCCTTGTACCTGTCAATTCTCTATAAGATCATGAAGGAGCAGGGTAGCCATGAGGATTGCATTCGGCAAATGGACCGTCTATTCCGCACAAAGCTTTTGGAGAATCCCATGCCGGTGGACCAAGAAGGAAGGATTCGCATGGACGATTGGGAGTTGGACGAGAAAGTGCAGGCTGAGGTGATGAAGGTCTGGGCAATGATGTCAACGGAAAATCTGAAAGAGGTCTCCGATATCGACGGATATTGGGAGGACTTCTACAAGATGTTCGGATTTCGCTTTGAACAGGTGGATTACAGCCAAGACGTGGATGTGGACGTGAGAATTCCGAGTTTAGAAGAAAATTGAATCTGTATCGAGAAAGAGGACAGTCTGGAAAAGGACTGTCCTTTTTGTAATAAGAAAGAAAACTTTCTCCCATTCGATTGAAGTTTAGAGCTTTCCGATCTCCTTTAAAATTCCTAAGGTCACTTCCAATTCCTCTTCTGTAGCGGGAGCCAAAGGGCGGCGGCTAGGGCCGATCTTGACACCTGAGACTTTTTCCACAGCAGGTCTAAGGATGGAGTTAGGGAGGATTCTTCCGTTTTGTCCGCAGGACTTGCAGAAGCGATACAACGGTTCGAAGCTGTTTTTGGCATCCTCGTTTCGTCCCTCCTCGAAGGCTTTGAATATTTCACGAATCTCTTTTCCGAAGATATGAGCGCCTCCGGTGACAATACCCATGGCACCCTGGATGATGGTGGGTAGCAGCATGATATCGTCGCCGTTGAAGACCACGAATTCTGGATTCACATCGCGGGTGGCCAGCAGGAAGTCTGTCACCTGAGTGGGATTTACCCCGGCTTCGTCTTTGATGCCGATGATGTTGTCAATTTTGGCCAGTTCGTGTACCACTTCCGCCTCCATATTGATACCTACGAAAATAGGGATGTTGTATAGCATGATTTTGCAGGTGGTACTTTCAGCCACTGCTTTGAAGTGGGTGTAAACTCCGTCCATGGTAGGCTTATTGTAGAATGGGCAAACAACCATAGCCAGCTCGATTCCCAGCTTTTCAGCCGCTTTTGTCAGTGCGATGGTTTCTTTTGTGGAAGCACATCCGGTGCCGGCGATGACAGGAACACGTCCGTCGGCGGCTTTCAGAGCAGTCTCCATCAGTTTCACGCGTTCGTCAAAGGTGAGCAGGGATGCTTCGCCGGTGGTACCGGTCACAATGACGGAATCACAGGAGCCTGTCTCAATCAGATAATGGATGAGCTGTGCATAGGCCTCATAATTGACCTTTTCATTTTCATCGTAAGGTGTGAGAACAGGTACCAATACCTTTCCATATTTCTTAGTGAATTCTTCTCTTGTCATGTTTCATTTCCTCCTTTTGAGTTTTAGGCACTCTCTTTCTGAGAGGGCATTTGATAAATTGATTGATGAATTTTTAATATTCATCAGATGAATTTATGATATATCAAGAAAAAAGAAAAATCAATAGTTACTTTTTCATAAAACAAGTTTACATTTCTTATGAAATATCACGATTAATTTTCTGCTCAAAACAGAAAATATTTATATGAATTTTGTTAATTATAGAAAACATACAAAAGTTAAAACGCTTTTTTGTCAGAAACATCGAAACGCAAGAGAATAAAAGACATCTGTTGCAAGAATTCCGTGGTCGTCCTATAATAGACACAGTCATCGGATAACATTTTTGGTTTTCAAGAAAATCATCAGATAACATTGACAATTAAGTGTGATGTGATATGATTACTCATATAAAAGTTACCGGAACCTATGAAAAAGACAGGTTCCGGAGGAATAGCTTATAACATTGTACGGATTGGAGAGTGGGATACTGATGAAAAAAGAGAGAGAAATCAATGTAATTGATAATGTGGCGGGAGAGTTGATACAGCGTATCAAAGATGGGGTGTATTCCATAGGAGATAAGCTTCCTACAGAGAAAGAGCTGTGTCAGATGTTTGAGGTGAGCCGGTCAACGCTCCGGGAGGCGATCAGTATCGTCCGGGCCAAGGGCTATATCGAGACACGGCATGGAAGTGGCTCCTATGTCATCGCCACCAATGTGGAGACCAAAGAGAGTGTCGAAGAGTGGTTTGCGCTTCGAAAATCGCAGCTGAATGATTTTTTTGAGGTCCGCTGTACCGTGGAGGTCATGAATATCAGGTATGCGATTATGCGTAGAACTGACGAGGATATTGAGAGAATCAAACAGATTCACAATGCGTTTGAAAATGCGATCATGAGGGGAGACGCGGAAAAAATGTCTGTCCTAGATGAGAAATTCCACATGGAGCTGGCGCGCGTCAGCGGAAATTCTCTGCTGATCGAGATGAACCGCATCATTGCAAAGGCATTGCGTCCATATCGCAGAAAGTCCTTTGGAATTTCTGAAAACGCGATTCATGCGCTGGTTCCCCACGGCAAAATTATTCAGGCATTGGAGGAAAGAGACCTCGGCGCAGGAGTACAGGCGGTGGAGGAACACATCGACGGGTCTTTGGCCGACATTGCAGCGGCGGCGGAGAAGAGCGGGGACGAGAGAGAAAGCAGTGAGGTGGATGTAACAAAATAACGTAGACAGTGATCGTCATTCTTCCTCGGAGATGGGCACGAAAAGCCGGTGAAGCAGCAAATTTACGAGAAAAAGATGCTTTACAGGCTGTGAACAGGCAGCAAGGAGCCGAAGTGGGCTTGTCTGCTTTGTTTAAGTCTGGAAGGAGTCTGAAAAGATGGGAGGAGAATGACATGAAGAAAAAACTGGTGGGGATTGCGTTATGTGCGGTTCTAATGCTGAATGCGGCAGCCTGCGGGACGAACGAGACTCCAGATGTGGTGAAAATTGGGTTCGCAGGGACACTTTCAGGGGAGAATGCACTTGTGGGACAGTACCAGAAAAACGCGATTAAAGTGGTGGAAAATGAGTTAGCCGAAAATGATGGGTGTATTGAGATTATGGGAAAACCAGTGAAGGTGGAGATTGTTCTCGAGGACACTGAGGCAAAGGCTGACACCTGCACGAATGTTTATAGAAAGTTTATTGATGACTATGATTGTACTGCGATTGTCGGTCCCAATGAGAGCTCTAGTGCACTGGCAGCATGCCCGGTAGCTCAGGAGGCGGAAGTGCCTACAGTGGCAGTTTTTGCCACCAATGAAGAGGTGACAAACGTCGGAGACTACATTTTCCGTGCCTGCTATGTGGACGATTTTCAAGGAAAAGTTGCCGCGTCGTTTGCGATTTCTGAATTGAAGGCAAAGACAGCGGCGGTCTTGTTCAGCAATGCAGATGCTTACTCGAAATATTTGAAAGACGCCTTTGTAGAGGAATTCGAGGCGAAGGGCGGTGAAGTTGTGGCTATCGAGCAGTATGCTGGAGCCGATGTAAAAGACTTCAATGCTCAGCTTATCAACATCGCTGCAAAAAAACCGGAAGTCTTGTTTTTGCCCAACCAGGTGGGTGAGCTTCCCCTTCAGATACAGCAGGCCCGTCAGATGGGAATTACAGCTTCGTTCCTGGGCGGAGATTCCTGGGATTTGAATACGCTGGTGGAGGTAGCCGGAGAAGATATGGTGGAAGGCGCCTACTATGTGGCTCCGTTCAGCAGTTCGGACAGCAGCGAGGCGGCTCAGTCCTGGGTTGAGGCTTACAATGAAGTAGCCGGTGAGAATCCAGGGTCCCACGCGACCTTGGCGTATGAAGCTTTACATATTGTTCTAGATGCACTTACCAAAATCGAGACCTTCGAGGGCTCCGCTTTGCGGGATGCCCTATTTGAAACAGATATGGTTCTGCCATCAGGTAGAGTCACGATGGATGAGAACGGAGACCCAGAAAAAGGGGCTGTGATTCTTCAGTATCAAGGTGGAGTCGGAGAATACGTGACGACGATCGCCGCAGAGCAGAAGGAATAGTTGCCTGAAAAATATCTGTGTGGCAAAAAAAATTCTCGCTGCTGCTGGCAGTCTGTTGAAGAAAAGTCAACGGCAGCGAAGACGCGGGAGGTATGATTTATGGTACAAGTCGTGCAGCTTTTAGTGTATGGCCTTCAGGTGGGCAGTATCTATGCCCTGCTGGCAATCGGCTATACACTGGTCTATGGAATTATCAAAATGATTAACCTGGCACATGCGGATTTTATGATGTTAGGGGCATTTACAGCTCTGTTTCTCTGTCAGTGGCTGACAAGCTCCGGTGTCGTGTTGTGGTTGTCTATTCTTATCGCACTGCTGACAATGGCAATTGTCGGCTTGATTGGGGTTTTCGTGGAACGGGTGGCGTACAAGCCTCTGCGTAATCGGCCGACTCTGTCAAGTCTGGTTGCAGCCATTGGCGTCAGTATGTTTCTACAAAATTTCCTGCGCTGTATTCCGGCAGTAGGGCCGACTCCTCAGGCATTTCCTGTCATGTTTACGTCGGGAAGCCTCTCTTTGGGGCCAATCACTGTCTCAGCGATTCAGATCGTCGTGATCGGTGTGTCCTGCGTGCTGATGGCGTTTATGCAGTTTTTGGTCTCCAAGACTGCTATCGGAAAACAGATGGTGGCAGTCTCCTGTGATAAGGATGCCTCCGCACTTATGGGAATCAATGTGAACAAGGTGATCTCCATCACTTTTTGCATTGGCTCCGCTCTGGCGGCAGTCTGCGGAATTCTCTATGCCAGTGTCTATCCTTCTATCCATGTCTATATGGCTACGACCATTGGAAATAAGGCATTTATCTCAGCAGTGCTTGGTGGAATCGGAAACATCAAAGGAGCTATGCTAGGTGGTCTTTTGCTGGGAATGATCGAGGTTATGTTACAGTCCTTTGACTCGAGTATTTCCTACGGGGCGTCCTTTGTGATTTTAATCCTGGTTCTTCTGTACAGACCAGCAGGTTTACTGGGAACTACTGTTACAGAAAAAGTGTGAGGTGGCCATATGAGTAGAGTAAAAGGATGGATGAAACGAGAGTACCTGATTTTTATTGGTCTGTATTTGTTGGTACTTATCTTAAACTATACCGGAGTGATAAACAATTACTTGCTTCAAGTCATCATGCTGGCGGGGGTGAACATCATTGTTACGCTGAGTCTGAATCTGGTAAATGGGGTCACAGGGCTGTTCTCTATCGGACATGCGGGATTTATGGCTGTCGGTGCCTATGTAGCTGCGGTGATCTCCACGACGCTTATGTCGGCTTTGGAAATTTCGTCTAAAGATTTCCTGGCAAATGGGATTCTGCTGCTGGCACTGATCGGCGGCGGTCTTGTTGCCGCAGGTGGAGGTTTTTTGATCGCGCGTCCTACTTTAAAGGTAAAAGGAGATTATCTGGCGATTGTCACCTTGGGATTTGGTGAGATTATCCGTTCTGTGATTCGGCTGATTGATTATGTAGGAGGAGCGAGGGGAATGATCGGCATTCCAAAGATTACCAATTTCACCTGGGTGTTTCTGGTGGTGCTGTTGGCAGTGTACTCGTCCAGGAATTTTATAAAATCCACTTATGGTCGTTCCTGTCTGGCGATACGGGAAAATGAGATTGCGGCGGAGGCCATGGGGACGGATGCAAGAAAATATAAGACCATTGCGTTTACTTTTTCAGCTTTCTGGGCTGGAATCGGCGGCGGTCTGTTTGCTCATCTGTTGATGTTTATCAGCCCGGATACCTTCGCCTATTCAAAATCCACAGATCTTCTGGTATATCTGTACGCTGGAGGCGTGGGGACCATCACAGGAGCTGCTGCTGGAGCGTTTTTGATGACGCTACTGCCAGAGCTATTAAGATTCCTGGATGATTGGAGATTGGTGATCTATGCCTTAGTATTGCTGTATGTGATTATCTGGCGTCCTTACGGAATCAGTGGAGGAAGAGAACTGAAGTTTTTGGGAATCCAGACATTTACGGGCAAAGATCGATCTTTGTGGTCAAGGTTACGGAAAAGGAAGAAGGAGGCAACACAGCGATGAGTGTTTTGGAGGCAAAAAATGTGGGAATTACCTTTGGTGGTCTAAGAGCGGTCAACGACTTTAACCTCACATTGGAGCAGGGAGAACTTGTGGCGATCATTGGGCCAAATGGGGCGGGAAAGACTACAAGCTTTAATATGCTGACCGGAATCTATAAACCCACAGACGGGGACATTTTGATCGAAGGTCAGTCGATCTTAAAAAAACAGCCCCATGAAATCAGCGCGATGGGAGTAGCCCGAACTTTCCAAAATATCCGTCTGTTTGGCAAGTTGAGTGTGCTGGACAATGTAAAGGTGGCTATGAAGTGCAAGACCACCTATGGGTTTGCAGACGCGATTTTCCGTACCCAGAAATACAGAAGGGAAGAACAGATGATTGAGGAAAAAGCGTCGGAGCTGCTAGAGCTGTTTCACATGGAAAAGATCAGCGGCCTTCAGGCAGGGAACCTGCCTTATGGGGAACAGAGAAAACTAGAGATCATCCGTGCATTGGGTACTGACCCAAAGATTTTATTTTTGGATGAACCGGCAGCGGGAATGAATCAGGTGGAGATTGAGGACGTGATGAATGTGATTGCTCAGGTAAGGCAGAAGTTTGATATTACAGTGCTTTTGATCGAACATCACATGAGCATGGTGATGAAAATCGCTGAGAGAATCAAGGTTTTGGATTTTGGGGAAACCATCGCGGAAGGAGCTCCGGAGGAGATTCAAAAGAACCCCTATGTCATTGAGGCCTATTTGGGAAAGGGGGAGAGTGGACAGTGATAAAACTAAAAGTAGAAAATTTGTCGGTCTCCTATGGGGCGATCAATGCAGTGCGCGGCGTTAGTTTTGAGGTGAATGAAGGAGAAATTGTGGCGCTGATTGGAGCCAATGGAGCGGGAAAGACTACGATTCTGCGCACGATCACGGGACTGGAACGGGCAAAAGGCGGGTCCATTTTTTTTGAAGGAAAGGAGATTATTCGCCAGAAAGCCTATATCACGGCACAAAAAGGAATTGCCCATGTGCCGGAGGGACGCAGAATCTTTACAGAGCTGTCGGTGTACGACAATTTGATGATGGCTGCGCAGCGCCGCAAGGAGGGAGTGAAGGAGAGTTTAGAAAATGTCTATGATATTTTTCCGCGGCTGAAGGAGAGACGGACGCAGCCAGCAGGAACTCTCTCTGGGGGCGAGCAGCAGATGCTTGCCGTGGGCCGCGCGCTGATGACGACTTCGTCTTTGGTGCTTTTGGATGAACCGTCTATGGGACTGGCGCCCATTGTGGTGAATGAAATTTTTGCAGTAATCAGACGGATTAATGAGCAGGGCAGGACGGTTCTCTTAGTGGAACAAAATGCGCAGATGGCATTGGCGACGGCTCACCGGGCTTATGTGTTGGAGACCGGAAAGGTGACGAAGAGTGGGGATGCGAAAAAACTATTGGCGGACCCTTCCATCAAGGAAGCTTATCTAGGATGCTGAGTACAAAGACACAAAAAAGACAGAGATTAAAAAAGGAGTATGGAAGAATGAGCTTATCTTATCAACAAATGTTTGAACAGACAAAAGGTGTAATCAGCCTGCTTCCCACTCATTTTAACAGGGATGAGTCGTTGGATTTGGGGGCAATGAGAGAGACGGCAGAGTATGCCTGCCAGCAGTTAAAGGGCCATGATGGGGCGATTATGATCGCAGGGAGCACCTCGGAATTTTATGCGATGACGGATGAAGAGACGCTGCAAATGATTGACGCGGTGGTCAAGACTGTGAACGGAAGAGCTCCCGTGATCGCAGGAACTGGCCGCGCGGCGACGAGGCTGACTGTCGACATCAGTAAAAGAGCGCAGGAACTGGGAATTGACTGTGCTCTGGTCTCGAATCCTTATTATATGCAGGTCACGGATGAGGGGCTTTACCGGCATTTCTCCATGATTGCTGAGGCTTTGGATATCGGAATCATGATCTATAACAACCCTTCCACTTCGAAGATGTTCGTACCACCACACATTATGGGACGGCTTTCTAAGCTTCCCAACATCATTGCGTCCAAGGAGAACGCTACGACCATTGAAAAATATTATTGGATGAGAGCAAAGACAGACTCCAAGGAGTTTAAGGTGTGCTGTGGAATTGGGCATCTGAACTATATGTATGAAGCCCCCTTTGGTTGTCCAGCTATGGTGACGGAATTGATGCTATTGGCGCCGGAATTGATTTTCGCCTTTTACGATGCTTGCCAGAAAAAGGAGTTTCAGGAGGCGAACCGGTTGATGGACTGTGTGATTCCTTACCATGAGTTCATTGCGGACTGTGTTGCCAGAAGAAACATTCCGTCCACCAATGACCCGGAGATCGGCGGTCGGGCGACTGCGCTGTACCAGTCCGTATTAAAATGTGCCATGGAGCTTCGGGGCCTGCCGGGCGGTGTAGTCAGAGAACCTCTGGAAAACTTGACGGGACCGGAAATCGACGAATTAAGAGCAGTCATGGAACGATGCGGATGGATTTGAATCTTTATGTTATAGGAAAGACAGCGGGGCAGGATTCTTTTTATTTCGTAGGAAATTGAGTTCCTATGGAACAAAAACGCTTCGCCAAGGATGCGCACGCCGCAATAAAGTAGTTCACCACATAGCGGCGTGAGGCGGAGCGCAAAATGGACTGTACCCCTCAAAGATTGAGGGGATGGGGAGCTAAAGTGGGCTTGCTCACTTTGTTATTCAGTGACAGAAAGGAAGAGAAGAATGAACAGATACCAGATAGATTTTCCGAAAATCGGCATCCGCCCTGTGATTGATGGGCGCAGAAAAGGGATTCGTGAGAGTCTGGAAGAACAGACTATGAAGATGGCGTTGGCTGCCAAAGAGTTGATACAAGGGCAGCTGCGGTATCCAAATGGTGAGCCGATCGAGGTGGTAATCGCAGATACCACCATCGGAGGGGTCAAAGAAGCGGCTAGATGCCAGAATCAATTTGAGCGGGAGGGAGTGGAAGTGACGCTGACAGTCACCCCATGCTGGTGCTATGGTACGGAGGTGATGGACCAGACCCCTCAGACCATCAAAGCCGTCTGGGGATTTAATGGGACGGAACGGCCTGGGGCGGTATTTTTGGCCGCGGTCCTGGCAGTTCACGGACAGAAAGGCTTGCCTGCGTTTGGAATCTATGGACGTAATGTGCAGGACTGTACGGATACTGAGATACCGGAGGATGTCTCAAAGAAAATTTTGCTATTTGCAAAGGCAGCGGTTGCGGCGAAAGCCATGCGTGGGAACAGTTATCTACAGATCGGTTCTGTGTGTATGGGAATCGGCGGTTCCATCCTGAATCAAGATTTCATGCAGCAGTATCTGGGCCTGCGCTCAGAGTCTGTGGATGAATCCGAGATTCTGCGGCGCATGGAACAGGGAATCTATGATCCGGAGGAGTTCGAGAGAGCTTTGGCCTGGACGAAAGAAAACTGTACACAGGGATGGGACAAAAATCCAGAAGAACTGCGGCCGAATAAAGAAGGCTACGAAGCCTGGTGGGAATTTGTGGTCAAGAATATGCTGATCGTCAGAGACTTGATGGTGGGAAATCCTAAGCTGGCGAAGATGGGATTTATCGAGGAGTCCTGCGGGCACAACGCGATTGCCGCCGGAATTCAGGGACAGCGCCAGTGGACAGATTTCAGGCCAAACTTTGATTTTTTGGAGGCGATGCTGAACAGCCAGTTTGACTGGAATGGACTTAGAGAGTCCTATGTGATTGCCACGGAGAACGATACTCTGAATGCAATCACGATGCTTTTTGAACACCTGTTGACAGACTGCCCTGGAATCTTTGCCGATGTTCGCACCTACTGGAGCCCAGAGGCGGTAGAACGGGTCACGGGAGAGAAGCTAGAAGGGTACGCGAAGGATGGAATTATCCATCTGATTAATTCAGGAGCGGCAGCTTTGGAGGGTACAGGCGCAGTCTTGGATAAAGACGGCACACCAATGATAAAACCTTTCTATCAGATGACGGATGAGGAAGCGAAAGCTTGCCTAGAAGCCACAGACTGGTGTCCAGCGGACCTCTTCTATTTCCGAGGAGGCGGCTTTTCCAGTCATTTCATCGGCGGGACGAAGGGACAGATGCCGGTGACCATGGCGAGAATTAATCTTGTACATGGAGTCGGACCGGTGATGCAGCTTGCGGAAGGATATACCTGTCAGCTTTCTAAGAAAGTACATGACATTTTGGACAAGAGGACGGACCCCACTTGGCCAACTACCTGGTTTGCGCCGAAGCTTACTGGGGAAGGCGCTTTTACAGATGTGTATTCTGTCATGTCTAACTGGGGAGCGAACCACGGGGCTTTCTGTTATGGCCATGTGGGAGACCGGCTGATTACTCTGGCGTCTATGCTCAGGATACCGGTTTCCATGCATAACGTGGAGAAGGAGCGTATTTTCCGCCCTGCGGTCTGGGCGGCTTTTGGAACTCAGGAATTAGAAGGGGCAGATTACCGGGCGTGTGAGGCGTTCGGACCTCTTTATAAAGCATAGGTTATGAGGGAGAGAGGAGAGTAGAGAAATGCCGAAAATTAGCAGGCGGGCGTCTCAAACGCCCAGCTCAAAAATCAGAAGAGTTTTTAACAAATCTTTGGGACATGACGACTGGGTGAAGTTCACGGTGGGAGAGCCGGATTTTGACACGGACCAGACGATTATTGAGGCAGCGTACCAGGCCGCTTTGATGGGGAATACCCATTATGTTCACAATGCCGGGATTTTTCCACTTCGGCAGCAGCTGGCGAAAAAATTTTATGAGGATCAACATCTGACGGTGAATCCAGAGACAGAGCTCATGGTTACAAACGGGGGAACGGAGGCTATTTATCTGGCGCTTCAAGCGATCGTTGAGCCAGGAGACGAGGTGATTATGCCTGGGCCTCAGTGGACTCCTTATCCTATGCTTACCACTTTAAACCATGGCAAGGCAGTGATTTGCAAAGTCCATGAGAAGGACGGGTTTCAGTACACAGAAGAAAATCTGCGCAGATCGATCACGCCCAACAGCCGTATCCTCATTTTGAACTCTCCTTGTAACCCGACAGGAGGCATGGCTGGGCGGTCCACCTTGGAGATGGTGGCGAAAGTTGCGAAGGAATTTGATTTGTGGGTACTGTCTGACGAGGTGTACGAAAAATTGGTCTATGATGGAAATGAGCATATCAGTATTGCTTCTCTTCCGGAGATGAAAGAGAGGACCATTATCATAAACAGCTTTTCAAAATCCTATGCGATGACTGGGTGGAGAGTGGGATTTATGATGGCCCCGGCAGCTTTGATGCAGGTTATGGTGAAGCTTCATGAGCTGGAGACCTCCTGCTGCAATGTTCCGGCACAATATGCGGCTTTAGCGGCTCTTAACATGGACCAAGTAGTAACAGGCAGAATGCTAGAACAGTATGCAAAGCGCAGAGAGATTCTTGTAAAAGGGCTGAATAGGATTTCGGGAGTGAGTTGTGTTCCGCCTAAGGGAACCTTCTATGCGTTTGCCAATGTGAAAGAGCTGGGAGTGCCTTCCGATGAATTGGTGGAGCGGATGATGGATGAGGTAGGCTTGGCCGTGGTACCGGGGACCGCTTTCGGTGAGGACGGAGAAGGCTTTCTGAGGTTCTCTTTTGCGGTTTCTGAGAAAACCATCGAAGAGGGGCTAGAACGGTTTGAGACTTTTGTAAAGAGTCTGCGTCAGTGAGGTGATAGGCAGATATGAATAGGGAAGAGACAACAGCTTGGATTTCGAAAGGAAGGGCGGTGCTCGGCATTGAGCTTGGCTCCACCCGGATAAAAGCAGTGTTAATCGGAGAGGATAGGGAGCCGATTGCTCAGGGGGAATATGCCTGGGAGAATCAATTTGTGAATGGCGTCTGGACCTATGAGCTTTCCTCGGTGTGGCAGGGGCTTCAAAAGTGTTATCAAGATCTTTCCAAAGATGTAGAGGAAAAGTATGGGGTAAAGCTTAGTCGTCTGGCAGCGATGGGGGTCAGTGCTATGATGCACGGGTATCTAGCTTTTGGCAGGAATGGAGAGCTGCTGACCCCTTTTCGGACCTGGAGAAATACAATGACCGAAAGGGCGGCGGCAGAGTTGACCGAATTGTTTCAGTACAACATTCCCCAGAGGTGGAGTATTGCCCATCTATACCAAGCTATTTTAAATGGAGAGGAGCATGCAGCGAGGATTCGTTTTCTCACGACGCTCTCAGGCTATGTTCACTGGTGTCTCACAGGACAGAAGGTTTTAGGGATTGGTGACGCGGCGGGGATGATGCCCATAGATCCGAAGACCAAGGACTACAGTCAGAAAATGCTGACACAATTTGATGTTCTGATTGCAGATAGAGGATATCCGTGGAGAACGAAAGAGCTGCTGCCGAGAGTGCTGCTGGCAGGACAGGAGGCAGGAAGACTTACCGAGACAGGTGTTAGACTTTTGGATGTGACAGGAAGATTGGAGGCAGGGATTCCAATGTGTCCGCCGGAGGGAGATGCCGGAACAGGTATGACGGCCACCAACAGTGTGGCAGGACACACAGGAAATGTGTCGGCGGGAACCTCTGCCTTTGGGATGGTGGTGTTAGAAGAGGAGTTGTCTTTCGTATATCGGGAATTAGACTTAGTAAGCACTCCGGATGGAAAGCCAGTGGCGATGGCTCACTGTAATAACTGTACGTCGGATCTCAACGCCTGGATTCAGATTTTTGCGGAGTTCGCCAACCTTATGGGAATGAATGTCACAAAAGAGGAACTCTACGGCAGGTTGTACCGGAAGGCCTTAGAGGGGGATGAGAGCTGCGGAGATCTCATGGCTTGCAATTATCTGTCAGGAGAACACGTCACAGGGCTGGAACAAGGGAGACCTCTCTTTGTGAGAAAACCAGATAGTCGGTTTGATCTGGCTAATTTTATGAAAGTGCACCTGTACACCTCCTTGGCGGTTTTGAAGACAGGGATGGATATCCTGTTAAAAAAAGAACGGATTCCAGTGAGATACATTTTGGGACACGGTGGTTTTTTTAAGACTAAGGATGTGGGACAGCGTATGTTAGCGGCGGCCTTAGATACACCGGTGTCGGTGATGGAGACGGCTGGTGAGGGCGGAGCCTGGGGAATTGCATTGTTGGCGGATTACCTGGTCCGGGGAGCTAACAAGCAGACCTTAGAGCAGTTTCTGGACGGAGAAGTTTTTGTCAAGGCAAAGGAAACATACATCTGGCCAAAGGAAAGAGAAGTGGAAGCGTTTGAGAGATTTATGGAGAGATACCGAGAGGGACTGAAAATAGAGAGAGCTGCTGTCGACCATCTGTGTTGAGAGAAAAACCCGCGCAGACCTTGGATGTCGTAAAGACTGAGGTCTGTGCGGGTTTTATGTTAGTCCTCCAACGGTGCGTTGGCCATCTCTGCTTTTCTGGCATTTGTGAGAATCTCATCAAATTTTTCAGCGGCAGCGGTATATTCGTCGTCGTCCTCGATGTTGTCCATGATTGGATCACCGTTCTCCGTGCGGGAGAATTTATATAGGTAGACTTCTCCGTTATGATTTTTGCCGTCCTCTTCCAGAGGAAGAAGGGCGATATATTCATTGGTCTCTACACTGAATACAGTCAGAATGGCACAGGGCACTTCCCGGCCGTCCTCCATTGGCAAAAGGACGGTGTTGTATCCGCCGGCATCTTGAGGTTCACAAGAAGAGCAAGAGGAACAAGAAGAGCAGGAAGCACAGTCGCTTGCAGAGCAGGCCGCTGAGTGTTTTTCTAAATCCATATCGTTTATCCTCGCTTTGTAGTATTTAGAAGTTCTGATTCTGGTATATTTCAGAATTCCTAGCTGTCTATAACTTTAACAGAAAGCGGGCGCAAAATCAACCGAATGAAAAATTTTACCTTGGCTTTTTTATGGGACTTGCGTATAATGAAAATACAATATACTTTCAGTATTCTGGTGTTTTGAGATGGCGAGATGCCAGAAAGTGCAAAGCAGAGGGAGGAATTAAGGTTGAAGAACAGTACGCCCAACGCGCTGAAGCGGACGGAATTTTTGCCTGTTGTGCTGATTGGGGAAGGCATAGCCGTGGGAGCGGTCAGCGGGGTGGTCGTTTTATTGTACCGTGTGGCGCTAAAATATGCAGATGAGTGGTTAGCGGAGATCTTAAATTTTATGAAGAGATCTCCGGTCACGATTGTTCTGTGGTTTCTGATACTATTGTTGCTTGCCCTGATTGTGGGGAGGCTGCTGAGATGGGAGCCATTGATCTCAGGCAGCGGGATTCCGCAGTTGGAAGGAGAAATGGTGGGAAAGTTACGCCAGTGTTGGTGGCGGGTGATTGCGGCTAAGTTCGCAGGAGGCTTTCTCTCTTTGATGGCAGGACTTTCTCTGGGGCGGGAAGGTCCTTCCATACAGTTGGGAGCCATGGCGGGAAAAGGGGTTTCCAGGTTGACGAAGAGAGGGATTACAGAAGAAAAATTTTTGCTGACCTGTGGAGCGAGTGCCGGCTTGTCGGCTGCGTTTCATGCTCCGCTGGCAGGAGTGATGTTTTCTTTGGAGGAGCTTCATAAGAGTTTTTCGGTATCTTTGCTGGTATCTGCGATGTGTTCTTCTGTGACGGCAGATTTTATTTCCGCACAGTTTTTAGGGTTTGAGCCAGTCTTTCGTTTTCAATTGAGCCAGGAGCTGCCGGTACAGTATTACTGGGCGCTGCTGTTGTTGGGGCTGATACTGGGACTGCTGGGTGTCTTTTATAACAAGACGACGTTGAAGGTACAGCAGATCTTTCAGTCCATTCCCCACCTGAATGAGACGACGAGACTGTTTATTCCATTTTTGATGGCTGGGGTGATCGGCTTTACATTGCCGGAGCTTTTGGGCAGTGGTCATGATTTAGTGATGGACTTGGCTGACGGGCAGAGGGCTTTGGGAGTGTTGGTGGCGTTGTTAGCGCTGAAGTTTTTGTTCTCATTATGCAGTTTTGGGTCTGGAGCGCCAGGAGGGATTTTTTTTCCGCTTCTGGTGTTGGGTTCTATGATCGGCACAATTTTTGCCACAGCGGGAGTTCAGTATTTTGGCATGAGTCCAGAGTACATCAGTAATTTTATCATCCTGGCGATGGCAGGATATTTCACAGCTATAGTCCGGGCGCCTATGACGGGGATCATTTTAATTTTTGAGATGACGGGCTCTCTCAGTCAAATGCTCTCTCTGGCTATTGTGTCCATTGTAGCCTATGTGGTGGCAACGCTGCTGAAATCTGAACCGATTTATGAGAGTCTGCTGAACAGCTTGTTGAAAAGACGAGGTGTCGAGGAACCTCCTGCTGGGGCGGAGAGAGTTCTGATGGAATTTGTAATTCGTCACGGTTCACGAGCGGCGGACAATAAGATTAAGGAGATCGAATGGCCGAAGGACAGTCTGATTGTGGCGCTTCAGCGAGGGGAGAGGGAGGTTTTGCCGAATGGGGATACCTATCTTCTTCCCAGTGATACACTGGTGGTGATGACCCCTGCCAGATGTGAAGGAAAAGTCTATGACGAGATGGTTCAGCTGTGTTATCATAAGGCTGAGACAAAACCGCAAAAAGAGTGGTGGGAAAGAAAGAAGAAAAATACAGCCGGAGGAGGGCATAAATGAAATTTATATCTTGGAATGTGAATGGGATTCGAGCTTGTCTAAAAAAAGGTTTTGAGGAGTATTTTCAGGAGGCCAACGCGGATATCTTCTGTATTCAGGAGACGAAGTGTCAGGAGGGACAGGTGGAGTTGACGCTGCCGGGATACCATCAGTACTGGAATTCGGCGGTGAGAAAAGGCTACTCAGGGACGGCAATATTTGCGAAGAGAGAACCTCTGTCGGTAAGCTACGGAATTGGAATAGAAGAACATGACCAGGAGGGAAGAGTGATTACTCTTGAGTATGAGGACTTTTATTTTGTCACAGTCTATACGCCGAATTCCCAAAATGAGCTGGCCAGATTGTCTTACCGGATGGACTGGGAGAGAGATTTTCTGGAATATCTGACAAAACTAGAAGAGAGAAAACCTGTTGTCTGGTGCGGGGATTTAAATGTAGCTCACCAGGAGATTGATTTGAAAAATCCGAAGACGAACCGGAAAAACGCGGGATTTACCGATGAAGAGAGAGCTTGCTTTACCAAGGTGTTGGAGAGTGGATTTATTGATACTTTTCGGTATTTTTACCCAGATCAGGAAGGAATTTATTCCTGGTGGTCTTACCGTTTTCGGGCGAGAGAAAAAAACGCGGGGTGGAGAATTGACTATTTCCTGGTTTCTTCGTCTCTGCGGGAGAAAATGGTGGATGCAAAGATTCACACACAGGTGCTAGGGTCCGACCACTGCCCGGTGGAGCTGGACATTACACTGTAAGGAAGGAGCGTGCACAAGGTGATAGACAGAAAAGAACGACCGATAAAAGCCGGAGTGCCAAAGACACTAGGAGCAGTCAAACAGGACGGCGGGTATAATTTCGCGGTGGAAGTACCTCAGGAGAAAAGAGCCTCTTTGCTTTTGTACCGCAGGGGAGAGGAACTGCCGGAGCAGGAGATTGTACTTTCCGACCAGTTTCGGACCGGAGATATTGCTGCGGTGTTTTTGCCAGGGTTTAATGCCAGGGGTTATGAATATAATTATAAGATCGACGGTGTGGTGGTTCCAGACCCATATGCCAGGAAGATTGTGGGAAAAGAAAAATTCGCGGAATCGTTGTCCGAAAAGAACCCCCATCAAGTGCGCTGTGGGTTCTGGGATGGTTCGCAACAGATCTGGGAGGGAGACCGTAGTCCACAGATTCCCTATGAAGAAATGATTTTGTATAAAGTGCATGTGAGGGGATATACACGCAGCCCAAAATTGAAAGGACGGTATAAGGGAACTTTTCGGGGACTGTCGGAAAAGATTCCTTATTTGAAAGAACTGGGAATCAATGGGTTGGAGATCATGCCGGCTTATGAGTTCTGGGAAATCCCTGTACCTGCTGCTTTGGAGAATGGGAAAATGATTCGAATGCGTCAGGAATGGGGGCGGCTGAATTTCTGGGGCTATACAGCAGGGTACTATTTTGCGCCAAAATCCTCCTATGCATCGTCTGCTAATCCAATTTTAGAATTTCAAAGGCTGGTGCGTAGCCTCCACGACGCTGGGATTGAGCTGATTATGGAATTCTTTTTTCCTAAAGAAGTGAATCCTGTTGCAGTGCTGGAGGTTCTGCGTTTTTGGAAGTGGAATTACCATGTGGATGGCTTTCATCTGTTAGGGGAAGGTGTATGGCCAGATATGATTCTTAGAGATCCTATGTTGAGGAACACAAAGCTGATTGTGGGAGGGTTTGACAATCATGCCGTCTATCCAGATGGACCGCCGAAACTGCGCAATGTGGCGGTTTCCCATTATGGTTTTGAACAGACCATGCGGCGACTGCTGAAAAGCGATGAAGATATGCTCCCTGCGGCTCTTGGACTGATTCGGGAGAATCCGTCTGCCCATGGTGTGATTCACTATATGGCGAGTCAGGATGGATTCACGATGATGGATATGGTGTCCTATGATTATCGGCATAATGAGGCGAACGGTGAGGATAATGAGGATGGAACCGGCTATAATTATTCCTGGAACTGTGGAGTGGAAGGTCCTACCAGGCGCAAAGCAGTGCGCCAACTGAGGATGCAGCAAATTCGGAATGCGTATCTTTTATTGCTGCTTTCCCAGGGGACTCCGATGATCTATGGAGGAGATGAGTTTGGAAATTCTCAGGAAGGCAACAACAATGCTTACTGTCAGGATAATCCTATAGGTTGGGTAGATTGGGGGGCTTGTAGGAAAAATTCCAGACTTTTGGAGTTCGTAAAGGAAGCCATTGCTTTTCGCAGAAGGCATCCAATACTGCACTGCGCAGAACCATTGCAGGGCAGTGATTATCGCTCTTATGGTTTTCCAGATATCTCCTATCACAGCCAGAGGGCGTGGTACTGTAAAATGGAGAGTACTAGCCGCAGTGTAGGCGTGTTGTACTGTGGGGATTATGCTCCTGGAGAAACTGTGAAATTTCTCTATGTCGCTTATAATTTTCACTGGGAATCTCAGGAATTTGCGCTTCCCAACATCCCAGAAGAGATACAGTGGTATCTGGCGGCAGACACCTCGGATACGGAATCTTGTGGATTTTTGCCAGAGGGAGAAGAGAAAAAACTGAAGGAGAGAAGGGTTTTTACTGTAAAACCGAGAAGAATTCTGATATTGATTGGAAAATAGGAGGCAGAGAGGATGCATCCATGGCTGCATTTTAAGACAATTACAAGGCATAAACTGCTGGTGATGAAATATTGTTTTCGGATAGGCTTGTACAAACAGGGGCTTTTGCATGATTTGTCCAAGTATTCTCCCACAGAATTTCTGGTGGGCTGTAAATATTATCAGGGGAACCGTAGTCCCAACAACGCGGAGAGGGAGGACCGAGGGGTTTCTCTGGCGTGGCTGCACCACAAAGGGAGAAATAAGCACCATTATGAACACTGGGTGGACTACTCTTTAGATGGAGAGCACGTAATCATGGGAGCAAAAATGCCGAAGAAATATGTGGCGGAGATGGTGGTGGACCGGATTAGTGCTTCAAGAAATTATCTGGGAGATGCCTATACAGATCAGGAGCCTTTGAAATACTATCTGAAAAGCAAAGAAAAACTGTGGTTTATCCATCCAGAGACGAAAAGAGATCTGGAAGCCATGCTGAGGATATTGGCAGACCACGGGGAAAAAAAGACTTTGGATTATATCAGGCGAGTATATCTAAAAAGAAGATGAATTTTCCTTGCGCGATCACAGTCGGGTATGTTAAAGTATGAAAGAAATTATTTTACTGTCGAATAGGGGAAGAAATTCTTCCCCTATTCGATTCATAATAAAACGTTCCACGGGAACTGCGCTGTGGCAAGGGGAAAAGAGGGTGTCAATATAGCCCGCCGCAGATAAAAGCTTTGTGGAGTGAGATACTATAAAAAAGGGAGGAGATTTTTTGAACAGTACAACAGTCATAATTTTGTCCGCTTTCGTGGCTTATCTGCTTATGATGATTGTCGTAGGCGCGGTCTATATGAAGCGGTCTAATAATACGGAGGAGTATTTTTTGGGAGGGCGTGGACTCAGTGGATGGGTCGCAGCCTTGTCTGCTCAGGCTTCTGACATGAGCGGCTGGCTTTTGATGGGACTTCCGGGTGCGGTCTATGCGATGGGAACCGGTCAGGCATGGATTGCTGTGGGATTGTTTTTAGGTACCGTGTTTAACTGGGTCTGTATTTCGTCTAGACTACGCCGCTATACGATTGTGGCGAACAATTCACTGACAATACCAGCATACTTTGAAAATCGGTTTCGCGATAAAAAGAGAATTTTATTGCTGGTGTCGTCGATTGTGATTGTAATCTTTTTCTTGGTATACACGGCGTCTGCGCTGGCTGCTGGTGGCAAATTGTTTAATTCTGTATTTCATGTAGATTACCATATCGCGCTGGCGATTGGGGCAATTGTAATTTTAGCCTATACCTTTATGGGTGGTTTTATGGCAGTCTGTGTGACAGACTTTATACAGGGAACTTTGATGCTGATCGGGCTTCTGACAGTTCCGATCGTGGCCTATTGTGTGATGCATGGAAATATCTCTGAGATATTGAATCAAAGCGGAGTGGAAGGCGGAGCGGCGTCTTTCCTAAATATGATGACAAATGGTGAGAGAAACTTTACTCCCGTTGAGATTTTTTCCCAACTGGCCTGGGGATTGGGATACTGTGGTATGCCGCATATTCTGACTCGTTTTATGGCAGTGAGGGATGAAAAAGAGCTAAAAAAATCCAGAGTAATTGCAATTACCTGGGTGGCTCTGTCTTTGACCGCAGCAGTGACCATCGGTGTCTTGGGACGTGCGTATCTCTATCCCACGATCTTGGGAACAGAAGGGGCGGTTTCCAACGAAAACGTATTTATTGAGATGATCACGAAGATTTTTACGGTCGACTATGCACTTCCATTTATTGGCGGAATTTTCCTGTGTGGTATTTTGGCGGCAATTATGTCTACGGCGGATTCTCAGCTGTTGGTGACTGCATCTTCTGTGGCCGAGGATATCTACCACAATTTTATTAAAAAAGATGCCGAAAACAGTACGATTATGAAGATCAGCCGTGCCACGGTAGTGGTTGTAGCGGTTTTGGCTTTTTTGATTGCCTGGAATCCGGACAGCAGTATTATGGGATTAGTGTCCAATGCGTGGGCAGGGCTGGGTTCTGCTTTCGGTCCAATTGTCCTGCTGTCTCTATTTTGGAGAAGAACGAATTTGGCTGGAGGCATTGCGGGTATTGTTTCAGGTGGAGTTACAGTTCTGGTGTGGGATTATTTACCTCTGGTTCATGGTGAGACTTTGGGAGTTGCCACAGGGGTGTACTCACTGGCAGTAGGTTTCCTCATCAGTGTCTTAATGATTGTAGTGTTCAGTCTGGCGACGAAGGCACCCGATCAGGAAATTTTGGATGAGTTTGATAGAGTAAAGGCGATGAAAAATCAGAAATAGACGTATATTCATATTTCAAAAAGGACGGGGATAATTCCTCGTCCTTTTCATAGTGGCGGACTTTTGGCGCACGTTTTTTAAAGGTGTAAGTCCCAAGTCTGTCCGGTAGCGGGAAAGAATAACTGAAAACAAGGGTGTCCATCGTGAGGTGGAATCTGAAGGAAGCTGGATGTGGGAATTTAGTAACCCACGGGTAAACCTCTGGTCTGACGGACAGAAATCGCATTAAAGGCTGTGCGTGAGGGGAAGTCTGCCACACAAGATGAAGCCCGGTATCTACACGGAATCATGTATAGTAAATGCGGCAGATGGATACAGAAAACAAGGAGAGCTGCTCACAAAGAGATAGCGCAGAACGCAAAGAGTATGTGAGAGCGCACCGCTCATTCAACCGGATATGGAAGGAAAGGGACAGTACAGATTCGGACATCTTAGGTAAGATGCTGGACAAGGACAACCTGAACAGGGCTTACAAAAGAGTGAAGGTAAACAAGAGAGCGCCGGGTATCAATGGAATGACCATCGAAGCGGAACTGCTGTGGCTAAAGGAAACCAACCGCTTTGGCTATTGTCCGGGGTGTGGGGTAAAGACGCCATTGACAGTATGAAAGAGTATATGGAACAGGGATATACGAGGGCAGTTGTGTTTGACCTGAGGAAGTACTTTGATATGCTGAATCATACGATACTGCTGAGAAAACAGGTAAATGATATAAGAATCATACAAATGGTAAAGCGATACCTGAAAAGAGGAGTGATGGAGTTGTAAAAGAGATGGAGGAAGGCTCCCCGTAAGGAGGGAAGCTGTTCCCACTGTTAGCGAATGTGTATCTGGAAACTACCGAAGACAAGGATGAGAAAACTCATCAGACTGGGAGTAGACAGCCTGATGCGGCAAAGATAGCCTATGACCGCAAAGGATACTGGTTTAACGCTAGAAATAAAGCAGTCAACTGGGCCTTAAATAAGAAAGACTCATAAATTGGGGCTTTATGAGTTAGTTGCAGACTATCAGTCTGTGTACGTTAACTATTGAAACTGTCATGTACCAAACGGTACGCACGGTGTTGTGAGAGGACGGGAGCTAGCTACTCTCTCTTACTCGATTGGACACAACTATATACAATCTTGTATTAAGATTTTATATTGAGAAGCCTGCCACTGATTTTTGATTTATAAACTATTATTTCTTTTTATCATTACAATCAGATTTGTTATCAAGGCCATTCAGGTAATTTTCTCCCCATTTGCACATAGCGTCTAGTATAGGTATAATACTTTTTCCAAAATCACTAAGAGAATATTCAACTTTTGGGGGGACAACAGGATAAACTGTCCGGATAATTAAACTATCATTTTCTAATTCTCGAAGTTGTTGAGTGAGCATTTTTGGGGTAGCCTGTGGAATAAGTTTTCCAATTTCATTAAAACGCAAAGTGGTATCAATTAAATGCCACAAAATAAGAGCTTTATATTTTCCACCGATTAAATCAAGTGTTGCTTCCACAGGACAATTAAAGGTATTGGGACATTTCATTGTAGTCTTTTCCTCCACACTATCTTTTTAGATACTATATTACAAAAAAGTACATTCTTGTCTTTTTGTAAATAATTGATAAAATTATAGCATAGGAGGGCAAGGTTATCAAGGCTTCCTAAAATTCATAGTTTTAGAAAGGATAATTATATCATGGATTTTTTGACTCTTGCAAAGAAAAGGTACAGTGTACGGGCTTACACAAAACAAAAAGTCGAGAAGGAAAAATTAAATGCAATTTTAGAGGCGGCTCATGTTGCACCAACAGGTGGAAATTGTCAGCCGCAGCACTTAATTGTAGTTCAAAGTGAGAATGGGCTCAGTAAAATTGGAAAGGCTGCTAACATTTATGGCGCACCATTGGCAATTATTGTTTGTAGTGATATTGAAAAAACTTGGACACGTCCATTTGACGGAAAAAAGCTGACGGATATTGATGCAAGTATTATTACGGATCACATGATGATGGAGGCTACGGATTTGGGTTTGGGAAGTGTTTGGGTGTGTTATTTTAAGCCAAGCGTATTGAAGACAGAATTTAATCTCCCGTCGAACCTTGAACCTATTAATATTCTTGCTATCGGCTATGCTGATACGAGTCACGAAACAGTTCTTCCTTCCAATCGCCATAATAAAATGAGGCTTCCGTTGTCTGCGACAGTATCATTTGAAGAACTTTAAATCCACTACACAATAAAAAAGATGTTGTACAGCATCTGTGTCCCACACTGTTTTACTTATTCCAAATAGGAAGTGTGGCAGTTCTTCCTGAAGTTTCAAGATAAGGTGCTGCTCCATATCTTCGTCCATGGCTATTCTATCTATGACTTTTTTCTTTGTTTAGCATACCGCAGATGAGTCGGGAATACCGGAGTTAGAAAGATTATCTTACGTATTTAGCAGTCTGTTCCGATGGGATTTCTACTCGTTTAAATGCGTAGACAGGTGACTGTATTTTCTGTTAGGTCTGTAAGATGAAGATATTTTACAAGCTTTTTGAAAAATCAGATGATAAAATAGGAAATAGCAAGGAGGAAATGCACATGAGAAAAGAGATTAGAACTGTGGTCTATGACGATGATTTGAGAATAGAAGCCTATCGTTTTGAGGGAATTGTGCAGCCGTTTCCAAATCATTTTCACGAATATTATGTGATTGGTTTTGTGGAAGAGGGAGAACGCTGTCTTTCCTGTAAAAATAGAGAATATACCATTAACCGGGGAAATGTTGTCTTGTTTAATCCTGGTGATAGCCATTCCTGTATCCAGAGTGACGACGGCACGCTGGACTATCGGGGATTTAATATCTCAAAAAAAACTATGTTGAACTTAGCCGAGGAAGTGACTGGGAAACGAGAGCTTCCTGGTTTTTCGAGGAATGTCATTTATGATGAAGAAGTAACCTGTTACTTGTGTCCGCTTCACGAAATGGTGATGAATGGTTCCGTGGAATTTGAAAAAGAAGAAGATTTGCTTTTGCTTTTGTCCTTGTTAATTCAAAAATATGGTCAGCCTTTTGAAAACTGTATTCCGGAGTGCCGGGATGAAATTGAATGGGCCTGTGCTTATATCAATCAACATTTTACAGAGCATATTTATTTAGATCAGATATGCCGCCAGGTAGGGCTGAGTAAATCCACATTGCTACGGGCATTTACCAAATCAAAGGGGGTTACCCCATATCGTTACCTTGAGAATATCCGCATTGGAGCCGCGAGAAAATTATTGGAACAGGGCATAGCACCGATTGACGCAGCATTACAGACAGGTTTTTCCGATCAAAGTCATTTTACAAACTATTTTAATAGCTTCATTGGTTTGGCCCCTGGCATTTATCGGGATATATTTTTAGAAAAACAGGGGTTGAGAGGAACTTCAGATGGAGTATAAAAAGACAATCGGGTATTTGGCAGTTTTATTGACCATCCTGATTTGGGGAATCATCTTTATTTCAACAAAAGTTTTGTTGGTAGACGTTCAGTCTGTAGGAATTCTGTTTTTCCGCTTTGTCATGGGTTTTTTGGTTCTTTTGATTGTCTATCCTTACTGTATAAAAGAAACAACCGCAAAATAGGAACTTACCTTTGCGGCAACCGGTTTTTGCGGGATTTGTGTATACTATTTGTTGGAAAATATGGAAAAGGAGATCTGGAAAAAATTTTATCAGACGAGAGTGATTTGATATCACTTTCGTCTCCTTGCAACAATTAAACGAACCTTTGCAATGGTCGGCGGCAGTTTTGAGAAGATCAAGGCCGCCGTTTTTTTGTTCTCCAAAAGAGTGACGTCTTGACAGAATCGATTTCAGCAAGAATTTCGGCAGAGTCAACCTTTCCAATTCCAGAGATGAGTTAAGTAACGTATATTTTTTGGATTTAAATCACGTACTGTTTGAAAAAAGGGGGAAATTTCTGAGGAGTCGAGCGGCTAGCTGGGTGGATTTCCTTTGGGGGTATTTTTTTCCAAGAGAATCTGCTATAATAGGTAGCATCGACGAAAAATTTTTTCACGGAAAGGACGGGATGACGATGAAAAAATATGATTATCTGATTGTCGGCGCGGGGTTGTTCGGTGCGGTTTTTGCCCATGAAGTGAGAAAGGTAGGAAAAACTTGCCTGGTCATTGATAAGAGGGAACATATTGGGGGAAATATATATACAGAAGAGATAGAAGGTATTCAGGTACACAGATATGGGGCACATATTTTTCATACCTCCAATGAGAGAGTCTGGAAATATGTAAACCAGTTTGCAAAATTTAATCACTTTGTCAACTCACCGGTTGCAGTGTACAAAGATGAATTGTATAATTTGCCTTTTAATATGAACACCTTTTATCAGCTCTGGGGAGTGAAGACACCGGCTCAGGCCAAGGCCAAAATTCAAGAGCAGATTTCCCAGATGCACATTGTGCATCCCCATAATTTGGAGGAACAGGCACTGGCACTGGTGGGAAAAGACATCTATGAAAAGCTGGTGGATGGATATACTAGAAAGCAGTGGGGCAGAGAGTGCAAAGAGTTGCCCGCGTTTATCATAAAAAGGTTACCGGTGAGGTATACTTTTGACAACAACTATTTTAAAGACCCTTATCAGGGAATTCCCATTGGAGGATATACGAAGATCGTGAAAAAGTTGTTGGAGGGAGTGCAGGTATGCCTGAAGACAGACTTTTTTAAGCACAGAGAAGAGCTGGTGAAGCAAGCGGAGAAAGTTGTGTTTACCGGAATGATCGATCAATACTATGACTATTGCTTTGGAGAGCTGGAATACCGGTCCTTACGCTTTGAAGACGAAATATTGGAGATGGAGAATTATCAGGGAAATGCGGTTTTGAATTACACAGACTATGAAATTCCTTATACCAGAAGCATTGAGCATAAACACTTTGAGTTTGGAAGGCAGGAGAAGACGGTGGTCACAAGAGAATATCCCGATACCTGGGTGAGAGGAAAAGAGCCGTATTATCCAGTGAATGATCCTAAGAACAATGAGATTTTCGCGGAGTACCAAAAGAAAGCTCTAGAAGAGAAAAATGTGCTCTTTGGCGGAAGACTGGGCTTGTACCGCTATATGGATATGGACCAGGTGATTGAGGAGGCATTGGCGTTGGCTGAAAGTGAGACTACTTACGAGAACTAACAGGAGAGTTGAGATGGAAGAGGACAGAAGAGAGCTTAGAGATTATTATGTCGAAAGCAGTCCGGCGAGAAGAAGGCAGATTTTAAACGTGGCGATGGAGACGCAGTCAGACCCGGAGGCGGACGAGATCAGGCTTCAGATCTGGAAATTGCGATATGCCAAAGCTAGAGAAAACGGAAAGAGCGGACGGGCAGACGGTTATTTGAAGCTGTGGATGGACCTGAGATATCTGGCAGAGAATCCACCTGGACGTTTTTCTGTAAAAAAAACGCAGAAGAGATTGGAAAGAGAGTTGGAAGAATTGGGATTTTTCCAGTTCTATGACCAGAGTGAGCAAAGCCGGATGCTTCTTTTTCAAGAATGTCTGCACACGGCACGTCTGTACGTGAAGCTTTGTTTTTCAGACAGAAATTACACTTCGATGATTCTGGGAATGATGCCGATGAAAGAGGGCAGAGTACAGGATAAGGTGTCAAAGGACTTAAAAAAATTGTATGAAGATCTGCCTAAGGTGGTGGAAATACCAAAACCTTTGGAACTGATGTTGAGCGCGGCTAAGGAGGCTGAAAAAGAAGTATCCAAGAGAAGCTCAGAGGAGGAATAGCATGAAAGATTATGAAAAGAAGTACCAATTGTTGCGGGAAGAAAAGCTGGAAGATATTCACTCTACGGGCTACCTTCTTCAACACGTGAAGAGCAAAGCACATGTGCTGGTGATTGCCAATGACGATGAGAATAAGGTCTTCAATATTTCTTTCCGTACGCGTCCCTCAGACAGTACTGGTGTGGCGCATATTTTGGAGCACAGCGTGCTGTGCGGTTCCAAGAACTTTCCACTGAAGGACCCCTTTGTGGAACTGGTTAAGGGGTCTTTGAATACATTTTTGAATGCGATGACTTATCCAGATAAGACCTGCTATCCTGTGGCGAGCTGTAACGACCAGGATTTCCAAAATCTTGTGCATGTTTATCTGGACGCGGTTTTTTCTCCGATGATCTATGAGCGTCCGGAGATCTTTCGCCAGGAAGGATGGAGCTATAAGCTGGAAAAACCGGAAGATGAGCTGACTTATAACGGGGTTGTCTATAATGAGATGAAAGGGGCGTTCTCTTCTTCAGACGAAGTGCTGGAAAGAAAAATTATGGATTCCCTGTTTCCAGACACGACCTATGGGTGGGAGTCCGGGGGAGACCCTGAGCATATTCCAGAACTGACCTATGAACAGTTTTTGGATTTTCACAGAACTTACTACCATCCATCCAACAGCTTTATTTACTTTTATGGAAATATGGACTTTGAGGAGAAGCTGCGTTTCTTGGACGAGGAGTATCTGTCCAAATACGAGGAGTTGAAGGTAGATTCTGAAATTCCTCTTCAGAAAGAGTTTTCAGAGGTGAAAAGTCTGACAGAAAAATATCCGATTGCGGAGAATGAAGAGGAGAGGGAAAATACCTATCTGTCATTCAACCGTGTGGTGGGAACTGCCCTGGATGCAAAATTGTGTACAGCTTTTGAAATTTTGGACTATGCGCTGTTGAGTGCACCGGGAGCACCGTTGAAAAAAGCGTTGTTGGATGCAAATATTGGAAAAGATATCTATGGTTCTTATGAGGATGGGATTTATCAACCCTATTTTTCAGTGATTGCAAAGTCTAGTGATCCTGAGAAGATGGAAGACTTTCAGCGTATCATCCGCGAGACTTTAGAGCAGATCGTCAGAGATGGAATTGACCCGAAAGCTCTGGAGGCCGGAATTAATTTCTATGAATTCCGCTATCTGGAGGCCGATTATGCGTCATTTCCTAAGGGGCTGATTTATGGGCTGGATATCCTGGAGACCTGGCTGTATGAGCCGGGACAGCCGTTTGACGCGGTTCAAAGGCGGGCGGTGTATGAGAGCCTGAAAGGGGAGACTCAGACAGGATATTTTGAAGGGCTAATACAGAAATATTTATTGGACAATACCCATGGCTCCTCTTTGATGTTGGTGCCTAAAAAGGGACTTACGCAGGAAAAAGACCATCAGACGGCAGAGAAACTGGCGGCTTACAAGGCGCAGCTTACTCAGGATGAGATCGAGGATTTGGTGAGAAAAACCAGAGAACTCAAAGAATATCAGGAAGCTTCTGAACTGCCGGAAGCCTTGAAATGCATACCGATGTTGTCGAGAACTGATATAGGAAGAGAAGCGGGACACTTTTTCAATGAGGAGTGTTACGTGGAGGATACCCTGCTTTTGTGGCACGATATCCAGACGAATGGGATTGGGTACTTGGATTTGCAGTTTGATTTGGCGGGAATATCTCAGGAGCTTCTGCCCTATGTCAGCCTGCTGAAAAATGTTTTGGGTTATGTGGACACGCAGAATTATACCTACGGAGAGCTTTTCAATGAAATCAACGCAGGAAGCGGGGGAATCAACTGTGGTATTGAAGTGTATGAGAACAGCGATGCTCCACTGGGATATCTCCCCATGTTTGGTGTACGGGCCAAAGCACTATATTCGCAGATTCCGTTTGTGTTTCAAATGATTCAGGAAATTTTGTTTGGCTCAAATCTGGAGGATACTAAACGGCTTTATGAGATTATTGCTCAGGGAAAATCTAGAGGTGAGGCAAGCTTGGTCAGCAATGGGCACGGAACGGCTGTACTCCGGGCCACCTCCTATGATTCACCGATGGCATGGTTCCAGGAGCAGATTGCGGGTATTTCTTATGTGCACTTTTTGGAGAATTTAGAGAAGAATTTTGACCAGAGAAAAGAGCAGACTGTAGAAAATCTGAAGCAGCTTCTTAGATGTATTTTCCGTCCTGAAAATTTAAAAGTGAGTTTCACAGCACAGGCTGACCAGAAAATGGTGGTGACAGAGCAGGTTTATAACCTGAAGAAAAAACTTTATACAGAACCTGTGGAAAAACCAGGCTTTTGTGCTGCGTGCGCAAAGAAAAACGAAGGCTTTAAGACTGCGGGACAGGTTCAGTATGTGGCCCAGACGGGCAATTTTAAGAAAGCAGGACTGGAATACACAGGAGCGTTGAGTATTCTGAAGGTGGCGTTGAGTTATGAGTATCTGTGGATGAATGTCCGTGTGAAGGGTGGAGCCTATGGCTGTATGAGTGGATTTAAGCGAAATGGTGAGGGATACTTTGTCTCTTACCGCGACCCGAACCTGAAGAATACTTTAGAGATCTATCAGGGAATTCCAGCGTATATCCGCGGTTTTCAATGTGATGAGAGAAATATGACTAAATATATTATTGGGACTATCAGTGCGAAGGATGCCCCAAAGACTCCTCAGATGAAGGGGGCTGTCTCTAGGACGGCCTATTATACCGGCACCACGCAGGAGATGGTGCAAAGAGAAAGAGAGCAGATTTTAGATGCGACAGTGGAGGATATTCAGGCCTTGGCGCCTATCGTAGAGGCAATTTTGTCACAGAATCAGATCTGTGTGGTGGGCAGTGAGGAAGCGATTGAGAGAGAAAAAGACGTCTTCCAGGAAGTAAAGCATCTAATATCGTAAAATACAAGGAGTATCTATGAACGAGAACTATAAATCGGGTTTTGTGGCGCTGATCGGACGGCCAAACGTGGGAAAATCCACGCTGATGAACCATCTGATTGGCCAAAAAATCGCAATCACCTCAAAAAAACCTCAGACTACCAGAAATCGTATTCAGACGGTGTATACCTCACCTGAGGGACAGGTGGTATTTTTGGACACACCGGGAATACACAAGGCTAAAAATAAGCTGGGTGAGTATATGGTCCAGGTGGCAGAGCGGACACTCAAAGAGGTGGACGTGATCTTATGGCTGGTGGAACCGACGACCTTCGTGGGAGCGGGGGAACGTCGTATTGCTCAGCAGCTTCAGGAGTTGCACCTTCCTGTGATACTGATTATCAATAAAGTGGATACCGTGGAAAAAGGAGAGATTTTACAAGCGATAGATGTCTACCGGAGACTCTATGAGTTTGATGAGATTATTCCAATTTCGGCTCTTCGGAATAGGAACACAGGGGATATCATGAACTGTATTTTTAAGTATCTTCCCTATGGACCTCAGTACTATGATGAGGACACAGTGACAGATCAGCCTGTGCGCCAGATCGCCGCGGAGATTATCCGTGAGAAATCTCTGCATGCGCTGGACGCGGAGATTCCCCACGGAATTGCCGTCGCTATCGACCGAATGAAAGACAGAGGCAGCGGGAACCTGATTGACATTGATGCGACGATTATCTGTGAGAAAGATTCTCATAAGGGAATCATTATCGGAAAGCAGGGAGCGATGCTGAAGAAGATTGGCAGCAACGCCCGCTATGAATTGGAAAAAATGCTGGACAGCAAGGTAAATTTGAAACTCTGGGTGAAGGTAAAGAGAGATTGGCGTGACAGCGATTTTCTGATTAAAAATTTTGGATATGACAAAAAAGAACTTTAGGCGTCCTTTTGTCTGTGGAAAGAGAAAGTTATGAGTGATTTGGTGACAGTGCAGGGGATGGTAATCTCGGCGATTCCGGTGGGAGAGTATGACAAGCGCCTGGTTTTGTTGACGAGGGAGAGAGGAAAGATCTCGGCCTTTGCCAAGGGAGCTAGAAGACCGAATAGTCCGTTGCTGGCGGCCGCGAATCCGTTTGTTTTGGGAAGCTTTACCCTGTATGAAGGCAGAAGCAGCTACACTGTGAATCAGGCCGCTCCCAGCCATTATTTCACAGAACTAGCCCAGGAACAGCCAGGAATCTATTTTGGATTTTATTTTCTAGAGCTGGCGGATTACTATGGAAGAGAGGGCGTGGATGCCCATGAGACAGTGAATTTACTCTATGTGAGTCTGAAAGCGCTGTTGAATCCGAAGATTCCTGATGAATTGGTCAGAAGTATCTATGAATTTCGGTTGCTGGTCATTCAAGGGGAGTATCCGCAGATTTTTCAGTGTGTCAGCTGCAGCAGGGAGGAAGAACTCACGTATTTTTCCCAGAGTCTTCACGGGATGGTGTGTCATAACTGCCGCCAGACAGCTTCGGATTTGAGTTATGTGGATGAGAGTGTCCGGTATACGCTTCAGTATATTGCTACGGTGCCTTTGGCAAAACTGTATACTTTTACTGTCAGTGACAAGGTGCAAAGAGCACTGGGAAAGCTGGTACATACTTATGTACAGAGAAATACAGAGAAAAGATTTAAGAGTCTGGAGATTCTAAAGCTGATGAGTCAGATGGACTGAGGATGCGAATTCTAGATAGACAGTGGGCATGCCCCTTGAAGATTGATGCTTCAGGGGGCTATTTGACTCTTGAAAAAGTAACTGCAGAACGGTATAATTTTAGGCATGTAAGGCAGGAAAACTGCAAGTAAGAAAAATATTAGGAGAATTCAGACTATGGAAAAGACGATGGAAAAGATTGTGGCTCTGGCGAAAGCGAGAGGATTTGTGTACCCGGGTTCTGAGATTTATGGCGGCCTGGCAAATACCTGGGATTACGGAAACCTGGGCGTGGAGCTGAAAAATAATGTAAAAAAAGCTTGGTGGCAGAAATTTATTCAGGAATCCCCCTACAATGTGGGTGTGGACTGCGCGATCTTAATGAACCCGCAGACCTGGGTGGCTTCTGGACATCTGGGCGGCTTTTCAGACCCATTGATGGACTGTAAGGAATGTCATGAGCGTTTTCGGGCTGACAAGCTGATCGAAGACTATAGTGCCGAGAAGGGGATTGAGTTGGAGGGCAGCGTGGATGCCTGGTCTCAGGAACAGATGATGGATTTTATCAAGGAACACAACGTGCCCTGCCCCACCTGCGGCAAGCACAATTTCACGGACATTCGCCAGTTCAACCTGATGTTTAAGACGTTCCAGGGTGTTACTGAGGATGCCAAGAATACCGTATATTTGAGACCAGAGACTGCTCAGGGCATTTTTGTGAACTTTAAGAATGTTCAGAGAACTTCCAGAAAAAAACTGCCTTTCGGAATCGGCCAGATTGGAAAATCCTTCCGAAATGAGATTACTCCCGGTAACTTTACGTTCCGTACCAGAGAGTTTGAGCAGATGGAGCTGGAATTTTTCTGTGAACCGGATACGGATTTGGAGTGGTTTGCATACTGGAAGAAGTTTTGCTTAGATTGGCTGAGTTCTCTGGGACTGAAGGAGGATGAAGTGCGCTATCGTGATCACGAGAAGGAAGAGCTGTCCTTCTACAGCAAGGCTACCACGGATGTGGAATTTCTGTTCCCATTTGGCTGGGGTGAGCTGTGGGGAATCGCGGACCGTACGGATTACGATCTGACTCAGCACCAGAATGTTTCAGGGGAAGATCTGACTTATTTTGACGATGAGAAGAAACAGAGATATATTCCTTATGTCATTGAGCCCTCCTTGGGAGCAGACCGAATGGTTTTGGCTTTCCTGTGCAGTGCTTATGATGAGGAGGTTTTGGACGAGGAGAAAAATGATGTACGTACGGTTCTTCATTTCCATCCGGTTCTGGCACCGGTGAAGATTGGCGTGTTGCCACTGTCTAAGAAACTGAATGAAGGTGCGCTCAAGATTTATGAGCAGTTGTCCAAAAAGTATAACTGTGAGTATGACGACCGGGGAAATATCGGGAAACGTTACCGTAGACAGGACGAGATCGGAACACCTTTCTGTGTGACCTACGATTTTGATTCCGAGGAGGACGGCTCAGTGACTGTGAGAGACCGAGATACCATGGAGCAGGTGCGCGTCAAAATTGAGGAACTAGACGCTTATTTTGCGGATAAATTTGTGTTCTAGGTGTCGTAAGCTGTACTTTAGGGTATTTGTGGGCTGTGGATTTTCAAGTACAGGATGTTTGGAGGGAGACAGACAATTTGAAGTAAATATACTTCCGTAATTTCTCTGTGTTCGGAATTCCGGGAGTACATATAAAAATTGAGGAGGGGATTTTATGGCAGCAGCTAAGAAGAGAAATATTATTGTGGGGCAGTCAGGGGGGCCGACCTCGGTCATCAATTCCAGCCTTGCCGGTGTGTACAAAAATGCGATTGAGCGTGGGTTTCACAAAGTCTATGGCATGCTTCATGGGATTCAGGGGCTATTGGATGAACAGTATGTGGACTTATCCACGCAAATTCACTCGGAGTTGGACATTGAGCTGCTGAAAAGGACGCCGTCTGCGTTTTTGGGATCCTGTCGCTATAAGCTTCCTGAGATTCATGAAAACCGTGAGATCTATGAGAAAATTTTTGAGATCTTAAACCGGCTGAGGATAGAGGCTTTCATCTACATCGGCGGCAATGATTCCATGGATACCATCAAGAAGTTGTCGGATTACGCGATACTGACCGGACAGAAACAGAAATTTCTGGGAGTTCCGAAAACCATCGACAATGACCTGGCACTCACTGATCACACACCTGGTTTTGGAAGTGCGGCGAAGTACATTGGTGCTTCCACAAAAGAGGTGATTCGGGATGCACAGGGGCTGACCTACAAGAAGAATATGGTTACCATCATAGAAGTCATGGGTAGAAACGCGGGATGGCTGACAGGAGCGACAGCCCTGGCAAAGTCTGAGGACTGTGACGGCCCAGATTTGATTTATTTGCCGGAGGTTCCGTTTCATATTGACAAGTTCCTCGCAAAGGTGAGAGAGCTGTTAAAAAAGAAGACCTCCATTGTGGTGGCAGTCTCGGAAGGCATTAAGCTGGAGGATGGGCGCTACGTCTGTGAGCTGGGAAGCGTGGGTGATTATGTGGATGCCTTTGGCCATAAACAGCTTCAGGGAACCGCTGCGTATCTGGCCAATTTCCTGGGAGCAGAGCTAGGCTGCAAGACCAGAGGGGTAGAATTATCCACTCTGCAAAGAAGTGCTTCGCATATGGCCTCCCGTGTGGATATCGATGAGGCGTTTATGGTAGGCGGAGCTGCGGTCAAGGCGGCAGACGAAGGGGACACTGGAAAAATGGTGGTGATTGACCGTGTGTCGGATGACCCATATATGAGTGCGACTGGAATTTACGACGTACACAGAATCGCCAATGAGGAGAAGCTGGTGCCGAGAAACTGGATGAACCGGGATGCGACTTATGTGACCAAGGATTTTATTGACTATGTGAAGCCTCTGATTCAGGGGGACTATCAGCCAATTATGGTAAATGGTCTGCCTCGGCATTTGGTGCTGAAAAGAAAATAAAACAAGGGTTTTCAGGCAAAGTGCATTTTAAGGTACAGTAAAAGTTCGAAATAATTTGTTAATTGGTAAAAAGGGAGAATTACTGAAGAATTCTCCCTTTTTTTGGTATATTTGCCCTTGACTATTTAGATGTGAATCTTTAAAATAGGGATGTGCAAAAAATATTCATGTGTAAAGACAAATAACAGGAGGAAATGTAAAATGGCAAAATGGGTTTATATGTTTACAGAAGGTAATGCTACCATGAGAAACCTGCTTGGTGGAAAAGGTGCAAACCTGGCTGAGATGACCAACCTGGGTCTTCCGGTACCGCAGGGCTTTACCATCACCACTGAAGCTTGTACCCAGTACTACGAAGATGGTAGAAAGATCAACGATGAGATCATGGGCCAGATCATGGAAGCAATTACAAAGATGGAAGAGGTTACCGGAAAGAAATTCGGTGACAAAGAAAATCCACTGCTTGTTTCCGTTCGTTCTGGTGCGAGAGCTTCTATGCCTGGTATGATGGATACTATTCTGAATCTGGGTCTGAATGAGGAAGTTGTAGAGGTTCTGGCAGCTAAATCTGGCAATCCACGTTGGGCTTGGGACTGCTACAGAAGATTTATCCAGATGTTCTCTGATGTTGTAATGGAAGTAGGTAAAAAATACTTCGAAGAGTTAATCGACAAGATGAAAGCAGAAAAAGGTGTGACTCAGGACGTTGACCTGACCGCAGAGGACCTGAAGAATCTGGCAGACCAGTTCAAGGCTGAATACAAAGAAAAAATCGGCGAGGACTTCCCGACTGATCCGAAGATGCAGTTGATGGAGGCGATCAAAGCCGTATTCCGTTCCTGGGACAACCCAAGAGCAAATGTATATCGTCGTGACAACGACATTCCATATTCCTGGGGAACCGCTGTAAATGTACAGATGATGGCATTCGGTAACATGGGTGAGACTTCTGGTACCGGTGTCGCGTTTACCCGTGACCCAGCTACCGGTGAGAAGCACCTGATGGGCGAGTTCCTGATGAACGCTCAGGGTGAGGACGTAGTTGCTGGTGTTCGTACACCGCAGAAAATCGACCAGTTGAAAGAGGTTATGCCGGAAGTATACGATCAGTTCGTAGGTATCTGCCATAAACTGGAAGATCACTATAGAGATATGCAGGATATGGAGTTCACCATCGAGGACAGAAAACTGTATATGCTGCAGACACGTAATGGTAAGAGAACTGCAAAGGCAGCTCTGAAAATTGCCTGCGACCTGGTTGATGAGGGAATGATTACCGAGGAGAAGGCAGTTACCATGATTGATCCTCGTAACCTGGACACTCTGCTGCATCCGCAGTTCGACGCAGAAGCTCTGAAGAAGGCGGAGCCGATCGCGAAAGCTCTGGCTGCTTCACCAGGAGCTGCATGTGGTAAGATTGTCTTCACAGCAGAGGATGCAAAAGAGTGGGCTGCAAGAGGCGAGAAGGTTGTTCTGGTTCGTCTTGAGACCTCTCCAGAAGACATCGAAGGTATGAAAGCTTCCCAGGGTATTCTGACTGTACGCGGTGGTATGACTTCCCATGCAGCCGTAGTTGCCCGTGGTATGGGTACCTGCTGTGTATCTGGTTGCTCTGAGATCGCTATGGATGAGGCAAACAAGAAATTTACTCTGGCTGGAAAAGAATTCCACGAGGGAGACTGGCTGTCCATCGACGGTTCCACCGGTAAAATCTATGACGGTGTCATTGATACGGTTGACGCTACCATCGCTGGTGAGTTCGAAAGAATTATGGCTTGGGCAGACAAATACAGAACTCTGAAAGTTCGTACCAATGCAGACACTCCTGCTGACGCTAAGAAAGCTCGTGAGCTGGGCGCAGAGGGAATCGGCCTTTGCCGTACCGAGCATATGTTCTTCGAGGGTGATAGAATCGACGCGTTCCGTGAGATGATCTGTGCGGATACCGTTGAGGAGAGAGAGGCTGCTCTGGAGAAGATTCTTCCGGTACAGCAGGGAGACTTCGAGAAGCTGTATGAGGCTCTGGAAGGTAACCCAGTTACCATTCGTTTCCTGGATCCGCCTCTGCATGAGTTTGTTCCTACAGAGGAAGAGGATATTGAGAAGCTGGCGAAGGCTCAGGGCAAGACAGTAGAGCAGATTAAGACAATCATTGATTCTCTGCACGAGTTTAACCCGATGATGGGTCATCGTGGCTGCCGTCTGGCGGTTACTTATCCAGAGATCGCGAAAATGCAGACGAAGGCTGTCATCCGCGCTGCAATCAATGTTCAGAAAGCACATCCAGAATGGGATATGTGCCCAGAGATCATGATTCCGCTGGTAGGCGATGCAAAAGAGCTGAAAACTGTGAAGAAAGTGGTTGTGGAAGTTGCTGACGCAGAGATCGCAGCAGCAGGAAGCGACTTGAAATATGAAGTGGGTACCATGATCGAGATTCCGAGAGCGTGTCTGACCGCAGACGACGTTGCAAAAGAGGCTGACTTCTTCTGCTTCGGAACCAACGACTTGACTCAGATGACCTATGGCTTCTCCCGTGACGATGCAGGAAAATTCCTGGATGCTTACTATGACGCTAAGATCTTCGAGAACGACCCATTTGCAAAATTAGATCAGACTGGCGTAGGCAAGCTGATGGAGATGGCTATCCAGTTAGGAAAACCAGTAAATCCGAACCTGCACATCGGTATCTGCGGTGAGCACGGCGGAGACCCAAGCTCCGTAGAGTTCTGCCATAAGATTGGCTTGGACTATGTATCTTGCTCTCCATTCCGTGTGCCGATCGCAAGACTGGCAGCAGCCCAGGCAGCTTTGAATAATAAATAAGAGTTATCACGAACCGAAAGGTGAGTGATAACTCGCTACCATGCGATTCGCAGAGAGAATTGCGTGGGTTCCTGGATTCACGAACCGAAAGGTGAGTGATAACTCGCTACCACGCGATTCGCAGAGAGAATTGCGTGGGTTCCTGGATTCACGAACCGAAAGGTGAGTGACGTGTAAATGTGTTCCAACGGTTGAAAGACCCCAGAGACAATACGAAAGTGTTGGCTCTGGGGTTTTTTGGTGGTGCGCTTGGTGGCGCATGAAAGATTCTATGTCATTGGACATATTTTTCCAAGGTTCTTCGAACTGCCCCTGTGCTAGAGGTCATTTCTTCAAAATAGGTGGAGACAAGGTCTGCCATTTCGATCTCGAAAAGGTCGACGCCGAAGATCTGCTGACTTTTCAATATAGGTTCCAAAAGTTTTTTGGCTTGAAATTTCGAGCCAAGTGTCACGCCGGATAAATAGGGACACAGAGTATCCAGCATGGGGTCTGGGCTTAGTTGAAAGGGAAGGCCGTTGTCATCGATAGCCATGAGATAACGGAGCCAACCTGCCAGAACGAGAGGGATTAGTTTTAAGTCAGACACAGAGAGATCTGGAGAATTGGCGTAAGCTTTTATGGTTTCTCCAAAACGAACCGCTAATTTCTGAGAAGTATCTGTCATGATACGCTGTGGCGTATCGGGCATAAAAGGATTGGGGATTCTGATGGTTAAAACGGTGTCCAGGAATTCTTGTGGATTTAAGATCTCAGGGTCTACCGCGACAGGGAGTCCTTCGCGATAACCGATTCCTTCCACGAGTCTGCGCAAGGTAGAGTCTTTCATCTCTGTGGAGATGAGTTCATAGCCCAGTAGGCAGCCGAAGATGGCTAGGGCAGTGTGCAGCGGATTGAGACAGGTGCATACTTTCATTTTTTCAACTTTGTCTACAGTTTCTCGACTGGCAAAGACTACGCCACTTTTTTCAAGGGATGGCCGGCCATTAGGAAAGCTATCTTCTATGACGAGATATTCACTTTCCTCCGCGTTCACAAACGGCGCGATGTAGGTATTTTTACCAGTGATGAAAGGTTCTAGATCTTCGATACCGTCTTTTGTGAGCAGTTTTTTGATAGAAAGATCAGGACGAGGTGTAATTTTGTCGATCATGGTCCAGGGGAAAGATACCTTTTGAGGCGTGTCAATGTAAGAGAGAAATTCTTTTTCTGTGAAATTTAAATCGGTCCATCTCTGAGCAAATGCACGTACGGCACGATACAGTTTGGTTCCATTGTGGGAACAGTTATCCATACTTACCATGGCAAGGGGGCTTTGACCCGCGAGAAACCGGGCGTACAAAAGAGCGGTGATTTTTCCTATATAACTTTTTGGCAGATTAGGGCCGTGTTCCATGTCTTGTAAAACGGATGGCAGGAAATTTCCACTGTTGTCTTTTAAGTTATACCCCTTTTCTGTGATTGTAAAACTGGCAAACTGAAGGGTCTCTTTTTTGAAAATATCTTGCAGCCGTTGGAATTCTTTGAAGTGATCGGAATCTAAAGTGAGAGCTTCTACAATACTGCCGATTACTGTTTTTTCTATAGTTCCATTGGCCTTTAAAGTGACTAGGATACTGAGCCCATCGTGGGGGTGGTACATGTTTTCGATAATTTCGTAGTCATATCCTTCTGCGACAATCAGTCCGGTGTGGATAGCGCCGCGATTCAAAAGAGTCTGCGCAAGATTGGCCTGGAAGGCGCGGAAGATATTTCCTGCACCAAAATGAATCCACTGAGGATGCTCATGTGTATATTCGGCGACAGCTTCACGATCATATTCAGGAAGTGAGTATCCCTTTTCTTCCCAGTCTTTGTAAAAGCTCAGTCCCAGTTTGTCTAATTTCATATACTGCCAGCTCCTTTCTCAATGGCTTCCCAGAGGCCATTTAAATACGCGGCTCCTAGAGCACGGTCATAGAGTCCATATCCGGGCATGGCTACCTCGTCCCAGATCATGCGTCCATGGTCCGGACGTATTGGACCGGAAAAACCAGTTTCATATAGGGCCTTCATGATTTCATACATATCAAAAGTGCCATCAGAGGACAGATGGGCAGCTTCCTCGAAATTTGTGGGAGAATGAAATTTCAGATTTCTCACGTGTGCAAAGTGAATGCGGCCTTTGAATGAACGTATCATATCCGGAAGATCATTTTCCAGATTGGTTCCATAGGAACCAGAACAAAAGGTCACGCCGTTATGAGGATTATCCACTGCTTTCAGCATACGAAGGATATTTTCTTTGTTTGTGATAATTCGAGGAAGTCCGAATACACTCCATGCAGGATCATCGGGGTGTATCGCCAGATTAATCTGGTATTTGTCGCAGACGGGCATGACTCTCTCTAGAAAGTATTGGAGATTTTGAAATAGCTGTTCCTCATTTATATTTTGATAGAGTGAGAACAGTTCTTTGATATGTTCCATACGCTCAGGTTCCCAACCCGGCATGACAGCTCCATTGGTATGATTGGAGATGGAATGAAACATTTCCTCTGGCTTAAGTGCATCGACGGCCTCCTGGGTGTAGGCTAAGACAGTGGAACCGTCGTCTCTTACACGGGCCAATTCTGTCCGGGTCCAATCAAACACAGGCATGAAATTATAACAGACCAGGTGAAGGTCTTCTAGGCCAAGGTTTTCCAGTGTTTGGATATAATTGTCAATATAGAAGTCTCTGTCTGAACAGCCTGCTTTGATGGCGTCGTGTACATTGACACTTTCAATGCCGGAAATGTGCAGACCGGAGGTTTCAATTTCTTTTTTTAGCGAGCGAATGCGTTCACGGCTCCAGATTTCACCGGGAGAGGTGTCATATAAGGTGGTGATGACGCCGGTGACACCGGGAATCTGTCTGATTTGTTTTAAGGTAACGGTATCAAATTTACTGCCGTACCATCTCAATGTCATTTCCATAGATGATTCATGTCTCCTTTTCTTCTTATTGTGCGATTTTTGGGTACGGCGGCAGGGCAGTGTTATATGCCCTGCCGTTTTAGCGAGCCAGAGTGAACAGAAAAAAACTGACAAACTGACACATATATCGGTAATTTGAATCTTATTATACGTTTTGCGGCGAAAAAGCAAAGGGATAGGATTGTGTCGAAGATTGCAAATGTTGCTGTTTTTTTAGGAGTGGACCAGAGTCGTTTTATCAGGGGACTTTCTGTGATATCCTATAGAAAAAAGATTGGATAAAAGAGAGGAGAGAGGGATGAGACTGTTTATGGATCAGGATTTTTTGTTGCAGACGGATACCGCTAAGGAACTATACCATGAGTGCGCCGCTAAACTTCCGATTATAGATTACCATTGTCATGTGAACCCAAGGGAGATCGCTCAGAATCAAAAATTTCAGAATCTGACGCAGCTTTGGCTCAAGGAAGATCATTATAAATGGCGTCTGATGCGGATGAGTGGGGTAGAGGAAAGATATATTACGGGGAAGGCGAGTGACTGGGAAAAGTTTGAAAAGTGGGTGGAGACGTTGGAACGAAGTGTGGGAAATCCGCTGTATCACTGGTGCCATTTGGAGTTACAGCGATATTTTGGATATTATGGAGTGCTGAACACAGAGAATCGAAAAGAGGTCTGGGACTTTTGTAGTCAAAAGCTGTCTCGAGGAGAAATAGGGGCGAGGGAGCTGATTAAGCAATCTCGGGTAGCACTCATCTGTACAACGGACGATCCTACGGACTCTCTGAGATGGCATAGGGAATTGAGAGAGGATACACAGTTTGTAACCCAAGTTCTGCCTACCTGGCGGCCGGACAGACTGTTGGAGATTGAAAAAGATGGTTTTTTGCAGTATATAGAGAAGCTGGAACAGCTCAGTGAGGTGAAGATTCAGTCAGTCGCTGATTTGAAGTCAGCAGCCGAGAAAAGAATGGATTATTTTCAGGAGTTTGGATGTAAGCTTGCAGATCACGGAATGGAAAATATTTACTGTGTAAGGCAGTCGAGAGAGGAAGTGGAAGCCGTGTTAAAAAAAAGGCTGCGCGGAGAAAGTATCGCCGAGGAAGAAATTATGAAATATAAGATGGAGTTGCTCTCATTTTTTGCATCGCAGTACCAAAAGAGAAATTGGACAATGCAGCTTCATCTGGGGTGTCATAGAAACAGCAATACGCGAGAGTTTCAGAGATTGGGGGCAGATACTGGCTTTGACTGTATCAATAATGAGGTTTCTTCCAAACACGTGATCGGTTTTTTGGATGAACTGAACATAAGGGGAAATTTGCCGCGGATGTTGATCTATTGTTTGAACTCAGCTGACTATGAAATGATAGGTGCGGCTGTGAGCTGTTTTTCAGAGCCATTTTTGTCTCAGAAAGTGCAATTAGGAGCGGCCTGGTGGTTTCATGACTGCAAAGCGGGGATTGAGAAGCAGCTCGAGGTCTTTGCAAATTTAGGGAGTTTGGGAAATTTTGTGGGTATGCTTACCGATTCCAGAAGCTTTCTGTCTTATGTGAGGCATGAATACTTCCGAAGAATTTTGTGTAATCTATTAGGAAAGTGGGTAGAAGATGGAGAGTGCCCTAGAGATAAGAGGCATCTTAATAGGATTGTCAGAGATATCTGCTGTAAAAATGCAGTGAGATATTTTGGCTTCAATTTGAATACAATATAAAGAATTTTTCTCCTATTTATCCATAATTCACAGAAAAATATTAGAAAATATCGACAAAAAATAAAGTTATTGGAAAAATAAATTGACAACTCTGCTTTTTGCTGCTAACATGTGAAATATCAGATATGATATCTAAGAAAATAAAATTTGTGTTAGGAGAAAAACGTGAGTATTCATACAGAGAGTATCACAGATCAATGTTATGATTTGATCTGGAAGAAAATACTGAATAAGGAGTATCTCCCAGGAGAACAGATTCCAACAAAGCAAATTGCAGAGGATAATGGAATTAGTGTGATGCCTGTGAGGTTGGCGCTGAGAGAGCTGACGAACAACGGAATTGTACTCAATAAGGCGAGAGTAGGTTTTTTTGTCCGAGATTTTACGAATCAGGAGATGCTGGATATTTCCAGAACTCGAAAAAACTATTTTTCATATTTAAATTTAGACAGACTACGCGAGATTTATGACGTGATTTATGAGAATGAAGGAGATAAATTCAGTAATATCAAATATCAGGAGTCTGATTTAGCTCTGCACAGTGAATTTGTTTTGGGAATTCCCAATGCATTCTTAAAAAGAGAGTATATACGTTTAAAACCGCTGTTCGCGATGGTTATGATTCGAGACAGCAGTATGGAGGATATACTTGTTTCTAGAGAAGAACATCTAGATATTCTGAGAAACATTTTTTCAAATGACCAGGAGGGAACCATTCGTGCTCTGGCTAAACATTTAGACAGAGTGGAACTTTCGATAAGTTAACAAAAGTGGTGATATTAAAATTGCTTTGAAAGGGGGAAAGGGAGGTTTTATTTATTTTTTTGAGATATCTGATATATCAGATATTAGATCGGTGATTTTATTCATATATGGGTGCGGATAGTATAAAAGGAACGAAAAGAGAGAAGCTATGTATTATCTGAGTTTTTTCATATCCAGGTGATACATACATAAACAAAGGAGGTTATTTACTTATGAAAAAGCGTATTTTAGCAATGGTGTTATCGACGGCTTTAGTAGCTGGAACTTTGTTGGGGTGTGGTAGTTCTGGGGATTCTTCTGCACAGACAGATGAGAACGCGGGTTCAGCAAAGACAGAGGATACAGAAAGTGACGAGGAGGGATGGACAGTCGGAGTGGCTACGCCGAACAATGCAGTTCCATTTTTTGCAAGGTTAAATGCCGGTATGGAAGAGACTGCTGAGAAATATAATATTACTTTGAAGATTCAAGATGCGAATGATGATACCAACACGCAGGTGAATCAGGTGGAGACATTTATTCAGCAAGGTGTGGATATGATTATCATGATGCCTACGCAGCTAGAATCTTTGATACCAGCGGCTAAGAAAGTAAATGATGCGGGGATTCCATTCATGACGGTGAACCGTATGCTGAGTGCCGAGAGCGCCAAAGATGTAGGGGTGGATATGATTACCTATGTAGGAGCCGATGATTACAGCGGAGGCCAGAAGCAAGGAGAGCTGTTGGCTCAGCTCTTAGGAGATAGTGGCAAGGTTGTGTTGATTCAAGGAACACTCGGAACTTCTATGTGCACGCAAAGGCAGGCAGGCTTAGAAGATTATTTGGCTGAGAATGCCCCGGGGATTGAGATTGTGGATATGCAGGCGTCCAATCAAGATCAGACTCAGGCAATTACGGTGATGCAGAATTTCCTGACAAAATACGCGGAAGGGGAGATAGACGCTGTGGTGGCTCAGGACCCGTACTCAGCGATTGGTGCTTGTGATGCGATCAAAGATGCAGGCAGAACAGAATTGTATGAAAAAGTGATTGGCTTTGATTATCCGGAAGAGGTGAAAGACTATATCAGCCAGGGCCTCATGTATGGCAGTGTTATTCAGGCTCCTTATGACCAGGGGGTACTTGCAATGGAGACCGTGTATCAGTATTTTACAGAAGGTAGTGACGGTATAGAGGAAAATACCTTTACAGAGCTTCCGATTGTGTACAAGGATAATGTGGATGAATATGATCCTGCTTGGTAAACAGAGCAAAGAAGGGCTGACAAATAAGAGGAAGGAATAGAGAATATGAGTGAACATGCAAGTATACGGAAGCGATTTAAAATAAGCAAAAATCGGCGTGAAATCACAATGTTTTTTGTAATGCTGGGAATGTTTGCAGTGGGATTTGTCATCTCACCGGCGTTTCGCTCTGTCAATAATGTGCTGAATATTCTAAATCAAAATGCCATCTATGGGATTATGGCTTTGGGAATGGGATGTGTGATTCTTACGGGGGCAATTGATCTCTCAGCCGGCTCCATTGTGGCTTTGGTAGGCGTCATAGCGACACCGCTGTTTCGGGATTATGGATTTGTGGCAGGCCTGTTTGGGGGACTTGCCACGGGAGCCGGTTTAGGGCTCATCAATGGACTGATTATCACAAAGGGAAAAATCGGATATTTTGTGACGACGCTTGGAATGATGTCTATTGCGAGAGGGGCAGTTTATATCATCACTGGCGGGGTCCCTATTCAGGGGGTACCCAGCGAATACAATGTGATCGGTATGGGAAAAATCGGGGTGGTTCCAGTAGCGGCACTGATTTGGCTAATTGCGCTGATTGTGATGTACTCAGTGTTGAAGTATACAAGGTTGGGACAGTACTTATATGCAATCGGTGGAAGTGAGAATGCGTCCTGGCTGTCTGGAATCGATACCGATAAAATGAAGATTATAGCTTTTACACTGGAAGGATTTCTGTGTGCAATAGCAGGTTTGATTTTGAACACTAGGGTTTTAATGGCTACAGCAGATGCGGCAGATGGTTATGAGATGACGGTTATTGCTTCCTGTATCATTGGTGGAATGGCGATTGACGGCGGTAAAGGAAATATTGTCGGTTCTGCGGTTGGAGCGATCATCATGGGACTGATCTTAAATATTTTGCAGCTTATGGGGGTATCCAGTTACTGGCAGAAGGCGGTGACGGGCTTGATTATCATTGTAGCTGTTGGAATCGACCGTTTTTCCAATACACGGAAAGAGTAAGGGGGTATTTCGATGGCAGAATCTGACTACATACTGCAGGTTGTACAGGTGTCTAAGGCATTCGGCGCAAATAAGGTACTAAAAGAAGTAAATCTCAATGTGAGAAAAGGTGAGGTACACGGATTAATCGGCGCGAATGGCGCCGGGAAATCCACCCTGATGAAGATTTTAGATGGAGTTTACACGAACTATGAAGGTGAGTTGTATATCCGTGGAAGCAAGGTAAAATTCAAAGATCCATGGGATGCTCAAAATAAAGGAATTGCCATGATACATCAGGAATTAGATTTGGTGACAAACCTGGATGTGTGCAGCAATATTTATCTCGGACGGGAAAAAATGGGAACCGGAAAGATCTCCTTGGACCGGCACAGCATGTATCAGGAGGCTCAAGAACTGTTGGACAGCCTAAAATTTGACATCCAGGCGGATGTCCAGGTAGGAAAGCTTTCACCAGCAAAACAACAATTGATTTTGGTGGCCCGCTGCGTGTCCATGGGAGCAGAGATCATCATTATGGACGAACCGACCTCTTCCTTGTCTCATTCTGAGACGGAAAAGTTGTTTGCGGAAATTCAAAAATTAAAAGAGATGGGCAAGAGTATCATCTATATTTCACATTATTTAGAGGAAATCTTTCGAGTCTGCGACACGGTCAGTGTTTTGCGGGACGGACAGATGATTACCAGTGAACGGATTGAAGCGTGCACACAGAATAAGCTGGTGGAATGGATGGTTGGAAAGAAGACAGATATAGGAAAAAAATTCTTTCGAAAGAATCCTCCTGGAGATGAAATCTTAACTATACAGGACTTTTCTCAAAAAGGAGGAATTGTACAAAATGTGTCTTTGTCTGTGCGAAGCGGAGAAGTACTTGGGATTGCAGGAGTCGTGGGCGCAGGCAGGAGCGAACTGGCAAAGCTGATTTTCGGCGCAATGCCAAAGGAAAGCGGCAGTATGAAGTTTTCTGGGAAGGATGTCACGGTAAAATCCCCAAGGCAGGCCGTGAAACTGGGAATGGCTTTGATTCCAGAAGATAGGAAAACAGAAGGGATGATTTTAAAGAGAAGTATCTACGACAATATCTGCCTGATCGACTATAACAATCATCTGCACGGCCGGTTTATCAATTATCAGGCTGCTAGGAAAAAAGCAGAGCAGATGAAATCGTATATGGGGATTGTCTGCCACTCTATGAATCAGGAGATTACCTCTCTGAGCGGAGGCAACCAGCAAAAAGCGGTCATGGGTAAATGGCTGAGTGTCAGACCGGCTGTATTGATTTTGGACCAGCCCACACGAGGAGTAGATGTGGGGGCTAAGAAAGAAATCTATGAGCTGATTCATGAGCTGGCAGAGGAAGGAACAGCAATTCTTCTGATATCGGATGAGCTGGAGGAACTGATCAATTTAAGCGACAGAATTCTAGTATTGAAAAAAGGCAGGGTGACAAAAGAATATGACAACCAGGAGCGTTCTACGGAGAAGACACGATTGTTGAACTCCATGGTGAATTGAAAAAAGGAGAACGGTGGTATGAAAAAAGTAGATATCAAACATAAATTTTTTTATTACGATGAAGCGGAAGAACCGGTTATGCATGTGAAGTCCGGCGATCAGATTCAGTTTGAATCGGAGGATTGTTTTCAGAATCTGCTTACCGATGAGTCGGTTGTAAAGAGTGATCTGCTGAAAAAGGGAGTTATTATCAACCCTTCCAATGGGCCGGTATATGTGGATGGCGCAAAGCCAGGAGATACACTGAAGGTGCATATCGATGATATTGAGCTGACGGATCGGTATGGTACGATGGCTTTGATCGCAGAAGAATTCGGCGTGCTGGGGAAGTATTTTGAGAAAGAAGAGACGGTAAAAGTTCCTATTATTGATGGCATTGCTGAGTTTTTTGGCGGTAAGGTGAAAATCCCCGTAAAACCTATGGTAGGTGTCCTGGCAGTTACTCCTAAGGGGGATGCGGCGCCAACTAGTACTCCTGGAACTTACGGTGGCAACATGGACTGCAAGTATATCAATAAAGGGACTACTCTGTATTTGCCGGTTGCGGTAGAAGGTGCACTTTTGGGGATGGGTGACGTTCATGCTCTGCAAGGAGACGGGGAGGTCCTAGCTTCCCTGGAATGCCCGGCTAAGATCACGGTTACTATCGAGGTGATTCCGGGCAGACAGGAACAGTGGCCGGTTTTGGAGACAGAAGACTGTTGGTATGTCCTGACTTCGGGTGAAGACATTGATGAGGCCAATCCATTGGCGTTAGAGGCTATGGCAGAATTTCTGATTAAGAGAGGCGCGGGTTTGGATAAAATCGAATGGCTCATGATGATGGGAATTGTGGGAAATATTGAGATTTGCCAGATCGTAGATCCTAAGCAGACCGCTAGATTTGGGATGCCAAAATCAATTGCCGGAGATATCAGGTTTTAAGATTTGGGAGAGTGGAAGATGAAAGAAAAGAGCGTAGTGAGCATCTTACTTCAGGACGCGTATATTCCAAAGATGGCAAAAGTAAGACAAAATTTTCCACGGCCGTTGGTTGAGAATCCGGCGGCGCGGGTTCGAGAGCTGTATTTTCAACAAAAAATACGGAAAATGGTAAAACCAGGCATGTCTGTAGCTGTGACCTGTGGAAGCCGCAAAATCGCAAATTTGAAAGAAATTATAAGGGAAATTTGCGTATGCACAAAAGAATTAGGAGCGCATCCGTTTATCATACCTGCAATGGGAAGTCATGGGGGTGCTACTGCAGAAGGACAAAGAGAGATTATTGAAGGATACGGCGTGACAGAAGAGTACTGTCAAGCTCCCATTAAATCTTCCATGGAAGTGGTTAAAATTGGATATACGCAAGAAGGGCAGGAAGTTTACATTGACAAGAATGCTGCTGGGGCAGATGGAATTATTGTCGTTGGCAGAATAAAACCTCATACAGATTTTCGAGGGCCATATGAGAGCGGTGTGATGAAGATGATGGTCATAGGGCTTGGAAAACAGCATGGTGCTGAGGTATTTCACAGAAGCGGTCCTAAGCATATGGCTCATAACATCCCGCTGTTTGGAAAGGCGATTATAGAACATGCGCCAATCCTGTTTGGTTTTGCAATTATAGAGAATGCTTACGATGAGACCGCGCAGATCGAGGTAATGCCCAGGGAAGAGATTGAGGGAAAGGAACCACCGTTGCTAGAGGAGGCCAAAAGGTTGATGGCAAAAAGCTATATTGAGGATGTGGATTTGCTGATTGTCGATCAGGTAGGAAAGGATATCTCCGGAGATGGGATGGACCCGAATATTACGGGGAGATTTTGCAACCCTTATGTGAGTGGGGGAATGAACGCAAAAAAGATGGCTGTTTTGGATATCTCCGAGGATAGCCATGGGCAGATGGTAGGAATTGGATATGGCGATACAACGACACGTAGGGCTTTTGAAAAATGTGATCTTGAGGCGTCATATCCCAATGCGCTTACTTCTACGACGTTTTCTCCTTTTCGAATTCCTCTGATACTGAAGAATGATAGAGAGGCGATTGGCGCTTGCCTGAAGTACTGCGGCGACAACGATAAGGAACGTCCGCGGGTGATCAGAATCAAAGATACTTTGCATATGGGGGAAATTTGGGTTTCGGAAGCTTTGATTCCAGAGGTGGAAAAACATCCCTATATGGAAGTGATGACGGAGTTAATGGAACTGCCCTTTGATGAAAAAGGGAATCTATGGTGAGAAAGCAGAAAGGAGTGATTGACTATGGGGAGACAATTTTCATTGGAACCAAGAAATGTAAAACTAGTTGATACAAAATATAGGAAAATCAAGACACAGATTCCGAATCCAGAGTCTACAAGTTTGGTGCGTCGGATGAGAACGTGTGAGCCAGTATCCATGAGCGGGCAGCCAGTGATTGTTTGGGATGCAGCAAAGGGGTGTCAGGTGTACGATAAATCAGGGAATTGTTGGATTGATTTTTCGTCTGGAGTAGTCGTGACGAATGCCGGGCACTGTAATCCAGAAGTACAAAAGGCAATTTTAGAGACGGTGGAACATGGGCTTTTGCACAGTTACTGCTTCCCGACGGAACAAAGAGGGAGGCTAGAGATGCGAATCTCTGAGCTGGTTCCGATTCCGGATAACCGAGTATTTCTTTTGACTACGGGTGCGGAGAGTACCGAGTGTGCCATTAAGCTGGCGCGTACATATGGAGCTTTAAAAAGCGATACTAAGATTAAAATTGTGACGTTTGAGGATGCTTTTCACGGCAGGACGATGGGCTCGCAGCAAGCGGGAGGAAGTCCGGCGGGAAAAGCTTGGATTAAAAATTTGGATAAAGATATCCTGCAGGTTCCTTTTCCAAACGCTTTTAAATATCAATGGGCAGACGAGAAGGATGAGGATTATTCGGATGATCGGTGTTTTGCCATGTTTCTGAAAAGCCTAGAGGATGCTGGGGTGAACCCGAAGGAGATCGCCGGCGTCATGACAGAGACCTTCCAGGGGGGATGGTGTCAGCTGATGCCGAAAGGATTTGTGCAAAGACTGAGAAAGTTCTGTACAGAACACGATATTTTATTAATTTTTGATGAAGTTCAGGCGGGATTTGGACGTACTGGAAAAATGTTTGGCTTTTTGCATGCTGAGGTGACACCGGATTTAATTTGTTGCGGAAAAGGCATCAGCAGTTCCCTTCCGCTGTCCTGTGTTGTGGGAAGATCAGATGTGATGAATCTATATGGACCGAATCAGATGACTAGCACGCATACGGGAAATCCTGTGTGTTCAGCAGCTGCATTGGCAAGTATGAATTATATTGTTGGCCATGGACTGGTGGAGAATGCTGCAAAAATGGGAGAGGTGTGCGAGAAAAAACTGAGAGAAATTCAGAGAAGATATCCAGATCATATTGGTTTTGTCTGCGGGGTCGGACTGGCATGGGCTGTGATTTTCACAAAACCGGGGACAAAGGAGATGGACTGTGAAACCGCTTGTGATGTGGTGGAGAGGTCTTTTGAGAAAGGCTTACTGTTTTTTGCACCAGTGGGAAGCGGCGCAACGATTAAAGTGTGTCCCCCTTTGATGATTTCAGAAGAAATTCTAAGGGAAGGTTTGGACACCTTTGAGGAAGCAGTAAGCGAAGTGCTGGGATAGAAACAAAAACAATTGGAAATGCGATAGGATTTTCCTCCCTGCGGCAGATAAATGAAAAGATCAAAGAATCTGCCGCAGGGAGGTTTTTTCGGATTCAACGATTCATCTCAGACTGTACCTCTGGAGTCTTGTGGGCTTGGATGACGGAGTCAATCTCCTGAGGGGTAAAGGAGGGCAGGTCGCCAAAAACAGTGTTTTTCAAAGCGCTTACCGCGTTTCCAATTTCTAAGGCACGCTGACAGCTTTGGGGTTCACTGAGCAGACCGTAGAGAACACCGGATATGTAGGCGTCGCCGCTGCCGACTCGGTCAATCACTTCGATGTTCCGATAAGGTTCCTCTTCATAGAAGGTATCTGTGCGGGAATCATAGATGACGGAACCAAAGGTATGGAAACGGGGACTGTGGACTACTCTCTTTGTGGACGCGACGATGGAGATGGGGTAGTCTTGGGTGAAGCTTTTGAGGATGGATTTCGTGTCCCCTTTTTTGTCGAAGGTCAGACGAGCTGTGTCTTCAGAACAAAAAAAGATGTCTACCAGAGGGAGAATCTGTTGAATGCAGGTTTTGGCCTGGAAACCGGACCACAGATTTTGGCGGTAATTTACATCGAAGGAGATGAGTGCCCCGTGTTCTTTGAAGAGACGAATCATTTCTATGGCGGTGTCCTGGCAAAGCTGGCTTAAAGCGAGGGTAATGCCGCTGGTATGAAAACATCTGGCTGAGGAATACAGGCGCTCTGAGAAATCAAAGACGGAGATCTTTTGAAAAGACGTGTGTAGCCGGTCATAGACGATGCCGGGTTTTCTGGGAAAAGAACCGTTTTCATAGTAGTAGACTCCTAAACGTGCATCAGAGGAGTTGTCGTATGCCAGGTAGTCATCGCTGACACCGCAAAAACGGATTTTATTTTTGGCATAAATGCCAATGCTGTTGGCTGGAAGTTTTGAGATGATTCCTGTATGCAGTCCCAACAAAGAGGCACCGGAGACTACATTTAGTTCTGCACCCCCGACTTGTTTGTTTAAAGTTTCGCCTTGCGTGAGGCGCTCCCCGCCCTGGGGAGAGAGCCTCAGCAAAACTTCCCCCAGGGCAAGAAGATCAAACCTTTTGTTCATGACGATACCTCCTGAGTTTATCGCTGAACCCGACCGGAGCCATCTCCACCTGCCAGTTTTTGAACTTCATCGGCAGAGACCAGATTAAAGTCTCCCTCTATAGAATGTTTCAAGCAGGATGCCGCTGCTGCGAAATCGACTGCTTCCTGAGAAGAACAACCGTTTAAGAGTGCACAGATGAGGCCGGCACCGAAGCTGTCGCCGCCTCCCACACGGTCTACGATGTGCATCTGGTATTTTTTGCTGAAGCAGAAGCGTTCTGCGTCATATAACATCGCGGACCAGTTATTGTCGCTGGCCGAAAGTGATTCTCTAAGGGTGATGGCGACCCTGGAGAAATGGAATCGCTCCATGAGCTGCCTTGCCACATCCTTGTATCCCTCCCGGGAAACCGCACCTTTTGAGACATCTGTGTCTGCTGCCCGGATTTCGAAGACATCGGCGGCGTCCTCCTCATTGGCGATGCAGACATCCACATATTGGCAGAGCTCCCCCATAATTTGACGGGCTTTTTCCTTTGACCATAATTTGTTCCTGTAATTTAGGTCACAGGAGATGGTCACGCCAGCTTCTTTGGCTGCTTTGCAGGCATCCAGGCAGGTAGCGGCAGCGCTGTCGCTCAAAGCAGGAGTGATTCCGGTAAAATGAAACCAATCTGCGTCGTGAAAAATTTCTTCCCAGTCGAAATCAGAGGAAGTGGCTGTGGAGATGGAAGAATTCGCTCGGTCATAGATCACCTTAGAGGGGCGTTGGGAGGCCCCTTTTTCTAAAAAATAGATTCCAATCCGATCACCGCCGCGGACGATATGGGTGGTATCTACTCCATATTTTCTCAAGGAGTTGACGGCCGCCTGCCCAATTTCATGATTCGGAAGCTTAGTGACGAATCTAGCATCAAAACCATAGTTGGCAAGAGAGACGGCCACATTCGCCTCACCTCCGCCGTAAGTAGCGCCAAAGGAGTCGGCTTGAATGAAACGGTGATAGCCTTCAGGAGCCAGGCGTAACATTATTTCTCCAAATGTAATGATTTTTTTCTTCATGTTAGTTACCTCTGCTTTCTTTTACGATTTCTATAGCTTCTTTTGTGAGAGCCTTGATTTTATCAAAGTTACCTGCCTGAATCAGATCATTTTTGACCATCCAGCTGCCGCCGCATGCTAGCACCCGGTCATATGTAAGATATTCTTTTACGTTTTGAGCATTGATTCCTCCGGTCGGCATAAACTTCATTCCCACGTAGGGAGCGGCGATGGCTTTGATGTAGGCGAGCCCGCCAGCTTGCTGAGCGGGAAAAAATTTTACCACATCCAAGTCATGCTCTATGGCTTGTTCCACATCGCTAGGAGTGGAGCAGCCAGGGATGATCGGTATGTTCTTTTTAGCACAGTGGCAGATGATTTTCGAGTTCAAACCAGGACTGACGATAAATTTTGCGCCGGCTAAGACGGCGCGGTCTACCTGTTCAGTCGTCAGGACAGTACCTGCTCCGATGAGCATATGTGGGAATTCTTTTGCCAGAATCCGTATGGAATCTTCAGCGGCATCGGTACGAAAGGTGATCTCCGCACAGGGCAGTCCGCCATCGCAAAGAGCCTGCGCCAGTGGTATGGCGTCCTTTGCGTTATCCAGCACGACCACAGGAACGATTCCAAATTCCTTGATTTTTTCCAGTAGTTGATTCATGAAATACCTCCTCTTATAGTTTTATAATATGAAACAAATATTTGAAAATGCGATTGGGTATATTATAAGTATATTTGATAAAAATGAAAAGTCAATGGGAAATATGTTGAAAATAAAGGAAATAATTTGTATATAAATGATATTTTGTGGAATTAAAAAGGAAAAATATGGTTTCATAATATGGAATAATAAAGAAAAAATGACAAAGAAAGGAAGATTTTATTGCGAGAATCTCTGAAGACGAAATTCAGCACACGCCAATATATGCTCTCAGAGGACTTTGAAATTTACTATTACAGCGACCGGTGTGTAAAGAAGATTGAAAATCATACACATTCTTACTGTGAATTTTATCTCTTTTTGGAGGGAAAGGTCTCCATGGTGATAGAAGGGGAACCCATTTCACTGAAAAAAGGAGATGTGGTGGTGATTCCTCCCGGTGTATCCCATTACGCGAGGGTGGAAGAGCCTAAGGAAACGTACAGTCGTTTTGTGTTTTGGGTAGGATCTAGCTATCTAAAAAGCCTGATAGACCAATCGCTGTCCTACGGCTATCTGGTGCGTCAGGCGACAGAGAATAAAAAATACAGATTCCACAACGATGTGATAGCATTTCACGGAATTCAGTCCAAGGTATTTCGGTTGATAGAAGAACTGCATTCAGAGAGATTTGGAAAAGAGGAGCAGGTTACCATCTGTGTCAGAGATTTGCTGCTGATTTTAAATAGATTGGGCAGTGAGACGGAAAATCCCAAACGGAGGCGGGAAGGGGAGAGCCTGTACCAAAATCTTTTGTGGTATATTGAAGAGCATCTAGGAGAGGAGCTGTCTCTAGAAAAGCTTGCCTCTGTCTTCTTTCTCAGCAAATATCACATCGCACATGTTTTTAAGGAAAATACAGGGGTGTCCGTCTGCCAGTACATTTTGAAGAAACGGCTGTTGGCTTGTAAAGAGGCGATGGCAGGGGAGGAGAATCTTACGCAGCTGTGCCGGCGTCTGGGATTTCAGGACTATTCCTGTTTTTACCGAGCATTCCGGAGAGAATTTGGCATGTCGCCAAGAGAGTACCGGGAAACGATGCAGCGGACAGAGTAGTTATCACTCAACCCTCATGTCGCCTGTCGGCGGCGCCTCCCCAAAGGTATAAGCTGCGGATTGCTCCGTGCGTTGCACTTCCGCAATCCTGACAGGTATTCGCGCTCCGGCGTATATGTCTGAGTGTTCATACCTGTTGCCCTGTCCAATGTCTGTGCGTCCTGGCAAGCTTGCTTGCCAGAATGCACAGCCGCTGTCCGGGAGCTATAAGCAGCGGATTGCTCCGTGCGTTGCACTCCCGCAATCCTGACAGGTATTCACACTGCGACGCATACGCCTGCGTGTTCATACCTGTTGCCCCGTCCAATGTCTGTACGTCCTGGCAAACTTGCTTGCCAGAATGCACAGCCGCTGTCCGGGAGCTTATACAGTATCTTAGCAAGAATCATAAAAATGACAGCAATATGAAAATTGACGCAGGAAATGTTTTTACGTATGATGGGTTATATATGAGGAACGGAAATTTCACATCGAGAAAGGAGAATGGCTGTGAGAGAATGTACGAGCGGGAGAGTGACAATACCGACAGATGTGGACGTGGTGAAAGAGACTTTGGAATTGGTGAAACGCTGGGGAGCGGACGCGATTCGTGACTGTGACGGCACAGATTACCCGGAAGAATTGAAAAATGTGAATGCAAAGGTGTATTCCACTTATTACACCACGAGAAAAGACAATGCATGGGCAAAGGCGAACCCGGATGAGATTCAGCAGATGTACATTATGACTCCTTTTTACACAGCAGTGGGGGGTGAGCTGAGAATACACTTGATGAATCATCTCTATCCGGATATGCTGAAGGTGAACGACCGGGATGATATCACAAGATGGTGGGAAGTCATCGACCGGACGACAGGAGAGGTGCTTCCTGTCAGTCAGTGGCGTTATGATTCAGCCAGCGGGGATGTGGTGATCGGCGGCGCGAAAGAGTTCCATGACTATACGGTGAGCTTTTTGGCGTACATTATGTGGGACCCGGTGCACATGTACAACGCTGTGACCAACGGTTGGACCAATTTTGAAAAACAGATCACCTTTGATGTGCGTCAGCCAAAGACTCATGCATATTCTATGGAGAGACTCAGAAAATATATTGAGGACAACCCACATGTGGACGTGCTTCGGTTTACCACATTTTTCCATCAATTTACGCTGATTTTTGATGAGCTGGCCCGTGAGAAATATGTGGACTGGTATGGTTATTCGGCATCTGTGAGCCCTTATATTCTGGAGCAGTTTGAGAAGGAAGTAGGGTATAAATTCCGTCCGGAATTTATCATCGATCAGGGTTATATGAACAATACGTACCGGATTCCTTCCAAGGAATTTCAGGATTTCCAGGCATTTCAGAGGAGAGAGGTCGCAAAGCTGGCTAAGGAGATGGTGGATATCACCCACGAGTGCAAGAAAGAGGCGATGATGTTCCTGGGAGACCACTGGATTGGAATGGAGCCTTTCATGGACGAGTTCAAGGAGATCGGTCTGGACGCCGTTGTGGGCAGCGTGGGAAATGGCTGTACCCTGCGGCTGATCAGCGACATTGAAGGAGTGAAGTATACAGAGGGAAGATTCCTGCCTTACTTCTTCCCGGATACCTTCCATGAGGGCGGAGATCCGGTAAAGGAGGCAAAGGTAAACTGGGTGACTGCCAGAAGGGCAATCCTTCGAAAACCCATTGACCGTATCGGATACGGCGGATATCTGAAGCTGGCGATGGAATTTCCGGAGTTTATCGACTATGTGGAGAGCGTATGCAAAGAGTTCCGAACACTGTATGAGAATATCAAGGGAACGACGCCGTACTGCATTAAGAAGGTGGCAGTCTTAAACTGCTGGGGAAAAATGCGTGCCTGGGGAAACCATATGGTTCATCACGCAATCTATTACAAACAGAATTACTCCTATGCAGGTGTGATCGAGGCGCTGAGTGGGGCACCTTTCGACGTGAAGTTTATCAGCTTTGACGATATCCGGGAAAATCCGGAGATTTTGGATGATATTGACGTGATTTTGAACGTGGGCGACGCGGACACAGCATATACGGGCGGTGAAAACTGGACGGACGAGAGGATTATCACAGCGGTTAAGCGGTTCGTGTATAACGGCGGAGGCTTTATCGGTGTAGGAGAGCCTGCTGCGCATCAGTATGAGGGTCACTTCTTCCAGCTTGCGACTATTATGGGTGTGGAGGAGGAAAACGGCTTCACACTGAATATGGATAAATATAACTGGGAGGAGCACGAGCACTTTATCACTGAGGACTGCAAGGGCGAGATTGATTTCGGCGAAGGAAAGAAAAACGTCTATGCCTACGAAGGGACGATGATCTTAAAGCAGAAAGACAAAGAGGTGCAGCTTGCGGTTAATGAGTTTGGAAAAGGACGCTGCGTCTACATCAGCGGACTTCCTTACAGTTTTGAGAATAGCCGGCTTTTGTACCGGTCCATTATCTGGTCATCACATGATGAGAAAGATCTGCATAAGTGGTTCAGCAGCAACTACAATGTGGAAGTACACGCCTATGTGAAAAACGGAAAGTACTGTGTGGTAAACAATACCTATGAACCCCAGAGTACGACTGTCTATAAAGGTGACGGCAGTAGCTTTGAGCTGGATTTAGATGCCAATGAGATTATATGGTATGAGATTTAGTTGAGAAAAAGGACACCGGAGATATCTCCTGGTGTCCTTTTGGCAGATATTTTTTTAGTTTTCAGACAGATGTTTCGGCATTTTGTTGCCGGTATTGAAGGGGAGTCATTCCATAATATTTGCGGAAGCTCTGAGTAAAGTAAGACTGGGAAGAGAAACCGGTAGATGAAGCAATATCGGAAACAGAGTGATCGGTATCTCTTAACAGAGTACAGGCGATTTTTAGCCGGCGTCGGTTTAAATACTGTATGGGTGAGAGGCCAGCGTATTTTGCAAAGGAATGAGCCATATAGTATTTATTCATATGGGTTAGACTAGTCAGGGTGTCTAACGTAATGCGCTCAGTGTAATTAGTGTCCAGATATTCCTTGATTTGCGCACATTCTTTCGTCATACGCTCAGAATTGATTGAGATGGGAATCAAGCGCTGGGAGCGGATGATTCTCAAAATCAGGATTTCTAACAAATTTTGGCAGATGATTTCGGACCCATAGTCATCGTTGCGCATCTCGTAGAGCATTTGGGCGAATATGTCAGAGACTGAGGATTGGTCTCGAAAATTGCAGAATGCCTGAATACCAGTCTGCCCGTTCTCAGCTAGGAATGAAATTTTATCAATACCGATTACATAATATTCCAAAGATTTACCTTTGACAGACTGCTCAGTGTGTTCCAGATAAGGTGGGATGATTACCAAGTCTCCAGTTTTAATATGGTGAGTTTCATTGCGAAACAGAAATTTTCCTTCTCCACTGACAACGTAAAAAAGTTCAGTGAAATGATGGGTGTGAAATACGCTATTCCAATCTTTGTCATCCTTAACTAAGGAGATGGATAAAAGCCGTGTGTTTAGTTTGGGGATATCGGTATCTTTGATGGAGTAATGACGATAGCTCATGTATACCTCCTTAAAACAGTTAGATAAAAGATATTAACTATTATTATAGTATAGATTTATTGAAAAAGACAATACATATGTACAAATAATAGAAGTATTTCTCTGAGAGGTTGGGAATCGTGGTTTTGGTGTTTCTAAAATGAGGAGAAGGTAACTTTTGTCTGCGGTAAATGTCATGTTTCAGGTTAAAAAAACAAAGTTAGTAAAAAATGTGTTGGATATGAGAGAATTACTAAGCCAAGAATATATACATCTGCGGAGGGAAAATAACTAAAAAATTTGTGTATAATGTATAAGGGGTGAAGATGATTCATGGGAAAGTATCAAACATTATTGCCGAAAAATGTTTTAAAATATAAAATATTTCCGATAAAATAGCAAGATATATAAAAGAAAAGCCAATATCCGTGTGGAAAACTGATTAGAAATGATTTATGATGAATGTATCAAAGAACAGGAGGAAAATATATGAAGAGGAGAGTTGTTAAGAGATTGCTTGCTTTATCTCTCGTATCTGCAATGACAGTTACCGGTTTGGCAGCATGCGGCGGCGGCGACAGCAGCAGCGGCAGCGGTGATACCGGCAGTGAGGCGGATGGCAGCGGCGATGGACAGGTTTTGAAGGTTGCAGCTTTCGAGGGAGGAAATGGAACGCAGATTTGGGAAGATATTAAGACTGCCTTTGAGGAAGAAAATGAGGGAGTTACCGTTGAGTTGGAAATGTCTTCTCAGCTGGACCAGGATTTGACAAAAGAGATCCGAAATGGGGAAGTTCCAGACGTTGTATATTATAACCTGGGACAGGAGAGCGGCTTTACTGAGACAATGCTGAAAGAAAAAGCAGTGGCCGATATCTCGGACGTATTTGATGATGAGTTGAAAGGAAAACTGATTGATGGTATTTTAGAAGGCACAGATGCTCAGCCATATGGGGACGGAAGCATTTACCTTGCACCGATTTTCTATACGCCAACTGGTTTTTGGTATAATAAGAATTTGATTGGCGAGGGCAAGAAATATGAACTCCCCACTACTTGGGACGAGTTCTTTGCTCTGGGAGATCAGGCGAAGGAAGACGGAATTGCGCTGTTTACATTCCCGCAGTCTGGCTATTTTGATGCTACCATGTATTCCATGTTAGAGCAGGCAGGCGGAATTGATTTCTACAATGCAGCTCTTACTTATGATGAGAATACCTGGACTTCCGACGAAGGAAGAAAGGTGTTGGATACGCTTGGAAAATTGGTGACTCCGGATTATACACAGGCGGACACCGTTGCAAATGCAAATGCTGACGGTGGATTTAAGATTAATCAGCAAAATGTCATTGACGGAAAAGCTTTGTTTATGCCGAACGGTAACTGGGTAATCGGAGAGATGGCAGCTTCCACACCGGATGATTATGAGTGGGGTATGATGCCGGCGCCGAAGTGGGAAGGAGACACCACACAGGCTGTCTATACGTTCACTGAGCAGATGTGGATTCCGGCTGATGCGGAAAATATAGATTTGGCAAAAGAGTTTGTGAAATTTATGTATTCTGATACAGTAGTTGATATTCTGCTGAACAATACGACGACAAATAAGGAGACTGGCGAGACGACTGCAGCGCCGATTGTGGCTCCTGTAAAAGGTGCGGCTGAGAAATTGCCAGAAGGAACAACAAAAGACTGCTATGAAGCATCTACGGCAGACGATGTGGTTGCAGTTACTGGAAAATGGGCAACTACTCAGCCAATCGAAGGACTGGATATGAAGAAAGCAGTTTACAGCCCTGTTGAATCCATCAATACTGGAGAGATGACGGTTGACGACTGGCAGAAACAGTTGGTGGAGACCTGGGAGAAATGTGCGGCTGCACTGGAGTAGGCAGACAGTTATAATCAGTGGGCGCAGAAAACGGTGAGTTATCATAACTCACCGTTTTTAAAAGAAAGGGGAAAACCAATGAATAGAAAACGGTCACAGGGAAGATTTGTTTTTGGGTGTGTAGCTCCAGCAGTGATCTTAGTAATACTGTTTATGTTCATTCCGACGGTCAACGTATTCCGTATGTCTTTGTTTCGAATGGGAGGTATTACAAACAAAAAAGAATTTGTGGGGATGCAGAATTTTAAAACTCTGCTGGGAGACAGAAATTTCCTGGAGGCAATGCAAAACTCCATTGTTATCATCGTAATGGTGACAATTTGTACAATTTTCCTGGCTGTACTTTTTGCGGCACTATTGTCAAGAGGAAATTTCAAGGGAAAAAACATTTTCCGAGTTATCTTTTATATTCCCAATATTTTGAGTATCGTGGTAATTGCAGGTATTTTCGGAGCAATCTATGACCCGAGTAATGGTCTTTTGAATACCTTTTTAAGGGCTATTCATCTGGATGGACTGGCTCATCAGTGGATGGGCGATCCGAAAATTGTATTGTATTCTGTTATTTTTGCCCTGGTATGGCAGGCGATTGGATATTACATGGTTATGTACATGGCTAGTATGGCGGCGATTCCTGAGGATTTGTATGAGGCTGCTTCTTTGGACGGCTCCACAGAAATCCAGACTTTCTTCAAAGTTACTCTGCCTCTGATCTGGACGAATATTCGAACGACTTTAACTTTCTATATTATCAGTACGATAAATTTAAGCTTCCTGTTTGTACAGATTATGACAAATGGCGGGCCGAATGGAAAGACAGAAGTATTTTTGAACTACATGTACAAACAGGCCTACGGAGCAGGCGTGTATGGATATGGTATGGCGATTGGTGTTGTCGTATTTATCTTCTCATTTGCTCTGGCGGCAATTGTGAATCGAATTACAGACAGAGAAGTCTTAGAGTTTTAGAAAGGGGAGTGTAAAGAAGTATGAAAAAGAACAACGCAAGCCGAATTCTCTACAAAGTGTTCATCTACGTAGCTCTCCTTGCATTGGCAATATCGATCATAGTGCCGGTGGCCTGGGTGTTTATGGCAAGCGTAAAGAAAAATGCGGAATTTATTGGAGCGGATGTAAACCCTTGGGCGCTGCCGAAACAATTTTTCTATCAGAACTTTATTGTGGCTTTCCGGGATGCGCAGATGGGGGAATTCTTCTTAAACTCAGTGCTGGTGACGGCTACGGCTTTAATTTTGTTGCTGATTATTGCGCTGCCGGCTTCTTACGCGCTGTCGCGTTTTGAGTTTAAAGGGAGAAAAATTTTAAATCTGGCATTTATGGCAGGACTATTCATCAATGTGAACTATATAGTAGTTCCGATTTTCCTGATGCTCAGCGATGCGAACAGAATGTTTCATGTGGAAATTTTCTTGGACAACCGATTTTTATTGGCGCTGATTTACGCATCGACGCATCTGCCGTTTACAATTTACCTGCTCAGCAGCTATTTCCGTACTTTGCCAAAAGGCTTTGAAGAAGCGGCATATATCGATGGCTGCGGATACTTTAAGACAATGACAAAGATTATGATCCCTATGGCAAAGCCGAGCATCATTACCGTGATTCTGTTCAGTTTCCTGGCATTCTGGAATGAATATATCATTGCATATACTCTGATGGATGAACACGGGACGTTAGCAATGGGCTTAAAGAATCTGATGGCAGTGGAGAGAACTGCGACAAATTATGGTATTATGTATGCCGGACTGGTGGTTGTAATGCTCCCAGTATTGATTCTGTATATCTGTGTTCAGAAGCAGCTGACAGAGGGAATGACTCTTGGCGGATTAAAAGGATAGGAGGGAAATAATAATGAATCCTGTGATCAGAAATGTTATCATGCTGGTTGTGTTTGTTGTTTGCCTCGCTCTTGTCCTTGTGGGGCAGAAAAATATCAGTGCGACGGGCCTGGCTATGGAACTTGTGGGGCTGGTGGGCTTGTTGACTTTGCTTTTTGTCTACAACCGTAAATATAAGTAGTCAATGTTTAGAAGGATCTGAACGACTTATCGGTTATACCTCTTCTGCGGCAGGCTGTCTGACTAAAGTCAGAGCAGTCTGCGGCAGGAGGGGTATATTTATATATCAGAATTGAAAACAGGTATGACGGAGATGTTTTCGGAGGTGAAGATTGAAAACATTACAGGTTTTGCTGAAACCGGTATCATCAGCATGTGATATTAAATGTACTTATTGTTTTTATAGGGATGAGGCAGCTCACAGAAAAACAGAGAACGCAGGATATATGAAGAGAGAGGTAGCTTTGGCGGTGATTGAGAAAGCTCTGGAATTTGCGGATACTTGCACGTTTGCGTTCCAGGGCGGGGAACCTACGCTAGCTGGCCTGGATTTTTACCGAGAATTTGTGGAGTTGGTAAATACCCGAAAAGGGCGGGAACAGCAGATATATTACTCTATTCAGACAAATGCCTGCCGTTTGGATGAAAGTTGGGTTGGTTTCCTTAGAGAAAATCATTTTTTAGTCGGAGTTTCCCTGGATGGGGTTCGAAACACTCATGATGCCAATCGCAAGGACAGCGGCGGAGAGGGAACTTTTCACTCCGTATTTGAAAATGTGAGGAAGCTACAGCGGATGCAGGTACCATTTCATGTACTGTGTGTTCTGAACAGGCAGACGGCAGAACGGGCGGAGGCTATTTACCGCTTCTTTTGCAGAAAAGGGTTTTGGTATCAGCAGTATATTCCGTGCTTAGACTCTATTGGAGATGTCAGAGGAGAGCAGGAATATTCTTTGGGGCCGAAATTGTATGCGCAGGCTATGAAAAAGCTTTTTGATTTATGGTTTGAAGATCAGAGAATGGGAAAACCTATCTATATACGGCAGTTTTCCAACTATTTAGACATACTTAGAGGGGAACAGCCGGAAGCCTGCGCCATGTACGGCAGATGTAGCCTTCAGAATGTGATTGAGGCGGATGGAAGTGTATATCCTTGTGATTTTTATGCGCTGGACGAGTATTATATGGGAAACATTCTGGAGACGGATTTTGCCAGGTTACGAGAGGAAGCGCAGGAGGAACGACCAGGGAGCTTTTTTGAGTCGGCTGACCGGAGAGACGAACGCTGCGGAAGGTGCAGATGGTATCCTCTGTGCAGAGGCGGATGCAGAAGAGACTGTGTGGATGAGGGGGAGAGGCGGAGAAATTATTATTGTGAGGCATACCAGGAATTTTTCGAATATGCTGTTGAACGACTGGAATGGCTGGTCTCAAGAATGGGAAAGAGATAATCAGGAGACGCAGATGCGTCTCCTGAATTTCGTTTTAAAAGGCTTTCCCATTATCTGGCTGTAGCTGAGGAAAGGGTAGGGAGATAAGGACGGCCAGCTATGAGCTTTTCCCCGTCTGTGAATTTCTCAGGGCGGCCTTTGAGGGATTCAATAAGATGGCCGCGCAGAATACGTACTCGTTCCCGGCAGTCGGAATCTTTGATACGGTCTCTGAGTTCGTGAGGATCGTTTTCCAGGCAGAAATATTGTTCCTGTCCGGTTTGCGAATGCCAGATGTACTTGTCAGTTTCGGTGACGATCCAGTGATTGGAAAAGTCCCCATAGGAATGCTCTCCGTGAAGCCATGTACGTATGGAATTTTTGGGATTTTCTGTGAGCGTCAGTAGGTTGAAACCGTCCACGGTATCTGGAATCTCTCTCCCCGCAATGGACAAAAGAGTGGGCATTACATCTCTCAGTTCCGTCACTGCATGGCAGGTCTCAGAGGCTTTCAGCAGGGGAAGGACATTTTTGCCGGCGCTGATAATCAGCGGGATACGGCAGCTGCCCTCATAGGGCCGGGATTTGCGGAACATATGGTGGTCGCAAAGTTCTTCTCCGTGATCTGCGGTGAAGAGAATAACTGAGTCGTCATATAACTCTTGTTCAACCAGTGCCATGATGAGGCGGCCGATCTGGTGGTCCAGGTGAGTAATGCAGGCATAGTAGCCGATCTGGGCTTCACGGACCAGTTCAGGATCGAGAGGCCCGGTCTTAGAGTCGAAAATGCGGCCGTCTCGTTTCAAAAATTCATCTGTCTCCCAATCCCCCACAAAAGGAGGCTGCAGCGCTTTGCTTTTGTACAGGTCGAAGTAATACTGGGGCGCGTCAAATGGGGGATGAGGACGGAGATAGGAAGCCATCAGGAAAAACGGCTGACGGGGGTCTCTTCTCCTCAGGAAATCCAGGCTGCGCTCGGTCACCCAGTTGGTGGGGTGATACTTTTCTTCATGCATCCAGGGACGTGCCAGATAACTGTTGCAGTCGATTCCGGTGTCTGTCACATCCGTGGTCACGCCCAGCTCCTGTTTGAGCCAGTAAAAATAATCGTCTGCCACGAATTGAGATTCCCGGTAGGGAACGCTTCCATATCTGGCGGCGTGAAGATAACCGTCATGGAGCTCCACATTGTGAAAGCCCAGATAATTTCTAAGAGGGTGTACGTGCATTTTCCCTACACATTGGGTATAATATCCTGCTTTGGAGAGTTCTCCCGCCAGAGTGTGAGAGTAATTCCAGGGAATATTGTCTTCATAGCCCACACGGCCATGGTGGGACTGCTCCATTCCGGTATGCAGAGCGGCCCTGGCGGCGATGCAGCTGGGGCAGGCGCTGTAAGCACGGTCAAAAGATACGCCTTTGGCGGCCAGAGTATCCAGATAAGGGGTCTTTACGTCTGGATGACCGGCATACCCCAGACAATCTCCTCGAAGCTGGTCTGTCATAATTAAAATGATATTTGGCTGTTTCATATACGTTATCTCCTTGTTTTAATGATAAGAAATCGTGATGCAGCGGTCAGGTATTTCAAAGAGGGCTTGACTGTTTTGGGTGACTTTAAAGATGAGGAGAGTCAAAAAAACGTTCCTGCTTTCGGTCTGCGATAGCCTTTATGGAAGAGGCATATTCCGACGGAGTCATTCCAGTTACCTTTTTAAACTGTCTTGAAAAGTAATGGATGGAAGCATAGCCGAGTTTTTCTGAGATCTGGGTGAAATTCATCTGTTCACTGCGAATCAGCTGTTTGGCAGTGTCAATCTTCATTCTGGAAAAGTATTCGATAATACCAAGACCAGTTTTTCTCTGAAAAATTTTTTGGAGTTGTGACCGACCAATTAGATTGTCATGACAGATCTTTTCGATTGTGACGCGGGAATTTAGATTTTGGCTCAGATAATTCGTGACCTGGGCAAAGATCTCAGTGTCAGTATTTTCCCGGACAGTATTTTCCAGGGATTGAAAAGAGGAGGCCGGTTTGGAGAGTACCGTGTATCTGCGATAGAGATTGATCAACAGCTGTTCCAGGTATAGCTGAATGAGCTGACCGGACATCGTTGATGCCGAGGGATTTCTCTCTAAAACGGTCTGATAGGGGTCATCCAGCCTGCCTTTTAGAAATTCGCCGGCTTCTGCAATCAGACGCGCCAGGATTCCTCTCTCTAGATCGTCCACTTGTAGAATTTTTTTTCGAAAAAAATCCATACACAAGCTTGTGCAGGAGAAGGAGATCACGATCAAGTTAGGGGCAATATTTCCATTTGCCTTGACCCAGTGAAATTCATTAGGTTCATGAAAGGCGATCTCTCCTTTTCGGAGTACATAGGTGTGGTTATCGGCGCCGATGGTTACTTCTCCTTTATCGACGCATACAAATTCCCAGAAATCATGTGTTTCCCCGGGAAAAGAAAAAGTGCTCATGTATTCAAAGTAATGAAGAGAAAACAGCTCCTCAATCTGAAATTCTTTTTGAAGGGGAATACCTTGATAATTCATAAGAGATACCTCGTTTTTGCTAGTCTGTGTTGTCAAAGTATAGATACTATTTATCTATATCATAGCTTATCTATGCTGAAAATGCAAAGCGAAAATGCAGATTGTGCAAATGAAATAGAGTATAAGACAAAGATTTTTTCAGCAGGATATTTTACAATGATCTCAGATCAAACGAAAACCCAAAGGACAAAGAGTCAATAAAAAGGAGAGTGCAGATATGAATAAACCAGTGTTGGTGATTATGGCAGCAGGAATGGGCAGCAGATACGGTGGATTAAAACAGATTGATCCGGTGGACAAAGAAGGCCACATTATTATGGACTTTTCGATGTTTGACGCAAAGCGTGCGGGCTTTGAGAAAGTCGTTTTCATCATCAAGAGAGAGAATGAGGCCGATTTCAAAGAAGCGGTGGGAAACCGTATGGAAAAGATTATGGATGTGTCCTACGCGTTTCAGGATTTGCAGAGCTTGCCGGCGGGATTTTCTGTCCCGGAGGGACGTGTGAAACCCTGGGGAACTGCCCATGCGGTACTCAGTGCGATTGATGAGGTGGACGGGCCTTTTGCGGTAATCAACGCAGATGACTATTATGGACGTCATGCATTTGAGACGATTTATCGCTATCTGACTACCCATGAGGATGATGAGAAATTCCGCTACACGATGGTGGGCTATCGGCTGAAAAATACTGTGACTGATAATGGACATGTGGCTAGAGGAATCTGTGATATCAATGAAGACAGACAACTGGTGGGAATTCACGAGAGAACCAGAATCGAGAAGCGGGATGGTCAGATTGCATACTCTGAGGATGACGGACAATCCTGGGTGACTGTGGACGGGGACACTCTGGTATCTATGAATATGTGGGGTTTTACCAGAAGCATTTTGGATGAGATTCAAGCTGGATTCCCAGCATTTTTGGAACAAGGGCTAAAGGAGAACCCTCTAAAGTGCGAGTATTTTCTTCCGTCTGTAGTGAGTGAGCTTCTGAAAAAAGATCGGGCTTCTGTGACAGTTTTGGAGTCGGAGGATAAATGGTACGGTGTGACCTATAAGGAGGACAAACCGATTGTGGTAGCAGCGATTCAGGCATTGAAAGACGCAGGGGTTTACCCGCAGAAATTATGGGAGGATTAAGGCGCATGGAACGTGTGGCAAATAGGCAGGTAGAAGAAGCGATTCAGAATTTTAAGTTTGAAGGAACGTTAATTGATACAAGACCGTATGGAAGCGGTCACATTAATGATACTTATCTGCTGACTTTTGAGATTGCCTCTATGGGAAGAATGAAAGTCATCTTGCAGAGAATGAACAAGCAAATTTTCACGAAACCGGAAGAACTGATGGAGAACATCATCGGCGTGACTTCCTATCTTCGGGAAAAAATTATAGAAAATGGCGGCGATCCTGATAGAGAGACTCTGAATTTGATTCCAACGGTGGGGGAGAAGCCTTATTATATCGATTCCAAAGGGGATTATTGGCGTTCCTATATCTTTATTACAGACGCAACCAGCTATGACCAGGTGGAGAAACCGGAAGATTTTTACCAGAGCGCGGTTGCATTTGGCAATTTTCAGAGACTTCTCTCAGATTATCCGGCGGGGACTCTACATGAAACTATCCAGGGCTTCCATGACACGAAGGCTAGATTTCAGACTTTCCGTGAGGCAGTGAAAAAAGATGTGTGTGGACGCGCAGCGAAGGTTCAAAAGGAAATTGAGTTTGTACTGGCCCATGAGGAGGTAGCAAATATTTTTTCTGACTTGCAGGAAAAAGGAGAGCTTCCTCTAAGAGTGACCCACAATGACACAAAGCTGAACAATATCATGATTGACAATTGCACCGGGAAGGGAATCTGTGTCATTGACCTGGATACGGTAATGCCGGGACTTGCTATGAATGATTTCGGTGATTCCATTAGATTCGGAGCCAGCACTGCCGCGGAAGACGAGCAGGATTTGAGTAAGGTGTCCTGTAGCATGGAACTGTTTGAGATCTATGTAAAAGGTTTTCTAGAGGGCTGTGCAGGCAGGCTTACCCCAAGGGAAGTGGAGCTTCTACCTATGGGGGCAAAGGTAATGACCTTCGAGTGCGGTATGAGATTTTTGACGGACTATCTGGAAGGGGACCATTACTTTAAGATTCATCGAGAGGAGCACAATTTGGACCGGTGCCGAACACAATTTAAGTTGGTGGAGGACATGGAACGAAAGTGGGATATGATGCAGCAGATTGTAAAAAAATATCAATAAGAAAAATTTGACAGGAGGAAATTGAGATATGTCTATTTTAGTGACCGGAGGAGCCGGCTTTATTGGAAGTCATACATGTGTGGAGCTCTTGGACGCAGGATATGATGTCGCGGTGGTGGACAACCTGTATAACTCATCCAGAGAATCCTTAAAAAGAGTGGAAGAGATCACTGGAAAGCAGGTGAGATTTTATGAGGCGGACATTCGGGATGAGAAGGCTATGAATGAGATTTTTGACAAGGAAAATGAGACAGAGGCCGTCATTCACTTTGCAGGCTTGAAAGCTGTCGGCGAGTCTGTGGAAAAACCGATTGAGTACTATGAGAATAATATTGCAGGCACGTTAGTTCTATGTAATACCATGAGAAATCACGGTGTGAAAAACATTATTTTCAGTTCATCTGCGACTGTGTACGGAGACCCAGCTTTTATTCCGATCACAGAAGAGTGCCCGAAAGGTGTCTGCACGAATCCGTACGGCTGGACGAAGTGGATGCTAGAACAGATTTTGACAGATCTGCACACGGCAGACCCGGAGTGGAATGTGGTGCTGCTTCGATATTTTAATCCTATTGGAGCTCATAAGAGCGGAAAAATCGGTGAGGACCCCAAGGGAATTCCCAACAATTTGATTCCTTACATTACTCAGGTAGCGATCGGTAAGTTAGAACGTCTGGGAGTGTTTGGCAATGATTACGATACCCCGGATGGTACCGGAGTTAGAGACTATATTCACGTGGTAGACTTGGCGGTTGGTCATGTACGCGCAGTGGAGAAACTTAGAGAAAAGGCAGGTGTGTCTGTCTATAATTTGGGAACTGGAAACGGCTATTCTGTGTTGGATATGGTGAAAGCCTTTGGAAAAGCCTGCGGCAAAGAGATTCCTTATGAGATCAAGCCGCGCCGTGCAGGAGATATCGCTACTTGTTACTGTGACGCTTCTAAAGCAGCGAAGGAGCTGAACTGGACGGCAAAGAGAGGACTGGAAGAGATGTGTGAAGACTCCTGGAGATGGCAGAGTCAAAATCCGGACGGATACAGGAAATAGAAGCAGCCAGTTTTGAGTAGACGTGTCGGGGCAGCTATAAAAATTGTAATTTTACGCAGATTATATCTTGACTTTACCGAGATTTTACACCGAAATGCTAGAATATGAAAAGGGAATTCTGTTGAAAAGACAGGTTCGAAAGGTGATAAATTGGGAGGACAAGATGAAGAGATGGTGGATGTTGGTAGCTGTCTGTGTAGTTATGACTTTGACAGCATGTGCGTCTGAAAAAACAGTAAAAGAAGTAGAGGGACTCTCTGAGATGGGAGAGATTTCTGTGATTACCAGAGAAAAAGGCTCCGGTACCCGGACTGTGTTTGCGGATTTGACAGGGTTGAGAGAGAAAAGCAGCGGGAGAGAATATCAAGACCTGATCAGGGAGGATGTGGATACTGCGAAGTCTTCCGACGAAGTTTTAAGAAAGGTGGGGGAGACTAAAGGCGGAATCGGTTATGTCTCTTACGGCAGTTTAGGCGATCAGTTGTCGGAGGTGAAACTGCTGGATTTAGGGGGAGTTAAGCTCAGTGAAGAGAATATTGCCAGTGGAAAGTATGATTTGAGCAGATCGTTTTACTTGGCACACTCGGAAAAACTAAAGGAGGCAGAGCAGGACTTTCTGAATTATGTGGCTGGAGTGGGGCAGGATATTGTGGCTGAGGAATTCGTACCTGTTGGAAAATCTGAGATATTTCTGACAGAACGGCCGAAGGGAACTGTAAAAGTCCACGGTTCCACATCAATGGCACCGTTGTTGAAAAAGCTGGCAGAAGGTTATATGGAGGAAAATCCCAACGCAGTGGTAGAAGTGGAGGCGTCGGACTCCGAGCAGGGAGTTTTGGACTTATTGAAAGGCGAATGTGATTTTGCGATGGTCTCTAGAGAATTAGAATACTATGAAAAAGAGGTGTTCAATTATGAGAGGATCGCAAAGGATGGAATTGGGATTGCGGTCAACCGCGAGAATCCTCTAGAAAATATCCATATGGAACAGTTAAAAGCGATCTACGGTGGAGAGCTCTCTGAGTGGAGTGAATTGGAAAAAGAAAAGAAGCAGTAAATAGCAGACCTCTCTTAGCTGAGAGGTCTGTTTTAATAGGAAATTGAAGATGAACCTGTCCTCTTTGGTTATGATTCGGAATCTTTTGATACAGAGATCAGATATTTGCGAACTGCGCACAATACAGCGATGGCACAGACACCGATAAACATCTGTGACAACTGTAGATGTTCTACGATCATCTGTCTTGCGATTGCAAACATTAGAATTTCCACTACAGTCTCCGGCGTGTACTTACAGAGCATTTTTACGAACTCGATTCCCACAGCCAATGAGAGCCCGTTGGCGAGAAATTGAGTGAATGCTGAGATGTCTAAATGGGTGAATGAAAACTGTGTCAGCTCTAATACCAGGGAGACGCCAGATATGATAATAGCGATGAGAATGACAATAGCGAGCAAAAGCTCACCGACATGGGTGATTTTATACATGTATTCATGAGATTTTTTTAAACGTTTCACAGTTACCTCCTGATGATTGATTTGTGGATAAAACTGTACGCTTAGAAGTATATCATATATTTTATAGATGCGCTATGAAAAATTAGTTATATGTTCATCTGGTTGTACGGCAGTTCTAATATAGAAAGAAATTGTGTTAGTGGATTGCCGGAATTTGTCGCCAAAATAGATTTACAAGAAAAGATTGGAGACGTATAATGAAAAAAAGTGAACACGTTTGAGGTAGAGTGAATGGAAAAAAACGAGATTTGTGTCATCTATGGAAAAGACTATAAAGAGATGACTAAGAAAATTTTAAGAACCTCAGAGCTGGCGGAACTGATACCATCCAAGGATACTCTGGTGGGTATTAAGCCTAATCTGGTTTCTCCTAGTGAGGCTTCTTACGGAGCGACTACCCACCCGGAAATCGTCGCAGGGATTTTGGAGTATCTTCAGGAGAATGGTTTTCAAAGAATGGTAATTCTGGAAGGTTCCTGGGTTGGAGATCGGACTAGTGACGCGCTGGAAATCTGTGGTTATCGGAGTCTGTGTGAGAGGTATGGTGTGGAATTTTGGGACACGCAAAAGGATGGTTCTTACCAAGAGGAATGTCGGGGAATGAAACTGAATCTCTGTGACAGTGTGAGGAAAATCGAATTTCTCGTCAATGTTCCGGTCTGGAAGGGGCACTGTCAGACGAAGATCACCTGTGCACTGAAGAACCTGAAAGGACTGATTCCAAACTCGGAAAAGAGAAGATTTCATTCTATGGGTCTTCATGCGCCCATTGCGCACCTGAACTGTGGCATTCATCAGGATTTTATTGTGGTAGACCATATCTGTGGAGATCTGGACTTTGAGGACGGTGGAAATCCTGTGGTCTGTGACCGGATTCTGACGGCTAGGGATCCAGTTCTCTGCGATGCCTATGTCTGTGAGAAGATGCACTATCGTCTGGAAGAGGTGCCTTATGTCGGCTTGGCTCAGGATTTGGGAGTGGGCAGTGCGGATTTGTCAAAGCTAGTTCTGCATTCTTGCCAGGAGGTGGAGGAAGAACTGCCCTATGCCAGAAAAATTGTAGAGCTGCGAGACGCGGTTGAGGAAGTGGAATCCTGTAGCGCCTGCTATGGCTATTTGATTCCTGCCTTGGATCGGCTGAGAGAGGAAGGAAAGTTTTCTATGCTTCGGGAGAAAATCTGCATTGGTCAGGGGTATCGTGGGAAAACCGGGGAGCTGGGAATCGGAAATTGTACCAGGAAATTTCGGCACAGTCTAGAGGGTTGTCCGCCCACAGAAAATCAGATTTATGACTTTCTAAAGGAGTTCCTGGAGAGATAATTCATAGCAGTTCAGTTTTTACAGTTACAAAAATTCAAAAGAAAAGGAGAGTAAGAGGATGACAAAGAGAGTAGAAAAGGCAATGGAACTTCACAAAAAAGGATATAACTGTGCGCAGGCAGTAGCCTGTTCCTTCTGTGATGTGGTGCAGATGGATGAGGACACCTTGTTTCGTGTGACCGAGGCTTTTGGTGGTGGCATGGGCGGCATGAAAGGGACCTGCGGTGCCATCTCAGGAGCCTGCGCAGTGGCGGGACTTTTAAGAAGTGAGGGAAAGGAGCAGTGTAAGAGTAAGGCTCAAACTTACAAATTGTCTAAGGTTTTGCTCAGCAAATTTCAGGAGAAGAATCAGTCAACGATCTGTGAGGAACTCAAAGGTGCTCAGACAGGGACACCGCTTCGAAGCTGCGATGGATGCATTGAAGATGCTGTGGTGATTTTGGAGGAAGTGTTAAAAGAAGCGGAGCTGATAAAAGAGTAAGAAGGTTAGAGACTCTGAAAAAGGTGAAATTGTAAAATTAGTATATCGAAAGAGATAAAATACCCAGCGGTTACGCGTTTCCATGCGTGATCGCTGGGTATTTTGCAGTGTAGTAGAGTTCTCGTTCCTAAGGCAGTAAAGAGAAAGTCAATTTCACCGGCTGGTGGTCCGAGTAGGCGAATCCGGTACTGATTACAGTGCTGGTGGCCTTTACATTGTCGGAGACGAGAAAACCATCTACCACGGCGGTGTAGGTCACATTCTTTTGGTAGGGGATATCAGCGCCTCGGCAACTGGCAACCTCACCCAGATTTTCAGGGATCACAAAAGAATAGCCCTCAGCCAGATCGGAGTCAGAGAGTTGGTATATCCACTCTGGAATTTCCTGACCAGACTCATAGAGATCTTTGCTTCCGGCGATATCGTGATTGAAATCTCCGCCGGCGATGACGTAATTTCCTTCTTCTGCCTCGGACTTCAGGAATTCATTGAGACGTTTTAACTGTTTCTGACGGATAACACCGCCTTTGTCATAGGCGGACATATGTAAATTTACGAGGACTAAATCTCGTTTGGTATCTACTTTTAGATAGGAGGCGGTGAAACAGCGGTCCAGATCAGTGAATTTTACGATCGGATTCTTTGTGACAGGAAACTGATAGCGGATATTTTTGGTGACGGGGTAACGGCTGAACGTGACCAATCCGCTTTCCGTCTTGCCGTGAGGTTCTGTCAGAGGGTAGAACAAGTAGGCGGAGTGGAAGGCACTGGTGTAAATAGAGCCATAGTCTTTTAAAGAATTCTGGAGCATCTGCACCTGATTGACCTCATAGCTTCTGGTGGCTTTTACATCCGCCTCTTGGACGAAATAAAAGTCACAGTCTAAATTCATCAGTGTGCGAATACTACCCTTGGTGTTGGCCAGCTCTCGTTCCCGACTGTAGGCCCGGGAGTATTTGCCCCGAGTCTTGTCTCCGTCTTTCATCTTTCCTGTGTCCATGAAAAAGGAGTAGGTGGGTTCATAAGCTCCGAAACCGATGTTGTAGGTGGTCAGGGTGTAGGACTGTCCGGCTTGAAGCTGGTCGGTGTGGCGGTTGTTCTGGGTCTTTAGGGAGACCTCGTCGTCGATTCGGTAGTAGGTGACTTCCAGATATAGAAGATATCCTCCCACGCAGAGCAGCAGGAAGAATAAAACTCCGATCAAAATGCGGATACTGATACGTTTTGTTTTCATAAAAACCTCCGATAACTTCTACTTATACTCTATCATACCCGGTGAGATTCAACAAGATAAACCTCTGATGGTTCTAAGAAAAAATTTCGAAAAATTCAGGGCTCACAAAAGGTGAGAGTGTGTAATGATAGGAACTGGATCAACCCCAAACTGAGTCCATGACACGGAGCCGTTTCTGTGGTATGATACTTTCCGAGGCCATAAGGTTTTTGTGTCCGCAAAGGACGGGACGAAAAAATAGTTAAGAGAGGAGAAAAGTTATGGAATACAGACGTTTTGAAAATACGATTGTTTTAAGACTGGACCCAGAGGAGGAAGTCTGTGAAAAGCTGACGGAGGTTGCCGCCAAGGAAGAAATTCAGCTTGCAACGATCAGTGGACTGGGCGCGGTCAAAGAGCTGACCACAGGGGTATTTGACACGGTGACGAAAGAGTACCATGCCAATCAGTTTGAGGGAGCGTTGGAGATTGTATCCCTGACAGGGACCCTCACTCGGAAAGAAGGGAAAGTGTATCTGCATGCACATTTGAGTGCAGGTGACAGTAAGGGAAACGTATACGGCGGCCATCTGAACCGGGCAGTGGTCAGTGCCACGGCAGAGATTATTCTTCAGGTGATTCCGGGAAGTGTCGGCAGAAAATTCAGCGACAGTGTTGGATTGAATCTGTTTGAGTTTTAAGAAAGCAGAATAGAATTCCATTTATACAGGAGGGACAGGGATACCAGGAGGTGTACCTGTCCCTCTTGGGTTTAGGAAAGACGGCAATCAGGAGAATTCTCCCGTCAGACAAAAGGCGTGATTCATGGGGCCGCTGCCAGCGCCCAAATCCAGCATTGCAGATAAAGCGCCGGAGAGATATTTCTTTGCACGTTGGACAGAAGTCGACAGAGAATAGCCCTTGGCGAGATTCGCGGCGATGGCGCTAGAAAGCGTGCAGCCAGTTCCATGGGTGTTGGGATTTGGAATGCATCTGCCGTAGAACCATTCCATCTGGCCATCTGCCCAGAGCAAATCGTTGGCAGTGTTGACGCTGTGTCCGCCTTTGATCAGGACTGCACAGTGGTAGGTTTTGCCGATAAATTCGGCGGCAGCTTCTATTTCTTCTGGGGTTGTGATTTTCCTCTCGCTAAGGATTTCGGCTTCTGGGATATTAGGAGTCACCAGCTCTGCTAGGGGAAGTAGCTCTTTTTTTAGGGTTAAGACTGCGCTGGTCTCCATCAGAATGGAACCGGAGGTGGCGACCATGACAGGATCTAGCACGATGTGTTTGGCCTGATAAAACCGCAACCTTTCTGCGAGGACCTCTATGAGTCTGGCATTGGGCAACATTCCGATTTTTACGGCGTCCGGGAAGATATCTGTGAAAATCATGTCCAACTGTGATTTGAGAAAATCGGGGCTGGTTTCTACAATTTTTTCCACTTTGGTTGTATTTTGGGCCGTGAGAGCGGTGATGGCACTCATGGCATATACACCGTTCATGGTCATAGTTTTTAAGTCTGCCTGAATACCGGCGCCTCCGCTACAGTCACTGCCGGCGATGGAAAGCGCCGTCCTCATCAGGCGAGGGGTAGGTTGTACTAGCTGTCTGGCTAAGCTTAGTAGGTCTGAGGTCGCTTTTCCCGGGTTGTCCGAGGAGAATATCGCAGAGATCACAGCAACGCCGTCTACCTGACTGCCGGAAAGTTTTCGCAGATTCAAGGCATGGATGCCGCCGATGGCCACCACTGGAATCGTGACAGCAGCACAGATTTCCCTTAGCTTTTCCACGGACAGATTGCGGGCGTTTTTCTTTGTGCTGGTTCCAAATACGGCGCCGACACCGATATAATCGGCTCCAGCGGCCTGGGCAGCGACGGCTTCTGCTACCGTAGCCGCAGAGATTCCCAGGATTTTATCTTTTCCAATGAGAGCGCGCAGATTTTTACCCTGGATATCACCTTGCCCTACATGGACGCCGTCTGCGTCGATGGCCAGCGCGATCTCTACACTGTCATTGACCACGAAGGGGACTTGGTATTTGGCGCACAGAGCTTTTAGTTCTAATGCTTCTTTTTGAAAAGCCGACGGTTCTAAATCTTTCTCTCTGATCTGCAAAAAAGTCGCTCCATGCTTCAATACGTCCTCGCAGATGGATGTCAGCGTCTCCCCTTCTTTTAACCATGTGCGGTCCGTGATCGCGTAGAGCAGCATGGAATGCCGGATTTCTTCTTTAGAAAAGTTCATAGTGAATTCCCTCCCTGAGCTGTATTTCAGTTAAGTTGAACATTGCGTCAATGAGATCGGTGCGGAACGTGGCATTTCCTGTCTGGTTCGTGAGTCTTCTTTTTTCTGCCAATTCTCCACAGACTCCCATTGCCGCCGTCGCGGAAACTGCCGCGCAGAAGAGATCTTCAGGTGTCGCCGCGCAGAACGCACCGATCAAGGCGGTCAGCATACAGCCGCTTCCGGTGATGCGGGCCATGGTCGGGCAGCCATTATGCAGGACGACACTGCGCGTCCCGTCGGAGATAACATCCAGCGCTCCGGAGAGGACGATGACGCTGCCTGCCTTTCGTGCCAGGGACCTAGTCATTTCCAGGACATCGGGAAGATTGTCTATGGTGGCAGCGTCCTTTGGGCTTACGTCTACGCCGCTTCCGCTGGACTGCTGGCCGGATAGAAAGCGAATCTCAGAGGCATTTCCTCGGATGACAGAAAAGTGCACCTGTTCTAGCAGGGTACGGGATGCTTCCCGGCGAAGCTGGGTTGTGCCCGCGGCCACTGGGTCGAGGATGACGGGCTTTTTCAATTGATTGGCTTTTTTTCCAGCTGCAACCATGGAAGCGGTAAAGTCGATGGCTCCTAGGTTACAGACCAGGGCGTCAGCCCCTGATACGGATTCTTCCACCTCACGGATGTCCTGGGACATAGACGGGGAACCGCCTGTAGCAAGGATGATATTGGCACAGTCGTTGACAGTTACAAAATTTGTGATGCACTGTATCAGAGGTTGGTTCTGTCTCACACAGTGCAGAGGGGTGATAAAGTCATACATGATCGTTGCCTCCATTCAATTCACTGAGCATTCTGCGAAAGACACCGCTGCGTCTTAAAAGAAGCAGGACGGCGACGCCCATCGCTCCGCCGACCACAGCGGCGGGGGTATAAAAAGGGATGTAGTAGTACCAATTTTGAAGATCTAGGCCATAGAACCATTTCATCAGTGGGTAGGACGCCAGTGCGCCGCAGATACCAGTGCCGATGATTTCTCCCACATAGGCGAGGTAAATCTTTTTGGTTTTCCGATAGAGTAGACCGCCGATGATGGGGCCAAAGATTGCTCCGGTGATTGCCTGAATGGTACGTCCAGACATCATACGTAAAGCTCCGCATAAAAACGCGCTGGCGCAGCCATACCAAGGGCCTACAAACACGGCCGCCAACACATCCACGAAATGCTGGAAAGGTGCCATTGCTGGAAAGTAGACAAAGGTGTTTAACACGTAGGCTAGACATGCAAACATGGCAGACAACATTAACTTTCTTGTAGTATTTTTTGTTTTCATTTAAGATGCTCCTTTGCGGTACAGAGAAAACAGCCGATATTTCCGACACTTCCCTGCACAAAAATTCAGTACGGTTTTCCCGAGAAAATGGAAAAACCTTGGAAGGTCGGTCGAAGCTTGCTGGCTTCCTCTCACGCCGGAACACGGCTTCCCATCGCTGTCATACAAGATTCAGGGCGCTCCCCCTCAATCTGTCACGGATTGACCGTGAAAATACCTCCTTTCCTTGAACTGTATAAAGTGGGCAAACCCACGTCAGCTCCCCATCCCCTCAATCTTGAGGGTGCATTTTACTTTACACGCCGAGCACAGCCACCTACGGTGATTACCTCTTGTGCGAGTATGCATCTTTAGCGGAGCGTTTCTGATATAGGAAAGAATTTTCCTATATCAGAAAAACAGGAGGCATTGTCGAATGCCTCCTGTAAAAAATCTCTCGTTCATGACTTCCTACGGCGGCATTATCCGCATCAGGTAAAGGGTCGAAGTTCAAAACTTCCTCTCAGCCTGTAAGTACAAGCTCCCCTGTTTTTATTAACCACATTATACACTTGTATTTTGATTTTTGCAAGTATTCTGAAAAATATATAGTCGGGCGGGGAACGATTGGTACCGTTCACTCACTTACAATTCGTGAGCAGTAACATACTTCGCGATGCACACAAACCATTGTAAGCAGCAGTTTGGCGAGAGTATGTCTTGGGATGTGGAAGATCTGAACTGTAATTTGCTGCATGCTTTTTCCTTTAAAACATGGGCATTCGGTTGACTTTTCAGAGGGAAATCTATATAATAGGCAATGGATTCAGTAAGAATATCTGAGCAGAATTTCTGCGGCTGTGAGTGCGGATGCCGCAGTGATTTTGAGAGTAAGGGCTATGTAAAACAAAGCGGAGGAGACAGGAGCTCTGTTTTGCATTGCCCTTTTTCTATGTATAGGAAAAAATTTTCCTATACATAGAAACGCTCCGCGAAGGATGCACACGCCGCAATGAGGAATATCACCGCAAGGCGGTCTGCGGCGGAGCGCAAAGCGAGCAGCTTCCTTTAAGACTGAGGGAAGAAGGAAACGGAATCAGGCTTGCTCACTTTGCATTGTCACTGGAAAAAATTTTCCTATACATAGAAACGCTCCGCGAAGGATGCACACGCCGCAATGAGGAATATCACCGCAAGGCGGTCTGCGGCGGAGCGCAAAGCGAGCAGCTTCCTTTAAGACTGAGGGAAGAAGGAAACGGAAATAGGCTTGCTCACTTTGCATTGTCACTGGAAAGAATTTTCCTATAACAGAAACGCTCCGGGAAGGATGCATGAAAATTTTTATATTACAATCTGGACGGGAAGGAGCGATGGTCTATGGACGAGGAAAAGACCTGGAAGACAGGGCTGGAAGATTACTATGTAATGAAAAACAATAAGAAGATGAAATATGGCTATACGACGGGCTCCTGCGCTGCCGCCGCCGCTAAAGGAGCGGCTTCTATGCTGCTGGGGCAGAGAAAGCTTTCCCAGGTGGATTTGATGACGCCAAAGGGAATCCTGCTGCATCTGAAGCTGGAAGAGGTTCAGCTAGAAGAAGGCTGCGCTCAGTGCGCCGTCAGAAAAGACGGCGGAGACGACCCGGACACCACCAATGGAATTTTAGTGTACGCAAAGGTCCAAAAAAATTTAGAGGGCAGATTCTTGCTGGAAGGAGGAGCTGGCGTGGGCAGGGTCACAAAGCCTGGCCTGGAACAGCCGGTGGGAAGCCCAGCGATCAATAAGGTTCCCCGGGCGATGATACAAAGGGAAACGGAAGCAGTCTGCAGTGAATGGGATTATGAGGGGGGACTGACGGTGACCATTTCCGTACCCCAGGGAAAGGAGATCGCTAAGAAAACCTTTAACCCCAGGCTTGGAATCGAAGGTGGAATCTCCATTCTTGGAACCAGCGGCATTGTAGAACCCATGAGTGAGGCGGCGCTGATTTCCAGTATTCAGGTGGAGATGAAGATGAAGCATCAGTCCGGGGAGGAATACCTGCTGGTGACGCCGGGCAACTATGGAGCTGATTATCTGCGGGGCCACATGGATTTGCCTTTTGAGAGAAATATGAAGTGCAGCAATTATGTGGGAGAGACCATTGACATGGCAGTTTCTTTGGGGGTAAAGGGAATTCTCTTTGTGGCCCATATTGGAAAATTTATCAAGGTGGCGGCAGGGATTATGAATACGCATTCTCACAGTGCAGATGGCAGGATGGAGGTTCTGGCCGCCAGCGCAGTGCGTGCGGGAGCCGGTCTGGAACTAGTGAGAGAAATTTTGGAGTGTGGTACCACCGACGAAGCGCTTGCGCTGTTGGAACAAGGAGGATACTTGCATCGGACCATGGCTGTGGTGCTAGAGAAAATTCAGTTTTATCTGGACCATCGTTCTTACGAGCAGATTACCCTGGGAGCGGTGATTTTTTCCAATGTCCATGGGTATCTGGGACAGACGAGAGATGCCGGATATCTGATAGAAAAGATAAGAGGTACTAAGGGAGAATGTTGTTCTCAACATCAATAAAAGAACAAGGAGAATCACTATGGTAGGAAAATTGTACGGTTTAGGAGTGGGACCGGGAGACCCGGAGCTTTTGACCTTGAAGGCGCTGCGTCGCATCAAGGAAAGTGAGATTATTGCGGTGCCGGGAAAGAAAAAAGAAGAGAGTGTGGCCTATAAAATCGCCAGACAGGCTTATCCACAGATCGAAAACAAGGAGGTTTTGCCGATTGACTTTCCCATGACGAAAGACAGTGAGAGATTGGAGGAGAGCCATCGACTGGGGGCTTCCCAGATCGCGGAGAAATTAAGAGAAGGCAAATCCGTGGCATTTTTGACTCTGGGTGACCCTACCGTCTACGCGACTTATCTCTATGTACATAAAAGGATTTTGGCCATGGGCTTTGAGGCAGAGATTGTCAGCGGCATTACGTCGTTTTGCGCGGTGGCGGCGAGATTGAACATAGGATTAGTGGAGAAGGCAGAGCCGCTCCATGTAATTCCAGCCTCCTATCAGATCGAGGAAGCGCTGAAGCTGCCGGGAACCAAGGTGTTGATGAAAGCCGGCAAGAAGATCGGACAGGTAAGAGAAGAGCTTTTAAGGCGAGGAGAGACCGTTGTGATGATTGAAAACTGCGGAATGGAAGGGGAACAGATTTACCGGAGCGCTCAGGAGATTCCTGATGACGCAGGCTATTATTCCCTGATTATTGCCAAAGAGAAAGGAGAGTAAAGAATGGTACATTTTGTGGGAGCGGGTCCTGGGGCGCCGGATTTAATCACGCTGCGGGGAAAAACCTATTTGGAACAGGCAGATGTGATTATCTACGCAGGTTCTCTGGTGAATCCACAGCTTTTGGACTACGCGAAAGAGGGATGTCAGGTATATAACAGTGCGAAGATGACTCTAGAGGAGGTTCTAGAGGTGATGGAACAGGCAGAACAAGCGGGAAAGGTGACGGTCCGTCTTCACACAGGAGACCCCTGTATCTACGGGGCAATTCGAGAGCAGATGGACGAACTGGACCGAATGGGAATTTCCTATGATTCCTGTCCCGGTGTCAGCTCTTTTTGTGGAGCTGCTGCTGCGCTGAATCTGGAATATACACTTCCGGATATTTCTCAGAGCGTGATTATCACCAGGATGGCCGGCAGAACTCCAGTGCCGGAAAAAGAGAGCATTGAATCCTTTGCGGCCCATCAGGCAACGATGGTGATCTTTTTGAGTACCGGTATGTTGGAAGAGCTGAGCCGGCGTCTGATCGAGGGCGGTTATACGGCGGATACCCCGGCGGCCATCGTCTACAAGGCCACCTGGGAGGATGAGAAGAAATTTGTCTGTACCGTAGGTACCTTGGCTCAGACCGCGAAGGAAAATCAGATTACGAAGACTGCGTTGATGATTATCGGGGAGGCGGCAAACGCCAGTCACTATGACCGTTCCCTTTTATATCACCCGGAATTTACCACAGAATTCAGAGAAGGGAAGAAGCAGAAAGAACAATGAGAACACTGGCAGTAATCAGCTTCAGCCTGACAGGCTGTGTGCTGGCAGAGAGAATCCGTGAGCATTTCAAGAGCTGCGGCTGGCAGGTTAAGACCGCCGTCAAGAGTGTCTATCTGCCGGACTCCTTAGAGCTTCCTCTGAAGGAGTGGACCCGGCAAAGATTCGCGGACTGCGAGGCCATCTGCTTTGTGGGGGCCTGCGGGATTGCTGTGCGCAGCATCGCTCCTTTCATAAAGAGTAAGAAGACAGACCCGGCGGTACTGACTGTGGATGAGTGCGGGCAGTATGTGGTTGCCTTGCTCTCCGGTCATCTGGGCGGCGCTAACGAGCTGGCGAAAGAGACGGCACAGATTTTGGGAGCAAATGCTGTAGTCACCACGGCTACAGATCTGCACGGGAAGTTTGCGGTGGATGTGTTTGCAAAGAAAAACGACTGCGCGATCTTTCCTATGACGGCTGCAAAGGCATTTTCTGCTGCCTTGCTGGCCGGGGAACCGGTGGGCTTTTACAGCGATTTTCCCTGGGAGGGTGAATTGCCAGAGGGCATGGTTCTGGCAAGAGAAGAGGCTCCGTCAAAAAATCCGGCTATCGGTGCGGCGGTGACGGTGCGAAAGGACTGCAAGCCCTTTGCGCAGACCGTGTATTTAGTTCCTAAGATCGTCGCTGTCGGCTTGGGCTGCAAAAAAGGAAAGGACACGCAGGCCATTGAACGGGGAGTGAGAAAGGCTGTGCAGCAGGCGGGAATCTGGCCGCAGGCTCTGGGCCGTGCAGCGAGCATCTGCCTGAAAGCCGAGGAAGAGGGAATCCAGCAGTGGTGTGAAAGCGCAGATCTTCCCTATGAGACCTATACCAGGGAGGAGCTTTTGACAGTGCCGGGAGAGTTCACCTCGTCAGAATTTGTGAGAGGAATCACAGGTGTGGACAGTGTCTGTGAGAGAAGCGCGGCAAAGGCAGGAAATGCAGGCCGTTTGATACAGAGGAAAACAGCGGAGGACGGTGTGACCTGTGCACTGGCTCTTCCAGATTGGAGGATACGTTTTGAGTAAGATTTGGGTAGTTGGAATTGGACCGGGAGCCTATGAACTGATGACAGTCAAGGCGGCAGAGGTTTTGAAAAACTGTGATGTGATCATTGGCTACACCGTCTATGTGGATTTGGTGAAAGAACATTTTGCAGGAAAAGAATTTCTCACGACACCGATGAAAAAAGAGGTGGACCGGTGTGTGATGGCCTTTGAGGAGGCGAAAAAAGGGAAGAAAGTGGCGATGATCTGCAGCGGTGACGCAGGGGTCTATGGGATGGCCGGACTGATGTACGAGGTGGGTGTGAATTACCCTGAGGTGGAGCTGGAGATCGTCTCCGGCGTGACCGCGGCTACAGGCGGAGCGTCTGTGCTGGGAGCTCCTTTGATTCATGATTTTTGTCTGATCAGTTTAAGTGACCTGCTGACTCCCTGGGAGAAGATTGAGGCGAGATTGCTGCATGCTTCCGAGGCGGATTTTGTGATCTGCCTGTACAATCCATCCAGCAAAAAAAGGCATGACTATCTGCAGAAGGCCTGCGATTTGATGCTTCGGTATAAATCGGGAGATACCGTCTGCGGGCTGGTATCCCAGATCGGCAGAGAAGGAGAGCAGGGACGGATTCTGACTTTGAGGGAGCTTCGGGACACACAGACAGACATGTTCACGACGGTGTTCGTGGGAAATTCCCAGACCCGGAATCTGAATGGAAAAATGGTGACGCCAAGAGGTTATCGGAATGTATAAAGTCATAGTGTTTGCAGGGACTACAGAAGGGTATGAGATTTCCAGATGGCTGTCTGAGAAAAAGGTTTCTGTATTATCCTGTGTGGCCACGGAATACGGGGCCCGCGCGCTAAGGGAATCGGAATATCTGAAAGTCCAGGCCGGACGACTGGACCAGGAAGAGATGAAAAAACTTTTAAAAGAGGAGAGACCGGAATTGGTCGTCGACGCGACCCATCCCTATGCGGTGGAGGTCACGAAGAATATCAAAACAGCCTGTGTGCAGACTGCTTGCGACTACCAGCGCCTGCTGCGGGGCAGAAGCGTTTATGAGAACGGAGCCGTCTATGTGGAATCCGCGGGAGAAGCCGTGGCTTACCTGGAGAGGACGCAGGGAAATATTCTCTTGACCACTGGAAGCAAGGAGCTGAGAGCTTTTACCGCCCTTTCGGATTACCAGGAGAGAATCTATGCCAGGGTGCTCAGCCTGCCGTCGGTGATTGCGGACTGCGCGGCGCTAGGCGTGGAGGGAAAGCATCTGATCGGTATGCAGGGACCTTTCTCCACGCAGATGAACCTGGCAATGCTGCGCCAGTATGAGTGCAGGTATCTGGTGACGAAGGATTCCGGGACCGCAGGCGGTTTTTGGGAGAAATACGAGGCGGCCATGCAGGCAAAAGCTACCCTGGTGGTGATTGGCCGACCCCGGGAGGAAGAGGGCGACGACGTGTTTTTGGTGAAGCAGAAGCTGGCCAAGAGATTTCACCTGTCTGTCCGCCAGAAGGTAACGCTTCTGGGCATCGGCATGGGAAGTCCTGAGACGATGACGGTGGAAGGCCGGCGGGCCTGCCAGGAGGCCGACCTGATCGTGGGAGCCCGCCGAATGGCGGAAGCGGCCATGCAGCCTGGAAAAGCTGTCTGCTATGAATACCGCGCCGATAAAATCTGCGAGTATTTGAAGGGACATCCAGAATTTGAGAGGATTGTGGTGGCTTTGTCCGGAGATGTGGGCTTTTACAGCGGTGCCAGAAAGCTTCTGGAGCTTTTGAGGGAACAGGCTGAGGTGGAAGTGATCTGTGGAATTTCTTCCGTAGTGTATTTTATGGCTAAGATTGGCTTGTCTTGGGACGATGCGAAGATTGTCAGTGCCCATGGAAGAGACTGCAATTTGTTGGCTCAGATTCAGAGGCACCGGAAGGTTTTCGCGATTCTGGGAAGAGGGGACAGTGTCAAAATGCTGGCCCGCAGCCTGACAGAGTACGGACTTTCCCAAGCGGTGCTCCATGTGGGCGAACGCCTGTCTTATCCGGATGAAAAAATTTTTTCGGCCAGGGCCGGGGAGCTTTTGGAGTACTCCTCTGACCCGCTGAGCGTAGTCTGCGTGGAAAATCCCTGGGCAGATGCCGGGTGCAGCACTCATGGCCTGCCGGACGAGGCTTTTCTGCGGGGAAAAGCGCCCATGACTAAGGCGGAGGTGCGCTGTGTCTCCCTGGGAAAACTGATGCTGAGGGAGGATTCCATCTGTTACGATGTGGGAGCAGGCACAGGTTCGGTATCTGTGGAAATGGCCCTTCGCGCGCCCTTGGGCCGGGTCTATGCCATCGAGAAGAACCCAGAGGCGGTTCGCCTTCTTTGGGAAAACAAGAAAAAATTTCGGGTGGATCACCTGACCATTGTGGAGGGGACGGCGCCGGAGGCTATGGAAGCTTTGGAACCTCCCACCCATGCGTTCATCGGAGGTTCTTCAGGAAACCTGGGTGAGATTGTAAAATGCTTATTGGAGAAGAATCCCAGGGTGCGGATGGTGATCAACTGTATTACGCTGGAGACGGTCTCTGAAGCTCTTCGCGTAATCAAAGAATGGCAGCTGGAATGTACGGATTTGGTGCAGGTCGCCGTGTCCCGTTCCAAAAATCTAGGCCGGTATCACATGATGATGGGAGAAAATCCCATCTACATCATTACCTGCCATAAAGGAGAGCAGCTATGAAGATACCCAGAATTTTGCTGGCCGCGGGAGCCAGCGGCAGCGGAAAGACGTTGATTACCTGCGGACTTTTGCAGGCGATGAAAAACCGGGGAATTCAGACGGCCTCTTTTAAATGCGGGCCGGATTACATAGATCCCATGTTTCACAGTAAGGTGATCGGGGCAAAATCCCGGAACCTGGACACTTTTTTTGCTGGCGGCGACACCGTGCGCTGGCTGCTGCAGGAGAATATGAGAGGGATGGAGCTGGCCGTGATGGAGGGCGTGATGGGCTACTATGACGGTGTAGGCGGCATCACCACCCAGGCCAGTGCCTATGATCTTGCGCGGGAGACGAAGACGCCGGTGATACTGATTGTCAATTCCAGAGGGATGAGCGTGTCTTTGGCCGCCTATCTGAAAGGATTTCTGGAATACCGGGCAGACAGCCAGATACAGGGTGTGATTTTTAACCAGATGTCTCCGATGCTCTATCCAAGAATGAAAAAACTGGTGGAGGAAGAGCTGGGCATCCGGGCTTACGGCTATGTCCCCAAGGTGGAGGAGTGCCGGATTGAGAGCCGCCATCTGGGGCTTGTGATGCCTGAGGAGGTACAGGACCTGCAAAAAAAGCTGCAGAAGCTGGCACAGGTGCTGGAAGAGACTTTGGACTTGGATGGGATTCTAAAGCTGGCCGGTCAGGCACAGGATTTACCCCCTTCTGATCTGACGGAGGAGGCGCAGATTTTTGGGTTTCAGCTTGAATGGCCGGTGCGCCTGGGGCTGGCAAGAGACGAGGCTTTTTGCTTTGTCTACGAAGATAACCTGCGTCTTTTGGAAAGCATGGGGGCAAAACTGGTGGAGTTTTCGCCCCTTCACGACAGCCATCTGCCCGAGGATTTGGATGGGCTTTTGCTGTACGGCGGTTACCCGGAGCTCTACGCAAAGGAACTGTCGGAAAACCAGAGTATGCGCAGAGAAATCGGAGACTGGCTGAAGAAGGGGCTTCCCTGTCTGGCCGAGTGCGGAGGCTTTATGTATCTGCATGAGCAGATGGAAGGAATGGATGGAAAATTCTATCCCATGGCAGGGGCCTTTGAAGGTTCGGCCTACCGGACGCCGAAGCTGAACCGGTTTGGCTATGTGAATCTAAGGGCAGAACATCCGGTGTTAGGAGAAGACTTAGGAACGATACGCGCCCATGAATTTCATTACTTTGATTCGGAGAACTGCGGCTGTGATTTTCAGGCGCAAAAGCCGGTTGGCAGCCGGGGCTGGAGGTGCATGCATGGGACGGACAGCCAGCTGTGCGGATTTCCCCATCTGTATTACTGCGGCAGCCCTCAGGTGGCAGCGGCTTTCTTAAAGCAGTGTGGGAAAACGCAGGCCAGACGAAGGTGTGAAAATCCTATGGGGGCGAAAGGAGAGAAAAGAAAATGGCAGGAGTGATCGCCCTTTGCGCAGGCTTTTTGGCGGACTTGGGGCTGGGAGACCCGCGGTGGCTATATCATCCAGTATGCGCGATCGGCAAATGGATAGCGTTTTGGGAGAAGAAGCTAAGGCGTTGGTTTCCAAAGACAGGGGCAGGGGAGAGAGCGGCAGGAATAGCACTGGTGCTTCTGGTGCTTCTGGCCTGCGGCGCCATTCCTATGGCGGTTTTGCTGCTTTTGTACCAGTGGAATTTTTGGGCAGGTCTGGCGGTGGAAACCTTTTGGTGTTATCAGATGCTGGCGACGAAGTCTTTGAAGACAGAGAGCATGAAAGTCTATGAGGCACTTTCGACGGGAACCTTAGAGGACGGCCGGTATGCAGTCTCCATGATTGTGGGACGGGATACCAAGGCTTTGAGCGAGGAAGGAGTTATCAAGGCCACTGTGGAAACTGTGGCGGAGAATACCTCGGATGGAGTGATTGCCCCCATGCTTTATATGGCTATCGGCGGTGTGCCGCTGATGTTCTTGTACAAGGGAATCAATACGATGGATTCCATGGTGGGGTATAAGAATGAGAAATACTTAAATTTTGGCAGATGCGCGGCGAAGCTGGACGATGCGGCCAACTATGTGCCGGCCAGAATCAGTGGCTGGCTGATGGTGGCGGCCAGCTTTCTGGCCGGTTTTGACGGAAAGAACGCAAAGAAGATTTATCTGAGGGACCGGAGAAACCACGCGAGTCCGAACTCCGCGCAGACAGAAGCTGTGATGGCCGGAGCTCTGGGCGTGCAGCTGGCGGGAAACGCATACTATTTTGGGAAATTGTATGAGAAGCCCACGATTGGGGATTCGGTCAGGCCCATTGAGAGAGAAGACATTCCCAGATCAAATCGGCTTTTGTATGTCACCGCAGGCCTAGGACTTTTGATCTTTGCTCTGGCGAGGTTTGCGGTGCTGGGGCTGATTTTAGCTTAGAAATGAGAGGAAATAATCTATGAAACATATACATGGCGGAGATGTCTACCACCATCAAGGATGCGTGGATTTTTCCGCGAACTGCAACCCTTTGGGAACTCCTGGCAAAGTGAGGCAGGCAGTGGCGGACAGTCTGGATGAGCTGGTAAACTATCCCCAGGTGGGATACGAGAGTCTGAAAAAGGCGATCGCACAGTACGAACAGGTGAACAAGGAGCAGGTGATCTGCGGAAACGGGGCGGCAGAGCTGATCTATACGCTGATTTTGGCTTTGAGACCGAGACAGGCCCTGGTCTTGGCCCCTACTTTTGCGGAATATGAGCAGGCATTGGAAAATCTGGGATGCCGGGTAGACTATTACGGATTAAAGAGGGAATGCAGCTTTCAGCCGCAGTCCGATTTTTTTGACAGATTGACGCCCCAGGTGGATGTGGTATTTCTGTGCAACCCCAACAATCCCACAGGGCTCTTGTTGGAGAGAGAATTTCTGGAGAGAGTTCTGGATATCTGTGACAAGCACCAGACCATGCTGGTGGTGGATGAATGCTTTTTGGATTTTGTAAAGGAACCAAAGAAGTATTCTCTGAAAGAAGAGTTATCTGAGAACCCCCATCTGTTTTTGCTCAAAGCATTCACCAAGAGATATGCCATGGCGGGAGTGCGCCTGGGATACGGTTTGTGTCAGAACTTGGACCTGTTGGAGAGAATGGGAAGAATGACCCAGCCTTGGAATCTGTCGGTGATTGCACAGAAAGCAGGAATTGCGGCTCTTAAGGAAGAAGACTACGTCCGCCGCGGCCGTCAGATCGTCTTTCAAGAGATCGAGCGAATGAAACAGGAGTTTCAAAAGCTGGGGATAAAGACTTATGACTCCCAGGCAAATTATCTCTTCTTTGAGGGCCCCAAGGATTTGTGGGAGAAGTGCCTGGACAAAGGGATTCTAATTCGAGACTGTAGTAACTATACCGGACTTTCCAAGGGCTATTACCGGGTGGCGGTAAAGATGCCCCAAGAGAATGACAGGCTTTTGAAGGCGCTAGGGGAACTATACCTGTGAAACGGTAGCAGTAGACGCAGGACCTCAGATACAGGAGAGGAATGACGGTTAGAAAAGTATGACGGAAGGGAAGAGAAGAAATGGCAAAAGCAATTATGGTGCAGGGTACGATGTCCAATGCGGGAAAGAGTCTGCTGGCTGCCGGGCTGTGCAGAATTTTTAAGCAGGACGGATACCGGGTGGCTCCGTTTAAATCCCAGAATATGGCACTGAATTCTTTTATCACGGAAGAGGGGCTGGAGATGGGACGGGCTCAGGTGATGCAGGCAGAGGCGGCGGGAATCGCCCCTTCGGTGAAGATGAATCCGATTCTGCTAAAGCCCACCAACGACGTGGGGTCCCAGGTGATCGTAAACGGGGAAGTTCTGGGAACGATGAGCGCCCGGGATTATTTCAAATTTAAACACCAGCTGTTTCCCAAGGTGATGGAAGCCTATGAGGAACTGGCCGCCCAAAATGACATCATTGTCATCGAGGGGGCGGGGAGCCCTGCGGAGATTAACCTAAAAGACGAGGACATCGTGAACATGGGAATGGCAAAACGGGCGAAGGCTCCGGTGCTACTGGTGGGAGACATCGACCGGGGCGGGGTGTTTGCCCAGTTGATTGGCACGGTGATGCTTCTGGAGGAAGAGGAAAAAAAGCTGGTGAAAGGCTTGATTGTCAATAAGTTCCGGGGAGACAAGACGATTTTGGACCCAGGTATCGAAATGTTGGAGCAAAAGGCTGGAATTCCCGTAGTAGGTGTGGCGCCTTACTTGGACATCCAGGTGGAGGATGAGGACAGCTTGACGGAGCGTTTTGAGGGAAACCGGGAAGTGGGATTGATAGATTTGGCGGTGATTCGGCTTCCGAGAATTTCCAATTTTACGGATTTCAATCCTCTAGAGAGTATTCCGGGAGTGTCCCTGCGCTATGTGAGACATGTCCGTGAACTGAAAAACCCGGATATGATTTTGCTTCCGGGTACAAAGAACACGATGGAAGATCTGCTTTGGATGCGCCAAAACGGATTGGAGGCCGCGATTCTGAAGGAGGCAGCCAAGGGGAAGGTCATTTTTGGAGTCTGCGGAGGGTATCAGATGCTTGGGCAGACGCTCTCAGACCCTCACCATGTGGAAGCAGGCGGCCAGATCGAAGGTATGGGGCTTTTGCCGATGGACACCGTATTCGAGGAGGCGAAGACTCGAACCCGTGTCTGCGGACAGCTCTGTGAGCTCACAGGCGTATTAAAAGAAATGTCCGGCGTGCCGTTAGAGGGCTATGAGATTCACATGGGAGAGAGCGTTCCCAGAGAAGAGACGGCGTGTATGTCCAGGATTACCGACCAGGTGACCGGAGCGAAAAAGGTGGACGGTCTGTGTGCCGGGAATGTCTATGGAACCTATATCCACGGAATTTTTGACCGGGAGGAAGTCACCAAAGGATTGATGGAAGCCATCGGCAAGGCGAAAGGTGTCGATGTGTCTGAGATGACCGGTGTGGATTTCGCGGCGTTTAAGGAGACTCAGTACGATCTTCTGGCCGATGGCCTGAGAAAACATCTGGATATGGAAAAAATTTATGAGATTTTAAATGCGGGAGTAGAGGAGTGAGCGTATGAAGGTAGAACTGGAAAATGTAAAACCCATGGAGATCGAGGCCAGAAGTTTTGAGATCATCACAGAAGAATTGGGGAATACGGTGCTGGCTCCGGGTACAGAACTGATTGTAAAGCGGTGTATCCATACCAGTGCGGATTTCGACTATGCGAAAAATCTGTGCTTTTCGGAAGGGGTCGTGGAGAAAGCCTTAGAAGCGATCAAGGGTGGAGCCAGCATTGTGACGGACACACAGATGGCAAAATCCGGAATCAATAAGAAGGCGCTTGCCAGATACGGCGGTCAGGTGTACTGTTTTATGTCCGATGAGGATGTGGCCCAGACAGCGAAGAAAAACGGCACCACCCGGGCTGTGGCCAGCATGGAAAAAGCGGCGGCTATGGGTGAGGATTTGATTTTTGCCATTGGAAACGCTCCTACCGCGCTGATTCATCTCTATGAGATGATACGCGAGGGGAAAATCCATCCAAAACTGGTGATCGGTGTTCCCGTGGGCTTCGTCAACGTAGTACAGTCCAAGGAGTTAATCATGCAGACTCAGGCTCCCTATATTGTGGCGAGAGGCCGAAAGGGCGGAAGCAACATCGCAGCCTGCATCTGCAATGCACTGCTGTATATGATCGATAACCGGAGATAGAAAAACCGGCATCGCTGTTTTTAGAAGGCTGCGATGCCGGTTTTTAGAACAAAGTGGGCTTTCCTATAACAGGAAAAATCAGTGTTCCAGAGCTTCTCTTATGTGGTCAATGAACATTTGACGCACTGCGGAATACTGTCCGAGACCTTTCAGAACGGGCATGACCTCGAAGCCGCATTCCTGGAACTGACAGAGCCAGGATTCCGGGTCGTCTCCGGCCAGATCGTTGCGGGCATGGTCTCCGGCGACGATCATAAATGGGGCTAAGATGACTTTTTTGGGGCTGTACTCTTTAACCATACGGAGCAGGGACTGCATACTTGGATAAGCCTCGACAGTTCCCAGGAAAATGTTTTTGTGTCCGAGGTCTTTGAACATGTAGTCCAAAGCAGCGTAGACAGAGTTAGCGTAGTGAGTGGTACCGTGTCCCATGAATACCAGCACTTCGTCTTCTTGAAGCTCAGAAAATTCCTGAGCGATAGCTTGAATCACTGCTCGGTTGTCTTCTTCTGTGGTCAAAAGCGGAGCGCCGAATCGGATAGAGTGAAATTGACTGCGGCAGGAGAGGGCGTCTTCTTTCATTTGGTCATTTTCGATGCCATTGATGACATGGGTGGGTTGAACGATTACATCTGTGATTCCATCTTCGGCCATTTTCTCCATGGCTTCTTTGACTGTAAAGATATGAGTTTGGTCTCGTTTTTTAAGCTTTGCGATGATCATTTTGCTGGTCCAGGCACGGTAAATCTGATATTCTGGATAAGCTTTTGCGATATCGCCTTCGATGGCGTCGATTGTGACCTTTCTGGTTGCATTATAGGAAGTTCCAAAACTTACCACTAAAATGGCCTGTTTTTTTGATTGATTCATGTTTGAGTGTTCCTCCTTTGTGAAATTTTGATGTGTGTCGTGTTTTTCTATGATTACAGATGAATATTTTCAATATATTGCTCCAGTTCTTGTAAATTTTTCGGAACCGGGAAAGACGGGTCAAGAATGCCTTTTTCACAGAGTCGAAAATAGAGTTTCATCACAGTTGGCTGATGCAGATTCGTCTCTTCTAGGGCGTTCTGATCGGCAAAGACTTCCGTGGGAGTTCCCTGTGAGAGTACTCGTCCATCTTTGAATAGAAAGATCTGATCGGCCCACTGGTATGCGTAGTCCACATCGTGGGTGGACATTAGGACTGTGATTCCCTGCTGTGTCATTTCGTCAACGATATGATTGACTTTTTGGGTGTGTTTTGGATCAAGGGCTGCGGCAGGTTCGTCTAGAATGATGATTTGCGGATGCATAACCAAAATGTCCGCAATCGAAACCTGCTTTTTTTGACCGCCGCTTAGGGCATGGGTGGGTTTGTGTCTGAAAGGAGTGATTTCCAGATCTGCGATGACTTTTTCCACTTCTTTTTGTGCCTCTTCTTCTGAGATTCCCAGATTCAGAATACCAAAAGAAATTTCCTGATAGACGCTGGCTGAGAAAAGCTGGTTGTCTGGGTCTTGAAAGACAATCCCTACTTTTTGGCGCAGGTCCAACAGTCCTTTTTTAGAGTAGTCTATGGGTTTTCCATCTACAAAAAGGGTACCGCTGCTGGGGCGGTGGATACCATTGCAGCACAGAAAGAATGTGGATTTTCCTGAGCCGTTCGCTCCCATAAAGGCGACTTTTTTTCCTCGCTGAATTTCGAGGGAAAGTCCGTTCAGAGAATGGGTGTTTTCGTCATCGTAGGAGAAATACAGTTCTTGGGCTTTTAGTATAATATCTTTCATATGGGTTTGCCTTTCTTATCGCAGCCGCAAAATCACAGTGACTGCAAGTAAAAATGTTTCAAACAGTAAGATATAGAGGATTTCACGTCTTTTGGGCGGAAAATTCTCATGAAGTACGCGGATGGTTCCGTCATAACAACGGGATTCCATGGCATCGTAGAGAAGATTGGATTTTTTGATTGCCCGGATTAGGAGAGCTGAGGCCATGAAACCGAAGGATTTGCATGAGGTGATGAAATCCTTATTGCCCAGACGAGAGTTCTGGGCGGTTGTGATTGCCGAGGATATCTCCATAAGTATAAAAATAAATCGATAGATCAGAAGCATGAGTTCGATGATTAACCGAGGACAGTGCAGTTTCTGCAATACATGGATAAAATCTGTGATAGGAGTACTAAATGAAAAAAAGTACAGACAAGAGACACTTGCCAGTGCAGTCAAAATCAATTGTACTGCATATAATAAGGAAGCTTTGCTGCCGGTCAAATACCAGCTTCCAATGGAAAGAGCGAAGAGATCTGACGGTGTCTTTGAGACATTTAAGACGATGGCCACAGTACTCAGAATCAGGAAGACTAGAGGGACTGTGAGGAATTTCAGATAACGGAAAAAAGGGATTCCACCCTTGTATATGGTGAGAATCCCTGTCGTTACCAGGACAATTCCAGCAATTACAACAGAACGACTGACCACACAAAATAAAAGGGTCAGGGTTGTAAATGCAAATTTTTCTCCGGCATTGTGATATCTAAGTTTAGAGCGGTAACATAGCTGATCGATGGCAATCATAAGTACTCCTTTCGCCGGGATACAGAAATTATTCTTCTCTGAGCCATTTTTTCCGTTCTACATATCTGCCCATGACAAAAGCGATCACACCCACGCCGATACCTGTCTGAAGACAAAACAGCAGGCTTTCGACTTCTCCGGGAAGTTCATGACCGAGAGCTTTTTCAAAGATTGGTTCAAACCATGGTGTATAGCTAGAGTCGACTTCTTCGACAACAACGCTTCCCGCATCGTCAGAACCGCCGAACTCCTTATCAGGCATGGCAAACAGTGGAATAAAAGCCATGAGAATGACAACAATAATTAAAATGAGCACCGTCGATTTTTTCATATCAGTGCACCTCCTTTAAAAATCCGATGGAACGCAGCTCCGGTTTTGCATAGGTCTCCAACGCGGAGATAATCAGAACCGTCAAAATTCCTTCGATGATTGCCAAAGGTATCTGTGTTGGTGCAAATACTGTCAAAAATTTTCCCATAGCGCCTGCAATGCTAGTATCCGCGTGGTGAGCGAAAGCCATCTGGATAGCGGTTACACAGTAGGTAAACAGATCTCCCAAAGTGGCTGCTAAAAAGACGCTGACTTTTCGATTTACATTGGCTTTTTTGCAGAGAAGGAAGACTCCGTAAGAGACAAACGGGCCTGCGACAGCCATGGAAAATGTGTTTGCTCCTAAGGTAGTCAGCCCGCCGTGAGCCAGCAGGATAGCCTGGAAAAGTAAGACGATAATGCCCAGGATGCTGACAGCGGATGGTCCAAAAAGAATGGCACCTAATCCGGTTCCTGTCATGTGGGAGCAGCTCCCAGTCACAGACGGAATTTTCAGTGAAGAAATCACGAACACAAAAGCGCCGGCCATCGCTAGAAGCGGCAGTAGCCGGGAGTTAGCAGCCACTGTCTTTTTCATGGAGAAAAAGCCTGCTGCCAGGAAAGGAATACACAGGATACCCCAGGCGATACAGTAGGTGCCGGGAAGATATCCCTCCATGATATGCATGGCGCTGACTGCGGGAGTAATTCCGAAAGTCAAGGCAAAGATTGTGGATAGCAATACAATCTTTTTTTGTTTTTTGGTCATTTTTAGTTCCCCTTTCTTTAAATGAAGTAAGACAAAGGCACAGGGCTGGCATAAGAGCTGTCGTCAGTCGCTTTTGATATACAAAAAGCCTGTCTGAGCGACAGACAGGCGCAGCGGTTCCTTCTCTTTTGGCAGAAGAAACATAAGCACCAGGTCATCGTTCGTAACCATGTGCGAAGCTTGTATATGGCGGTATTCTGACTTAGGAATCTCTGCGATTTCCCCTCCTTCCCGGCGAACCAGTGGATTGTGGGGAACGCTCCTCCTTTACAGCGGCGTGACCGTAAGAGATTTGCACTCTTTTCCCATTTATCCTGTTTAAGGACCATATACAAGAAATTGCCGAAATTTATTATAGGCTTTCGATTATGAATTGTCAACTATTATACAGTGTTTTTTTAAACGTTTTACAGCTATTCACAGATGATTTTTCCTGACAGATCCAAGTTTGTGAGGGAGAATTTTTTGAAAAAAAGAAACCATAGAATTGACATTGAATGGGGTTATGATATGATAAAAAAAGCGAAATAAGATCAGAAGAAGTCTTATGAGAAAGACAAAGGAAAGTTAGGGGAAGAAGAACTATGAGTATTTCCATGATCGGAATTGATCACAGTATGGCACCTGTGGATATTCGGGCTAAATTTGCATTTACAAAGAAGGATGCCAGCAGTGCTATGGAAGAATTGCTTCAGGAGAATGAGATATCAGGCTGCATTATTTTATCAACCTGCAACCGCATGGAGGTGTGGGTCAGCACTGCCGAAGACTGGGAGGGGGATCTCTATGCCAGTCTTTGTAAGATAAAAGAAGTTCCGGCGGGACAGTACAGAGATTGTTTTACTGAAAGAAAAGACGCAGAGGCCGTGGAACATTTATTCTATTTGACCAGCGGATTAAAATCACAGATTTTAGGGGAGGATCAGATTCTGACCCAGGTAAAAGATGCCCTGTCTTTGGCGAGAGAGCATTTTACTACGGATAGTGTGCTGGAAGTGTTGTTTCGTATGGCGATCACTGCCGGGAAAAAGATTAAGACAGAAGTTGCATTTTCTAGAGGCAATCTCTCTGTGATTCATCAGGCGATTGCCTGCCTAAGAGAAAAAGGCTATGAGGTCAAGGGAAAGACCTGTATGGTTATTGGAAATGGTGAGATGGGAAAGATTACCGCTCAGACTCTGAGAGAAAACGGTGCAGATGTGACGGTGACTGTTCGCCAGTATCGCAGCGGTGTCGTGAATATACCGATGGGATGCAAGCGCATTAATTATGGAGAGAGAATGGAATATCTGCCAAAATGTGACTTGGTAGTCAGTGCTACGGCCAGCCCTAATTACACGTTGCGCCGAGAGCTGTTTGAAGGAATAGAATTGGGACATCCAGTGATTCTCATTGATCTTGCAGTACCGAGAGATGTGGAACCTGCGCTGGCGCAGCTTTCACAGGTGACTCTGTATGATATGGATAGTTTTAAGATGGAAGCAGCCTGCGAGGAGCAGCAAGAAAGTATGCAAAAAGCGGGAGCGATTGTCCATGAAATGATGGAGGAATTCTATCAGTGGCTGGATGGACGAGACGTGATTCCGCGTATTCAGGAGATCAAAGCAGAGGCAGTTCACGATTTAAATCTGAGAATTGCAAAGATTCTTAAAAATACGCCTATGGAGGATTCCGATAGGGAGCGGTTGACACAGGTAATTGACACTGCTGCGGGCAAAGTAGTCAATAAGATGATATTTGGACTGAGAGATGCCTTGGAGCAGGAGGCGTTTTTGGAGTGTGTGGCTGGACTGGAGAAATTGTATGAAGAGTAAAAGCTTTTTTCCGTTGTATGTAAATTTGGAAGGAAAATTGGCAGTAGTAGTGGGAGGCGGAAAAATTGCGACCCGTAGGGTAAAGGCCCTGAGCCAGTTTACAAGAGAGATTCGAGTGGTATCCCCTAAGGTGACTCAGGAGTTGGAAGATCTGTCTAAGGCGGGCGCAGTAGCCTGGATAAACCGAAAGTGCAGAAGATCTGATCTTTCAGATGCCTATATGGTGATTGCGGCCACAGATGACCGCAGAGTCAATGATGATATTTACCGTATTTGTAAGGAAGAGGGAATCTATGTAAATGTGGCCAGCGATAAGGAAAAGTGTGATTTCTATTTTCCTGGTATTGTGAGATATAAGGAGATGGTGATTGGTATCAATGCCAGTGGGTTGGATCATCAAAAAGCGAGAAGAGTGCGGGAAGCTATTGAGAAAGTATTGATGGAGGAAGATATATGAATACAATCAGAATTGGGAGCCGGGAGAGCAAACTCGCAGTGATTCAAAGTGAACTTGTCCAGAATTATCTGAGAGCTCAGGGTCTGGATGCACAGATTATCACAATGAAGACGACGGGAGATATTATTTTAGACAGGACCTTAGATCAGATAGGGGGAAAAGGTCTGTTTGTCAAGGAGCTGGATAGAGCTTTGCTGGATGGCAGAAGCGATCTGTCTGTACATAGCTTGAAAGATCTTCCGATGGAGGTAGCGCAGGATCTTCCGGTGGTGGCTTATTCTAAGAGGGAAGATCCCAGGGATGTGTTGATTTTGCCCCAGGGAGAGAAAGAACTGGACTTATCTAAGCCTATTGGAAGTTCCAGCCTGCGCAGATGCATTCAGCTCAAAAAATTATTCCCAGAGGCAGAGTGCAAAAGTGTTCGAGGAAATGTATTGACCAGGCTGGAAAAACTGGACTCGGGCCAGTACAGCGCTCTGGTGCTGGCAGCGGCAGGAGTGAAGCGATTGGGACTTCAGGGGAGAATCAGTCGTTATTTCACAGTAGAAGAAATGCTTCCGGCGGCAGGTCAGGGAATTCTTGCAGTTCAGGGAAAGGCAGGTCAGGATTATTCCTATCTGGGAGCGTACAATGACCGGCAGGCCCAGGCAGAGGCGCTGGCGGAGCGTGCATTTGTCCGTTGGCTAGACGGCGGCTGTTCTTCCCCGGTGGCGGCTCACGCGGTCTGCCAGGGAGAAAGGCTTCAGATGACAGGACTTTACTATCATGATCTAACGGGACAGTGGCATAAAGAACAGATCGCGGGAGAGACTTCCCAGGCCAAGATGTTGGGGGTTGAGCTGGCGAAACGGATGAAAGGGAGATATGAATAGATGGCAGTAGGAAAAGTATGGCTTGTGGGAGCAGGCCCAGGAGACATCGGACTGTTTACCCTAAAAGGAGAAAGAGTGCTAAGAGAGGCAGAGGTAGTGGTCTACGACAGTCTGGTAGGTCAAGGAGTTCTCTCGATGATACCGGAACAGGCGCGCTGCATCAATGTGGGAAAAAGAGCAGGAAATCACACGATGCCTCAGGAGCAAATCAATCAAGTGCTTCTAAAGGAGGCACAGAAAGGATTCCGAGTGGTTCGCCTAAAGGGCGGAGATCCGTTTTTATTTGGAAGGGGAGGCGAAGAACTAGAGCTTTTGAAAGCTCATCATATTCCCTATGAGGTGGTGCCAGGTGTGACTTCACCGCTGGCAGTTCCAGCTTACAATGGGATACCGGTGACCCACAGAGATTTCACTTCTTCCCTCCATATTATCACGGGACATAAGAAAAAAGGAATGGAATATGATATCGACTTCCAGGCGCTGGTGCACACGAAGGGGACCTTGGTCTTTCTGATGGGGGTGACAGCTCTGGAAGATATCTGTCAGGGGCTTTTGAAAGCTGGAATGGAGCCGGATATGCCGGCTGCAATTTTACAGAAAGGGACGACGGCGGGGCAAAGGCGCATTGTGGCCACAGTGGAGACTTTACCAGAGCAGGTGAAGCGTCAGGGAATTGAGACACCGGCGATCATCGTGGTGGGAAAAGTCTGCGAGTTGGCAAAGCGTTTTTCCTGGTATGAAGAGCTTCCGTTGGCAGGGTGGAAAGTACTGGTGACCAGGCCGAAGGATTTGATCTCCGCCATGTCAGAGAAGTTGCGCCGAAAGGGGGCGGAGGTACTGGAGCTGCCTGCGATTGAGACCCGTCCCTGTGAAGATCAAAGTCGTCTTAAGAGGGCTTTGGGAGAATTGGATGTGTATGGCTGGGTGGTTTTTACCAGTCCGACAGGAGTGAAAGTCTTTTTTGAGCAGATGAGAGAGGCAGGCTGTGATATCCGTTGTCTGGGAAGGGCAAAAATCGCGGCGATCGGCTCTGGGACAAAGAAAGCCTTGGAAGAGAGAGGACTTTTTGTGGATTTGATGCCGGAAATCTATGATGGTGAGGCTTTAGGAATAGCATTGTCCCGTCAGGTACAGGCAGGAGAAAGGGTTTTGATTCCCAGGGCGAGCAGGGGCAATCAAAGTCTGATAGAGTCTTTAAAGACAGTGGGAGCGAAGGTGGACGATGTGCCTACCTATGATACGCATTACGCCAGAAGTAAAATTATCCAGGAGGTGGATGAGTTTGAAAATGGAAAAATTCAGTGTGCAGTTTTTACCAGTGCGTCCACGGTAAAAGGATTTGTGGAAGGCACTCCTGGACTGGATTATGCGAAAGTGAGAGCAGCCTGCATTGGAAAGCAGACGAAGGCGGCAGCAGATGCGTATGGCATGAAAACTTATATGGCAAAGCAGGCTACCATGGACAGTCTGGTAGATTTAGTAATACAGATGAAAGAAGGAAAAAAAGATGGAGATGACGAGACGTCCCCGGCGATTGAGGGGAAATGAGACACTGAGAAAAATGGTGCGTGAGACCAGAATGGACAAATCTTCTCTGATTTATCCTATTTTTGTGAAAGATGGGAAGAATATCAAAGAGGAGATTCCATCGATGGAGGGACAGTTCCGCTACAGCGTGGATCAGCTTCCTTATGCGCTGGAAGAGATCGCAGAGGCGGGAGTCAGCAGCGTGATGTTATTTGGAATTCCTGAACACAAGGATGAGATGGGCAGCCAAGCGTACGCGGAAGACGGCATTGTTCAGAGAGCTCTGCGGGAGGCGAAAAAGCAGGTTCCGGACCTCTACTACATCACAGATGTCTGCATGTGCGAGTATACTTCACACGGACACTGCGGAGTGCTGTGCGGCCATGAGGTGGAAAATGACGCCACGCTGGAGCTGCTGTCTAAGACTGCGCTGTCCCATGTGCAGGCTGGCGCGGATATGGTCGCTCCTTCCGATATGATGGATGGCAGGGTAGGGGCAATCCGACGGACGCTGGATGCCAGCGGATATAAAGAGACGCCGATTATGTCTTATGCAGTAAAATACGCTTCTGCGTTCTACGGTCCGTTTCGTGATGCGGCAGGCTCTGCGCCTTCCTTTGGGGACCGAAAGAGTTATCAGATGGATTATCACAATCGTAGGGAAGCGATGAAAGAGGCCCTGACCGATGTAGAAGAAGGAGCGGATATTCTGATGGTGAAGCCAGCGCTGTCCTATTTAGATCTGGTGTCAGAGATCTCGAAGGCAACCTGTGTTCCAATTGCAGCCTACAGTGTCAGCGGAGAATACGCGATGGTCAAGGCTGCGTCTAAGATGGGCTGGATTGAGGAAGATAAGATTATCTGCGAGATGGCAGTGGGAACTTACCGTGCCGGCGCAGGAATCTATCTGACCTATTTTGCGAAGGAATTGGCCAGATTTATGGAAGAAGGGAGGATTGGCTGATGACGAAATCGGAGCGGTTATTTGAGCGGGCAGTAAAGAGAATTCCGGGCGGAGTGAACAGTCCGGTACGTGCTTACGGTGCCATCGGGGAGACTCCGCGGTTCATAGACCGGGCGGAAGGCAGCCATATCTATGATGTGGATGGCCATGAATACATTGACTATATCGACTCCTGGGGTCCGATGATTCTGGGACATAACCGGCCGGAGATTCGGGAGGCCGTGGCCAAAGCCTGCGAAAAAGGGTTGAGTTTTGGCTGTGCCACCCAGATTGAGGTGGAGATGGCGGAATTCATCTGTGAAAATATCCCGCACATTGAGATGATTCGAATGGTAAACTCAGGTACGGAGGCAGTTATGAGCGCTATCCGGGTGGCGAGAGGGTTTACTGGGAGAACTAAGATCATAAAATTTGCAGGCTGTTATCATGGACACAGCGACGCTATGCTGGTGAGCGCAGGCTCCGGGGTGATGAATAGTGGAGTTCCAGACAGTGCCGGTGTGCCGAAAGGCTGTACGGAAGATACTATGACAGCGATTTACAATGATCTGTCCAGTGTGGAGACCTTGCTGGAATCCAACCAGGGCCAGGTGGCTGCTGTGATTGTGGAGCCGGTGGGAGCAAATATGGGAGTGGTACCACCGATTCCAGGATTTCTGGAAGGTTTGAGAAAACTCTGTGATGGGAATGGAGTGCTTCTGATTTTTGACGAGGTGATCACTGGATTTCGTTTGGCCTTTGGTGGTGCTGCTGAATATTTCGGTGTGTGCCCTGATTTGGTGACTTACGGAAAGATCATCGGCGCCGGGATGCCGGTGGGGGCCTACGGGGGACGAAGAGAGATTATGGAATTGATTGCTCCAGTGGGAAAAGTCTATCAGGCAGGGACATTGAGCGGAAATCCCATCGCGATGACGGCTGGTTTGACACAGTTAAAATTGCTGAAGGAGCATCCTGAGATCTATACACAGTTAGAAGAAAGGGGACGGAAGCTCTATGAAGGGATTCAAGAGATTCTGAAAAAATATCAGGCACCCTGTAAGGTGAACTGGCTTGGGTCTTTGGGAAGTGTCTTTTTTACACAAGAGGATGTGGTGAATTATGAGTCGGCAAAGTCGTCGGACACGAGTGCTTTTGCGGAATATTTTAAGTATATGTTAAGCAGAGGGATTCATCTTGCGCCGTCGCAGTTTGAGGCGATGTTCTTGTCAGCAGCACACGGAGAAGAGGACTTGAGGAGGACCTTGGATGCGGTGGAGAGCTATGTGGTGAGGTTTGCGCAGACAAAAAGATTGTAGTCAGAAGTCATTTGTGATAAAATGTCTTTAAGTGAGCGGCAGAAGATAGACGCTCGATATCAGAAACGGGGAGGTTGTTCGGTGAATAAGAAAAAATACGTGGCATATGTGGGAACCTACGTCCATGGAAGCAGCAAGGGATTGAATGTATATGATGTAGATGTAGAAAATGGAATCCTGACTCCGCGCAACGAGGTGGAGGTCAGCAATTCTTCCTATGTGTCAGTGTCCCGGAATTTAAAATATCTGTATTCCATAGAAGATGACGGTGTGGCTGTATTTAAGCGTGACGGCAATGGAGATTTGGAACGTCTGAACAGTGTGGACATTGAGGGTATGAGGGGATGCTTTTTATCCACCGATTACAGCGGCAACTATCTGTTTGTGGGCGGTTATCACGATGGAAAAGTGACTTTGGTTGAAATCCTTCCGGACGGACGGCTGGGAAAGGTGCTGGATGGGGTGTTCCATCGTGGATTGGGAAGCGTGGCAGAGAGAAATTTTCGACCGCATGTAAACTGTGTGCGGCCGACGAAAGACAATCAGTATCTGTGTGCTGTGGATAACGGAATTGACCAAGTGAAACTGTATCGGATTGAGCCGAGAACAAAGAAATTGATGTTGGCGGATATTTTGCGGTGTACAAGAGAGTCTGGACCTAGAAATATTCGTTTCAGTAAAGACGGGAGATTTGCCTACATTCTGTTTGAGCTGAGTAATGAGATTCGGGTCTACACCTATGACGGAAGCGGAAAAGACCCGCAGTTCGAGGAAATTCAAGTGATAAGTACTTTGTCAGAGAATGGAGCGCAAGACGCAGTGCATGATGCGGCTTCAGGTTTTGCGATGACAGCAGATGGAAAGCATATTTTCTGTTCTACGGCCGGAGAGAATGCGGTATCCATGTTTAAAATTGATGAGGAAAGTGGGATGCTAGAGAAAAGGTTTGTGCTCCCCATCAGTGGAGATTACCCGAAGGATTTGGCGATTTTTCCGGACGGCAGACATATTGCCGTCGCGAATCATGCTAGCAACAGCATCACGATGTTTACTGTAGACTATGAAAAGGACATCTTGGTGATGCATGGAAGGCCTCTGAAGGTGGAGACCCCCAACTGTATCAGCATCATCCAGGTACCGGAGGAATAAATGGGAGAGGAGAATCTCGAAAGAAGGGATTCTCCTTTTTCTGTTATGGAAAAGCCTTCTCAGAGAAATGCTCTGTCCTGGTTTGTAAAGAAAAGGTAAAGATTGCCGGGGAAGGAGGGGGAAAGAATTGACAAATGATAGGGCAGAAACTATAATGAAAATGATTTCTGCAAAAAGACAAGGACAGCGAACTGGAAGCGAGAAGAAAGGAAGTGAGCGTTGTGATTCGGATTTTTAAGACGGTAGACGGTGCAATCCATCAAGTGGAGGAACCTGAGGAGGGATGCTGGATTGCATTGACAAATCCTACGGCAACTGAAATTTTTGAGCTTTCAGAGCGGTTTCAGATAGAAGTGGACGATCTTCGTGCCCCTTTGGATGAGGAAGAACGTTCTCGTATCGAGGTGGAAGACACCTACACTTTGATTTTGGTGGATGTTCCTATGATTGAAGAGCGAAACGAGAAAGACTGGTACGGCACGATTCCTCTGGGTATTATCGTGAGTGAAGATATGATTATCACGGTGTGTCTGGAAGACACGCCAGTTTTGACACGTTTTATGGAAGGGCGGGTAAGGAGTTTTTATACTTATATGAAAACTCGGTTTATCTTGCAGATTCTCCACAGGAACGCGAGTATGTATCTGCGCTATCTGCGTATTATAGATAAGAAAAGTGAGCAGATAGAAGAGAAACTGCATAAGTCCACGAGAAACCGAGAGCTGATGGAATTACTGGAATTGGAGAAATCTCTGGTATACTTCAGCACGTCTTTGAGGTCCAACGAGGTAGTGTTAGAAAAACTGTTGAAGGTAGAGTCTATTAAGAAATATCCTGACGACACAGATCTTTTAGAGGATGTCATCATCGAGAATAAGCAGGCTATGGAGATGGCTAACATATACAGTGGCATCTTAAATGGCATGATGGGGACGTTTGCATCGGTTATCTCCAATAACCTGAACATTGTGATGAAGGCATTAGCTGTTATCACCATCGTAATGTCTATTCCGACGATTGTATTCAGTGCTTACGGCATGAATGTGAAGATATCTGGTATGCCCTTTGCCGACAGCCATTGGGGATTTTTGATTATTATTCTAGCGTCTGTGATTATCAGCCTTGTAGCTGCCTTGATATTGTCGAAAAAGAAATTTTTCTAGGAATATGAATTTACAAAAAGGAGACTTATGAAGATCATTAACAAATTAGAGCGTAAATTTGGACGATTTGGAATTCCGCATTTGACCAACTATATTCTTGTGTGTTATGTGATAGGATATCTGCTCAGCATGACAAAGACCTCGCTGATATCCTATCTTTATCTGGAACCTGGGCTGATTTTGCAGGGTCAGATCTGGAGGTTGATTACTTGGGTATTAGTCCCGCCGGGAATGTCTAATATTCTTTTTGTGCTGATTATGCTGATGTTTTATTATTCCCTCGGAACGACGCTGGAGCGTACCTGGGGAACATTCCGGTATACGTTGTATATATTTTCAGGACTGCTATTTACCGTGATCGGTGCTTTTCTTCTGTATTTCATTGAGGGAGGCTATGTACTCTTTGCCGGAATGTTTTCAACATATTATATCAGTATGTCTATTCTCCTGGCATTTGCGGTTTCCTATCCGGATATGCGGGTGCTGCTGTACTTTGTAATTCCAATTAAGATGAAGTGGATGGCTTTTGTCTATGTGGCGATGATAGGATACGATATCTTCAACTATGTGAGGATGGGTGTCTGGCAGATGGCAGTTCCGATTGTGGCTTCTCTGCTAAACTTTATCATCTTCTTTTTATCTACACGGGATATACAGCGTTATCATCCCAAAGAAGTCAAGCGCAGGCAGGAGTTTAAAAAAGCAGTCAACCCGACGAAGGTGACGACGATCACAAAACACAAATGTGCAGTTTGTGGTAGGACGGAGCGGGACGGAGAGAATTTGGAGTTTCGTTTCTGTTCAAAGTGCAATGGAAATTATGAGTACTGTCAAGATCATCTGTATACACATGAACATGTGAAATGAGAGGGTAGAAGAAAGGGATTAGAAAATGAAAAGAACGAAGATCATTTGTACTTTGGGACCGGCAACGGACAAGGAGGATGTCCTGGAAGAGTTGGTAAAGAATGGAATGGATATTGCCAGATTTAACTTTTCCCATGGAGACCACGAAGAACACAAAGGCCGGATGAATCGGTTGAAGACAGTCAGAGATGAGCTTAGTCTGCCAATTGCCACTGTTTTGGATACAAAGGGGCCGGAAATCAGGACTGGACTTTTGAAAGACGGAAAAAAAGTGACTCTGAAAAAGGGAGAAGAGTTTGTCCTGACACTTGGCGACTATGTGGGAGATGAGAAGAAGGTGGCCATTTCTTACAAAGGGCTCTGTGAAGATGTGGAGCCTGGAAGGACTATTCTCATTGATGATGGTCTGATTGGTCTTAGAGTAGAAAAGATTATAGATAAAGATATTGTCTGCCGGGTTGAAAATGGTGGAGAGCTGGGAGAGCATAAGGGAGTCAATGTGCCGAATGTGAAAGTGCGCCTGCCCGGGATTACCGAGAAGGACAAAGAAGACATTCTCTTTGGAATTTCTCAGGGATTTGACTATATAGCGGCGTCTTTTGTGAGAAATGGAGAGGTCATCCGTGAGATTCGTGAACTACTGAACGAAAACAACGGTGGACATATCGGGATTATCGCAAAGATAGAGAATGCGGAAGGTGTAGACAATATTGACGAGATTATTCAGGAAGTAGACGGCATTATGGTGGCCAGAGGGGATTTGGGAGTAGAGATTCCGTCCAGTCAGGTTCCACATATTCAAAAGCAAATCATCCGAAAATGTAATGAGAATTATGTGCCGGTCATCACGGCGACCCAGATGCTGGACTCCATGATTCGAAATCCGCGTCCTACTCGGGCGGAAGTGGCTGATGTGGCGAATGCAATCTACGACGGGACAGATGCGATCATGCTGTCCGGGGAGACGGCTGCCGGTGCGTATCCGGTTGTGGCGTTGAGAACCATGGTGGAGATCGCTGAGACCACAGAGCCTTATGTGAGTCACCGCAGGTTTGTTCGTGACAGGAAAATGTTTCTCGGTAAGATGGTATCCAGCGCAGTGGGTTATGCGGCGGTAAACGCAGCTCATGATTTGTCAGCAAAATGTATTGTGACGCCCACAATGTCTGGGGAGACCGCGAAGCTGATCTCTAATTTCCGTCCGGATGTTCCCATCTATGCGGTTACGCCTAACGAGGTGGTACAGCATCAGCTTCAGCTGTATTGGGGAATCTGCCCGCTCAGAGGGTATCAGAGAGAGACCACGGAGCATATCATTGCCCAGTCTATGGGGGTCGTCCGTCAAAATGGTCTGGTTGAGAAAGGTGAGCTGGTGGTTTTCACCTGCGGAGATCCGGCCACAAATGTGAGAACCGGTGAGGGCTTCGTGACCAATATGCTTCACATTGTGGAGGCAAAATAATACGTCGAAAGAGGAGATCTGAGATATGAAGAAAAAACCATTTGTAACATTGGAGAAATTAAAAGAGATCACAAAGGAATATCCGACACCCTTTCATCTCTATGACGAAAAAGGAATCCGTGAAAATGCGAAGGCTCTAAAAGAGGCCTTTGCGTGGAACAAGGGATATAAAGAGTACTTCGCAGTAAAAGCTACACCAAATCCATATCTAATTCAGATTCTTCAGGAGTATGGTTGTGGCTGTGACTGCTCTTCGCTGACTGAGCTCATGATGGCGAAAGCTTTGGGCTGCAAAGGGGACGATATTATGTTTTCCTCCAATGCGACGCCTGCCAATGAGTATGAGTATGCCAGAAAGATCGGGGCGATTATTAATCTGGATGATATCACGCATATTGATTTTCTGGAAAAAGTGACAGGGAGCATTCCAAAAAAAATTAGCTGCCGCTATAATCCAGGCGGATTGTTCAAAATCAGCAATGATATTATGGATAATCCCGGGGATGCGAAGTACGGGATGACTACGGAGCAGATTTTCGAGGCATTTAAGATTCTAAAGAGTAAAGGGGCGCAGGAATTTGGAATTCACGCTTTCTTGGCGAGCAACACAGTGACCAATGACTACTATCCGACTCTAGCAAAAGTGCTGTTTGAGGTGGCTGTAAAATTGAAGGAAGAGACCGGTGCGAAGATTACCTTCATCAATTTGTCGGGAGGAATCGGCATTCCTTATCGCCCAGATCAGACAGCCAACGATATCCGTGTTATCGGAGAGGGTGTGCGCAAAGTCTACGAGGAGGTTCTGGTTCCGGCAGGAATGGGTGATGTCGCTTTGTATACGGAGCTGGGGCGTTTTATGATGGGCCCGTACGGTGCTCTGGTGACGACGGCCATTCATGAGAAACATACTTATAAGGAATACATCGGCTGTGACGCCTGTGCGGCAAACCTGATGCGTCCTGCGATGTATGGAGCTTATCATCATATCACGGTCATGGGAAAAGAGGATGCACCTTGCGATCATACTTATGATGTGACAGGGTCTCTGTGTGAGAACAATGATAAATTTGCAATCGACCGGAAGCTTCCAAAGATCGAGATGGGAGATCTTCTGTTTCTGCACGATGCCGGTGCACATGGATTTTCCATGGGATATAATTACAACGGAAAACTGAGATCCGCCGAGATTTTGTTGAAGGAGGACGGCAGCTATCAGATGATTCGCAGAGCTGAGAAGCCGCAGGATTATTTTGCTACCTTTGACTGTTTTCCGATTTACGAAAAGCTGACGGAGGATGCTGAAAAATAGAGTAGATAATTAAACTTTGGGCAGTTTTCTCTGACACCGCCGGGAGGTTGTTGTTAAGGCCATGGCCGCTGGAAATTCAGCGAGACATGGCCTTAAGCTGTTAAAAATGGGCTGCTCTTCTCAAGCTTGAGGGGACGAAGTCGGGTCTGGTGTTTTGTCATTTTATCGACTTTGAATTTTGGAGGTGAATGCGGATGAAACTGAGAAATGTGTTGATTGTTGTAAAGGACATCGAAAAATCAAAGCAATTTTATCATGATTTGTTTGGGCTCGACATGGTGCTGGACAACGATGGCAATATGATTTTAACGGAGGGCCTCGTACTCCAAGAAGAAAAAATTTGGAGAGAGTTTCTCCAAAAGGAGATCATTCCAGAGAATCATTCCTGTGAACTATATTTTGAAGAACGTGATATAGAGGCCTTTGTCCAAAAGCTCGAAAGGCTGTATCCTTCGGTTAAATATGTCAACAGGCTTATGACACACAGCTGGGGACAAAAAGTAATTCGATTTTACGACCTGGACGGAAATTTGATAGAGGTGGGAACTCCGATGTAATAGGAAAGAACTTTCACACATTAGCGTGACAAGGTCTTCCCTATTATAGAAGAGAGTGGGTAATCCTACTTCAGTATTGCAGCCTGCACATAAAAAAATCCGAGTTTTTTTAAAACTCGGATTTTTTACTGCCGGCGATGGGACTTGAACCCATACGTTGTTGCCAACAACAGATTTTGAGTCTGCCTCGTCTGCCAATTCCGACACGCCGGCGTATTTCTTGAACCGAGAATTATAATACCATAATTGCTGTATCTTTGCAAGCGTTTTTTTAATTTTTTTATTTTCGTAAACATTTAACAAAATGCTATCAATTATCTGATATTTTTGGAGCTGATTTTTGCGCAAAATTATCCCGCAAGGTATTTTAATTGACATACTTATTTAAAACGTGTACAATAAGAAAAAACAATAAAATGTGAGATAAAGTACGTAAGAGTTTCATAAAATTTAAAAGTTGGTACATTCCGACTGGAAGGGAACGAGATGGGAAAAAGTAGGGTGACGATTCGGGATATCGCTAGGGAAGCAGGGGTATCTCATGCGACTGTGTCGAGAGCTTTAAATAATCACCGGGAAATCAATATTGAGACTCGAAAAAGGATTCACGAATTGGCTAGACAGATGAACTACATTCCGGATGGAATCGCAAGGGGATTGGTGACGAACCGCTCTAATTGTGTTGGCATGATTATTCCAGACATGGACAACCAGTTTGTAGATCGGGTGGTGGACGGGGCGGAAGATTACCTTAATGGAAACGGTCGGTGTATGATTCTGGCTCAATCTAGATATCAGGAAGGCAAAGAGCTGAATTTGGTGAAGACAATGCTAGAGCAGAGGGTCGAGGGATTGATTGTTAGTCCTCTGTCAGTGGACAATTTGACGAAGATCAAAGAGCTCTGTCAAGATATTCCTCTGGTCTTTGTGTGTGCGGATACCTCGGAATATGGAGAGAGATGTGTAGCTTCTGATGATTACTCCATTGGAAGGTGTGTGGCGGAATATCTGCTGAGTCTGGGACACAGGGAAATATTGTATATGGGCGGCGATGAAAAAAATCAGGGAATATGCAGAAGGGTTCAAGGGTTCCGGAAAGTACTGGAAGAACAGGGATACACAGATATAGAAGAACGGGTGATTATGTGCCCTCTTCCAAGAGAATCAGGCTATGAACAGACGCAGAGACTGATTCGTCGGGGAAAGCTTCCGACTGCGATTGCGGCTGCGAATGACATGATGGCCATCGGGGTGATGGAAGCATTGTACCATGACGGTTATCGCGTGCCAGAAGATGTATCTGTGATTGGGTGTGATGATATTGATTTCGCGGGATTTCCACAGATTTCTCTGACTACCATTGCCCAGCCAGGATACGAGATAGGCAGAAGAGCAGCGAAAATGCTTTTTCAGGAGAAAGAACGGGGACAGAATAGAATAATCTTAGAACCGTCTTTGAAGATCAGGAAATCCTGCCAGGCATATAATGGGGGATAAGAGTTTTGGAGGTTTAAAATGCTTGCAACGGAGCGCAGAGAATTAATTTGTAAAATTGTCAATGAAAAGAAAAGGGTCAGGGTTTCAGAACTGAGCCGCCGTCTGCATACTACGGAAGCAACCGTGAGACGAGATCTCTCAGAGCTTCAAAATGAGAAAAAAGTGTTGAGAACTCACGGAGGAGCTGTCTCAGTCTCTTTCAAAGCGGATAAGAAAAAGGAACAGCGGCAAGAGGAAAAGAGGCGGGCGTACAGAGCTATGGCGGAGGCAGTCTATAGTTTTTTGAGGGAGGGGGATACTCTTCTTTTGGATGGCTCGGAGAGCGTATTGGAGCTTTGCGGCCTTTTAAAAACCGGTAAGAAAAGGGGAATCACTGTGGTCACGAATTCTTTCCAGGTTGTGGAAAGTTTGAAGGACGGAGATCTTGTATTGATACATGTGGGAGGAAATGTCAATTCTGGTAGTTGTATCAGCGTGGGAACGATTGCAGAGAATGTAATCCGTTCTTTGAGGGTGAACAAAGCGATATTCAGTGTACAGGGTGTGGAACCTCGTTATGGTTGTTCTGTACTGGATTTCGCTGAGGCCTCCATGAAACATGTGATGATGGAGAGTGCAGAGCAAGTTTTTGTACTGGCAGAGCACAGTAGTTTTTCCTCTGAGTATCTGGCAAAAGTGACAGATTCGTTAGAAGGGGTAGATTATCTGATTACGGACTGTCATACGCCAAAACTGGACTATACTCCTTACAGCAAAAAAGTTAAGCTGGTGACGGCATTGTAATTGTAGGTATTTTTATCCAGTTTATCTTGACAAATGACTTAGATAATGCTAACTTATAGATAGTTAATGGCGACTAACTAAAAAACGAGAATCTATAGTTGAAAACGTGTGAGAAGCGGTGGAGCGGTTAATACTAATTTTAGGATACTTGAAGACATAAATCAAAAATAGAACTGGGCGGATACCGGACGCGACTGGTATCCCGAGCGGGAAGTGTGTTTTTGACAAGTTTTCCGTGCGCAAAGGTATTTACAGTAATAGGCGGTTCGCGATGGATGCCGCCTGTTGTTTTAAACATCAATAGTTAGTAATAACTAACTTAAAGGAGGGTGTATATGAGCGTAGTAATTGTGGGAGGACATGACCGTATGGTCTGCCAATACAAAAGAATTTGTAAAAAGTATAACTGCAAAGCGAAAGTGTTTACGCAAATGTCGGCTCAGCTGAATAAGCAGATGGGTAGTCCGGATTTGTTTATTCTGTTTACGAATACAGTTTCCCATAAAATGGTGAAATGTGCCTTGGATGAGGCGAAGAGAAGCAAGGCCCAGGTAGTTCGGTGCCATACCAGCAGTGGTACCGCTCTTATCGATATTTTAGAGTGTCAGATGGGAGCGGTTACAGCGTAAAATCTAAACTTGAATTTTTTAAACACTTTCTGTATAATGAGACAGAAGGTGGAGAAAATATGTTCGATAAAGTGATTTTTCACATAGATGTGAATTCAGCATTTTTGAGCTGGGAGGCTGTCTATCGAATGGAGGTCCTAGGTGGCAAGGTGGATCTCCGAAAAAAAGTGTGTGCGGTAGGCGGAGATGTTGCCTCGCGCAGAGGCATTATTTTGGCAAAGTCCATAGGGGCTAAAAAGTACGGGGTTCGTACCGGAGAGAGCATTTTGGAAGCTAGAAAAAAGTGTCCGAATCTGGAATTGGTTCCTGCGAACTATCCCTTATACCAGAGGTGCTCTCAGGCTTTTTTGAAGATATTGAGAGAATACTCTCCGTGTGTGGAGCAATATTCCATTGATGAAGCATTTGTGGATATGACAGGGACAAGATGTCTGTGGGGAGAACCCAGACAGGCGGCAAAGAAGATGAAAGACCGCATTCGTCAGGAATTGGGCTTTACGGTAAACATCGGAATTTCCAGCAATAAGCTGCTGGCAAAAATGGCCTCTGATTTTGAAAAACCGGATAAGGTTCATACGTTGTTTGTCTCGGAGATACAGGAGAAGATGTGGCCGCTTCCTGTGTCAGAATTGTTTTTTGTGGGGAGAGCGACGGAGAAAAAGCTGGATACTTTGGGAATTCATACGATTGGGGATTTGGCTGAAACAGACTTGCAGATTTTAAGAAAACATTTGAAAAAACATGGGGAAGTAATTTGGAGTTTTGCAAATGGAAAGGATGTCTCTTTGGTGGAAGAAGAGCCGCCTCAGATGAAGGGATACGGTAATTCCACAACAATACCGTTTGATGTGACGGATGCTTCCACTGCAAAGATGATTTTGTTGTCCTTGGCGGAGACTGTAGCGTCCAGACTACGCAGAGACGGAAGAAAAGCCGAAGTGATTTCGGTGCAGATTAAAGATTTTCAGCTTTGTACAGTCAGTCATCAAAAGACCATGGAGTTTGCCACAGATATCACCAGTGAGATTCATCGGGCGGCCTGTGAGCTGTTTGAGGAGCTTTGGAATGGACAACCAATTCGGCTTCTGGGAATTCACACGTCACATCTAAGAGACCAGCAGGAGGCACGTCAGCTGAATTTATTTGACAGAAGCGATTATGAGAAACAGGAAAGGTTGGATGCGGCGATTGACAGAATTCGAGAGAGATACGGGGTAGATTCTGTGAAAAGGGCGGTGTTTGTGGAAAGCCCGATTGACCATATGTGCGGGAGAGCAACACGGGAAAAGAGAAAGGTTGACTACAGCAAAATTCATATAGAATAAAAGACAAATTTGACAAGGCACCCTGAGTATTTATCGGGGAGCAGCAGTGAATCATATACGGCCTCCTGGATTGAATCTGTGAAGAATCCAGGAGGATTTTTATGTCATAGGAAAGACCTTGTCATGCTAATGTGTCAAAGCCTTTTCCTATAACAAAAACGCTCCGCTAAGGGGAAGTTGAAGTTATTCAGTGAGTTGTTTTAGATGTTCGTAGAGCTTTGGGTTCTCCCGTTTTAAGGAGAGCAGTTTTCCCTCTGGACTTATAAAACAATGTTTGCTGGTGCCAGATGTACACAGACTTCCATCTTTTATATTATGAATCTCATAGGAAAGGCAGAATTTGATGCCGTTGAAGGAGGAAATCCAGGCGGAAATCTCCACCGTGTCGCCAAAGCGGACCATTTCTTTGTATTGGCAAGTGACTTCCAAGACAGGGCTGATAATTCCTTTTTCTTCCATTAAGTCGTAGGGACAGCCGATTTCTTCTAGGAAGGCGACTCTTGCCTCTTCGAACCAGCGAATATAATTGGAATGGTGTACAACTTTCATTTGATCGGTCTCATAGTATTGAACCTTATGTTTCCAGACACATTTTTTCATAGCAATCTACTCCTTATCTATTAAAATTAGGTGTGAAAAACTTCTGAAATGGATTTCAGCCAACAATCAAATTGTTTCTATTGTATCATATTTTTTCAGATGATGCTTTCTTTTTTTGGGGGATTTGGATATAATAGAGTCCATAAGGAGGAGACCGCTATGGATTGCAGAACAGCGGAGAGCTTGGTCAACGCATATATCAATCGGACCTTACCGCTAGATCAATTGGAGGAGTTTATCGATCATGTACGCTCCTGTTCGTCCTGTTATGAAGAGCTGGAGACTTACTATATCGTTCATTTTGCTATCCAGCATTTGGAAGATGAGAACGAAGAAAATAATGTGACGCTGGATATGTACAAGATGCTGAAGCAGGATTTGCATAACCGTGAGCTTTATGTACATAGAAAGAAAATTCAGAAGGTTTTGCGCCTGCTCCTGCTGGTGTTCTTTCTGTTGGTGGTGATGGGATTGTTGATTTTTACCGCCGTGCAGCTGGGGCATATCAAAATTTTAGTTTGAACGCCTTGGAGGCATTTAGTAACTTCCTTAAAAACGAAAGGCTGGATATAAATGATGAGTGAAAAAATTTTATTGATTGACGGACACAGTATTTTAAACAGGGCGTTTTATGGACTTCCTGACTTGACAAACTCAGAAGGAAAGCACACAGGGGCGGTTTATGGATTTCTCAATATTCTGTTTCGGATTTTAGAGGAGGAGAAGCCGCAGTATCTGGCAGTGGCTTTTGATCTTCATGCGCCCACATTTCGTCACCAGATGTATGAGGCGTATAAGGGAACACGAAAGGCGATGCCAGAAGAATTGAGGGAACAGGTGCCGCTGATGAAAGAGGTTCTTGAGGCTATGGAAATTCCTATCGTTTCTTTGGAAGGGTACGAGGCGGATGATCTGCTTGGCACGTTAGGCAGACGAAGTGAACAAAGAGGGATGGAAGTGACGATTCTGTCCGGGGACAGAGATTTGTTGCAGCTTGCCACAGATCACGTGTTGATTCGGATTCCAAAGACGACGAAAGGGCAGACGGTGATTGAAAATTATCACACGCAGGAAGTCATAGAGAAATATCAACTCAGACCGGAACAGATCATTGATTTAAAAGCGTTGATGGGGGATTCCTCAGACAATATTCCTGGAATTCCAGGGGTAGGGGAAAAGACGGCGACGAAGATTCTGTTGGCCTATGAGAACGTGGAGAATGCCTATGCGCATGTGGAGGAGATCAAGCCCAATAAGGCGAAAGAGTCTCTGAGAGATCACTATGATCTGGCGCAGATGAGCAAGGCATTGGCGACTATCCATACAGACAGCCCGGTATCCTTTGACTATGATCAGGCCAAGCTAGGCGAACTGTACACCCAGAGAGCCTATGAGATGTTTCAGAGACTGGAATTTAAAAATCTGCTTCAAAGATTTGCGTGCGAACCCCAGGAAAATGCTTTGGAAAAAAACTTTTTTTTCTGCGAAGATCTGCAAGGAGCGGAAACGATTTTTGAAAAAGCTAAAGCCCAGGAAGTGGTTGGTGTGCAGATCTTTGCGGAGGAAGGGGATCTTTTGGGAGTGGCGATTGCTGTCTCTCGGGAGGAGATCTATTATGTGGAGGTATCAGGCTTTGTGAGCGGAGAGTACCTGGCGGACAAGCTGGCGCAGGTGGCAAAGCAGACACAGATTGCAGCTTTTCATGTGAAAGTTCTTCTGAAATATGTGAACGTGGAAACCTGGACGCAGACTTTTGGTGCGGAAGTGGCGGCTTATCTTCTCAATCCTCTGAAGACGGCCTACGACTACGAGGATATCGGCAAGGAATATCTGGGGCAGATTTTCCCAGGACGCCAGGAGGTGGTTGGCAAGAAAGGGGACAAGGATGCCCTGGCGGAGAAGCCGGAAGAGATGAAGCGGCTGGGTTGTTTTATGGCTTATGTGGCGCTGGCTGTGAAAGCTCCGCTGGAAGAGGCTCTGCGAGAGGCAGGTATGGAGAGGATTTTTCAGGAGATTGAGATGCCGTTGGTGTTTACTCTGAATTCCATGGAAAAAGAAGGGATTCAGGTGGAGGGAGAGGCGCTTCGAGTCTACGGAGAGCAGCTTCAGGTGCGAATTGGTGAGCTGGAGAAGCAGATTTGTGGACAGGCAGGCGAGGATTTTAACATTAACTCTCCAAAACAGTTGGGGGCCATTCTCTTTGAGAAAATGAAGCTGCCTGGAGGTAAAAAGACGAAGACCGGTTATTCCACGGCGGCGGACGTGCTGGATAAGCTTGCACCGAAACATCCGATTGTGCGTGATATTTTGGAGTACCGACAGCTTACAAAGTTGAAGTCCACTTATGCAGACGGATTGGCAGGATATATCGGGGAGGATGGCCGGATTCACTCCACTTTTCATCAGACGATCACCGCCACAGGAAGAATCAGCAGCACGGAACCAAATTTACAGAATATACCGATTCGGATGGAATTGGGAAGACTGATTCGGAAAGTGTTCGTGCCGAGAGAAGGGTGTATCTTTTTGGATGCGGACTATTCTCAAATTGAGTTGCGTGTGCTGGCTCATATGTCTGGGGATGAGAAACTGATTCAGGCTTACCGGGAGGCCCAGGACATTCACCGATTGACTGCTTCTCAAGTGTTTCATACCCCCTTTGAGGAAGTGACAGATTTACAGAGGAGAAACGCAAAAGCGGTTAACTTTGGAATCGTCTATGGCATCAGTTCCTTTGGGCTGAGTCAGGATTTGAGTATTACCAGAAAAGAAGCAGCGGACTATATTGAACGGTATTTTTCTACTTATCCGAAGATCAAGGGCTTTTTGGATGGACTTGTAAAGAAGGGGAAGGAAGATGGCTATGTGACCACGATGTTTGGTCGCAGGCGCCCGATTCCTGAGCTGAAGTCTAGTAACTTTATGCAGCGTTCATTTGGAGAGAGAATCGCGATGAATTCTCCGATTCAGGGCACTGCGGCGGATATTATTAAAATTGCCATGAATCGCGTCTATTCTAGGCTGAGACAGGAAGGATTGAGATCGAAGCTGATTTTGCAGGTTCACGATGAATTGCTGATTGAGACTTGGGAAGAGGAGCTAGAGCAGGTGTCAGAGATTCTTCTGGAAGAGATGCGTCAAGCGGCGTCTCTGGACGTGGCTCTGGAAGTAGATATGCACACAGGAAAGAATTGGTATGAGGCGAAATAGATGAAAGTCATAGGAATTACAGGCGGAGTGGGCGCGGGAAAGAGTACAGTTTTGTCTTACTTGAGTAAGAGAAAAGGAGCGCAGGTAGTCCAGGCAGATTTAGTGGGGCATGAGGTTATGGCCCCGGGCGGGCCGTGTTGCGGCCCTATTTTAAAGCTGTTTGGAGAAAGGGTCCAGCGAAAGGATGGTAGCATTGACAGAGCGAAGGTGGCTGCTGTGGTATTTGCTGACAAAGGAAAGCTGGAGGCTTTAAATAAGATTGTCCATCCAGCAGTGAAGAAGGAGATTCTCTCACGAATTACTCAGTCGAGAGAGCAGGGGTATAGTTACTTTTTTTTGGAAGTTGCCTTGCTTTTTGAAGATCATTATGATGCAATTTGTGATGATTTGTGGTATATTTATGCAGATGAGTCGGTGCGCAGGCAGCGTCTGATGAGTTCCAGAGGGTACTCGAAGGAAAAAATAGACGGTATTTTTTCCAATCAGATGGCGGACGATTTTTTTCGTTCGCACTGCAATTATGTAGTGGAGAACAATGGAGATTTGGAATTTACCTGCCGCCAGATCGAAGAAAGGATACATAGCTATGAGACTCTGTAGTATAGCCAGCGGAAGCAGCGGCAACTGCATCTATGTGGGAAGTGACTGTGCCCATGTTCTGGTGGACGTGGGAATCAGCAAGAAGAGGATTGAGGAGGGGCTTCGTTCCATTGATATGGATGTGAGAGATATGGACGGTATCTTGATTACCCATGAGCATTCCGATCACATGAAAGGTCTAGGAGTGATGTCTCGGAAATATCATCTGCCGATTTACGCCACTCGGGGAACCATAGAGGCGATTCAGGAGATGGCCTCCGTAGGGAGAATGCCGGAAGGGCTTTTTCATGAGATTCAAGAAGACGAGGAATTCCAGATTAAAGATTTGACAGTACGGCCGTTTCATATTTCCCACGACGCGGCTCAGCCGGTGGGTTATCGCCTGAACTGTAAGGAACAGTCCGTGGGAATTGCCACAGATATGGGTACTTATGACGATTATACAGTGAGAAATCTTCAAAAATTGGATGCCCTTTTGTTGGAGGCAAACCACGATGTGAGGATGCTTCAGGTAGGAAGCTACCCTTACTACTTGAAGCGGAGAATACTGGGAAACCAGGGACACCTATCCAATGAAAATGCAGGGCAGTTATTGTGCCGACTGCTCCATGATCGCCTGAAGGCAGTTTTTCTAGGACACTTAAGTAAGGAGAACAACTACGAACAGCTGGCCTACGAGACGGTCTGCCAGGAAGTGACTATGGGGGACAATCCCTATCAGTCAAAGGATTTTCGGATACAGGTGGCCAGCAGGGAACAGGTATCAGAGCTAATTACGATTTAGGAGGACATTATGAAAAAAACAATTATAACAGTTGTCGGCAATGACAGAGTAGGTATCATCGCCAAAGTTTGCACCTATCTGGCGGAAAACGGAGTAAATATTTTGGACATCAGTCAGACAATTGTGCAGGGATATTTTAATATGATGATGATTACAGACACAAGCGCATCCAGCAAAGACATAGGAGAACTCTCCGGCGAACTAGAGGAGCTGGGAAAGGAAATCGGCGTGGTGATCCGTTGTCAGCATGAAGACATTTTTAATATGATGCACCGAATCTGAGGAGAATGACGATGATAAATATTTTTGAGGTAAACGAGACAAATAAGATGATCGATCAGGAAAATCTGGATGTGCGTACGATCACAATGGGAATCAGCCTGATGGACTGTATGGATTCAGATTTGACTGAGGTCAATCGAAAAGTTTATGAGAAGATCACAAAGAAGGCAAGGCATCTGGTAGCTACCGGAGAAGAGATAGAGACGGAATACGGCATACCGATTGTGAATAAGAGAATTTCTGTCACCCCGATTGCGTTGGTGGGAAGTGCGGCATGTAAGACTTCCGAGGATTATGTGACTTTGGCTAGAACTCTGGACAGGGCGGCTAAGGAAGTAGGGGTGAATTTTATCGGCGGATATTCTGCCCTGGTTTCAAAAGGAATGACTCCGGCGGAGGAACTGTTGATCCGTTCCATTCCTCAGGCCTTGGCCTGTACGGAGAGAGTGTGCAGTTCCGTGAATGTGGGCTCTACAAAGACGGGTATCAATATGGACGCTGTGAAACTGATGGGAGAGATGATTTTGGAGACTGCGAAGGCCACGAAGGAGAAGGACTCTCTTGGCTGTGCAAAGCTGGTGGTCTTTTGTAACGCTCCGGATGACAATCCATTTATGGCAGGGGCCTTTCATGGGGTCACAGAGGCTGATACTATCATCAATGTGGGCGTCAGTGGTCCTGGCGTGGTGAAAACTGCGTTGGAGAAGGTAAGAGGCGCAGATTTTGAGACTCTGTGTGAGACGATTAAAAAGACCGCCTTTAAGGTTACGAGAGTGGGGCAGTTGGTAGCCCAGGAGGCTTCTAAGAGGTTGGAGGTGCCTTTTGGAATTATTGATTTGTCTCTGGCGCCGACACCGGCCATCGGAGACAGTGTCGCCGATATTCTGCGTGAGATCGGCGTGGAGTATGCGGGAGCGCCGGGCACGACAGCCGCGTTGGCCTTACTGAACGACCAGGTTAAAAAAGGCGGAGTCATGGCGTCATCCGCAGTAGGAGGACTCAGCGGTGCGTTCATTCCTGTCAGCGAAGACCAGGGGATGATTGACTCTGTCAATGCCGGGGCTCTGACTTTGGAAAAATTAGAGGCAATGACCTGTGTGTGCTCTGTGGGCCTGGATATGATCGCAATTCCAGGAGATACGCCGGCATCTACAATCTCCGGCATCATTGCCGATGAGGCTGCCATTGGAATGGTGAATCAGAAGACCACGGCGGTACGCGTGATTCCTGTGATTGGAAAAGATGTGGGAGAGATTGTGGAATTTGGAGGCCTTCTTGGCTATGCGCCGATTATGCCGGTCAACCGGTTTTCCTGTGAGAATTTTGTAAACCGCGGCGGCCGTATCCCCGCCCCCATCCACAGCTTCAAAAACTAAGAAAAAATCCCCGGAAGGGGATTTTTTCGCTGCTGCTCGTTACAAAAGGAACGAGCAGATACTATTATAGGCCCCGGAAGGGGATTTTTTCGCTGCTGCTCGTTACAAAAGGAACGAGCAGATACTATTAAGGCCCCCGGAAGGGGATTTTTGTTACTGTTCACTCACTTGCAGTCTGTGAACAGTAACACGCTTCGCGATGCACACAAACTGCTGTAAACAGCGGTTTGGCGCGAGTATGTCTCGGGATTTTTGCACAAAATGTACAAAAACACCTCGCGGGATATTGGAGATTTGAACAGCAACGATTTTTTCGCTAGGTGATTGACAAATCCCAATTTTTATAGTAAAGTACTAACCAGAGAGAAACCGTTGAGAAAGAAGAGTAGTCTATCGGATGAAATCACAGAGAGCGGCAGGTGGTGGGATTGTCGTATGGAGCCGGCAGATGAATGGCCTTTCGAGGGCAGCCTGAAATTTTTGAAGAGTAGGCGCTGACGGGAGCCGTACCCGTTATCAAGGCGGAATGTATGTTAGTACATGAGAAAGAGGACATTTGTCAATTTGAGTGGTACCGCGATAATAAGAAATTATTACCGTCTCAAGCAGGAGCTTGAGGCGTTTTTTATTGCATAGGGAGCGGATAGCACTCAGAACAATGGAACTCCTTTCTTACTAACACTATTTCGAAGGCTGGCAAACTGCCTTTGAAAGCACAATTATTAGTAGAAAAAGGAGAGAAAAAAATGAAAAAAAGAATTGCAGCGGTAATTTTAGGGATGACAATGACAGCAGGTTTACTGGCAGGATGCGCGGGAAGCTCTTCCGGGAGTGAAGATGGCGCAAAAGCATCTTATACCATCGGAATTGAACAGTTTGCGGAACATGGCTCTTTGGATAATTGCCGGGAAGGATTTTTGGAAGGGCTGAAAGAGGAAGGCATCGAAGAGGGAAAAAATCTCACCGTGGAATATAAGAACGCGGCGGCTGATATGGGTACAGACGCACAGATTGCCAACAATTTTGTGGCGGACAAAGTAGATTTAATCTGCGCAATCGCTACTTCCAGCGCTCAGAGTGCTTTCAATGCGGCGATGGACAGTGAGACTCCGGTGATTTATACGGCGGTTAACGACCCAGCAGCGGCAGAACTTGTAGATGAAGAGGGAATGCCGGTAGGTGAAGTCACTGGAACCAGCGACAAGCTGCCGGTGGAGGCACAGCTTAAAATGATTCGTGAGCTTTTGCCGGACGCAAAGACGATTGGAATTTTATATACCACCAGCGAGAAGAATTCAGAATCTACGATCGCGGAATACGAGAAATTGGTGGGAGAGTATGGATTTACCCTGGAGACCGCAGGTGTTACCACAACAGCGGATATCTCTTTGGCGGCGGATGGTCTTTTGGAGAAGGTAGACTGTCTGACGAATCTGACGGATAATACAGTGGTAAGCTCTCTTCCGACTATTTTGGAAAAAGCAAATGACAAGAAAATTCCGGTGTTTGGAAGTGAGATTGAACAGGTAAAAATCGGCTGTCTGGCAGCGGAAGGTCTGGACTATGTAGAGCTTGGAAAGCAGACCGGCAAGATGGCGGCTCAGGTTTTGAAAGGTGAGAAAAAAGCGTCGGAAATGGCCTACGAGACCATTGAAGGAAGCAAGCGTTATCTGAATACGGAGGTTGCCAAAAAGTTGGGAATTGAGATTCCAGATGGATTTGCGGATGAGGCAGAAGTATTTGATGCAATTTCAGAGAGCTGAGTGTCAAAGAGAAGCTCACAGACTGAAAAGGGTATTTCGGGAGCAAAAAGGCTGTCGCATGAGGTGAGATGAAAAATTTTCCTATGCGGCAGCCTGCCGTCTGTGAAAATGAATGGAGGAAATAGTTGAAATGGATTTTATCATATCAATTTTAGAGCAGGGCCTGATCTACGGGATATTGGGACTGGGCGTGTATATTACTTACAAAATATTGGATTTTCCTGATCTGACCACAGATGGAAGTTTCCCTCTTGGGGCAGCCATCAGTGCGGCGATGATCAGCAGAGGTATGAACCCGTATCTTGCCTTGTTGGTGTCGTTTGCAGCGGGAGCGGCTGCAGGTTGCTGTACAGGGCTGATTCATGTGAAATGCAAGGTTCGGGACCTTCTGTCGGGTATTATCATGATGACAGCTCTTTGGACCATCAATCTGAGGATTGCAGGAACGTCCAATGTGCCGATTTTCTCAAAGGACAGTATCTTTCACAATGATTTTCTGGATATGCTGCCAGGGGCGATCAAGCCGTACCGCACTTTGCTGATTGTGATCGTGCTGGTGGTGGTCACAAAGATACTTTTAGACCTTTATATGAATACAAAGTCCGGTTTCTTACTGCGGGCCGTGGGAGATAACTCTACTCTTGTGACTTCACTGGCAAAGGATCAGGGAAATGTCAAGATTATGGGGCTGGCGCTTTCCAACGGTCTGATTGCCTTATCAGGAAGTATTTTCTGCCAGGAAGAGAGAGTGTTTGAGGTTTCCATGGGTACGGGGGCGATTGTGATTGGCCTGGCCAGTGTGATTATTGGAACCAGTATTTTTAAAAATTTAAGTCTGCTCAAAGCGACAACAGCAGTGATTATAGGTTCTGTCCTGTACAAAGCCTGCGTGGCAGTTGCAATTCGTAATTTCGAGCCGCAGGATATGAAACTGATTACAGCGATACTTTTCCTGGTGGTTTTGGTGCTGAGTATGGAGAGAAAGAAGAAGGTGAAGGGAAATGCTTAGATTGAGCGGAATTCATAAATACTATAATCCGGGCACAGTAAATGAGATGTGTCTGTTTGAGAACTTCAATCTGGAAATCGAACAAGGGCAGTTCGTCTCGGTGGTCGGAAGCAACGGCTCCGGAAAGACTTCGATGTTGAATATTATCTGCGGAAGTATTCCCATCGAGGCAGGCGCTATTTTTATTGACGAAGAAGAGATTACCAAACAGAAAGAATTCCGCAGGAATTCTAAGATCGGAAGAGTCTATCAGAATCCGGCGATGGGGACTTGTCCCAGCATGACAATTTTGGAAAATATGTGTCTGGCTGACAACAAGGGCAAGTCTTTTGGTCTGCGCAGGGGAATTAACCGGAAGAGAATTGGTTTTTACCGGGATCAGCTTCGGCAGCTGAATCTGGGACTAGAAGACAAGATGGATGTGAAGGTGGGCTCCTTGTCAGGAGGGCAGCGCCAGGCGATGGCGTTGCTGATGTCCACGATGACTCCCATAGAGTTTTTGATTTTGGATGAGCATACGGCGGCCTTGGACCCTAAGACGGCAGATCTAATCATGGAACTTACGGATAAGGTGGTCAGAGAAAAGAAGCTGACGACGATTATGGTCACTCACAATCTACGCTATGCTGTGGAGTATGGGGATCGTCTGTTGATGATGCACCAGGGAGAATGCGTGGTGGACAAGGCGGGAGAAGAGAAAAGTAAATTGACGGTAGACGATATCTTAGAGCGTTTCACACAGATCAGTATTGAGTGTGGAAATTAGTGGGATAAAAAGAAAGCGGGCGATCATCCGGAAGGGATATCGCCCGTTTGTGACTGTAAGAAAAAACTTAGCGCAGAATCTTTTTTTATCAAGCGTTTGCTTTGGAAGCGTTTTTCTTGATGATTCTGGACAGGACAAAGGCCATCACCACGCACAGCAGAGACGCTACGACTGCGTAGGCCCAGGTCATCTTAAATCCAGCAGCTCCGTAGGTGTCCATCCAGCCGCCGACCAGCGTGTACAGGAAAAGATCAGGAGCAAATCCCAAAGCGGAAGCGATTCCAGACACACGTCCGCTCATCTCCAGAGGAATGCCTGCGTCATCATGCACAGCGAAATACTGACTTCTGACTGCATAGATGAAGATCAATCCGAAGAAGAAATTGATGATGACTGCTACCAGTAAGCTGGCTTTTACCGGAAGAACAATAAACAGACCGAATGAGATGGCGAGCAGAATACAACCGCCAGCGATCACCTTAATTCGAGAGTGCAGTCTGTCGGCTAAGAATCCACCGATGATACCGCCTACGCCTTGGAGTAGATAACGGATACCACCTAAAGTGGAGCCCATTGCGGCGGAGAGGTCATAATACTGCACAGCGTAGGTGTTTACGTAACCGATCAGACCATAGACGCTATAAGCAGTGAAAATAATGGCTACCAATACCCATACGCGAGGAATGGTAAGAGCTTTGAACATACCTTTGACAACACTACCTAAGCTCTCTGTGTTTTCTTCTTTTTTGGTGTCTTCAATAAAGATAAAGTTTAGGATTCCGATAATGATGACGGTGATCGAGCAAACTTTGATGGCCATGGAAGTGCCGAGAGTTTCGCTTTTGACAGCGAAGAAGCTATAAGCGGCAGTCATGCCGAAGACCAAAAGTGCGTTTAATATTCCTCGAAGTCCTTCCTGTAAACCGAAAAGACGGCCCTGTTCTTCAGGGGTTCCGAGCATACGGGTGGCTTTGATGCAGGCAGACCAATAGGTGATGATCGTGGAGATACCCATTAGCACGAAGATAACGCGGGCTACATTGTAACTGGGGAAGGTGGAAAACCAAAGCCCTAGGGCGCCTGTCGCCAGAAAAGAAAACGTCAAAAGTTTTCTGGCGGAAAATCTATCTGCGACAATACCGCCGATAAAATAGGACAAAAGAGCGACTGTGGCATAGCCGGATGAGAGAAGACCCATCTGCGCATTGGATAGATTCATTGCCGCTTGAATCTGGGGATAAAAAGTTTCACGGATATAGGGTAGCTGAAAAATGATACCGGCTCCCGCTGCCAGAAGCAGAAGCGTACCATATTTTTTTACGAATGACTGATTCATAATAAAACCTCCATATGTACGTATTTTGTTGTTCATCAGAAAGAAACAGAAGAAAAATATAAGACGCTGCAGCAAGACTTGTATTTTGGGCTGTTTACTTTTGAAAAATCTCCTTTGTGAAAAAGAAGACAAAGAAAAAAGAGAAGCAAGCCATACGGCGTTACTTCTCTCTTCGCTCTTGTAACTGAGGTAATCATAAAATAATTATAAAATTTTGTCAATTCATTTAAAGGAAAAATTGAAATCTTGTATATATTATCTAAAAAAGTCAGAGGTGGTTTGTGAAATATACTAGAAAATAGGAGAAAAATGAAAAAATTCTGAGTATATGGAAACATGCACAAAAGATAATTAAATAGGTAGAAAAGGAAGAGATAACATGAAACTTGTAGAAAATGTATAAAAATTATGCTGCAAAAATGGGAGAATTATATAATTGACACAGACTAAAAAATCGGATATACTGTTCGCAGTTACAAAAGAGTGAGGAGAGAAAAGTAACGATATGCGTTTGTGTCTATAAATGCATAGAGTTTCTTTTCTCTTTTTTTATTTTACAGGGAAGGACTTAGTAAGCTGCTGTGAGAGGGCTTGTCCCTATAAAGTAAATGCCTCGCTATAAACGTTCCGCTGGACGCGCACGCCTAAAGAGATATTTCACCGCAGAGCAGTGCTGCAATGGCGCGAAAGTGAGCCGCGTTATGCTATAACCAAGATAAAAGAGAAAGGAGTTTTTTGTTATGGCAATTATTGGTAGAGAGGAAATTGTAGAGGGATTAAAAAAAATCCTGGGTGAAGACAGAGTAATTACGGATGAGCAGGTTTTAAGAGAGAGTAGCTTAGACCGTTATCGTAAATATGAGCAAGTGATGGAAGTATATACACAGCCTATCCCGGCTGCTGTGATCTATGTAGAGTCTGCACAGGAGGTCTCTGAGGTATTGCAGTTTGCCAATGACAATGAGATTAACGTTGTGCCGAGAACTGGACATTCAGCGATTGAGGGCGGTTTGGAGACGGCGTTGAAGGATTCCGTTGTCATTGACGGTTCTCATATGAATAAAATCCTGAAGGTAGACGAGTATAATATGCAAGTTACCTGTCAGTGTGGTGTGCCACTTCAGTCCCTGGACGACATGCTTAGAGAGCGTGGATTGACCACAGGACATTCCCCGCAGTCTAAACCGCTGGCACAGTTGGGAGGCCTGGTGGCAACCAGAAGTATCGGACAGTTCTCCACACTCTATGGCGGAATTGAAGACATGATTGTAGGCTTAGAAGCAGTTTTCCCAAATGGAAAGATCTGCCGGATTAAGAACATTCCGAGACGTGCAGCAGGTCCAGATATCCGTCATATCATTTGCGGAAATGAAGGAGCGTTGTGCTTTATCACCGAAGTGACCATGAAGTTGTTCCCATATTTGCCTCAGAATAATCGTTATATCGCTTATAAGCTGGATGATTCTCAGATGAAACTAGGCTTTGACTGTCTCAGAGAGGTTATGGTTGCAGGATATAAACCATCCTTTGCGCGTCTGTACGATGCAGCAGATGCACAGCAGCATTTCAGTGGTTGGTTGGAGCCGGACAAAGCGATTTTGATCTGGATGGCAGAGGGACCTGCTAGTATTACGGCGGCAATCCGTGACGGAATCGAAGAGTTGATGTCTAAGCATCCAGAGTTGGAAGTGGTAGATCCCAAATTGATCGAGAAATGGTATGTAGGCTTGAACTGGGGGCCGGAAAACATTGCCCAGGAGGCCATTGAGATTAAGGAGACCAAGAATATTGGTATCACCACAGAGGTTTCAGGATGTTGGGATTGCATCTATGAGATTTATAAGACTTCTTGTGAGAGAATTGCGAACGAGATACCGGATATCACAATGATCGGAGGACATTCTTCACATAGCTACATCAATGGTACGAATATGTATTTCTGTTATTACTACAATGTGGTAGACTGTGCACCGGAAGAAGAGATCAATAAATATCACAATCCGATTAATCAGATTATTTGTGAGCAGGTATTGAAATATGGCGGATCTATTGTCCATCATCACGGCCTGGGGAAAGCAAGAGCCCACTATGTGACCCAGGAATACGGTTCTTCCTACTATATGCTTAAGACATTGAAACAGGCATTTGATCCGAACGGCATTATGAATATGGGAACTTTGATTCCGCTGAGGAAATAGATGAACTTACTAGCGTGTTTTAAGATTGTTCCAGATATGGAGGCGATAGACAGCACGGACTGGGAGGTTGATGACTCCCTGTCCGTGGACTTAAGTTATGTGCGGCCAATCTGGAATTGCTTTGACGAGAGTTCATTGGAAATGTTGCTGAAGCTTTCTGATTTGTCAGAAGGCTTTTGCTCATTGGTGAACTTGTGGGCATTGACTGTGGGCAAAAAAAATGCGGACTCCTATCTCAGTACGTTGTATGCACTGGGGTATGAGAGGGCGATTCGGATCGAGGAAGAAAAAAAAGAACTGCGCTTTTGGCCGGATTGGACGGCGGAAGTGATTGCAGCGTATGTGAGAAGGGCTTGCGAGGTGGACGCAGTAGTCATGGGAAGTGTAAGCTCTGACGGAAATAATGGAAAGACGCCTCTTTTGACGGCGGAAAAATTAGGCTGGCCCTGTGTGACACAAGTGATTCAGATGGAACTGGTGGATGAAGGACATCTGAGGGTAACAAGTATGCAGGATCAGGGGAAAGTTACACAGGTGGTGACTCTTCCTTGTGTCTTTTCTGTGGGGAATGCTCCCTGTTCCTATCTGAGGGTTCCGACTTTAAAAGACCGGATGAAAAGAGGAAGAAGACCCATCGAATATCTTTCCTGGGAAGAACTGGGAATTCAGGACCAGACAGACAGGGAGGGTATTACATTAGAGGCTTTAGAGCCGATGAGACAGGAGCGGGACGGACAAAGGATTGAAGGCGAGGATATTCGAGAGAAAGTAAAGCTTTTGTATGAGGAGTATCTAAAAGAGAGGTTGGAGAGGTTATGAGAGAGCCGGTGATTGTGATCAATGGTTTTTGCGAGCGGTACCAAAGGCGACTAGAGGAGATGTCCGGTTTTTTCGCGGGAAAGGCGTTTGAAAATCTAATCTTTCTGTGTAGGAGTGACTTTTCGGAAGATGCGCTGAAAAAGTTGCCTGCGAGAAAAGTTACTGTGATTTCCTGTGAAGTTTATGATCCGCAAGCGTTACTTCCTGTTTTGGAAGAGAAGTCGGGAGACGCGGAACTGATTATTTTTGATTCCGGATATGCCGGAGAGGAGCTGGCGGTCCGGCTGGCCTATCGGAAAAAAGGAGTCAGTGCGACAAAGGTAAAAAGTTATTATGAAAAAGACGGAAGGAAATATATAGAAAAATCCGTCTACTCCAATCATATGACAGGAACTTTTTCTGTAAATAAGACGCCTTGCTGTCTCTCCCTGGCTCCGGGAGGAGTCCTCGGGGAAATTTTGGAATCACAGACGGAACCGATTTTAGAGTTCTGTGAGTTGTCTGGAACTTTACAAGAGTATTCTGTAGAGAAGATACCAGATGAGGCGGGCTTAGAAGACACTTCGTTTTTAGTGGCCGCGGGGCGAGGAGCAGGTTCCAAGGAGCAGGTGCAGGAGATGGAGAAAATTGCAAAAAAAATCGGAGCAGATTTCGGTGTGAGTCGACCGGTAGCCATGTCAGCGTGGGCACCTATGGACCGGCTGGTGGGAGTCTCGGGAGCGTTGACGAAGCCAAAGATCTGTATTGCAGTTGGAGCCAGTGGAGCACCGGCATTTTATACCGGTATCGAGAAGAGCGATTTTATTGTGGCAGTGAATACGGACGAGAAAGCTGAGCTTTTGAAAAAGGCAGACGTATCCATACAGGGAGATTGTATGGAGGTTATGAGAGAATTGGAACGTATGATGGAGAAGTGAAGATGGAGAAAAATTTGATTGAAAGTATGGGTGAGAAATACGAAGAATTTCTGATCGACGAGTCCAAGTATCGAGGATATGCGGATAGCATTTCTTTTCCAGAGAGCGAAGAGCAAGTGTGCCAGATACTGCGTCAGATGAAAGAACGGAAAATTCCTGTCACGATTCAAGGTGGAAAGACCGGAATTGTGGGAGGTGCGGTACCGCATGGAGGCCATATTTTAAATCTGTCTCGGATGAACCGGGTACTAGACTGGGAGAAATGCAGTACAGGAGAGATCTATATCACCGTGGAACCGGGAATTCCGCTTATGGATTTGAAGAAAGAAGTTCTTCGGCTGTTTGGAAAAGAAAAAGTCTTTTGGCCAGTGCAGCCCACGGAGGAATCCGCCACAGTTGGAGGAGTGGCGGCCACGTCGGCCCAGGGACCCAATGGATATTGGTATGGGAAGAGCAGTCAGTACATTGCGAAGGTGAGAATGGCCTGTGCTGGCGGAGAGATCGTGGAATTTGACCGAGAAAAAGATGCACAAAAGTTAGAGAGTTTGCTAGGGCTTGAAGGCTTAGCAGGGGTGTTTACCGCGCTCACTTTAAGACTGGTGAAGAAACCGGAGGATGTCTGGGGAATTTGCTTTTTCTTTGAGAAGGAGGAAGAGCTGGCGGATTTTTCAGATGCGCTTAATGGTAGGAAATGGGAAAATCAGGAGGCGCATCTGAGTTTGAAGGAGTATTTGGACCGTGATACCATCAAAATGATTCAGCGAAGAAAACAGGATATGGCTAAAATTCGGGAGTTACCGGATGTAGACGAAGACTTTGACGGTATGATATACTTGGAATTGGAAGGTTCCTCTGACTGTATGGAAGAGTTGGCAGCAGATTTGATGGAATTGGCAGCAGAACATGGCAGCGATCCAGATGTGGCCTGGGCTTTGTCCGGAGAAGCAGAGGTAGAAAAGCTGAGGGCGTTTCGCCATGCGGCGGCAGAGTCCGCGAATTTGAGAGTGGAGGCAAATCGCAAAGAGACACCAGAGATTACCAAACTGTCCACAGATTTTATCTGGGAGGGAAGAGAATTCTCGAAGCTTTTGAAGTTTTACCGGCAGGAGCTGGCGCAAACTTCTATAGAAAGTGCTGTTTTCGGACATTTAGAGTCCGGTCATCTCCATGTGAATTTGTTCCCTCAGACGGAGCAGGAGTATCAAAAAGCCTGCGAACTGCTGCGTACATGGGCTCAAAACTGTGTGAGCGAGAGAGGAAAAGCAGTGGGAGAACACGGGGTCGGAAAATTGAAAAAGACAATTCTTCGGGGCCTTTATCCGGAACGGGAGAATTTATGCCGTGAATTAAAGCGGCTCTATGACCCAGAATTTTTGATGAATCGGGAAGACGTTTTGGACAGGGAGGAATAGGAAATGCGGATAGCGGTGTGTATGAAGCAGGTTCCGGCCTATTCAGAGGGAAACATGGACCCAAAGACGGGGGTGTTGCTTCGCAGTGGGTTGGAGGCTGTAGTCAATGCCTATGACATGGCTGCCCTAGAGACAGGCCTTCAAATCCGTGAAGCCGTCGGAGGCGAGATCACAGTGTTCACCATGGGACCGTCCGGTGCAGAGCAAGTGTTAAGAGAAGCATTTGCAAGAGGAGCGGATTATGGTTGTCTGATCTGTGATTCGGCCTTTGCTGGCTCAGACGTGCTGGCGACTTCCTATACTCTGATGCAGGCCATTCGGTCCCAGGGGGAGTTTGAGCTGATACTCTGTGGGCGTCAGACTACGGATGGAGATACTGCGCAGGTAAGCGGGGAGTTGGCAGAGTGGATGGGATTGCCTCATTGCAACTGGGTATGTCAGATCGAAAGCGCCGAGAAGGATGGCATCGTGTTCTGGCAGCAGACGGAGAGAGTGAAAAGAAAGCTTTTCAGCACCTATCCCTGTCTGTTGTCTGTGGAAAAAGACAGTGTGACTCCTCGTATGCCTTCGTTGAAACTTCGGATGGCCAGCCGAAAAAAAGAGATCATTAAGATTACGCTTCAGGAGATGGCCGATCAGGACAGAACTCATTATGGCTTGAAGGGGTCGGCCACCAAAGTTCGGAAAATTTTTCCGCCCAGTAAAGTAGAGCGCAAAGAGGTGCGTAAGATGGAAGGACAGGAGGCCGCTGTCTGTATTCGGGAAATTTTAAACGAGTATCAGAAGGGGAGGAATTGACATGGAAAAAGTTGGGCAAAAGACATGGAGAGGAATCCTAGTTTATCTGGAATGGGAGGGAGAAGCTTTTCATCCGGTGAGTTATGAACTTCTGAGCGAGGCGAGAAGATTATCTAAGATCAGCAAGGAGCCAGTATATGCGGTGGGGATTGGAAAAGAAATTCATCAAGGAGTCTCCCTGCTGAAAAACTGTGGTGCACAGAAAGTAATCCTGTGTCAGACTTCTCAGATTTATCAGTCTGAGGAATACGCGAGGATTTTTGAAATGTACATTCGCAGGCTTTGTCCAGGCACTGTGCTGATGGGAGGTACGATGGAGGGGAGGGCATTAGCCCCCAGACTTGCCGTGCGCTTTCGAACCGGACTGACAGCTGACTGTACAAAGCTGGAGATGGAAGAAGACGGCTGCTTGGTACAGATTCGCCCTGCCTTCGGTGGAAATCTGATGGCAAAAATTGTGACAGAAACAGCTAGGCCTCAGTTCGCGACGGTACGTCCAGGTGTGATGGAGAGAGAGGAATTTCCAGGAGAGATCTGTCAGTTCCAGCTGGACACTGAGAATGGGACTGAGGGCAGGATGAAAGTCCTTACAGAGGAAGTTTTGGACCAGGGGGACCATATCACGGACGCGCGGCTTTTGGTGGTCGCGGGACGTGGAGTAAAAAAGAGAGAAGATTTGGAACTTTTGAGAAAGTTGGCTGAGAGCTTGGGTGGGAGGCTGGCTAGTAGCAGAGCTCTGGTGGAAAAAGGCTGGATGCAGCCCAAAGATCAGATCGGACTGTCGGGGAACACGGTTCACCCGGATTACATGTTTACGTTCGGCGTGTCCGGAACGGTTCAGTTTATGGCAGGGATGAGAAACACGCACCATATTGTCGCCGTGAACACGGACCCTGAAGCGAGGATTTTTCAGATTGCCCACGATCCGATCTGTGCAGATTTGTATGAGGTTGTGCCAAAGCTTCTCAGACAAGGGGGGATATGTTGAAAATCACCTATCAGCTAAGACCGGAGGAAATCGAGGAAGCTTGGATAAGTGCTCAGTGGCGCGTCGGGATATTCCAAAAATGGAATCAGTTACTTCTGACTGTGATTGCTCTGGGGCTTGTATTTGCCTATGCCAGGAAGCCTGATAGATTTTACCTGATGATGTGTGCTGTTCCGGTGGTAATTCTACTGTTTTGTAACTCCTATCTTTTGAGGATTGTGAGAAGAAGACGGGCCTGCCGTTTAGCAAAGAAAAAGGGTATCTATGGAGTCGAGATCAGAAAGAATGGTATCTGTGCGGGTAAGGATTGGACGTTTTATCCATTGAAAGATAGAAGATGGGAAATGCTAAATTCGGAGCATGTCTATACGATAAAAGTGGACAAAGAGGTTTTCTGTATCCCCAAAAGAGTGATACCGATGGAAGAAGAGGAGGCATTGGAAGCTTTAAAAAAAGCTGGAGAATGCAGGTATCGGAATATTATCACAGGGAAGGAGAAAGTGTATGGAAAAACCAAATATAGAAAAGACGGTGAACCTGAAGTTAAATAAAATCGTGTTTTTTCCGCCGTGGCTGGCCCTGGCCGCGATGGTGGCAGTCAGTTTGACAAACGAGGAGGCTTTTTTGGCAGGACTGAACGCTGTGACGAACTGGATTTTGAGCAATTTTACCTGGGCATTTAACCTGACTACAGTTGCCTGCGTAGCAACTGTGATTATCGTATATTTTTCGCCTCTTGCAAAGGTGAGGATCGGCGGCAGGAAGGCCAGGCCGATCATGTCTTACATCAATCTGGTGTGGATTACCCTGTGTACGACGATCGCTGCGGGAATTCTCTTTTGGGCTTGCGCGGAACCGATGTATCATCTGTACGAGCCGGCGGCTTTTGAGGGCGTCGAGGCAGGGAGCGCGGGCGCGGCGGTTTTTGCCATGAAAACGATGTTTTTGGAATGGACCTGGTCTCCTTATGCGATCTATACCACGGCAACGCTGATTTTTGCCTTTGTTTTTTATAATATGAGACAGAAATATTCCGTGGGGTCTGTGCTGATTCCAGCCTTTGGGCCAAAAGCAGCCCGCTTTAATAACTTGATTGATGTGATTTGTCTGTTTTCGTTAGTTGCGGGCATGGCTTCTTCTCTGGGCACAGGTACTTTGACCATTGCAGGAGGAGTGCAGAAGGTTTTTGGGATTAAGAGCGCCCCGTTTTTATGGGGGATTATCATCGTGGTCATCGTGACTACCTTTGTGATTTCCAGTGTGTCCGGTATTATGAAAGGAATCAGGGTCTTGTCAAGCATCAATGCGAAGGTCTATATTATCTTGCTGGGTTTTTTGCTCATCTTTGGGCCGACCGCGTTTATGCTGAATTTTTCCGTGGAATCCTATGGGCAATACCTTCGTGATTTTCTGCCCATGAGTCTTAGTACCGGGGAGATTTTTGGGGAGAGCTGGGCCAGATCCTGGCCGGTGTTCTACTGGTGCAATTGGCTGTCCTGGACGCCGATTACGGCAATTTTCCTGGCCAAAATTCTGCGGGGTTATACAATCAGAGACGCTATCAAGTGCAACTTTGTGATTCCTGCTTTGTTCAGCACGTTGTGGATGGGAGTTTTTGCCAGCTCCTCGATCTATTATGAGTTGAATGGTGAAGGATTTTATGAAATCATGCAGACACAGGGAACGGAATCTGTGGTCTATGAGGTTTTCAATCAGATGCCTCTGTCTACGGTTCTGATTGTCTTTTACCTGTTCATTGTCTTTATCTCGTTTGTGACTGCGTCGGACTCCAACACAAATGCGATGGCAGGGCTGTGTACGTACGGAATCACGGACGGAGAGCAGGAGGCGCCTTCTTGGCTGAAAGTGGTCTGGGGAGTCTCAATAGCAGTGATGACTTGGATTCTTATCAGCTTTGCGGGGATTGATGGAATCAAGGCTGCATCCAATTTGGGTGGTTTCCCCACCATGTTTTTGATGATCATTATGATTGTAGGATTATTAAAAATTTGCAAAAACCCTTCAAAGTATGATACATTTAAGGAGGATTACACAGAGGACGGAAGGCCTATTGAGTCTGAACGTCTTCCAGTACATAATAAAGAAGGGTGATTATGACAAAAGACTTTTTTTTAGAAGCGACGGAAATCTCTCCAGTCATTCCGGCGGTTAACAGCGAAGAAAGGCTGGAAATAGCACTGCGGACGGAAAGTCCGTTGATCTATGTACTCTATGGGGATATCTGCAACATCACGGACATTGTTGCCAGAATCAAAGAGACCGGCAAGAAAGCAATTGTCCATGTGGATTTGGTCGGAGGGCTGGCGACGAAAGAAATTGCACTGGATTTCATGGACAAGTATGTACATCCTGACGGGATTATCAGCATGAAATCAAATTTGATATCCCATGCCAATGAGTTAGGATTTCTGACGATTCAGCGGTTTTATATTATGGATGTTCTGACTTATAGGAATGTGGAAAAACACATTCGCCTCGCGGGGCCTGATGTGGTAGAGTTCATGCCGGCCGGTCTGACCAAGGCAATGGGCTATCTCATGGAAGATGTGGATAAGCCGATTGTGGCCAGCGGTTTGGTTCTGGACAAGCAGGATATCATGGAAGCGCTAAAAATCGGAGCGGTAGCGGTATCTACGACGAATAAGGATTTATGGGACTGTTAAGGAGATGAGGGGATGAAGGTTGATCAGCAGTGTTTTTTGTGCTGCGCAAAAAAGGCGATGTCTTTGCTGGAACAGTATCAGGTTCCACAGGAAAAGGCAGTGCGTCTGATGAAGGAGATATACGGTGGTTTTTCTAGAGCTGACGAAGAAGTGTCGGCTCCTATCTTGATGGCGGATATGATGGGGATTTTGGACGCGAACGTGGGGATTTCCGACGCCTATGAGGGACCGAAAAGGCAGTATAACCAGGAGCTGTTGCGCCGTTCCCACGACATTAAGGGGGAGATCGACGGTTCGAAGGAGCCGTTTATGACTGGCTTGCGCTATGCGCTGACAGGGAACTATATCGACTTTGGAGCTATGGATACCGTGAGTGAAGAGAAACTGGACGAGCTGTTGGGAAAGTGTCAGGAGATCACCGTGGACGAAGTGGAAGCGCGCCGACTCAAGGAAGACATTGCTAGGGCGAAAAGGCTGGTATATGTGACGGACAATGCAGGAGAGATTGTCCTGGACAGCCTGTGGCTTCAGATCATAAAAGAGCAAAACCAACAGCTGGATATCACTGTATTGGTAAGAGGTGGGGCGATTCTCAATGACGCCGCAGAGGAGGATGCTGCTTTTGTGAACCTGGACAAAAGCTTTCAGGTGATCTCCAATGGGACGAAGATTCCCGGGACCTCCATGGAAGAGATCAGTTCCCAGGCGAGGGAAGCACTGCTTCAGGCGGACGTATGTATCGCGAAAGGACAGGGGAATTTCGAGAGTCTCCACGGCTGCGGCCTGAATGTCTACTATCTGTTTTTGTGCAAGTGTGATTTGTTTGTGAAAAAATTTCAGGTTCCTCGTTTTTCGCCAGTGATTGTCCATGAAAAGAGAATTGTGCAATATACATAAAAAAAGTTTTAGTATTTTGATAAATTGTACAGGTTGACAAGGACTGGATTAGGATTTATACTAATGACAGTTACTTAAAGAGCGCGAGAGAGAGTAACTTCTATTTTCAAGAATGGAAGTTGCTCTTTTTTTATGTAAAAAAGCAAAAATTCTGGCATGCTGCGCAGAAGCCAAAACGCTCTCAAAAATAAGATCAAACATGGAGGTACGAGAAATGGGCTACGATATTAATGAATTTTCTATGGATTTTTTTAGTCTGAAAGGTAAAAATGCGATTGTCACAGGAGGAAACAGTGGTTTAGGACAGGCTTTCGCGTTAGCTCTTGCGAAAGCGGGAGCAAATATTTTCGCGTTTGCTTATGTGGATGATGACGGGACAACCAGGAAATTGATTGAAGATTGTGGTGTGAAATATACTTTTATGCAGGGAGACCTGACAGAAGATGGTATGTGCGATAAAATTGCGGAAAAGTGCGTGGAGACCTACGGCAAGATTGATATTTTGGTGAACTGTGCGGGTATCTGCAAGATTGCGGATGTGCTCGACTTTGGAAGAAAAGAGTGGGATCCGATGATTGCGATCAACTTGACAGGAGCATTTGATCTGAGCCATGCAGTGGCCAAATATATGATTCCTCAAAGGAGCGGAAAAATCATCAACATCTGCTCACTGTTCTCCTTCTTAGGCGGTTTAGGCTCACCGGCCTATGCGGCGATGAAAGCGGGTCTGATGGGACTGACCAAAGCCTATGCGGATGAGCTGGGGAAATATGGAATTTGTGTAAACGGTATCGCACCAGGATATTTCCAGACCAAAATGACTACCGGTACTGGCAGTGCAAACGATGAGAAATTCATTAAGATCAAAGAACATATTCCGGCTGACCGTTGGGGTGAGAGACAGGATTTGATGGGGACGACAGTATTCCTGGCCAGCCATGCCTCCGACTATGTGAATGGTACGGTAGTGGTCGTAGACGGCGGATACTTGGTAAGATAATTTGAAGGAGAGGACAGCGAGATGAGCGAGAAATATGTAATCGGGATTGATGAAGGTTCCCAGAGTGCTAAAATATTGATCTTTGACTTAAAGGGGAACATCGTCTGCGAAGACAAGCATCCTCTGCGGCCTTATCATCTTCCTCGTCCCGGCTATGTGGAGCATCCAGATGATGACTGGTGGGATGCGATCTGCAAAGCCAGTAAGAAATGTATGGCGAAATTTCAGGGGAATCCAGAAGATATCTTAGGGATTGGCCTGTGTACCATTCGGTATTGTCGTGCCTACCTGAAGGAAGACGGAAGTCTCGCGCAGCCGGCTTTGAGCTGGATGGATGTGCGTGTCTCCCAGCCCTATGAACATTCAAACCCGGATGTCAGATATGTAGTGGCCTCCTCCGGTTATATCACCTACCGTCTGACTGGTGAGAAAAAAGACACTGTGGCAAACTATGAGGGCGGATGGCCGGTGGATGTAGATACCTGGAATTGGTCCAAGGACCCGGAAGCTTATAAGCAGACTGGGATGCCGAGGGAAATGCTGTTTGACCTAGTGATGCCGGGAGATATTCTGGGATATGTGACGGATGAGGCAGCGCAAGCGACAGGTTTTCCAAAAGGACTTCCAGTGGTGGCGACTTCCAATGACAAGGCAGTAGAAGGATTGGGTACTGGTTGCATGGGTGATAAGACGGCTTGTGTATCTTTAGGAACCTATACTGCTGCGATGATGGAGGGAAAAGAATATCTGAGAGATACGAAGGCTGTGTGGCCGAAATTTTCTTGTATGCCAAACAAATATCTCTATGACAGCAATGGAATCCGCAGAGGAATGTGGACGGTTAGCTGGTTCAGGGATATTTTAGGGGACGGTTTTGCGAAGGCGGCTGCTGAACAGGGAATGTCTCCGGAAGAATTATTGAGCAAAGAAGCAGAGTCTGTGCCGGTAGGCAGTGATGGCTTGATGACAGTTTTGGATTGGCTGGCGCCTGTGGATGCCCGCTATAAAAAAGGCATGATGATCGGATTTGACGGACGGTCTGACAGAGGACATATGTATCGTTCAATTCTGGAAGCTGTTGCAATGACGATGAAGCGTCATGTGGATGACATGACACAGGAGATGGGCGTGTCTTTAGATCAGGTGATCATCACGGGAGGTGGTTCTAACAGCGACCTGTTTATGCAGATTTTCGCAGATGTGTTCGGAATCAAGATGGTGAGAAATGTGGTGAACGGAGCCGCTGGTCTGGGATCAGCAATTTGTGCTGCCGTTGCCAGCGGCGCGTATGCTACTTTTGAGGAAGCTGTGGATAATATGGTGAAAATCAAAGACAGCTTTTTGCCGAATGAAGAGAATCACAAATTGTATCAGAAGATACTTCCGATCTATACGGATATTACCAGGCATACGGATGAAATATTGAAGAAAACCTACGAGATTTTTGAGTAAAACGGCGGGCTGCCGAGGAGGGGCTATGGAGAAGCAAAGACCTTTGGTTTTAGTCACCAATGATGATGGAATCGCATCGCCAGGACTGAAGGCGGCTGTCAGAGGGGTGCTAAAGTATGCGGATGTGATCGTGGCAGCTCCCTGCCGGCAGCAGACAGGCATGGGGAGAGCCTTTCCGAGAACAGAAGATTTAGGTATTATTGAGGAAGTTCCCTATGAAGTGGACCATTTCCAGGTCCCAGCGTATGCGATTCACGGTTCTCCCGCGTATGCAGCAGCCTATGGAATTTTGGAATTGTCGCCGAGAAAACCGGATTTATGTGTCAGTGGTATTAACTATGGAGAAAATCTGGGAATGACGCTTACTTGTAGCGGTACTTTAGGAGCAGCTTTTGAAGCCAGCAGCCAGAAAGTACCTGCGGTCGCAGTATCCGTTCAGGCGGACTTGTCCATTCAGCGTAGCGAAGATTTTCAGGAATATGACTGGACAGTGCCTCAGGCCGTGGTAGAAAAATGGGCGGGATGGGCATTGAAGAACTTAGGACGAGACGGTATGGATGTGCTGAATATCAATATTCCGGCTGGAATTCAGGACGCCGAAAAATATCGAATTACGACCCAGAGCAGGCAGAATTATTTTGAATTTTGTGCTCCAGGGGACAGAGACCGGACAAAGCCTTATGAGCTTCAGGCTCGAAAATGTGTAAATGAAGAGCTTCTCGAGAGAGACAGCGATATCTATGCGGTATATAAAGAGCGAATTATTTCAGTTACAGCTCTGAGTACAGTCATGTCTCTTCCGGTGGACAAGGTTAAGATCTAAGTGAAATTTAAACAGTCAGTTTGGCCAGGAAAATGTCCAGACTGGCTGTTTTTTTATGTAATAGGAAAGACCTTGTCACGCTAATGCGTGAAAGCTCCTTCCTATTACAAAAACGCTCCGCTAAGAATGCACACGCCGCAATAAGGTAGTGCACCGCAAGGCGGTGTTGCGGCGGCGCGCAAAGTGGGACTGCGCCCCTCAAAGATTGAGGGGATGGGGGAGTTGAAGTGGGCTTGCCCACTTTGTTCTGTCATTGGAAAAGCCTTGTCAGGCTAATACGTGCAGGCGAAGAATCCAGCGGGGCAGGATTCTTTTTTAAAGTACAATCAAAGGCCTAGAATGCTCAGGGACGTAAGGGGCATTGATCTTGTGGCTCAGGACGCTTTGGTAGAGCTCGGAAGGGTAGAGCTGCTGGCGTATTAGTCCATAACTGGAAGCAGGAAGATCGCGAAGCGCACGGCCGGTTCCCGCGCAGACAGGAACTGAACTGTGCTTTTGAATCAGAGAGAGCAGCTCACGGCTTTCCTTGCGGACTCCGAGAAGACGGATGTAGGGTGGAAAGGAGAGCTCAGTGATTCCCAGCAGAATGTGCAGTAGAGCTCTTTGAATCCTGGTGTGAGTCAGTTCTTTTGTTTTGAGCAGTTCGGTGAACTGGGAAAAAGAGCGGTATTCTGTCTTGCGGTTTTCGATGCGGTTGGCAAGTTCAGGAGTTACATCTACATAGCATGTGAGAGAATCCGCGTTTTCCTGAATGAGCCTCATATGCAGCAGCAAAGAGAAATCGTCTGTCCAGAGCAATTCGCCAGATGCAAGAATTTGTTGAAAATAAGTCCGGCAATCGCTGGGAAGATAGGGGGCTAACTGCTTAAAAGGAGCAGAGTCTGCGAGGGCGCGGCGCAGTGCTGATGCAGACGTAAATATGGAAGAATCCGGCAACTGTGTCTCATGATAGCAGGCGCCGTCTCTCAGAACGGTGTGGGGGTGGATGGAGCTGTGCAGACGGTTCAGTGCTTTTAGGTATTCGATTCCCAGGATGTTGTTGGGGGATTCTAAGAGCTTATTCCATTGGCTTTTTGGAAGATCAGGATAGGTATTTATATAAGACAAAAGAGCTTCTCTTCTTGCAACAGGAAAGGAAACCCCTTTTTTTAAGCAGGCGCGAAGCAGGGTCTGATAATCCTCTGGTTCGTGGGAGAGAAGTTTTGCCAGTGCGAGAAGGGAAGCCAGATCTCCTGACTCACTTCCGAAGCACAGATCTGTGACGATACCCAGGCTATCTAAGGTCCAAATACCGCCCAGGGCGAAATATTCCGCGCTTGCGGTAGCATAACAGACGGGAAGCTCCACCACCAGGTCAGCCCCAGACAACAATGCCATCCGAGTTCGATGATATTTGTCAAAGACAGCAGGAGTTCCGCGTTGGACGTAATCACCGCTCATGGCTACGATGATATAGTCTGCCTGGGTGAGAAGGCGTGTCTGCTGGATGTGATATTGATGACCACGATGGATAGGGTTGTACTCTGCAATGATTCCTGCGGTTTTCTTCATATTGCACCTCAAAAAATACAGTCTAATACCCCGTATTCTACCACTGAAATGCTTGAAATACAAGGGCGCAGGGGGTATAATTAGGGCAATGATGGTGGTTTGACCATGAGAAAAGTGAATAAATACGAAAGGGGCCAATTAATCATGGGATTTATTGACGTAATTAAAGAAAAAGCAAGAGCTGACAAGAAGACAATTGTTCTTCCAGAGAGCGAGGACAGAAGAGTCTTAGAAGCTACCGCTACAATTTTGAAAGAAGGATTGGCGAATGTGGTTTTGATAGGTAACGAAGAACAGATCAAAAAAGATGCAGCTGATCTGGATATCGCAGGAGCTATCATTGTAGACCCTGCAACCAGTGATAAAACCCAGGCTTATATTGATAAACTGGTAGAATTGAGACAGAAAAAGGGTATGACTCAGGAGCAGGCGAGAGAAATCATGCTGAATCAGAGAACGTATTATGGTGTTATGATGGTAAAGATGGGAGATGCAGACGGAATGGTATCCGGTGCGTGCCATTCTACCGCAGACACTTTGAGACCAAGCTTGCAGATTCTGAAGACAAAACCAGGAACAAAATTGGTATCTGCGTTTTTCCTGATGGAAGTACCGAACTGTGAGTACGGTGAGAATGGAACTTTCGTATTTGGTGACTGTGGACTGAATCAGAATCCTACTTCTGAAGAGCTGGCAGCGATCGCAGTGTCTTCTGCGGAGAGCTTCAAGATGCTGGTGGGTAAAGAGCCAAAGGTGGCTATGCTGTCACATTCTTCCATGGGCAGTGCGAAACATGCGGATGTTGATAAGGTTGTTGAGGCAGTGAAGATCGCGAAAGAGACTGCTCCGGAGTTGATGCTGGACGGCGAATTGCAGCTTGACGCGGCAATTGTTCCTTCTGTGGGAGCCTCTAAGGCACCGAACAGCCAGGTTGCGGGACAAGCGAACGTATTGATCTTCCCAGATCTGGATGCAGGAAATATTGGATACAAGCTTGTACAGAGACTGGCAAAAGCAGAAGCTTACGGTCCGATGACTCAGGGAATCGCAGCTCCGGTCAACGATCTGTCCAGAGGATGCTCTGCAAGTGATATCGTAGGTGTTACGGCAATCACAGCTGTGCAGTGTCAGAACCAGTAATAGAACCCCAAAGAAGGAGAATTAAAGAGATGAAAATTTTAGTACTGAACTGTGGAAGTTCTTCCCTGAAATACCAGTTGATTGATATGGACAATGAGAGTGTGCTGGCGAAAGGACTGTGTGAGAGAATCGGCATTGATGGTTCTAAGCTGACTCATAAGCCGACAGGAAAAGATGAGTATGTGGTGGAAAAACCGATGAAAGACCATCAGGTTGCCGTGGAGCTGGTGATGGATGCTTTGCAGGACGCTGAGCATGGCGTGATTCAGAGCACAGATGAGATTTCAGCCATCGGACACCGTGTACTGCACGGTGGTACTGTGTACAGCGATTCCATCGTTGTAAATGATGATGTTAAGAGAGTAATCCGCGAGTTCTTTGATCTGGGGCCTCTGCACAACCCGGCGAACTTGATTGGAATCGAGGCCAGCGAGGCAGCTATGCCAGGAAAGAAGAATGTGGCTGTATTTGACACGGCCTTTGGTATGTCCATGCCGGAGAAAGCTTATATGTACGCGATTCCTACAGAGTACTATGAGAAGTATTCCATCCGCAGATACGGCTTCCACGGAACCAGCCATAAATTTGTGTCTGGTGAGGCGATTAAATTCGGCGGGCTGGATCCAGAGAATGCGAAGGTTATCGTGTGCCATCTGGGAAATGGGGCAAGTATTTCTGCTTCCATCGGCGGAAAATGTGTGGATACCAGCATGGGCCTGACACCTTTGGAAGGTCTGATTATGGGTACCAGAAGCGGTGATGTGGACCCAGCGGTAGTACAGTTTATCTGCAACCATGAGAATAAAGATGTAAACGAAGTGCTGAATATCCTGAATAAGAAATCCGGTATTCTGGGAATGAGCGGCGGTGTATCCAGTGACTTCCGTGATGTGGAGAAAGCAGGAAAAGAAGGAAATCATCTGGCTGAGGTGGCTCTGGAAGCGTTCCGCTATCGTGTAATCAAGTATATCGGAGCTTACGTTGCCGTCATGAATGGAGTTGACGCGATCGCATTCACAGCAGGTGTGGGTGAGAATGACATTCAGGCCAGAAAACTGATCTGTGACGCTTTGGGATATCTGGGAGTCAAAATTGACGATGAGGCCAACAATGTGAGAGGAAAAGAGACGGTGATTTCCACAGCAGACTCTAAAGTAAAAGTGATGTTGATTCCGACCAATGAAGAGCTGGCAATTGCCAGAGAAACGCTGGCGCTTGTAAAATAATGGTTGACAAAAGCCGAAGAAACCGATATAATTCATTAGGTGTGATTAGGAGACTATTATGCTAGTTCATTTGTCAGATATTGTATCTCAGGAGGGGAAATGTCTGAAGACAGAGATTCCTCTTGCGTTGGAGACGATTGTTGCCGTAGGAGATACTTATAAGGTTGTGGAACAGAAGCCGTTGCAGCTGATGATTGTCAATACCGGTGATAAGGTATTGGAGCTGAAGGGTAGGACCGATGTAGTGGTCCGGATTCCTTGTAGCCGTTGTCTGGAAGCAGTAGACTGGAAGTTTTCCCTTGAGATCGAGCGAAAGCTGGATATGAAGCAATCGGAGGAAGATCGGATAAAGAACTTAGATGAAAGTGACTATATCACAGGTATGGATCTTGACGGAGACCGTCTAGTCTGTGATGAGATCCTAATTCAATGGCCTTTGAAGGTTTTGTGTAAGGAAGACTGTAAGGGAATCTGCAGCAAATGTGGTCAGAACCTCAATCACGGAGAATGTGATTGTGAAAAAGGCAGTCTGGATCCGCGTATGGCGGCTATCAGTGATATATTTAGCAAGTTTAAGGAGGTGTAACCTATGTCCATCTGTCCAAAGAATAAAACTTCCAGAGCGAGAAGAGATAAAAGAAGAGCAAACTGGAAAATGAGTGCTCCGAATTTGGTAAAATGCAGCAAATGTGGCGCTCTGATGATGCCTCACAGAGTCTGCAAAGCTTGTGGTTCTTACAACAAGAGAGAGATCATTAAAATGGATGAGGCTTAAATTGTAAAGTGATAGACCTTGCAGGAATGACTGTGAGGTCTATTTTATTTTTCATAGGAAACTGCGTTCCAATGAAAAAATAAAACGATCCGCGTGGATCGCACTGCGGCGGAGTGGAGGCTGGTGCTTTCGTCCCGCCGCAGGCGGAGAATCCTGCAAGCAGGATTCTTTTTTATGTAATCGGAAAGGCCTTGTCGTGCTAATGCGCAAAAGGTCTTTTCGATTATATAAACGCTTCGCTATGGATGCGCACGCCGCAATAAGGAATCTCACCGCAAAGAGTAAGAAGCTGCCGGTTTACAGAGAGTGGACACTCGTGGTATATTTAGGATTAAATGAATGTTTTTGTATAAAAACAGGATGGTGACGGAGGGAGTGTATGGATACTTGCAAGGTAAGTATTATTGTGCCGGTGTATAAAGTGGAACAATATTTGGGACAATGTATGGACAGTCTGGTTGGACAGACGCTAGAGGAGATTGAGATCATCGCAGTGAATGACGGGAGTCCAGACAATAGTCTAGCGATTCTGCAGGAATACAGGGACAGAGATCCGGAAAAAGTGAACGTATTCTCCATAGAAAATCAGGGAGTCAGCCATGCGAGAAACTATGGGGTTTCCAAGGCAAAAGGGGAGTATCTTCTGTTCGTGGACAGCGATGATTATCTGGAGAAAAATGCCTGTCAAAAGCTCTATGAGCATGCGAAGCTCCACGACAACGATTTGGTTTTGTTTGGGCGCTATAATCTGAGAGAAGGCGGAGAGACGGAAAAATTGTACCTGCCGGTAGTGGAGGATTTTTCCTTGAGAGAATACAAGGAGGAAATGGCACGCTTGTCGCCGTTTCCATGGGATAAGTTAATTCGAAGGGAATTGTTTCAGGAGATTGGCGGATTTCCGGAAGGAATCCGTTTTGAGGATTTGCCCGTAGCTCATATGTTGGCTGTCAGCGCGAGGAAGATCGGAGTGGTCTCGGAGTGCTTATATCACTACCGGGTGCAGGCGGGGTTTTTGAACACATTGACAGAGCATACTTTAGATATTGTGACAGCTCTGAAAATTTTAGTCAATTTTTTGAAGGACAAGGGGTTATATCAGGAGTACCACCAAGAGGTGGAATACATCTGTGTACGGCACTGCTGTTATCGGTTTGTGAATCTTAGAAAATTCACAGAGAAAGGAAAACTGGATTTGCAAATGCGCCTGGTTCAATTGGTCTATGACTTTTTGGAATCGGAGTTTCCCAAATGGAGAGAAAATCCCTATGTTCGAAGAAAGATGGCGGTGGGAATGAAACACTTTTTGTTTGTGTGTGAGCGGCCTAAGTTGATGATGAAATTTGTTCAAAAAACAGATGGAAAGTCCATTTTGCGAAAAAAACTTTGGGTCTGGGTGCGGTATTTCCCGTATTTATTACGGAATTAATACGAAAGATTGCGAAAAGATTACAAGTGTGGTATATTTAATAGTGGAACTTTGATAAAGATTCTGTCTACGAAGAAGACGGCAGAGAATCGAAAGAGTTGGGGAGAATGAAATAATTGTTGGAGGAACTATGGAGTCATATAAAATAAGTATTATTGTTCCAGTGTACAATGTGGAGCAATACTTGAGACAGTGTATGGACAGCTTGGTGAATCAGACTCTAGAAGAGATTGAGATCATTGCAGTGAATGATGGAAGTCCTGACGGAAGTCTTGCAATTTTAGAGGAGTATCAGAAGGCATATCCTAAAAAAGTGAAGGTTTTTTCTATAGAGAATCAAGGAGTCAGCCATGCGAGAAATTATGGCTTTTCCAAATCAGCAGGCGAATATCTGCTGTTTGTGGACAGCGATGATTATATTGAGCGGGAGACTTGTGAGCTTTTGTACGCAAAGGCGAAGAGAGATGAGAATGACTTGGTTTTTTTTGCGCGGTACAACGAACAAGACGGAATACGCAAGGAAAATATCACACTGCCATGGAACCAGAATTTTAAACTGATTGATCGGAAATATGAGATGACAAAAATCTCACCGTTTCCTTGGGATAAGTTAATCCGCAGGGAGTTGTTTGCGCAAATCGGCGGATTCCCAGAAGGCATTCGTTTTGAGGATTTGCCCGTGGCTCATATGCTTTCTATGAGTGCCCAGTCTATGGGAGTGGTCCGCAAGTGCCTGTATAACTATCGGATAAGGGGAGGGTTTTTGAGTACTCTCACAGAGGAGACGCTGGACATTGTCACATCTTTGAAGCTGTTGGTGGACTATGCGCGTCAAAGAGAACTTTTGGAAATATACCGAGAGGAGATTGAATACATCTGTGTGCGGCACTGTTATTACCGCTTTCTGACTTTCAAACGTTTTAAGGAGACCGGAAAACTGGATTTGCAGGTACGGCTGATCAACGAGATTTTTGACTTTTTAGATAAGGAGTTTCCCTCCTGGTCTGAGAATCGCTATGTGATTTATTCCATGACAAAAGAGATGAAAGACTTTCTGAGAGTCTGTGATACGCGCAAGAAAATGCTGAATTTTGTGAGGCAGACGGATGGAAAGGGAATGAAAAGAAAAAAGAAGTGGCTCAGAGTGCACTCTCATCGGAGAAAGGTGAAGGAGATCTGGAAGGGATTTTGGGGTTCAGATGAAAAATTAGCTTATCTTGTATCAAAATGTCTTCAGGTGAAAAAACGTGCGCCGAAAATTGTGAAAAAAAAGCTGAGTGTTTTGAGCTACCGGTATTATACGGCATATCTGCTTCGTCACAAGGTAGATGACAAGACAATTTTGATAGAGTCTAAGCATGGAGAAGACCTTGCAGGAAATATGTTCCAGATTCTTAAGGAACTGAAAGATCCGAAATATAAAATGTATCCGGTTTATGTCTCGATGAAAGAGGAGTATATTCCAAAATACAGGGAAGTGCTTCTTCAATATGATATGAAACACTGCATGTTTGTAAAGACAGGCACGAAGACATACAAAAGGTTGTTAGCGACGGCTAAATTTTTGATTACAGACACTAGTTTTCCGCCTTATTATATTAAACGTGAAAACCAGGTTTATCTGAATACTTGGCATGGGACTCCTCTCAAAGCGATGGGACGTATTGTCCCGAATCGGGAGTATGGACTGGGAAATGTTCAGAGAAACTTTTTCATCGCGGATTATCTTCTGTATCAGCAGGAATTTTCTAGAGATATCTTCCTGCGGGATTATATGATCGAACATATTTATCCGGGAAAAATTCTCACCTGGGGGTATCCCAGAAATGTGGCATTTTTCTCCACAGAGAGATATGAGCAGATTCGAAAGGAAATGGGACTTGAGGACAAACAGGTTGTCGTCTATATGCCAACCTGGCGGGGAATGCTGCATAAGAAGGAAAATGCCAAGCAGATTCAGATCCTGGTCCAGCATTTGATGAAGTTGGATAAGATTTTAGGTGAGGACCAGATTTTTTATGTGAAGTTGCATCCGTATGTGAAGGAAGGAATCAATCTGGAAGGATTTGCTCACATTAAGGAATTTCCATCTCGGTATGAGACTTATGATTTTCTGAATGCCAGTGATGCACTTGTGACGGATTATTCTAGCATCATGTTTGATTATGCGGTCTCCAACAAAAAGATTATCCTGTTTGTCTATGACAAAGAGGAATACTTAAAAGATCGTGGTCTGTATGTGGACTTGGACGAAATAGGTCTGCCTCAGGCGAAGGGTGTCACAAGGCTTCAGAAGCTTCTCAGGGAGCCAGAATATGATCTGTCTGAGTTCAGAGCAAAATTCTGTCCTTATGACAGAAAGGACAATGCGGTTATGGTCTGTGACGAGTGGATTCGAGGTGTGAGAGGTGAGCTGCCGGTACAGAAAATCTCAAATAATGGAAAAGAGAAAGTGCTTGTCTTTACCCAAAGAGCGGTGGACAGAGCTTTGGTGAAAGAATTGAATGCTCAGGTGCAAAGAGATGGAGAACGAAGAGAGTACTATCTTTCGTTTCCAGGGTATGTCATGAGACAGACAAGTTCTGTGCTGTCAGAGCTGGATCCTAGAATCTATTATTTCCCCATTGAGATCAAAGCAAATTACACGATTTTGGAGCTGATTGCCAGTCAAATTGTATTTCGCTATGATATCGATAAAGGCCCTCTGGCAAAATTGACGAACAGACTGGCTCTGAGAGAATACCAGAAGATATATGGAAGCTATGAGTTTGACAAACTGGTGATTCTCTCCTGTAGGACAAAGCGTCTGTACTGGATTTTGCGCTGTACATCAGATCACAGGATTCTCTGCCTTGGAAGACAGGAAGGATTGTACAATACGGATGAGAGCTTTCGCAGGCAGGTAGATTATCTGCTGAAGCGAAGAGCTGATTTTGAGAGAGTGGTCCTATCTGAGGAACTGGCAAAGAAAAAAGGACTGAAAAAGGATTCTAACATTGTTGTCTGTGATGGAAGAGCTGACTTTGAAGAAATCTGGAGGGAGGAAGAGCGATGAAAGTAGGAGTTGTGACTTTTCACAGTGCTTTTAACTTCGGTGCGACTTTGCAGACCTGGGCTTTGCAGAAGGCTTTGCGGCAGTTGGGTGCAGAGTCCTGCGTGATCAACTATCATCCTAAGGTAATTGATAGTCTATACGATCCTTATGAGGGAAAGAGCGGCTTTGACCGGACGAAACGGTACTGGTATTTGAAGCTGACAGCGCCGGAACGGCTGGTACGTTTTCAGCGGTATTCTGCCTTTCTGAAAAAGAATTTGACTTTGGCTGGAGATTACAAGACTTATGAAGAACTGGAGAAAAATCCTCCCAAGTTGGATGCCTATATTACCGGCAGCGATCAGGTGTGGAACAGTTCTCATATCGGCGGTTATGATCCTGCCTATTACCTGGAATTTGCTCCGGAAGGATCCAGAAAGATATCCTACGGAGCCAGTGTGGGAAAGAACTATGTGCTTCCAGCTTACAAAGAGCAGATCAAAAACGCGCTGAAAGATTACGCCGCAGTTTCTCTGCGGGAGGTCAGTACGACACCGGCGATCGAAAAACTGTCCAAAGTGCCGGTGAAGGTGGTGGCAGACCCTACATTTTTACTTCGCAGAGAAGACTATGACGAGATACGGGTGGACGAGCGGAGAAAAGAAAAGTATATTTTGGTCTACATGATGGAAGAGAACCAGGAGGTAAAAAAACTGGCGAATCGGGTTTCTAAAACGTTGGGGTATCCCATCGTGCAGAGGAGACCGGTAGAAAAATTTGTCAATGAAGTGGAGAGCTGCTATACGGCGACTCCGGGTGAGTTCATCGGTTTGGTGTCCAATGCGGAGTATGTAATCACAAATTCCTTCCATGGCACAGTGTTTTCTCTGATCTACGAAAAACCGTTCATCTCGCTTTTACATTCAGACACAGGAAGTCGTACGGTGGATTTGCTGAGAAATCTGAGAATGGAAGATCACATTGTCTGGGATGAAAAAGAGTTCTATGACATGGAGAAGTTTCAGATTCGAAACGTGGAGGAACTTCGGGCAAGGATTGCCAAATTGAGAAAAGATTCCCGTCAGTATCTGGGGGAATCTCTTGGGTTATTAGAGCCGGATAAAGAAAAGGTAGATTGTCCGACGGGAATTTTGAAAGAAGAGTGCTACGGCTGTTATGCCTGCAAGGAGATCTGTCCTAAGGATGCAATTTCCATGGAAACGGATGAGGAGGGTTTTTACTACCCTTCAGTTGACCATGAAAAATGTATTTCCTGCGGTTTGTGCCAGAAAGTCTGTATTCGGCTGGCGGAGCATTTCCCGCAGGAGATTTTGCAGCCAAAGGTCTATGGGGCTGTGAATAAAGATATGTCTGCTAGAATCGAGAGCTCATCCGGTGGAGTTTTCCCTGAGTTGGCCAGATATATCATCGAAGAGAAGAGTGGCTATGTGGTTGGAGTCCGCTGGGATGAGCAGATGAGGGCTGTGGCGGATATTGCCCATACGATAGAGGAAGCGATGGCTTTTCGTGGCTCAAAATATGTGAAAAGCGAGTTGAAGGATATTTGGCCAAGGATCAAAGACTTATTGGACAGAGGAGAGACCGTATTGTATAGTGGGCTTCCGTGTGAGTGCGCGGCACTTCAATCTTATCTTCGAAAGCCCTACGAGAATTTGTATGTCTGTGAGATTCTCTGCCATGCAGCTCCCTCGCCTAAGATTCTCAGAAAATATCTGGATTACCTTGAGAATAAATTTAAATCGAGAATCGTTGATGTGACTTTTCGAGATAAAAGTGAGACAGGGTGGCTGATTCACCGCACACAGCTGGTGGTAAAGTTTGAGAATGGCCAGGTTCTGAGAGTGAATGCAAGGAAGAATAACTATTTCAGGGCATTTTTGAATGATTATATTTCTCGGGAGTGCTGTAATCACTGTGAGTATGTCTATGATCACAGGAAGGGAGATCTGACAATCGGAGATTTCTGGGGAATTCAGTATCTGATGCCGGAGCTTTTTGATGATAAAGGGGCGAGCTGTGTTCTTATGCATAACAAGAAGGGTGAAGAGCTTTGGAAAGCGATTTCAGATAAATTTGATGTCCGGCAGAGCAGTATGCAGGATGTCTTTGCCAAAAATCACCGTTGTCCGTCGCCATATCACAGTATTCGGGATGAGATTTTTGACCTGATGGATGAGAAACCAATTAACTCTCTTTTGAGAGAGTATAATGACTTAAAGAATTAAATATTGATTTTTGATCTTATCTCTAGTATCATGTGGGATAGAGTATCTGGGAAGAGTGAAAAACCTTCGGAGAAGATCAACAAATGACAGGAGGGATAAGATGTCAGAGCCAGTGAAAATAGTTATGGATGCCATGGGTGGAGACTTTGCACCGGCTGAGCCGGTGAAAGCGGCTGTGGCGGCTGTGCGGGAGAAAGACAATATACAGGTTATCCTGACAGGTAAGCGGGAGCTCATCGAACAGGAGTTGTCAAAGTATGAGTATCCGGGGGAGAAGATTCAGATTGTTCATACCTCGGAGGTTATTGAAACCGCGGAACCGCCAGTGATGGCCATCCGCAAAAAGAAAGATTCTTCCATTGTGGTCGGAATGCAAATGGTGCGCCAGGGAGAAGCCGACGCATTTGTGTCTTCAGGGAGCAGTGGAGCGATTCTGGTGGGCGGTCAGGTGATCGTGGGCAGAATTAAAGGGGTAGAACGTCCGCCGTTGGCACCACTGTTGCCTACCAAGAAGGGAGTTTCTCTGTTGATTGACTGTGGCGCCAACGTAGATGCACGTTCCTCTCATCTTGTTCAATTCGCGAAGATGGGCTCTATTTACATGGAGAATGTCGTGGGGATTCAGAATCCCCGGGTGGCTATTGTGAACAATGGAGCAGAGGAAGAGAAAGGAAATGCCTTGGTCAAGGAGACGTTTCCGCTGCTCAAAGAATGCAGAGGAATTAACTTTATCGGCAGTATCGAAGCGAGGGATATCCCAGACGGCTATGCGGATGTGATTGTCTGTGAAGCTTTCGTGGGAAACGTGATTCTGAAGTTGTACGAAGGAGTCGGGAGTACTCTGATTTCTCAGATTAAGCAGGGGTTGATGACAAATTTGCGCAGTAAAATTGGAGCATTGTTGGTAAAACCGGCACTGAAAGAAACTCTAAAAACTTTTGATGCCAGTGAACATGGGGGGGCACCGCTTTTAGGACTAAGAGGCTTGGTGGTGAAGACTCATGGAAGCGCGGTTGCGGTGGAGCAAAAAAACGCAATTTTTCAGTGCCTTCAATTTAAAGAACAACAGATCAATGAAAAAATTCAAGAGCATATCAATGATATCTAAGAAGGGAGATAGGAAAGAGTGGAACTTGAAAAACTTAAGATGATTATTGCGGATGTTCTGAATGTAGACACTGCGGAAATCACAGAGGATACCACTTTTGTGGACGATTTGGGAGCGGATTCTCTGGATATTTTTCAGATTATCATGGGAATCGAAGAAGAGTTTGATGTGGAGATAGACAATGACGCTGCTGAGCGGATTGTCACAGTGGGAGATGCGGCAGAGGCAATCAAGAATGTGATGTGACAGTGCCGCCAAAGAGTACGGTATTTAGAATGTTGAGAGTTAAGGGGCTTGCCGCATGGATGGACATGCTGTAAAGCCCCACGTTTTATGAGAGGGATTAAAATGAAAATGACAGAGACTTTAAAAGAATTAGAAAAAGAGTTGGGATATCAATTTCGGGATATCAATCTGCTCAAGCAAGCCGTTACACATAGTTCTTATTCCAATGAGAAAAACATGGGAAAATTGGGGTGTAATGAGAGACTGGAATTTTTGGGGGATGCGGTGCTCGAGGTAATCAGCAGTGAATTTTTGTATCAGAAATTTCCCATTCTCCAGGAGGGGGAGTTGACAAAGAAACGGGCAAGTATGGTCTGTGAGCCAACGCTTGCGCTGTGCGCCAGGGAGATTCGTCTGGACAACTATCTGCTTTTAGGACATGGGGAGGAGAACACTGGCGGGAGAAAGAGAGATTCCATTGTATCGGATGCTTTGGAGGCGGTCATAGGCGCTATATATCTGGACGGTGGACTTGCTAGTGCGAAAGAGTTTATCTTAAAGCATGTGCTGAATGATATGGAACATAAACAGCTCTTTTACGATAGCAAGACTATCTTGCAGGAGATTGTGCAAGAGCATGGAAATAATCCGGTATCTTACCAGCTGATTCGGGAGGATGGGCCAGACCACAACAAGATTTTTACTGTGGAGGTCAGAGTGAAACAGGAAGTGTTGGGTGTGGGACAAGGACATACAAAAAAAGCGGCAGAGCAGGCAGCGGCTTATCAGGCGGTGATGGCGCTGAGAAAAACGAAGGTGAAGTATGTATCTAAAAAACATTGAGGTATATGGGTTTAAGTCTTTTGCCCAGAAGATAAATTTTGAATTCCACAATGGGATTACAGGAATTGTCGGGCCGAATGGCAGTGGAAAGAGTAACGTGGGAGATGCGGTCAGATGGGTTCTGGGTGAACAGAGTGCAAAGCAGCTTCGAGGCGGAAACATGCAGGATGTCATCTTTTCAGGTACAGAGAATCGTAAACCTTTGAGTTATGCTTCCGTGTCGATCACTTTGGATAATGGAGACAGAAAACTCCCCGTGGACTACAAGGAGGTTACAGTCACCAGAAGGCTGTACCGTTCTGGTGAGAGCGAGTATCTGATGAACGGGAGCAGTTGTCGTCTGAAAGATATTCAGGAGCTTTTTTATGATACCGGAATTGGAAAAGAAGGGTATTCTATCATTGGGCAGGGACAGATTGATAAGATCCTGAGTGGAAAACCTGAGGAGAGAAGGGAACTGTTCGATGAGGCGGCGGGAATCGTAAAATTTAAGAGAAGGAAAAATACGACTCTGAAGAAGCTGGAGGAAGAAAAACAGAATCTGGTGAGGGTCACAGATATTTTAAGTGAGCTAGACCGGCAATTAGGACCATTGGAGAGGCAGTCTGAGACTGCCAAGATTTATTTGGAACAAAAATCCAGGTTGAAGGAAAAGGAAGCCGGACTTTTCTTGCTGGAGATGGAAGAGATTGACGAGCAGCTTCAGGAAAAAAAACAGAAGAAATCCCTGACAGAAGAGCAGCTTCAAAAGACACAAGAGTCTTATGGTCAGGTAAAGGAAGAGTACGAGGAACTAGAACAGAAACTGCAAAAATTGAATACCCGGATTGAGCAAATCCGAGAGGAGACACAGCAGGATGCTCTGAGAAGGCAGCAGCTGGAAGGGCAGGTAGAGGTGCTCAAAGAACAGATTCACGGAGCAAAGCAAAATGAAGAGCACTACAAGTCCAGAAAAATTTCCATATTGTCGGACACGGAAAAACGCCAATGTGAGTTAGAGAGTTATCAGCAGGAGCGTTCTAGTCTAAAAGGTGAGTTTGTACAGATTCAAGAAAGGCAGTTGAAAGAAGAAGTGCGCCTGCGCCAGATGGCAGATCAGATCGAGGCTTGTGTCAAGGCTGTGGAAGAAGGAAAGAATGAGATTATTGAGGTGTTGAACAGCAGAGCCAATACCAAGGGGAAGGTACAGCGGTTTGACACCATGCTAGAGCAGATCAACATCCGAAGAGCGCAGCTAAATCAGCAGAAACTGGCTTTGAAAAGTGAGGAAGCACAGCAGGACAAGGAGCTGACCCGGGCAAGAGTTCAGTATCAGGAGATTGAAAAAAAGATTCAAAATTACCAGCAGGAACAGGAGAAGAAAAATTCTGAACTGAAGGCACTGCAGGAAAACTTGGAGAATCAAAAGAGACAGCTAGAGGTGGGGAATGCCACTTACCACAGAGAGGCGTCGAGACTGGAATCCCTGATGAATCTGACAGAGCGTTACGACGGCTATGGCAACAGTATTCGACGTGTGATGGAGCAGAAGAGGCGCGTGCCGGGTATTCAAGGCGTTGTGGCAGACCTGATTCAGGTGGAGAAGGATTACGAGATAGCCATCGAGACAGCTTTGGGAGGCAGTATTCAAAATATTGTGACTGATCATGAGCAGACGGCAAAACAGATGATTGCTTTCTTAAAGAAGAATCGCTATGGACGGGCTACCTTTCTGCCGCTGACCAGTATTGGCGGCAGAGGCAGCTTTGGTCCGAGGGAAGCGCTTGCAGAGCCCGGCGTGCTGGGAATTGCCAGTGATTTGGTGACGGTGGGAAAAGGCTATGAGAATCTGGCCAGTTATCTTTTAGGAAGGACCTTGGTGGTAGACCATATCGACCATGCGATTGCCATCGGGAAAAAGTACCGTCACAGTCTGAGAATGGTGACTATTGAGGGAGAATCCTTAAACCCTGGGGGTTCTATGACAGGAGGCGCCTTTCGAAACAACAGCAATCTTCTGGGACGAAGGAGAGAGATCGAAGAGCTGCAAGCTTGTGTGGAACGGCTGAAAGAAGAGATGAAGGATCTCCAAAAAACGATGGAAGGCAGCCGTGAGCGGAGAAATCAGCTTCGAGATGAGCTGGCCGGGTTAAAAGAACTGATGCAGGAACAGTGTCTGCTGGAAAACACTGTGCGGATGGAAATTCAGCAGAAAGAAGAAAAACAACGGGAAATTTCCCGGGGTTATGAACAGATCAGGCAGGAAGGCGGAGATATTCTCCAACAGATCAAAGAGGTGGAGGAGAATAAGAGTGCGATTGCCGCTAAGCTGGAAGAGTCCAAACAGGACGAAAAAAAATTGGAGGAGTTTATCGAGATACGTCAAAAGCAGCTGGAACGGTGGCAGGAAGAAGAAGCTTCCGTCAGCCGATGCTTGGAGGAGATTCGCATGGAGGCTTCTGCTCTGGGACAGAAGAAGGATTTTGCTGCCAGGAATATTTCTCGTGTGGAAGAAGAACTGAACAGATTGGCATCGGAATTAAAAGAGGTGGAGGAACATCTGGCTGGGGATGCCCTGGATATAGAGGAAAAAGAAAAGAATATCCAAAAGATACGTGAGACGATCGTTCAGACCCGGCAAAGTGAGGAAAGCCAAAAAGCTGTGATGGATGGATGCTTGAAAGAAAAAGAGGACACGATGGCTGTACATAAATCTTTCTTTGAGAAGCGGGATGAGCTGTCAGGGCAGATGAATTTGTTGGACAAAGAGGTTTTCAGGCTCAATCAGCAGCTAGAGAAGTTAGAAGAGTCCCAGGAGCAAAAGATCGCTTATATGTGGGAGGAATATGAGATCACACCCAACAGTGCCTATTCTTACCGTCAGCAGGAGGAGATATCCGCCGCCGCCGTCAAGAAAGAGATCGCAGTGATCAAGGAGAAGATACGAAAACTAGGCACCGTCAATGTCAATGCCATTGAGGATTACAAAGAACTGAAGGAGAGGCATACGTTTCTGTCAGATCAATATAAGGATTTGGTTCAGGCAGAGGCCACACTTCAAGGAATTATCCAGGAATTAGATGAAGGGATGCGCAGACAGTTCGCTGAGAAATTTAAGGAAATACAAAGAGAGTTTGACAAGGCGTTTAAAGATCTGTTTGGCGGCGGCAAAGGTACGCTAGAGCTGATGGAAGAGGAAGATATTTTGGAAGCTGGGATTCGGATTATCTCTCAGCCGCCCGGGAAAAAACTTCAAAATATGATGCAGTTGTCAGGTGGAGAGAAAGCTCTCACGGCGATTGCGTTGCTGTTTGCAATTCAAAATTTGAAACCTTCGCCTTTTTGTCTTTTGGATGAAATTGAGGCGGCTTTGGATGACTCCAATGTGGGCCGATTTGCCGGTTATCTGAAAAAGTTGACGAAAAACACGCAGTTTATTATAATTACACATAGACGCGGCACTATGGGAGCAGCAGACCGGTTATATGGTATAACCATGCAAGAAAAAGGTGTTTCTACTTTGGTGTCGGTAGATCTGGTGGAAAAAGATCTGGACAAATAGGAGGAAAGCGATGGGAGAAGAAAAGAAAGGTTTTTTTAAGAGGTTGGTGAGCGGTTTGTCTAAGACAAGAGCTAACATCGTCTCTGGCATTGACTCGATTTTCAGCGGTTTTTCCAGCATAGATGAGGATTTTTATGAGGAAATTGAGGAAATTCTCATCATGGGGGATTTGGGAATCAACGCCACCACATCGATTATAGAAAATCTGAAAAAGCAAGTGGAGGAAAAGAGAATTAAAGACCCTGCGGAGTGCAAAAAGCTGCTGATCGACAGCATCAAGCAGGAGATGACTGTGGGAAATACAGAGTATGAGTTTGAGAACCGCAAATCCGTGATTCTGGTGATTGGAGTCAATGGGGTGGGAAAGACGACTTCTGTGGGAAAGCTGGCGGGTAAACTAAAAGATCAAGGGAAAAAAGTGATCTTAGCTGCGGCTGATACGTTCCGTGCGGCGGCTGGGGAGCAGCTTATACAGTGGGCGAACCGGGCCGGCGTGGAGTTGATTGGAGGACAGCCAGGGGCAGACCCTGCCTCTGTGGTGTTTGATGCAGTGGCGGCAGCAAAGGCCAGAAACGCAGATATTCTGCTCTGTGATACGGCAGGGCGGCTGCACAACAAAAAAAATCTGATGGAAGAACTGAGAAAGATTTATCGGATTTTGGAGAAAGAATATCCGGAAGCCTATCTGGAAACTCTTGTAGTGTTGGACGGGACGACAGGGCAGAATGCTTTGGCGCAGGCGAGGCAGTTTGCGGAGGTGGCGAAAGTCACCGGTATCATTTTGACGAAGCTGGACGGAACGGCCAAAGGGGGAATTGCTGTCGCGATTCACTCGGAATTGGATATTCCAGTAAAATACATTGGCGTAGGAGAGAGTATTGAAGATTTGGAAAAATTTAATGCGGAATCCTTTGTCAATGCACTGTTTGACGTGAAGGACAGCGAAGGATAATACATGAAAAAAATATAGGGGGAAAAGACATTAATGCTTACAGTAGAAAAATTTGAAGAGGCGTCAGAAGTAGTACACCAGGTAATTCAGCAGACAAAGCTGGTGTACAGTGATTATTTCAGCAGACAGACAGGAAACAAAGTCTATTTTAAACCGGAGAACATGCAGCTGACTGGTGCTTACAAGCTTAGAGGAGCGTACTATAAAATTAGTACGCTGTCGGAGGAAGAGCGCCAAAAGGGACTGATTACTGCCTCAGCTGGCAACCATGCGCAGGGGGTGGCCTATGCCGCTAAATGTTATGGGGTAAAGGCCGTGATTGTAATGCCTACCACAACACCTTTGATTAAGGTAGAGCGCACCAAAAGTTATGGAGCAGAGGTGATTCTCTACGGTGATGTTTATGACGAAGCCTGTGCCCATGCTCTGGAACTGGCAGACCAAGAGGGATATACCTTCATTCATCCGTTTAACGATTTGGCAGTGGCTACTGGACAGGGGACGATTGCCATGGAGATTATACAGGAGCTCCCCTTGGTGGACTATATTTTAGTGCCTATCGGTGGCGGCGGTTTGGCAGCGGGTGTTTCGACTTTGGCGAAACTTTTGAATTTCCACATCAAAGTGATTGGAGTGGAGCCGTCAGGGGCGAATTGTATGCAGGTATCCTTGAAAAATGAAGAGGTGACGACTCTTCCCCATGTAAGTACCATTGCAGATGGAACAGCAGTTCAAACTCCAGGAGATCTGATCTTTCCATATGTTCAAGAGAACATAGATGATATCATCACAGTCAATGATGATGAATTGATCGCCGCGTTTTTAGATATGGTGGAGAACCATAAGATGATCGTGGAAAATTCAGGATTGTTAACTGTGGCAGCGTTGAAACATCTGAATGTGAAAAACAAGAAGATTGTCTCGATTCTCAGCGGAGGCAATATGGATGTGATTACCATGTCTTCGGTAGTCCAACATGGACTAATTCAAAGAGATCGAATTTTCACTGTGTCAGTGCGTTTGCCTGATCGGGCCGGAGAGCTGGTGAGAGTGGCTACGGTGATTGCCAATCAGCAGGGAAATATTATCAAATTGGATCATAATCAGTTCGTCAGTACGAATCGAAATGCTGCAGTGGAGTTAAAAATTACCATGGAAGCATTTGGAACTGAGCACAAGCAGCAGATCATGAAGGCTCTGAAAGCAGCAGGGTATGAAATGCAGATGGTGACTGCTAATTTATAAATAGAGGAGAAAAGTCTGGATTATCCAGGCTTTTTTCTGTTATAGGAAAGACTTTGCCACGCTGAGCGTGAAAGTTCTTTCCTATTGCATAGGAAACTTCGTTCCCTATGCAATAAAAAGCCCTCCGGGCAGGATGCACACGCCGCAATGAGGAATTTCACCGCAAAGCGGTGTTGCGCGGCGCGCAAAGTGGGACGAGCCCCTCAAAGATTGAGGGGATGAGGGAGCTGAAGTAGGCTTGCCCACTTTGTTCTGTTATAGGAAAGACCTTATCACGCTAATGCGTGAAAACCATTTCCTATTACATAAACGCTCCGCTAAGGATGCGCACGCCGCAAAAAGGTAGTACACCGCAAGGCGGTGTTGCGGCGGCGCGCAAAGTGGGACGAGCCTCTCAAAGATTGAGGGGATGGGGGAGTTGAAGTGGACTTGCCCACTTTGTTCTAACAGAGACGTTCCACTTTTCAGATATAAAACGAAAAAATACAAACAAAAAATAGAGTGGAAATTGGTTTAAAATGAACAAAAACGAAAAAATAAGATAAAATGTAATTGAAAATAGAACAAACAGGAGCTATAATGAACATATACAAAAATGTCAAATAGCAGGAAAGCGGGGAATGAAAAATGAACAAAATCATTAATGATCCGGATACCATTACCAGAGATATTATGGAAGGTTACCTCTACCTGTACGGAAAAGACTATGAGATGGTACCAGGAACCTTCGGTGGTATGGTGAAAAAGAATCAGCAGGAGAAAGTGTCTGTCATCGTAGGTGGTGGTGGCGGAAACGAACCCTGGTGTTTAGGATATGTGGGAGAAGGAATGGCGGATGCAGTTTCCACAGGAAATGTATACGCTGCGCCTCCGGCGAAATCAATCTTAGATGTGAGCAAAGCCGTATATAATGAGAAAGGGATACTCTATGTAGGGACCAATCATATGGGAGATTTGTTGAATTTTGAGCTGGTGGGAGAGCTGGCGGAGTTGGAGAATATTCACACACGTTGCGTGTTTATCAATGATGATTTGGCCAGCGATCCAGATGACATCACAAACAGGAGAGGAATCGCGGGAATTGCTCTGGCTGTGAAAATGGCGGGAGCTGCCTCTGAAATGGGCTGTGATCTGGATGAGACTGCTCGGATTACCCAAAAGGCGATTGATCATATCCGTACAATCAGTGTGACCACTTCTCCAGGCTACATGCCTCAGAATGGAAAGGCTATGTGCGAGATGGAAGATGGGGTCATCGAGTATGGCATGGGCTTTAACGGAGAGCCAGGAATTCTAAGAGAAAAATTAGGAACCGCTCAGCATATTGTAGAGACTATGATGGATATGCTAATTCGAGATTTAGATTATAAGAGCGGAGAAAAAATAGCGATTCTTTTGAATGGATTTGGCTTTACCAGTCAGTTGGAAATGTTAATCACTGCCGGAGAGATCAAAGCATACACCCAAAGTCACGGAATCGAGGTCTATCACACAGAGTGGAACAATATCTTTTGCCCTCAGGGAACGGGTGGTTTTTCCATCTCTGTGATGAGGCTGGATGATGAGTTGATTCCCTACTATAACCGAAGGATAGACACTCCATTGTATCACAGGGAAGAACTTTAAGGAGTGTGTCTGGGGGCAGATAAAACGGAAGATAGATGAATTGAAGAAAGGAGTCAGAACATGAACGCAAGACAGGTTCAGCAGATGTTTCTCTGTGTGGCGGAAAAGATGGTGGCCAGCGAGGAATTTCTCACAGAGATCGACAATAAGATTGGAGATGGAGACCATGGTATCGGCATGGCCATCGGCTTTAAAGGGGTATATCAGGAGCTAGAAAATAAGACTTATACTTATGTCAATGAAGTGTTCCACGCGATCGGCATGACCATGCTCTGTGTGATGGGAGGAGCGTCGGGAGTGCTGTTTGGCACGGTATTTATCAGCGGAATTGTAAATTATCCGGAGAAAAAAGAATTTGTACTGGAGGATTTCGCGAATATATATGTGAAATCCTTGAACGCGCTGAAAAAAAGAGGAAAGGCCCAGGTGGGAGACAAGACCATGATAGACGCTTTGGAACCGGCATGCCTTGGGCTAAAAAAGGCAGCAGAGGAGGGAAAAAGTCTTCATGAAGGGTTCGCATACGCGGCAGCGGAAGCGAAGCGAGGTATGGAATACACGAAGGAGTGTAAGGCTCGTTTTGGGCGTGCGAAATATTATGGAGAGAAAGCCATCGGTCTTCAGGATGCGGGGGCTACGTCTGTGTACTTGATTTTCCAGGCAATGTCAGACTGGGTGAACGAGAATATTTCCAAGGAGGCGTGAGAGATGATTGGAACAATTACGATGAATCCATGCATGGACAAAACTTTGACAATCAGTGATTTTACATATGGGGGAATGAACCGTGTGACGGAAAAAAGGGCGGACCCCTCAGGAAAAGGTGTAAATATTTCCATTGCTTTGACACAGATTGGGGTACCGGTGCGCACTTTAGGATTGGAGTATGCCAATGGGAGTGAAGAATTTCGAGAGACGCTAGAGCAGCTGGGCGTTTGCTACGAGAGCTTAGTGGTTCCAGGAACGCTACGAGAGAACAATAAAGTATATGACACGAAGACGAAAGTCACAACAGAACTAAACCAAAAAGGAGACTTTGTCTCGGAGGAAGCACTGAAGCGTTTTGATAAGTTCTTGGACAGTGTGCTGGGAGAGCTGGACATCTTAGTGATTACGGGCAGTGTGCCCCAGGGTGTGGAAAAGGATTACTATTATAAGCTGATTCAGCGCGCCAATGAAAGAAGAGTAAAATGCATTTTGGATGCGGAAGGAGATTTGATGCTAGAAGGACTAAAGGCAAACCCCTATCTAATTAAGCCGAATCTCTATGAATTTCAGATGGCTTTTGGACTGAAGACCAAGGAACAGAAAGCTATCTTGGAGATCTGTGACAAGATTATTGCCCAGGGTGTTGAGATTGTCTGTCTGTCCATGGGAGGAGATGGAGCGATGATTGTAAACAGCCAGGAAGCCTATATCTGCAAGCCTACTCCTATTGATGTAAAGAGCACAGCCGGGGCCGGGGATTCTCTGGTGGCAGGTATGTGTATTGCTATGGAAGAAGGAAGAGATTTAGGAACGATGCTTCGGTATGGGGTGTCGGTGGCTCAAGGTTCTTTGGTTCGCGAGGGAACACAGCTGTGTACGAAAGAAAATTTTGAATATTTTAGAGAAATTGTGAAGGTGGAAAAGATCAGGTAAAGTTTTTGGATTTACAAAATATTCATAATTGATAGATGAAAGACAGGAAGAAACCATTTGTCTGAATATTCAAAATGAACAAAAACAAAATTTGAAACACGAAAAACCGAAAATAAACGAAAAATTATTGTGCATATTAGATAAAAAGTGAGCATCTAATTTAGAAAAAACGACAAAATCAATAAGAATCAAATAGAAATGAACATAAACGAATTGACAAACGAACATTCTGTGCTATACTGTGAATATGTACAAAATGTGTACGAACACTATATAAGGGAGGAAACAAAATAATGAAGAAAAAATTACTCAGTGCAATTCTTTGCACAGCAATGGTATCTACTTTGTTCGTGGGATGTGGCGGCGGAAATGATTCCGCAGATACCAGTGCAGATGCAGAAACCACAGAAAAAACTGAAGAATCAGCAGATGCAGGCAGCGGAAGCCATAAGTGCGGATTTGTAGTAGGTTCTTTCGAGCATGTATTTTATCAGACAATTCGTGACGGCATTGAGAGCAAGGCAAAAGAGCTGGGTATGGAAGCAATCGTGACAGATGCAGAGTTGGACCCGAACATTGCTACAAATAAAGTTCAGGATCTGACTGCTCAGGGATGTGAGGCAATCGCTCTTTCTTGTAATGACGCTGCTGGTGTAAAACCTGCAATTGAGAATGCTGACGCTGAGGGTGTTGCGATGTTTACTTTCGACTGTAGTACAGATTCCGAAGCGATCAATTGTTTCGTTGGTACTGATAACTATAAAGGTGGACAGTTGGGAGGCCAGGAGCTGTTGAAATACAGTGAAGATGGAGATACCGTAGGTATCATTTGCTATCCGACTGCTTCTTCCTGCCTGGACAGACAGAACGGTGCGCTGGATGTTCTGAAAGACGAAGATCGTACTGTAGTTTATGACAATGACTACCAGGGTGATGCCAATAAGGCTCAGGAGATCATGGAAAATATGTTGACTGCTAACCCGGATATGGCTGCGGTATTCTGCGTAGGAGACCCGGCAGCTACAGGTGCTCTGGCTGCAATCAAAGCAGCGGGCTCTGACTGTAAGATTATCGGTTTCGACGGCAACCCAGAGGCAAAGGAGGCAATCTCTGATACCGAAGGAAATGGAAAATGGTGGGTATCTGAGATCGCTCAGAATCCAACTCTGATTGGTGAGACAATCGTTGAGCAGATGCAGAAATACCTGGATGAGGGTAAAGTTGACGCTGCTGAGATTCCGATTGACCCATATGTAATTGATGCCAGCAACGTAGCTGACGAGATGTAATTGAGTGCCGAGATACTCTGAAGAGTGAAAGGCTGGATCATTAGGCACAGAACACTGGATTTGTGTTCTCAGTACAGGTTTCTGGCGTAGTAATCAATATACCCAAGTGGGGGAACCTGCTTGGGTATATATTTTGAAGATTCCCTGAATGTAGCATGAAAAAATTATAGAAAAGGAAGAAAATATGGAGCCGATTTTACAAGTAAAACATATTAGTAAAGTTTTCCCCGGCGTAAAAGCTCTGACGGATGTAACGGCCGATTTTTACCCGGGTGAAGTACATACACTGGTTGGTGAAAACGGTGCCGGTAAATCCACTTTGATAAAGATCATTTCCGGTGTATATACACCTACAGAGGGTGAGGTAATTCTAGAAGGAAAGAAAATGGATTTTCACACTCCGGGTCAAGCGATTGATGCAGGCATTACTGTTATTCATCAGGAGCTTAGTATTGCAAACCACCTATCTGTGGCAGAAAATATCTTCTTGGGATGCGAGCCGAAGAAGAAAAATGGTCTGTTAGACCGCAAGAAAATGGAGAGAGATGCCCAGGAAGTTTTGGATTTCATGAAAGTTGATCTGAAAGCTACGGCACTTGCAGGTAGGTTAAATGCAGCTCAACAGCAGATGATTGAGATCGCCAAAGTAATCACAAAGAATTCTAAAGTGGTTATTATGGATGAGCCTACTTCATCTCTGTCGGAAAAAGAAATTGATGCATTGTTTACTCAAGTGAAAATGCTCAAGGAGAAGAACGTAGCGATTATTTACATCACTCATCGACTGAAAGAGCTGACAGAAATCTGTGAGCGTGTGACAGTACTTCGAGATGGATGTAAAGTAGATACTATGATGGTGGCGGACGTGACGGAGAAAGATATCGTGGCCAGCATGGTAGGCCGCGAGATGGGTGACTACTATAATAAAGAGGAGCATACCCGCGGAAGGGAAATGCTCAGAGTCGAGAATCTCTGTCAGAAGGGTGTGTTTGAGAATATCTCCTTTACTGCTTATGCAGGTGAGATCGTGGGCTTTTCTGGTCTAGTAGGTGCAGGACGTACAGAGGTTATGGAAGCGATCTTTGGAGCAACAAAGATTGATTCCGGCAAAATCTTCGTGGAAGGCAAAGAGGTTCAGATTCATAATCCGAGAGAGGCTATTGCTTTGAATATCGGTCTGGTAACGGAAGACCGTCGCCGCACCGGTTTGTTGCTGAAGAAAAAGATCAAAGAAAACATTGCATTACCGAGTCTACCAAACCACTGTAGGAAGGGTGGATTTTTGGATGATAAATGGGAGACCGAAGTCAGCGAAGATTATATGAAAAAGCTGAAGATCAAAGCTCCGAATATTCATACAATACTGAATACTCTGTCTGGAGGTAATCAGCAGAAAGTAATTCTTGCAAAATGGCTGGTGGCGGATTCTAAGATTTTGATTTTGGACGAACCTACCCGTGGTATCGACGTAAATGCAAGATCTGAGTTCTATACGTTGATGAATGAATTCGTAGACAATGGAGGATGCATTATCATGATTTCCTCTGAAATGCCGGAGATTTTAGGAGTTGCTGACCGCGTGATTGTGATGCGGGAAGGTAAAATCAGCGGCGAGCTGACCCGTGAGGAGGCCAATGAGCAATCGATCATCGGTCTGGCCAGTATCACCAGCGACGCGAGCTGAGACGATATTTGATATAGAATATACACAGAGAAAGGAATAGAAAGATGGATAAAGTAAAGAAGTGGATCAGCGAGAACGTCGTGATCGTTGTGTTGATTTTATTGTGTATTGGTTTTGGGGTAGGAAATCCGACTTTTATTACTCCCCAGAATATTATTAACGTATTGTCCCAGATGTGTATCAACGCTCTGTTGGCGTCTGGTCTGGTGTATGTAATTATCTTAGGTGGAATTGATATTTCCGTCGGTTCCGTGGTTGGTCTGTCTGGTGTCTGTGCTGCTTTGGTGGGATTGAAGTTTTTCCCAAACATGGGAATTCCGACTGCTCTGGCAGTTCTAATATTGACAGGTCTTGTGATGGGTGCTATCATTGGTGGGTTCAATGGATTGATGATTGCAAAATTTAAAGTAGTACCGATGATTGCTACACTGGCAATGTTGAGTATTGCTAGGGGTCTTGCCTATATCGTGTCTGGCGGTCAGCCTGTGTATGGTCTTCCCAACAGCTTTGCTTTCTTAGGAGCAAACCGTCTGATCAAGACAGAGGGTATGCCCAATGGTATTATTCCTGTGGGAGTGATCTTCACGATTATTATTGTGGCGATTATGCATATCATTCTGTCAAAAACTGTGTTTGGACGTCATGTGTATGCCTGCGGAAGTAATCCAAACGTAGCACACTTGAGTGGTATCAATGTACCAAAAGTGACTTTGATCTGTCATATGCTCTGCGGTATCACGGCAGCTATGGGCGGTGTGCTGATGGCTTCAAAATTGCAGAATGGTCAGCCGGCCGGAGGTGATGCGTATGAGATGTACGCGATTGCGTCCACGGTATTGGGCGGAACTTCATTGACAGGTGGAAGCGGTTCGGTAGCGCGTGCAATGTTCGGAGCGGCTGTCATCGCGGTAATCAATAATGGTATGAACCTGATGCAGATCTCTTCCTATTGGCAGAAGGTCGTAATCGGTATCATCATTTTGTTGGCAGTAATTCTGGATATGGCACAGCAGAATAAGGGCAAAAACTAATCGAGAGAAAGACGTGTGACGATGAGTAAATATTATCTGATTATGGATATCGGTGGGACAAAGACGACAGGTGCTTTGTTCACGGAAGATGGAAAGATTGTAGATGACTATACCTATGTCTCCAAGTCTCCTACTTTTGAGGGGAAGGAGGCAGTATATCAGAATACCAGAGGTGTTTTGGACCATATTGTCGAGAGATTCCAAGTGGATTTAAAAGACGTGTTGGGGATCGGTGTGGGATGTCCGGGACCTTTGGATTCCAGAAAAGGGATTATCATCCATGCACCGTTGATGCGGTGGAAGAACTTTCCGTTGGTGGAACGTCTGTCCCATGATTTTCAGCTTCCTGTTGCACTGGACAACGACGGAAATTTAGGCGCGTTGGCAGAGCAGCGCTGCGGAGTGGCAAAAGGATTGGACAATGTCATGTATATGACAGTCAGCACTGGATGCGGCGGCGGACTAGTCATTAACGGCGAAATCTATCATGGCAAGCATGACGGAGCCGGAGAGGTGGGACATATGTCCATTGATCCGGAAGGGCTGGATTGTCCTTGCGGTGGAAAAGGTTGTTTTGAACTCTATGCATCTGGAACGGCAATGAACCGCCGGATGCGGGAGGACATGGCGGCAGGTAAGAAAAGTATGGTGTTCGAACTGGCACAGCATGACCCGAAAAAGATAGAGGGACGGCTGCTGACAGAAGCTGCTGAAAAAGGAGATACCTATGCGCTGGCATTTTTTAAACAGCAGGCCTATTATCTAGGTGTGGGAATTTCCAATCTTTTCAACCTGTACGACCCGGAGGTGTTGGTTCTGGGTGGTGGTGTCACGAAGGCAAAGGCGTTCTACCACGATGAGATGATGAGAGTGATTCGAAGCCGCTGTTTGCAGCCGGTAGAGGATGATTCGATTCGTTATTCTGTTATGAATGATCGCGTTGTTCTTTACGGTGCTTACCATCTGATCAAAGATAAACTTAATCATTAACGCAATGATGAGAGAAGAGGAGAGAAAATTATGGCATTAGTAACATTAAAAGAAATCTTAGCAGGTACAAGAGCAGGACATTACGCAGTTGGAGGATTTAACTTCAATGGCTATGAAGACGCACAAGGAATTATCAATGGTGCAGTTGCAAAGAACTCTCCAGTTATTTTGATGGCTTCTATGGGAGCTGTAAAATATATCGGACTGCATCAGGTGGCAGGAATGGTAAAGGGAATGGCAGAGTCTGTTGATATTCCAGTTTGCTTGCACTTAGACCATGCGACAGATTATGATCTGATCAAAGAGGCAATCAAATGTGGATTTACTTCTGTCATGGTAGATGCTTCCGCGAAGAGTTATGAAGATAATATTGCAGATTCTAAAATGATTGTTGATTTTGCAAAACAGTATGGCTGCTCCGTAGAGGCAGAGCTGGGCAAAGTAGGCGGAAAAGAAGAAAATATCGTGGTTGAGGATGCTTCTGCGGCATTTACAGATCCAGATGATGTTCCAAGATTTGTGAGCGAGACTGGCATTGATGCCTTGGCAGTTGCGATCGGAACGGTTCATGGTTTTTACAAGAGTGAGCCGAAGTTGGATTTCCCGAGATTGCAGAAGATCGTTGAGATTACAGATTGCCCGCTGGTACTGCATGGAGGTTCTGGTGTTCCAGTTGAAGATTTCAAGAAATGTGTGCAGATGGGTATGAGCAAGATTAACGTAGGAACAGAGTTAAAAGCGACTTATTCCAATGCAGTACGTGCAGCAGTTGCAGCAAATCCAGAAAGTGAGTTCGATCCGAGAAAATATGTTGGTCCGGTAAAAGATGCTTGTGCAAAAGTAGTGGAAGGTAAGATTGATATCTTCGGAAGTGCGAATAAAGCATTCTAATTTTAGCGGAGGCATAAGATGAACATAGCTGTGATAACAAGCGGTGGTGATTCACCGGGGATGAATCCCTGTGTGGCTCAGGTGGTGAAGAATGCCACAGCTCTGGGATATAAAGTATACGGATACCGCAGAGGTTTTCTGGGAATCAGAGATGAGGACTACATAGAACTTTTTCCAGAGGATGTGACCGGATGGTATAAGCAGGGAGGAACGATCCTGAGAACTGGGCGTTTTCCAGAGTTAAAAGAGAGAAGCTGGCAGGAAAAGCTGGTGGCGAATCTTAAGGAAAATGAAATCGATGCATTGATTGTCATAGGTGGAGATGGCTCTTTTAATGGGGCACTGAAACTCCATGAGGTGGATTCCTCTATTAATATTATCGGAATTCCAGGGACGATAGACAACAATATTTATGGTAGCGATTATACGCTTGGATTTGACACTGCTTTGAATACGCAGGTGCGTTATATTGATGGTATGACAGACACCGGGCTTGCGATGCCGGGAAGAGTATTTTTTGTGGAAACTCTGGGGGCATGGGACGGTTATCTTGCACACAGTTCTGTCTTGATGGGAATGGCGGATTTCAGTGTTCTGGTGGAAAAACCGATGAGTAATGAGGAGATTTGCCGAAAGGTCAAGAAACTGATGGAAAATCCAAAGAAGGACTATGTATTGGTGACTTTTGCCGAGGGAACTTATCAGACGATTGAGGCGGCGAACTATGTGAGAGAAAAGCTGGGGCTAAACGTCAAGTGTAATCTCTTAGGTTTTACGCAAAGAGGCGGTGTTCCCACTGCGACAGACCGAATTCATGCCGCTGGTTTTGCAAAATATGCGGTAAATGCGGTTGCACAGGGGATATCCAACAAGTATGTGGTCTATAAGAATGGCGAATATTCTTATATGGATATCCAGATGGCTTCTAATAAAAAGCAGTTTGATTGGTTTGAATTGTAAGAATGATTTCAGGGGCTGTTACCTTTCAGTGACAGCCCCTTTTCGTAACAAGAAATGTTGTTCTGTAGTTTGTGTTGTGGTAAAATAAAAAGAAGCGGGTTTGCCCACTTTAATTTGTAACAAAGTATCTTTGAATCTTGAAAATGGGACGAGTATTGGAGTGATTTATCATGTTAGCAGAGGAGCGGAAAAACTTTATTTGTAATATTATTAACGAGAAAAAGGCAGTCAGAGTTTCAGAACTGAGTAAGGAATTGCAGATTACAGAAGCTACGGTCCGCCGAGATCTGGATGAATTACAAAATGAGAAGAAAATACGAAGAACCCATGGTGGGGCAGTGGCCCTATATCCTGCGGGAATTAATTATGTGATCAGTGAATTGTCAGTGGAACGAATTGAGGAAAAACGATTGATTGCTCAAAAGGCATATGAGTACGTGGATGACTTAGATACGATTTTGATGGATGGTTCTAGTACCGTATTGGAATTGTGTAAACTGATTGCTGCTGGTAATAAAAAAGGTCTCACGGTGTTGACGAATGCGTTCAGTGTAGTGAACGTTTTAGCTAAACGAAAAGATATTACTGTTGTGCATGTGGGCGGTGTAGTGAAGTATGAGATTGACTCTTCGGTGGGGAATATAGCGGAGAACACGATACGGAATCTGAGAGTAGACAAAACTTTTCTGGGAGTGAACGGAGTGGAAGTAGGATATGGTTATTCTATTACCAACTTTGCAGAGGCAGCAGTGAAGGTAGAGATGATTCAGAGTGCAAAACAGGTGTTTGTGTTGGCAGATCACTCGAAATTCTCTGTTTCTTATCTGGCTAAAATTGCAGATTTTGAGGGTAAGGTCGACTATCTGATTACGGATAAACGAAGAAAATCTATGGATTATACTCCTTATGAGGAGAATGTAAATTTTATTGTTGCAGATGACGGAGAAAGTGTTGAAAAAAAATAGGGCCGTACAATACGGCTCTATTTTTGTTATAAAACATCCATTATGAATACACCTGCTCAGGAAGAGATCTTACTGTGTAGCGGTGCTATTTTTACTTATTTTACTTGGATCAGTTCATATTCCATATTTCCAATGCCAAGTTTTACAGCGTGTTCCATGCAGCTTTTCCAGTTGGTAGATGGAGAGACGGCATGAAAGTGGTCTTCTTCTTTTGGGGCTTCCCCTAAGCAGGAGTCAGAGATAGCAGGCTGTGCATTTACAGCGTCTGCACAAGCCACATCCAGAGCTACAGGGTCAAAAGAAGCAAAAAATCCCACATCCGGTACGATGGCTGCATCATTTTCAGCGTGGCAATCGCAGTAAGGGCTCACGTCGACGACGAGATTGATGTGAAAATTAGGGCGATCTTCGATGACAGCTTTGGTATATTCGGCAATTTTACAGTTGAGGATGTCATTGGATTCATCTGAGGCGGGACAGATAGCATCCTTAGGACAGACACCAAGACAACGGCCACAGCCGACACACTTATCATGGTTAATGGCAGCTTTGAGGTCCTTAAATTCCGGAGCATCATGAGCACAGATTTGAGCACATTTTTTGCAGCCGATACACAGCTTTTGATTTACATGAGGTTTGCCTGCACTGTGCATTTCCATTTTTCCGGCGCGGGAACCGCAGCCCATACCGATGTTTTTCAGAGCTCCGCCAAAACCGGTGCATTCATGTCCTTTGAAATGGGAGAGGGTAAGGAATACGTCGGCATCCATGACTGCGCGTCCGATTTTCGCTTCTTTTACGTATTCACCGCCCTTGACCGGTACATAGACCTCGTCAGTTCCCTTCAGACCATCGGCGATGATGATATGGCATCCAGTCGAGAAAGGAGAAAAACCATTTGTGTAAGCACTTTCCATGTGTTCCAAAGCGTCCTTTCTGGCCCTCACATATAGAGTGTTGCAGTCGGTCAAAAAAGGTTTACCGCCGAGGGATTTGACTACATCTGCCACTGCTTTTGCGTAGTTGGGGCGTAGGTAGGCCAGATTACCAGGTTCGCCGAAGTGTATTTTAATAGCTGTAAATTTTCCGGCGAAATCGATGGTGTCGATTCCAGCCGCGCGTATTAGACGTTCTAATTTCATTAGCAAGCTGTCGCCAGGTTTGACTCTGAGATTGGTGTAATATACTTTCGATTTGTTCATCGTTTACATCCTCCTTCTGTTTCTTAAAACCGTTTCTATCATACTATAGGTTTTTTGAAACGTCAAGAAAAAGTACTTGACAATAGAAAGCTTGTGCGCTATGATAACCAAGGTGATGACTGATGGAAGAATTCGTAAAACAGACATTCCTATATGATTTTTATGGGGAATTGCTCACAAAGCGGCAGCGGCAGGTGTACGAGTCTGTCGTGCTGGAGGACTACTCTCTCAGTGAAGTGGCACAGGAGCTTGGGATTTCTCGGCAGGGAGTTTTTGACATGATAAAAAGATGTAATAAAACTTTGGAGGAGTATGAGAAGAAGCTACATCTTGTAGAAAAATTCCTTCATATTCGCAGAAAAGTACATCAGATTCATCTTTTGACGGAGAAGTATGGAGCAGAAGATATCGCAAAGATTTCCAATGAAATATTAGAGGAGTTATGATAGATGGCATTTGAAAGTCTGACAGAAAAACTGCAAAATGTATTCAAAAATCTGAGAAGTAAGGGTCGGCTGACAGAAGCAGATGTAAAGACAGCGTTAAGAGAAGTGAAGATGGCGCTGCTAGAAGCGGATGTCAATTTTAAGGTCGTAAAGCAGTTTATTAAATCAGTTCAGGAAAGAGCAGTAGGCCAGGATGTCATGAATGGTCTGAATCCAGGACAGATGGTAATCAAGATCGTGAATGAAGAGATGGTCAATCTGATGGGAAGCGAGACCACAGAGATTCCTTCCAAGCAGGGAAAAGAGATTACGATCTGGATGATGGCCGGATTGCAAGGAGCAGGTAAGACAACCACGGCGGCGAAGCTGGCTGGAAAGATGAAATCAAAGGGAAAGAAGCCTCTGCTCGTGGCCTGTGATGTCTATCGTCCTGCGGCGATTACCCAGCTTCAGGTAAATGGCGAGAAGCAGGGAGTGGAAGTCTTTTCCATGGGAGATAAGAACCATCCTGTGGATATCGCAAAAGCAGCGGTGGAACATGCGAAGAATAACCAGCAGAATCTGGTGATTATCGATACTGCGGGTCGGCTGCATATTGATGAAGATATGATGCGCGAGCTAGAAGAGATCAAGGCACAAGTAGATGTGGATGCGACAATTCTGGTGGTGGATGCGATGACCGGCCAGGATGCGGTGAATGTTGCTTCTGCTTTTGCTGAGAAAGTGGGAATTGATGGGGTAATTCTGACAAAGATGGACGGTGATACCCGAGGCGGAGCAGCACTCTCCATCAAGGCAGTCAGCGGAAAGCCGATTTATTTCGTAGGTATGGGCGAGAAGCTTTCGGATTTGGAACAGTTCTATCCTGATCGTATGGCTTCTAGAATTCTGGGTATGGGCGATGTGATGAGCCTGATTGAGAAGGTGGAGGCATCCATCGACGAAGAGAAAGCCCGAGAGATGGAAAAGAAATTCAAAAAGGCTGAGTTTGGATTTGACGATTATCTGGAGAGCATGAATCAGATGAAAAATATGGGTGGAATTTCCAGTATCCTGAATATGCTCCCGGGTATCGGAGGCAATAAACTAAAAGATATTGAGGGGATGATTGACGAGAAGGATTTAGCTCGGAAAGAAGCAATGATTTTGTCCATGACTCCCCAGGAGCGGGCGAATCCCGCGATCTTGAATGTCTCGAGAAAACAGAGGATTGCGAGAGGTTCCGGTGTCGATATTAGCGAGGTAAACCGACTGGTGAAGCAATTTGAGCAGACGAAAAAGATGATGAAGCAAATGCCAGGAATGATGGGCGGCAGAGGTGGTAAAAGAGGCGGCTTTCGGCTTCCCTTTTAACATAGATAAAGAATACAAAATGAAAAATAAACAATGGAGGTAATGTAAAATGGCAGTAAAAATCAGATTGAGAAGAATGGGACAGAAAAAGGCTCCTTTCTATAGAATTGTTGTGGCAGATTCCCGTTCCAAAAGAGATGGAAAATGTATCGAGGAGATCGGAACCTACGATCCGAATCTGGAGCCAAGTGCATATAAGGTAGACGAAGAAGCAGCTAAAAAATGGTTGGCAGCAGGCGCTCAGCCTACAGAAGTAGTTAGCAAAATTTTTAAATTAGCTGGTATTGAGAAATAATCACAACGGGATAGGAAAGATTTCTCTGGTTGACGCTAGAGAATTGGAGGTGTGTGATGAAAGAACTTGTAGAAGTAATTGCGAAATCACTCGTAGAAAATCCTGATGAGGTCGTTGTGACGGAGACTGAAAAAGAGGATGCCATTGTGGTGGAATTGAAGGTGGGCGCTTCCGACATGGGTAAAGTGATCGGAAGGCAGGGGAGGATTGCAAAGGCAATCCGTACCGTGGTGAAAGCTGCGTCTTCTAAGAGTCCGAAAAAGGTGATTGTGGACATCCTGCAGTAAAGAATAATTGTGACAGTTCAGGTTGCGATAAGGAGCAGTGCCATTGTGCAGGGCTCCTTCTTTAGTTTTTGGAATAGGAGAATAGGAAGATGGAAGCATTTTTGCAGGTAGGCGTGATTTCTTCCACGCATGGGGTGAGAGGAGAAGTAAAGGTTTTTCCTACCACCAATGAGAAAGAGCGCTTTTTGGACTTGGATTCTGTGATTTTGGATACCGGCAAGGAGAGACTCACCTTGGAGATCGAAGGTGTGAAATTCTTTAAGCAATTTGCGATTTTAAAATTCAAAGGCTTTGATAATATTAACGATATTGAGAAATATAAAGGAAAGAGCCTCTGGATTCCCAGAGAACAGGCGGTACCTCTAAGTGAAGATGAGTACTACATTGCAGACCTGCTTGGGATGGATGTGGTATTAGAGGACGGAAAGTATTTTGGTAGACTAGAGGATGTGATTGAGACCGGCGCCAACGATGTCTATGTGGTACGGACCGAGGAAGGGCAGGAGGTATTACTCCCGGCGATTAAAGAGTGTGTTCTCCAGGTGGAAGTGGAGCGTAATCAGATGAGGATTCATCTGATGAAAGGATTAATTTAGGTAGTAAAAGACGAGGAGAATGAGGATGAATTACCATGTACTCACCCTGTTTCCTGAAATGATTAGGCAGGGGTTGAATACCAGTATCATAGGAAGGGCGATTGCCAAAGGGATTTTGTCGCTGGAGGCGGTGAACATCCGGGATTATGCCTTTAACAAGCACCAGAAGGTGGATGACTATCCTTATGGGGGAGGAGCAGGAATGGTGATGCAAGCGGAACCTGTGTATCAAGCATATAAGGCTGTATGCGATCAGACGGGAAAGTGTCCGCGAGTGATCTACCTGACTCCTCAGGGCCGAGTTTTCGATCAGGAGTTAGCTCGGGAATTGGCAAAAGAGGAGGAACTGATTTTCCTGTGTGGTCATTATGAAGGGATTGACGAGCGTGTTTTGGAGGAGATCGTGACAGATCAGGTATCTATTGGAGACTATGTGCTGACAGGCGGGGAACTTCCGTCCATGGTGATGATTGATGCGATTTCCCGTATGGTTCCGGGAGTTTTAAGCAATCAGGAGTCTGGGGAGACAGAATCTTTTTCTGAAAATCTGTTGGAATATCCCCAGTATAGCCGGCCAGAGGAATGGCATGGGTGTAAGGTCCCTTCCGTGCTTTTGTCGGGCCACCATAAAAATGTGGACCAGTGGCGGAGGGAACAGTCCATTTTGCGCACGGCAAAGCACAGGCCAGATTTATTAAAAAAAGCTGAACTAACTGAGAAGGAGAGGCGATGGCTGAGAGAACAGGAGGTGAAAGACGAGTAAGAGAATAGAAATGTGTATTGTTGAGAAACTATGTTATGGTAAGGTACAGTAAAGGAAAGGCAGGAGAGAGGAAGAAGGATGAGCATTATATTAGGACTGTTAATTCCGTTTGTGGGCACAACTGCAGGAGCAGGCTGTGTATTTTTTCTAAAAAAGCAGTTGGGGCCGTTGGTGAAAAAGGGCCTGTTGGGCTTTGCGTCAGGGGTCATGGTTGCGGCATCTGTGTGGTCTTTGCTGATTCCGGCGATGGATATGGTTGTTGATAAGGGAAAGTTTGCCTTTATACCGGCTGCGATTGGATTCTTGTTAGGCATAGGATTTTTGCTGCTGATGGATGAGATCGTTCCCCATCTGCATATGGGAAGTGAATGTGCGGAAGGGATTCATTGTAATATGAGAAAAACGACAATGCTGGTGTTGGCAGTGACTCTTCACAATGTACCGGAAGGGATGGCAGTTGGAGTGGTCTTTGCGGGGATGCTGTCCTCTGAGCCTGAGATTACTGTAATGGGAGCTTTTGCATTGGCGATCGGAATTGCAATTCAGAACTTTCCTGAAGGGGCAATTATTTCTATGCCGCTTAGGAGTGAAGAGGGACTGAGCAAAAAAAGAGCTTTTACCTACGGTGCTTTGTCAGGCATTGTAGAGCCAATTTTTGGAGGAATCACGGTGCTGATAGCTTCTTACGTGACGCCTGTGTTACCTTATCTGTTGTCATTTGCGGCGGGGGCAATGATCTATGTTGTGGTAGAGGAATTGATTCCTGAAGCGAGTGTGGGGAAACACAGTAATGTGGGAACCATCAGTTTTGCAGTGGGATTCGTGCTGATGATGATTTTAGATGTGGCCCTTGGATAAAACTCAAAAAAAACTTGTCAATCGAAAAAAAATATTGTATAATAACATACGTTGTGAATAAAGAGATGGTCCTCTGTTACGAAAATGTATTAAGAACATCCACAGAATAAGGAGAGAAAAAATGAACGAGATTATCAAAAACATTGAAGCTGCTCAGTTGAAAGCAGATGCACCAGAATTTGGCGTAGGAGACACTGTACGTGTGCATGCGCTGATCAAGGAAGGTAACCGCGAGAGAATTCAGGTGTTCGAGGGAACTGTTCTGAAGAAACAAGGCGGAAGCAACCGTGCTACTTTTACCGTGAGAAAGAACTCCAACGGAATTGGTGTTGAAAAAACTTGGCCTCTGCATTCTCCGCATGTGGTGAAAGTGGAAGTTGTAAGACATGGTAAAGTAAGACGTGCAAAACTTTACTACTTGAGAGACCGTGTAGGAAAAGCTGCAAAGGTAAAAGAGATGGTAAAATAATAAGTGCATGGTTCAGGGGGCTGTTTATCGGTCCCCTGTTTTTCTTATATAATAGGAAATACCTTGTCACGCTAATTCGTGAAAGTTCTTTCCTATTGTATGAACGCTTCGCTAAGGATGCGCACGCAGCAATGAGGAATTTCACCGCATAGCGGTGTTGCGGCGGCGCAAAGTGGGGTGCGCCCCTCAAAGATAGAAGGGAAAGAGAAGTTGAAGTGGGATTGCCCACTTTGTTATGAGCAAAATGGTATGCGAAGAGGATGAGATGAATAGAAAAAAAGTATTGAAAAACATAAGAGAGCGGTATGAGGTCATAAAGAAAAAGAATATTGATCCCAAGTTGAGGGGAATATTGATTTGGATTTTTCAGATCGTCGTTGTGCTGGTATTTGCGGCGGTGGTCGCGATTTTTTTCTTTCAGTCAGTCACAATGCAGGAAAGCTCCATGGAACCGAATTATACAGTAGGGCAGAAATTTTTTGTAAATAAGGTTGCCTATAAAGTTGGCTCGCCCAAACGTGGAGATATCATAGTTTTTCGGACCAATGCCAGTGATGATGCAGCTTTGCATATCCGCAGAGTGATTGGCCTTCCTGGTGAGACGATTCGAATCAAAGATGGACAGATTTATATTGACGGTGAGCTATACCGGGAGGGACGAGGATTGGAAGAGATAGAGAATGAAGGATTGGCAAAGGATGGAGTAACGTTGCAGTCCGGAGAATACTTTGTGTTAGGAGATAACCGCAATAACAGTGAGGACAGTCGGTATGCTGACATTGGAAACGTAAATAAGAAGTACATAGAAGGAAAGTTGTGGTTTGTCAATTCCCCATGGAAACAGATAGGTTTTGTGAAGGAGTAGAAGTATGAATGTACAGTGGTATCCTGGTCATATGACTAAGGCAAAAAGGATGATGCAGGAGGACATCAAGCTGATTGATTTGATTGTTGAATTGGTGGACGCCAGAATTCCATTGAGTAGCAGAAATCCAGATATCGATGAGTTAGGAAAAAATAAATCTCGTCTAATTTTACTGAATAAATCAGATCTGGCAGATGAAAAAGGAAATAGTCAGTGGGAGGCCTATTTCAAGGCACAGGGATTTCATGTCCATAAAATTAATGCGCGCTCGGGAGCTGGAGTGAAGGCTATAAACGGCTTGATTCAGGTGGCGTGCAAAGAAAAGATAGAGAGAGACCGGCGCAGGGGAATCAAGAATCGTCCGGTTCGTGCCATGGTAGTGGGAATTCCCAATGTTGGAAAATCTACTTTTATCAATACATTTGCAGGAAAAGCATGTACAAAGACCGGAAATAAGCCGGGCGTGACTAAAGGAAAACAATGGATTCGACTGAATAAGAATGTGGAGCTTTTGGATACACCGGGGATTTTGTGGCCTAAATTTGAAGATCAGGAGGTGGGAGTCCGCCTGGCAGTGATCGGTTCTATTAAAGATGATATCTTAAATCTGGATGAGCTGTCTTTAAGTCTGATACACTATTTACGGGAAGCTTATCCCGGTGTTCTGGCAGAGCGTTACCAGCTTGAAGAGAAGGGCAGCGATGTAGAAGTTTTAGAGCAAGTGGCAAAGAACAGAAACTGTCTGCTGCGGGGCCAGGAGCTTGACTACAGTAAGGCAGCGGGAATTTTGCTGGATGAATTTCGCAGCGGAAAAATCGGCAGAATTACGTTGGAGATGCCAAGTTAGAAATATGCCGGATTAGTATCTGGAAGAAGAAATGAAAAAAAGTAAAAAAGGTACTATCCATAAGGCGAAAAAGGTGATAAAATGTAAAAAATGCAGTTTTAGTAACTGTAAAAAATAGAATAAGATTCTGTATAATCTTAGATAGAGGTGCGGGTTTTATCAGTACTCTAAAGCAATGGCCGGATCGCCGTTTTAGAGGAAAGGAAAAACCGCCGAAGAGTTTTGACGCCGGTCCGGGTGTTGCAGCTCTGGGACGTCATAGAAAATATGGCGTACTGTCACAGTTTGTGGAGCGCTATCAGGTTTTGAGATGTCTATAAAATGAGACCATAAGCGCATTCCGTACAGGTGTAGCTTATGGTCTTTTGCGCGATAAGCCTGGCTGTAGTATCGCGCAGGACAGGGAAGAAAGGCTTTTCCTATCCGATCGTTATAGGATTCCTCTGAGAGTGGTTTGCTGGGATGAACGGATTCTTATTTGAAAACTAAGGAAAAGGAGAAGAGGGATGAGAGTGATTAGAAAAAAGAAATATGTATTTTCTCTGTTAGCAATTTTGCTTTTGACAGTTTTAAGCGCTGTCAACGTTTTTGCGGCAAGTGAGGCGGAAACTTATCAGCCGGCGATGTATGCGACTTTCTGGGCGTTGGTTCCGCCGATTGTGGCGATTGTGCTGGCCCTGATTACTAAGGAGGTATATAGTTCACTGTTTATCGGAATTCTTGTGGGAGCTTTATTTTATTCCGGTTTTCAGTTTGAGGGAACGGTGACTCATATTTTTCAGGGCGGAATTATCAGTGTTCTCTCAGATAGTTACAATGTAGGAATTTTGGTGTTCTTGGTTGTGCTTGGAGCTATCGTATGCTTGATGAATAAGGCGGGTGGGTCCGCAGCTTTTGGCCGCTGGGCTGCTAAAAAGATTAAAAATCGCGAAGGTGCTCAGCTAGCGACAGTTTTGTTAGGAGTGCTGATTTTTATCGACGATTATTTTAACTGTTTGACTGTGGGAAGCGTGATGAGACCTGTGACGGATAAGTTCAATGTGTCTAGGGCGAAGCTTTCCTACTTAATTGACGCGACGGCAGCACCGGTCTGCATCATTGCGCCGATTTCATCTTGGGCCGCAGCAGTGACTGGCTTTGTGGAAGGGGAGGATGGTTTTTCCATTTTTATCCATGCGATTCCATATAACTTTTATGCGCTTTTGACAATTGTCATGATGATCTCGATGGTTTTAATGCGTGTAGAATACGGTCCTATGGCGGTTCACGAGGCAAATGCAAAAAAAGGAGATATCTATACAACTCCTGACCGTCCTTACGAGGAGGCAGGCGCGGAATCGGAGAATGAAAATGGAAAAGTGATAGATTTGCTAATTCCTATCATTACTCTGATTGTCTGCTGTGTTATCGGGATGATTTATACAGGAGGCTTTTTCTCAGGCAGTGATTTTGTAACTGCTTTCTCTAACAGTGACGCTTCTGTTGGATTGACGTTGGGAAGCTTTTTTGGAATTGTGGTTACGATTATCTTGTATATGGTCCGCAGAGTATTGAGTTTTAAAGACTGCATGGCCTGTCTTCCAGAGGGATTTAAGGCTATGGTTCCGGCTATTTTAATCTTGACCTTTGCATGGTCATTGAAATCTATGACAGACAGTCTGGGAGCTGCGGAGTATGTGGCAGGAGTGATGGAAAGCTGTGCAGGAAGTCTCATGAATTTCCTTCCAGCGATTATCTTCTTGGTAGGCTGTGGCTTGGCTTTTGCGACAGGAACTTCTTGGGGAACTTTCGGAATTTTAATTCCGATTGTGGTAGCTGTATTTGAGAATACAGACCCGCAGATGATGATTATCTCTATTTCTGCTTGTATGGCTGGAGCAGTTTGTGGAGACCATTGTTCTCCGATTTCGGATACTACAATTATGGCATCAGCCGGAGGTCGGTGCAATCATGTGAATCATGTATCTACTCAGCTTCCGTATGCGGTTACGGCAGCAGCGATTTCTTTCATCACCTATGTGATCGCAGGATTTGTAAAAACAGCTTGGATTGCACTCCCAGCAGGAATCATCCTGATGTTGGGCACTTTGTTTGTGATTAAGATGTTGGTAAAGAAGCAGAGTGCATAAATGATAAAAAAGAAGAACGTCAGGCACATAATGTGACTGGCGTTCTTTTGCTCTAGGAGATTTTTATGTTGTAGGAAAGAGTTTGTTACGCTAATGCGTAAAAGTTTTTCCCATAACATAAACGCTCCGCTAAGGATGCGCACGCCGCAATAGGGTAGTGCACCGCAAGGTGATATTGCGGCGGCGAGCAAAGTGGGATGCACCCTCAAAGATTGAGTGGATGGGAGAGTTGAAGAGGGCTTGCCTACTTAGTTCTCAAAAAAGGACGGGGAGTCCTTGGTCGACCTGAAAAGTCAGATGTGTGTCAGCCAGGGATATTTGATCTCCTGGATAGAGAGGGGTAGGCTCTTTTAAGCGTATCCCGTTGATAAAAGTACCGTTTGTGGATGAGAGGTCTTCTATGATAAAGAGGCCGTCCGGCATCCGGGTGAGCAGACAATGCTGTCTGGAGACCCGGATGGCCGGGATTACAAAATCACAGGTTCTGCTGCGTCCTATCATCCACTGTGCCTTCGGCAAAGGTCGGAAAGGTTCCTGGAAATTCTGAGTCATGTCCGGCGTTTGTTCTTCTTGAAGAGATTCTCCGCAAAAGGGACAAAAGAATCCTTCCTCCTCTAGCATAGCTCCGCAATGAGGACAATACATAGGACTACCTTCTTTCTGTAAGTATCTGTTTTTTTTAGTATACAGAAGTTATGTATGGGAATCAAGGAGAATTTCTGTAGGAAACAGGTTAAGCGGCTGTTCAGATATAGAAGAAAATGGCGATATCCTGACAGAACGACAGTTGCGTCCAGGTGCGGACTAGGATATAATAGAGTCCACACGACAGAGGACTGACGAAGGGGATCAGAAGGAGAAAAAGTATGAAAAAAATACAGGAGATACGGGCAGAGTTTGAGGAAAGCAGGGAGGAATCCTGGCCATCTCTGTGTGAGAAGTATAAAGATGACGGGAGAAAGGGAGTAGCTGCTTTGGTAACGCGCTGTCAAAGGAAGATGGAGGCTTTGGAGGCGGAGAGGCAAAGGATGTACGGGATGTTTGCCTATGAGAGAGAGTATGAGCATCTGGGATACATCTGTGGAATCGATGAGGCGGGAAGAGGCCCTCTGGCGGGTCCAGTGGTAGCAGGTGCGGTGATTTTGCAGAAAAACTGTGGGATTCTCTACCTTAATGATTCAAAAAAACTGTCTGCGGCGAGAAGAGAGGAGCTGTACCGGCAGATTGTAGAAGAGGCGGTCGCTGTGGGCGTGGGATACGCCAGTCCACAGAGAATTGATGAGATCAATATTCTACAAGCCACCTATGAAGCCATGCGTGAGGCAATTCAGAAATTGAAGATCAAGCCTCAGATACTACTAAACGATGCAGTGACAATTCCTGGGGTAAGTTGTCCTCAGGTGCCGATCATTAAGGGAGACGCTAAGAGCGCAAGTATAGCGGCAGCTAGTATCGTTGCTAAGGTGACCAGGGACCGGCTGATGGTGGAGTATGATCGGTTAATGCCAGAATACGGTTTTGCGTCCCATAAAGGATATGGTGCGGCGGCTCACATTGAAGCTTTGAAAAAATATGGGCCGTCTCCGATTCACAGAAAAAGTTTTATTACCCATTTTATATGAGGAAGATCGTATGAATCAGAGAGAAACTGGGGCGATATATGAGAAGAAAGCTCTAGACTATCTGCTTAAGCAAGGATGCTGGCTGGTGCAGAAAAATTATCGGTGTCCGAGAGGTGAAATTGATTTGATTGTTTGGGATGGCGATTATCTGGTGTTTGTGGAAGTGAAATATCGCAAGGGCAGTGGTTGCGGAAATCCGCTGGAAGCAGTGACTTTGGAAAAACAGCGAAAGATCAGCCGGACAGCTGCTTGGTATCTGTATCAGACCTACAGAGACAAAGAGGTACCTTGTCGTTTTGACGTGGTAGGCATATGTGATGGTCAAATTCAGTGGATTCAAGATGCATTCGAGTATATTGGATGAATAGAGAGTAGAGGAGATATCATGGAGATTAAGTGGAAGGGAGCTTTGCCTCATAACATTGAGGTGAGGGAGAAGGGAGGGGTAGTTTATCTGAGCTACCCTGCATTGGAAGGGCTGAAAATTGTACGTCATGGGTTTTCTACAAGGTTGGGTGGAACTAGTAAGGGAATTTGGAAATCCATGAATCTGGGCTTCGGAAGAGGAGACCAGCGTGAAAATGTGGAGGAGAATTTTAAGAGAATCGCTCAGGCGATAGGATTTCGGTATGAAAACATGGTGACTTCTAACCAGACGCATACCACCAATGTGAGAAAGATCACAGAAGAAGATAGAGGAAATGGAATTGTCAGGGAGAGAAAATTCCATGATGTGGACGGCATGGTAACGAATGTGCCAGGAGTTGTTCTGACTACTTTTTATGCGGACTGCGTGCCGCTGTATTTTGTGGACCCTGTGCGAAAAGCGATTGGTCTGTCGCACTCGGGGTGGAGAGGCACCGTAGGCAGGATTGGACAGATTACTGTGGAAAAGATGACCCAGGAATACGGCACCAGGCCGGAGGATTTGACGGTGGCTATAGGGCCGTCCATCTGCCGGTCTTGTTACGAAGTGAGTGAGGATGTGATTGAACAGTTTCGGCAGAATTTTTCTGAAGGTCTTTGGGAGAAACTCTATGACATCAAAGAAAATGGAAAATATCAGTTAGATCTCTGGGAGGCAAATCGGCAGATTCTTTTAGAGGCAGGGGTTTCTCAGGAAAGAATTTTAACCCCGGGTCTGTGTACGTGCTGTAATCCAAGCTTTTTGTTTTCCCATCGCGCGTCAAAGGGACAGAGAGGGAATCTGGCGGCTTTTTTGGAGCTTCTATAGTTGGAGAATAAATAGAAACAAATTTTCGTACATTAGTGTGACAAAGTTTTACCGATCATATGAAAAAACGCGGAGCCTCTTCGGGGTTCCGCGTTTTTCTATTTTCAGGGGAGTCAACGGTGGACTTTGCTGAAAATTAAATTTTTCTTGCTTTTTCCATGAGTCTGATAATCTTGTCGTTACTGGATCTGACTTTTTCTACAGATACATCGTGATTGATAATGTCGATGATGCTTGCCAGGTATTTACTCATATTTGCTTCGATGTAATAAGGTTTTGTGAGTAATTCTGGGTCGCGATAATTGAGATTTGTGGTGATTACTCGGTCGATATAACCTTTCTCATAATATTCGTCGAATTTGTCTAGTCCGTCTGTGAACAGTCCATAAGTTGTGCAGACGAATACACGGTTCGCGTGGCGTTCTTTTAACTGTTTTGCCACGTCCAACATACTTCCGCCAGAAGAAATCATGTCATCAATAACCAGGACATCTTTTCCCTCCACAGAATCACCTAGGAATTCATGGGCGACGATGGGATTCTTGCCGTTGACGATGATGGAATAATCCCGGCGTTTGTAGAACATTCCCATATCCACACCCAAAATACTGGAGAAGTAAACAGCTCTCGACATTGCACCTTCATCGGGGCTGATAATCATCAGGTGATCGTTGTCTGCTCTGAAATCGGGCACATGTCTCAGAAGCGCTTTCAGAAACTGATAAGTAGGGAAGAAATTGTCAAACCCTTTCAGTGGAATGGAATTCTGCACTCTTGGGTCGTGAGCGTCAAAGGTAATGATATTGGAGACTCCCATATCACTGAGCTCTTTCAGTGCTAGCGCACAGTCTAAAGATTCTCGTTTATTGCGTTTGTGTTGACGGCCTTCATATAAGAAAGGCATGATTACATTGATTCGATGCGCTTTACCAGTAGCTGCTGAGATAATGCGTTTTAAATCTTGGTAATGGTTGTCAGGGGACATATGATTTTCATGTCCGCAGACGGTATAGGTGAGACTGTAATTTGTGATGTCTACCATGATAAATAGATCAACTCCGCGCACGGACTCTTTGATGAATCCCTTTCCTTCTCCGGTACCAAAACGAGGACATTCACAATCAATCAAGAAAGAGTTGGCGCTGTAACCTTGCAAGTTGACACCTGACTGATTGTGGTCCGCCAGTTCTTTTCGGAAACGCACCAGTTTGGAGTCGACTTCTCGGGCCAGATCCTGGCATCCGGCGAGAGCGGCGATTTTGATAGGCGCCACGGGAATCGACTTTTCCAATAATTCAATGTTCGGCATAATTTACCTCCGCTTATAACCTTCCTTTGTATTTGTACAGACAGCAAGCTTTGTGGTTTGCCCGCTTTGCATTAAGTACTCAAACTAATATATTTATAACATTCGAGCTTGCGACCGTCAAGGAATTTATTGCTTTTTAGGTCTAAAATTGGTATGATTAAGAAGAATTTGGAGGAGCTAAATTGAGATGAAAAATAGAAAACATATCATTTCTTCTGTGATTCCCGGTAGTATTGCCGAAGAACTAGGGTTAGAAGAAGGGGATATTCTGCTGGAAGTAAATCAGACGCCGGTGGAGGATATCTTCGATTATCAGTATCTTATGAATGAAGAGTACGTGGAGTTACTGATTCAAAAAGCCGACGGAGAAGAGTGGGTTTTGGAGGTTGAAAAAGAGTTTGAAGATGATTTAGGCATGGAGTTTGAAAATGGGTTGATGGATGAGTATCGTTCCTGTTCTAACAAATGTATTTTCTGCTTTATTGACCAGATGCCGAAAGGAATGCGAAAGACGCTGTATTTTAAGGATGATGATTCTAGACTGTCTTTTTTACAGGGAAACTACGTGACACTGACGAATATGAGTGACCATGATATTGATCGCATTCTTCAGTACCGCCTAGAGCCCATTAATATCTCATTTCAGACCACGAATCCTCAGCTTCGTTGCCAATTGTTGCACAACCGTTTTGCTGGCAAAGCACTAGAAAAGGTGCGCAGACTGTATGAGGGAAACATTGCGATGAATGGTCAGATTGTGCTGTGTAAAGGCATCAATGACGGACAGGAGTTGGAGAAAAGCCTGTCGGATTTAAGCGAATATTTTCCTGTACTTCAAAGTGTGTCTGTGGTTCCAGTGGGCTTGACAAAATACCGGGATGGGTTGTATCCTTTACAGGCGTTTGATCGGGAGGATGCAGAAGAGGTGTTGGAGATGATAGAACGCTGGCAGGCGAAAATGTGGAACAAAGGTGGCTCCCATTTTGTGCATGCCTCCGATGAGTGGTATATATTGGCCGGGCGTCAGCTCCCGTCTCAGGAGAATTATGACGGATATCCTCAATTGGAAAACGGAGTGGGTATGCTCCGGCTACTGGAAGAAGAGATCAAGGCAGGACTTAAGGAGAGGCAAGGAGACTCACGGAAAGTACATGCCTCGATTGCGACGGGACTTTTAGCAGAACCGTTTATTCGAGAGTATGTAAATATGGTTCAGAAAAAGTACCCCCAGGTAGAAGTGACGGTTTTTGGACTGAGAAATGATTTCTTTGGGGAAAAGATTACCGTTTCTGGGCTTTTGACGGGACAGGACTTGTACAGGCAATTGGCAAAAAAAGATTTAGGTGAAAAGCTGTTACTTTCGTGCAATATGTTCCGTATGGGGGAAGATGTCTTTTTGGATGACATGACTGTCGGAGAATTGGAAAGAAAGCTTAAAGTGCCCATTGTAGTGGTTGACAGCGGCGGGGAAGATTTTTTGGAAGCAGTTTTGGAACCGCCCCAAAATAAGGAACATAAAAGGAGACAAATCTATGAGCAAACCAGTTGTGGCAATTGTTGGGAGGCCTAATGTGGGTAAATCCACATTGTTTAATGTGTTGGCCGGGGAAAACATCTCGATTGTCAAAGATACGCCGGGTGTGACTAGAGACCGAATCTATGCAGAAGTGACTTGGTTGGACAAATCGTTTACGATGATTGATACGGGAGGGATTGAGCCGGACAGCAACGATATTATTTTGTCGCAGATGCGCGAGCAGGCACAGATTGCCATTGACACCGCTGATGTAATCGTTTTTCTTGTGGATGTGCGCCAGGGCATGGTAGACGCAGACGCGAAGGTGGCAGATATGCTCCGCAGAAGCACCAAACCGGTGGTATTGGTGGTAAATAAAGTGGACAGTTTTGAAAAATTTATGATGGATGTCTATGAGTTTTATAATCTGGGAATCGGTGAGCCAATTCCGGTCTCAGCGTCGTCGCGGCTTGGTCTAGGGGATATGTTAGATGAAATTGTAAAGCATTTTCCCGAACATGCCGGAGAAGATGAGGAGGATGAGATTCCAAAGATTGCGGTGGTAGGAAAGCCGAATGTGGGAAAATCTTCTCTGATCAATAAACTGGTGGGAGAAGAGCGTGTGATTGTCTCAGATATAGCGGGAACGACCCGGGATGCTATTGACACGAAAGTAAAATGGCAGGGCAGAGAATATGTTTTCATTGACACCGCAGGCCTGCGCAGAAAAGGAAAGATCAAAGAGGAAATTGAGCGGTACAGTGTCATCCGCACGGTGACTGCGGTGGAGCGGGCAAATGTCGTAGTGATTATGATTGACGGTGTGGAAGGAGTTACAGAACAGGACGCGAAGATAGCGGGAATTGCTCATGAAAAGGGAAAAGGTGTCATCATAGCAGTGAATAAGTGGGATGCCGTGGAAAAGAATGACAAGACGATCTATCGGTATACCGATAAAATCCGCAATACCTTGGCATATATGCCTTACGCGGAGCTGATCTTCATCTCTGCCAAGACGGGGCTTCGTCTGCAGCGTCTGTTTGAGACCATTGATATGGTAGTGGAAAATCAGACGCTCCGCATTCAGACAGGGGTTCTCAATGAGATATTGACGGAGGCAATGGCGATGCAGCAGCCGCCGTCAGACAGAGGAAAACGACTGAAAATCTTTTATATGACCCAGGTCTCTGTCAGACCTCCAACCTTTGTGATTTTTGTAAATGACAAGGAGCTTATGCATTTTTCATATACCAGGTATCTGGAAAATCGGATCCGCGAGGCGTTTGGTTTTCGCGGTACTCCATTAAAATTTATAGTGAGGGAAAGAGGAGAGAAGAAGTGATTTTGGAACGAGTAATCTGTGTGGCAATCGGTTATTTATTTGGGCTGTTTCAGACATCTTATTTGTATGGAAGAGCAAATCATATGGATATCCGGGAACACGGCAGCGGCAATGCTGGAACGACAAATGCCCTTCGAACGATGGGAAAAAAGGCAGGAGCGCTCACTTTGCTGGGGGATTGTTTAAAATGTGTTTTGGCAATCTGGGTGGTGCGTATCCTCTATAGAGGAGATCACGCAGACATCTTGCCTTTGCTGAGTATGTATGCGGGTGCTGGGTGTATTTTGGGACACAACTTTCCGATCTATTTGAATTTTCGGGGCGGAAAAGGGGTCGCGGCATCCGTTGGGCTGGTGCTTGCGTTGGACTGGCGCGTGTTTGTGATCTGCGCTGTGGTGTTTTTTACGCTTTATTTTACCACACATTACGTTTCTCTGTGTTCTATCAGCGCCTATTTGGTTGCGCTGATTGTTATGAGCATCTTTGGCTGGCTGGGCTATTATGGTATGGAAACAGCGCGGGTGTGGGAGATGGATGGAGTGCTTGCCTGTCTGACTGCATTGGCGATCTTTCGACATAGACAAAACATTAGGCGTCTACTAAATGGTAATGAAAATAAAATATTCCTGAAAAAAGGAAAGAAAGCATAGAGGTGATAAAAGTGGCAAAAATTAGTGTATTAGGAGCTGGAAGCTGGGGGACGGCATTGTCATTGTTGCTGCACAACAATGGACATGAGGTAATTCTGTGGTCAATTATAGAAGACGAGGTGAAGATGCTTCAGCAAAAGCGACAGCATGAGTCGAAACTGCCTGGAGTAAAGCTACCGGATGAGATGGAGATTACTTCTGATTTGTCTTATTCTGTCAAAGACCGGGATGTGCTGATTTTGGCAGTTCCGTCTCCGTTTACCAGAAGTACGGCCCACAGTATGCGAGAACTAGTGAGAGACGGACAGATTCTTGTCAATGTGGCGAAAGGAATTGAGGAAAGCACATTGATGACTTTGAGTGAAATTATCGAGCAGGAAATTCCTCAAGCTGATGTGGCAGTGTTGTCAGGGCCTAGTCATGCCGAAGAAGTAGGACGTGGACTTCCGACTACCTGTGTGGTTAGTGCCCGGAGCAGAAAAACGGCTGAGTATTTGCAGGGCATCTTCATGAGTCCTGTGTTCCGCGTTTATACCTCGCCGGATATTCTAGGTGTGGAGTTAGGAGGTTCCCTAAAAAATGTAATAGCTCTGGCAGCCGGCACTGCGGATGGTCTGGGCTACGGGGATAACACGAAAGCTGCGCTTATCACTCGTGGAATCGCTGAAATTGCGAGGCTGGGCATTCAGATGGGTGCCAGATTTGAGACTTTATACGGGTTATCAGGCATGGGAGATTTGATTGTGACTTGTGCCAGTGTCCACAGTAGAAACCGCAAGGCTGGGTATTTGATGGGACAAGGTTATACGATGGAAGAAGCCATGAAAGAAGTGCAAATGGTTGTGGAAGGCGTATACTCCGCGAAAGCAGCAAAACAATTGGCTGAGAAATATCAGGTGGAGATGCCGATTGTAGAGGAAGTCAACAAAGTTTTGTTTGAGGGCAAGTCTGCAAAGGCTGCGGTTATGGATTTGATGCTCAGAGATAAGAAAGTGGAGGCACCAGTGATCTCCTGGAATGAGGAGTAAAGTTTATTTAGGCTACGCGCTTTGTGTGGGCGCAGATAGATTTCAATTTTTATTAAAAAGGACAAGTTTCTCGAGATGGAGAAACTTGTCCTTTTAAGAAAATCTTATTTTTTAGAAAGGAACATCGCGTAAGTCCTCTGGTATTCCTGCGGTTCTGAGATTTTGATTCAAAGTATCTATGATTGCCATGTCCTCCTCTTCCAACTCAAAGTCAAAGATCTCGCTATTGTCCTGGATACGCTCTGGATTGGTAGATTTTGGGATGACCGCGACACCTTTTTGGAGGGACCAGCGAAGTCCGATCTGCGCAGGGGTCTTTGCGTACTTTGTGGCTAGGACGCACATAATATCGTTATCCATGTAGGCGCCTCTGGCTAAAGGCGCGTAAGCCTGTACTTGAATTCCACGATCTTTGCAGTATTCCAAGAGTTCCTTTTGATACCAGTAAGGATGGAATTCAATCTGATTTACTGCAGGAATGATATCAGAATATTTGGCTAGTTCTTCTAGGTGACGGATGTCAAAGTTGCTGACGCCGATGGACTGTGCGCGGCCAGATTCCAAAAGTTTTTCCATTTCTTTCCAGGTATTGAGGAAACATCCCGGGACTGGCCAGTGAATTAAGTAGAGATCCACATAATCCAACTGCAGCCGTTCTAGGCTTCTCTTGAAGGCTCCTTCTACGTCCCCTAGACGCTGGGCATTGTTCCAGATTTTAGTGGTGATAAATAAGTCTTTTCGAGGAACTCCGCATTGTGCAATTCCTCTCCCTACACCATCTTCATTGGCGTAGGCGGAAGCAGTATCGATGAGGCGGTAGCCTGCTTTGGCTGCATGGCAGATGGCTTGTTCGACTTCGTTTTCACCAGTAGCTTTATATACGCCTAAACCCAATAAGGGCATTTCTCTATCGGTATTTAAGAATACAGTTTTTCGCATTTATGTAAGCCTCCCTTCCTAATATTACCGGCAATAGTATATCATAGAATTGTGAAATATGTACAGGAAAAGTATTAAAAAAGTGCTACAAGGAAATAAAAATACTTAACAAAATGAAATTTGTCATTGGTGAGAGGAAATTATAACTGTAAAATAATGTTAATAATATATCAATCCTGTTAAAAATTCATACAATCTATGGTAAAATGTATAAAATTTGCCTTAAATAACCAAGAATTATAGAAATATCTATGAATAATTCCTTGCTAAAACAGAGGAATCGTTGTATAATGAAGGAAATTGATAATTTCTTATCATGTATCAGACTGTATTTCACAGGAGGACAGTCTTAGAAAGGAGAAACCTATGCATTTGGTAAAAGATGAGAACGGCAATATGGTTCCCCACGGACATGACCACGAGCATCATCATGACCACGGACATTGTGGGAATTGTCAGGGTGGTGATTGCAAGAATGAGACACTTGCTCTTTTGACCTATATGCAGCAGCACAATGAACAGCATGCGGCAGAGTTAGATCAGATGGCAGAGAATCTCTTGAAATTGGGAATGGACGCGGCTGCGAAGACGATAAAGGAAGCAGTTGCTGATTTTCAGAAAGGAAACATGCGTTTAGGGTTGGCACTTACTTTGGTAAAAGAAGAACTGGGGAAATAGGAGGCATGAAATATGTGTTTGGCAACTGTGTATAAAACTGATGATGACTCTGTTATCTTAAAGAATACCAGTCGCATTGATGTTGAGGGTGACAAGCTGATTCTGCGGGATATCATGGGTCAGGAGACTGTTGTAGAAGGAAAGATCCTGATGGTGGACCTGGCGAACAGCATTGTTAAAATAAGCTGCAAATAGGTAGAGAGATATCCTGCATTTTGAATCTGATAGGCAGATGTCTGAGACAGATGCGCTTTGGCTGTGCAAACGGCTGAGGACGGAAAAGAAAATGGAGGTATATTGTTATGGCAGCAGTAAAATTATCAGAACTTATGAGATAGAAGATGCTTCTTTCTTTTGAAGTTTTTCACTAGACTGATGAATACCGTGCGCTGGGGATGAATGGGATTCATCTGTATGTGCTGAATCAGTGGAAAGATGTATCCGATATTATCGATCAATCGGGTGTTCGTACCTTAGTGTAATTAGTATGTGAGGAGTCTGCCGTTGGCAGCCTTTCTTGCACATTTTGATATTATAGTTTTGGTCTGGCCACTGAGGCAGACTGAGAAAATAAAAATTTAGGAGGTGCCCGTTTTTATGGCACATGTAATTGCTGTCGCAGGAAAAGGCGGCGTTGGAAAGACTAGTTTATGTGGTCTTCTGATTCAGTATTTAGGGCAGAAAGGCAAAGGGCCAATTCTTGCTGTGGATGCTGATGCAAACTCCAATTTAAATGAAGTTCTTGGAGTAGAAGTTGAGACGACTCTTGGTGAGGTCCGTGAAGAAATCGAGAGATCGGAGATGGACAAAAACACACCGATACCGGCAGGGATGAGTAAGGCAGATTATGCGGAAATTCGTTTTAACAATGCGTTGGTGGAGGATGATGACTTTGATCTATTGGTGATGGGCAGAACCCAGGGGAAAGGTTGCTACTGTTATGTGAATGGACTTTTGAGTGCCCAGCTTGCCAAGTATCAGAATCATTATCCCTATATGGTAGTGGATAATGAAGCTGGAATGGAGCATATCAGCAGAGGTGTTTTGCCGAATATGCAGACCGCAATTTTAGTCAGTGACTGTTCTAGAAGAGGTGTTCAGGCGGTCGGAAGAATTGCTCAGTTGATTAAAGAATGCGACATGCGTCCGAATCAGGTGGGACTGATTATTAATCGAGCTCCCGGAGGGGAACTCAACGAAGGAACAAGAGAAGAAATTGAAAAACAGGGACTGAATCTCTTAGGGGTAGTTCCGCAGGACGAGACCGTATATGAATATGACTGCGCAGGAAAACCATTGGTGGAATTGCCGGAGGATTCTCCTGTTAAGAAAGCGTTGCGGGAAATTGTAGACAATCTGGGTCTTTAAGATCATTAGGGGCTGCTGCGTGAAGCAAATTGGAAGACATTACTTGCGTGGCAGCCCTGTGTTCTGGAAGAAATAACCCGTGGGGGAGGATGGGATGCCTTCTGCGTGGGTTTTTCTATGATAGATTTACTCTAAATCATAATTAAGTACAAATTAAATGTACATTTAAGAAGGAGGTCAATAATGAGTGAATTCAAACTAACTACAGTGGAAGAATTTGAAGCGGCGACTGAGCGATTGCTGGAGACAGGTGCCAAAGTGGGTGCAGACTCCTGGCAATTGCGTGTAAAAAATCAAACTCCACACTGTAAATTTGGTGAGTCTGGTGTCTGCTGTAGAATTTGTTCTATGGGTCCTTGCCGTATCACCAAAAAAGCACCGCGTGGTATCTGCGGATGTGATGTGCATGGTATTGTAGGAAGAAACTATCTTCGCTTTACAGCAGGTGGTTCTGCTACCCATTCTGACCATGGACGTGAGATCGCGCATACTCTGCACGAGGCGGCTGCGGATGGAAACTACAAAGTAAAAGATCCTGAGAAATTGCTGCGTCTGGCGGCAGAGTTCGGTGTTGAGACCGAAGGAAGAGACATCTATGATGTAGCTCATGAGGTGGCAGAAGCTGGTCTGATGGAATATGGTAAACCATTTGGTTATCAGGTATTCACCAAGAGAGCACCAGAACATACACAGGAAATTTGGGACAGAGAGGAAATTCGTCCGCGTGCCATTGACCGTGAGGTATCCTGCGCTCTGCATATGACTCACATGGGATGTTCTTCAAAACCGGAAGCACTGATTCGTCAGTCTCTGAGAGCAGGACTGTCTGACGGTTGGGGTGGTTCTATGATGGGAACGGAGTTCTCTGACGTACTGTTCGGAACTCCAAGAGAAGTTGAGACAGAAGCAAACCTGGGCGTTATGGTTGCTGAGAATGTAAACATTGTAGTTCATGGACATGATCCGTCTCTGTCTGAGATGATCTGTGAATATGCAGACAGCAAAGAGATGATTGATTACGCGAAGTCCATGGGTGCACAGGGAATTACCGTGTCCGGTGTATGCTGTACTTCCAACGAGGTTGCAATGCGTCGTGGTATCCCGATGGCTGGTAACTTTTTACAGCAGGAAAACGTAGTCTTGACAGGAGCTTGTGAGGCAATTGTCGTAGACGTACAGTGTATTTTCCCTGCATTGGGACCGCTGAGCAAATGCTTCCATACTAAATTTATCACAACTTCTCCGGTTGCGCAGATGCCAGATTCCGACTTTATTCGCTTTAATGCGAAGACCGCAGGCGAGAACGCAAAACAGATTGTGAAGATGGCGATTGAGAACTTTAAGAACAGAAAGCCAGAGCTGGTACATATCCCGGATATGAAACAGAAAGCAGTTGTAGGATACTCTGTGGAGCAGATCGAGAAGAAGCTGGACGGTGTTACTAATACTCACGTGGATGAGACTGGTACCATGATGCCTCTGGTTGACTGTGTGAAAGCGGGCGTTCTGCGTGGAGCAGTGGCTATGGTAGGATGTAATAACCCGAAGGTTCGTCCTGACGCTGCACACATTGAACTGATGAAGAAACTGATTGCGAACGATATTATTCTGGTTGTTTCCGGCTGTTCTGCACAGGCTGCTGCCAAAGCTGGTCTGATGGATAAGAGAGCAAAAGATCTGTGCGGTGCTGGTCTGAAGCGTGTCTGCGAATTGGTAGATATTCCGCCTGTACTGCATATGGGATCTTGCGTAGATATCAGCCGTATGATGGTTTTGGCAGCTCGCATCGCGAAGGATTCTGGCTGGAACATTTCACAGATTCCGTTGGTAGGCTGTGCTCCAGAATGGATGTCAGAAAAAGCGGTATCTATCGGTAACTATGTTGTTGGTACCGGTATTGATACTTACCTCGGAGTTGAGCCTTATGCGTATGGTTCCGAGGAAGTTGACGGTCTGTTAAAAGGCGGTTTGACTGACTGGGTAGAGGCATGCTACACAGTAGAGCATGATATCGACAAGCTGGGCGATATGATGATTGAGAGAATCGAGGAGAAGAGAACAGCTCTGGGAATTTAATCCAGAGAAAACTCAAACTTCAGATGACTGATTATAATGAACTGAGAGGCGAACAATTATGAAAATTGCAGTAACCGGTAAAGGTGGAGTAGGTAAGACGACATTTGCAGCGACTTTGGCGCGACTGTACGCGGCTGAAGAAAAGCATGTGTTGGCAGCGGACGTAGATCCTGATGCAAATCTAGGCCTGGCTCTTGGATTTGATGAGGAGACTTTAGACAGTATTGTTCCGATCTCCAGAATGAGAAAGCTGGTAGAGGAGAGAACTCAGGCAAAGCCCGACAACAGCTTTTATCTGCTGAATCCGAAGGTAGATGATATTCCGGACACTTACGGAAAGACCTGTAATGGTGTGAAACTGTTAGTGCTGGGGACTGTGGAGACTGGCGGAGCTGGCTGTGTGTGTCCCGAGCATGTGATGCTCAAGAGAATCATCAATAATTTGGTTCTGCACCGGGATGACGTGGTGATTTTGGACATGGAAGCCGGGTTAGAGCATATGGGGCGAGGAACGACAGAGGGAATGGACCAGTTCATCGTGGTGATTGAGCCAGGAGCCAGGAGTGTTCAGACCTATAAGAATGTGAAACGCCTTGCCAGCGATTTGGGAGTGGCTCAGGTGCGCGTTGTAGCCAACAAAGTGCGCAATGCGGAGGATGAAGAGTTCATCCGGAATAAAATTCCAGCGGAAGATCTGCTGGGAATCATTCATTATAATACAGAGGTCATGGATGCGGATAGACAGGGGAAATCCCCTTATGATTTCAGTGAAACCGTAACGGATGAAATTAGAAAAATCAAAGAGAAGATAGATCGTCAGTGATCTTATATATTAGGAGGTATGACAGTGCTTTTATTTGATATCGTATTTAACGGAAATGACAGCATGTATGCAGAAGCAGAACAGGCAGTCAACGAAGCCATTGCGAAGTATGGAGAAGACAAGGCAGTTGGATTCCCGGATACCGCTTATACATTGGCTTGTTACTATGCGGAGACAGGTACTAAAATCACAAATTTGAAAGAGGCGAAAGAAGCTCTTACATATATTAAGAGCATTATGACCAGAGAGAGACGTCTTCATGACGGATTTATGTCTGGTGTAGCCACTGCTTTGTCAGCAGAGCTGATTGAGGCTATGAAATATATTGATGGTGCTCAGCCATATGAGGCTCCATATCTGGGTCACATGACAGATGCCCAGATTCGTGAGTTGGGTGTGCCGCTGGTAACCGGAGATATTCCAGGAATCGCAGTTATTATCAATGCAGCTCCGACGGTAGAAGAGGCTTGTGCCCTGGTTAAGAGCTATCAGTCTCAGGGTAACTTTGTCTGCTTAGTGGGTGGAATTATTGAGCAGTTGAAAGAAGCAAACTATAAGACCGGATTTAATGTACGTGTCTTCCCGATTGGCGAGAATATTTCTTCTGTATGTCATGCAGTATCTGCTGCGTGCAGAACAGCTATGATTTTCGGTAATATTCAGCCAGGAGATAAGAAGGGACTTCAGGAGTACACCTTCAATCGTTTCCGTGCATTCGTAAATGCATTTGCTCCTTTGGATGAGAAGACGGTTGCTTGTGGTGCAGGAGCGATCTACTACGGCTTCCCGGTTGTGACCAACGATATGGATTACACACCATCTGTGCCGAAGAGCTTGATCAAGCAGCCGAAAGTGGAAGAGTTCAATGCTACTTCTCTGGAAGCACGTGACATTAAGATCAAGATCACCAATGTGGATATCCCAGTTGCTTTCGCATCTGCATTTGAGGGTGAGATTATCCGCCGTGGTGATATGCAGGTAGAGTTTGATGGTTCCCGTGTGGACTGTGCAGAGTTGGTACATACTTGTGAGATGACAGAGATCGAAGATCACAAGATCACTGTAGTGGGACCGGAAGTAGACGACATGGAGCTTGGAAGCAAGAATTCCATTGCCTATGTGGTGAAAGTTGCAGGAAAGAATATGCAGCCGGATTTCGAGCCGGTTATCGAGCGTAAATTCCACAACTACATCAACTGCATCGAGGGTGTATACCACACCGGACAGAGAGACATGCAGAGAATCCGTATCAGCAAAGATGCTTTTGCAGCTGGATTCAAGATCAAACATATCGGAGAGGTTCTGTACAGCCAGGTTAAGAATGAATTTGACGCGGTTGTAGATAAATGTGAAGTTGTGATCTACACAGATCCGGCTGAATGTACCAGAATTCGTCATGAAGTGGCGATTCCGATCTTTAACAAACGTGATGACCGTCTTGCTACTCTGACCGATGAGTCTGTAGACGTATACTATAGCTGTATTCTGTGTCAGGCATTCTCCCCATCCCATGTGTGTGTGGTTACACCAGAGCGTCTGGGACTGTGCGGAGCAGTGTCATGGCTGGATGCAAAGGCTACCCATCAGTTAGACCCGAACGGACCTTGCCAGGAGATTACCAAAGAGCGTGTCATTGACGAGGAGCTGGGTGCATATGAGGATGTCAATGAGGCAGTACAGAAATATTCTCAGGGAGCTTTGGAGAAGGTTACTCTGTACTCCATTATGCAGGACCCAATGACTTCTTGCGGATGCTTTGAGTGTATCTGTGGTATTGAGCCATTCTCCAACGGTGTGGTAATCGCAAACCGTGAGTATGCAGGCATGACTCCTCTGGGAATGACCTTCCCGGAGATGGCTTCTATGACTGGTGGTGGTGTTCAGACTCCAGGATTCATGGGACATGGAAAACACTTTATCGGATCTAAGAAGTTTATGAAGGCAGAGGGTGGTATTGAGCGTATTGTTTGGATGCCTAAAGAACTGAAGGAATTTGTCGCTGACAGACTGAACGCGACAGCAAAAGAGCTCTATGGAATTGATAACTTCACGGATATGATTGGCGATGAGACAGTTGCTGAAGATCCGGAGACTCTGGTAGCTTTCCTGACAGAAAAAGGACATCCAGCGCTTGGCCTGGAGCCAATGATGTAAAAAATAGATTTGCAGAGAATGTGCAGATGATTGCTTCTGCCAATAATACTGCGGCAATTATACACCAGTTTATCCGGGGAATCTATTCCCCGGATAAAAGGTGTGTTTTTGCATACTTTAGTATGTAGAATAGTCTGCGATGTGTAGACGTTCTGCATAGCTGAGTATATGGAAAAAGCTGTCGATGATGGATTTTTCGTATACCTAAGGTATGTAGGGCTGATCGCGTATTTAAAGTCGCACCTTTAAGACGGCGGTTTGCCTGCATAGATTATGAAATGGGAGATGTAAAGGAATGTTAATCAACAGAATCTTCAATGGAAATGACGTAGTTTTTGGATTAACAGAAAATGCTGTGAACGGCGCGGTGGAGCAGCATGGTGCAGACAAGGCAGTGGGATTTCCGCATACGGCTTATTGTCTGCCTTGTTATTATGCAGTTACAGGCGTGAAAATTAAAACGCTTGGAGAGCTGCAAGAAGCTCTGAAAGTTGTCAAATCTCTGATGACCAGAGAACATGAGCTGGAAGACGCATTGATGTCGGGTGTTGCAACGGCTCTGTGTGCGGAGTTTATTGAGGCATTGAAATACCTGGATGGCGCGCAGCCATATGAAGAACCCTGCTATGGCCATTTGGCGGATTCTATTATCCGTGAGATGGGTGTTCCGTTGGTAACCGGGGACATTCCGGGAGTGGCGGTAATCTTAGGAGCAGCTCCGACAGCCCAGGAAGGTGTGGAGCTGATTAAGAGCTATCAGAAACAGGGCATTTTAGTTACTTTGGTCGGAGGAATTATAGATCAAGCCAGGGATCTTGGGTTAAAGATGGGATACAATGTTAGAATTGTGCCTTTGGGGTATGATGTGACATCTGTGATCCACGTAGTATCTGTAGCGCTGCGTGCGGCTTTAATATTCGGCAATGTGCAGCCTGGGGATGCAGGGGCGCTGATTGAGTATACCTCGCAGAGAGTACCAGCATTTGTCAATGCTTTTAAGCCTGTTGATGATGTGATTCTGGCTGCAGGGGCAGGAGCGATCAAATTGGGATTCCCTGTGATATCCAATGAAGATGAAAATATCGTGGAAGTGCCGGGAGCGTTGATTGCGGAATCAGAGGTTTCGAGTTTTAACAAGGTATCCTTAGAAGCTAGAAATATCAAGATTAAGATTACACAGATTGATATTCCGGTGGCATTTGCTTCTGCGTTTGAAGGCGAGATTATTCGTCGCGGAGATATGCAGGTAGAATTTGACGGCTCCCGTGTAGACTGCTGCGAGTTGGTTCAGACAAAAGAGATGGATGAGATTGAAGACCACAAAATCGAGCTCATCGGTCCAGATGTGGATGCATTTGAAGTGGGCAGCAAACATAGTCTGGCCTATGTAGTGGAAGTAGCAGGAAGAAAGATGCAGTCAGATTTTGAATCTGTCATTGAGAGAAAATTCCACAATTATATTAATTGTATCGAAGGTGTTTATCATACCGGACAAAGAGATATGTTCCGGATTCGAATCAGTAAGGAAGCTTATGAGGCAGGATTCCGTGCAAAACATATCGGAGAGGTACTTTACGCACAGGTGATGAATGAATTTGAAGCTGTCGTGGATAAGTGCCAGGTGAAAATTTATACAGATCCGGCTGAGTGTACCCGCATTCGTCATGAGGTGGCCGTGCCCACTTTCAATAAGAGAGATGCCAGACTGGACTCTCTGACGGATGAATCCGTGGATGTGTACTATAGCTGTATTTTGTGTCAGGCATTTTCTCCTTCTCATGTCTGCGTAGTGACACCGGAGAGACTAGGGCTGTGCGGCGCGGTATCATGGCTGGACGCGAAGGCGACGAACGAACTGGACCCCAACGGTCCATGCCAGGTTATCACGAAAGAACGTCCGATTGATGAGAATCTGGGTGCGTATGAGGATGTCAATGAGGCAGTTCAGAAATATTCTCAAGGCGCACTAGAGAAGGTTACTTTATACTCCATTATGCAGGATCCTATGACTTCCTGCGGATGCTTTGAGTGTATCTGTGGTATTGAGCCATTTTCCAACGGTGTGGTGATTGCCAATAGAGAGTATGCGGGGATGACACCTCTGGGAATGACTTTCCCGGAAATGGCTTCCATGACCGGTGGCGGAGTCCAGACTCCAGGTTTTATGGGACATGGAAAACATTTTATTGCCTCAAAGAAATTTATGAAAGCGGAAGGCGGTATTGAGAGAATTGTGTGGATGCCCAAAGAGTTGAAAGAGACGGTTGCGGACCGCTTGAATAAGACAGCGAAAGAGCTCTATGGCATTGACAATTTCACCGATATAGTAGGGGATGAGACTGTAGCGACAGACCCAGAAACGCTCGTTGCATTTTTAACGGAACATAATCATCCCGCCTTGTCAATGGAACCTATGATGTAGTATAATTGTTGTAACTAGGGGTATGCTGTGTCCAGGTGTATCCCATACATAATATTTTATAAGGAGGCTAACGAGAGATGCCGTTTAATCAGAAACCACATAAGTTTAATGCAAAGATTAACACTGTTACCATCGGAAGCGGAGACAAGACAGTTACTCTGGGTGGAGAAAGTACATTTCCGTTTTATACTTTCGATGCTCCTACGGAGAACGCGCCAAAAGTAGGCGTTGAGATTTCTGATATGGGAATGGAAGGTATGTGCGATGGTATCAAAGCTTACTATGAAGGTGCCAGCACGATGGCTGAGATTGCCAAAAAAGCAGTAGAGATGGAAGGAGCAGACTTCCTGGTTCTGTCTTTGGAAGGCGGAGATCCAAACGGAGCAGACAAGTCCATAGATGAGCTGATCGAAGTGGTAAAAGAAGTAGCAAACGCTGTGGACGCTCCACTGGTGGTAGAAGGATGTAAGAATGTTGAGAAAGATGCTGAACTTCTTCCGAAGGTGGCAGATGTTCTTCAGGGAAGAAATGTGCTTCTGCTTTCTGAGAAAGAGGAGAACTACAAAGCGATCGGAGCGGCAGCGGGACTGGCTTATGACCAGATCGTCGGCGCTGAGTCAGCAGTAGATATCAACCTTGCAAAACAGTTGAATGTAGTTACCACACAGTTGGGTGTAAAACCAGAGAAGATCGTGATGAACGTAGGTTCCGCGACAGCAGGATACGGATATGAGTACGTGGTATCCACCATGGACCGTATCAAAGGTGCTGCGTTGTCCCAGAACGATGCAATGCTCCAGATGCCTATTATCACACCGGTTTCTTCAGAGACATATGGCGTAAAAGAAGCAATGGCTTCTGAAGCGGATATGCCGGAATGGGGAGCTCAGGATGACCGTGCAGTATGCATGGAAGTAATCACAGCAGCAGCAGACCTGGCAGCAGGTTCTGATGCAGTGATTCTGAGACATCCTCAGTCTGTAAAAACCATTGCAGCAATGATCAAAGCACTTGCGTAATAGAGAAGATAATAGGAGGATAGAGTTATGGCACTGAATGGTATTCAGATTTTTAAAATGACCCCGAAGAAAAACTGTAAGGAGTGCGGATGCCCTACTTGTATGGCTTTTTCCATGAAAGTGGCTCAGGGTGCAATGGATATTTCCGCTTGTCCGCATATGTCTCAGGATGCGTTGGATGCGCTGTCTGAGGCGACTGCTCCGCCAATGAAGACAATTAAAATCGGAGTTGGCGACAATGAGTACAGCCTGGGCGGAGAGACTGTTCTGTTCAGACATGAGAAGACTTTTGTGAGCAAGACCAGATATGCAGTTGCTCTTTGCACAGATATGGATGACGCAGCTGTGGAAGCAAAACTGGCTGAGATTCCGAAGGTTGATTACGAGCGTATCGGCGAGAGAATGCATGTAGAACTGATCTACGTGAACTGCGGTGAAGGTGCAGATGCTGCGAAATATACTGCGTTAGTAGAGAAAGCAGCTGCATTGGGAAGAACTTTGGTTCTGGGATGTGAAGACCCTGAGATTGCCAAAGCAGCTTTGGCTGTATGCAAAGACAGCAAACCGGTGTTAAACGGTGCAAATGCTTCCAACTATGAGGCGATGAATGCAGTTGCCACTGAGGCAGGCGTTGTGTTGGGTGTTTCTGGCAAAGATTTGAATGAGCTGTATGACACAGTAGCAGCACTGGAGAAAGCTGGAAATAAGAACCTGGTATTGGATGTAACTGGAGAGAATGCTAAGGATACTTTTGCGAACGCAGTACTGGTAAGACGTGCTGCTATCCAGGATGGAGACAGAACTTTTGGTTATCCATCTATTGTAAATCTGGTTAAGATTGCTAGAGGAGATAAGTTTGCACAGGCAGCGCTGGCATCTATGTTTACTATGAAATATGGTTCTGTCATTGTGATGGAAGAGATGACCTACGCAGAGGCGCTTGCGCTGTTTGGCTTGCGTCAGAATGTATTTACCGATCCTCAGAAGCCAATGAAGGTAGAGCCTGGTATTTATCCGATCAACGGAGCAGATGAGAATTCTCTGGTTCTGACAACGGTTGACTTTGCTTTGACTTACTTCGTTGTTTCCGGTGAGCTGGAGCGTTCCGGCGTACCGTGTAACCTGACTGTCAGCGATGCAGGTGGACTGTCTGTTCTGACATCCTGGGCAGCCGGCAAGTTCTCTGGAGGCACAATAGCGAAATTTATCCAGGAAGAAGTAGAGCCTAAGGTGAAATGCAGAAAACTGGTGATTCCAGGAAAAGTGGCAGTTCTGAAGGGGGATATCGAGGCAAAGCTTCCAGGCTGGGAAGTAATTGTTGGACCGAGAGAAGCCGTGCAGTTAGTCAAGTTTTTGAAGGATATGCAGGCTTAATCGAATAAAAACTAAGAAATGTAAAGGAGAACGAGTATGGCAAAATTTGTAGTAATTGGGGAGAGACTTTCAGCGACAGCACCTGCTGTAAATAAGGCGTTTACCGAGAGAGATCCAGAACCAATCCTCTTAAGAGCAAAACAGCAGCTTGACGCAGGTGCTACATATCTGGATGTAAATATCGGACCGGCTGAGAATGACGGAGAAGATCTGATGAAATGGGCAGTACAGCTCCTTCAGAGCAATTTTGACAACGTTCCGCTGGCATTGGATACTGCCAATGCAGCTGCGATTGAGGCAGGTATTTCCGTATACAATCGTGATAAAGGAAAACCGATTGTTAACTCCGCGGATGCGTCAGGAAGAATTCAGTATGTGGACTTGGCGGCTGCAAATGACGCTATTGTCATCGCTCTTTGCAACGGCGAGGGAATCGCGAAAGACAATGACGAACGTATGATGTATATGCAGACGTTGATGGAGCGCGGAATGGAGCATGGAATGGACGTGGAGAATGATATGTGGTTTGACCCGCTATTCCTGGTTACCAAGGGAATGCAGGACAAGCAGATGGAGATTCTCGAGTTCATCAAAATGATCTCTGATATGGGCATGAAGAGTACCGGTGGTCTTTCCAATAATTCCAACGGTATGCCGAAACATATTCGTCCGATTATGGACGCTGCGATGATTGCCATGGCTATGATGCAGGGCTTGACTTCTGCAATCGTAAATCCGAACGATCTTCGTCTGATGGAGACTGTTAAGTCTTGTGATATCATCAAGAATAACAATCTGTACGCAGATTCTTATCTGGAGATCTAATAAAATTTGTTTATCTAAAATGATTTGTGTTCAAGCGTAAGAAAGTCCCTTGTCTGTTTTTTTCAGGCAGGGGATTTTTTGTAATAGGAAAGATCTTGTCATGGTGAATCGTGAAAGCTCTTTCCTATTACAAAAACGCTCCGCTAAGGATGCGCACGCCGCAATAAGGAATTTCACCGCGAGGCGGTGTTGCGGCGGCGCGCAAAGTGGGACGCGCCCCTCAAAGATTGATGGGATGGGGAGTTGAAGTGGGCTTTCCCACTTTGTGCTAAATTACAGCATTGTGAACTATTTAACATGATAATGAAAAATATAACAAAATTATTATAAAATAAATTTTGAATAGGTAATCAATAAAATTAACAAAATTTTTATGCAATTTGCCAGAAAAACTCCGTGATTTGATTGACGATTTTTTAACTTTATGATATATTTTAGATGTGGCAGTTAAGGATGAGCAGAAATCCAGAAGTAGGAAATTGACGTTTCAATTCTAAAATGATAGGTTTTTTCGAGGAAAGATTGTATATTTTCTGTCAATTTTTTGAATTCCTGAAGATGATCTCAGAAGCGAGAAAAGGGCTATTTTGATAGCTGAAAAGGGATTTAGGTTTGAGCTCAGACTTATAGGAAAGATAGGAGAAAGGTGGTTGCCCAATGTACAAGGTAACGTTTGCATTCGAAGACGGGAATGTAGTTGAAACATTTGCAAACACAGGAGATAATCTTCTGGAGATTGCCAGAGAGGCCAACGTGGCTATCGACGCGCCATGTTCCGGAAATGCTTCCTGTGGAAAATGTCGAGTGCAGCTAAAGAGCGGAGAGCTGGATTCAAAGAAGACCCTTCATATCAGTGAGGAGGAGTATCAGGAGGGATGGCGTCTTGCCTGTGTGAGTACGGTCTGTGCGGATGTGACTGTGCTGGTTCCCGATATTGCCTCGGCTTATAAGAGCAGAATGAAGGTGGCAGATTTAAGCTCTAAAGGGGAAATAGCCATTTTTGAGAATGTGAAGAGTGACATTGAACTGGCAGGTATAGAACTGACGAACAGCTTAGATGTGGTGGATGTAAAAATGAGTCCGCCTAGTCTGGATGATACAATGCCTGACAATGAAAGATTAATGAGAGCTCTGAGAAAATATTTGAATATATCCAGGGTTCGTATACCATATTCTGTTTTGCGTAAGCTACCGAATGTGCTTAGAGACAATGATTTCGCAGTAAAATGTGTGGTGCGTACGACTCCAGATGACATGTTTGTCTATGATATTTTTGGTAAGGATGAGGATGTTTTAATCGGTGGTTTGGCGATTGATATTGGTACCACGACAGTTTCAGCGTTGATTATCAATATGGAAAATGGAGAGATTTTGGCTAAGGCATCTGCTGGAAACGGACAAATTCGCTATGGGGCTGATGTTATCAATCGTATCATCGAGCAGCAGAAGCCAGGCGGCACGAATAGACTCCAGAGGGCAGTTATCGACGATACAATCAATCCGATGATTCAGGAAATGTGCAAAAAGGCAGGTATATCCAGAAACTCCATTTATCGTATGTGTGTAGCAGCTAATAGTACGATGAATCATCTGTTTGCGGGCATTAACGCGGATCCGCTGCGCATGGAACCATACATACCAGCATTTTTCAAGACAAATTCACTGTTTGCTTCAGATGTGGGGATTGCGATTAACCCGGATGCACATATAATCGTAGCGCCTAATATCGGAAGTTATGTGGGCGGAGATATCACTGCCGGTACTTTGGTCAGTATGATTTGGAATAAACCCGAGTTTTCACTTTTTATAGATTTGGGAACGAATGGAGAGCTTGTATTTGGAAACTCTGACTTTATGATGAGTTGTGCCTGTTCAGCAGGCCCGGCATTTGAGGGTGGAGATATTAGCTGTGGAATGCGGGCAACAGATGGAGCAATTGAGGCTTGTACTATCGACAAAGAGACCATGGAGCCCACTTACAAGATTGTAGGAGAACCAGGAACGAAGCCTATTGGTTTGTGTGGTTCAGGGATTATTGATATCATCAGTGAGCTCTATATGTGTGGCATCATAGACCCGAAAGGAAAATTTATACGAGAAGGAAAACGCATTCGCCACGATCAGTATGGAATGGGAAGCTATGTGATTGCCTTTGAAGAAGAGGCAGGTTCCGTGAAGGATGTAGAGATTACGGAAGTAGATATTGACAATTTTATCCGTGCAAAGGGAGCAATTTTCTCAGCAATCCGCACGATGCTTGGTTCCCTGGATTTTGATGTGTCTATGATTGATCATGTGTATGTGGCCGGTGGCATTGGTAGCGGAATCAATATGGAGAATGCTGTTAATATTGGTATGTTTCCGGATGTACCGTTGGATAAATTCCACTATATTGGAAATTCGTCTCTGAGCGGAGCTTATGTTATGTTGTTGTCCACGAAGGCAGAGAAGAAAACTTATGAATTGGCGTCTAATATGACGTACATGGAATTGAGTACAGTGCCGACTTACATGGATGAGTTTGTGGGCTCCTGTTTCATACCGCATACAGACACAGGTTTGTTTCCAAATGTCAAGCAGAGATGAGGACAGGAATGGGTACAGACAACGATAAAAGGAGATTATTCACATGGCTTTTGACTTAAACGATTTGGGATATGAGAAAGACAGCAAGGAGAGGATGCCCTGGGAACATTACACAGAGGCTTATCAAAAGGCGGACCCTGAGGAGATTAGCCGTCGGTTAAATCTTCCTTATGATGAGACGCGAAAGGTGTTGACTGTTTATTTTCTGGGCAGTACTTATGAGATCAGTTGGCCGGATTTTCAGGTGTCGCATCTAGACGACTCTGTTGGATATTATCCGCTGGAGGAAATGATCTACGCAAAGATTTTGGTGATTCGTTATCTGTTGGAAGCAGTGGATTCTACACCTAGTGGCGCTTATAAGACTTACCGGGAGATGCCGTGGGGAGAAGTTTATCTGCGGCAATTCGACGGTAGATGCATCAAACGGCTGGCATTTTCTTATGGGAACCGTTTGGAGCAATTTGAAAAGACCATGGAGCGGATGCAGGCAAGGAAAACAAAATTTGGAGACTGTTCTTACGAGGTTGAGTTGGTAAAAAACTATTTCGTCCAGTTTATTTTGTGGGAAGGGGATGAAGAGTTCCCTCCATCGTCTCAGATTCTGTTTTCTGATAACTTTCCCACTTCTTTTTCCGCAGAAGATATGGCTGTCGTGGGAGATGTGACCATTGGGACAATGAAGGAGATAGGAAAAATTCTCTAGCAGACAGTGGAAAACCGAAGTTTTCTGTTGTGGTGAGTAAGCGTAAATGCAGGCAAAGCCCTGCTTTTACATAGAAGTGCTGTTACGCGCAAGTTAAAGGAGGTAAACTAATTATGGGATTCAAAAGTGACATCGAAATCGCACAGGAGTGCACAATGGAACCGATCACCAAGATTGCTGAGAAGGCTGGGATCGATGACAAATATCTGGAGCAGTACGGAAAGTACAAAGCAAAAATCGACTATAATCTGTTAAAAGAGACCGAAGGCAAAGACGGCAAACTCGTTCTGGTAACCGCTATCAATCCGACTCCAGCCGGAGAAGGAAAGACCACCACGACTGTAGGTCTGGCTGACGGACTTCAGAAATTAGGAAAGAACGTTATGGTTGCTCTGCGTGAGCCGTCCTTAGGACCGGTCTTCGGCGTAAAAGGCGGCGCTGCCGGCGGCGGATACGCTCAGGTTGTTCCAATGGAGGACATCAACCTGCATTTTACCGGTGACTTCCATGCCATCGGAGCTGCAAATAACCTGCTGGCTGCTATGATCGACAACCATATCTATCAGGGCAACGCTTTAAATATTGACCCGAGAAAGATCACCTGGAAAAGATGTGTGGACATGAACGACCGTCAGCTTCGTTTCGTGGTAGACGGCCTGGGCGGAAAGACCAACGGAATGCCACGTGAGGACGGCTATGACATCACCGTTGCCTCCGAGATCATGGCAGTTCTGTGTCTGGCAAGCGATATCAACGACCTGAAAAATAGACTGGCAAGAATCGTTGTAGGATATACTTACGGAAAAGCTTCCGAGCAGAAACCGGTAACCGCAGGCGACTTAAACGCACAGGGAGCAATGTGCGCGCTGTTAAAAGATGCCCTGAAGCCAAACTTGGTACAGACCCTGGAGCATGTACCGGCAATCGTACACGGCGGACCATTCGCAAACATCGCACACGGCTGTAACTCTGTCATCGCAACAAAAATGGCACTGAGACTGGGCGATTACGCGATCACTGAGGCAGGATTCGGCGCAGACTTAGGTGCTGAGAAGTTCCTGGACATCAAGTGCCGTATGGCAGGACTGAAGCCAAGTGCAGTGGTAATCGTGGCAACTGTACGTGCACTGAAATACAACGGAGGAGTACCGAAGGCAGATCTGAACAACGAGAACCTGGAAGCACTGGAGAAAGGACTTCCAAACCTGCTGAAACACGTAAGCAACATTAAAAATGTATACAAACTGCCGTGTGTGGTAGCGATCAACGCATTCCCAACCGATACCAAGGCAGAGTTAGACCTGGTAGAGAGCAAGTGCCGTGAGCTGGGCGTAAACGTAGCGCTGTCTGAGGTATGGGCAAAAGGCGGCGAAGGCGGCGTGAAACTGGCAGAGGAAGTCATCAGACTGGTAGAAGAGCCGAACGACTTCACCTACTCCTATGAGCTGGAAGGAAGCATTGAGGACAAACTGAACCAGATCGTACAGAAGATCTACGGAGGAAAGAGAGTTGTGCTGACTGCAAACGCTCAGAAGCAGGCAAAAGAACTGGAAGCGCTGGGCTATGGAAACTGCCCGATTTGTGTGGCAAAAACACAGTACAGCCTGACAGACGATCAGACGAAACTGGGAGCGCCGACCGACTTTGAGGTGACGGTACGTAACCTGAAGATCTCTGCTGGAGCAGGATTCATCGTAGCCCTGACCGGAGAGATCATGACAATGCCTGGTCTGCCAAAGGTACCGGCTGCTGAGAGAATCGACGTGGACGAGACTGGAAAGATTAGCGGATTGTTCTAAATATGTTGGGATGTTGCGGGCTTGAACCGCAGCATCCCCTTATTCAATATGAAACAAAAGGAGACGAAGACAATGGGATTTTCAACAAGTACCTGTACAGAGTTTGTGGAAGTGCTGGCTTCTAAAGCGCCGGTACCAGGCGGCGGCGGAGCGTCTGCTTTGGTCGCAGCAGTGGGAACTGCTCTTGGAAACATGGTGGGAAGCCTGACTGTGGGCAAGAAAAAATATGCGGATGTAGAGGATGAGATGTGGGAGCTGAAAGCAAAATGCGATCAGCTTCAGAAAGATTTCTTACGTCTGATCGAGAGAGATGCGGAAGTATTTGAACCCCTTTCTAAAGCTTATGGCATGCCAAAGAATACAGAAGAGGAGAAGGCAGAGAAGGCAAGAGTAATGGAGATTGTCCTGAAGGAAGCATGCTCTGTGCCGATGGAAATTATGGAAAAATGCTGCGAGGCGATTGAATTGATTGTAGAATTTGGTGCAAAAGGCTCCACTTTGGCGATCAGTGATGCTGGTGTGGGTGCAGCTTTTTGTAAAGCGGCCTTAAAAGGTGCTAGCCTGAATGTATATATTAATACAAAATCTATGGCAGACAGGGCATATGCAGAAGAGCTAAACAAAAAAGCAGATGCAATGCTTGAAAAATATACAAAGATTGCGGATGAGACTTTTGACAGTGTTCTGTCCAGATTAAAATAAGCGGAGGGATTACATATCATGGCAAAACAGTTATTAGGAAAAGAAGTAACCGCAGCTCTCAATGAGAGAATCAAAGCGGACGTTGCAAAGTTACAGGGAAAAGGGATTAACCCGACTCTGTGTATTATTCGTGTAGGTGAGAATGGCAGTGATATCTCCTACGAAAAAGGAGCTACCAAGCGTTGTGAGACTCTAGGGGTTGCTTGTGAGAAGATTTTACTTCCAGCGGACGTATCACAGGATGAACTGTTGGCTACGATTGATAAAGTAAATAAGGACGACCATATTCACGGCGTATTGCTGTTCCGTCCACTGCCGAAACACTTAAATCAGTCTGTGATCGAGAATGCCCTGGATCCTGCAAAAGATGTTGACTGTATGACAGATGGCTCTATGTCTGGCGTGTTCACTGGAAAGAAAGTAGGTTTTCCGCCTTGCACACCTCAGGCTTGTATGGAAATTCTGGATCACTATGGAATTGACTGCACCGGAAAGAAAGCAGTAGTAATTGGAAGAAGTCTTGTAGTTGGAAAACCTGCGGCAATGATGCTGGTTAAGAAAAATGCAACGGTGACTATCTGTCATACGAAAACGGTGGATATGCCTGCAGTTGCAAAAGAAGCGGATATTCTGATTGTGGCAGCCGGACGTGCAGGAGTTGTGGGTGCGGATTATGCGCGTGCAGGTCAGACTGTTATTGATGTCGGCATTAACGTAAATGCGGAAGGTAAACTCTGCGGAGATGTTGATTTCCCAGCAGTAGAGCCGGTCGTAGATGCGATTACTCCAGTGCCAGGTGGAGTAGGAAGTGTTACGACTTCTGTATTGGTAGGCCATGTTGTGGAAGCTGCCATGAGAAAAGCCGGAGAATAATTTCTTTTTGTATTTTATTGAGAGAGCGGGCATATACTAAGAACAGTCCGCTGACTGTGTTGGAAAAAGAATCAGAGGCTACATACCAGACTAAAAGTTGGTGTGCAGCCTCTTTTTGCGTGAAAAGCCCGGCAAGTGGTGCTGCGTGCCGGGGGCACGCGTCTAGCACGGACCGTAGCAGAGCGGAGACTCTTGTTGTGTTCGCACAAGCAGACGGCTGCCGGACTTGCCTACTTTGTTTTTTCAGCACTTGGATTTCTTTGATAGAGATGGTATACTAGAAATGGAAACTTTACAGAGACAATCAATGAATAAAGGACGGAATAGTTATGCATAAAAGTAAATTTTGGAAAATCATGTTGTTGGTGGGTGTGCTCTGTATGGCGACTCCCACGTGGGCAGGTGTGAAGTCAGTGCAGCAGACGGCTGAGATTTCTGAGGAAAGCGATCTGGAAAAAGACTATGAAGCCTTTGAGGAGACGAAGGACCAGATTCTAATCAGTGCTGCTTTGGACGAGAAGGATGAAGACATTTGTCATATCAGTGCAGCTGTGCCTAATATACCTGGGGATGTAGAGAAGGTGACTTTTCACCTGATTCAGAGAGACCAAATAGATGACAAGGGAAAATGGTATAAGGGAAAGAAAAAGTCACAGGAAATTTTTCAGATTTCTCTCGATGAAACAGAGCTGAAGACAGATGTGGCATATGAAGTGAAAGCCTATGCGAAAAAAGAAGACAAATCCAGCATCTATCTGGGGAAGACTGCGTTTCTGATTAGTGAGGAAGAAGTAGCACTAAAGAGGGAAGATGAAAAAGAGAATGAGAAAGAAGAAAAGTCTGAAGCAAGCGTCTCGGCCAATGGTCAAAGCGCATTCGTAGATGATGCCACGAATAATGAGCTGGGCTACTATACGATTATGGGAAATTCTACGGCAACGGTGGAACAGATGGTGAAAGAATATAATTCTCAGTCTGTCGAATATCCTTCAGAGGCACTAGGAAACGGCGGTGCGTCTACCATAGAGGAATTCTGTGAGATTTTGTACGAAGAGTGTGAAAAAGAAGGGGTGCGGGCAGAGGTAGCCTTTGCTCAGTCTATGTTGGAGACTGGCTGGTTGCAGTTTCGAGGAGATTCACAGGTAGAACAGTTTAATTTCGCCGGCTTGGGCACTACGGGAGGTGGAGTGAAGGGAATCTATTTTCCGGATGTTCAGACAGGACTGCGGGCACAGGTACAGCATTTAAAAGCATATGCGTCCAGCGATAAATTAAACGAAGAATGTGTAGACGAAAGATTTGACCTGGTGACCCGAGAGACGGCACCCTATGTGGAGTGGTTGGGAATACAGGAGAATCCCTATGGTGGAGGATGGGCAGCGGGAGCCGACTATGGCGCTAAGCTGCTGAGAATAATTTCTGATTTGAAAGCAATTAAATAAGAAGAAAGCTGGGGTAATATGAGATTTGACATGCACTGTCATACGAAAAATGGATCTCTAGACAGCAAGATAGACATTGAGGAGTATGTGAGAATACTAAAGCAGAAGGGATTTCAAGGAATGTTGGTTACAGATCACAATTCCTACAATGGATATCGAGCTTGGGTGAAATTGAGACGACAAAGAAAAGTTAGGTCGGATTTTGTAGTGCTCAAGGGCATTGAATATGATACTTTGGATGCAGGACATATCATTGTCATTATGCCGAAGAGAATTCATCTTCGAATTCTTGAGGTGAGGGGACTACCAGTGCATATGTTGATACGGATTGTACATCAGTATGGCGGGATTTTAGGACCTGCGCACCCCTACGGCGCGAAATTTTTGAGTGCGATGTGTTCAAAGAAAATGGAAAGAGATAAGAGTCTGGCGGAAGAGTTTGATTTTATCGAAGCGTTTAATACTTGTGAGCTGCCAGAGTCCAATGCCAAGGCCAGGGCTATGACAGTGAAGTATAAAAAGCCCGGACTAGGCGGTTCAGATGCCCATAGAGACGCTTATGTGGGGACAGCCTACACGGATATTGCCTACCCCGTGCGAAATAACGACGATTTGATTTATGCTATAAAGAACGGCTATGTTGTTGGATGCGGGGGACAGGAGAGGGAGCCGAAGGAGAAAAATGTTATTCTCAGAGTGGTTCCGCTAGGAGGGGTATGGAAGGTGTATAACCGCGGGCTGGCTTTGTTGAAGTCTCATACCCGCCGGATGAATCTGGAAAAGATTTTCTGGCTGAATATGCTGAGTACGCAGAAGGAGAAAGAAAAGAAAGAGAAGATTCAGAAAAAAATAGAAGATTCATAGTTTGTTAGAGAAATGCGACATGATTGAAAAGCCTGCTGCTGCGTTAGGAGTTGGAGCTCTGAAAAGGAAGTTTTCAGGGGTTTGGACTCTTAATGCGGTGGCAGTTTTTTTATTTAACAGGAAAAACCTTGTCACAATAGAGTGTGAAAGTTCTTCTTATACAAACACTCCGTTCAATATGCGTATGCTGTAACAAGGTTTTTATTGAAGAAATTTGGAAAAAATTAGTAATAGATAAAATTCCTCTTGGTTTTAAAAATTAAGTGAAAATAGAGAATAAATAATTAATGTTAAAAATTTATCCATATTTCATTATTTAGAAAACTATACGCGTGACTATAAAGTAAAACTTAATAATAGAAAAAAGTTGATAAATAGACATTTTTATTTAAAATGACTTTTAATTGACGAATGGAAGTAGAAAATAAAAGATCATACGTTTTATGTTATAAGGAATTGACAAAAATATTCTGAAATTTTTGTATACTATTGATAGTTAATAAAAATAAGAGGAAAATATAAACAAAATTGAAAAGCTAACTAGAATTATTTGAAAGTATATGTTAAAATGCAATAGACTCGATAATTTAATAACAATATTGTTAACAACATAACAAGGAGGAGGTTAGGCGATGCCAAATAAAAAGACAACGGTTGCTTTTTCTGGGACCGAGGAACAGGAAGAGGCGTTGAGAAAAGTAATTGAGGAAATGAAAGAAGAAAAAGGCGCTTTAATGCCGATTTTGCAGAAAGCTCAGGACATTTACGGATATCTTCCCAAAGAAGTCATGAAAATTATTTCTGATGAGACACAGATTCCAATGGAAAAAATTTATGGGGTGGCAACTTTTTATTCACAGTTTACGCTGAATCCAAAGGGGAAATATCGTATTTCTGTCTGTCTTGGAACAGCATGTTATGTAAAAGGCTCGGGTGATATCTATAATAAATTGATGGAAAAATTGGGGATTGTGGGAGGCGAGTGTACTCCTGACGGAAAATTTTCACTGGATGCCTGCCGCTGTGTGGGAGCCTGCGGACTGGCACCTGTCATGATGATCAATGATGAGGTCTATGGGAGGCTGACTGTGGACGATATCGACGATATTTTGGCGAAATATGAGTAAATACACAGAGGATTGGAGGGGTAAGATGAAATCTTTGGATGAATTGAAAGAAATTCGAGAACAGTATAAAGAAATTCTGGACCTTCGTATGCATGCGTCTCACAAAATTGAGGTGAAAGCAGAAGAAGGAATAGGCCATAAAAAGAAAGCGGTTCTAGTGTGCGGAGGTACCGGTTGTACTTCTTCTGGAAGCCGCAGAGTAATCGAGAGACTAAAAGAAGAAATTAAGAAACAGGGGCTAGAAGAGGATGTCTCTGTGGTAATGACCGGATGTTTTGGACTGTGTGCATTAGGGCCGATTATGATTGTATACCCAGAAGGGGCCTTTTATTCCATGGTAAAAGAGGAAGAGATTCCGGAGATCGTGGAACAGCATCTGCTCCATGGCAAGGTGGATACAAAATATCTGTATAGTGAGACTGTGAAAGGAAATATGGTGCTCCCTTTACAGGACACTCCTTTTTATAAAAAGCAAAAGCGTGTTGCTTTGAGAAACTGTGGTGTGATCAATCCAGAAAAGATTGAGGAGTACATTGGGACTGGAGGCTATGAGGCACTCGGAAAAGTTTTGACCACCATGTCTCCAGAAGATGTCATCGAGGTGATTACAGCCAGCGGATTGAGAGGAAGAGGTGGAGCAGGGTTCCCTACCGGAAGAAAATGGCAGTTTGCCAAAGACAATGATGCAGATCAAAAATATGTCTGCTGTAATGCAGATGAGGGAGATCCCGGCGCGTTCATGGATCGTTCTGTGTTGGAAGGAGATCCTCATGTGGTATTAGAAGCGATGGCGATTGCTGGATACGCGATTGGGGCAACCCAGGGTTACATATATGTGCGTGCGGAGTATCCAATTGCAGTGGAACGTCTGAACATTGCAATCAAGCAGGCCAGAGAAATGGGGCTGTTGGGTAAAAATCTATTTAATACGGGCTTTGACTTCGACATCGAACTGCGTCTTGGGGCAGGAGCCTTTGTCTGCGGCGAGGAGACCGCTTTGATGACATCTATCGAGGGCCATCGAGGAGAGCCTCGGCCCCGCCCGCCGTTTCCAGCAGTCAAAGGTTTGTTCGAGAAGCCTACGATTTTGAACAATGTAGAGACCTGGGCAAATGTGCCTCAGATTATCATGAATGGAGCAGAGTGGTTTTCTTCCTTTGGAACGGAGAAATCGAAAGGAACCAAAGTGTTTGCCCTGGGCGGAAAGATTCACAATACCGGGTTGGTGGAAGTGCCGATGGGGACCACGTTAAGAGAGATTGTGGAAGAAATCGGCGGTGGAATTCCAGGAGGCAAGAAATTTAAGGCTGCACAGACAGGGGGGCCTTCCGGTGGTTGTATTCCAGCAGAACATTTGGATGTTCCTATCGACTATGAGAACTTGATGGCCATCGGATCTATGATGGGGTCCGGCGGGCTGATTGTCATGGATGAGGAGACTTGTATGGTGGACATTGCTAAATTCTTCCTGAATTTTACTGTGGATGAGTCCTGCGGTAAATGTTCTCCTTGTCGTCTAGGAACAAAGCGGCTACTGGAGATGTTGGATAAAATTACTTCAGGAAACGCGACGATGGAAGATTTAGATAAGCTGGAGGAGCTATGTTATTATATCAAAGACAATGCTCTGTGTGCGCTAGGACAGACAGCACCGAATCCGGTACTTTCTACACTTCACTATTTCCGGGATGAGTATATTGCCCATATTGTAGATAAGAAATGTCCGGCTGGAGTCTGCAAGGACCTTCTCGTCTATAAGATCGATCCAGATAAATGCAAAGGCTGTACCCTGTGTGCGAGAACCTGTCCGAATGACGCCGTCATCGGAAAGGTCAAAGAACCTCATACCATAGACCCGAATAAGTGTGTCAAGTGTGGGGCGTGTATGGAAAAATGCCGTTTTGGTGCGATTTACAAGGAATAAGGGAGGAGGCCAGTTATGGACAGTATTAGATTAAAGATTAACGGTATAGAAGTAGAAGCTCCAAAAGGAGCCACTATTTTGGAGGCGGCGCATCTGGCAGATATCCAGATTCCTACTTTATGTTTTTTGAAGGAAATCAATGAGATTGGGGCATGCCGTATCTGCGTGGTTGAAGTAAAGGGAGCTAAGACACTGGTGGCAGCATGTATGCATCCGGTTAGCAATGGAATGGAAGTGTGGACGAACACACCGAAGGTGTTGGAATCCAGGAGGAAAACGTTGCAACTTCTGTTATCTAATCATGATAGAAAATGTCTTTCTTGCGTCAGAAGCGGGAATTGCGAGCTTCAGAATCTGTGCCGGGAACTGAACGTGACCGACGAGACCTACTACGAGGGTGAGAGAACACCATCCGAGATTGATGATTCTGCGGCACATATGATTCGGGACAACAGCAAATGTATTCTCTGCCGTCGTTGTACTGCTGTATGCGACAAAGTTCAGGGAATCGGGGTGATAGGTGCGAATGAGCGCGGATTTTCTACCTATATCGGTTCGCCATATGGAATGGGATTAGGTGAGACTAGTTGTGTATCCTGTGGGCAGTGCATTGCAGTATGTCCTACCGGAGCACTTCAGGAGAAGGACTATACAGATCAGGTGCTGGCGGCGATTGCGGACCCTGAAAAATATGTAGTCGTTCAGACAGCTCCGTCGGTTCGGGCAGCTTTAGGCGAGGAATTTGGATATCCCATTGGAACGGATGTGGAAGGAAAAATGGCAGCCGCACTTCGTAGAATGGGATTTGACAAAGTCTTTGACACAGATTTCAGTGCAGATTTGACAATCATGGAAGAAGCTCATGAGTTCCTGAACCGAGTGCAAAACGGAGGTGTTCTCCCATTGATTACTTCCTGCTCTCCGGGGTGGGTGAAATACTGTGAACATTATTTTCCAGATTTGTTGGACCATCTTTCAAGCTGTAAGTCTCCTCAGCAGATGTTTGGAGCAGTCACAAAGACTTATTTTGCAGAGAAGATGGGCCTGGATCCAGAGAAAATCGTATGTGTCAGCGTGATGCCGTGTACTGCCAAAAAGTTTGAGATTGGCCGTCCAGATCAGTCGGCAGCTGGTGTTCCAGATGTAGACATTGCGATTACGACCAGGGAGCTGGCACGTCTGATTAAACGCTGCGGTATCAATTTTGTAAATCTTCCGGAGGAGACGTTTGATGATCCGTTGGGTGAGTCCACAGGAGCAGGTGTGATTTTCGGAGCTACAGGTGGTGTTATGGAAGCAGCTCTGCGCACAGCAGTGGAGACTCTGACCGGGGAGACCTTAGGAAGCTTGGATTTCGAGGAAGTCCGCGGGACTGAGGGAATTAAGGAGGCATCTTATCTTGTAAATGGCCTGGAAGTAAAAGTAGCAGTAGCTTCTGGTCTAGCAAATGCTAGGGAAATATTAGAGAAGATTCGTAGGGGAGAAGCAGATTATCATTTTATTGAGATTATGGCTTGTCCAGGCGGATGTGTCAATGGAGGCGGACAGCCGCAGGTACCGGCTGAGGTACGCAATTTCCAGGATATACGCGCACTGAGGGCAAAAGTTTTATACCAAAACGATACACAGAAAGCGTTGAGAAAGTCCCATGAGAATCCGTCAATTCAAAAACTGTACGCGGAATATCTGGGAGAACCTGGAAGCCACAAGGCGCATAAAATTCTGCACACATCCTATATAAAACGTGTGGTTAACGAATAGGAAAGCGGATATTTTATAAACAAGGAAAAGGATGGGTAGCAAAGATGAAGGTTATCAACTTCAAAGATGCAAGCTGTAGACACTGTTATAAGTGTGTGAGAAATTGTGAGGTAAAAGCGATATCTGTTCAGAATCAGCAGGCCAGAATCATAGAGGAGGAATGTATCTACTGTGGGCATTGTCTCGAAGTCTGTCCTCAAAACGCGAAAACCTTTGCCAGTGATCTGGACCGTATTCAGGGATTTATACGGAGAGGAGAAAAAACAGTTGTGTCCATAGCGCCTTCTTATTTGGGGTTGCTGCCTTTTGAAAAACCGGGACAGGTGGTGGGAGCTCTGAAAAAACTGGGCTTTCACCAGGTGAGAGAGACGGCAGAGGGAGCTGCGTATGTGACGGCAGAGTATGGTAGGCTCATAAGAGAAGGAAAGATGGCGAACTTGATAACTACTTGCTGTCCCAGCGCCAACAATTTGGTGGAAAAGTATTATCCTGAGCTCACTCCGTATCTGATGCCTGTGGTCTCTCCTATGATTGCTCACGGGAGATTGATCAAAGAGATCTATGGGAGGGACACTCGGGTGATCTTTCTCGGGCCCTGTATTGCAAAGAAGCAAGAGGCGGAAGGGGACGAAAGGGTTGCTTTCGCAGTAGACGCAGTTCTGACCTTTGAAGAGCTACTGGAATGGATGGCGCAAGAAGAGATGGAAATGGCTCAATGTCCTGATCTTCCTATGGACAATCCAAACCCCATGGTGAATCGGCTCTATCCTGTGGAAGGAGGAATTCTGGCATCTGTGAAAGCTGAGGTGAACCAAAGCGTCTATCAGTGGCTGTCTGTGGATGGCATGACTTCCTGTATGGAGTTATTTGAGGCCATGAGGAGACAGGAGCTGAACCACTGTTTCATTGAGGTGAATATCTGTGAAGGAGGCTGTGTCAAAGGACCGGTCAGCAGCGCCAAAAATAAAAACTGGGTGGTACCCACTTTGCAGATTCAGAGACAGGTGAGGCATCGAAGCCCCTTCGTGTTTGAAGACTGGAAGGTCCCCATGGAAAAACAGTTTTCTTCTTTGCAGATACCCGTCCAGGAACCTACCAAAGTAGAGATAGACAGAATTTTGAGAAGAACAGGAAAGTACACACCGCAGGATGAGCTGAACTGCGGAGCCTGTGGCTATCCCACCTGTCGGGACAAAGCAGTGGCTGTCTACTATGGAAAGGCAGAGCTGGATATGTGCCTTCCCTATGCGGTCACAAAGGCAGAGTCCATGGCAAATGTAATCATAGACGAGACTCCCAATTATATTTTTCTGACTGACAGGCATATGAAGATTATGGAGTGCAGCAAGAAGTGCCAGGAGGTACTTGAGATTTCCAGGGAAGAAATCCTAAAGAGTTATCTGTATGAATACATAGATGTGCAGGATGTGGAAAAAGTCCTGAACACTAGAAGGAATATTATCAACAAAAAGGTTAAGATGGAATCTCTGGGAATTTGGGCTTTGGAGATTATTATCTATGTGGAAAAATCTGCGTCTCTGCTGGTGATGTTCCAGGATGTCTCAAAAGATGAAATTAATAAGGTGAAAAATCTTAAATTAAAATTGGAGACGGTGGAGATGGCACAGGATGTCATCGACAAGCAGATGAGAGTTGCCCAGCAGATTGCTGGACTGCTGGGGGAGACTACGGCGGAGACGAAAGTTACGCTGTCAAAGCTCAGGGATTCTATTCTGGACGATGGGGAGGAGGCGCAGGATGTCATTCGGAACGGACATTGCTTGGAAAAGTCTGAATAAGCATGGGGAAGAGCTGTGCGGGGATATGGTAAAGATTGTCAGGACGAAGGACTCCGATATTGTGATTTTAGCAGATGGTATGGGAAGTGGAGTAAAGGCCAATATTCTAGCCACGCTGACTTCTCAGATTCTGGCCACGATGCTCTTAAAAGGAGCAAGTATTGCGTCCTGTGTGGAGACCATCGCAAAAACTCTGCCCATCTGTCAAGAGAGAAATGTGGCCTACGCCACTTTCTCAATTCTTCAGATTTACCGGGATGGCCAGGCCTATCTGGTGGAGTACGACAATCCCTCCTGTGTCTTTATAAGAGACAGAAAGATCGTAGCCTATGAAGCCGAGGAACAGATCATAGATGGGAAAAAAATCAAGGAATATCGGTTCCAGGCGAAGGAAAATGACTGTTTTGTACTGATGAGTGACGGCGTAATCTTCGCGGGAGCTGGGGAACTGCTGAACTATGGGTGGACTTGGGAGAGTATGGCGGAGTATACCTTGCGCTGTACCAGAAATACCATGTCTGCGTCCCGTCTGGTGAGTATGCTCTCAGGGGCATGCAATGATTTGTACGAACAACGTCCGAGAGATGACACTACAGTTGTGGTGGTTAGAACCAGAAAAGCGCAGATTGTCAATCTTCTGACCGGACCGCCAGCGGACGAGAAGGATGATGAGAGGATGGTGCGGGATTTGATGGAATCCGAAGGGAAAAAGATTATCTCCGGGGGAAGTTCTGCCAATCTCACGGCCAGAATTCTGAGAAAAGAGATTGTCACCCACGTGAACTATGCGGACCCGTTCATTCCTCCTACGGCATCCATAGAAGGAATCGATCTGGTGACAGAGGGTGCTCTGACCTTGGCAGGGACTTTGAAGCTGCTGCAGAAGTTTGAACGGTCTGAATTTGATGAGGAGTTTTTCCGTGAGTTGGACCAGGACAATGGAGCGTCAAAGTTGGCGAAAACCTTGATCGAAGAGTGTACACAGCTTCACCTATTGGTGGGGACTGTGGCGAACCAGGCTTACCAGAACTCAGAACTTTCTTTTGACATTAGTGTGAGAAAGAATCTTGTGACCCAGATCAAAGAGACAATGGAAAAGATGGGAAAGACGGTTACGGTTCAATATTATTAAAAAAACGGCCTGAGATGGCATCCGCGGGATATTTGTCCGCGGTACCTCTCAGGCGTTTTTATGTTGCAGTAAACCTTAAATGTTCCTCAGTAATCAGTTTAGCTGAATATCTTCCAGTTCTTTGGGAGGGATTTTTCTGGTAGATGCGGCCACATGCTTTGCCAGAGCTCTCGAAGATTTTTTGATGTCTGCGTTGGTACCGGCGCCGCCCATACAGCCGCCTGGGCAGGCCATACCTTCAATCATACAGCCTTTTAATTTACCGGCCTTGGCGAGAGTCAGAACCTTTTTGCACTCCGCCAGGCTTTCAGCGTGCTCAATGTGGACTGAGATGTCGGGATAGTATTCTTTTAGGCAGGATTCGATTGCGCCTGCCACTCCACCCGCTACCGCATATCCGCGGCCAGCTCCCGTGGCATTGTGCAAGGAAGCCTCCCCTTCAAAAGCTTCCAAATTGATTTCTTTGGCATCGAACATAGCGGCCAACTCCTCAAAAGTAATCACGAAATCCACATCACTGCGGATATTGGTACGGGAGGCTTCCAATTTTTTGGAGGCACACGGACCGATAAAGACCACCTTTGCGTTAGGGTGTTCTTTCTTGATACTTCTGGCTGTGGCAACCATGGGAGTCAGCTCCCGGGAAATGTTGTCCTGCATATCAGGAAAGAATTTTTGAGTCATCATAATCCAGGAAGGACAGCAGGAGGTCAAAAGGAAAGGCAGATTGCCGGTAGCCACTTCTTTTGCGTAGTGATGGGCCTCCGTGATGGCGCCGATATCAGCGCCCAAAGCTACTTCATATACATCGCAAAAGCCCAGGGCCATAAGACCTGACCGGAATTTTCGGGGTGTGACTTTCTCTCCGAACTGTCCGATATAGGCGGGGGCTACCTCAGCGATGATTTCAGTCCCTTCCCGCAGCGCATGGGCAAGCTGGAAAATCTGAGATTTGTCCGATATGGCGCCGAAAGGACAGCTCACCATACACATACCACAGGAAACACATTTGTCATTGAGGATGGTAGCTCGTCCCTGCTGGTCACTGGTAATTGCGTTGACACCGCAGGCTCTCTCACAAGGACGGGTTTTGTGAGAGATCGCGTCATAGGGACACACAGATTTACATTTGCCACATTTGATACATTTGGTCTGGTCAATGTGAGAGTATCCGTCTACCATAGATATGGCACCTTTTGGACAAATCAGCATGCATGGGTGGGCAACACAGCCCTTGCAGATATTGCTGACTTCATATTTGTTGGGAGCGCAGGCTGCACAGGCGGAAGGAATCACCTGCATGAGCGGCGGCTCATAGTATTTTTCGTCAATATTGCTGGCCTCGATTCCTTCCGTGAGATGAACGGCACGGTTTTCGGGCCTTAAAGACATGCCCATGGCAAGACGCACTCTCTCGCTGGCTACTGCTCGCTCACGGTAGATGCTGTCGCGGTATTTTGCTTCTTCTTCGACTATCTTGTATGGGATTGCTTCGATATCGTGAATTAAATTTTCATCTGTGGAATAAAAACCGATTTTAGCAATTTCTGTAAAAATTTGCCGGCGTATTTGTTTGACTGGTGTGTTTAAGCCTCTCATAATCGTATCATTTCACTCCTTTTTTCCGTTTACGCACTCTTAATCTAATCTTAACGGATACAGAAATACTATGCAAGTTTTTTGTTGCAAACAAAGCGTAGGAGAGGACCTGAGATCATGATATTTTTATAACGAAATTGTTAATAAAACATCATTTATTAATCATTATTTTAACAGGATCGTTAATAAAAATGAATTGTACTTTTTTTGATACAAACGCGGAAGCCCTTGATTTTAGCGGGTTTTCGCCATGAAAGAACAGAAAAAAACTGACGGAAAATCTTGTGAAAAACGTAAATTTATTGTATCATTATTAACAAGGATATGTGAAAATTCTACAATAGACAGAAGGTTCATGAATGCAAAAAAATGGCACTGATTTATGAATTTTTTACAAGGAGGGAAAAGAATGTTAGACCAATCCTACTACAAAAAAGCAGACGAGATTATTGAGGAATACGGACGCAAAGAGTCCTCACTAATCCCAATTATGCAGGACATCCAGGCAGAGTATCGCTATCTTCCCGGGGAACTGCTGACGTATGTGGCCAAGGAGATCGGTGTGAAGGAAGCGAAAGCGTACAGCGTCGCTACGTTTTATGAAAACTTTTCTTTTGAGCCGAAGGGCAAGTATGTGATTAAGGTCTGTGACGGTACCGCCTGTCATGTGAGGAAGTCCATGCCTGTAAAAGAGGCTTTGATGAAAGAACTGGGATTAAGCCACAAAAAGCATACGACAGACGATATGATGTTTACGGTGGAGACCGTCTCCTGTCTGGGAGCTTGCGGACTTGCGCCGGCATTAAATGTGAATGATGTTGTCCATCCTAAAATGTCACCGGAGAAGGCTTTGGAGATGTTGGAAGAATTGAGAGGTGAGAAAAAATGAGTATAACCTGTAGAGAAGATTTGTTGAAAAAAAGAGAGGAAGCGCAGGCTTCGATTCAGTCTTATACTTGTCGGGTTCTTGTCTGTTCAGGTACCGGCTGTATGGCTTCCGGTGCGCAGAAAATTTATGATGAGATGAGTCTGCTGTGCAAAGATTTGGAAGGCGTGAAAATCGAAATGCAAAAAGATCTTCCTCATCTGGGTGTAGTAAAGACCGGATGTCAGGGACTTTGTGAATTAGGGCCTTTGATGCGGATTGAGCCTTATAATTACCAGTATGTAAAGGTACAGCCGGAAGACTGTCGGGAGATTGTGGAAAAGACAATTATGGCCGGACTTCCGATTGAACGTCTGTTTTACAGCCATGGTGAAAATATTTATGAGCATCCGCAGGACATTCCGTTTTTGAAGCTCCAGACGAGAATCGTGCTGGAAAACTGCGGAAATATTGACGCTGAGTCCATTGACGAGTACATTGCGATTGGGGGATTTTCTGCACTGTCCAAAGCGCTATTTGAGATGACTCCTGAGACCGTAATTGATGAAGTGGATAAATCAGGGCTTCGCGGACGAGGTGGAGCAGGATTTCCTGCCGGAAAGAAATGGAAACAGGTGGCAGGGCAGCCTGAGAAAACCAGATATGTGGTCTGTAATGGAGATGAGGGAGATCCGGGAGCTTTTATGGATGGCTCCGTGATGGAAGGCGATCCCTATAAGATGATTGAGGGAATGACAATTGCTGCCTATGCAGTGGGAGCACAGGAAGGATATATCTATGTGCGTGCCGAATATCCTCTTTCTGTGGCCAGACTGAAAAAGGCCATGAGGCAGGCGGAAGAGTATGGGTTATTAGGAGATCATATTTTAGGCACAGACTTTTCATTCCATTTACATATCAACCGTGGTGCGGGAGCTTTCGTCTGCGGAGAAGGTTCCGCTCTGACTGCTTCCATTGAAGGAAACCGTGGTATGCCGCGTGTAAAACCGCCTCGTACGGTAGAAAAGGGCTTGTGGGAGAAGCCGACCGTTCTCAACAACGTGGAGACCTATGCCAATGTTCCAAAGATTATTTTGGAAGGTGCAGATTGGTTCCGCACGATTGGAACAGAGAAAAGCCCCGGAACAAAGACGTTCTCCTTGACTGGCTCTATTGAGACGACGGGTCTGATCGAGGTGCCTATGGGAACGACTCTGCGCCATATTATCTATGATATCGGCGGAGGTTTAAAAAGTGGTGCAGCCTTCAAGGGAGTGCAGATTGGAGGTCCTTCAGGGGGATGTCTGACGGAAGAACATCTCGACCAGCCATTGGATTTTGACGCGGTGAAAAAATTTGATGCGATTATGGGTTCCGGCGGCTTGGTTGTCATGGATGAGAACACCTGTATGGTTGAGGTGGCGCGTTTCTTTATGAGCTTTACCCAGCGTGAGAGCTGTGGAAAATGTGTTCCTTGTCGTGAGGGGACGAAACGTATGCTGGAAATTCTGGAGAGAATTGTGGAAGGCAAAGGCGAGCTAAAGGATTTGGACCAGCTAGAGGAGCTGGCGGAGATGGTGCGCAGCATGGCTCTTTGTGGTCTCGGCAAGAGTGCTCCGCTGCCCGTCATCAGTACACTGAAGCGTTTCCGCGAGGAGTATGAGGAGCATATCATAAATAAGAAATGTCGTGCAAAAGTCTGTACAGCACTGCGTCAGTTCCATATTAATCCTGAATTCTGTAAGGGCTGCGGCAAGTGTGCGAAGAATTGTCCGACCGGGGCGATTACCGGTGCCCGGAAGCATCCTTACACGATTAACAATGATCTGTGTATCAAGTGTGGCAACTGTAAGGACAACTGTGCGTTCGACGCAGTCTATGTGGAAGCGTAAGAAGGAGGGAACAGAATGGGAACAATGACGATTGACGGTAGAAAGATTGAATTTACCGATGAGAAAAATGTGCTTTCCGTGATTCGGAAAGCTGGAATTAATATACCGACTCTGTGTTATCATTCCGAACTGTCTACTTTCGGAGCCTGTCGTCTGTGTACAGTGGAAGACGGCAGAGGCAAAATGTTTGCGTCTTGCTCTGAGGAGCCCAGGGATGGAATGGTGATTCATACCAACACAGGAAAATTGAGAAAATATCGAAAATTGATTGTGGAATTATTGTTGGCAGCTCACTGCCGTGACTGTACAACCTGCGTAAAAAGCGGGGAATGTGTGCTTCAAGAGCTAGCACACCGTCTGGGTGTCAAACAAGTTCGCTTTGAGAATACCAGAGAGCAAAGAGAGCTGGATTTCAGTTCTCCTTCGATTGTCAGAGATCCGAACAAGTGTATTCTCTGTGGAAACTGTGTCAGAGCCTGTTCAGAGATTCAGGGAATTGGCTGTATTGGCTTTGCTTTCCGAGGAACGGAGGCTATGGTGATGCCGGCATTTGACAAGAAAATCAGCGAGACAGATTGTGTCAATTGTGGTCAATGCCGGGTATACTGTCCGACAGGGGCGATTTCCATCCGTACCAATACTGGTTCTGTCTGGGAAGCGCTGAATGATGAGAATGTTCGGGTGGTCGCTCAGATCGCGCCGGCTGTCCGGGTAGCCGTGGGAGATTACTTTGGATTGCCGAAGGGCAGAAGCGTGATGGGTAAGATTGTAAATGTGCTGCATCGGATGGGATTTGATGAAGTGTATGATACCAGTTTCAGCGCGGACTTGACAATCATGGAAGAGTCTGCTGAGTTTCTGAATAGAGTTCAAAAAGGAGAGAATCTGCCGCTGATGACTTCCTGCTGTCCGGCATGGGTGAAATTTGTGACAGACCAGTATCCTGAATATGTGAAGAACGTGTCCACCTGCCGTTCACCTCAGGGAATGTTATCAGCGGTGATCAAAGAATATTTCCGTGATCCGCAAAATGCACAGGGAAAGAAGACTGTAATGGTATCTATTATGCCTTGTACCGCAAAGAAAATGGAAGCAGAACGTCCAAACAGCTATACAAAAGGGGAAAAGGACACGGATATTGTGATCACGACCACAGAGCTAATTCGAATGATTCGGACTTCAGGAATTGATTTTGCGGCTGCGGAGCCAGAAGCCTGTGATATGCCATTTGGATTTGGTTCTGGTGGCGGTGTGATTTTTGGAGTCACCGGCGGTGTGACCGAGGCAGTGTTAAGACGCCTGAATCCAGACCACAGCAAGACTACGATTGAGAATATTGCTTCCTGCGGCGTACGAGGGGAAGAGGGAATCAAAGAGTTCTCCGTACCTTACAATGGTATGGAAGTGAAAATTTGCGTAGTTAACGGCTTGGGCAATGCACGCACAGTAATGGAACAGGTGAAATCCGGTGAGAAAGAGTATCATCTCATCGAGGTTATGGCTTGTAGACGTGGATGTATCATGGGTGGTGGCCAGCCGACCAGAGCCGGCGAGAGGACCAAAGCAGCCAGAGCCAAAGGGTTATATAATGCGGACAACACGATGATTATCAAAAAGTCTGATGAAAATCCTCTGGTGCTGGAGCTGTACAATGGTCTGCTGAAGGGAAAAGAACACGAATTATTGCACAACGATAGTTATTGATAGTAGTTGGAAAAGTAAAAAAGCGGGGCAATGAAAAATTGCCCCGCCTTTTTGGTGTGGTGGGAGGCAGTAAATTCTGTCTTGTCTCGGAATGGGGTTTTATGGTAAAATCGTGCAGAAGTAAGAAGTGAGGAAAGAAGAATATGGCGAGTTGTCTGCAGACGCTGCTTTGGGGAGGAATCGTCCCAACGGCAGCTGGGCTGATCTTTACAAAACATAGAAAAGAGAATATCTGGGCAGCAGCTTTTTTGTTTGGGTATGGCTTATTGTTTGCTGTGTCTGAGTTGCTGATTTTGACGATGACTTTCCTTAGACAGCCATTTCATCGGCTAGTGTGGATTTGGGTGGTGGTCGCAGTAGGAGCGGCTCTTTGGGGAATTGTCAGAAGTATTGTGGGAAGAAAAGTGCAGCTTTTGCTTTTTTTTAAGTCTGCGAAGATCTCCACAATCTATTTTTGGATAGCGTTGCTGGTCATCGCGTTTCAAATTGCCGTGTCCGTATTTGGAGCACATATGGATGCAGACGATGCATTCTATGTGGGGACTGCGACGACGACGCTGCAAGAGGATTCTCTGTATCAGATCAATCCTTATACGGGAGGGGAATATCAGGGAATACCCACTCGCTATATATTGTCGCCGTTTCCCATTTATCTATCTGTAATGAGTGAATTGACAGGGATACATCCTGCTGTCATGGCCCACAGAATTTTTCCGATTATTTTTTATGTATTGGCCTATACAGCTTATTATCTGCTGGGTAAAACGTTATTTCAAAAGAATACGAGGGCCCAGGGGCAGTTTTTGCTATTCTGTGCATTAATTCAGATGAGTTTTTACTATAGCGTGTACACTTCGTCTACCTTTTTTTTAGTACGGATTTGGCAAGGAAAAGCATTTTTGGCGTCAGTGTTATTGCCGGTGATCTTTTATCTTTGTTTGGAGCTTTTTCGAGAGGCGACACGGGAGATTTCCTGGTGGGTTTTAGGATTTTTTTGTATGGCGGCATGCCTGGCCTCAAGTATGGGAATTATGCTAGTGCCGGTCATGGTGGGGATTTTTGCGTTTTTATACGGAGTTTTGGAGTGGAAATGGATGAGAGTCGGCAAGGCTTTCTTGTGTATTCTGCCGTGCCTGCTCTTAGGGATGGTTTACATTTTACTAGTCCTAAAAGGTTGAGAGTCGACAGAAAAAGAAGGAGTATGGTTGCAATGAGGGGGCGAGAAGATGGAGGAAATGTTGCGGATATCGGCGGAAACTTGGCAGTCTTATTGGGGTGAGGGTTACGGAAGTATTCTGACCGCTGTCAGTTTTCTATATCTTTTACTTTTTCCGGGAGAGAGAAAGAATCGAAAAGCCTTGGCGGGATATACAGTGGTATTCTTGTTTTTGTACTTTTTTCCGTATACTGCAAAAGTCATCAGTGCTTGTATCGGAGAAATGGTGTACTGGAGAGTACTCTGGCTGTTGCCAGCGATGTTTTTGATTGCGGCGGCGTGTACTTCATTCGTGCAGAAGTTTCAGGGAGGGTTTGCGAATGGTTTTATAGTGGCATTGCTGGCAGTGGCGATTGTATTTTGCGGGAGAAATGTATATTTTCATGGGGCTTATGAGCTGTCAGCCAACGCTGAGGAAGTACCGGAGCAAGTGGAGAGAATTTGCGATCTTCTGCGTCAGGATCAGCCTGATGGGGAGATACGAATGGCGACTACAGAGTCTATCGCCACTTATGTGAGGGTATATGACGCGGGAATCCGAATGCCCTATGGCAGGGGAGGAAAGGGTGCCGGAGGATGGTACAAGAGGACACTTTATGAAAACATAATGGCTCCAGATGTAAATGTAAAAATGGTCATCTACTGTGGAAAAAAGGGAGGCTGGAAATACTTGGTACCTGAGCTGAGAGATTCGTCAAAGGTGCAGATATTTTTGAACTATGGCTATGAATGTCTTGGCAATGTGGATGACTACTATATTTTCCGGGACCCGTCGATTTAGGAATAATGGGATTCCCCTTTGCATAAACTATAGCAATACATCGTATTGCAGGATGTGCAAGGGGGATTTATTATGGACAATTTTCAAGTGTACAAAGATATACAAGCCCGCACAAAAGGCGAGATTTACATAGGGGTTGTCGGCCCTGTCCGTACTGGAAAATCTACTTTTATCCGGCGCTTTATGGAACAGATGGCATTGCCAGTACTAGAGGAAGAACAGAGAAAAGAAGTGCAGGACCAGTTGCCTTTGAGCGGTTCAGGAAAGCTGATTACCACTGTGGAGCCTAAATTCATACCGAAAGATGCGGTGAGTGTTACCTTAAGTCAGGATACTCAGGTGAAAGTTAGACTCATTGATTGTGTCGGTTTTTTGGTTCAGGATGCAGCGGGAAATATGGAAGAGGGCAAAGAACGCATGGTGAAGACACCTTGGGCTGCCAAAGAAATTCCATTCCATGAAGCTGCGGAGACTGGGACTCAAAAGGTGATTCAAGAACATTCCACGATTGGTCTCGTGGTCACAAAGGATGGGTCATTTGGGGAGATCCCCAGGGAGAATTATATCCCGGCAGAGGAGAGGACGATCCAGGAGCTGAAAAAACAGGGCAAGCCGTTTTTGGTTTTGGTGAATTCCCAGAAACCATACCAGGAAGATACTTTAAAGCTGGCCCGGCAGATCGAAGAAAAATATCAGGTTTGTACGGTGACAGCCAACTGTGAACAACTGCGCAGGGAAGATGTGGTGCGGATTTTAGAAAAGGTACTCTATGAATTTCCAGTTTGTCAAATTCAATTTTTTATACCGAAGTGGGTGGAGATGCTTCCATCGGACCAGGAATTAAAAAATCAGTTGTTGAACCAGATTCGCAGTCTGATGGAGAAAATGCATAAAATTCGGGATATTTCACAGGAGACCGTTCAGCTAGAAGGTCCATACGTACAGGAGACTCTGTTGGAAAAGGTGGACTTGGCCACAGGAGTTGTCAAGGTACGTGTACAGATCAAGGAAGAATTTTATTATCAGATGTTAAGCCAGATGACAGGGATTCCTATGGAAAGCGAGTATGAATTGGTACACACGATGAAAGAATTCGCGAAAATGAAAGAAGAGTACAGTCAGGTGCAGTCGGCAATGGAAGCAGTCAGAGGCTGTGGCTATGGTGTTGTGATTCCGAAGTTAGAAGAGATTCAGATGGAGGAACCGTCTGTGATTAAACAAGGAAATAAATATGGGGTGAAGATGAAGTCGAAAAGTCCCTCTATTCACATGATAAAAGCAAATATCGAGACGGAGATCGCGCCGATTGTGGGAACGGAGGAACAGGCGAAGGACTTGATTTCTTATATTCAGGAGAGTGAGTCGCGGGGAGAGAGTATTTGGGAGACAAATATTTTTGGAAAATCCATTGAGCAGTTGGTGGAGGATGGAATCCGCACGAAAATCGCAGCGATCAGTGAAGAGAGCCAGGTGAAGCTTCAAGATACTATGCAGAAAATTGTCAATGACAGCAAAGGCGGACTGGTATGCATTATTATTTAATGTGAGAATTCTGTGGAAAGCCTTGAAATCCTCAAAGAACTAGGCTATGATTACTTTGGCTGTATGATTAAAACTGGTTAGGAAGGATAAAAATGCGAGGACTGTTTGATATACATTGCCATCTTGTGCCTTATGTAGATGATGGGGCTAGAGATATGGATGAGGCAATAAAAATGTTGAAAATGGAATACAGACAGGGGGTCCGCTATATTATTGTGACCCCCCATTTTCGTCGAGACATGTTTGAGACTTCTATGGAGCAGATTCTCAAACAGTTTTTGCGGCTGAGGGAAATCGGAAAAAAGATAGGCATTCAGCTGTTTCTTGGCTGTGAATACCATGTGGACGACGGAATGGTGAGAATGTTGCGCGCGAAAGAAAGGCCCTGTATGGCTAGCTCCAGGTATGTTCTTGCGGAGTATCGCTATGATGTGAGCACGGAATATGTCAAGGAGAGCTTGGATGATTTGTTGAGAAACGGGTACCTTCCGATTATCGCCCATATAGAGAGATATACGGATGTCTGTGCAGACTGGGATTTTTTGGAAGAAATTGTGGATATGGGGGCTTTTATACAGGTAAACGCAGGCAGCATTATCGGAGATGGTGGAAGAAATGTCAAACGCTTTTGTAAGAAACTGATGAAAGAGGATTTGCTGCATTTTGTAGGCACGGATGCCCATAGAATTGACATACGCAGACCCATTATCAAACCTTGTGTGGACTATGTCATAAAGAAGATGGGGGAGGACTATGCCAGAGAAATTTTTGTAGAAAATCCAAGGAGGATTGTACTTCGGTGAGAAAAGTATCTATTTTGGAAATAGTTGAGAAATTTTGCTCAAAGTGATATGATGGTAATATCACCATCAAGGGGAAACGGAGGAACAAAAGATGACAGCGTTATATAAGGTGCGGACGGTCTATCAAAAGAAAGATGTCCTGAGGATGCAAAAGCTGGCAAATGAAAAGACAAGGAGAATGTTTTTTATCGCCGCAGTGGTGGCTTTGGTGGCGTCTTTGGTTTTGTTGTACTGGTCAAGTACTAGCGAAGGGCAGAATGTGGCTTTCTTTGGAATTTCAGCGAAATCCATCAGCATAGTTTTGGCGGTGGCTGTTGTGGCGTCGATGGTGTTGATTGTGCTACAGCCTTACCATCATACCAGAAAGATTTTGAAAGACAAAAAAGACCAGATGATCAAAGCGAATTTTTATTTTTACAAAAAAGGATTCCAATATGGATGGGGAGACAATTACCGTTCGATCTCTTATAAACAGGTGAGAGACTACCGTGAGATGGAGGATGGATATTTTTTTCAGGCTGAAGATGTGGTCTATTGGGTAAAAAAAGAGGATTTTGAAAGAGGGGACAGCATGGAATTTTCGAAATTTATGGATTCTGTGATAAAGCAGCCCTCTCAGGAAAAAAAGAATAAATGATTTTTAGTCGGAAGCGATGTCAGGAAAGTCTCTGTGCGCTTCCGATTTTTAATGTGATAGGAAAGACCTTGTCACGCTAATGCGTGAAAGTCATTTCCTATCACATTAACGCTCCGCTGTGGATGCGCACGCCGCAATGAGGGATTTTACCGCTTTGCGGTTGCGCGCAAAGTGGGACTGTACCTCTTAAGATTGAGGGGATAAGGGAGTGCGATGCACGGAGCAATCCGCAGCTTATACTTATTTGAAAACGAAACATGGGACGTGATTTTTCATATAGTAAAGAGAGACGGAAATTGAGGATGTGGCAATATGGAAAATCTGAGTTATACAGGCAAAGGTGTCTGTGTAGCTGTGCTGGATACGGGAATTTATCCTCATATGGATTTGAGTAGGCGTATTGTCGCCTTTTATGACTATATTAACCAGAGGGAATTTCCCTATGATGACAATGGTCACGGAACGCATGTCTGTGGCATTTTGGCGGGGAGTGGAGAGGCATCTGGTGGGAAATACAGAGGAGTTGCGCCGGGCTGTCTTTTGATTGGAATGAAAGTTCTAGACCGGAATGGCAATGGAAGAAAAGAGGATGTATTAAAAGCGCTGGACTGGGTGATTCGCAATAAGGAAGAATATGGGATTCGCATTGTGAATATCTCTGTGGGAACCACCTACGATCATACCTCCCAGAATGATGTGCTGATACAAGGGGTGGAGAGAGCCTGGGACAGTGGACTGATTGTGGTGGCTGCTGCGGGAAACAGAGGTCCAAATCCAGGCAGTGTGACATCTCCGGGCAGCAGCCGGAAAATTATAACGGTGGGTTCTAGTGATCTGCTTCTGGGAAAAAGCGGAATTTCAGGGCGTGGACCGACTTTTGAATGTGTCTGCAAGCCGGATTTAGTGGCTCCTGGGAGTCATATCGTCGCTTGTACACCTGGCTCCAAAAATGGTTATGGAATAAAGAGTGGGACTTCGATGTCCACGCCTTTGATCTCGGGAGCAATCGCGCTGCTTCTGGAAAAGCATCCGGATTTGACGAATGTGCAGGTGAAAAAAATACTGTTGGAGAGTGTAGATGATATGGGACTGTCTCACAATCAGCAGGGCAGAGGGGTATTCAACTTGAAAAAGTTTTTGGAACGCTGAGGAAAAAATTGACGAATGTCCGATTCTCGGATACAATAAGAGTCAGTGAAAAATCTGGTGAGGTTTTGACGGTCTTGCCGGCTGGATAAAATAAAGGAGGATACGCGGAAGATGGATAAAATTAAGATGCAGACTCCGTTGGTGGAGATGGATGGAGATGAGATGACTCGGATTCTTTGGCAGAAGATCAAAGAAGAGTTGCTTTTTCCTTTTGTGGAGCTGAATACAGAATACTATGATTTGGGTTTAAAAAAGCGGGATGAGACCGACGATCAGATCACTGTACAGGCAGCAGAAGCTACAAAGAAATATGGAGTAGCTGTAAAATGCGCGACGATCACGCCAAATCACGCCAGGATGGATGAGTATCAGCTTAAGAAAATGTGGAAAAGCCCTAACGGCACGATTCGGGCGATTTTGGATGGGACCGTGTTTCGGACTCCAATTGTAGTAAAAGGGATTGAACCTTGTGTAAAGAATTGGGAGAAGCCGATTACAATCGCACGTCATGCGTATGGAGATATCTATAAAAATACAGAGCTTTCTATTGAAAAACCGGGAAAAGCAGAGCTTGTGTTTACCGGGGAGGACGGTTCTGAGAAAAGAATGCTGATTCAGGAATTTAAAAACTCCGGAGTACTGATGGGAATGCACAATCTGGATGCCTCCGTGGAGAGTTTTGCCAGAAGTTGCTTTTCTTATGCGTTGGATACGAAGCAAGACTTGTGGTTCGGCTGTAAGGATACGATCTCAAAGACTTACGATGCACGTTTTAAGAATATTTTTGAGGAGATTTATGAGAAAGAATTCAAGGAAAAATTCCGGGCACAAGGGCTTACTTATTTCTACAGTCTGATCGATGATATTGTGGCCCGCGTGATGAAGGCGAAAGGTGGATTTATCTGGGCCTGCAAAAATTATGACGGGGACGTGATGAGCGATATGGTCTCTTCAGCTTTTGGTTCTCTGGCGATGATGACTTCTGTGCTGGTTTCACCTCATGGATATTACGAGTATGAGGCTGCTCACGGGACAGTTCAGCGCCATTATTACAGACATCTGAAAGGGGAAGAGACTTCCACAAACTCTGTGGCGACAATTTTTGCCTGGACAGGGGCTCTGAGAAAGCGAGGCGAGCTGGATGGAAATCATGTTTTATCCGACTTTGCCGGCAAACTGGAACAGGCGACCATCGCCACCATCGAGTCAGGACGGATGACTAAGGATTTGGCGCTGATTACCACTCTGGAAAATCCGGTGGTGCTGAACAGTGAGGCATTTATCCAGGCGGTGAGGGGAGAACTGGAAAAACTGCTGGCGGAATAAAAAGAAATTTTGATATGGAAAAGGCCATCTGTCAACTTCATTCATAGACAGATGGCCTTTTGAGGTCTCATTGTGACAGGAAAGAATTTGCTGCGCCTGAAAGCGAAAGTAGTCTTACCATTTTCTCTTTACTGGGCAAGTTCTTCCCAGCGTTCGTATAAAATCTCCAACTCCTGGGCTATTTTTTCTTTTTCTCTGCTCAGCTTCAGACATTCGGCTACGTTGGTACAGACTTCCGGCAGCGCCAAAGTCTCATCAATCTCCTGATCCCTGGTTTCCAGTTCTTCAATTCTTTGCTCCGTTTTTTTCAGCTCGTTTTCCAATTTTCTCTGTCTGGCCTGCTCTTCTTTTTTCTGCTGCCAGCTGAGCTTGGTCTGAGAGATTTCTTTTGTGGCTGTCTGCTGGGTGAAGGCGGGAGCGTATTTTTGTGTCAGTTCTTCTTGCTTTTCCAGATAGTAATCATAGTTTCCTATGTAATTGACAAGGCTTTGATTGGTTAAATCTAAAATGCGGGTGGCCGTCTGATTGATAAAATACCGGTCATGAGACACACAAAAAACGGTACCTGTATAACTATTCAAAGCTTCCTCTAAAATTTCTTTGGAGGCGATGTCCAGATGGTTTGTCGGCTCATCCAAAATCAAAAAGTTGGCCTCGGACAGCATTAATTTTGCCAGGGATACTCGTCCTTTTTCCCCACCTGACAAAGAGGAGATAGGTTTGAAGACGTCATCTCCAGTAAACAAAAACGCGGCTAGCATGTTGCGAATCTGCGTCTCAGTCAGAGTCGGATAGGTGTCAGAAATTTCTTGAAATATGGATTTTTCCGAGTGCAGTACATGGTGCTCCTGGTCATAATATCCAATTTGTACTTTTGAGCCCAGGTTGATTTTTCCAGCGTCGGCGCTTACTAGTCCATTGATAATTTTTAGTATCGTGGTCTTTCCGGTGCCATTGCTGCCGATGAGAGCGACTCTTTCTCCTCGCTTGATCTCAAAAGAGAGTTCTGAGAAAAGTTTTTGTCCGGGAAAGGATTTGGTCAAACCTTCCACGGCCAACACATCATTCCCGCTGATCGTCCGAGGTTCCAGTTGGATACGCATTCGCTCTTGTTCCATGACAGGCTTGTCTAAGACCTGAATTTTATCCAGCATTTTTTCGCGACTCTCAGCGCGGCGGATGGATTTCTCACGGTTAAAGGAACGCAGCTTGGCGATGACTGCTTTCTGGTGACGAATTTCCTGCTGTTGATTTAGGTATGCCTTGTACTGGGCGTCTCGAATCTGGGCCTTTTTTTCACTGTAGTCCGAATAGTTTCCCATGTAAGTGCGTATCTGAGCGTTTTCGATCTCTACGACTTTCGTGACAACTCTATCTAGAAAATAGCGGTCATGGGAGACAATGAGCACTGCTCCGGGATAGTTCAAAAGATACGTCTCTAACCACCTTATAGAGTCCATATCCAGGTGGTTGGTGGGCTCATCCAACAGGAGAATATCAGGTTGGCTCAGAAGCAGTTTACCGAGAGCTACCCGGGTTTTTTGCCCACCTGAGAGTGTGGTAACCTGTTTTTGAAAGTCGGCTTCTTCAAATCCCAATCCCTTTAAGACACCTGTAATCTCACTGCGGTAGGCATAGCCGTTTTCCAGTTCAAAACTGTGGGTGAGACGGGTATAGGTGTCCATCATGCTTTCTAATTCGCTGCCTGTGGCATGTTTCATGTGTCGTTCTAACTGGCGTATCTGGTCTTCTAAGTCCAAAATATATTGCTTGGTGGTCAGAAGCTCATCATAGACAGTAAGATCTGTAGCGACCTCCTGGTACTGTGCTAGATACCCTAGAGTTTTGTCTTTGGCAAGGATGACTTCCCCGGAATCTGTCGGCAGTTCTCTTATGATGAGGCGCAAAAGAGTAGTTTTTCCAGCGCCATTGTTTCCGATCAGGGCGGCTTTCTCCCGCTCTTCTATATGAAAAGAGGCATTTTCGAGAATGAGATTCTCACCGAAAGCTTTATGAATGTTTTGACATGCTAAAATCATAGTAAACCTCCAATTTTTACGTAACATACAGTATCATTATAGCGAAAAAAACAGAAAACACAATATACTTAGGAGAACATCTGAGGTGTGCGGCTTAAAATATTGTAACTATTCAGCCATAACAGCTCAGATTAGCTGCTGTGCAGCTTATATCGCCGCATATGCGGCGAAATCCTCGCTTATGGCTAAGCGCCATATGCCTGATAAGGGCAAATCTCCTCTGCAAGCAAGCTTGCTCCGGATTTTTGTTCTTATCAGTCGCATGGCTGAATAGTTACAAAATATTTAACGAAATTGCGGGATAGGATTGACAATATTTTGTCAGCTATATATAATTGTTCTATATCGTAAGGAGGGATGACTGGTGGAAGAAAAAGAAATTTCCAAAGCAGTGATCAAACGATTGCCAAGATATTACCGATATTTAGGTGAGTTGATTGAAGAGGGTGTGGAGCGTATATCTTCCAATGACCTGAGTAAAAAGATGAAGGTGACGGCTTCTCAGATCCGGCAGGATCTAAATAATTTTGGCGGGTTTGGACAGCAGGGGTATGGATATAACGTGAAATATTTGTACACCGAGATTGGAAAAATCTTAGGTTTGGACATACTGCATCCGATGATTATCTTAGGTGCCGGTAACTTGGGACAGGCTCTTGCGAACTATGTAGACTTTGAAAAGCGGGGATTTGAACTGGTCGGGATTTTTGATATTAATCCGGTGCTGGAAGGTATGGGAGTTCGTGGAATTGAGATCAAGATGATCAGTGACTTGCCCTTTTTCTTAAAAGAAAAAAAAGTGGAGATTGCAGTTTTAACACTTCCTAAGAATCGGGCAGCAGATATGGCGGAAATATTAGTGAAAAATGGGATCAAAGCGATATGGAATTTTGCTCATATTGATTTGGATGTGCCGGAAGATGTCATTGTGGAGAATGTACATCTGTCAGAGAGCCTGATGACGCTTTCTTATAATTTGAGCAAATATACGAGAGACCACAAAGAGAAATAAGAATAAGCTGCTGTATGGTGTCACAAATGTGAGAGAGGCCTGCAGCAGCTTTTCCTGTGAGGGGAATTTTATGAAAAGTTGCTGCGGGTATATTACAGTAGATGACCTGCGGTGAAAAGGAGGCAGGACGGATGAAGACAGTTGTAAGTAGTGTTCAGGCAAAAGAATTGGATCAATATGCGATAGAAGAGATGAAGATGCCATCGTTGATATTGATGGAGAGAGCTGCTCTTGCGGTGGTTGATGCGTTGGAGAAAAAAGCCGAGACTTTGAAGTGTGTTTTGGTAGTCTGTGGAACTGGCAACAATGGCGCAGATGGTGTGGCTGTGGGGCGAATTCTTCATCTGAAAGGCTACGACGTAAACGTGTGCTGTCTAGGAGAAGAACAGCGATATTCCCCAGAATTAAGGCAGCAATTGGAGATTGCGAAAAAATATTGTGTTTCTTTGGTTAATAACCCATCCTGGAATGAATATACTACTATTGTGGATGCAATTTTTGGGGTGGGCCTGTCTAGGAATGTGACTGGATTTTATCTAGAAGCGATAAAACAGATCAATCAGACTTTTGCACGTAAGGTTGCGGTGGATGTCCCCTCTGGGCTGTGTTCAGACAGTGGCCGCATTCTGGGCCACGCGGTGAGGGCTGATGAGACGGTGACTTTTGCGTTTCTCAAAAAAGGGCTCTGTCTCTATCCGGGATGTGAATGGGCTGGTGAGACGTGTGTGGCCGACATCGGCATCTATGAGAGAAAAAATGAGACTCCCGAGGCGTACACGCACGCGGTGGAATGGCAGGATGTGAGGTGTCTGCTGCCGAAAAGAGCAGAGAACGGAAACAAGGGAAGCTTTGGAAAAGTACTGTTTCTGGCAGGTTCTAGGCAGATGGCGGGAGCGGCCTATCTATGTGCAAGCGCTTGTCTGCGCAGCGGGGCAGGAATGGTAAAGATTCATACTGCACAGGAGAACAGGGAGATTTTGCAGACTTTGTTACCGGAGGCACTGTTGTCTACTTATGCTGAGGGACAGGCAGATTTTCAGATGCTTAAAGAGGATTTGGAGTGGTGCGATGTGGTAGCGGCCGGTCCAGGACTTGGTCAAGGCCCTCAAGAGTGTAGTCTGTTGCAATTTTTACTGGAAAATTGTGCGAAACCTTTGGTGCTGGACGCAGATGCTCTGAATCTTTTTGGTAAAAATCCCCACTGGGCGAAGAAGCTGCCGAAGACTTGTGTGTTCACGCCGCATCTGATGGAGATGTCGAGAATGACGGGTAAAACGTTGGAAGAGATTCAAAGAGAACCGTTTCACTCAGCCGATGAATTTGCGAAAAGGCATCAGGTAATCTGCGTGCTCAAAGATGCGCGGACGGTGATAGCTGTTCCGGACGGGAGATCGTGGGTGAATTTAAGCGGAAACTCAGGGATGGCCACGGCAGGAAGCGGAGACGTGTTGACAGGTATTACAGCTGCTTTGTTAGCGGTGGGAGAGGACCCAGCGCATATGGCAGCACTGGCAGTGTACCTGCATGGATGCGCAGGAGATGTGGCTTGTGGCAGAAAAGGAGACAGAAGCATGACGGCACAGGATATCATTGGAGCCTTGCCTGAAGTTTTCAAACGAGGAGTTGATAAAAATGGAGAAAAACAGTCGAACAAAGGTATCTATATCGCTGGACGCGATTGCGCAAAATTTTGAGGAAATGCACCGGAAGCTTCCTAAGGAGACTAAGATGATGGCCGTGATTAAGGCTGATGGGTACGGGCATGGAGCACTCGCTATTGCGAAAACTGTGGAGAGCTATGAGTATGTCTGGGGCTTCGCCACCGCTACCGCACAGGAGGCGGGGCAGCTGCGGGAAGCGGGAATACATAAACCAATCTTGGTATTGGGGTACACATTTCAGGAAGATGATGCTTTGCTGGTAAGAGAAGAGATTCGTCCGACTGTCTTTCAGTACAGCACGGCTAAGAGACTGTCTCAAGAAGCGGCACGCCAAGGAAAGACCGTACATATTCATCTGGCGTTGGATACAGGGATGGCTAGAATTGGCTTTCCAGTTCAAAAAGAGAGCGTCAGAGAAATCCAAAAAATCCAGAAATTGGATTTTTTGGAGATTGAAGGACTGTTTACCCATTTTGCGAAGGCGGACGAGGCAGATTTGACGTATACGGCAGAGCAGCTTAGACAGTATGAACAGTTTTGCCAATGGCTTTCGCAGGAAGGGGTGACTGTGCCGATTCGCCACTGTGCCAACAGTGCGGGAATTATGTGTGTACCGAGAGCATACTTAGATTTGGTCAGGGCTGGCATCATTATGTACGGTATCTATCCGTCGGATGAAGTGGAGAGAGAAAAGCTTTTTTTAAGACCGGCAATGGAATGGAAAGCTCAAATTGCTTACGTGAAGACTGTGCCGGCTGGCTGTGCGGTCAGTTACGGGGGAACTTATGTGACAGAGAAGGAGACGAAAATTGCCACAATTCCTGTGGGTTACGCGGATGGATATCCCAGAAGTCTTTCAAACAAGGGCTGGATTTTAGTACATGGACAGAAGGCTCCGATTTTAGGAAGAGTCTGTATGGACCAGTTCATGGTGGATGTGACGGATATCCCTCAGGTGCGTCAGCACGACGAGGTTACACTGATTGGGTGGGATCATCAGGCATTTTTGTCTGTGGAAGAGTTGGCAAGGCTCTCAGGCAGGTTCCCCTATGAATTTGTCTGTGATATTGGATCACGGGTTCCGAGAGTCTATATTCAGAATCACAAGGAGATAGAAGAGCTGTAAGAGCAAAAAGGGGCAAAGACAACGCAATTCGTATACATCAGAAGAATATGGGAATACTATAGCTGATGAGAAGACAGGGGGGAATCTTAAAGCTGGGAAGCTGCTTCCTGTTCTCATTGCAAAAACCTAGGAATCGGAGTGTGAATTGTGTGATTATTAAAAGAGGGGATATCTATTATGCAGATCTGCGGCCAGTAGTGGGAAGTGAGCAAGGGGGCATCCGGCCGGTTTTGATTGTTCAAAACGATGTGGGAAATAAACACAGTCCCACAGTGATCTGTGCGGCGATTACATCGAAGATGAACAAAGCGAAACTGCCGACTCATATTGAGATAGATTCGACGGAGTACGATATCGTCAAAGATTCCGTGATTCTTCTGGAACAGCTTCGTACGATTGACAAGCGTAGGCTGAAAGACAAGGTATGTCATTTGGACCAGGCAATGCTAGATAAGGTGAATCACGCCCTGGAGATCAGTCTAGAGCTGACTACATAGCAGGATTGTATGAGAGAATCTTGACGAACAGGCGGGAAAATGATATAGTTTTATAAGTGAAATCCCAAGAGATCTAAGGGATGGCGAAATAAAATGGAATGGACAGAGAAAATGAGAGATTTGAGCCAGTGAAATGTGTGAGGATCTCTTACTTTCATGTCTAAGTATGCAGGAGATTGGCACACACAGCCTGACTGCTTACGAAGAATTTGAGGAGAGATATATGGATGATAGCAGTCGACCTCTCTGGGGGTGTTTTCTGTTCGTGTTGTTCATATTGCTGAATGGCATCTTGTATGGCTTTGGAGCGGCCATTCAACGTATGAACCAAACGGATGTGGAGAAAGAAGCCCTGGGAGGAAACCGCAAAGCGGCGAAGCTATGGAAAATTATGCAGAATCCTGGACGGCTGATTAGTTCGATTTTGGCGTCCACTACACTTTTGGGGGTGTGTTACGGCACTTTTGGCGTGCACTCTTTTGCAGAGCTTCTTGTGCCTTACATAGACCAGAGAATTGCATATGCTGTTGTGATTGTAGTATCGGTGATTCTGTTGGCATCTCTTGGAATTTTGTCTTTTAAAAAAGTGAGTACTTTTTATCCAAAGAGAGTGTCTTATCTGTTTTTAGGTATTGTCAGTCTGGTGATTACAATTTTGACACCGCTGACTAGCCTCATTTCCGGTATATCGGCTGGGCTGACAAGACTTCTTGGTCTTGACGCGAAGAAAGTACAAGGGGACGTGACGGAGGAAGAGATTATCTCCATGGTGGGCGAGGCCCATGAACAGGGAGTCATCGAGGAATCTGAAGCAGAGATGATTCAGAATCTGATTAGTTTCAGTGAGAAGGAAGCAAAAGATATCATGACTCCGAGGATGAATATTACAGCATTGGACGCGCAGATGACCTTAAACGATGCTATAGAGATCATGCTAGAAGAGGGGTACTCACGCTATCCGGTGTATGTGGAGGATTTGGATAATATTCTGGGAGTTTTAAATTTCAGAGATGTGGTACCTATCATCACCAAAAGCGAGAGAGCAGGCGAAAGACCACTGCGAGAGCTTCCGGGGTTGATTCGGTCAGTGGTTTTTATCCCTGAGACCCGGGGAATTAATCAGATTTTGCAGGGAATGCAAGCCAGAAAGACGCACATGGTAGTGGTGGTAGATGAATATGGCCAGACAGAAGGACTGGTGGCTATGGAGGACATTCTGGAAGAAATCGTGGGAGAAATCCATGATGAGTACGATGAGGAGGAGGCAAATATTCAGCCTCAGCTTGATCAGAGTGTGATCATCGACGGTTTTACTCGGCTAGAAGAGTTAGAAGAGGAGCTGGGCATGGAATTTGGAGACCAGGAGATGGAGACTTTGAATGGGTATCTGACTTATATGCTGGATCACATTCCCACGATCAAGGACAAGGAAGTGATTGCCAACGGCTATCGCTTTGAGATTCTGTCCGTGGAGAACAACACAATACAAAAAGTAAAAGCGAGAAAATTACCTTCCGCGGCTCAGACGCCTTTGGAAGAGAAGAAATAAAGGAGACAAAAAATGTCAGGACATTCAAAATTTGCGAATATTAAGCATAAGAAAGAAAAAAACGATGCGAAAAAGGGGAAGATTTTCACGGTGATCGGCCGTGAGATTGTGATTGCGGTGAAGGAAGGTGGACCAGACCCGGCTAATAACAGCAAGCTGCGAGATGTGATCGCGAAGGCGAAAGCGAATAATATGCCCAATGACACCATTGACCGTGGAATTAAAAAGGCAGCCGGAGATGCATCAGCGGATAACTATGAAGCGGTTACTTATGAGGGCTATGGACCTAATGGAATCGCAATTATCGTGGAGGCACTGACAGATAATAAAAACCGCACCGCGGCAAATGTCAGAAGCGCGTTTTCAAAGGGGAATGGCAGTATCGGCGTGCAAGGATGTGTGTCCTTTATGTTTGACAAGAAAGGGCAGATTATCATCGCAAAAGAAGACTGTGAGATGAATGCCGATGATCTGATGATGGCAGCTTTGGATGCGGGAGCAGAAGATTTCAATGAAGAGGAAGACAGCTATGAGGTACTTACAGCGCCAGATGACTTCAGTGTGGTAAGGGAGACGCTGGAAAAAGAAGGGGTGCCGATGCTAGAGGCGCAGGTGGCAATGATTCCTCAGACTTATGTGGAACTGACAGAGGAGAAAGCTGTGAAAGATTTGCAAAAGACCTTAGAGCTTTTGGAAGATGACGATGATGTGACCGATGTATGGCACAATTGGGATGAGTAAAGAAACCGTGTGCTTTTTGCCTTTGGAATAATTATAGGGAATATGGTGGATAATACCTCTAGAATATTGAAAATCTGGAGGTATTTTTTATGTCAGAGACAAACAAAAAAGAAGAACGGGAAGAAGATCAGGCTGTCAATGAGCAGATCAAAGATATGGGACAGGTGACGCTAGAAGAGAATTCTGGAAAGCACAGGATACATTTGTTGACAATTATCGGAGAAGTGGAGGGGCATGAATCTGCACCTAATCACAGCAAAACCACGAAATATGAACACGTACTGCCAAAGCTTGCAATGATTGAGGATGACCAGAATGTGGATGGACTCTTGGTCTTGCTAAATACAGTAGGAGGCGATGTGGAAGCGGGATTGGCTATTGCGGAGATGATCGCGTCACTTAGTGTTCCGACAGTGTCTCTGGTTCTGGGAGGAGGCCATTCTATCGGAGTTCCCATGGCGGTCTCAGCGGACTATTCCTTCGTGGTTCCCAGTGCGACGATGGTGATTCATCCAGTTCGCTCCAATGGAATGTTTATCGGTGTTGCTCAGACCTATAGAAATATGGAAAAAATTCAGGATAGAATTACATCATTTATCGCGGGTCATTCCCATATCACTCAGCAGAGGTTGGAGGAGCTGATGCTGGATACCTCTCAGCTGGTCAAGGATGTAGGGACGATGTTGGAGGGAGAAGATGCGGTCCGTGAAGGGCTGATTGATGAAGTAGGAGGCATTAAAGAAGCGTTGGCAAAGCTTCATCAGATGATTGGAGAAAATGGGCAGAAGAAAACTGTGGAAAGAAACAAATTGGAGGTAGTTGAAGCTAACCTATAAAAGTTAATTTTATTGAGGTTTTTCCTAGAATTTCCGCATAAAATAAACAAAATTTTTGGGTTTTTAGTTCCCTTGTTTGTTCTTTTGTGATATAATTCTTCTATTGATAATATAATAACGATTATGCTTAGGAGGGACAAGAGATGAGCAAGACGTGTGGATGTCAAAGCGGCGCAAGTTCCGATGGGAATTTCGCCGAGCTGGCTCCTGTACTGGAAAAGTATGCGAAAGTACCGGGAAGCCTTATTACCATTCTGCAGAAGACACAGGATATTTATGGCTATCTCTCTATGGATGCAATCAACTATATTTCTGAGAGGACCGGAATCATGCCTGCAAAGATTTATGGCGTGGCGACTTTTTACGCACAGTTCCGTCTGCAGCCAATTGGAAAATATCTGATTATGCTCTGTAAAGGTACTGCTTGCCATGTAAATGGCGCTGATATGATTCAGGAGGCAGTCAGTGAACATTTGGGGATTCAGGATGGAGAGACCACGGAGGACGGTCTGTTTACGCTGAATGCGGTTGCCTGTCTGGGATGTTGTTCTCTGGCGCCGGTGATGATGGTGAAGACTGTCGACGGCGAGGAGACCTTTGGTAACCTGACAAAATCTTCTGTAACTAAGATTTTAGATGATTACAAGGCAAAGAATGCGTAGGAGGTAAAAAAATGAAAGTTGTAATAGGACAAGGTAGCTGTGGTATTGCTACAGGCGCTAAGAAAACCTCTAACGAGTTCGAGAGACTTGTAGCTGAGAAAAAGCTGGACAATGTCGTGATCGACAAGACCGGATGTATCGGTACCTGTTATCTAGAGCCCATCGTGGACGTGTACAAGGACAACGGGGAATTAGAGGCGAGATATGTAAAGCTTCAGCCGGAAAAGGTAGCTGAGGTTGTGGAAAAACATTTGATCGGCGGCGAGCCGGTGGCAGAGTACACGATTTCTGAGGAGGATAAGACCTTCCTTTCCCAGCAAAGACGTGTGGTTTTGAGAAACTGTGGTCTGATCAACCCGGAGAAGATTGATGAGTACATAGCAAAAGGTGGATATGAGGCAGCGAAGAAGGTTATCACTACGATGACACAGGATGAAGTCATCGAGGTTGTAAAGGTATCCGGTCTGCGTGGACGTGGAGGCGCAGGCTTCCCCACCTGGTTTAAATGGAATGCGATCAAATCCAATGCCGGTGCACAGAAATATATGGTATGTAATGCCGACGAGGGTGACCCGGGTGCGTTCATGGACCGTTCCGTTTTGGAAGGCGACCCGCATTCTCTGTTGGAAGGTATGATTATCGGTGGCTTCGCGGCGGGAGCAACCGAGGGTGTAATTTACTGCCGTGCAGAGTATCCGTTGGCGATTGCCCGTCTGGAAATTGCAATGGAGCAGGCAAGAGAAAAAGGATTTTTAGGAAAGAACTTGTTCGGAACCGATTTCAGTTTTGACATCCGTATCAAGGCTGGTGCCGGTGCCTTTGTATGTGGAGAGGAGACTGCGTTGATTGCTTCTCTGGAAGGTGAGAGAGGTATGCCTCGTCTGAAACCACCATTCCCAGCAGCAAAGGGTTACTGGAAGCTTCCTACGAATATCAATAACGTTGAGACTTATGCCAACGTACCGTGGATTTTCGCCAATGGCGGAGAAGCATTCGCTGCAATGGGAACTGCCCAGAGTAAAGGTACAAAGGTATTTGCACTGGCAGGAAAGATTAAAAAAGGTGGTCTGGTTGAGGTTCCAATGGGACTTCCGTTGAAAGAGGTCATCTATGGTATCGGCGGAGGTATCAAAAACGATAAAAACTTCAAGGCGGTACAGATGGGAGGTCCGTCTGGCGGGTGTATTCCTGCTCAGTTGATCGACACCCCTGTTACCTACGAAGATATCAATAAGACGGGAGCGATCGTTGGCTCCGGTGGTATGATCGTCATGGACGAGAATACCTGTATGGTGGATATGGCCCGTTACTTCCTAGATTTCACGAAGAAAGAGTCCTGCGGTAAATGTAATTACTGCCGTATCGGTACCAAGAGAATGCTGGAGATTCTGGAGAGAATCACCCGCGGCGAAGGAAAAGACGGAGACATTGAGCTGCTAGAAGAGCTGGCGGGCAAGATTAAAGACGGTGCGATGTGTGGTCTGGGACAGACTGCTCCGAACCCGGTGCTGACGACCATCCGCTACTTTAGAAACGAGTATGAAGATCATATTTACAACCACACCTGTACTGCAAAATCCTGTAAGGCTCTGATTCACTATGAGATTACAGATAACTGTAAGGGCTGCGGTGCCTGTGCAAGAAAATGTCCGGTTGGTGCAATCAGCGGTGAGAAGAAGAAAGTTCATTCTATTGACCCGAATGTATGTATCAAGTGTGGCAAGTGTGAAGAGTCCTGTAAATTTGATGCAGTAAAGAGAGTGTAGGAGGGGAAGACAGTGAATAAATTTAGATTGAATATCGATGGAAAAGAAGTCTTCGGTATTCCGGGACAGACTATTCTTGAGGTAGCAAGAGAAAATGACATTGAAATCCCAACTCTTTGCTACGATGAGAGAACTGAGATCTACGGTGCCTGCGGTCTCTGCGTTGTGGAAGTGGAAGGAAACCCGAAGCTTTGCAAAGCCTGTGCGACCCAGATTGCACCGAATATGATTGTAAATACAAAGACACCGAGAGTCATCGAGTCCAGAAAGACGAACCTGGAGCTGTTGCTCTCTAACCACAGAGGAGATTGCCGTCCTCCGTGCAAATTGGCATGTCCGGCCGGAACAGACTGTCAGGGCTATGTGGGGCTGATTGCCAATGGAAAATACAGAGAAGCGATTGAACTGATCAAAGAGCGGATACCGCTGCCAGGTGCAATCGGACGTGTATGTCCGCATCCTTGTGAGACTGCCTGCCGGCGTGGGCTGGTGGATGAGCCAATCTCCATCGCATGGCTGAAGCGATTTGCAGCAGATCACGATCTGTTCGGTGAGGACCCATTTATGCCGGAGATCGCTCCTGAGACCGGAAAGAATGTAGCAGTGATCGGTGGTGGACCTTACGGTCTGTCTATGGCTTATTTCTTGAGAAGAATGGGACATGAAGTGACGATCTATGAGGCAATGCCAAAATTAGGCGGTATGCTTCGCTACGGTATCCCGGAATACCGTCTGCCGAAAGAGATTCTGGATGAAGAGATCTCTCTGATCGAGAGAATGGGCGTTACGATGATTCCAAATGTAAAGATTGGAAAAGATATTGCTTTTGAGACCATCCGCAGAGATTATGATGCAGTTTGCTTAGGTATCGGTGCATGGCTGTCCACAGGTGTTCGCTGCAAGGGCGAGGACGCGCAAGGTGTGATTGGTGGTATCGACTTCCTGAGAAAAGTAGTGCGCAATGAGGCGATTGATCTAGGCGAGAATGTGGCAATTGTCGGTGGTGGAAATACTGCGATGGATGCCTGCCGTACAGCAGTTCGCCTGGGCGCTAAGAAGGTATATAACATCTACCGTAGAACCAAAGATGAGATGCCAGCGGATATGGTAGAGATTGAGGAGGCAGAGGAAGAAGGAGTCATCTTCTTGAACCTGACAAATCCTCTGGAAATCATTGCAGACGAGAACGGCAAAGCAAAACAGATGGTTCTCCAGGTGATGAAATTAGGTGAACCAGATGCCAGCGGCAGACGTGCTCCGATTCCGGTAGAAGGTGAGACAAAGACCATTGATGTGGACACAGTAATTTTGGCGATCGGCCAGAAGGTAAATCCGGAAGGCATCGAGGGTGTAGACCTGACCAGAAAGAGCGGTATTGTCTATGACAAAGATACCTTTATGACGAAGATTCCTGGCGTATTTGCTGGCGGCGACTGTGGAAATGACAAAATTTCTATTGCAGTGGAATCCATCGGTGATGCGCAGAAAGGAAGTCTGGTTGTGGATGCTTACCTGCGCGGGGAACAGATTAAATACGAGAAACCATATTATGTACAGAGAACCGATTTGACACCGGCTTCTTTCGAGGACCGTGAGAGAATGTGTCGTCCTGCTATGGACCAGCTCTCTGCCGAAGAGAGAAAAGACAACTTTACAGAAGTAGTATTCGGATACGATGAGGAGAAGGCTCAGGCCGATGCTTCCCGCTGTCTGGAATGTGGTTGTAAAGACTACTTCGAGTGTAAGCTAATCAGTTACGCGAACCAATACAATGTGAAGCCGGACCGCTTTAGCGGAGATATCAACACGGTAGACTACGAGGATGAGCATCCATTTATTCTGAGAGATCCGAATAAGTGTATCCTTTGCGGTGTCTGTGTACGTGTCTGCGATGAAGTTATGGGTGTGGGCGCTTTAGGATTGGTAAAACGTGGATTTGACACGGTGGTAAAACCGGCTTTAGAGCAGCCTCTGGCTGAGACTGGATGTATCTCCTGTGGTCAGTGTACCAGCTATTGTCCGACTGGAGCGCTCCAGGAGAGAATGGCTATCAAGAAGTCTGTTCCTCTGGATACCACCTGTACACAGACTACTTGTTCTCATTGTTCTGTCGGCTGTAGCTTGGAATTGGAAAACTATGGAGACCTGCTGATTAAAGCGGTACCGGATAAAGAAGGTGCTGTGAACAAAGGAATCCTCTGCGGAAAAGGAAAATTTGGTTTTGACTGTGCATATTTGGACGGTAAGCTGTTAGACCCGATGGCAAAAGACCTGGATGGAATGTTTACAGAGGTAGACTACCACGACGCTTTTGTTCTGACTGCGAAGAAGACAGAGGCAGTGGCGGCGAAGTATGGAAAAGACGCAGTGGCAGTGGCGATCTCAGACCGCTACACCAACGAGGAAGCCTATGTGATGAAGAAGCTGGCAGAGTCCATCGGAGCAAAGACGCTGTGCTTTGACAACCGTGAGAGTGGAATTGAGAAAGTGTTGGGCGTGAACGCTTCTCCAAATACCATCGACGAGCTGCTGTCTACAGAGGTGATTTTGGTAGTTGGCTTCAATAATTCTCAGGTGATGAGAGTGAAACTGAGTCAGGCGGCAAAGAACGGTGCGAAAGTCATCCTGATTAATCCGGAAGGCTATGAGCAGGATCATTTTGCTTTTGCTTACAAGACTGTATATACACAAAACGATCTGTCCTATCTGCAGAGCATTGCGAAAGTACTGACGGATATGGGCAAAGGTACCGGTGTTGAGGGATATGAAGAGTTCGCTAAGAGTGTGGCAACAGCGGAAGTGACCGATGAGATCAAAGAAATCGCTGAGCTGTACGCAAATGCTAAGAAAGCGATGATTGTATTCCAGCAGAACCTTGTATCTGTGGAGGCAGCTACCCTGCTGGCAGACATTGCTGTTGTTTCTGGACATATCGGAAAAGCCAGAGACGGTATCTTACAGATCAAAGCAAAGAACAATAGCCAGGGTCTGATTGATTTGGGCATCACTGCAGGTGCTGAGGCTATGGACGGAGTGAAGGCTCTTCTGGTATTTGGTGAGGATGTGAATCCAGAACTGCTGAAAGATGTAGAGTTTATGATGGTATGCGATACTCATATGACCGAGACTGCGAGAAGAGCAGACGTGGTGATTCCGGGAACCGGATTTGCTAGCGCAGACGGTACATACACCAACACAGAGCGTAGACTTCAGGCAGTGGAACATGCGATTGAGGAAGAAGTTGTGTTCAACAACTGGGAAGTTGCGGCTGAGATCGCTCATGTATATGAGGTGGAGATGCCTTATGACGATGAGGCTGACATCGCAGAAGAGATGGACTGCACAGTTCCAGTGTACCGCGAAGCAGTGATTGGTGAGGTGCATGGCGCAGTTTTGGCCTGCAAGGATGCGAAGCTGGTAGCTGTTGCTGCTGGAAAATTTGTAGACCCGCTGAAGTGTACAGACAATCTCACCAACATGATTGAGGCGAGATTGCCGAAATGTGAAAAATAAAGACGCATAATAGATATGCGGTAATTGTGTTCAAACGGAGATAGAGAAGGCGCTGTTCGATCATCAAAAGATGATCAAGCAGCGCTTTTGTTTTTTGAACTTTCCCCTTCTTGTTAAATGGAACTGCATATGTTATACTAAAACTCAATGTGAGTAATATGGGTTCCAAGATATGGGAATTTGTTAGGAAACAGAATACATGAGAAGAGAAGGAATGAGAAATGTCATTTTTATATTCAATACTAATGGGAATTATTCAGGGTATCACAGAGTTTTTGCCAGTGAGCAGTTTTGGGCATCTGGTGATTTTTCAACAGTTAACAGGCTTTGAACCAGATACGGGACTTCTCCTGGAGGCGATGCTGCACCTGGGAACTACGGTAGCTGTAGTTTTGGCTTTTCAAAAAGATGTCAGACAGATTCTATTGGAGCTTTGCAGGATGGCCTACGATGTGGTTTGCAATGCGCAGATTTTGATTCAGAACAAAAAAAACGGGGAGGATCAAAGCTACCATCGAATTGTGCGCAGCAGTTATCGCAAATTTGTTGTACTGTTGTTAGTGTCTACGATACCTACGTTCTTTTTAGGATATGCGGCTAGAAATCTGGCTCAAATGGCAGCATACAGCCTTCTTTTTACAGGAATTGGTTTGCTAATTACTGGTATTCTCTTGTTTGTGGTGGATTTTATTCCGATCACTGGCAAGCTTCCTGGTGAAATTACCTATGATCGGGCAATGTGGATAGGGATTTGTCAGGGACTTTCTGTATTTCCAGGAATTTCTCGGTTAGGGATTACGATGTCCACATCTTTGATGTTTGGCATGGGCCGAAAATTTGCGTTAAAGTATTCATTTTTGTTGTCCATACCGGCTACCTTGGGAGCTATGGCTGTGGAACTGAAGAACTTTGTGAGTCCTTCTATGACCATCTCTTTGGGTATTGCCTATGTGCTCGGGGCTATCGTTGCAGGAGCTGTGGGCTATTTGTGCATCAGGCACATGCTTTCCCTGGTACGAAAGAAAAGATTTCGGATTTTTGCCTGTTACTGTTTTTTGGCAGGGCTTGTGGCGATCGTCGGAAATTTTGTCAGATAAGTATGTTGAGGAGGAGTATGAATGGCAGCGACAAAAAAGAAAACCAGCAACAGAGGAAAAAGACAGACGAAACAGGAACCTGCCGCAGGTAACTTTAGCACGGAGATTGTACTGATTCTCTTTTTAGCACTTTCGATTATCATGTTAATCAGCAATTTTGGAGTAGGAGGGATGGTCGGAGACGCAATCAGCAAGTTTTCTTTTGGAATCTTTGGCCTAATGGCGTATGTGTTTCCAATTCTACTCTTTGTCGGAGTGGCATTTTTTATGGTAAACCGCCGAAATCGCCTAGTCAAAAAGAAGATTATAGCAGGAATCTTGTTTTTTTTATTCTGCTGTAATCTTATGCAGCTTTTGACAGAAGGATATACACGCAGTTTTGAAATCATGGAGTATTTTTATACCTCATCTCAGTATAAGACCGGAGGTGGAGTTGTGGGCGGTGCTCTCTGTGTGAGTACCACTTTGGCTTTTGGAACGATTGGGTCCTATGTGATAACAATAGTTGTTCTTTTGATATCATTAATTTTGATGACTCAGAGATCTTTTTTTGGTTTTGTGGAAAAGATTGCGAGAGGATTGTTTCAGACTGTCAAGGGTGGCGTGAAGAGTTACCGTGAGGATGCACCTGCCCGTCAGGAAAGGGCCGAAGCCAGGAGATATCAAAAAGAGCTGAAAAAGAAGAGAGAGTCCGAGTCTGAGAAAAGGGGAAGGTCAGTCCAAAAAGAGACCGGATTTCTCAGTGAGACATTGCTGAAGGATGTGGAGAATGAGAATTTGACGGAGACTTCTGCTATGGAGTTCCCAATTTATCGAGGAGACGAGGAAAAACAGGAAACTTTATCTCAGGAGAACAGCCAAGGTCAGAAAAAAGAAAAAAAGACTCCGATGATGGAGATTATCTCCGAAGAAAAAAGCATTCAGGAGGAAAAAGAAGAGGAGATGTTTCAGAGGAGTGAGGAGAAGGTCTCTAAGCCTCCGAAGTCTTCAGAAGCTGAGATTCAAAATGGAATTCACAATATTCGAAAAGAGATTGAATCCCAGACAGCTGTACCGGAGAGAGTTTATAAATTTCCTCCTCTGAGTCTTTTAAAGAAAGGCAGCAGGGGTGCTGTGGGAGATTCGGATGCCCATCTGCGAAAAACGGCTAAAAAGCTTCAGGATACGTTGAAAAGTTTTGGTGTTAATGTGACCATTACAAATGTCAGCTGTGGACCGACAGTGACTAGATATGAACTACAGCCGGAGCAAGGAGTGAAAGTCAGTAAGATTGTGGGCTTGACAGATGATATAAAATTGAATCTGGCAGCGTCAGATATTCGGATTGAAGCGCCAATTCCGGGAAAAGCAGCGGTGGGAATTGAGGTTCCCAACGATCACAACAGCGCCGTTATGCTCAGAGATCTACTGCAGTCTGAGACATTTCAAAAGAGCAAATCGAAACTGTCCTTTGCGGCTGGAAAAGATATTGCCGGGATGCCGGTGGTTGCCGATATCGCAAAAATGCCTCATTTGTTGATTGCCGGCGCCACCGGTTCCGGCAAATCCGTCTGCATCAACACTCTGATTATGAGTATTTTGTACAAGGCAAAACCTGATGAGGTAAAACTGATTATGATTGACCCGAAAGTGGTTGAGCTGAGTGTATATAATGGTGTGCCTCATTTGCTGATTCCTGTAGTGACAGATCCAAAGAAAGCAGCAGGTGCGTTGAATTGGGCAGTATCTTCGATGACAGAAAGATACAATACGTTTGCAGAGTACAATGTACGGAATCTAGAGGAGTACAACAAAAAAATAGAAGATGCACCGAGAATTAACGGAGAGGAACCGCCGAAGCCTTTGCCGCAGATTGTAATTATCGTGGATGAGCTGGCAGATTTGATGATGGTGGCTCCAGGTGAGGTGGAGGACGCAATCTGCCGCCTGGCTCAACTGGCACGTGCAGCGGGAATCCATCTGATTATTGCCACACAAAGGCCATCTGTGAACGTAATTACGGGGCTCATCAAGGCAAATATGCCGTCGAGAATCGCTTTCTCTGTCTCCTCCGGAGTTGATTCCAGGACAATTCTGGACATGAACGGGGCAGAAAAGCTTTTGGGAAAAGGGGACATGTTGTTCTATCCCCAGGGATATCAAAAGCCGGCTCGTCTTCAAGGGGCTTTTGTGTCAGACGAGGAAGTAAGCAAGGTTGTGGAGTTTTTGGCGGACAAAAATCCAGGGAGTCCCTATGACGAAAAAGTGGCGGAATCTATCAACTCTTCAGGCGCTGTAGGCAGTTCTGGGAATTCAGAAGCAGACCGTGACCGGTATTTCGTGGAAGCGGGAAAGTTTATCATCGAGAAAGAGAAGGCTTCTATTGGAATGCTACAGAGAATGTTTAAAATCGGCTTTAACCGTGCGGCTAGAATTATGGACCAGCTAGCCGAAGCTGGAGTCGTGGGCCCGGAGGAAGGGACGAAGCCCAGAAAGGTGCTGATGTCCTTGGAAGAATTTGAAAAATATGTCGAGGAATATTTATAGAGATGAAGTGTCCATATTGTGGAGAAGAAGTGAAACCGGGAACACTCTTTTGTCCAAAATGTCTCACGGAGGTTCCCTGGGTATCGGAATATAATACGGTAGAGACGCTAATTACCCAAAAGAAGCATGAAGAAGAAAAGAAAGTCTGTCAGGAGCGGAAAAAAGAGCAGATGCAAAAAGAAATTCGCCAGAAAAAACGCAGGCTTTTTTTTCTGTGTGGATTTGCAGTTGTTTCCATTTTAGGGACAATTCTTCTTGGAGTGGGATACTACAGAATGAACTCCTATGCTTATCAGTATCAGGCTGGGGTAAAGGCATATAATCAGGAGGACTATGACCAAGCGATGGACCACATGGACCAGGCGCTGTCCATGGAGCCGGATAATCCCAATGCAAATTTGATGATGGCTAAGATTTTCGACGCACAGGAAGATTATGCTTCTGTGGAAAAGATTTTGACAGTGTTTTTAAAAGAGCATCCGGACAATCTAGAGGCATATGGAGTCTTGCTGTCTGCAATGGAAAAGAATCAGGATGTGGAAGCAATTAGGGAACTGTTACAGATGTGTACCAATCCGGATGTTTTGGAAGAGTACTCTGAGTATATATGTCCAGATTTGAACACAGATTTTCAGTCCGGCACCTATCATAAAAAGCCCATGAAAGTGGAAATTTCGGGGGAATGCGAGAAAATCTACTATACTCTCGACGGAACGATACCGGATGAAGATAGTAAGATTTATACTGGTCCTATCAAGCTCAAAGAGGGTGTCACAGTTCTGTATGCGTACGGCGTCAATAAGAAAGGAATCCCCGGCGATATTATCTACCGAAAATATGTATTGGAGCCTGAGGATTGACGCTAAGAGCATGGTATCTGGCGGGTAAAAGATTGTGAGAGAGGGAAAAGGAGACAGTCGGATGAAAATAACACTGGTTACAGTGGGCAAAATCAAAGAAAAGTATTTAAAAGATGCGGTTGCGGAGTACAGCAAGCGGCTGAATCGTTACTGCAAGTTGGAAATCGTGGAGGTGGCCGATGAGAAAACATTGGATGGAGCCAGCGAAGCAGTGGAAAATCAGATTCGGCAAAAGGAGGGGGAGAGAATCTCTAAATATCTGAGAGAAGATGCCTATGTGATCGCTCTGGCTATTGACGGAGAGATGCTGTCCTCCGAGAAATTTTCGGAAAAGATCGGAAGACTGGGGATTTCCGGTGTCAGCCATATCATCTTCGTCATTGGAGGCTCCATTGGACTGGACAAGGAGCTGCTAAAAAGAGCAGACTGCCGGCTGAGTTTTTCGAGGATGACCTTTCCCCATCAACTTATGAGGGTGATTCTCTTAGAGCAGATTTACCGGGGCTACCGAATTCTTTCTAACGAGCCCTATCACAAATAAATATGCCTAAAATTTCGGTGTCAAAGATTTTTGACATCGAAAAAACGTGCAAAAACATGCCATGTCAAGACCGTTTGATAGACAAATACTCTTTTTTGATTAAAATTTGAATTACAGGAGGCAGAAATGGAACTGGGGAAACAGATCAGGAGATACAGAAACGAAAGGTCCTTCTCTCAGGAAACTCTGGCTGAGAAAGTATACGTTTCTAGACAGACAATATCGAATTGGGAAAACGGCAAAAGCTATCCCGATGTCAACAGTCTCGTTTTACTCAGTGAAGCATTTGAAGTCTCCTTGGACAAATTAATCAAAGGAGATGTGGAAAACATGAAAGAACAGATCAACAGAGAAGATCAGCAGATCTTCAATTGCCTGAGTGTCATCTATACGGTGCTACTTCTGGCGGTGGCTGTCACGCCTTTGCCGTTGGTGGAGTTTTTATCTTATGCAGGTCTGGGGATATGGTTGGCCCTTTTAGGCGTGGCACTCTATGTCGCGAGACTTGTGGAGAAGAAAAAGAAAGAGATGGATGTTCAGACCTATAAGGAGATTGTAGCTTTTATGGAAGGCAAAAGTCTGAACGATATTGAAAAGGCTAGAGAAGAGGGGAAAAGACCTTACCAGAAAGCACTTTGGGCGCTCGCCGTGGGTGCCTTTACGTTGGCAGCTTCATTGCTGTTTATGAAACTTTTAGGGATGTAGAGAAAAGAAGGATAGGAGTGTTTGACATGGCAGAGAAACAATTTGAGAATGTTTATGTACAGAGAGAAAAAAGTGTGACGACGGAAAGAAAAGACATGAAAATATTTCGGATAATATCGCTGGTTGCACTTACGGTTTTCTGGATTGGATACGGTTATGCATTGTATAGAGACAACAGTGGAAATACCTCTTATTACTTGTCTCTGATTACGATTTTTTCTATTTTGAATGCAGATATTTTATTCACAAGAAAGAAGCTGCAAAACAAAGTACTGAACATCTATACGAAGATATTGGGGATTTTGTTTTGTGTATTGGCATTTTATTCTGTTATCTCTGTTATATTGAGTTAGGTAAATACTTAGAATAAATCGTTCTTGTTTAAATTTGAGGGCGAAGCCCACTTTAGCAACGAACAGAAAGGAGGCAGCTATGCCAGAGATTATTGAGATTACGGATTTTTTGGCACCGGAGCTGGATATCTATGCGAGATTCACAGAAGTACAACTATTGAACCGCCATGAGCCGGAAAAAGGAATTTTTATCGCCGAGAGTCCGAAGGTGATTGAGCGTGCTCTGAATGCAGGCTGCGTTCCCATTTCTTTTTTGGTGGAACAAAGACAGGTAGAGAGTCAGGAGCAGGAAAGGCTTTTTCGCCGCGGGAACGTACCGGTGTACACGGCACCGTTTCATGTGCTGACACAGCTTACCGGCTTTGCCCTCACACGGGGGATGCTGTGTGCGATGCGGCGACCAAAGCAGCCTTCTGTGGGGGAGATATGCGCCGGTGCGAGACGAATAGCAGTATTAGAAAATGTCGTGAATCCCACGAATGTGGGAGCGATATTCCGTTCTGCGGCTGCTTTGAATGTGGATGGTGTTTTGTTGACACAGGCGTGCAGCGATCCTTTGTACCGCCGGGCGATCCGGGTGAGTATGGGGACTGTCTTTCAGATACCATGGACTTTTTTGGACAAGCAGTTTTCCTGGCCTTTGCAGGGAATTGCGCATCTGCGTGAACTGGGATTTCAGACCGTGGCGATGGCATTGAGGGAAGATTCTCTGCGTGTTGACGATTCTAGACTGGTGGATGCACCGAGACTGGCCATTGTCCTCGGGACAGAAGGAGATGGATTGGCTTGCGAGACAATCGCGGCTTGTGATTATACCGTGTGTATTCCTATGTCCCATGGAGTAGATTCTTTGAATGTGGCAGCAGCCAGTTCAGTGGCGTTTTGGCAGCTCTGCGGTAGAAAATAGGGAGCGGATGTGTAGGAGATTTGAAAAATGGAGTTTAGAAATTATAAAAACGACAAGCAGATTGTAAAAGAAACCCAAAAACTTTACTATGAAGCATTCCCTAAGAAAGAACGATTACCGTTTTTCTTTCTGAAACATAAGGCAAGTCAGCAGGTAGCAGATCTGATTGGAGTTTATGATAACAGCCAGTTTGTGGGAATGTTGTACTGCGTGTACCATAAAGACATCGTATTTGTGTTTTATCTTGCTGTCGCGGCCGAAGGTAGAGGAAAGGGGTATGGGAGCAAGATTCTTGCAAAATTACGGCGAAGACTTGAAGGCAAAAGCATTGTGCTGAGTATTGAAGATGTAAATGAAGAGAGCGAAAATAATGTGCAGAGGAAAAAACGTAAAAAGTTTTATTTGTGTAACGGCTTTCGGGAAGCCGGATATAAGACAAAGGAAAATGGGGTTATCTATGAGTTCCTCTGCTGTGGAAAACAAGTGGAAGTCGAGGAGTATTGGGAGCTGCTGAAAAATTATCTGGGCAGTTTTCTTTATAATATATATGGGAAGAAAATAGTGAGCCGTTGGTAAAAGTAGATCATAAAAATTTTACATAAATTTTACATAAATATAGATAGAAAAAACTCCCTGAGAAGAGACGGACTTTTTGAGACATACTAATTGTGTCAAAAATTTACGAGAGAAGGGAGTTTTTTTATGATACAAGGACATTTGGCGATTGCGTCTGTTCCGATTCAAGAGTGGAAGACCGTCTATAATCCGTGCGAAGCTTTGTCTATCGGCACTATTTTTCCGGAATTAAACATGCCTTTTTTCAAGACGGACTCCATGGGAGCGGGTGGACAGCACAGTGTTTTGAAGGGATGTGCAGATATACCTGCAAGGGCAGGTGAGAATTCTGAAGGACAGCAGCAAGAGGCGATGATGAGACAGATTCAGGAGGTAAGTTTCATGGCAGATGATGTTCGTCTGTACATGGACACTCATCCAGAAGATCAAAAAGGGTTGGAGCTCTTACAAAATGTGTTGTCCAAGCGGAGTATGTTGATGGAGGAATTTGCTGAAAAGTTTTTTCCACTTACGACAGATTGTATGACGAAAATATTCGAGAGAAATCCTAAATCACATTGTTATTGTTGGAAAGAAGGGCCGATGCCCTGGGAAGGAGGCTGCGCGTAGATGTGGGTATATGAGAAGAGATTACAATATCCTATAAAAATATCAAAAACTTGTCCGAAGACTGCACAGTTGATTATCAGCCAGTACGGAGGTCCGGACGGGGAATTGTCGGCATCCATGAGATACCTGGCACAGAGATATACAATGCCTTTAAAAGAGGTGAGCGGCTTGCTCACGGATATAGGGACTGAAGAGTTGGCGCATATGGAGATGATCTGTGCCATGGTGTATCAACTGACGAAAAATCTTACGATTGAAGAGGCAAAAACTGCTGGATTCGATGCTTATTATATCGATCATACCACAGGACTTTGGCCACAGGCCGCTAGTGGACTTCCGTTTACTGCAAAGGAGTTTCAGTCTAAAGGTGATCCCATTACCGATTTGCATGAGGATTTGGCGGCGGAACAGAAAGCGCGCACGGTATATGACAATCTTTTAAGAATGATTCCAGACCCGGAAATTCGCGAGCCGTTGAAATTTTTGAGGACAAGAGAGATTATTCATTTTCAGAGGTTTGGAGAAGCGCTAGAAAGAATAAAAGAAAAAATATCGTCCAGAAATTTCTATTATTTTAATCCGGAATTCGACAAGGCAGAGGCTCAAAGAGCTGGATTTCCAAGTTTGGCTAAGAAAAATGAAAGGTTATAGTTTCCCTGAGATATTTGTTCCTAAATGTGATATTTTTGCTTTGAAATTTTGTGCAAATGGTGTAAAATAAAAGAGTATAACTGAGATAGGTATAAGAGGCAGTTGCCGCGGATGAGAGAAATCTTCCAGAAGAATTTATGAAGCAGGAGGGAATATACGTGACGACATATCAGGGAAAATCTATTTTGAAAGGAATTGCTATCGGAGAAATTTTCTTCTATCAGAAAGAAGAAAAAGAGATCAAACGCTACAAACCGGAAAATCTAGAGGCAGAACAGAAACGATATGAAAAAGCCCGGGATGAAGCGATCGGCCAGTTAGGAGAGTTGTATAAAAAGGCATGCCAAGAGGTAGGAGAAGTCAATGCTGCAGTCTTTGAGGTGCATGCTATGATGTTAGAGGACGACGATTTTAACGATGCGGTGCTCAACATGATCGCGACACAGGGAATCAATGCAGAATATGCGGTAGCGATGACAGGAGACAACTTTTCAAAGATGTTCTCTGAGATGGAGGACGAATATTTCAAAGCCAGAGCGGCGGACATCATCGACATCTCTAACCGAGTCGTCGCGGTGTTAGGAGGCAGCGGTTCCGGCAATTGTGAGTTGAATAAGCCGGTAATTTTGATTGCAGAGGACTTGGCTCCTAGTGAGACGGTTCAGTTGGACAAGAATATGCTTTTGGCTTTTGTGACAGAGCAAGGCTCTTCCAACTCCCATACGGCAATTCTGGCAAGAAGTATGAATATTCCGGCACTGATTGGAGTACCGATTCGAAAAGAGTGGAATGGCAGGATGGCTGTGGTCGACGGCTATACTGGTACTTTGTATTTGGACCCAGATGAAGAGACTCTGAAGGAATTGAAAAAGAGAAAACAGGCGGAAGACGAAGAGAGACAGCTCCTGCTGGAACTGAAGGGAAAAGAGGATGTCACGCTTGATGGAAAGCATATTAAGCTGTATGCAAATATTGGAAACATTTCAGATGTCGCAGCCGTTATGAAAAATGATGCGGAAGGTATCGGGTTGTTTCGCAGTGAGTTTCTCTATCTGGAAAAAGATCATTTTCCGACAGAGGAAGAGCAGTTCCAGGCTTACAAGACAGTTGCAGAGATGATGGCAGGAAAAAAAGTGATTATCCGTACACTGGATATCGGGGCAGATAAACAGGCAGAGTATTTTCATTTAGAGCATGAGGAGAACCCTGCCATGGGTTACCGGGCGATCAGAATCTGTCTCACTCAGCCAGAAATCTTTAAGACGCAGCTTCGTGCTCTGTTCCGGGCAAGCGCGTTTGGAAATATTGCCATTATGTATCCGATGATTATCTCGATAGAAGAGATTCACAAGATTAAGGAGATCGTCGAGGAAGTAAAGAGCGAATTAAGGGAACAGGGTGTCCAGTTCAGTGAGGTGGAGCAGGGAATCATGATTGAGACGCCGGCAGCAGCTGTGATGAGTGATGTTCTGGCGGAAGAAGTTGACTTTTTCAGTATTGGGACCAACGATCTGACACAGTACACGCTGGCAATTGACAGACAGAATGCAAAGCTGGACAGCTTTTATGACGCTCACCATCCTGCGATTCTTCGAATGATACAGACCGTGATTGACAATGGACACAGTAAAGGCTGTTGGGTTGGAATCTGTGGTGAGTTGGGAGCGGACACCGAGTTGACGGAGACGTTTTTGAAGATGGGAATCGATGAACTGTCGGTCTCTCCGACATTTGTTCTTCCAGTACGAAAGCTAATCCGCACTTCTAAGTGTTCTGGTTGAGTTTGGCAGAAAGTGAGAAGGTATGGACAGATTTTTTATTGAGCTGAATACACAGGAGCGTGTAGAGGAATACCTCCGTATTATGGGGAAGTATGAGGGTGATGTGAAGATTCTGGCAGGGGATTATGAGGTGGATGGAAAATCCGTATTGGGAATCTTTAGTCTGGATTTGTCTCATCCGGTAGAAATTATTCTGTATGCAGCGGATGAGGAGATTAAAAAAAGGTTAGAGAAATTTCGGGTATGAAAAGACAGCAGAGAATACCAATTCTCTGCTGTTTTTGTTGCAAAGGAAATTTCGTTCCCTATGCAATAAAAGCCCTCCGGGCAGGATGCACACACCGCAATGAGGAATTTCACCGCAAAGCGGTGTTGCGGCGGCGCGCAAAGTGAGCCTGCGTCCCCTCAAAATCGAGGGGCAGGGGAGCTGAAGTGGGCTTGTCCACTTTGTTCCTAGTGTCACAGGAAAGACCTTGTCACGCTGAAGCGTGAAAGCTCTTTCCTAATTGAAGGGGCATTAAAACTGCATTTGATAGTAATGTGCATAGATCCCGCCTCGCTTTATTAGCTCGTCGTGGGAACCTCTCTCAGCAATCTTGTTGTCAGCGACCACGAGGATTTCGTCAGCGTTGCGTATCGTGGACAGACGATGAGCGATGGTAATAGTGGTGCGGTTCTTGGACAGCTCTTCTAGACTTTTCTGAATCCAGCGCTCACTTTCGTTGTCCAAAGCGCTGGTAGCTTCATCGAGAATTAAGATTGGAGGATTTTTTAGAAAGACTCGCGCGATGGAGATTCTCTGTTTTTGCCCTCCTGAGAGACGAGTTCCGCGCTCCCCTACAAAGGTGTCGTAGCCGTCCGGGAGGCTTTGGATAAACTCGTGGATGTTTGCTTTTTCTGCAGCCTCGATGATCTCATCCATGGACGCGCTAGGTTTTCCATAGGCAATATTGTCACGGATTGTACCGCCGAAGAGGTATACGTCCTGTTGTACGATGCCGATCTGATTTCTCAGACTGTCCAGAGTCAGATTTTTGACGTTTTTCCCGTCTATGGTGACTACGCCGGCAGTGACATCGTAAAACCTGGGCAGAAGAGAGCAGATTGTGGTCTTGCCGCTTCCAGAAGGACCTACAAGGGCGATGGACCTGCCTGCGGGAATGTCGAAGGAAACATCGCAGAGGACTAAGGTGTCATCGTCGCTGTAGTGGAAGGAGACATTCTCGTATCTGACGTTTCCTTTGACGTCTTTAAGTGTCTGGGCATTTGGCTCATCTTGAATTTCGGGTTCTGTCTCCATGACGGCCACGAATCGACGGAAACCGGAAAGACCTTTTTGCATCATTTCGGTCAGTTCCACTAAAATTTGAATAGGGTTGATGAAGATTCCGATATACAGGGCATACATGGCTAAGTCTGCCGCCTGCATCTGACCGTGGGCGATCAAGTAGCCTCCGTATACAAGAGTGACCAGATACATCATTCCCTGAAAGAATAGGTTGCATCCCATGAAGCTTCCCATACAGCGGTAGTTGGCGTCTTTTGAGAGAAGAAAGCTGTGGTTGCTCTTTTGAAATTTGTGCTGTTCCACCTTCTCGTTGGCAAAGGACTGCACGATGCGGATTCCGGCTAAGGTGTCCTGCAAGCTTGCGTTGACATCTCCGATTTTTTTTCGGTTTTCCATGAAGGTAGTTTGGATACGGCGATTTTGGCTCATGGAAAAAAGGAACATGCAAAGTACCAGGACAGCCAACGGTATGGCAAGCCTCCAATTAATCAAGAATAAAAAGATAAAAGAACCGCAAATCTTAATCAGAGAGATGAACAGGTTCTCAGGGCCGTGATGGGCAAACTCTGAAATGTCGAACAGATCGGAGACCAATTTACTCATCATCTGGCCCGAGTTGTTCTGGTCGTAGTAAGAGAACGAGAGTTTTTCGTAGTGGTCAAATAGCTGCTGGCGCATATCCCGTTCCATGTGGGCACCCATCATGTGTCCCTGATAGCTCACGTAATATTTGCAAAGGCTTTGTACGAGATACATGGTGAAAAGGCTAATTGCAATCGGCATCAGAGCACTTAAGATTGCATCGCTACCGCGGGTGAATAAAGTACTGGTCAGAGTGCGCAGAATCTGAGGATAAGCCAAATCCACCAGGCTGATGACTGTCGCGCAGAATAGGTCAAAGAAAAAGACAGCCTTGTAGGGGCTGTAATATCGGATAAACTTTTTTAATATGTGCATGGGGCATCTTCCTCTCTTTGGTATTGGACAATAAGTATATACTAGCATATACTTAAGAAAGAGACAAGGCGAAGGGTGCCAGAAAGGAGACAAAAATGACAGAGCAGGAGACTATAGAAGAAATTTTTGAGTACTATAAAGGACGTGATGACTGTGCCAGTCAGGAGAGTCTTGTTGATATGTTTCGGGAAATCCAGGAGGTATACGGATATATTCCAGCAGAATTAAAAGAACGCATGGCGAGGGAATTCTGTGTGAAAGAGACCTTTTTAAACTGTATTATTCAAAGGTATCCGAGCCTGAAGGAACAAAAAATCACACACACAGTGATCGTTTGCAGCGGAGAGAGGTGCAGAAATAAAAATGCGGCGGAGCTTTTGGCGTATATAAGAAAAAGCTTGAAAATTCAGAAAAACGGGAGTTCTGAGGACGGAAAAGTCTGTCTGCGAACCCAGAACTGTCTGAGACACTGCCGGACCTCCCCCAACATTTCTGTTGATGGGGAGATCCAGACAGGAATGACTTGTGAGAAGTGGAAACAGATTTTACAGTCATGGAGCTAAGTAGCCTTGGAGGTTATATTTTTTCAGCCAGATCGGAGAGTGGGGCGAAGTGATATCCCATGTCTTCCCACTTGGTCAGGAGTTCATCTAAAATTTGAGCATTTGTGGAGGAAGTGCTGTGTAAAAGGACGACGGCTCCAGGATGAATGCGACTGAGAAGTTTGTCAAAGGCTTCCTGGGACGAGGGCTGCTGGTCTTGCAGCCAGTCCACATAGGCCAGGCTCCAGAAAAAGGTGTTGTAGCCCATCTGACTGGCCATTTTCAGGTTTTCCGTGCTGTATTTCCCCTGGGGAGGCCGGTAATAGTGGCTCATGGTTTCCCCGGTGATCTCCTGGAAGAGTTCTTCTACGTCTTTGAGTTCTTTGGAAAAGGATTCCTGAGAGGAGATTTGGGACATATCAGGATGGTGATAAGTGTGGTTGCCGACGATGTGTCCTTCTTTCACCATTCGTTTGGTCAGATCAGGGCTGGTCTCCAAAAAGTTGCCTACCACGAAAAAAGTTCCCACAGCCTGATGCTTTTTCAGGGCATCTAAGATGGCTGGAAGGTTTCCATTTTCGTAGCCGCAGTCGAAAGTAAGGTAGATGACTTTTTCTTCTGTGTCATCCATGTAGGCGGCGTGATATTGTTTTAGTTCTTCGCAGGAAGCATTTCCCACAGGAGCTTTGCCGTCTTCTTGAAAACTTAGTCCCCAATTGCTATTGGCCTCGGAGGAGGTGGCGACTGTCGTTTTGGAAGAGGTCAAACTGGCCGCTCCCATACCCAGCAGGTAGGCTGCCATGAAAAAAAGCAGGTAGGCTGCTACTTTGGAGATTGGTTTTAACTGAGTTGGAATTTTCATTGTTTCTCCATATGCTTTTTTTAATATATATGAAGACGGGAATGAGACTATACAGAAGGAAGTAACTGGGTTATAATAAGACAGAAAGATTAAAATGAGATAAAGAAATTAAGGGAGTAGATTATGAAGTTTTTAAACGCGTTGGCAGAAGGAAATCGATACTTAGAATCTTTTCGTGAGCTTTATGAGGGTTCTTTTCCACCTTTGGAGAAGAAACCTTTTGATTTTATGCGGGAACGGGCAGAAGCTGGATTGATGAGCTTTTGGGCCATGGAGGAAGGAGGAGAGTTCATTGGCCTGGTCATTACCATGGAAGCGGGAGGAAGGGCTCTCTTAGACTATTTTGCCATTCATCCTAAATTCCAGAGCAACGGTTATGGCGGACGGGCTATCCATGAGCTTCTGAAGGTGTTTGAGGGAAAAAAATTTATTTTCGAGATCGAAGTTCAAGATCAAAATGCTCCGAATGCAGAAGAACGCAGGCGAAGAAAAGAGTTTTACTTGAGAAATGGATTGAAAGAGACGGGAGTGTTTGTAAATCTCTATCATACAGACTATGAGCTGATTACACCTGACGGAAGTGTGACCATAGAGGATTACTGTGGGATATTGTCGGATGTTCTAGGAGAAGAAATGGTAAAAGAATTAAAACCCAGACAGATACCGGCGATCGGATAGCGGCAGACAACTTTAGATGCCGTCTGTGCTCTGAAATCAGGTAGATTCAGAGTCCGGACGGCGTCTGTGTGTTTGAAACAAATATGAACATGTCGATTATTCTGTGAAGATATACCGTTCTTTGATTCCATTTGTCAAAATTTCATAGATGATGGAACCATCCTCTCTCACAGATTTCTCGCAGGTAGAAGTACGGCTGATTTTTCCCTGTACATAGGCGTCTAAGTCGTCGGTTTCGATCTCAGAAATTTGAGAGTGAGGTTTGCCGCTACACTGATCGTATATTTCGCGGATCATTTCGTAACATTTCATAGTTTGGCCTCCTTTGCTTTATAGGCACCAGTATACTGGAAAATATGGCTTTTGCAAAGAGATTTAGAGAAAAGAGGAAATATTTTGATGAGGTATTATTTTGCACCTATGGAGGGAATTAACGGCTATCTCTACCGCCGGATTCACGCCCACTTGTTTCCTGGAATTGACAAGTATTTTATGCCTTTTTTGGTTCCTCATGTGAAAAGGTCTTTTAACAGCAAAGAACTGAAAGAAATCGCACCGGAAAATAATAAAGGCTTGTATGCCGTGCCCCAGATTATGACGAATAAGGCTGAGGATTTCATCAGTACCGCGAAAAAATTGCGGGACTTAGGCTATGACGAGGTGAATCTGAATCTGGGGTGCCCTTCCAAGACGGTGGTGTCCAAGGGAAGGGGTTCCGGTTTTTTGGCTTATCCCAAAGAGCTGGAACGTTTTTTAGATGAGATTTTTGAAAAGCTGGATATGAAAATATCAGTGAAGACCAGAGCGGGGGTGGAAGAGGAAGAAGAGTTTTTAACTTTGCTGGATATTTACAATCGTTTTCCTATGGAAGAATTGATTGTCCATCCAAGATTACAGACAGATTATTATAAGAAGCCCGTGAGATTTTCTGTGTTTTTGCAGGCGTCGGCGGCCAGCCGAAATCCTTTGTGTTACAATGGAGATTTAATCTATGCACAAGACATTGAGAGATTCGCGCGAGAATTTCCTCAGGTAGACCGAGTGATGATTGGACGTGGGCTGCTGAGGAATCCAGGTCTTGTGAGAGAGGCCGCTCAAGGGATAGTTCTGGACAAAGAGACTCTTCGGGAGTACCATGACCAGATCTATGAGGCTTATCAGGAAGTTTTGTACGGGGACCGCAACATTCTGTTTCGAATGAAAGAGCTGTGGTGTTTTATGGGAAGTCTTTTTGAAGACCCTAAAAAATACATAAAAAAGATTCAGAAATCCCAGAGACTTTCAGAATATGAACAGGCAGTGGAAGGACTTTTCATGCAGCGGGAGTTTGAGGGGAAAATGAGAAGATGAAGATCATTATATCGCCTGCCAAGAAGATGATCTGCCAGTCAGATTTGCTGGAGGCAAGTTCAAAGCCGGTATTTTTAGAGAAGACAAAACAGCTATTGGAATACCTGAAGGGTTTGTCTTATGAGGAAGCGAAAGAACTTTGGAAATGTAATGATAAGATAGCGAGACTGAACTATGAGCGCATTCAGACTATGCATTTAGACAGAAATCTGACACCAGCTCTGCTCTCCTATGAGGGAATTCAGTATCAATACATGGCTCCCAGTGTGATGGAGGAAGAACAACTGGGATATCTACAAAAACATTTGAGAATTTTGTCAGGGTTTTATGGGCTTTTGCGTCCTCTGGATGGAGTGGTGCCATACCGTCTGGAAATGCAGGCAAAAGCAAGACCAGCAGGGTATGAAAATCTTTATGAATTTTGGGGGAATGCATTGTGCCAGGAGCTTACCAAAGAAGAGGATTGCATCGTAAATTTGGCTTCCAAGGAATACGTTCAGACTATTGAGAGGCATTGTCCTGTGGGAGTACAGATTCTCACCTGTGTCTTTGGAGAAGTAAGAGGGGATAAGGTCATTCAAAAAGGTACGCTGGCAAAGATGGCTAGGGGAGAGATGGTTCGCTATATGGCACAGCGAAAGGTTTTGGATTTGAATGAATTGAAAGAGTTTTCCGGTTTGAATTTTGTCTATAGGGAAGATTTGTCTAAAAAAGATCAGTTTGTCTACGTGTTTTCTTGCAAAAGTGACAAAGACGACATATAATAAATAAGACATTACAAATGGAAACAGGAGAAGACTTATGATTTATCAGAATGTTTTAGAGGCAATTGGGCATACACCTATGATTCAACTGAATCATATGGTAGGGCCCAAAGACGCGAGGGTGTTGGTGAAATTTGAAGGATTGAATGTGGGCGGTTCGGTGAAGACAAGAACCGCTTATAATATGATCTGTGAGGCAGAAAAACAGGGAGTCCTAAAACCGGATTCTATTATTGTAGAGCCTACTAGCGGCAATCAAGGAATTGGGTTGGCTTTGGTAGGGGCTGTCAAAGGTTATAAGACCGTGATTATCATGCCGGATTCCGTCAGCCGCGAAAGAAAATTATTGGTGGAACATTATGGGGCTAAGGTGATTTTGATTCACGATGCTGGGAATATTGGGGACTGTATTGATGAATGTCTGAGAACTGCAAAGAAAATGGCCAGGGAAAATCCCAGAGTTTTCGTGCCTCAGCAGTTTGAAAATCCCGCCAATCCCATGGCACACCGTCACCATACGGGACTGGAAATCTTAGAACAGGTTGCAGGTCCCATCGACGGGTTCTGTTCGGGAATCGGCACTGGAGGTACCATTACAGGGATTGGAGAGACTCTAAAGGCGTTGAATCCAAAGATTCGCATCTGGGCTGTGGAGCCTGAGAATGCAGCGATCTTGGCCGGAGGCACTGTGGGAACGCACATTCAAATGGGAATCGGCGATGGAGTGGTTCCAGAAGTCTTAAATCAGGAAATTTACGATTCCATTTACATTGTGACAGATGACGAGGCTTTGCAGACAGCAAAAGATTTAGCGAGAAAAGAAGGGCTGATGTGTGGAATTTCCAGCGGTACCAATGTAGCTGCGGCGCTAAAGCTGGCACATGAGTTAGGAGAGGGGAAAACCGTGGTGACAATCCTGCCGGATACCGCGGAGCGCTATTTCTCCACACCTCTGTTTGAATAAAGATTCACAAAGAAGGGTGTGCATACCGACGATGCACACCCTTCTTTGCATAAGAAAAAATTGTCGCAGTGTATTTTACCGTGAGGAGCCGTCAAAACTTTTTCCAGGTATCTCGCACAAAGAGCAGGAGCAGGGGAAAGATCTCTAGTCTGCCGGCCAGCATATCGAAGGTCAGTACCAGTTTGGAAAACATGGAAAAGCAGCTAAAATTTGAGGAGGGTCCTACCAGCTCCAGACCGGGACCTACATTGTTTAAGGTAGCTGCGACAGCTGTGAAGTTCGTGATCAAATCTTTACCATCAAAAGTCAGAAGCAGCGAGGAGGCAGCGAATATAAGCACGTAGGCGAAGAGGAATACATTGACGGAGCGGAGTACCTCGTGCCCTAACGTGTGTCCGTCGATGTGAATGGTCTTTATGCCTTTGGGATGAATATATTGATGAAGTTCTTTCACAAGAGCTTTCATCAGAATGATAAAACGAGAGACTTTAATGCCGCCTCCAGTACTGCCTGCACAGGCACCGATGAACATGAGCATCACCAGAATGGTTCTGGAAACCTCAGGCCACAGATTGAAGTCTGTAGTCGCGAAGCCAGTGGTGGTGATGATGGATGCCACTTGGAAAGCAGAGTGGTGTAAAGCCTCTAGGAAGTTGTCGTAAATGTTCCCCAGGCTGAGGGCGATGGTAGCTGTTGCCGCCAAAATGATTCCGATATAGAGCCGGACTTCAGAAAAATGGAAGGCCTGACGAAATTTTTTGTGTAGCAACAGAAAATAAAAATTAAAATTTACACCGAAAAGAATCATGAAGATTGTGACCACATTTTGCAGGTAAGGAGAATAGCTGGCCATACTGTCATTTTTGATTCCAAAACCACCAGTTCCTGCTGAGCCAAAGGAAGTGGTCAAAGCATCGAACAGGGGCATCTTTCCAATTAGCAAAAAGACAATCTGTATGAGCGTCATAGCGATATATATCTTGTACAAAATCTTAGCTGTGGTCTGAACCTTCGGGGCTAGCTTGCTGACGGAAGGCCCAGGACTTTCGGCTTTTAACAGATTCATGTGAGAACCACCAGTCAAGGGCAACAAAGCCAGCATAAAAACTAGAACTCCCATACCACCGATCCAGTGGGTAAAGCTGCGCCAAAAAAGGTTACAGTGGGATAAGGCTTCCACGTCGGTCAGGATGCTAGCTCCGGTGGTAGTGAAACCGGAGACAGTTTCAAACAAGGCATCCACTGGGTTGGAAATCGCGCCAGTGAAGATAAATGGCAGCGAGCCGAAAATACTGAGAACAATCCAGCTTAGAGAGACTGTCACAAGTCCTTCCCGGGCGAAAAAAATTTTAGTTTGAATTTTCGTTCGCTTTAAGAGGAGACCACAGGTCAGACAGACGAGCAAAACGGCTGCATAGACCCAGCCGTCAGTCTCCTGGTATATTGCAGCCACGATGCAAGGAAGGGATAAAAAGGCTGCCTCTAGGATGAGTATCCATCCGATGATGTATCGAATCATTGAGTAGTTCATAATGTCAGCTTCTTTCTATTTTAGAATATCCCTGATATCGCGCAGGCCTGTGTTAGTAGTTACGACCATAACGGTGTCTCCTACTTGGATGGAGTCCTGGCCACGGGGAATGATAATTTTTCCTTTGTGATTAATACAGCATAATAAAAGATTGTCTTTTAAATTCAGTTCCATCAAAGGGACGCCCACGACAGGAGAGTTCTCACGGATACAAAACTCTAAGGCTTCTGCACGCTTGTCGAGAATTTTATATAGGGTTTCCACGTTACTTCCCTGGGCGTTTTGAGTGGCGCGTACATATTTCAGAATGTAATTGGCTGTCAGATATTTAGGGTAGACGACACTGCCGATGTCCAGCTCATTAATGATGTCATTGAAAGTGATACGGTTGACTTTTGCTATAATTTTGGCATTGGAGTGCTTCATCGCAAACAGGGAAATCAAGAGATTTTCCTCATCAAAGTTTGTGAGACTGACCACAGATTGAGTATTATGAAGCCCTTCTGATAGCAGCAGAGTCTCGTCAGTTCCATCCCCATAGAGAATATTGGCTTTTGGGAGCAAGTTACTTAGCTGTAGGCAGCGGTCTTTATCGTTCTCAATGACTTTTACACGAATTCCCATGTCCAAGAGTTGGTGAGCCAGATAATAGGTGATTTTTCCTCCGCCGATAATCAACGTATCTTTTACTCTATGAGTATTTACACCGATTTTTGAGAAAAATTTACTGGCGTTTTGAGGCGTCGCCATGATGGAGACGTTGTCGTGATCTCGAAGTACGAAGTTTCCATTCGGTATGGTGACTTCCTCTTTGCGTTCGATGCCGCAGACTAAGACATCGCAGTTTAACTTCTCCATGATGTCCATCACTCGCAGTCCGTCTAGACCAAACTCCGGGCGGAGTTTAAATTTCAAGAGTTCAGCGCGCCCTCTCGCGAATGTGTCGATCTGTATGGCTGAGGGAAAACGCAGAAGCTTTGCAATTTCCCTTGCGGTAGCCAGTTCTGGGTTGATAATCATTGAAATTCCTAGTTGTTCTTTGATAAAGTTGATTTCTTTGTTGTACATGGAGTTGCGGACTCTCGCTATGGTATGGCATTGTCCTGCTTTTCGGGCAATGAGGCAGCAAAGGAGGTTCAGTTCATCAGAGGCTGTGACCGCGATCAAGAGATCTGCCTCTTCCACGCCGGCCTCCAATTGGACATTGTAGCTTGCTCCGTTTCCCTGTACGGTCATAACATCATAATCGCTCACGGCAGTCTCCAATTTCTTTTCTAGCAAATCTACGACAACCACGTCATGACCTTCTGAATACAGCTGTTCTGTCAAAGTGGAACCTACTTTTCCAAAACCCACGATGATTATTTTCATTTTCTTTTCCATCCTATCCTTGTATCTTTATATAATTTTAATGTAAAATTAAAAAACATTATATCATATTTATGCTGTTAGTCAATTTGAGTTCAGATATTTCGACAGGAAAATATAACAGTTCAGCCAGAGGCATTCGCAAAACCGCACGGTGTGCTTGTCGTGGCTGATGCCACTGTTTTTCTCATAGAAAAGCGCTCAGCTTATACAGATGACCGCTCGCAAAAACATACAAGTATGTTTTATTCTTCTTGTACACGGTATGGCTGGACTGTTACAGAAAAATAAATTGTAACTTGCCGAAAAAACGTATATGATAGAAAGGATGATGAACAAAGTTAGGAGGTAAGAGCAATTTGGAAATGATTGTAAGAGCATATCGGCCGGAAGATTTGGTGGCTATGAATAGAATTTGGAATGAAGTGGTGGAGGACGGGATTGCCTTTCCGCAAATGGAGCTGCTTGATGGAAAGAGCGGCAAAGAATTCTTTGCAACACAGTCCTACTGCGGTGTCGCTGAAGAGAAAGGAGAAATTGTGGGACTTTATATTCTTCATCCCAACAATGTGGGACGTTGCGGACATATCTGCAATGCCAGTTATGCAGTAGCTTCAACGCACCGGGGAAAAGGAATCGGAGAAAAATTGGTGACAGACTGTATGAGACAAGGAAAGAGACTGGGATTTCGGATTTTACAGTTTAACGCGGTGGTTCGTACCAATACCGGAGCTCGCCATCTCTATGAGAAGCTGGGATTTCTTCCTTTGGGCTGTATCCCAGGAGGGTTTCTCATGAAAGACGGGCATTATGAGGACATTGTTCCGTACTATCATCAACTATAGAGGAGGAAAAAGATGCAGATTGAAGGATTGGATGAATTTATCACCCAGTTTCCGGTATTTGAATACCGGATTGTGAGGACAGAGAAGCTTTCTTTTGAGGAGAGAGTCAGACAGATTTGCCGGCAGGAATGTGACAGATACGGGACTACCTGGGCCTGCCCCCCAGCAGTGGGAACCGTGGAGGAATGCAAAGAACGCTGTCTGGCATATTCCCATGGACTTCTGTTCTCCTCAGTGGCAGAGGTGAGCGATATTATGAATATGCAGGAACTTTTGGACACCCGCATGGCGCATGAATCCATTACAGACAAGATCGGAAAGTTTTTGCAGGCGGAGGGTTATGAAGTGTTTATTCTTTCCACAGAGTCCTGCGATATCTGTGAACACTGTACGTATCCTGATGCTCCGTGTTGTAACCCTGGGCGAATGCACCCCTGCCTGGAAAGTCATGGAATCGTGGTCACAGATATTGTGGAGGCAGAGGGGATGGAGTACAATCTAGGCGGCAATACGATTCTTTGGTTTTCTATGATTCTTGTGAGAGGACAGGCATAAGGACAGGCCCTGAAACATATGTTAGTTAATAAAAGCCAGTCTTTGCCAAGAGTCTCTTGGGGAGAGCAGGAGATTGTATGGGGAAACGATATCATCGTTGGAAAGAAAATGTCGTCAATTCGTTGGAAATCCCCAGGGATTTGGCGTGGCAGGATTCCATCTTAACAGTTACCGGGGACCAGGTCTGTCTGGAAAATTACCGCAGTATCTTAAGTTATCAGCCGGATTTGCTCTGTGTGCAGTTAAAGAGAGGCCGGATGAAAATACAGGGTAAAGGTTTGAAAATTGTCTATTACACGAAGGAAGAAATGCAAATCAGCGGCTGTGTCAACAAAATTAGTTTTGAGCGTTGAAGTGGGGGAAAATCATTGAGAAATTACCTGGAAAGCTGTTTACGCGGATATGTTCTTCTTTCAATAAAAAGTGAAAAGGCCCAGCGCTTTTTTCATCTGTGTGGGTTTCATGGGCTGGTTTTGTGGAATATTGACTGTGTTTCAGACCAGTATCAGGCATATCTGTCTGTTCCAGATCTGCGAAAGCTTCAGCCCATTTGCAGGAAAACTCACACAAAGATTCATATTCTGGAAAAACATGGACTGCCTTTCTTTTTTTATAAAAACAGAAAAAGAAAGGCGTTTTTTGTGGGGATTGTTTTGTGCATGTGTCTGTTATATGGATTTTCTACACATATCTGGCAGATTCAGATCACAGGCAATCATACCAACAGTACACCAGCTATTCGGGGATACTTAGATGAACTAGAGGTCTTTCAGGGGGTACAAAAAAATCGGTTGAATTGTGCGAAAATCTCTGCGGCTATTCGAGAGGAATTTCAAAATATCACCTGGGTGTCCACAAAGATAGAAGGAACGAAACTCTTGATTACCGTTCAGGAGAATGATATTCAGGCGGGAACTGTGAAAGAAGACCAGGCTCCTAGCGATCTGGTGGCGGAGCATACAGGAAAGATTGTCTCCATGGTGACAAGACAGGGGGTTCCCCTAAAAAAGCCCGGAGACACGTGCAAAAAAGGGGAAACGCTGGTGAGAGGTCAGGTGGAGATCAAAAATGACAGCCAGGAGGTGGTTCGCTATGAGTATGTGGATTCTGACGCGGATGTGAAGATTGAATATCAACTGCAATATGAAGATATATTTCCGTTGAAGTATCAGGAACGCGTATATGAAAAAAAGGAAAAGCATTCCTATGGCCTATGGCTTGGGAATTGGAGAGTTTTTCTGGGGAGAGAACAGAAGGCAGGTAAAAACCAGGATAGTTTCACACAGTGGCTGCCTTTGGGTATTACGAAAGGATTTCCAATTCCAGTCTATCTAGAACGTAGAAGCCTCCGCTCTTATCAGACTGTTACGCGTTACTATTCTGAGAAAGAGGCGAGGCAAAAGGCGTCAGAAAGACTTCAGAATGTCTTTGAAAAGCTACTGCAAGACGAGATTGAGATTGTACAGAGCAATGTGAAAACCACAGTCAATGAAAAGTCTTGTATCAGCAGCGGAAAGCTGACGGTGAGAGAGATAGCAAAGAAAAAAGTGCAGATTCAAGACTTGTCACAGCCAGAGCAGGCAGCCGAAGAAAAAGCAGATGATCTTGATGGGGAGTAAACTTACATAGCGGAATCATCACATTTTCTGGAAAAAGGGGTAGAAATCTTCTAGAATAATGTTAAAATAGCAAAAGAGAATAAATCTAGGCTGTGAGATGGCGAAAAATTTTCATAGGTTGCAGCCAGAAGAAAGGAAACCTGCAGATGAGCAATAACATTATGGAAGCATTGGTGGATTTGCCGGCTGAACATGAGAGAAATATATTTGGACAATTTGACGAACACCTAAAGATTATTGAGCGGACCTTAAACGTGACCTTGATTGCGCGGGATGGTGTGCTGAAGATTCTGGGGAATTCTTTCCGGACAGACCAGGCCAAACGATTGATGCTTCAACTTTTGGAACTGTCTAAAAGGGGGAATATGATTACGAAGCAAAATATCAATTATGCTCTCTCGCTGTTGATGGAGGAGAAAGAAAGTGCTCTGACAGAGATAGATAGCGATCTGATTTGTAACACGATTCAGGGGCGCCCGATCAAGCCAAAAACCTTAGGACAGAAAAATTATGTAGATCAGATACGAAAGAATATGATTGTCTTTGGCGTGGGGCCTGCGGGAACAGGAAAGACTTATCTGGCAATGGCGATGGCGGTCACCGCTTTTCGCAATGAGGAAGTCAACCGTATCATTCTCACAAGACCAGCCATTGAGGCGGGGGAAAAGCTGGGATTTTTACCGGGAGATCTTCAGAGCAAGGTGGATCCTTATCTGCGCCCGTTGTACGATGCTTTATACCAGATCATGGGGCCAGAGAGTTTTGCAAAGAATATGGAGAGGGGGCTGATTGAAGTGGCTCCCCTGGCTTATATGAGAGGCAGGACGCTGGATAATGCCTATATTATCCTGGATGAGGCTCAGAACACCACGCCAGCTCAGATGAAGATGTTTTTAACTAGAATTGGATTTGGTTCAAAGGTCATCGTGACCGGGGATGCATCCCAAAAAGATCTTCCGTCAGGAACTACGTCTGGTCTGGATGTGGCAATGAAAGTGTTAAAAAAGATAGAGGGAATTTCCTTTTGTGAGCTCACCAGCAAAGACGTGGTGCGTCATCCGTTGGTACAGAAAATCGTACAGGCTTACGATGCCTATGAGAAAAAACTAAACTCTCCTAGGAGGAAGAAAAATTATGACAATATTCATTGAGAACGAGTATGAGGGAGAGATTTTCGTGGACTGTGCCAGCTATGCCAATCTGGTGGCTGAGAAAGTTCTGGATATGGAAGGTTGTCCCTACGAGGTGCAAATCAATCTGGTACTGACAGACAACGAGGAGATTCAAAGAGTCAATCAGCAGTTTCGGGATATCAATGCTCCCACGGACGTTCTGTCTTTTCCCATGATACCTTTTCCGACTCCCGGTGATTATAAAATTCTGGAAGAGGAGGATTCTTATTTTGATCTGGACACGGGAGAACTGATTCTAGGGGACATTATGATTTCGATACCGCGGATGGAAACGCAGGCACAGGAATTTGGTCATAGCCAAGTCAGAGAATTCAGTTTTTTGGTGGCTCACAGTATTTTACATTTGCTGGGGTATGATCACATGACTCCGAAGGAAGCGGCCGTGATGGAGGCTAAACAGTCTCAGGCTTTGGAAGAATTACAGATTCGAAGATGAAGCTAAGACAAAGGATTTAAAAATAGATTTTGACAACTGCATAAATTTAAGACTACTGCCGATACTATAGATAAATCACCCACATTACGAAAAAAGGAGCAAGTACTATGCGAAAAGTATTCTATGGTATCGGTATTTTTATGGTTTTATGTCTGTTGACTCTGGGGTCTTACGGAACCTATAAGATTTCTGATATGCGTTTGAAGATGATTGATATGGAGAAACAGTTGGAAGAGCAACAGTCCCTTCAAACGGATACTGTGAAAAATCAGATCGGTGCGGACACACAATGCACCATTGAAGAGTATGACAAAAATTCTGGTGAATTGCGTCAGAGAACGAAGGTGACTTCTGCGAATCTGCTGGGGATGAATCGGCAGGAGTTGGTGGATTTTCTAAAGAAGAGCCAGACTCCCTATTATAATTACAGTCTCGTGGCCTTCTCGCCTCAGCATGTGGTAATCCGCCAGACGAGAACTTCTTATGAGACTTACTATCTGACAGAGGAGGAAGGAAAGGTTCAGGTCTATAAAGGGGACAAGGAGACACTCTATGAGCCCACGGAAATTGCGGTGGACCAACTTCCAGAAAATCTACAAAAAGAAATTCAGACGGGCAAGTACTTAGACTCAGAAGAAGACTTATATAACTTTCTAGAAAATTATTCCAGTTGAGTTCCATCAGCCGCCTTATGGCGGCTGAACTGTTGTCCGGGAGGCCCTCAAAATACAGGATTAGGGTAGACGAACTACGAAAAATGTTGTACACTATAGAAGATTAAAACTAAAGGGGCGACATAAGTGAATTTTCGTGAAGCATTGAGAGAAAAACAAAGAGTTGTGGTGAAGGTGGGAACCTCCTCCTTGACCCATGCCGAGACTGGAAAGCTGAATCTGACCAGGCTAGAGATCCTGGTCCGGGAACTCAGTGATCTGCGCAATCAGGGAAAAGATGTGGTGCTGGTTTCCTCTGGGGCGATCGGAGTGGGCAGCGCAGCTTTGGGGCTGGGCGGAAAACCTGCCGAACTTGGGAAGTCTCAGGCCTGTGCGGCTGTGGGTCAGGCTAGGCTAATGATGATTTATCAGAAACTGTTTATGGAATATAACCAGATGTCAGGGCAGATACTGATGACGAAAAACACACTGCTCAATGACTTAAATCGGTACAATGCCCGTAATACTTTTCAGGCCTTGCTGCAAATGGGTGTGATTCCGATTGTAAACGAGAATGATACGGTTTCTACATACGAGATTCAATTTGGGGATAATGATACGCTGTCAGCGATTGTGGCGGCATTGATCGGAGCAGATCTTTTAATTCTGCTGTCGGATATTGACGGTCTGTTCTCTGATGATCCGCGCACAACCCCGGGTGCCAAATTTATTGATTTGGTTGAGAATTTGGATGAACATTTTCTGCGGATGGGAAAGGCCACTACCGGGAGTAAGGTCGGAACCGGCGGTATGGCCACGAAACTTTCAGCAGCAAAAATCGCCACGTCGGCGGGGGCGGATATGGTGATTGCTAATGGGGAAGACCCTCATGTGCTGCACAAAATTCTGGAGGGAAGAGATTACGGCACGCTGTTCGCAGCGAATCCTAGGGAAGAATTTTACCTGTTGGACTATATCAAAAATATGTGAGGGATAAAACATGGACAACTTGAACATTGACCGCATCAACGCATTGGCGCATAAGGCAAAGAGCGTCGGTCTGACGGAAGCGGAAAAAGCAGAGCAACAAGAATTGCGCCAGGAATACATCGCCGCAATCCGAAGGTCTTTGAGAGGACAGCTAGACAACATCGACGTGCAGCAGGCGGATGGGTCAGTTGTAAATTTGGGAGAGAAGTATGGAAGAAAAAAAGGTAATTAGAAAACAGATTTTTGCAAAGAGAAAAGAACACACCGATCAGCAGATCGAAAAGCTGAGCAGACAAGTGACAGAGCAGGTACAGTCTTTGGCTGTATTTCAGGAAGCGGATAAGATCTATGCCTATGTAGATTACAATCATGAAGTGATGACGGGCTTTTTGATCGAGGAGGCATGGAAGAGAGGCAAAAAGGTTGCGGTGCCGAAGGTTGTGGGAAAAGATTTGGTGTTCTACGAACTGAAGAGTTTCGACCAGCTAGAGGAGGGATATTTTCATATACCGGAGCCGGCTCGCGGAGAAATCGTAGACTGGACAGACCCGCTGATGATTATGCCAGGTGTTGCTTTTGATTGCCAGTGTCACCGTGTGGGCTACGGCGGCGGTTTTTACGACAGATTTCTGGAGAAGCATCCGAATATGAAGACAGTGGCTGTCGCTTTTGATTTTCAAATGGTGGAAAAAGCGCCGTGGGAGGAGACCGATATCCAGCCGGAGTATGTGGTGACAGAGAGAAAAATTTATAGGAGATAGAGGGACAGATATGGGATTGTTAGAGGAAATTGGAGCAAAAGCTAAGGCAGCGGAACCAAAACTTCGGAATCTGCCGACGGTGAAAAAGAATGAAGTGTTGGCGACGGTGGCGGAAGTTCTAGTAAGAGAGCAGCAGAAAATTCTGAGGGCGAATGAGAACGATGTGGCCGCGGGCAGAGAAAAAGGGATGTCTGTGGGGCTGATTGATCGCTTGCAGTTGACATCTGAGCGAATCGAGGCAATGGCAGAGGGCCTGGAGCAGATTGTGGGTCTGGAGGACCCTGTAGGAGAAGTTTTAGGGATGAAACGCCGTCCTAACGGACTTATGATCGGTCAGAAGCGAGTGCCTTTAGGAGTCGTGGGAATCATCTATGAAGCACGTCCTAACGTGACGGCAGATGCGTTTGGGCTGTGTTTCAAGACGGGCAATGCGGTAATCTTAAAAGGTGGCAGTGACGCACTCTGTTCCAACCGGGCGATTGTAGAGTGTATTCAAGAAGCCTTGGAGGACTGTGGGGTCACAAAGGACGCGATTCAATTGATCGAAGATACTTCTAGGGAGACTGCAGCTGCCTTTATGAAGCTGAATCAGTATGTGGATGTGCTAATTCCCAGGGGAGGCAGAGGGCTGATTCAGGCTGTGGTCAATCAGAGTACAATTCCTGTCATTGAGACCGGTACAGGGAACTGCCACATCTATGTGGATGAGAGTGCAGATCTTCAAAGCGCAGCGGACATCGTGGTCAACGCAAAGACTCAGAGAGTCGGTGTGTGCAATGCCTGTGAATCTTTACTGGTGCATGAAAAGGTGAAGGATGCTTTTCTTCCGGTTTTGGCGGACAGGCTCAAAGAAAAGCAGGTAGAGATGAGAGCTGACGAGAGGGCTCTGCCACTGATGAAAGGAGCTATCCAGGCTACGGAAGAGGACTGGGGAACGGAGTATCTGGATTATATACTTTCCATTAAAGTTGTGAATTCTGTGGAGGAAGCTATCGCCCATATCAACCGTTACAACACAAAGCACTCAGAGGCAATCATCACAGAGAGCTATCGAAATGCGCAGATGTTTTTGGACCAGGTGGATGCGGCGGCAGTCTATGTGAATGCGTCCACGCGGTTTACCGACGGTTTTGAGTTTGGATTCGGCGCGGAGATCGGAATCAGTACTCAGAAGCTTCATGCCCGTGGTCCCATGGGTCTGTTGGCATTGACGACGACGAAGTATATTATCTATGGAAACGGACAGGTACGGCCATAGACTTTTCGAGTATTTTGTGGTATAGTAACTATATTATCTTATGCAAAATGTGAAACGTATATTTTTTGACTACATGGAATTACAATCCGGGGAGGAAAAAGTAAGATGAGAAAAGCTAGATTATATGCATTAACTTTAGCGGCGATCTTGGTAGTCAGCGGTGCGCCGGTGTATGGTGCAGCCGAAGAAACTCTAGACGAGAGTACCCAGGAGCAAGATGCCGAAGAAAACGTGACAGAAGGCGAAAGCGAACTGGAAGATGAGGCTGCTTCTAGTTTTGAACAGGACGGAGAAGAAAATAGTGTGAATTCTTCTGCCGGTACAGTAGAGCAGAGTACAATAGAGGAGAATTCTGGAATGGAGGAAGACGAGCAGACACAAGAGCCGACTGTACCTTCCACTGAAAATCCAGAAGACACAGATACTCCCGCAGAGGAGACCAAAAAAGAGTATACAGTCAAAACAGAAGTTGAGCTGAAAGATGCTCTAAAAGAAGCTGAGACTGTGAGTCAGAAGGAGATTACGATCTTCGTCGAGCAGAAGATCACTCTTACTGAGAATACAGAGATCAAAGTTCCAGAAGGAAAGACCCTGACGATCGCCCGTAACAGCGGTTACACCGGAGTCCTGTTGGAAGTGAAGGGAACCTGCAGTCTGAAAGGCGGAGTAGTTATCGACGGTGCGGCGGCGAACACGAAGAACGCAAAAGAGTCTGCGTCTGTCAAGGTTCTCTCAGGAGGCACACTCACCATTGAAAACGCCATTTTGAAAGGTAACAACAACACAGAAGGAAATGGCGGAGCTATTGAGAACGAAGGTACCGTACAGATGTCAGGCGGTTCCATTAACAGAAACACTGCTGCAGCCGGCGCGGCGATTTATAACAAGGGAACTCTGGTACTAGCAGGCGGAGCCATTGAGAATAACAAGGCAGCCAAAGGGGCGGTCTATGTGGATATTGCAGCGAAGGAGACGAAGGTATCCGGCAATGTCAAGATCAGTGGAAACACCAAGGACGGCAAGACAGCCTGTAACCTCTATTTGGCGGAAGGCAAATCCTTTGTGGTAGCTGGAAATCTGAAGAAGGATGCTGCTAAGATTGGGGTTACTTACGACGGCAAGGTGGACGAGGAGGGTGTCACTGTGTACACCAAAGCTAACGATAAAGTACAGATTGATGCTGGAACCATTGTTTCAGACGACAGTACGGGATACATTATTGAAGACGGCGTAATGACTACTGTTGTGCCGACTGGCACACCGACAACGACTCCAACCACAACGCCAGCGCAAACAGACAGCTATGATGCTACAAAAGAGAAGAGCAAGAATGTAATTAAAGGGCTGGCAACATCCTATAAAAAAGGCGCAAAAGCTACTTTTACTGTAGTAGGAGCAGGACTGGACAGGGAGCCAAAGGTGGGAGATACCGCTTATGTTCCTGTAAAATGCAGTGTAGAGAAGGGAAGTAGTACGTATAAAGTTGATGATCTTGTCGTGAACAGCGAGGGAGAGTATGAAGGCACGATGCAGATGAACGCGTCGGAGGGAGAATATACCCTGATTGCTTACTATGAGTTAAAAGAGTGGAGCGACGATACCACCAGCTGGGATGAGGCAGATGCGGCTAATCCATCCAAGGCGGAGGATAAAGAGGCTACTGCGACGAAAACGTTTAAGGTTATCAGCACCACGACGACAAAGAAAGCTACTCTGACACCTAAAAAGTCAGTTACCTCCAGCAGCGCAAAAAAATCAAAAAATGCCAAGACTGCGGACGAGACTCCAATCCTTCCGCTGGCAGGATTGTGTGCAGCTTCCGTGCTGGCCGGAGGCCTTGTGGTGACACGCAGAAGAAAGAGAGAGAACGAGTAACGATAGAAAATAGAAGATTATTTTCAGAGGAGAGACAGGGCATCCCACACAGTTGGGGTGCTCTCTTTGTTATGTTAGCGGTGCGACGGCGCACAAAGTGAGGCTGCCCACTTTGTTCTTCTACTTTTCCTATGTGCCGCATATATACTATAAGATTCATCTGCAAAGAATATGCCGGGTTTCGGAGATGAATGATGTCGGCGAATGCCGACCCGAATCCCGCGCCAAGACTCGTGGCGAGTCTTGAACTGAGGGAGGTTTTGACGGTGGAAGGGTTACAAATCAGTACTTATGAATCTATTTACTATCAGCTTCGAGAGCTGTCCCAGCGTTATCGTGATTTTACCCGATTTCGCTTGATTGGACAAAGTCACGATGAGAGAATGATTCCTATGCTGGAAATCGGCAAAGGAGAGCAAGTCCTCATCTGTACCGCCGGAATCTATGGTCGAGAGAAGAGGAACACAGAATTTCTCGTGAAGATGGCCGAGGAATACTGTCAGGCGTATGAGTGTAGCCGGTTGATTGAACGCCAGTATCCAGTGGAAGAGCTGTTGGATGGTACCAGTATCTGTATCGTGCCGCTGGTAAATCCCGATGGCTATGAGATCAGCCGAAGAGGATTCACGGCTATCGGAAATCCGATTTTACGGCAGATGTTAAAAATGCTCCGGCAGCCGCACGAGACGTGGAAATGTAATGCCAGAGGCGTGGATTTACAGGGGAATTTTCCGACAGAAGGGTATCAAAGACATTCTATCCACGATCATGCAGCCAGTGAAAATGAGACCCGTGCTCTGCTCCATGTCTTTCAGGAATACGAGAGCGTGGGGTATCTGGATTTTCGGAATAAGGAGACCGTACGTAGACGTTCCCGGAATACGCTGCTGCTGAGATATTCCAAGAGGGGGCGAAAGATCGCCAGATCTTTGAGCAGACTTTCCCAGATGAGAGAGAAATCTCAGGAGATGGTTCCGACCTATGTGGGAAGCAGCTCTCTGGAATACTACAGCGAACTGACGGGAAATCCTGCGGTCGCGGTGGAGACAGCGGAGGATCAGGAGATCGAGTCGGCCAGAGATTTTCAGGAGATCTACGAGGAACTGCACACAGTGCCTCTGGAATTTCTGCAGTCGGAGGGCAGGGGAGGAGAAAAACCGAGGAAAAAACTTGCAACCGGGCAGACAGGTTGATATAATGGCAAATGATTGGAATTGACGAGAAGGGTGGGAATGTCGGCGGCATTCCTGTACTAAGAAAAAATAGAGGAAAAAACATGAATGAGACAAAAAGACAGTATGAATATTTGGAGGTTGCCAGAAAAGAAGTAGAAAAATTGTCTAGGGAGGCGGGGAGAAAACTGACCTTCTGTGTGAATACCTTTGGCTGTCAGATGAACGCCAGAGATTCTGAAAAACTGGTGGGTATTTTAGAACAGGCCGGCTATGAGAAAAGTGACAGCGAGGAAGCAGATTTCGTGCTGTATAACACCTGTACGGTTCGAGAGAACGCCAATCTGCGCGTCTATGGACGGCTGGGGCATCTGAATCGTCTGAAAAAGAAGAATCCCCACATGAGGATTGCACTGTGTGGGTGTATGATGCAGGAAGCCCATGTGGTGGAGAAGATCAAGAAGAGCTATTCTTTTGTAGACTTGATTTTCGGAACGCATAACCTGTACAAGTTTCCAGAGCTGTTGGCGAATATGTTGGCCAGTGACCGGATGATTATTGATATCTGGGAGGGGACAGACCAGATCGTGGAAGATCTTCCCACAGACCGGAAGTATCCGTTTAAGTCGGGAGTCAATATCATGTTTGGCTGCAACAACTTTTGCAGTTACTGCATTGTCCCCTACGTGAGAGGAAGAGAGAGAAGCAGAGAGCCTAAGGCGATCATCCGGGAGATAGAAAAGTTGGTGGCCGATGGGGTGCGGGAAGTGATGCTTTTGGGCCAGAATGTGAATTCTTATGGAAAGACCTTAGACGAGCCGGTCAGCTTTGCCAGATTGTTGGAAGAGGTAGAGCAGGTGGAGGGGCTAGAGCGTATTCGTTTTATGACTTCCCACCCGAAAGATCTCTCGGACGAGCTGATTCAGGTGATGGCGAAAAGTCAAAAAATCTGCCGGCATCTGCATCTGCCTTTGCAGTCCGGGAGCAGCCGAATCTTAAAAGAGATGAATCGGCGGTATGACCAGGAGCGCTATCTGGAACTGGTAGAGAAAATTCGTGCTGCCATGCCAGACATCTCTTTGACCACAGATCTGATCGTGGGTTTTCCCGGGGAGACGGAGAGTGATTTTGAAGAGACGCTGAAGGTCGTGGACCAGGTAGGCTATGATACAGCGTTTACTTTTATCTATTCTAAGAGAAGCGGGACTCCGGCTGCGGCCATGGAAGATCAAGTCCCAGACGAAGTGGTAAAGGAGCGGTTTGACAGACTGTTAAAACTGGTTCAAGAGAGAGGACGTCAGGAGTCTTCTAGATTTCTGGGAACCAACCAAGAAGTGCTGGTGGAGGAAGTAAGCCACCACGGGGAAGGGCTTCTCACTGGGAGGATGGGACAGAACTTGCTGGTACACTTTCCAGGAGAAAAAGAGCTGATTGGAAAGACTGTGACCGTGCGCTTGGAACAGTGCAAAGGATTTTACTATATAGGAGAAAAGATCTGATGGCTTTATCACCAATGATGCAGGAATACGTAAAGACAAAAGAAGAGTACAAAGACTGTATATTATTCTATCGTCTGGGGGATTTTTATGAGATGTTCTTTGAGGACGCGACACTGGCATCTCAGGAATTAGAGATTACTCTGACGGGCAAAGACTGTGGTTTAGAGGAGAGGGCACCCATGTGTGGTGTCCCTTATCATGCCGCGGATACCTATGTGAATAAACTGATTGAAAAAGGATATAAGGTAGCGATCTGCGAACAGGTTGGCGATCCAAAGACGACAAAGGGATTGGTGAAAAGAGAGGTTGTCCGGGTGGTGACACCGGGAACTGTCTTGGACACGGTCTCTTTGGATGAGACGAAGAACAATTACATCATGTCAATTGTGTTCACAGAAAACCATTTTGGCTGTGCGATTGCTGATATCACAACAGGGGATTGCTTTGTCACGGAAATAGATCGAGCACAGAAGCTGTTGGATGAGATCAATAAATTCGTCCCTGCGGAAATTATCTGCAATGACTCTTTCTTTGTCAGCGGGCTGGATACTGACGATTTAAAAAATCGGATGGGAATTTGCATTCATGCGCTGGACTCCTGGCATTTTGACCAGGATACCTGTGAGAGGGCACTGAAAGATCATTTTCAGGTGGGAACCTTAGAGGGAATTGGACTGAAGGATTATGACAGCGGCATGATTGCTTCGGGAGCTCTGTTTTTGTATCTGACAGAGACACAGAAGACGGCCATGAGCCATATGACTTCCATACGTCCTTATTCAGCAGATAAATATATGTTGCTTGACAGTTCCACCAGGAGAAATCTGGAATTGGTGGAGACTTTGAGGGAGAAGAAAAAGAGGGGTTCCCTGCTGGGGGTGTTGGATAAGACCAGAACCGCCATGGGAGCACGGATGCTCAGAAGTTATGTGGAGCAGCCGCTGATCGACAAGGAAAAAATCGAGGAACGCCTGGACGCCATAGAGGAGTTGAATCAGAATGCTTTGCTGAGGGAAGAGCTCCGGGAGTACTTAGGCCCTATCTATGATCTGGAACGACTGGTGGGAAGAATCAGCTACAAATCTGCCAATCCCAGAGACCTGGTGGCCTTTCGTTCTTCTTTGAAAATGCTGCCTTATCTGAGAGAGCTGCTGAGAGAATTTCACTCGCCGCTGTTAATGCAGATTCACGAACGGATGGATGCCATGGAAGAATTGGAAAATCTGGTATCCAAGGCAATTGTGGAAGAGCCGCCTTTGGCTATGAAAGATGGTGGCATTATAAAAGATGGATACAATGAGGAAGTTGACAACTACCGGCGTTCCAAATCCGAGGGAAAACAATGGTTGACACAGTTGGAGGCCAGGGAGAGAGAACGCACTGGTATCCGAAGCATGAAAATCAAATATAACCGAGTGTTTGGATATTACTTGGAAGTGACCAATTCTTTCAAAGACCAGGTGCCAGAGGATTATATCCGCAAGCAGACACTCTCTAACTCAGAACGCTATGTGACTCCAGAGTTAAAAGAACTGGAAAATCTGATTCTGGGCGCGGAGGATAAACTGTATGCTTTGGAGTACGAGCTGTTTTGTCAGGTCAGAGACACAGTAGGGAGAGAAGTGGTTCGTATTCAGAAGACAGCAAAAGCAGTGGCTACTTTAGATGTGTTGGCATCCCTGGCGTTGGTGGCCGAGAGAAACAACTATACCCGACCAAAGATCAATACGCAGGGAGTGATCGATATCAAAAACGGGCGGCATCCGGTGGTGGAGCAGATGATTGAGAACGACATGTTCATCGCCAATGATACCTACTTAGACAACAATAAGAAAAGAATCTCTGTGATCACGGGACCGAATATGGCGGGAAAATCCACCTATATGAGACAGTCCGCATTGATTGTACTGATGGCTCAGCTAGGCAGTTTTGTGCCGGCGGACAAGGCGAATATCGGGATTGTGGATAGAATTTTTACCAGGGTAGGAGCCTCTGATGACTTGGCTAGCGGACAGAGTACGTTTATGGTGGAGATGACAGAAGTGGCCAATATTCTGAGAAATGCCACCGCAAAGAGTCTATTGATTTTGGATGAGATCGGGCGTGGAACCAGTACCTTCGATGGACTTTCCATCGCCTGGGCAGTGATTGAACACATTAGCAATCCCAAAATCTTAGGAGCTAAGACCTTATTTGCGACCCATTACCATGAACTCACTGAGTTAGAAGGAAAGATTTCCGGCGTGAATAATTATTGTGTGGCAGTCAAGGAAAAAGGTGACGATATCGTCTTTCTCAGAAAGATCGTCAAGGGTGGGGCAGACCGAAGCTACGGAATTCAAGTGGCTAGACTTGCCGGAGTGCCGGAATCTGTGCTGGACCGGGCGAAGGAACTAGTAGAGGAGCTGGTAGATTCAGATATCACGGCTACAGTCAGAGACCTTACAGCACCTAAAAAGAAAGATTCCATCGTCTACGACCAGGTGGATATGGAACAGATGTCTCTGTTTGACACCGTGCAGGATGACGATATCATCCAGGAGATTCGGGAACTGGATGTAAGCAATCTGACTCCCATGGATGCTCTGAATTTTTTGTACCGGATGCAGAATAAGATTAAAAACCGATGGTAAATGAGGGATGACGGATGAGGAAAATAGCTGTATTAGATAAGAACACCATTGACAAAATTGCTGCCGGGGAAGTGGTGGAACGTCCTTCCTCCGTGGTGAAGGAGCTGACAGAGAACGCCATCGACGCAGGAGCGACCGCGGTGACTGTGGAGATCAAAGATGGGGGAAAAACTCTGATTCGCATCACGGACAACGGAGCCGGTATTGAAAAAGAACAGGTGCCGATGGCTTTTGTGCGTCATGCCACCAGCAAGATTGAGAAAGTGGAAGATTTAGAGCAGATTGTCTCGCTGGGATTTCGCGGGGAGGCACTTTCTAGTATTGCGGCGGTGGCACAGGTGGAGCTGATCACGAAGACGCCGGCTTCCATCACGGGAGTTCGCTATGTGATCGAGGGCGGAGAAGAAAAATCTCTCGAAGAGATCGGGGCGCCGGAGGGAACTACGTTTCTGGTACATAATCTGTTTTACAACGTACCGGCCAGAAGTAAGTTTTTAAAAACTGCGGCCACCGAAGGTAGCTATGTGAGCAGTCTGATAGAACAGTTAGCCTTATCTCATCCAGAGATTTCTTTTAAATATATTGTAAATGGCCAGGTAAAGCTGCACACCTCGGGGAATTTCAGCCGCAGGGATGTGATTTATCAGATCTATGGGAGAGACATCACCAAGGAAATCTTAGAGGTCCATTATGAGAATGAATTTCTCAGCCTGGAAGGATATATTGGAAAGCCCTCTGTCAGCAGAGGAAACCGTAATTTTGAGAATTATTATATCAATGGGCGATATGTGAAAAATAAGATCATATCCAAAGCCATTGAGGATGCCTACAAAGGTTTTCTGATGCAGCACAATTTTCCCTTTGCTTCTCTTCAGATTGAAATGACAGGGAACGACCTGGATGTGAATGTCCATCCTGCCAAGATGGAGGTACGATTTTCCAGAGGAGACGAAGTCTACAAAGCTATCTATGAGGCTATCTTGCAGACTTTGAAGAAAAAAGAGATGATTCCGGAAGTTCGAGCGGATCAGGGACGGGAAGCCAAGGAAGAAAGACCTAAGATGAAATCTGGCCAGATACCGGAACCCTTTGAGTACAAGGAACGGCAGCGGCTGAGGGAACAGACTATCTACGAAGAGGATAGACAACAGAAAAACCGCTGGGAACTTTTAGAACAACGGATGGAAGGAAAAAATTTAGATATCCAAAAACCTGCACTCAAGACTGAGGAAAAAAAGGTGGCTGAGATTTGGAATACGGGTAGACCGAAAAAAAACTGGGAGATTCTCAGGGAAAAACCGGTGCTTCACTCAGAAGAGGATGCACTGTTTTCAGGAACACTCTCCGAAAAGACTCCGGCGAAGGAAGAGCCAAAAACCCAGAACCGGGAAGACACCTCCTTTGAAGTTCAGACAGAGGCTTTAGCCAAGCAGTTAGATTTGTTTCAGGAACGGATGCTCTCCCAGAAGGCGCGAAGCCGGCACAGGCTGATTGGTCAGGTTTTTGATACTTACTGGTTGGTTGAGTATGAGGATAAATTCTATATCATCGACCAACATGCGGCCCATGAGAAGGTGCTCTATGAAAAAATTGTCCGGCAGTATCAGGAAAGAGAAATGATCTCCCAGTACATCAGCCCGCCGGTTGTGGTGAGTCTGACCATGCAGCAGGAGACTCTACTGCTGGAACATATGCAGATGTTTTTGAAATTTGGATTTGAGATTGAGCCCTTTGGCGGAAAAGAGTACAGCATTCATGCAGTTCCGGCCGATCTATATGGATACACAGAAGGACAGCTTTTTGTGGAGATGATAGATGCACTAGAACAAGACGGCCAATTGTCTATGGAAGTTTTCGCCGGCAGGATGGCAACCATGGCCTGCAAGGCAGCGGTGAAAGGAAACACACAGTTGTCTTTTGCGGAGGCCAATGAGCTGATCGATCAACTGCTTACTTTGGACAATCCTTACCACTGTCCCCATGGAAGGCCGACGATTATCGCTATGACACGGACGGAACTGGAAAAAAAATTTAAACGAATTGTATGAGAGAGGAAAAAGTATGAGACGACCATTAGTTGTATTGACAGGCCCCACCGCTGTCGGAAAAACCAGCCTCTCCATCGGACTTGCGAAGGCTCTGGGAGGGGAAATCATCTCTGCGGATTCCATGCAGGTCTACCGGCACATGGACATTGGTTCCGCGAAAATCAGGCCGGAGGAAATGCAGGGGGTTCCCCATCATCTGGTCGACATCCTGGAACCGTGGGAGGAGTTTCACATTGTCAAATTTCAGGAGCTGGCAAAGGCAGCCATGGAAGAGATCTACCACAGAGGGAAGATACCGATTCTGGTGGGAGGCACAGGGTTTTATATCCAGTCCGTCACCAGAGATATTGATTTTACCAGCGCAGATCAAAACGGCGAATACCGCAGGCAGTTGGAGGAGACCGCCCGGGAACAAGGCGCGGAATATCTGCACAGCCAGCTTCAAAAGGTGGACCCGGCCAGTGCCCAGAAGATTCATGCAAACAATGTAAAAAGGGTCATCCGCGCGCTGGAATTTTATCAGGAGAATCACTATCCGATCTCGGAGCATAACCGGCAGGAACAGCAAAAGGCTTCCCCCTATCAGTTGGCCTATTTCGTTTTGAACGCACCTAGAGAACTCTTGTACAGACGGATTGATCAGAGAGTCGATCAGATGATGGAAGAAGGATTGGTGGATGAGGTTAAAGCCTTGCAGGCTCTCGGCTGCCATCGAGGGATGATCTCCATGCAGGGGCTGGGCTACAAAGAGATTCTGTCTTATCTGGAGGGAGAGATTTCTCTGGATGAGGCTGTCCGCATTTTGAAAAGGGATACGAGGCATTTTGCAAAGCGACAGATCACTTGGTTTAAAAGGGAACCGGAGGTGATCTGGATACAAAAGGAGAACTATCATTATGAAGAGGAACCGATTCTAGAGGCTATGACAAAAATCTGCAAAGAACGGGGAATCTGTTGAGAGAAAGGAAGAAGTTTTAGTGGAAAAGATGTATGAAAGCCTGGGAATCAGTTCCCGGGTTTATGAATTTGGACAGGAAATCATCGAAGGCTTAAAAGAGCGTTTTGAAAAAATAGATCAGGTCGCAGAGTATAACCAACTGAAGGTGCTGAGCGCAATGCAGAAAAACCGTGTGAGCGAGGCGTGCCTGGGAACCTCTACCGGATATGGTTACAATGATTTGGGAAGAGATACCTTAGAGCAGGTGTACGCAGACACTTTTCATGCGCAGGCTGCTTTGGTGAGACCACAGATTACCTGCGGTACACATGCGCTGGCCATTGCACTGTTCGGCAATCTAAGACCAGGTGACGAACTACTGTCTATTGCAGGAAAACCTTATGACACCTTGGAGGAAGTGATCGGAATCCGGCCTTCTAAAGGATCGCTGGCCGAGTATGGGATTACCTACCGCCAGGTAGAGCTGCACGAGGACGGAAGCTTTGATTATGAAAAGATTCAGGAAGCGATCAATGACAGGACGAAGCTGGTGACGATTCAGCGCTCCAAAGGGTATCAGACCCGCCCGTCCTTTTCCGTGGCGCAGATCGGTGAGGCCATCGCATTCGTGAAGAAATGCCGGCCAGAGCTTCCCTGCATGGTAGACAACTGTTACGGAGAATTTGTGGATGTGATAGAACCTACAGATGTAGGAGCAGACTTGATGGTGGGATCTTTGATTAAAAACCCTGGCGGTGGTCTAGCACCCATCGGTGGTTATATTGTAGGCAAGAAAGAGTTAGTGGAAAATGCTTCTTACCGGATGACTTCCCCGGGACTTGGAATGGAAGTAGGGGCAACTTTGGGAGTGAACCAAGCTTTTTACCAGGGGTTCTTTCTGGCTCCGATGGTTGTAAAAGGGGCTTTGAAAGGGGCGATTTTTGCAGCAAATGTCTATGAGAAACTTGGTTTTCCGGTGATTCCAAACGGCACGGAGCCGCGACAGGACATCATTCAGGCGGTGACTTTAGGAAGTCCTGAAGGGGTGGTTGCCTTTTGTAAGGGAATCCAGGCGGCGGCGCCAGTGGACAGCTATGTGGAACCGGAACCTTGGGATATGCCGGGTTATGACAGTCAGGTGATTATGGCGGCGGGAGCTTTTGTGCAGGGTTCTTCTATAGAGCTGAGTGCCGATGGTCCGATGAAACCGCCATATGCGGTTTATTTCCAGGGCGGATTGACCTGGGAACACGCAAAACTGGGAATTTTGAAATCCCTGCAGAAACTTGTGGATGAGAATCTTGTGAGACTTCCATAGGGAGGAATGAGTATGTCCGAGCGAAAATCGGTGATGATTATCGGAGGAGGTGCCTCTGGGCTGATGGCAGCGATCTTTGCGGCAAAGGAGGGGGCCGCCGTGACAGTTTTGGAGCACAGCCAGAGCTTTGGAAAAAAGTTGCTGGCCACAGGAAACGGAAGATGTAATCTGACAAATGTGCAGATCTATGGGGACTCCTATCGTGGTAGCCACAGAGAGTTTGCGGCAAAGGTTCTGGAAAGATACGATAACCGACAGACAATCGCATTTTTTTCAAAACTGGGAATCTATACGATGAACCAGGAGGGAAGGCTGTACCCCCACAGCCAGCAGGCTTCTAGTGTCTTGGATGTACTGATGATGGAGGCTAGACACCGGAAAGTGAAGCTGAAGACTTGCGAGGAAGTGAAGGTGATTGCGAAAGAAGGAGACAGTTTTCGAGTTTTGACAGGGAATTGGACTTACCATGCGGACCGGGTGATTTTGTGTACCGGTTCTCCGGCCTCCAACATCTACGGCGCAGACGACAGCGGGTACCAATTGGCAAGGATGCTGGGACACCAGGTGATTAAGCCTTTGCCTGCCTTAGTGCCGCTTCGATGCAAGGGAAAATGGTTCTCCTCCTGGGCGGGGATCCGCGTGGATGCGAAGGTCACTCTTTTGATTGACAAGGAGAAGAAGGCGCAGGAGAGAGGCGAGGTGCAGATGACCAACTATGGAGTCTCCGGAATTCCGATTTTTCAGTTAAGCGGCTATGCGGTCCGTGCCCTGGACGATGGAAGGCAGGCAGAATTGCTGCTGGACTTTTTACCGGAATTTGAGGAGAGAAATCTGAGAGCCTTCCTGCAAATGAGAAGAGAACAGTGTCCTTATAAAAATGAGAAGGAGCTGCTGTGCGGTTTGTTTCCCGACAAGCTGATACCGATTCTTCTAAAGACAGGTTTCCCTCAAAGTATAAAAGAGCTAAGACTGCAAGTTCAGTCAGCGCACTCGATGACCAATGCCCAAGTCTGCTCCGGAGGAGTGGATGTGACGCAGGTTCAGCCCAGAACACTGGAATCTTCCTTATGCCCGGGCCTGTATTTTGCAGGCGAGATTTTGGACATTGACGGTGCCTGCGGTGGCTACAACTTGCAATGGGCATGGAGCACCGGCGCGATTGCGGGCAGCAGCGCCGGGAGAGAGAAAGGATGAGATACTATGATTCGAATGACACAGGTATCCCTGCCAGTCTCCCATGACAGGGAGGCGTTGGAGAGAAAAATTCGAAAACTCCTTCGGATTTCCTCGGAACCATTCACTTATGAGATTGAGCGGCGCTCCCTGGACGCCAGGAATCCTCAGGAAAAGGTCTATCGGTATACTCTGGACGTGACAATCTCCAACGAAAAGAGGATACTCAAAAAAGTTCACAATAAAAACATTATGTCAATCAATAAAACCCGTTATCATTTTCCAAAATCGGGAGAAGAGCCTCTCATTACTAGGCCGGTGATTGTGGGAAGTGGTCCTGCTGGGCTTTTCTGTGGCTGGTATCTAGCACGGGCTGGTTACCGTCCGCTGATTTTGGAACGGGGAGAGCAGGTCCGGGAGCGCAGGCGGACGGTGGAGAGATTCTGGAAGGAGGGAATCTTAGATTCGGAGTCTAATGTACAGTTCGGCGAGGGAGGAGCGGGAACTTTCTCCGACGGAAAGCTGAACACGTTGGTGAAGGATCCTCTCGGTAGGAATAAAGAAGTACTCAAAAGATTTGTGAAAGCGGGAGCGCCAAAAGAAATTCTCTACGAACAAAAACCGCACCTGGGAACGGATGTCCTGGCTTCCATTGTCGAGACTTTGAGAAAGCAGATTGAAGCCATGGGCGGCAGCTTCCGGTTCGGTACTAAGCTTACTGGACTGAAGCTGGAGGATAACACGCTGCAAAGCCTGATTCTGAACGGAGAGGAAGAACTTAAAGCCCAAGTCTGCGTGCTGGCGATTGGCCACAGCGCGCGGGATACGTTTTCTATGCTCCATGGCTGCGGTCTTCCCATGGAACCGAAATCTTTTGCGGTGGGCCTGCGCATAGAGCATCCTCAAAAAATGATAAACCAGGCTCTGTATGGGGAGGCAGAAAGTGCGGAGCTAGGAGCCGCCAGCTACAAGGTGACTCATCAAGCTTCGACGGGGAGAGGAGTCTACAGCTTCTGTATGTGTCCCGGAGGCTATGTGGTAAACGCCTCATCGGAGCAGGGATATCTGGCTGTCAACGGGATGAGCTATCAGGCCAGAGACCAAGTCAATGCCAACAGCGCTCTGATTGTGACGGTGAAGCCAGAGGACTTTCCAGAGGATGGACCTTTAGGCGGAGTAGCTTTCCAAAGAAAGCTGGAAAAGGCTGCCTATGAGGCAGGCGGAGGGAAGATTCCAGTTCAGACTTTGAAAGATTACTGTAAAAATCAGGCCGGCAGTAGTCTTGGCCAGGTAAAGCCTTTGATGAAAGGCGCTTGGACTTTGGCCAATGTGCGGGAAATCCTTCCCAGACAGATTGGGGACTCCATTGAGGAGGGCATTTATGCCTTCGACAAAAAAATTCCTGGATTTGCCAGAGAAGATGCCCTGCTGAGCGCGGTGGAGAGCAGGACCTCGTCTCCTGTGCGAATTCTGAGAGGGGAAAATTGTGAGAGTCAGGTGTCTGGAATCTATCCCTGCGGGGAAGGAGCCGGCTACGCAGGCGGAATTACCTCGGCTGCTATGGATGGAATGAAGGTGGCGGAGGGGATTTCACGCAGATTCCAAAAATGTGAAATATCTTAAAATTCCAAGAGGGAGTGTGTACATCACACTCTTTTTGTGCTAGAATGTAATGTGCGATTTTCCTACGCAAACCTGAAGAGAGTAGGAAGGAGCGCATATGATGAAAGAAATACCAAGAGAAGAACGGCCCTATGAAAAATGCCAGAGGCTTGGTCCTAAGGGGCTGTCTGATTCGGAACTACTGGCGGTGATTCTGCGCAGCGGCACCTCTGGTGTAAATTGCTTAGAGATGGCTTCGCAGGTGCTGAAGCTTGCTCAGCCGCCCTATGAGGGACTACTGGGAATCTATCACCTCTCCTTGAAAGAGCTGATGGAGATTCCAGGGATTGGAGCAGTCAAAGGAATTCAGCTTCAATGTATCGGAGAGCTGTCTGTGCGTCTTGCAGCTATGCAAGCGAAAGAGAGCCTCGTCTTTACCAGGCCGGAGACGGTAGCCAGATATTATATGGAACGGTTTCGCCATGAAGAGCAAGAAAACCTGCTTTGTGTGATGTTGAACACGAAGAATCAGTATCTGGCAGAACGTGTAATCACAACAGGGACAGTGAATGCATCCTTGATCTCTGCCAGGGAATTATTTTTGGAAGCGCTAAGAAACAAGGCGGTGAATATTCTATTGATCCACAATCATCCCAGCGGTGATCCCACACCCAGCAGGGAGGATATTTTAGCGACCCAGAAGATTTTTCAGGTGGGAGAGTTACTGGATATCCGGCTTCTCGATCACATTGTGATCGGGGACCAGCGTTATGTCAGTATGCGCAGTGAGGGACTGATAGAGTGAAAGAGCATCAGACGTATTTATCTTGGTGGAAAATGAAAAGATAAAAATAAGGGGAAGAGGTATGCTTCGCAGAGTGTACGGGGTGGATCTTGGCACCAGCAGTGTCAAGATTTACTCGCTTTCAAAAAACAAAAAATATATGCAAAAAAATATGGTGGCGATACGCAATGGACGGCAGGTCATCGCTGTGGGCAATGACGCCTACGAAATGTATGAGAAGACACCTAGAAATATTCAGGTCAACTGTCCCATTCAAAATGGCAAAATTGCGAATATCTCCGTCATGGAGGTGGGTTTGTACAGTCTTTTAAAGAAGATTGAACCATACACACCCTTTGGCGCCGTGATGTATTTTACCGTTCCCGTGGACGCCACAGCAATCGAGAAGAGAGCTTATTTTACGGTGGCGAACGGAAGTATGCTTCAAAACAACAAAGTTCTGATGGTGGAGTCACCGATTGCAGATGCCTTGGCTATGGGAATTTCCCCCCAAGAGAGCAAGGGGAGCATGATCGTCAATATTGGGGCTCAGAGCACGGAGTTGTCGGTGATCGCAGGCGGCAAAGTAATCATAAGTAAGAGCTTGCAGCTGGGTGGTATGAAGATGGATGAGGGGATCATCAGTGAGATTCGCAAGAATTACAATCTACATCTGGGAAGAAGGACTGCCCATCGCCTGAAGACAGCTGTGGGACGGCTGAACACTCAGAGTAAGGAAGCCAGAAAGGTCGTTGGGATTGACAGCGTCTCAGGGCTGCCAAGGGAAGAGACGGTTTCTTCCGTCGTGGTCAATGAGGGTATCTCTTCCTGTGTCGATGAAATTGCAAAGGAAATCAAGACTTTTTTGGAACGGACACCGCCTCAGATTGCCTATCAAATTGCTCAGGAAGGGATTTATCTCACCGGGGGAAGCACACGGTTGCCTTTTATTGAGAGTTATTTGGGAAATGATACCGGTTATAGTTTTAAGCTCTCAGGGCTTTATGAGCAGTGCACGATTCAAGGACTGGAGAAGATTATACAGGACAGTGGACTGCAGCAGTGGGCGTCGCCGATTAGACAGAGAAAATTGTAGTCGGAAACAGTGGAGTAAGGATTCTGTGATGAAGAAAAAATTTAAAATTCATATAAAAATAAAAAGTAAGCATACGCTTGTGATTATGACATTTCTCTGTGTCAGTCTGATTGTGGCTGTCTTTGCGTCGGGAATCACTACGGCTCCTCTGCGGGATTTTGCCGGAATGGTCGTGGTTCCTTTTGAGAACAGTATCAATGAGATCGGCAAGGGACTGACCAAGGTCAAGAAGAGTTTTCAGTCGAAACAGGATTTGATTGATGAAAATGAAAAACTGCAGCAGCAGATTGCAGATCTGACAGAACAGAACAATGCGCTGATTTTGGACCAGGCAGATTTAGAAAGTTTGCGGGAACTGTATGAGTTGGACCAGGAGTACGCAGACTATCCTAAGATTGCGGCTCAGGTGATTTCTAAGGACCCTGGAAATTGGTACAATGTTTTTGTCATCAATAAGGGAAGCAAAGACGGAATTCAAAAGGATATGAATGTGATCGCTGACCGGGGACTGGTGGGAATCGTGACTGAGGTTGGCGCTCACTGGGCATCGGTCCGGTCGATTATCGATGACAGCAGCAATGTGAGCGGACAGACAGTCAGTACCTCTGACACCTGTGTAGTGCAAGGAGATCTAGAATTGATTGATGAGGGAAAACTTCGCTTTTCTCAGCTCTATGACGAGGAGGACAAGATCAAAGAAGGGGAGAGAATCGTCACCTCCAACATCAGTGAAAAATTTGTAAAAGGACTGTTTATCGGGTATGTGGGGGATGTGGAGATGGATTCTAACAACCTGACGAAGACAGGAACCATTGTGTCCCCGGTGGACTTTGCACATCTAGAGAACGTTCTGGTGATTACGACTTTGAAGGAGGGGCAGGAGGAGACGCAGGATGAAGAATAAACTGATTTTGGCAGCCTTAATTTTGCTCTCTTTTCTCTTACAGTGTACCGTACTTCAGACTTTTGCCATCGGCTCCATCTCTGCGAATCTTCTGGTGATTCTGTGTGTGTCCATGGGACTACTCCGGGGAAAGAAAACGGGAATGTTTACAGGATTTTTCTGTGGAATCCTGGTAGATTTGTTTTATGGACCGGTGTTTGGGCTATATGCGTTAATCTATATGTATCTGGGCTATTTTTCTGGATTTGGATGTAAGATCTACTACGACGATGATATGAAGGTACCCATGTGCTTTGTGGGAATCGGAGACCTGCTCTATAATTTTGCAGTCTACGGCCTGCAGTTTCTGTTGAGAGGACGATTGGGCTTTGGGACTTATTTTCTAAAGATTATGATACCGGAGCTTTTATATACCGTGCTCTTGACACTTTTGGTGTACAAGCTCCTCTATACGATCAACTACCGCTTCATGGGAATGCGCACAACGAAGGACAGTGATTCATTTTGGTTAATAAAATAAGAAAAAAATTAAAAAAATTGTCAATTCCGAGGACTACGGTGCTCGGCATTGTGTTTTTGATTATGGCTTGTGTACTCGTACACAAACTTTTTGATCTTCAGATTATAGAAGGTGAAGATTATGTAAATGATTTTAAGCTCAGATCTACGAAGACTAGAACTCTGAAAAGTACTAGAGGCAATATTTACGATAGAAACGGTGAGGTTCTGGCTTCCAATGAACTGGCTTATTCCATCACTTTGGAGGACAACGGAACCTATGACAGTGACCGTGTGAAAAATTTGACCTTAAACGGGACAATCTACAAAGTTTTGCAGATTTTCAAAGAAAACGGAGACTCCGTGGATGTGACCTTTCATATTATATTGGATGAAAACGGCGATTATGTCTTCGATGTGGACGAAGGTGTTACTCTGGACCGCTTTCGCGCGGATATCTATGGAAAAGCCCTGGTTGATGATATGACTGAGAAAGAGGCTTCCTCCACGGCGGAAGAGATTATGGACTATCTCACGGGAGAGGAGCGGTTTTCTCTGGTGCTGACCGGGGAAGACGCTTACACAGAAAAAGAGCTGAAAGAATATGGACTGCCAGAGCGCTTTACCCAGGAAGAACTGATGGACATGACGAAGATGAGGTATGCGCTGTCCACCAACAGCTTTCAGAAATATATGCCGGTGACGGTCGCCACACAGGTGAGCAACGAATCTATCGCTTCCATTATGGAGAATCAAGATGAGCTTCAGGGTGTGGATGTGGTGGAGGATTCCATCCGCACGTATGACAACGGACTTTACTATTCTTCCATTGTCGGCTATACCGGAAAGGCTTCCAGCGAGGAGCTGGAAAAGCTGAGGGAGGAGGATGACTCCTACGCGGCTGACTCTGTGATTGGAAAAACTGGAATGGAGCAGTATATGGAGACACAGCTGCAAGGCACAGACGGGCAGGAGACTGTCTACGTGGATAACTTGGGAAAGGTCCTTCAGATCGACGAGGATAGCCGAGTGGAGCCTAAGGCTGGAAATGACGTGTATCTGACCATTGATAAGGATTGGCAGGAGAATATCTATCACATTTTGGAACAGAGGGTGGCAGGTATTTTACTGTCTAAGATAGACCCAGGGAAGACTTTTGACGTAAACGCTGTCTCAGATGCCAGCCAGATTCGCATTCCCATCTATAATGTTTACAATGCGCTTGTGGCAAACAGTGTCATTGACATTGAACATTTTAAGGAGGAAGATGCCTCTGAGACAGAAAAAAATTTATATGCCAAATTTCAACAAAAGCAGCAGGAAATATTTGATAAAATAACTCAGGAGCTTACCGGTGATTCTCCGAAAGCATATAAAGACTTGGACGAACAAATGCAGGAATATGTCTCCTATATCGCGGATACTCTGTTGACAGAAAAGCTGGGAATTCTTCTGAGTAATTCCATTGACCGCAACGACGAGACGTATTTGGCCTGGGAACAGGAGCACAGCATCAGCCTACAAGACTATCTAACTTATGCGGCAGGACAGAACTGGATTGACATCTCTAAGATTTCCCCAGAGGGTGATTATCTGGACTCTAAGGAAGTATACCTATCCTTGGCCGAATACATCACGGAATATCTGAAGACGGACACGGAGTTTGGAAAGCTGTTGTATAAATATATGCTGCAGGAAGACACGATCTCAGGCACAGAACTGTGTACAGTTCTCTATGACCAGGGAGTCCTCCCCAAAGAAGGAGACGAGATGTATCAGTCTTTGGTGTCTGGCGCGACCTCCGCTTACGACTTTATGATTTCGAAGATTAGCAGTCTGGAGATCACACCGGGACAGTTGGCTTTGGACCCTTGCTCTGCGTCTTGTGTGGTGACAGATGTGGACACAGGAGAGGTATTGGCCTGTGTGACATATCCGGGATATGACAACAACCGTTTGGCAAATCATATGGACCAGGAATACTTTGCGAAGTTAAATACCGATTTGACTTCTCCGATCTTTAACAAGGCGACGCAGCAGAGGACAGCGCCAGGTTCTACCTTTAAATTGGTATCCGCGATTGCCGGAATAGAGGAGGATTTGATCGATGACTATTCCGTAATCAATTGTACCGGTTCTTTTGACTTGGTGCAGCCGCCCATTAATTGTTGGCAGAAGAGTGGACATGGCGGTCTGGATTTGACCTCAGCCATCGAACAGTCCTGTAACGTGTTTTTTACGACCATTGGCTTTATGGCGGGGGAGAACTCTGAAGGAGATTTCTCTGAGACTTCCAGTCTTGAGACTCTTCAGACCTACGCCAGTCTGATGGATTTGGATAAAAAGACTGGCATTGAGATCACAGAGTCGGAGCCCCAGGTATCTGATGAGTTTGCGGTTCCTTCTTACATCGGCCAGGGAACTCATCTGTACACCACCAGCCAGTTGGCCAGATATGTGACTACTCTTGCCAATGAGGGGACGAGCTTCCAACTCTCCCTTTTGGACAAGACGACGGATTCAAAGGGAAAGCTGATTAAAGACTACACGCCGGGAATTCAAAGCGAGGTGGATTTACCCAGCAAGCTCTGGGATTATATTCACAATGGAATGCGTCGTGTGGTTCAGACCCATGGGGAATTTAGCAATCTGGGAATGGAAGTCTCGGGCAAGACGGGGACAGCCGAGGAGTCGCCGACACGGCCGAACCATGGGCTGTTTATCGGTTATGCTCCGGCGGACGACCCTGAGGTGGCTTTGGCAATCCGTATCCCCCATGGATATTCTTCCGGTAATGCTTGTCTAGCTGCCAATGATATATTTAAATATATCTTTGAACTGACAGATGAAAAAAATATCATCACTGGATTTGCGTCTTCTGACACCAGTAATTCTTCTACAGACTAAAGCACAAAGAGATAAGACCCGCAGGCAGGGGATGTACGTATTATCATTGGGAGGAACAGATATGAGCGAAGTAATTGTAATTACCTCAGGAAAGGGCGGCGTCGGAAAGACTACCACAGTCGCCAACATCGGTATGGGCCTTGCCATGCTGGACAAAAAAGTAGTGGTGGTGGACACAGATATCGGATTGCGCAATCTGGACGTGGTCATGGGTCTGGAAAATAGAATTGTCTATAATCTGGTAGATGTAGTCAACGGAAATTGCCGCATGAAGCAGGCATTGATTAAAGATAAGAGAAATCCAAACCTATTTTTGCTGCCTTCCGCGCAGACGAAGGACAAATCCGCAGTCTCGCCGGAACAGATGATAAAACTCACCGATGCTTTGAGAGAGGAATTTGACTATGTGCTGCTGGACTGTCCCGCGGGTATTGAACAAGGCTTTAAAAATGCAATAGCCGGTGCGGACCACGCTCTGGTTGTGACGACGCCAGAAGTCTCTGCTATCAGAGACGCCGATCGGATTATCGGTTTGTTGGAGGCGAGTGAACTGAGAAATATTCACTTGATTATTAACCGCCTCAGACCGGACATGATACGCAGAGGAGATATGATGTCCGTGGACGATGTGGTGGATATTCTGGCGGTCAATCTCATCGGAACAGTTCCTGACGACGAACAGATCGTCATTTCCACCAATCAGGGAGATCCCCTATCTGGTAAACGTTCTTTGGCAGAGCAAGAATACAAAAATATCTGCAAAAGATTGCTGGGGGAGGAGATTCCATTTCCGTCGATTCAGGCGAAAAAGGGACTGTTTTCCAGATTTCGCAAGAAGTAAGGAGGGGCAGGTATGTGGTCGTTCCTGACAGAAAAAAGAAAATCCAGTAAGATTGCAAAAGATAGAATGAAACTGCTTTTGGTTTCGGAACGGATGAACTGCTCCACACAGACAATTATCATGATGCAGAATGATTTTCAGAAGACAGCGGCCCGCTATTTTCCAGTCAAAGACACTGGCGTGACTTTCGAGATCAAAGATCAGCCGCCAACCCTGCGAATCTGCATCCCCCTTCAGATAAAGAATAATTCTAGGTGATACTTTATGATAAAACAGTATAAGCTGCGATTTTACAATTTCAGACTGGTTATTCTGCTGCTGTCCATCAGTACCATTGGCGTTCTGTTAGTGGGGAGCGCGATGGAATCCTTGCGCAGTAAACAGTTAATGGGCGTTATTTTGGGGCTGATCGCCATGGTGATCGTCTCTCTGATGGATTTTAGCTGGATTTTGAACTTCTACTGGATCATGTATATTTTCAATATAGTGATGCTGTTGGGAGTGCGGATCTTTGGTTCCACAGCAGGTGGAGCGACGCGGTGGTTGAATTTAGGTTTCATTCAGTTTCAGCCCACGGAGCTGTCAAAGATCATACTGATTTTGTTTTTTGCAAAATTTTTTATGGACCATGAGGAAGATCTGAACACGGTCCGCACGATCGCGAAAGCTGCGCTCTTGCTTTTGGTCCCTTTGGTCTTGATCTGTATTCAGCCGGACTTGAAAAACACCATCACGGTGATCGTCCTCTTTTGTGTGTTGATTTATATGGCAGGACTCAGCTACAAGGTCATCGGAGGCGCGGTCTTGATTGCGGTACCGCTGTTGATTATCTTCCTGTCCATTGTGGTTCAGCCGGATCAAAAATTAATCAAGGATTACCAGAGAGATCGTATTATGTCCTGGCTGTATCCGGAGAACGAGGAGTATTCGGATGACATAGAACAGCAGAGAAACTCCATCATCGCAATAGGCTCCGGGGAGCTGACCGGAAAGGGACTGAACAACAACAGTGTCTCCTCAGCGAATAAAGGGAATTTTGTGTCACAGATTCAGACAGACTTTATCTTTGCAGTGGCAGGAGAGGAGTTGGGCTTTTTGGGCTGTGTGCTGATTATTCTGCTTCTTTTGTTTATCTGCTGGGAGTGTCTGAGGATGAGTCTGAGGTCGAAGGACCTCTCCGGAAAGATCATCTGCTGCGGGGTCAGTACGATTATCGCTTTGCAGAGCTTTATCAATATCTGCGTGGCGACAGGACTGATGCCAAACACAGGAACTCCCCTTCCTTTTGTCAGTTACGGTCTGACTTCCATGGTCAGCCTTTATCTGGGAATGGGCATTGTGCTGAACGTAGGTCTGCAAAGCAGTGAATACCGTGATTTACAGAAAATTTCCAAGAAAGAGGAATATTTATAGATGAGAGACAGAAAAGAGAGGGCAAAGTCCTCAGTTCCCCAAAAGTCGTCAGCAGCCGGAGCTTCCGCTGACATCAGGGAGGAAGCCAGACGTCAGAGACGAATTCAGAAATTGAGAAAACGAAGGCTTCAGAATACGATATGGATGCTGCTTCTTCTGTTTCTGATAGGAGCAGGGGTGGTCTTTTTGGTGTATAAATTCCGTGGAGACACCTTAAAGAGCCTGCCAGTCCGTTATGATTCTGCCCGTGAATTTTCAGCAGTTTCCTCGAATTTGGGGAAGAGAGCAGAAGCCTTTGCATCAAAGCTGTGTGTGTCAGAGAAAGGTGACACTCCCATGGATGCGGCAAACTTAGGGGAGGGACAGGAGGGTGCGCTGTTTGATCTTTCCAGCGGTGAGGTGCTCTACAGCAAAGATCTGTATGAAAAAGTTTATCCTGCCAGCATCACGAAGCTGATGACAGCCATGTTGGCATTTCAAAGCGGTAAATTAGACAGCACTGTGACGATTCAGCAGGAAGATCTAGACTTAGAGTCTGGCTCCCAAGTCTGTGGCTTCATGGTGGGAGATCAGGTGACATTGGACCAGTTGGTACGCTGCCTTTTGGTATATTCGGGAAATGATGCGGCCAGCGCGATTGCCCGTTATGTGGGTGGCAGTCAGGAGAAGTTTGTGGCTATGATGAACGATTACGCGGCAAAACTGGGAATGACAGGAACACATTTCGAGAATCCCCATGGGCTGCACACGGAGAATCATTATACCACAGTCTATGATATCTATCTGATGCTTAATGAAGCTATGAACTACAGTGAGTATCTGGAGATTGCCCAGTTGTCCTCCTATACGGCGAATTTTGAACATGCAGACGGCAGCGAGGCGAGCATCACCTTGGAATCCACCGATCACTATCTGACCGGTGAGACGACGCCTCCTAAGGATGTGACTGTCCTTGGCGGAAAGACTGGGACTACTTCTGATGCTGGAAACTGTCTGGCTTTGCTTGTGCAAAACGCGTATGGACAGCCATATGTTTGTATTGTCATGAATGCCTCCACCAAAGAAATTTTGTATCAGCAGATGAATACCTTGCTTTCCCAGATAAATGGATGAGAAAGGGGAAAATTTGTTACTCTTTTTTTAAATAAGGATTGAATTCTTTGTTGAAATACACTATAATTGAAACATATTAAATATGGTTTTTAGTAAAAATTCATATTATACGTGTCTAAGGAGGAAAACAGCATGGTTGAACTAATTGTAGGAAAAAAAGGCAAAGGTAAGACAAAAGTATTGTTAGACAAAGTGAATAGTGCGGTGAAAGAAGTAAGCGGAAATATTGTCTATCTAGACAAAAGCACGAAGCACATGTATGAGCTGAACAATAAGGTACGTCTCATCGATGTGACCAGCTACCCTGTGAAGAACAGTGATGAATTTGTTGGATTTATTTGCGGAATTCTTTCCCAGGATCACGATCTAGAGCAGATCTATTTGGACAGTTTTCTGAAGATCGCCAGATTAGAAGGATTGGATATCGCATCCACGTTGGAACAGCTAGATGAGATCGGCAAACAATTTTCCGTTAAGTTTGTAATCAGTGTTTCCCTGGACAAAGAAGAGCTTCCACAGTCCTATACTGAGAATGTGAGCGTGGCACTCTAGGCAGTGTAGCAAAGGGAATCTTTGATACCGATGTAAGTGTATCACTTTGTATGGACACAGTGAGAATAAATCTACATAAACATTTCCATAGAGAAGTTTATCAGAAGCAAAAGTGAGAGAAACCACTGGAAGAATCTAGGGTTTCTCTTTTTCTTATGTAATAGGAAAGACCTTGTTACACTAATTGTTGTTACAAATTTGGAGGGAAAAGATGAATAGGAAATATCAACTTGGAACGGAAGAGAACAAAGATTTTCTGAAAAGAATTCGTGAGGGACTATTTCGATTCGGAGAGAAGTATGCTTCTCCCCAGGGTAGTGCCTATTATCTGGGAGACGATGGTACGCCTTGGAAGGACAGACCGCGAGAGACTTGGATAACCAGCCGTATGGCACACGTATATTGTTTGGATGAACTGTTGGGGAATAGGCAAAGAGAGGGGCTGGCAGATGCAGCAATCCAAGGGCTTCTCAGAGAACTTCATGATGACAAAAATGGCGGCTGGTATACCGGGCTCACCTCCCAGGGAGTTCCTCTGCCTCAAAAACAATGTTATGCCCATGCTTTTGTCATTTTGGCGGCTTCCTCTGGGCTTCTGGCTCAAAAAAATGGAGCTGAGGAACTTTTGCAGATGGCATTAGACTTGTATGACCTTAGATTTTGGGATGAAGAAAAGGGGCTGTCTTGTGATACCTGGAATACGGAATTTACAATCTTAGAGGAATATCGTGGGCTGAATGCGAATATGCACACAGTGGAGGCGTTTTTGGCCGCAACGGATGCCACAGGAAAAAGAGAGTACACAGAGAGGGCGGGACGCATCATCGATCACGTAATTGGGTGGGCCAGTGGCAACCAATGGAGAATCCCAGAGCATTTTACAAAGTCATGGACACCACAGCTTCAATATAACGAAAGTTGTCCTGAGGATCCCTTTAAACCGTACGGGGCAACGCCCGGGCATGGGATAGAGTGGGCCAGACTTATTATACAGTGGGCATCTTCAGCTCTGGCGAAGAAGAATAGAGCTTCCTATATGGAGGCCTCGCAGCTACTGTACCACAGGGCTATATCAGACGCCTGGAACTGTGACGGGGCCCCTGGACTTGTCTACACGACAGACTGGGACGGGCGACCGATTGTCCATGACCGGATGCACTGGACGTTGGCTGAGGCGATTAACACTTCTGCAGTTCTGTACCAGGCTACGGGAAAAGCAGAGTATTCTAGAGATTACGAAAGTTTTATGCAGTATCTGGATACTTTTGTGTTGGATCATGAAAAGGGCTCTTGGTTTCACCAGTTGAACAAAGACAATCAGGTTGTGAAAACTGTCTGGCCTGGAAAGCCGGATCTTTACCACGCGGTGCAGGCGACATTGATTCCATGCTATCGTTTTGATCTCTCGATAGCTGCCGCTGTAAAGGAGAAGATGGTGACTTGTAATCTGAGTGGGAAAATGATACAATAGCGCTGTATGATTTATCAGATGAGAAAGGAAGTTGCTTATTGCCAAAACCAAAGAAATCTTTACCGAAAGTAAAAATATCACTCAAAGATCTGAAGAAGCTGTTTACACTGAACATCGGTACAGTAATGTTTGGCATTTTGTTTTTGTATTTGCTGATCCTTGGAATACGATACATGACCAGCTCGCATTTTGAGTCTTATCAAGTTACCTCGGGTCCTCTTGCCAGTAATGAGATGTACACAGGATTGGCAATACGGGAGGAAGAGGTGGTGAAAGCCGATGCGGATGGGTATGTCACTTATTACGCCCGGGAGGGAAATAAAATCAATGCCAATGGGGTGGTTTTCGGTTTGAGCTCTGATCAGGCCCTGAATGGTTCAGAAACTTTAGATCAGGAAGATTTGTCTAAAATACGCAGTCAGATGAGCAACTTTTCCTATGGATTTGACCCTGCGAATTTTAACTCTACTTATAGCTTCAAATATGAGCTGGCCGGTGAAATTTTAAATTATGCAGGAGTAAATGACCAGAGTACCGCAGATTCCGATGACGGTACGGCCGCCGTTGTAAATACGGCTGGGCAGATTTTGTCCAAAACCACAACCGATGGAATTGTGCTATACTCTATGGATGGCTACGAGAAAAAAACATTGGAAAAATTGAAAGCAGAAGATTTTGATCAGAATTCATATGAAAAGGAAGACTTAAAAACTTCCCAAAAAGTGAAGACTGGTGATCCTGTCTACACTTTGGTTACAGACGAACGCTGGAGTTTGTTGATTCCTCTCAGCGATAAACAGGCGGCCCAGCTGACGGATACCGACACTATCCGTGTAAAGTTCAAAAAAGATGGTATGACACAGATGGGGAGTTTTTCCATTGAAAAAATTGATGGGGAGAAATATGGAAAGATAGATTTCAACAAAGGATTAATCCGTTATGCGTCAGACCGTTTTTTGGATATTGAGCTGGTTACAAATACGCAGACGGGGTTGAAGGTTCCGCTTTCTGCCATTACGACGAAGGACTTCTATATTGTACCCAAGGATTTTGCGCAGGTGGATGAGAGCGGAGCTTATCAAGGATTTGATCTTGTTACAACCAGTAAAGACGGGGAGAGTTCCACAAAGTTTGTGAGTCCGACAATCTACGCTTCCACAGACGATTACTATTATTTTGAGATGGGAGATGAGAACGGTGACAACAATTCAGAGAATGTTCTCAGAGAAGGAGATGCAATCCTAAAACCAGATAGTTCCGATCGTTATGTGGTGGGAGATACGGGCGCATTAGAAGGAGTCTACTGTATCAATCAAGGATACGCCGTTTTCCGTCGAATTGAGCTAATTGACCAAAATGAAGAGTACGCGATTGTCCGCAAAGACACTACTTATGGGCTTTCCAGATATGACCATATCGCGGAGAAAGCGGACAGTGTCAAAGAATCAGATATTGTCTATTAAGGAGGAAGATACCATGCTGTCAGAAAATCTGAGAGATGTAGAGAAAAAAATTGAAGGTGCCTGTATAAGAAGTGGCAGAAATCCCAAAGAGGTGACTTTAATTGCAGTAAGCAAGACAAAGCCTGTGGAGATGCTTCAGGAGGCTTATGATGCGGGAGCTAGGGAGTTTGGGGAAAATAAGGTCCAGGAGATCACGGCGAAGTACGATCAGCTTCCCCAGGATATCCACTGGCACATGATCGGACATCTTCAGAGAAATAAAGTAAAATATATTGTGGACAAGGTTAAGATGATACACTCTGTGGATTCTCTGCGGCTGGCAGAGACCATTGACAAAGAGGCCCAGAAAAAAAATGTGGTGGTCCCAGTTTTGATCGAGGTCAATGTGGCTGAGGAGGACAGTAAATTCGGATTGTCATTGGAAGAAGTGGTCTCATTGATAGAGGCAGTCTCAAAACTTCCGAATGTGAGGGTTCAGGGACTGATGACGGTAGCTCCTTTTGTAGAAAATCCTGAGGAAAACCGCGAAATCTTTCGAAGTTTGAAAAAATTAAGTGTTGACATTACGGCCAAAAACATTAATAATGTTACTATGAGTGTGCTGAGTATGGGAATGACCAATGATTATGAAGTAGCGATTGAAGAAGGGGCAACCATGGTACGTGTAGGAACCGGTATTTTCGGCGCACGTGATTATTCACGATAAGACTAGGAAATGGAGATTAAAAATGGGTGTTTTTGATAAGTTTTTAGATGCCATTAAATTAAACGATGACTTTGAGGACGATGATTTTTTAGATGACGATATTCTGGACGACGATTTTGATGAGATAGAAGAAAAACCGCGAAAAAAGTTCTTTGATAAATTTTCTAAGAAGAAAGACCTTGAGTTCGATGAGGACATGGATGATTTTGATGACGAGCCAGTGGAGAGAGCCTCAAAAAGAGCATCTAAGACAGCGGCAGCTTCTAAAGTTGTAGAGAGGCCCACAAGGCAGGCTTCCAGACCGGCACCGTCTAAAATTACTCCAATGCGCAACTCCAAGAAAGCCAGCCATAATCAGACAATGGAAGTCTGTGTAATCAAACCTGCTTCCATGGAAGATACCAGGGAAATCGCGGACACATTGGTTGACAATTCTACGGTTGTGTTGAATCTGGAAGGAATGGACGTGGAACTGGCACAGAGGATTATTGATTTTACTTCCGGTGCTTGTTATTCTCTGGGCGGCAGCCTGCAGAAAGTGTCCAGCTATATTTTTATTCTGACTCCGTATAACGTGGACATCACGGGAGATTTCCAGAATATTTTAAACGGAGCGGTACCATCCATGAGGACAGGATATTGATACATGGATAAAGATTTGTTATTTGAAAAACGAATGAAAGATTTGGCAAGCCGTGCCTACAACAGAGATATTGTGTTGTATACGGATTTTCTGAATCTGGATGAACTACATAAGATTCATAGCTTGATTTCGGGGAGCCTTCCAGTGACGGTTTGTACCTTCGGCGGCTATGATTTGGCAGAGCGTCAGATGGCAGCATTTCTCCCTGATGCTCTTTCTTACCTTATGGAGGAGATACTGAGCTATCCCATAGTCTGCCTTAAAATACAGCCTCTTTCTCTAAAGTTCTCAGAAAAGCTGTCCCACAGAGACTACTTAGGAGCTCTGCTGAATTTGGGACTGGAACGTTCCATGCTCGGAGATCTGCTGATTGATGAAACTGGAGCGTACTGTTTCTGTAAGGAGACGATGGCAGGCTTTATTCAAGACAACTTGACACGGGTGAGACATACGGCGGTCCTGACGGTTCAGGTTATGGAGATGGAGGAGCTTCCACAACCCAAATTCCGGGAGATCCAAGGAACCGTTCCCTCTATTCGTCTGGATGTCCTAATTGCACTGGCTTTCGGCGAGTCCAGAAGCAGAATCACTCCGTTCATTGAAGGAGGAAAGGTATTTGTCAATGGACGGCAGATCACATCTAATGGCTATACCCCAAGAGAGAAGGACCTGATTTCTGTCCGACAGAAAGGACGATTCATCTATGAGCAAATCCTGACTCAGACAAAGAAGGGGAGATACCGTGTTTCAGTGAAAAGATATCTATAAGTAGGAGCAAAAAATGACAAAAAAGACAGCGATAATCAAAGGAATTTTAGGATTTCTTCTCTTTTTTCTGGCGGATCAGGGAACAAAACTGCTGGCGGTGAGGAACTTGAAGGGAAAGGAAAGTGTGGAGCTTATTCCAGGAGTGCTGGAATTTCAATACTTGGAGAACAGAGGAGCGGCATTTGGGATTTTGCAGAACCAACAGTGGCTGTTTATTCTGCTGTGCTGTGTGTTTCTGGTGATAGCAGCCTATTTTTACTACCGACTGCCATTAGAGAAAAAATATTGGCTGTTTCGCCTGATGGCAGTTTTGCTTGCAGCCGGTGCTCTGGGAAACCTCGTGGACAGAATTTTACACAAGTATGTCGTGGACTTTATCTATTTCTCCCTCATTCATTTTCCTATCTTCAACGTGGCGGACTGCTGCGTGGTCATCGGAGGCATTTTGATGCTGTTCAACGTACTTGTGGTGTACAAAGAGGAAGACTATTCTTTTCTAAAATGGAGACGAAGTAGATGAGTGACTCAGAGAATGTATGGCTGAAAGCCGAAGAGCAGGATGAGAATCAAAGAATCGACAAATATTTAGCACGGGTGATGCCGGAGATCTCTCGTTCCTATTTTCAGAAACTTTTGAAAGACGGGGGAGTATTTATCGATGGGAAGGTCGCGAAGGCGAGCGACCGCCTGCAATGCGGGGATGAGATTTACTTTCAGATGCCCAAAAGCAGGGAGCCGGATATAGAGCCGGAAGATCTTTCGCTGGATATTCTCTATGAAGACCCCTATCTGCTGGTCATCAACAAACCCAAGGGGATGGTCGTACATCCCTGTCCAGGACATTACAGTGGGACGCTGGTGAACGGCGTCCTGTTTCACTGTAAAGGACAACTGTCAGGAATTAATGGGGTGCTTCGTCCCGGCATTGTTCATCGAATTGACAAGGATACCACCGGAGCTCTGGTAGTCTGTAAAGACGATCAAACGCACCGAAATCTTGCGGTTCAGCTTGCTGAGCACACAATTACCCGCAGGTATCGGGCAATTGTAACCGGCAATCTGTCCGCTGACGAGGGAACTGTGGAAGGCCCCATCGGGCGGCATCCTGTGGACCGAAAAAAGATGTCGATCAACTTTAAGAATGGAAAAGATGCAGTGACCCATTACAGAGTGCTGGAACGTTTTGGGAAGGCTACTTATATAGAGTGTCGGCTAGAGACCGGGCGAACGCATCAGATACGGGTGCATCTGAGCAGTATTGGACATCCTCTGCTAGGAGACACTGTTTATGGTTCTTCTAAGAACCCTTATGAACTTCAGGGACAGACTCTGCACGCCATGGTTTTAGGATTTACACATCCATATTATGAAAAATATGTCGAATTTGAGGCACCTTTGCCAGAGTATTTTCAAAAAATGTTGGAAAAATTAAGAAAATAAATGGAAATCCAACAAAAAGTATTGTATAATGTTTTTATACAATAGGAATGGCCTTGTCGCGTTAATGCGTGAAAGTCCTTTTGCTATCAGGACAGCAAGGGTTTTGGTGAAGGGAGTGACCGATATGAAAACAAATGCGATTATTACGATTGGAAGACAGTACGGAAGCGGCGGAAGACAGATTGGTCAGGAGGTTGCACGGATTTTTGGGATAAAATGTTATGACAAGGAATTGTTGGAACATGCAGCCAATGACAGCGGAATCTGTAAGGAATTGTTTGAAAATCATGATGAAAAGCCCACCAACAGTTTTCTGTACTCTCTAGTGATGGATACCTATTCTTTTGGATATTCCTCCGCGGCCTTTACAGACATGCCCATGAACCACAAAGTTTTTTTAGCGCAGTTTGACGCCATCAAGAAGCTGGCTGCGGAAGGCCCCTGTGTTATGGTAGGCAGGTGTGCAGATTATGCGCTCGCAGACATGAAGAATGCCTTCAGTGTCTTTATTCACTGTGATTTAGATCAAAGGATCAAGAGAATCTCAGAGAAATACGACAAGAAGGCAAGTGCTTCAAAAGATGTGATCTTAAAGACAGATAAGAGTCGTTCTAGCTACTATAATTATTATACGAATAAGAAATGGGGAGAGGCGTCCAGCTATCATCTCTGTGTGGACAGTGGAAAATTTGGAATCGACGGTTCCGTCAAGGCCATTGTGGAGGCGATCAAGATTTTCGAGAGTACCTTGTAGGCCAGCCTTTCAAGTCTGCATTCAAAATGGCGGTGAACATTCTTTGCTTGACGCCTGGATTTTCCAGATTTAACGTGCGCAGAAGATCTTTCGCGTATTCGCGTTTGGTATTGCCGTCAGCGGGACAGGCGCTCTTCTCCACAGGAAGATCGTATTTGTTTTTGAAACCGATGATATCCGCCTCATCGACATACAAGAGAGGACGGATGAGTGTGAGATCCATGCGGTCCCAATAAGTCATCGGGGAGAACGTGTGGAAGCGCCCTTCAAAAATTAACGAGAGCAGCATGGTTTCTACCACATCATCCTTGTGGTGGGCATAGGCGATTTTATTACAATTTAATTTTTTTGCAACCTCATTAAGCGCCCCTTTTCTCATCTTGGCACAGAGAGAACAGGGGTTGCTTTCTTTTCTGTCCTGAAAGATGATTTTAGAAATCTCTGTAGGAACAACAGTGTAGGGAACTTCCAATTTGTCACAAAGCTGCTGTATTTTATCCGTGTGGAAATCTCCAAATCCCATGTCCACTGTGATTGCTTCTAGCTCAAAAGGATTTGGATAAAAACGTCTCAACCCTGCCAATGCATATAAGAGTGTCAGACTGTCTTTTCCGCCGGAGATTCCCACAGCGATTTTGTCTCCTTTTTCTATCAGGTGAAATTCATCGACTGCTTTTCTAGTGATGCTCAACAACTGTTGATATTTCATATCTTGTATTTATCCTCCATAGTTTTTTGCGGAACTGGGAAAACCCTCAAAATTAGTTTTTTTATCCCAGTATCGCTCGATACGATAACGAGTTTATTATATCGAATTTATGTTAAAAAAGATAGGAAAAAATTTAAAAATCTGTGACAAATATTAAAATTCATGTTATAATTTTACCAGCTATTTCTAAAAGTGGAGGTTGGTTATGAAATTCCGTTGGGATAACAAATACTTGTATTGGGGTGTAACTGGGTTTGTCGTAGTGGCAGCCAGTATGCTTTTTTATTTCGGAATTTTCCAGATGGGCGTTTTAATTCGCGGTATCAGTATTTTTCTTCATATACTTATGCCAATCCTCTATGGAGCCGCGATTGCTTATCTGATTTGTCCAATCACCAATTTTCTGGAGAGAAAGGTATTCTTTCGATTCCTAGAGCACAGGCATTTTCATCTCTCCAAACGCATAAAGAGCGTGGTGCGCTATGTGAGTATTTTGCTTTCTCTCGTATTTATGTGCTGTATTATCTATTCACTGCTGATGATGCTGTTGCCTGAGCTAATACGAAGCATTGTGAATATTATCTATAATTTTCCAAGTTATATTTTAAGCGCACAGAAATGGATTAATGATGTTTTAGAAGGGAATTCTCAGCTCCATTCTTTTTTTCAAGAATTTCTCAGCCAGTATTCTGTGAAGATTGAGGCCTATCTCACTGGTAATATTCTGCCTAAACTGCAAGAGACGTTGCAGAATTTCTCAGAGGGCGTTTTTGACATGCTCAATGTGCTGAAAAATTTATTGATCGGAGCGATCGTATCGGTTTATATTTTGGCCGACAAAGAAGGGTTTGTAGCCAAGAGCAAGATGTGGCTCTACTCTTTTTTATCCCCGGAAAGGGCAAATGTGGTGATTCGCAGCATGAGATTCACCCACAAAACTTTCGGCGGCTTTATCAATGGTAAACTTCTGGACTCTCTGATTATTGGGATTCTCTGCTATATAGGGACCAATCTGATCGGAACTCCTTACGCCACATTGATCAGCGTCGTCGTAGGTGTGACAAATGTAATTCCATTTTTCGGTCCCTATCTGGGAGCGATTCCCAGTGCCATCCTGATTTTATTGGTGGACCCAATACAGTGTATCTATTTTGTGATTTTTGTTTTCGCGCTTCAGCAGTTTGACGGAAACATTTTAGGACCGAAAATTCTAGGAGAGTCCACAGGACTGTCCAGTTTCATGGTGATCCTGGCAATTTTAATGGGAGGCGGACTGTTCGGAATTTTTGGCATGTTTGTAGGAGTGCCGGTTTGTGCGGTGTTGTACGCGATGACCTGGAAAATTATTCGAAGGTCTCTGAAAAAGAGAAAACTGCCGACGGATGCAGTGGATTATTATAATATTGACTGTCTAGATCCTAAGACTTTGCAGCCTCAGAAGATGGAGAATTTAAATTTGAGGAAAAAACATCACAGTCATAAAAAGAGAGCGGAGGAGAAAGAAGAAAATCATGAGAATGGTGATACAGAGAGTAAATCACGCGAGCGTGACAGTAAATGAAAAAGTAGTGGGGAAAATTGAAAAAGGCTTTGTGGTGCTGATCGGTGTCGGACAAAATGACGACCGACAGACTGCTGATAAGTATTTAAAGAAGATGCTAGGCCTTAGAATTTTTAAGGATGAAAATGACAAGACAAACTTGTCTTTGAGCGATGTGAAGGGACAGCTGCTGATGATCTCACAATTTACGCTCTACGCGAACTGCAGGAAAGGAAACCGTCCCAGTTTCATAGAAGCCGGAGCGCCGGACATGGCGAATGAGCTCTATGAGTATATGGTAGAAAAAGCCAGGGAACAGGTTTCCGTAGTCCAGACAGGATGTTTTGGGGAACACATGAAGGTGAGTCTGGAAAACGATGGCCCATTTACAGTGATTCTGGATGAATCGCTGATGGGATAGATTGGAATGGGAGCAAACCAAAATTAAAACAACGAAGAGGGTGAGAGTATGAAGAAAAGAAATTATGTGTATGGTCTGTTTCTTATTCTTATGCTGTGCTTTGGTTTAGGCACAATGTCATATGCGGAGGTGACAGTTCACGCCGCGGCTGTGAAAAAGCAAAATGGCTGGGTCACGGAAAACGGTAAGAAGTATTACTATATCGACGGACAGAAAGCAAAGGGGAAGACGAAAATAGGTGGGAAAACCTACTATTTTAATTCTGTGCATGGCTATATGCAGACTGGATGGTATAAGACATCGGCAGGAAACTATTATTATTTCGGCGACGATGGTGTCATGCGTACCGGTGTTCAAGAAATCGAATCTGTACAGTATTACTTCAAGAGTTCTGGAAGAATGACTCAAGATGAGATTGTCACAGTAAAAGGAAAAAAGTATTATTACGATAAAGAAGGAAAGCTGTACAAAAGTGGTTGGCTGAAGGACTCTAAGGGAGAATACCGCTATTTCTACCGCAAGGATGGCCATATGCTCACAGGCTGGAACAGCATTAACCATAAGAAATATTATTTTGAACCGTCTACCGGTGTGCGGTATACAGGACTGCGCACAATCGGCGGAAAGAAATACTATTTCAATGCTGTACACGGCTATATGCAGACTGGGTGGTTTAAGACCCAGGCCGGAAATTGTTATTATTTTGGTGACGACGGCGTGATGCGCACTGGAAAGCAGAACATTGACTCAGCGGAGTATTATTTCCAAAGCTCCGGAAGAAGGGCACAGAATACCATCGTCACGATCGGTAGTAAAAAATACTACTATGACGAGAACGGCAAGCTGTACAAAGGCGGGTGGCTGGACTATAAAGATGGGCATACTTACTATTTTTACCGTAAAGACGGCCACATGTTAAAGAGTTGTTGGATTACCTCTAAGGAAAATGGAAAGACATATAAACGTTATGTCCGTTACAATGGCTGGAGAGCGGAAGGCTGGCTGAAGAACTCCAAGGGAGAATACCGCTATTTCTACCGCAAGGATGGCCATATGCTCACAGGCTGGAACAGCATTAACCATAAGAAATATTATTTTGAACCGTCTACCGGTGTGCGGTATACAGGACTGCGCACAATCGGCGGAAAGAAATACTATTTCAATTCTGTGCACGGCTATATGCAGACTGGATGGTTTAAGACCCAGGCCGGAAATTATTATTATTTCGGTGACGACGGCGTGATGCGCACTGGAAAGCAGAACATTGACTCAGCGGAGTATTATTTCCAGAGCTCCGGAAGAAGGGCACAGAATACCATCGTCACGATCGGTAGTAAAAAATACTACTATGACAAGAACGGCAAGCTGTACAAAGGCGGGTGGCTGGACTATAAAGACGGGCATACTTACTATTTTTACCGTAAAGACGGCCACATGTTAAAGAGTTGTTGGATTACCTCCAAGGAAAACGGAAAGACATACAAATACTATGTCCGTTACAATGGCTGGAGGGCGGAAGGCTGGTTGAAGAACTCCAAGGGAGAATACCGCTATTTCTACAGTAAAGACGGGCATATGCTCACAGGTGCGAATCGTATTAATAAAAAGTTGTATTATTTCGATCCATCCACCGGTGTACGCCAGACTGGCCTTATGAAGATTAACGGTAAATTTTACTACTTTGGTAGCAATGGCGCCGCTTACGCGAGCCAGTGGGTAAAAAAGGGTGGTAAAATTTATTACGCAAGCTCCAGCGGTGCTCTACTTTTAGGTTGGCAGGACATCGGAGGAGACCGGTATTATTTCAGTAAACGGTATGGATTTGCTTTGACAGGATTTAATCACATCAATAAAAAACTGTATTACTTTTATGAGAGTACGGGCATAATGGCCAGAAACACCTGGGTGGATTCCACACATTATATGGGAAGCGATGGAGTGTGGGAAGAAGGAAAAGTAAACCAAGCCAATACTCTAGCCTGGCCGCTCAAGAGTTGGTCTTACATCTCTAGTTATTTCGGAGGCAGAGATTCACCGGGGGGAATTGGCTCCACCAATCACATGGGCATTGATATTGCAGCGAACAGTGGAACTCCGATCTATGCGGCGGCTTCCGGAACTATTGTTATCCGTCAGTACAGTTCTTCTGCAGGCTACTATATTCAGATTTCCCACGGAACACTCAATGGGAAAGCGTTGGAAACCCAGTACATGCATCAGAGCAAGTTTGCTCCTGGGTTGAAAGTGGGAGATAGGGTGAGCAAAGGGCAGCTGATCGGTTATGTGGGCTCCACAGGTAATTCCACGGGACCGCATCTGCACTTTGGAGTGAAAGCCAACGGTTCTTATGTAGATCCACTGGATTATGTGACAGAACCAAAACATTAGACAGAATAAGAATAATAAAGAAGAGCCGTCAAGGCAGCTTTGATTCAAAGAAATCATGGGCTGTCATGACGGCTCTCACATATTTTAACTTGTTGAGTAAATTTGATTCCTTGTTCTGTCAGACGCAGGATGGCATCCGTATCCATCGAAATGTTATTTCTCCCGCAGTGTAACCGCAGAGGCAGCCTTTCTTCTGCGGCTGTCATCAATGGCGGCATAGTGTTTTTTGGTTGTATTTACGTCCCGATGCCCTAAGACATCAGCTACTAAATAGATGTCTCCAGTTTCTTGGTAGAGGGCAGTGCCATAGGTGCTCCTCAGTTTATGAGGTGTGATTTTTTTTGTGGTGGTGATCTGGGAGGCGTATTTTTTAACCAAATTTTCCACAGCCTGAACTCCTAGGCGTTTTCTTTGAGTGGAGTAGAAGAGTGCGTGTTCGTGGCCTACCACGGGAGTAATATTATCCCGTGCCTTCAGATAACGACGAAGAGCAGTCTCCACTTCACTGCCAAAATAGACAATCATCTCGCCACCGCCTTTTCTCGTGACTTTGATTCCATTGTTCTTAAAATCTAGATCTTCCACATCCAGCCCCACACATTCCGACACTCGAATCCCTGTGCCCAGTAGAAGAGTGACAAGTGCCAAATCGCGTTCCTTGGTCTTTTCGTAGTACACCTTTTTTTGTCCGGTCAGCTCATCGCCGGCGTGTTCGATGTAGTCTAAGAGCAGAGCCACTTCGTCAGCGTCCAACCGAGTAATTGCTTTTTGGTGGAGTTTAGGCATATCTACCAACAAAGTGGGATTTGTCTCTATCATTTCCCTTTTATAATAGTAAGCATAAAAGCTGCGCAAGGAGGACATCTTTCTCTTTAATCCGCGCTCACCGTTGGTGGTAGTCTTATTTTGGTTTTGATATACTTTTAGATATTCCTGGTATTCCTCGATATCCAGAACCTGGAGCTGGTCTAGGATATCCACGGTGAACTGGTCCATGGGGCGGTTTTTGAACGTAGGATTTTCCTCTAAGAGATATTGGAAGAAGACGCGGATATCATAGGCGTAGGAGATTCGCGTTTTGGTGGTTGTAGTGGCCTCTAGCGCTCGGAAATAATCACGGCAAAAAGGCGGAAGGGTTTTTAAAATTTCTCGAAGTTTCAGAGTATTTTTTACATCGGTCTGTTCATGATAAGTAATTCGTTTTTCCATACTTAAAAGCGCCTCCTTTGAAATAACGATACATCTATTTGAAAAACCTGGGTTTTTCAAATAGATGTATTTTTAATTATAAGCCACACAAAGAAAAACTTCAACTGTTTTTTTCTGTGTGGCTTGGTATTTCAAGGCTGCAAAATATGGGCGGTCTCTTCTTTTCTGAGTACTCTTAGAATTCCCTCAGCCAATGCCTGCATTTCATTTTCCCCAGGCAGTATGGCGACCGGAGCCAAAAATGCAATTTTTTTCTGAATCAGGTCCGTCAGCCTCTTAGAATGCGCGAGACCTCCGGTGAGGATGATGTAATCGACCTTTCCCTCCACTGTGGGCGCCAATTTCGCAATACTCTTGGCAATTGCCAGAGCCATTCCTTCCTCCACGAAGGCAGCCTCTTCGTCTCCGTTCTCAATGAGTTTTTCCACCTCCCTTAAATCAGAGGTCCCAAAATATGAGATCAGCCCTCCAGTTCTCTGAAGCCTTTTCATCAGCTCTTCTCTTGTGTATTTTCCGCTATAGGCCATATCCACCACGGTGTAGGTGGGAAGGCCTCCGGCACGCTCTGGTGAAAAAGGTCCTTCCTGATCCATCACCATGTCGATCATCCTTCCTTCGCTGTGGAGGTTGATGGTGATGCCCCCTCCTAGATGGGCTACAATCATATTGGTATCGGCGTAATTCAAATCGTGGTTTTTGCAGAAAGTCAGCGCTGCAGCACGTGTGTTTAGATTGTGGCCGCGAGCCTGCCTTGGGATTCCCTTTAGGCCTGTCATAGCAGCTACAGGCAACAATTCATCTACCGTCACAGCGTCGTAGGTGTATGCCTTAATCCCCTGAGGAGATGCCAAATCTAGAGCTAACTGGGACGCCATATTGGAAGCGTGCTGGTCACCAGGCGTATAGTGAAGAAAATTTACCATATAATCATTCACTTCATAAGCTCCTGCATGTACTGCGGGCATGTTGCCTCCTCGAGCTGCGACCGCGGCAAACGATTCCATGGCTTCTCCATGCTTTTCTAGGCAGTTTTGAATCAACGATTTTCTCATTTCTAGCTGATCGTAGATACAAGTATAATTGCTTAATTCTTCTAAACTGTGGGGAATACTCTCGGACCATTGGGAGCATTCCCCTTTGTAGACAGCAATTTTTGTGGACGTTGAGCCCGGGTTGATCACCAAAATTTTTTCGTTTTCCATATCCCCTCTCCTCTCTCATCATGATATGTCGACTTTCTGTAAATATCATTATATAAGATGAGATTACCGGAATGGAAATTAAAAAATATAATGAAAGAATAAGAAAAAGTAATTGCCATTGTAGTTTTCTTGCTCGATCAGTATTTTCTCGAATGTCTGTTTGCATTCAGGCAAAAAATATGGTATGATAAAAAATATATAATACGTAGATAAGAAATCTTGATATGGAGGAGCCTGTCATGGGATATGGAAAAATTACAGATAAACAAAGAGAAATATTAGAGTACATAAAAAACGAAATTTTGAATCGAGGCTTTCCGCCTTCCGTCCGAGAAATTTGTGAGGCGGTAGAGCTGAAATCCACCTCCTCTGTGCACGCACATTTGGAGACGTTAGAGAAAAACGGTTACATACGCCGTGACCCGACGAAGCCCCGGACCATTGAGATCTTAGACGACAACTTTAATCTTCTACGCCGGGAGATGGTGAATGTACCGGTTGTGGGGACAGTGACTGCCGGTCAGCCTATTCTGGCAGTGGAAAACATCGAGAGCTACTTTCCTGTGCCTGCTGAGTTTATGCCAAACCAACAGTGTTTTATTCTGAATGTCCAGGGAGAAAGTATGGTCAATGCTGGAATTCTCGATGGAGACCAAGTGCTGGTACAACAACAGCCAGACGCGCAGAACGGAGAAATTGTTGTGGCTCTTTTAGGAGAAGAAGCCACCGTAAAACGCTTCTACAAAGAAAAAAATTGTTATCGACTCCAACCTGAGAATGATACCATGGAACCGATCATTGTGGATTCCGATCAGGAATTTAAGATTTTGGGAAAAGTGTTCGGTGTGTTCCGTCTATTTGAGTGAGACATTACATAAAAAAGCAACAGCTGTAAATGAAATTACAGTTGTTGCTTTTGTTTACATAATATAATTACAGTAAACTACTACTCTTCTGCTAATGCTTCCAGATCAATTTCTTTTCCGTCTCTCCAGATTCTTTCCAAATCGTAGAAAAGGCGGTTTTCCTCGTCAAACACATGGACAATCAGATCTCCATAATCCATCAGAATCCAACTGGAACTGCGTGTGCCTTCGATTTGCTTTGGCTCGTAGCCTGCTTTTGCGAGCTTCTCTTCCACGTTGTCGACCATGGCCTGCACTTGATTTTGGTTACTGCCGCTGGCGATAACAAAGTAATCTGCGATTGTGGAAACCTCTGCGATATCGATGATTTTTAAATCCAGAGCCTTCTTTTCGTCTAGAGCTTTGCAGGCTGTCCTAGCCATTTCTTTTCCTATACTCATTCTCTTCCTCCTGTTTTCGATTTTGATGGATTTCATGATAATAACTATATGCTTCTCTCGTAGCATTGTCAATATCCCCGGGTCCGCCATCCAGATAAGCTAATGTATCCTTTAAAATTTCATGAATACATTCATCTAAATCTTGAAAGGCAAGTCTGCGTATGGAGTCAAGATGCGGTGCTTTGTCTCTTTGGGGCTCAATATAGTCCGCAACATAGACGATTTTCTCCAACTTGGACATCTTTGGTTTTCCAGTTGTGTGCCAAGTGATTGCGCTTAGAATTTCCGGATTTTGAATACCATATTTTTCTTTGGCAATGTAGGCCCCGAGCTTTGCGTGAATCAAAAAGGGGTGCTCTCTCTCAAATTCTGTGATGGAAATTCCATATTTCGCGCACATACTCAGCTTTTTTTTGTTGGGGATACATTTTGCGCTGTCATGAAGCAGCCCTGCCACCTGCGCGTCCACTAGATCACAGTCGTGAACCATTGCCAGAGCGGCACAGGTATACATGACTCCTAACGTATGGAGAAAACGATTTTCATCCAAATATTTTTCTAGTTTTTTCTGCATTTGATACAGATCATATATCGCCATGAAATTCACTCCTTTGGCGTTCTATATATTTTCTGCTCCTCGATATAGGAGACTACGGAATCTGTACAGTAATATCGAATACTTTTTCCCCTCTGTACCCAGCTTCGGAGCATTTCTGAGGAGACATCGATATTCAGAGTGTCCAGTCTGAGGAATCTACCCTGGTACTTTTGGCTAAGCCGTGCCATCTCACTGTTGATCTTAGAGACAGAGGTGTGATTACGGGTAGCTACGACCATTGTACATGCGGCACAGATACGCTCTGGCTTCATCCAGCTGTCCAGATTAAACAGAGAATCTGCTCCAATGATAAAATAGTATTCTACGTCTGTATTTGCGTGATTTAACTGTTCTAAAGTCCGGTAGGTATAGGAATACCCATCTTCATGCATTTCCACAGTAGAAAGCTCAAAATGGCTGTTTCCTGCGATGGCCCTAGCTACCATCTCTACTCTTTGCTCGTCGCTAGCTCTGCCTGCTCGGTGTCTTTTGTGTGGCGGATTTCCAGAAGGCATAAATAGAACTTTTTCCAGACCTAATTGTTCATATGCCTTCTCACCTAAAATCAGATGACCGATATGGATAGGGTCGAAGGTTCCCCCCATGATTCCGATTCTTCTGCGTTTTTCGTCTCTTGTCTGGCTCATACTCTATCCTCTTTCAGCGGGGAAGCTCTATTTTCTTTTTCTCTTTTTTTCCTTCTCTGTACAAGATAATTTTTTTGCCAATCACCTGCACCACCTGTGACTGTGTGCGCTCTGCAAGTACTTCGGCCATCTCACGGGGATCGTACAGGCAATTTTGTAGCACGGAAATTTTAATCAGCTCCCTGGCCTCTAGCGCCTCATTCACAGAGGCAGTATTTTCCGGAGTCACACCATTTTTACCCAATTGAAGAATTGGCTCTATCTTCATCGCCAGCCCTTTTAGGTAGGCTCTTTGTTTACTTGTCATACTGTTACCTCTCTACTTATAATAGTCAAATTCAAATCCGTACATGCGGACAGTGTCGCCTTCCTGAATTCCTTCTTTTTCTAAGTCCTGCAAAATACCGCTGTCCTTTAAGAAACGCTGGAAAAAGGCGAAGCCCTTTTCGGAGTCCAGATTGGTATACCCCAGCATCTTCTCGATCTTTGGGCCTTCCACGATGTAAGTGTGGGCATCCGTTTCGTCCACCGTGACTGTGTAGGGCAGATTTTCTGTGATGAGGACGTCCTCCGGGAAAAATTCTTGTTCGAAAACAATTGGCTTTTGTTCTGTGGAATTTAACAGAGACTGTACGTGATAGAGAAGCTCTCTGACACCTTCCCCGCTGACTGCCGAGATGGGGAAGACTTTGACGCCCTGGGGCTCAAATTCCATCTTTAAAAGTTCTACCGGACTGTCCGTCTCATCGTAAATAGCGTCAATTTTATTGGCTGCGATTACCTGAGGACGTTTGGCGATTTCTGGATTGTAGGCTTCCAGCTCCCGGTTAATCTTATAAATGTCGTCGATTGGGTCTCTCCCTTCCGTGGAAGCAGCATCAACGATGTGGATGATTACGCGAGTACGCTCGATGTGGCGCAAAAATTCATGGCCTAGACCGACACCTTCAGACGCTCCCTCGATCAAGCCAGGAATATCTGCAATGACGAAACCACTGTTATCAAGGTCCACAACCCCCAGATTTGGACTTAGAGTTGTGAAATGGTAATTGGCAATCTTAGGCTGTGCATTGGTCACTCTGGACAGAAAGGTAGATTTTCCCACATTGGGGAAGCCTACGAGTCCCACATCAGCAATCACTTTTAATTCCAATTTTACTTCCAGCTCCTGGGCAGGCTGTCCAGGCTGAGCATATTTCGGCACCTGCATGGTAGCGGTAGCATAGTGCATATTTCCTTTGCCGCCACGGCCGCCTCTCAAAATGATCTGACGGGTATTTTCTCCTGACATATCGGCGATCACTTTTCCACTCTGGGCTTCCGTCACAACGGTTCCTTCTGGAACTTTTAGAATAATATCTCCTCCATTGGCCCCGTGGCAGCGGCGTTTACCGCCCGGCTCTCCGTCCTGAGCATGAAATTTTCTACGGTGACGATAGTCAGTCAGAGTATTGAGACCTTTATCCACCTCAAAAATCACGTCGCCGCCTTTTCCGCCGTCCCCGCCGTCTGGTCCTCCGTTGGGGACGTACAGTTCTCGCCGAAAACTCACATGGCCGTCTCCGCCCTTTCCAGACCGGATGATTATCTTTGCTCTGTCTGCAAACATGCTTACCTCCTTCTTGCATCATAAAAGGCTCCAAACCTGAACGATTTGAAGCCTCCTGTTACTGCTTACTCAGATACCGGAACGATAGAAACCTGTTTCTTATCTCTTCCTTTTCTGGTATATCTCACAACACCATCTGTCAAAGCATACAAAGTATAATCTCTACCGCATCCCACGTTTAAACCTGGATGAATCTTGGTTCCACGCTGTCTGTAAAGAATATTACCAGCTTTTACAAACTGTCCGTCCGCTCTTTTCGCACCTAATCTCTTGGACTCGGAATCTCTACCGTTTTTGGTAGAACCAACTCCTTTCTTATGAGCAAAAAGCTGAAGGTTCATTTTCATCATGGCCTTACACCTCCTTGGTTATTACCTCTAAATACTTATTATCGCAGCTTTCCTGAATCTGACTCAGTCCTAATACCAACGAATCTATCAGCAATCTGGTCTGAGCACTGACCACACCCGTGAATCGAAAGAACAGATATCCGTCATCTTCCTTCAACTCCATAGCATCCTCTGTGAAAGTCTCTATGGAGTTGACAGTCGTGATAATCAACGCGGAGACTGCCGCGCATACGATGTCCTCTCCTGCTGGGGCGTAACCAGCATGTCCTTTTGAACGAAAGCTTACGTATGTGTCATTGCTTTTTTCAACTGTTACACGAATCATAATACTGACAGCGGATTAAGCGTTGATCTTTTCGATCTTAACTTTGGTGTACTGCTGTCTGTGTCCGTTTTTCTTGTGATATCCAGTTTTTCTCTTGTATTTGTAAACGACAATTTTTTTACCTTTGCCGTTTTCAATTACAGAAGCGGTAACGCTGGCATTTGCCACATCGCTGCCCACTTTCAGACCGTCATTGCTGACTGCAAGGACATCACCGAAAGTAACAGTTTCTCCGGCTTCCACACCAAGTTTCTCAACCTTAATGATATCGCCTTCGGATACTTTGTACTGTTTACCACCTGTTGCAATAATTGCGTACATATGGCACCTCCTATAAACATTACTCGCCAAATACGGTGGCCTCGCGGCTCTTAGAACCTCTTTGTGCGGCATACTTGATAATAATAGCATGGAAACCTAATGAAGTCAAGACTTTTTGAGATATCTATTTAAGACCAGATATACAACCAAAGCGATAATGGCCAGCAACATAATCATGATAAAGGTGGAATCATAGGCACCACCAGAACGTTCAATCAGTATACTAGAGATCATAGGACCGATGATTGCAGCTGGAATCAGAGCAAAGTTTGAGAGGCTGAAATTCACCGGATAATATTTCGGGCCGAACTGTCTGTGCACAAAAGCAGACCCCAGCGTAGGAGTGCTCCCATAAGCAATTCCCGCGATTAGAAGACCGATTAAGATAAAAGGAATCCCTAGTTTTACCGCGCCTAAAAACAGGAAAAGGCCGGCAGAGAACGTAAAGCAAACATTTAGGAACAAAGACGGTTTTGGGCCGAACTTATCGAAAAAACTTCCCATAATCACTCTTCCGGCACCGTTGCACAGTGAGACGACTAGACCGACGACTGCCGGAGCACCAAAGGCAATCGCAATGGTAGCCGCACTGTTGATTACCAAAAGACCGGCGGAATTCAGCAGAATTGCCCAGATTACAAACAGCCAGAACGCAGGCGACTTTAACATTTCGGCGGTCGTGGTGCTGGGAATTTCTTCTGCCGACGACTCCATGTTTTTGGAGGCAACTTTCGGCGGTGTTTTCATGAAGAAGGAACCCAGAATTAAGATGACGGTCACAATCACTGCCAATAGCAAAAATGTGGTGAACAGTCCCACAGCTTTGATCATAGTGTTCACTGCACTTCCCAGAATGATACCACCGAGTCCAAAGCCCATCAGCATCAGACCTGAGGCAATTCCTGGACGGTCCACAAACCATTTATTGACTGTACTGATGACGGCGTTGTAACCAATGCCGACACCACCTCCGCAGAAAAATCCATACATGACGTACAAAAGCATAAGACTTGATCGAGACTGCTCTGGATTTAATCTGGATACTCCAAAAAATCCAATAAACAGCAAAGCTGCGGAAAACCACAGCACGATTCTCGCCGGGAACTTTTTCAGGAGTATTCCTGAGAAAAATCCTCCGAGACAGAAAAATATCATGGATATGGTGAAGGTCAAGGACAGCTGTGATTCTGTCCAATCCGTATAAATTTCATTGAAAGGAGCCTTGAAAATGGACCAGGCATAGATCAACCCCAGAAACAAAAGCATAACTGTTCCAGCAATCAGATAACTCCATCTCTTATTGTTGTTCATCTGTAAACCCCCTATAATTTTGGATGTACTTGATTCAGCTATCAAAAGCTTCTTCAGTATTTATAAGAAATGCATGTTCAAAATCATGCTTTGTGCATCGTGCATGAAAATGAGTAACAAAGAGCAGCCTTTTACTTGCCGCTCACAATGCATGCCAACATCAAAGAATTGAATTTCTCCTCGGAGGAAGCTCCTCTTGAAGTGAGAACAATGGGACACTGAGCTCCCACAATCAATCCTGCCATCTTAGAGTTTGCCATCTCTATGAGACACTTGCCAAGAATATTTCCAGCATGAATGTTGGGAACGATCAGGATATCCGCGTCTCCTGCACAAGGACTTTCGTATCCCTTTATTTCGGCTTTTTCTTTTACCATAGCCAAATCAAAGGAGATAGGACCTTCCACGATACAATTTTCGATCTCACCTTTTTGATTCATCTCTTTGAGTGCGGCTGCTTCCATGGATTCCGGCATTTTGGGGTTTGGTGTCTCAGACGCTGCGAGCACACATACCTTGGGCTCTTCGTACCCCAGACGGTTCATCACGTACACTGCATTTTCGATGATGTGTTTTTTCTGCTCTAGAGTCGGATAAGGCAGCATACCGCCGTCAGTGGTCAACACCATCTTGTGATAGGCGGGAACTTCAGTGAGGGACACATGGCTCATGACTCCACCTTTGTTCAGCCCAGTCTGTTTATTTACCACTGGCCGGAGCATCTGGGAAGTCTCCAATTTTCCTTTCATCAGGAAATCTGCTCTGCCTTCTCTGATGAGTTTTACTCCTTCTGCCGCTGCGGACTCTGGATCTTCTGCGTCAACAATCTGGTCGTCGGTGACAGAAAAACCTATTTTCTCGGCTGTCTTTTTGATTGCTTCCCGGTTACCTACCAAGACAGCATCGATCAGCCCTTTTTTGACAACCTCTGCGACTGCCTCGAGGGCATGGTCATCTTCCGCTCTCACCAATGCCACCGTCTTTTTGTCGGCTTTTGTGTCAACCAGAGCCAAGAGTTCTTCAAATTTTTTGTACACCATTAGAATATCTCCTTCCTGATTTTGTGTATTTTTACTATCATAACACAAAAAGCCGACAAATGTATAGAAGTCTTTTACAAAAATTCAGCAATATGATAACTATTCAGCCATGCGGCTAATAAGAACAAAAATTCGGAGTGAACTTGCTTGAAGAAGAGTTTTGCTCTTATCAGCATATGGCGCTTAGCCATAAGCGAGGATTTAGCTGCATAGCAGCTAATCCAAGCTGTTATGGCTGAATAGTTACACAATACGTTTTATTTTTCAGGAACGATTTCAATCCAATAGCCGTCAGGGTCCGTGATAAAATAAATCCCCATGGCAGGATTCTCAAAAGCAATACATCCCATCGCTTTGTGGCGTTCGTGGAAAGCCTCGTATTCATCGGTGGTAAAGGCCAGATGAAATTCCTGCTCTCCTAAGTCATAGGGTTTCGTTCGATCTCTCAGCCAAGTTAACTCCAGTGTGAATTCGGAATGTCCGTCCCCCAAATAGACCAATTTAAAAGACGCATCCTCCGCATTTTTTTCTCTCACTGGGAGAAGACCCAGGGCATCTTTGTAAAATTCCAGACTTCTGTTTAAATCCAAAACGTTGAAATTAAAATGGTTAAAGCTTAACATACTGTTTCCTCCCGTAATTCAGACAAGTCCTCAAAAAGAGGACGCCGTACTTTTTTTCTGGTTACTTCTACAATATTGAGTTTTGTCATATCTACGACGACGCCCTTTACCGGATCTTTGCGCAGATATTTTTGAAGTACATGGAGCAGCTCCTCCTTGTGGTCCGAATTGTCCATATTGATAAAATCGATCAGAATGATTCCTGACAAGTTGCGAAGGCGCAGTTGACGGGCGATCTGTGCCGCGGCTTCCAGATTGATTTTGCGGTAAGTTTCCTCGGCTTTTTTCTTTCCCGCGAATTTGCCGGAATTGACGTCGATGGACACGAAAGCCTCCGTCTGCTGAATCACTAGATATCCCCCGCTTTTTAGCCATACCTTCTCACTGGCGATTTCCTCTAGGGCAGTTTCCAACCTGTACAGCTTATACAGCGGCAGCAGAGAATCCTCATAGAACCTCAGCAAGCTTATATCCAGAGTTCTCTCCATGTGCAAAAGCTCTTGGAGATTGAGATAAATCTGCGGGTCATCGGTGACAATTTCTTCTAAACCTTCGGTGTAGGTATTGTGCAAAATCTTTGGACAGAAAGGCTCCGCTTCGTCCAACAGACTGAAACAGCGACGGTTTTTGCCCTGAGACAAGACCCGTTCTAGTCTGGTTTTCAGCTCTCTAAATTCTTGAAGAATCTGTTCTGGCGTCCCTTCTTTCGCATTGGTTCTCACAATCATTCCAAATGTTCCATCCAACAGAGGTGAAAGTAGCGCTCCCAGCCTCTCTTTGGAGTCTGCGTCAAGTTTGGAGGAAAACGCAATTTTTCTGCTATCTGTGGTGAGCACCAGATAAGTCCCTGTGAAATTCAGCCTTGTAGTCACACTGGGGGCTTTTCCTTTCATGGCTTCTCTTGATACCTGAACCAATACCTGATCGCCGGGAACCAGTTTTTCATGGGTGCGCTCCTGGGCATAGATGGCAGTGTCTTGTTCCCTCAGAGAATAGTAACAGGGAAGGCCATTTTGAATCTGTATAAAAGCAGCCTGAATGTTTGACACTAGATTTTGCACCTGCCCCACATAGATATTTCCCAAAATACTCTTTTTTTGTTCTCTCACAAAGTTCAGTTCTAATATCTTCCCAGCTTCTTCCAGGGCGCTGACAAGACAGGGAACTTCATGAATTTTCATTTTTGTAAACAGTAATCTACTCAATTTCTTCTCCTAAGTCGGCCAGAGGGACGAAGAGATGGCACTCTGAGGATTCTGACCGGTCAGCATAAATCTCACAGCGGTGTACCTGGTAGGAAAAAGGGTTCGGCAAAATGCCAAGGCTTTTTAAAAAGGTGTCCATAACCAACTCCGGTTTCGTGTAATTCCGGCTGGCCGCTGCCAAACGCAGAAATAGGCCGTCATCTTCTACCCTCATCTCGTAGATGAAAGGGCGGATATCTACTTCTTTCTCACTGCGTTTTGTTTTCTTGGTGACTAAAATCTGCTCCTGACCGCAGAATGTTTCCACTTGACGTTTCCAATCCATTTCAGGTTCTTTACCAGAATGAAATGTTACCAGATAATCGGCGGCTTCCACCAGGGACATTGCTTTGCTGGCCTTTCCGTCTTCCACCTTTCTGGTACAAATTACCCGTATTCCCTCAGCCATAGTAGCATTGAGACGTTGGCTGATTTCAGTAGTGGACATCTCTTGGGTAAATTGAACATCAAAGTATTCCCCACTGCTAGTAATCCCCACACCCAGAGGAGCCGCAAAGGACATAATGATATGCGGACTGAAGCCCTCACTGTAAGCTACCGGCAGTTTTGCCCTGCGAAGCGCTTTCTGGAAATAGCGCATCGTGTCGAGATGTCCGATGAATTTTAGACTTCCCTCTTTGGAAAATTTAATTCTGACCTTCATAACAGACACCTCCTTGATAACGTTTGGCTCCGCAGCCGGAACAGCGCATTCTGCAATTCGGAGTTACTTTTTCCTCTCTTGCCCGCTCCCACTCTCGAATTAAAAATTCTTTTGTAACTCCGGCGTCAATGAAATCCCATGGCAAAAGTTCTTCTGTCTTTCGTGGGCGAAGGGTATAGAAATCCAGAGAGATTCCAGTCTGAGAGAAGGCTTCTAGCCACAAATCCATCCGGAAGGTCTCTGACCAGGCATCGTACAGAGCTCCTTTTTCATAGGCACAGCGGATTACCTGGGCTGCACGCCGATCGCCTCTGGCTAAGAATCCTTCCAGGATTGTCACATCAGCCTCATGCCAATTGTAGCGGATACTCCGCTGGTTTAGCTGAGCTCTGATTTCTCCTTTGACAACCTTTGCTTTTTCCACGAACTGTTCCTGGGTGAACATCGGCGCCCACTGAAAGGGGGTGAATGGTTTCGGAACGAAAAAAGAGGTGCTGACGGTGATTTGCACTTTTCCATTTCTTTGCGGTTTGGGAATCTCATAGTACTCTTCAGCTATTTTTTCTGCCAGATGAGCGATTCCTTTCATGTCCTCTTCCGTCTCAGTGGGTAGACCCAGCATAAAGTAGAGCTTTACTTTGTTCCACCCTCCCTGAAACGCACTCTTAGCCCCTTGCAGGATGGCCTCCTCAGTCAGCCCTTTGTTAATGACATCCCGCAGTCTCTGTGAACCGGCTTCCGGAGCAAAGGTCAGGCTGCTCTTTCGGATATCCTGTACTTTGCTCATAACATCCAGGGCAAAAGCATCAATTCTAAGAGAAGGCAAAGAGATGTTAACTCCCTGACTTTTAAACTCATCAATCAGGAAATTGACCAATTCTTTGAGCTGGGAGTAGTCACTGGAACTAAGAGAACTCAGAGAAATCTCATCGTATCCGGTATTCTCCAGCATCTGACGCGCGTATTCTTTCAGACGTTCCACGTCTTTTTCGCGGGTGGGACGATAGATCATCCCTGCCTGGCAGAAACGGCAGCCACGGATGCAGCCTCGCTGGATTTCCAGAGTCACCCGGTCCTGGGTCGCCTTGATAAATGGCACAACTGGTTTTGTAGGATAGGCTGAGTTATTCAGCTCCATGACCACCTGTTTCTCAACTTTTTCAGGGATACCAGGAAAGCTTGGGGTAAAAGCAGCCAAAGTTCCATCCGAATGGTAACGAACCTCATAGAGCGAGGGCACATAAATTCCGGGGATAGACGCAGCTTTTTGCAAAAATTCTCTGCGCCCGGCTCCCTCTGCTTTATTTTGAATGTAAAGATTCAAAAGTGCGTCGTAAGAAGTCTCTCCCTCTCCGATATAGAATAAGTCAAAAAATTCTGCGATGGGCTCCGGATTGTACACACAAGGCCCTCCACCGATGACGATGGGACAGGTATCGTCACGATCTGCAGCAGACAAAGGAATTTGGCTCAAATCCAAAAGCTGCAAAATATTAGTGTAGCACATCTCGTACTGAATCGTAATTCCCAGAAAATCAAAGTCTCTGACAGGGTCTTGGGATTCCAGAGCGAACAAAGGAATCCGTTGCTGTCTCATAATTTTGTCCAAATCTGTCCAGGGAGAAAATACCCTCTCGCACCAGACATCCGGACGTTGATTAAACATATGATAAAGAATCTGCATTCCCAGATGAGACATGCCGATTTCATAGACGTCCGGAAATGTCATTGCAAACCTGATTTTCACCTGATCTGGATTCTTCATCACTGCATTGATCTCACCACCGATATAACGGGCGGGATTTTCCACCTGCAATAATATTTCATCACTCAAAGCTAATTTTCTCATAGTTTTCCTTTCCGTTGTTGAAAGAGTTTCTTTTTGAAGTTTATCTCGTCAAGCTCCAAGAGCTGGACAGAATCTTCAATATTATATACATTTTAGATGAGAACTGCAAGCTCGACTCTCAATGGCCAGCAGGTTTTTCTTCTATTCGGGATTTTTCCGCCACAAGATCTGCATAAAGTAGAACACAGAAAACGAAGGCAAGTGGGAGTAGCGTCGCCCAGATAGCTTTTCCCAGAAAATGATTGGATAGGAAAGCTCCTGCGATACAGCCTACAGCGAAAAAAAACAGCATTTTCAGATGCATTTTCAGCTTAATCCGATGAGATTTTTCATCAGTGTGCCGATGACGAATTTCCTTTGCAAGGCCAATGCCGATTTGACGGATATGATTTGTGGCAAAAGTGGTTGCCACCGGAATTCCCTCCGCCTGACGGAAAGTATTATACTGCATAGAAGCAATAAAGTTAATGGCTACCTGCGATATTTGCACAGGTGCGCTTTCTGGAAGGAAACCGATGCCTAAAACAACCGCCATCTCAATTAAAATCAACAAAGTGTCCCACCGTACCAAAAGCCGGTGTTTAATGGGATTTGGCAGCAGCTCAGATACAAAAGCCCCCAGCATATACGCCGATATTGGAATGAGATAATAGAGTCCTTCCATCCAATGCCCGGTTCCTAAGGCCATTCCCATTAGAACTACATTTCCCGTCTGCGCATTGCAAAAGACATCCCCCCGGAGCAGATAAGTAAAAGCTCCCCAAAACCCTGCCACGGCAATCAAGACAAAATAGAGCCATTTCCGTTCACAGATCAAATAATAGTGTTGATTTTTTTTTGCTTTATCTGTATTAGAGTCCGCAGACACAGCTTTTTTCATTTGTTTGGTCACACCAGAGTCTCCTTCTGCATAGGTTTGGATTTTACCTACACAAACATTACTTTTTCAGAATTTTATGAAAGATCTGCTAAAATGCAGATCTTTCATGGACATTATCTTTATTATAAATCTTAAATGGAATTGTATCAACTGTTGTTTTTTCTTTTAGACTCCTCCTGATCTTTACAAGATATACAGTCACTTCCAAAAGTTTTGCAATGTTCACTGCTTTGTATGCCGCATGTATGAGAAACGTTAGTCTTTTTGCAGCTTTTGGGGTTATTGGGACAGTTTGCACCGGATGGACAGCCGATACACTTTATTCCACTTTTTCTGGCCTTCACGAGATAAGCAGTCGCAGCTCCAACGATCAATGCCAGTACAACAATCACAATAAAATTCTCCATATTCTGTTCTCCTTCGTCTATTTTCTATAGCAAAATAACGGCAGACAAGAATATTAGATTCTGCCTGCCGTCTATTATTTATTTCTGTGTGGCTGCACTTGCATGCAGGCTATATTCTGTCGCAAATTTATGGTCAGATCTGCGAATAATTACTATCAAAATCACTGCCAGTACAGCGACTGCAATCAGTCCGGGAACAAATGCAGTTCCGAGGGAACCCGTTGTAATCAGAGTACCAATCTGGTATACAAAAAATGCCACTGTATAACCGGTTCCCAACTGAAGGCAGATGCCACCCCATAGCCATTTCTTACTTTGCATCTCAGAGTTCATCGCTCCAAGAGCAGCAAAACAAGGGGGTGTATAAAGGTTAAACATCAAGTAAGCCAGTGCTGCTGCTTTGGTAAGTCCCATAATAGTAGCAACTTCATTTCCGCTGCCTACCAAGGCCAATTCGTCAGTATCAATTAAGCTAGTAACGCCATATACAACAGCCAGAGTACCGACTACATTCTCTTTCGCGATAAAGCCAGTGATAGCCGCTGCTGCCAACTGCCATACACCGAATCCCAGAGGGATAAACAGGATAGAGAACGGGTGAGCGATAGAGGCGAGAATAGAGGTTCCCTCTGCGCCTTCCTCCACCAACTGGAACTGCCAGTTGAAGCTCTGCATGATCTGTACAACTGTGTTGCAGACCAAAATGATGGTTCCTGCTTTGATAATGTAAGCTTTCCCTCGTTCCAACATGGAAAATGTAGCTCTTTTCAAACTCGGAACTTTATACTCGGGAAGTTCGATAATGAAGAAAGATTTACGGTATTTCTGACCGGTAATTTTCTTCACTAGCAAAGCGCCCAGCAAGATCAAAACGATGCCCACTAAATACATGGCAGGACCTACCCAAACGGAATCTGCAAAAAATGCACCTGCAAACAACGCGATTACAGGAAGCTTAGCACCACAGGGCATAAAAGGAGTCAGCATCGCAGTGGTTCGCCGTTCTCTCTCGTTACGGATAGTACGGGAAGCCATAACTCCAGGAATCGCGCAACCGGTACCGATTACCATTGGAATTACGGATTTACCGGAAAGACCAACTCTCTTGAAAATCGGGTCCAGCACAACAGTAGCACGTGCCATATAACCACAGTCTTCCAACAATGCGATCAGGAAATACATTACCATTACCAACGGCAGGAAGCCAACTACCGCACCGACACCGCCGATGATACCATCTACCAGAAGTGCGTACAGGAATGGATTTGCATTTTCCAGTAATCCGCCTACCCAGCCTTGGAAGGTTTCAATCCAACCTACCAGCCAGTCTGCAATCCAAGTACCCAGAGTAGATTGGGATATGTAAAACACCAGAACAATAACAGCTACGAAGATCGGAATACCGATAATCTTGTGGGTGATGATATCATCAATTTTATCCTGGGCGTTTCTGTCTTTTGTCAGAACTTTTCTCTTCTCAACATCTTTTACAATACTGTTGACGAAATCGAATCGTTTTCTATCAGCAGCTTCTACTGCGTCTTTATCCTTCAAGTCGATATCAGCCTGAACATAAGGCGCCTTCTGTCCTTTTCCTTTCAGAGATACGGCCTGGCTGACAGCTTCTTTCAGTCCTTCATGGCCGGAAGACGTAGATATCGTCTTGACAACTGGGCACCCTAATTTCTCAGATAGACGCTTTACATCAATTTGAGTCTGTTTCTTTTCTGTAATATCACTTTTATTTAAGGCAACCACTACCGGAATTCCAAGTTCCAAAAGCTGTGTGGTGAAAAAAAGGCTTCGGCTCAGGTTTGTAGCGTCCACGATATTGATAATCACATCTGGATTTTCCTTTTTCACATAGCTGCTAGTAATACTCTCCTCTGAAGTAAAGGGCGACATGGAATATGCACCTGGCAAATCCACTGCGACCACCTCTTGTGTTCCGTCATAATACCCTTTTTTAATAAGACTTTCCTTCCGCTCCACCGTAACGCCGGCCCAGTTTCCAACACGTTCATTTCTGCCTGTCAGCGCGTTGTACATGGTTGTCTTTCCACTGTTTGGATTTCCAGCAAAAGCAATTCTCATAGCAACAATCTCCTCCTTCATTTGGTCTTATGAAGTTATTCTTCACTAACCTGTTTTGCAAAAAAACAGCGAACTAAATCACTGTTACTTATATTGAAATAGCTTTCGCTAAATCAGTATCAATGTTATATCTGGCGTCTTTGATCGAAACAACACAGCCGCCCTTCATTCGGGAAACTACAGTAATCGGTTCACCGCTGTAACACCCAAGAGAAAACAAAAAGGCTTCCAATTCTTCATCGTTTGACAAAATGCTCTTTATGATATATTCTTCTCCTTCTTTGGCATCCAACAAATTCATTTTTCAATTCTCCTTACCATGTTCCTACGCTTATTATCTTACTTTGAATAATCCACTCAATATACTGTATTTATCAACTAGCACTGGAAATGCACGATATGCTCTTTTTCTGGAAAATAACATCTCCTTACGGTAAGTTAGTATATAATAACTTTAAGTATTCGTCAAGAGTTTCATTTAAAATATTTTATACTTTTTTATTTCTTTAGAGTTCAGAGAATAATTGGAGCAGTTGATAATTTTTCCGCTTGGCTCCAGGAGGACTTTGTGTTGTTGAGAAAGTAAAAACCCTCTGCACATGGCAGAGGGTTTCATAAGGTAAAATTTAAGAAAGTACATCCACGGTTCCCCAATGAATTGCTTCATAGGAAGTGGAAGCCTCTTCAATACCCGTAAGGCGATTCTTATTGTAGACATATACTTTTCTGGGATAGTAAAGAGGAACTGTCACTGCCTGTTCGTCCATTCTGCCTAAAATAGAATCGTATAATTCAGTGCGCTTATTCTCGTCTAAAGTCTGTAAAACCTGCCCAATTTGTGTACTGATCTGTTCATCATACCAGCACACAGCTGGATTCCCTTCTGTCTGATAGAACATGCTGCTCAAAAATCCGTGAGGATTCCAGGAATCTTCATAAGAACGGTACATAATCATATCGTAATCCCGGGTAGACCAGATCGCGTCGTAATATGCGGCAGATTCCATCTGATTTAGCTCGATCTCCACACCGATTTTTTCGTATTCTGACTGCAGATATTCGCAGATCGTTTTCCAGTTAGCGTATTCTTCTGTTTGGAAGACCAGACGCAAGGACAGCTTCTTTCCGCCTTTTTCTACGATTCCATCTCCGTCTGTATCTTCATATCCGGCTTCTTTTAACAGTTCTTTTGCTTTTTCAGGTTCATAAGTGTATCCGGGGCTATTTTCATCTGTCACGTAGGGCGTATTATCTGGAAACAACCCTTTTGCCGGTGTGCCATCCCCATCCAGAAGGTCATTTACAAGTCCGTTCTTGTCGATCCCATAATTTAAGGCCTGGCGAACTTTTTCATCTTTCAGGAATTCATTTTCATAATTGAGAATCAGATAGTAGGTCTGAGTGGCATGCGCTTCAAATTCTTCTAAATTTTCATCTTGTTCAATTACAGGCCAGCTCTCAGTGGGAAGATCCGCAAGGCAGATGTCCACCTCACCGCTTTGGAGTGCCATCGTTCTGGCCTGTCCGTCGTCGACTAATTTTAAAACAACTTTATCTACCTTCGGTGCGTCTGCATAGTAATTGGGATTCGGAACCAGAACTACCTCCTGGTTGGTCTTATAGCTCTCTATCATCCATTGGCCAGTACCAATCATCTCTTTGAAGTTTCCTTCTTCGTCTACTCCGTTTTCTCCAAGCATCCGGTAAGGTCTGGGGTATGTAAATTCGATCAGACAAGGATATGCCACCTGGTCAAACTCAAAGGTGACCGTGTAATCGTCAACTTTTTTTACATCTAGCAATTTTGCTGAGAATGTTTGCTTCTCATCCCAACGTGAAGCGTTAAAAATTACATTGTCAGCATTAAATTTAGTACCATCAGAAAATTTTACATCTTTTCTCAGATGAAAGGTATAGGATTTTCCATCTTCACTGATTTCCCAGGATTCTGCCAGAGCTGGTTCAATCTCGCCACCTTCTCCGTACCTCACCAACGGATCAAAAACCATCTCAAACAGACGGAAATCTTCGTTAATCCCAGATATGGTATCTGCTTCTTCCGGCTTCAAATCAGATGAGACTAAGGCAGTGATGACTTTTTGCCCGTCTGAGTCTCCTTGTGCAGCAGTTTGTTCTTTTTTTCCGCATCCTGCCGTCAGCAATGTAGCGCCGACTACAGTCAAAGTCAAAAATAATTGTACAATTCTTTTCTTCATTTTTCATTTCTCCTCTATTTCATGTTTTCGAAATGGTGACAGGCGACCCAATGTTCGTCTCCTGCCAATACCAACTCCGGTTCCTCTATTTTACATTTTTTCGTGCATAAACTGCAGCGGTTTTGATAACAGCAGCCCTGTACCGCAGCGGTTTCAGAGATGTGCAGCTCTGTGTCATTCATTCCGATTTTTCTTTTACGAGGATCCGTAGCCGGGATGGATTGAAACAGCAGTTTCGTATAAGGGTGGAAGGCAAGCTGCCAAATACAGTCTGTTCGGTCTATGTACTCTACCACTTTTCCCTGATACATAATGGCTACTGCTTTGCACACATAAGGAACGTTTGACAAATCATGGGTGATTAGCAAATAAGTAAGACCGAACTCCTCTTGCATATCATTTAACAGATTTAAAATCTGCTTTCGAATAGAAAAATCCAGGCTGGATACCGGTTCATCACAGATGACCAATTTAGGACGCAGTACCAAAGCTCTGGCAATATTGGCCCGCTGACACTGTCCTCCACTTAACTGGCTTACGTACCGATGTTTCATCGCTGGCTCCAATCCCACTTTTTCCAAGATCTCGTCAATGGCATCCTCGTATTCTGCTGGAGACATCGGCATATAATTTTGCATGACTTCCCGAATGCTTTCCCCAATGGTATAAGTGGGGTCAAAGACGCCATTGCTGCTCTGAAAAATCATCTGTAGTTCTCTTCTGAATGGCCGAAAGTCCCGCTCTTTTAAATTCTGTACTTCCTTGCCCAAAAAAGAAATGGTTCCCTCGGAAGGTTTTTCCAGACCAGCTACCAGTTTTCCAAATGTGGTCTTTCCGCTGCCGCTCTCTCCGATCAGTGCCAAAGATCTTCCTTTTTCGATCTTTAAAGAGACTCCGTCTACAGCTTTTACTATGGAATTTCTGCTACCTTTCGATGCCGTTTCTTTTCCATAATATTTTTTTAGATGATCTGTCTCCAATAAAAATTCCATTTGTCTGTCTCCTTTACAAAATAGCACTTAACAGCTTTTTCGTGTACGGATGGGTTGGTCTGTGAAAAATCTCATCTACCGGAGCAGCTTCCACGATCTCTCCAACTTGCATAATGTAGACCTGATCTGCAATCTCAGCCACGACTCCAAGGTCATGAGTGATAAACAGGATTCCCATTTTTTGTTCTCGGCTCATCCGATAAATTTCCGAGAGAATCTGCCTTTGAACCGTCACGTCCAAGGCAGTGGTAGGCTCGTCTGCTATCAAGTATTTGGGCTTCAACGCCATGGCTATTGCAATCATTACCCGCTGACACATCCCGCCGCTTAGCTCAAACGGATATTTCTTCATAAGCTGCTTCGGATTTGGAAGTTTGACTGCTTTCAGATAAGATAAAGCTAATTTTTCCGCTTCTTCCTTTTTCATTTTCTGCCGCTGCCGAATTCCCTCAGTGATCTGGTTTCCCACAGTATAGAGGGGATTTAAAGAAGCACTGGGGTCTTGAAAAATCATCCCCACAGTACTACCGTTCCATCTCTTTTTCTGTTCTTTGGAGAGCTTTCCAAACTCCATTCCTTCCGCTGTGATCTCTCCTTCCACGATTTTTCCGTTTCGAGGCAGTAGCCCCAGCACAGCCAGAGAAGTTACAGACTTTCCGCTGCCGCTCTCTCCCACCAGTGCAGTAATTTTCCCTTTTGGGACCGTTAAATTCACTCCTTTGACAGCTTGTATGGTCCCTGTTTTTGTCAGAAAATCCACTCGCAGATTTTGAATTTTCAAAGTTTTATTCTCCTGCCATTCCATTTTTCATTCCCTCTCCCAGTAAATTAAAAGCCATTACAACGATCACAATTACGATTCCCGGATAAATCATCAACTGCGGAAACGTCTGAATGAAATTCTTACTGTCGCTTAGCATAATTCCCCACTCCGGTGTAGGCGGCTGTACGCCAAGTCCGATAAAAGAAAATCCGGCAATAGCCAAGATAATAGTTCCGATTTCCATTGTGGCCAGAGCGATGATGGAAGGGGCAATGTTTCTGAGAACATGTCTGAAAATAATGCGTGTGTGGCCGCACCCTCCTGCTTTTAGGGCCATCATATAGTTCTGTTCTTTCACCTGAATGGTCAATGCCCGGGAAAGCCTTGCATATCCTGCCCAATAGACAAAAGACATAGACAAAACCAGATTTTTTCCACTAGCCCCCAGTGTACCGGCAATGGCCAACGCGACAATAAAACTTGGCATCGCCATAAAAATATCAATCACTCTCATAAAAAATAGGTCTGTTTTTCCACCCACATAGCCGGAGATCAAACCGATGGGAACACCAACCAACAGTGTAATCACCAATACAATCGCGCCGTAAAGAAGAGAATTTCGTCCTCCCCAAAGCAAACGAGATGCGATACAGCGTCCCAGCTGATCGGTTCCCAACCAATAAGTGCTGCTTGGGCCTTCCAGTTTGTGAGAAACATCTACCAGAAGTGGATCATTGGGGGCAATCAGCGGCGCAAAAACTGCTGCCGCGACAAAAAGCAGAACGATTGCCAGACCTATTTTCGAACGTGTCTGACTCATCAACGCACTCCATTGACTATGGAAGACACCATTCTTTTCAAGCTCTTTTACTTTCTTTTTCATCTGTCTGCCTCCTCACTTTAACTGAATTCTGGCGTCAACCATAGAATAGATAAGATCTACCAGTAAATTCATAATCACCACGAAACAGGCCAACACCAAAATGAAGCACTGCAGCAAAGGCAGGTCTTTGGTGTATACTGCCTCCAAAGCCATCTCACCGATTCCTTTAATAGAAAAAATAGATTCAATTACCGCGGAACCGCACAGAAGACTCACACAGATGGTGCTAAGCTGCGTAATGACCGGAAGAATCGCATTTTTCATTCCATGTTTCAAAACAACCCAAAAGCCTGGCAAGCCTTTTGCCCGGCAAGCGCGAATGTAGTCTTTTTTTAAGGTGTCACTTAAATTTGTCCGCATCAGACGAATTAAAATTCCAAAATAACCAATATCCATCGTGATAGCTGCTAGTATTGGAATTCCCCCGGTAGAACCACCGATAACGGAGATCCACTGAAACTTTACACCGAAGAAATATAGCAGCATAAGTCCGATCCAGAAAGGCGGCAGGGAGACGCTGAAAAAGGAAAACACCTGCAGAATTTTATCTATCCAAGAATGTTCCCAGACTGCCGAGATAATCCCAAGAGGAATGGATACGGCCAACAAGATGACTAGTGCAGTCACAGCCAGCTCCAACGTGACTGGAAATCTGCTCATAAGCTCTTTCATCGCAGGTTTACGGGTAGAGTAGGATTCCCCAAAATCTCCGTGCAGAACGTTCGTAAACCATCGAATATACTGCCGGTATACTGGCTGATCTAAACCATTTTCGTGGCGTACCTGTTCTATTTCGGTCTGAGTCGGATGTTCATAGATTTGTTCGGCTAAAACTCTTGCGGCATCTCCTGAGGACAGAACGCTTAGTCCAAATACTAACATTGACACTGCCAGCAGAATGGGAATCAGCGCCAGCAACCTTTTTCCAATATACTTTATCAATTTTTTTCTTCCCTTCTATCCTTTCAAATCCTATGTATAGATCTGTTAAAGTTTTTCCTACGATTGTTTAAACTGAGAGGAGATCAGTTCTTTGAAAAATCCGTCCTCAGAGGACAGTTCTTCATAAGTTCCGGTTTGAACTGTCTGACCATTTCTCAAAACGACGATCTGGTCCGCAGAACGTATCGTAGACAGGCGGTGCGCTACAATCAAAGTAGTTCTGTTTTCGCTGGAAGTACGGATGGATTCCTGGATCTCTCTCTCATTTTCCGTATCCAGGTTTGACACAGCCTCGTCCAGAATTAGGATAGGCGTGTCTTTCAGCAGTGCTCTGGCAATAGCAATTCTCTGGCGCTGTCCACCGGAAAGTTTTACGCCGCCCTCACCGGCAATGGTGTCGTACCCGTCTTTCATCTTAACAATGAAATCGTGAGCCAGAGCCATCTTTGCAGCTGCCTCCACCTCCTCATCGGAAGCGTTCCATCTTCCCAGACGGATATTTTCACGCAGAGTATCCCGAAAGAGGTAAACGTCCTGCAAAACAGCAGAAGACAGCTGACGAAGACTCTCTAAAGAGATTTCTCTGAGATCTTTTCCTCCGATTTTAATCTGTCCGTTTTGAGGCTCCCAATATCTTAACAGAAGCTGAATACAGGTACTCTTCCCTGCTCCGGACGGTCCCACAAGGGCGACTGTCTCTCCAGACCGTACACAAAAGGAGATATCTTTTAACGCAGGTTCCAGCTCTTCGCGATATTGAAAACGAACATGTTCAAATTGGATTTCAGGCAGTATTTCCTCAGGGCTGATATTTTCCCCAAGATCCTCAACTAACGGTTTGGTCTCCAATACTCGGTAGACCCGGTCAGCAGCCGCAAAAATTAATCCGAAATTACGGGCTGTACCGCAAACCTCCACCACCGGCCCAAGTACCATCCCGGCCAACACTACAACTACGGGATACATAGCTGTATTCAACGCCCCTTTTGCAGCCATCTGTGCTGCAATGGCAGCCACGCACAACATGGATATTCCGAGAGTTGCCTGCAAAAAGGCACCTTCTGTTCCGAGACGTTTCCCATATGCCAGCTGACTGTCATAGAGACGCTTCATATAAGCAGTATTTTTTCTGCGGTAACGGGAGCGGTTGTTTAAAGACAGAATTTCTTTCATTCCCTGAATTCCTTCCATCGTCACCGCACTGGCTTCTCCTAGTTGCTCCCGAACGATTTTTCCCTGTCTGTCTGCTTTTTTTCTCATCCAAGCTGGAATCCAGAGAATGAGTATGAGAAAAACGAGCAGGACTCCTGGCAAAATAGGTGAGAGATATCCTAGGCAGATCATTAAAATCACTGGTACAAAGGTAGCCACCAGTATACTTCCAAAAGAATGGGCAAAAAACCATTCCAACAATTCCACATCACTCATCAGTGTGGATGCCAGTTGGCCAGAACGCATATTCAAGAGAAGTACTGGTGATACTCTCTCTATGGCATCAAACAACATAATTCGAAAATTTGCCAAAACTTTAAAGGCCACATCGTGAGCCAGCCACATCTCCAAAAAGTAGAAAACAATTCTGGCTGCTGCCACAGCTGCCAACAAAAGAAAAACTTGATGTCGATGTTCTAACAAAGTCCCTTCTAGTGCCATTCCTACCAGACCGGCTCCCACAACAGAGACCCCGACGATAGACAACTGATGCCCTATGCCACAGACTACAGCCCCAAACATCCTCAGACGGTACGCTTTTATTTTTGTCGATAGGCGAATAACATTTTGCAATCTTGTCTTTCCTGTCTTATTGTGATTCTTCTTTTCCATAATTTTGTGCCTTTACTAATCCTTGATATACCTTATTGTTACTGAGTAGTTCCGCGTGTGTTCCAGAACCAGACAGTCTTCCCTGCTCCAACACATAGATCCGGTCAGCTTTCACCACTGCGGAAAGCCTGTGTGCAATTACCACAGTTGTCCTACCTTGCATACAGCGCTCCAAAGCCTCTTGAATTTCCTTCTCATTTTTGAGATCTACACTGGAAGTGGCTTCGTCCAAGATCAAGATTGGAGCATCTTTTAGGATTGCCCTGGCGATTGCAATCCGCTGCCTTTCACCCCCTGAGAGCGTAGCCCCTCTCTCTCCAACGACAGTGTCATATCCTTGCGGAAGCTCCATGATAAAATCGTGAGCATTTGCTGTCTTGGCTGCCTGCTCCACCGCATAGTCAGAGGCGTCTGGACGAGCCATCTTAATGTTTTCTCTCACAGTTCCATAGAACAGATAGGATTCTTGAAACACCACCGCGATTTGACTCCTAAAAGACTGGGCCGCATATTCCTTTAGACTTTTTTCTCCAACCAGAATCGTTCCAGAATCGTAATCGTAAAAACGAAGCAGTAAATTGACTATAGTAGATTTTCCGGAACCAGATTTTCCCACAATCGCGGTCACTTTTCCCGCTTCCATCTTCATATCAACGTGTTTAAGGACATCATACCCTTCCTTTTCATAGCGAAAGGTGAGATCTTTCAATTGAATTTCTGGGAGTGTATCGGAAAAACAGCAAGTTGTTTTTCCATCCTTGATGGTAACCGGTTCGTCTAGAACTTCAAACAGCTCTTCTGCGACAGAAAGCCCAAGATAGCTTCCATGCCAGTAAGTATTTAAGTCATTTAATGGCTTCATACACTCTCCAGACAGAAACAAAATAATCAGCAAAGACTGGTAATTGATATTTCCCTGTGCCATATGAACTGCCGCTAACGCTACGCTAGCGGCAGTGCCAATGGTCGTACAGGCGACAATCACTGACGAGTCTGACAAGGAGATTCCCAGATTCTTCATGGAATTTGCTGCGAACTTCCATGCACTTTTTGACAGTCTTTTTCCCTCTCTTTGACTTGCACCCAGAGATTTTAATGTACTCATTCCCTGCATGTCATCAATGTATTGGGAATTTAGCTGAGCATATTCTTGCCAGTATTCAATCATCACCCGTGAGACAGCGGGCATAAAAAGATGTGGAATTACAATGGACAGGATTGTCAAAACCAAAACCAGCAGTCCTACGGCAGGATCTAAAGACCAGAGGTAAACTGTGGAAAAAACCGTCGTCGCCAGAACAACCAAAATCTGAGGAAGATACTGTGTCAAAAAAGCCTCAAAGGACTCCACTCCATCCGTAATCAGAGACTGAAGATTTCCGCTTCGCCTCTCATTGCGGTAGGACGGACCTAATTCCATCAACTTTTCCAACATGACATCCCGAATAACGCTTTTGACTTTTGCTGCCATCTTCTTGGTATATCCTTCCTGAAAGCGAAGAATCCAAGCCCTTGCCAAAAGTGCTGCAAGACACAGAAGAAACCAGGTAAAGACTGTCTGTAGTTCTTCCTGGGCAAACACCGCGCTCACTCCTTGGGCCAAAAAAAATGCCTGAGTAAAGCTAAGCGCCACGACGGCAAGACTGATTGTGGTCTTTACCGCTGTCTCTTTTTTAGCTTTACCTAGAAAGGTAATCAGACGTATGTATTTTCCCATAGCAGACTCCTTTACTTCTGTGCACCCACAAGAAATTCCGGAGTCAAACCGTTTAATTCACGTCCCAATTCGTCCCACACACGATCTGTGATGTCCCTTTGGGCAAACACTTTGGAGAAACCCAATTTGAGCAGGCAATCTAAATCCCACTGGGGACGGAGCTTGTCGCTTAGATATAATCTTTTACTCAGCACTCTACCTTTTTCTTCATCTGCGTGAGCGTGGATACCTCTTCCGTATTTTCTTCGAATCTGTTCTTCTCTTTCTTTATATTTTTGTCCCAGACTCTCATCAAAAAGATGAAGATACCAGCAGGCGTCAAATACCAGCAAACTGCCGCCTGGTTTTAGTACCCGAAACCATTCCCTGTATGCTCTCTTAGGGTCGTCTAAAGTCCATGTGATATTGCGACAGAGGATTGCGTCAAAGCTTTCGTCTTCGAATTTTAAATTTTGGCAGTCCATTGTCAGAAGTTGTGCTTGCTGGCCCCATTGCTTGACATTTTCTTTGGCGCAGGCGATCATATTCTCTGTAATATCAATTCCAATGACCTGATGGCCTTCTTCGCCTAGAATAATTGGAAAAAATCCAGGGCCTGTTCCCACGTCCAATATTTTCAAATTTCTCTCTGCTGGCAAATATTCACCGATTAGCTCTTTCCATGCCTGTCTGGCAGGTCCATTCAATTCTTCTTGGATTCCGCGGCTGTAGACATCAGCTTCTCCTTCCCAGTAATCCTTGATTTTTTCATTCAGTTCCATTTCATTCTCCTTTCTTGACACCTTTCTGTATGTGTATCCCGCTATAATAAAAAAACTCTGCGTCCCCCAATTGTTGTTCAAAAACGATGGAGAATCTGCAGAGTTTTTTCTGGAATTATCAGCACACGCGGTCCGCCGCAAGCGGACAATATCTTTTTTTAAACGCTTATTCGTAGCAGAACGTTTAAACGATAAAAAGAATTTTCACATATCAGTGTGAACAAGCTCTTTTCTGTTCCACAAAAAAAGAGGCAGACGTACATCTGCCCCCGAACGTTCTTCCCTGTGCTGTCCATACATTCAAATTCCCACCGAATATGACTGTAACAACGCAATATGGCAAGTCTCCTGACTCGAATTCATTCTACTCCTCACCTTCCCGGATGGCTCCAGTGGTCTTTGAGTTTCGTCCTTCTCACAGTAGCGGGGGCTGTCCTGGCTTTTACCAGATTCCTTTTTAAGTTATCCGCATTTATGAACGGACAACACCATATTGTATTATGTTAAACTGTTTAATATTATATATACAAGTGTTCTACCTTATTTGTCAAGTAAATAACAATAATTAGGTATTCATTTCGTAAACTTCCAAAAATATAGCAAAATATTCTCTTTGTTTGGGCTTTTCCAGTGGAAAAAAATGATAAAAAGTGGTATAATACAAAGAAGTTAGCAAAAACTAATATCTATGTAAAAAGGAGGAATCACTGTATGAACACAGCGCAGCTAGAACGCATGAAAAATGGAGCAGGTTTTATCGCAGCTTTAGACCAGAGCGGCGGCAGCACTCCAAAAGCCTTAAAAGCTTATGGAATCCAGGAGACGGAATACCATTCTGAGGAGGAGATGTTTGATCTGATTCACCAGATGCGCAGCAGAATTCTCACCAGCGATGCTTTTACCTCGGAACATATCTTGGGCGCGATTCTGTTTGAAAAGACCATGAACAGCAAAGTGGATGGTCTGTACTCCGCAGACTATCTGTGGGAGAAAAAAGGAATCGTTCCTTTCTTGAAAGTTGATAAGGGCCTAGATGAGAAAAAAGATGAGGTTCAGCTGATGAAACCTATTCCGAATTTAGACAAAATTTTGGAGCAGGCCAGGGGGAGAAATATCTTTGGAACTAAAATGCGTTCTGTGATCCACAATGCAAACCAAAAAGGAATCCGTGAAATCGTAGATCAGCAATTCGATATAGGATTAAAGATTGTTCAGAAGGGGTTCGTGCCGATTCTTGAACCTGAAGTAAATATCAATAGTAATTCTAAAAAAGAAGCAGAGGAAATTCTGATCGAGGAAATTATGCAACATATGAAGGCACTGGATTCTTCTGTGAAATTAATTTTTAAAGTGAGTATTCCGACTGTGGCAGGTTTGTATTCAGATCTGATGAAAGATTCAAAGACTGTGCGTGTTGTAGCGCTCTCCGGCGGATACAGCCGCAACGAGGCAGACGAATTATTACGGGAAAATCCTGGCTTGATTGCAAGCTTCTCAAGAGCCCTCCTGTCAGATCTTAACGCAAAACAGACACAGGAAGAATTTGATGCTGCTCTCGGAAAGGCAATCCATGAAATCTATGAGGCATCCATGGCTGAATAAGAAAAAAGTTAGACAAAATCTATCGTCTGTGAATGAGTTCGGTATTTACCGGACTCATTCTGTTTTTATGTTATAGGAAAAGCCTTGTCACACTAATGTGTGAAAGCCCTTTCCTATAACACAAATACTCCGTAGGATCGCACCGCGGAGACGAAAATGCGGTTGCTGACGCAACCCGCTGCAGACAGAGAATCCTGCCTCGCAGGATTCTTTTTTATATGGCTTGCCCATTTTATTTTAAAATTTAGACATGGGCTCTCACTAATCCAATCCCAAGTCCTCCAGGACCCACATGAGATCCAATACTCATAGTTAGCGGAAGGTGTACTAGTTCCAAGTCAGGAAAATGATTTTTGAGCTCTGATTTGAAATATTCCAACTTATCTGCTTCCATCGCTGTGTTGGCAATTCCGACTTTTAACTGTCCAGAGTGATAAAATTCCCCTAGGCGAGTATTAATATCTTTGTCCAGTGCCTTACACATTTCTTTAAATGCAGCTTTCATTCCACGTTTAACTACATACATATCTAATTTTTCTCCTTGAATTGTCAATACGGGCTTTAAATTCAACATAGAACCTATGGCGGAGACCGCTGGTGTAATCCGTCCGCCTTTTTTTAGATATTCCAGAGTGTCCACGACAATATAGATAGTGGCATCCATGGACTCCTCTTCCAAAATTCTCTTGATGTAAGCACCGTTTTTACCTTGGTCAGCCAAAAGCTTTGCGTCTAGAGCGGACTGTGCTTGAGTGACAGAAATTCTATGGTTGTTCACCACGTACACTTTTCCAGCATAGGGTTCTTCTTGCGCAAGCAAAGACGCGTTTTGGTAGGTACTGCTCAGTCCACTAGACATAGGGATATAGACAACTTCATCATAATCTTTAAGGAGCCGATTCCACATCTCCATCACGTCACCCGGCGAGGGCTGAGAGGTACTGACTTTTGCACCTTCAGACAATTTTTTGTAGAATTCCTCTACGGTGATGTCCTGTCCTTCATAATATGTCTGGTCGTCCACTAAAACTGGCATGGGAATCACATAGATTCCAAGCCGACTGCCATCTACAGGCATCAGTCCACAGTTGCTGTCTGTCATAATTGCTGTCTTTTTCATATATAACCTTTCTTTTTCGTCTGTCGAAATAAATATTTGTCAGTTTTCAATATTTTCAAAAAAATCTCCTAATTGGATGATAACAGTCCATCTATACAAAATCAAGGTATTTTATAGAAAAAATACCACAAATATGATATAATAATCCACTGACTGTATAAAGGCTAAGATTGCCATTTATCAGGAAAGGGGAATAGAGACGTGAAAGAAAAACTAGAAAACAGAAGCCAATGGGCTAGCAACATTGGCTTTATACTTGCTGCCTCCGGCAGTGCTGTGGGGCTGGGAAACATTTGGAAATTTCCGGGAAAAGTCGCAGCCTACGGTGGAGGAGCTTTCATCTTATGCTACATTTTAATCGTAGCTTTGGTGGGCTTTCCAGTTATGCTAGCTGAATTAAGTCTAGGCCGGGCGACACAGAAAAATGCAGTCGGTGCTTTCCGAAAACTAAACCGCCGCTGGACTTTTGCAGGATGCATCGGCATCGTGACACTGTTTGTGATTTTATCATATTACACTGTCGTGGGAGGATGGGTTCTAAAATATATTTGGGTTTATTTAACTGGTGCGGATTTTGGAGGAGGTGCTACTCAATATCAGGACTATTTTATGAATTTCGTCAGTTCACCAATTGAACCTCTGATCTTAGGGGTTATCTTTTTGTTGGTGTGTATTTATGTCATCGTGCGGGGCGTCTCTGAGGGAATAGAAAGAGTCAGCAAATTTTTGATGCCTTGTCTGTTTGTACTACTGATTGCCATTGTCATTCAGTCTGTCACTTTACCAGGGGCTGTCGAGGGTGTAAAGTATTTATTCACTGTTCGTCCGGGTACAGTCAATGGAGATACTCTGGTTGGTGCTCTTGGACAGGCATTTTTTTCGCTCTCTGTAGGAATGGGCATTATGATTACCTATGGTTCCTATGTGCCTAAAAAAGAGAATTTGGCCAAGAGTGCCGGTGTGATCTGTGCTGTGGACACAATGGTGGCAATCCTGGCAGCTTTGGCGATTGTACCGGTCGTGTTCGTAACCTTGGGTGCTGATAGCTTGGGGCAAGGCGGAGGGGTTGCCTTTATGGCTTTGCCAGATGTCTTTGGGAGAATGCCAGGTGGTGTGGTGTTTGGTTGTCTGTTTTTTATGCTTCTATTTTTAGCTGCGTTAACTAGCGCTATCAGTATTATGGAGAGCTGCGTTGCTTTCCTGACAGAAGAGTTCCACCTCACCCGTCTAAAAGCCACAATACTTCTGACTCTCCCTATGCTCGTTCTAAGTGCAGGATATTCCCTCTCCCAGTCTTCTGCTAGAGGAATCAATCTGCCGTGGTTCGACTTCCACGAAGGACTTCAGATGTTGCCTATGAACGCTGTAATGGAAAAGTTCACTGACAATTTGATGATACCTTTAGGGGCCTTATTCTTCTGTCTGTTTGTAGGTTGGGTCTGGGGAAGTAAAAATGCGGTACGGGAAATCGAGAACAATGGGGAACACCCATTTCCAGTAAAAAAAATTTGGTCATTTTCTGTGCGTTTTCTGGCACCTCTGGTCATCGCTGTAATTCTATATTTTACTTTAGGACAAGGACAAGGACTCTCTTAATCGCCATTGAATGGTAAAGAAAGGAAGGACATGAAAGAAAAACAAGGATACAGAAAAATTTTCCCACATCTATATCATTTGCTGGATTGGGAACAAAAGAGAAATTTTATTATCATTTTAATAATTATGATGCTCTCAGCTGGATTGTCACAGTTGACGCCAAAGGCTATTGGTTGGCTGACCGACGACATTTTAATCCAAAACCAGGTTCAATTCTTGAAAGTAATTCCTTTCCTACTATTCATATTGGTTGTCAATGTCATCAATGAGTTAATCAAGATACTCAGAAGAGTCATGGTAGAAGATACCGCCACCAAGACAGAAAAAAAAGCCCGTTCCATTGCCATCCTCTCTTTGCTCAAAGCGCCGCTTTCCTACTTTAAAGAGAATATGACTGGAAATATTCATGGAAGATTGAACCGATGCCTAGAGGGAACTGTAAAGCTGGAGAAACTGCTGTTTATGGATTTTGCTCCTGCAATTTTCAACAGCATTGCGGCAATCATTGTAATCTTTACTACTCTGCCCGTGATTTTGGCTCTTCCAATGCTCTTAGTGATTCCCATAGGAACTGCTATTGTCTTTCGGCAAATCAGTACCCAAAGAGGAATCCGAGTGGAATTACTAGAAACAAAATCAGCCATGGACGGAACTGTCGTGGAACTCTTAAACGGTATTGAAGTGATACGGATCTCAGACAGCATTGATTTGGAATCTGACCGTTTCAGCCAAAAATCAGAATTTTTGAGAAACAAAGAGATGACCCATCACAAGCAGATGGCAAAATATGACGCCTTGAAGTTTATCAATGAAGCTGTCTTCACTGTACTGATGATAGGAATTTCCACGTATTTGGCTACCCAAAATATCATAACTGTGGGAAGTGTGCTGACTGCGTATCTTTGTTTTTCTCAACTAATTAAACCTTTAGAGGAATTGCACCGCATTTTGGATGAGCTGTCAGAATGTATGGTATTGGCGGAGGATTTTTTTCGAATGACAGAACTGCCCAGCGATTTTTCATACACTCCAGTCACAGAGTCTACGGACATCGCGCCGGTCTCAAAAGAAATGATCGATTTGACAGATGTCACTTTCTGCTATAAAGATGGAGAACCGGTGTTGAACCATTTAAATTTGAAAGTAAAAGAAGGAATGTTTCTGGGAATTGCAGGGCCTAGCGGCTGCGGAAAGTCTTCTTTAATCAAGGCAATCTGCAAACTAGAAAAATGTAGCGGAGACATCCTGGTGGATGGAAAAAAAATCGACTCTCTCAGCAGAAAAGAAATTGCGGACTTAATTGCCTTGGTACCCCAGACTCCATTTGTGATCGCGGGTACTATCTACGAAAATATCTGTTATGGACTCAAGCGCGAAGTACCTTTGCAGGAAGTAGAATCTGCCGCCAAGAAAGCCTTTCTCTATGACTATATTGACAGCCTCCCGGAAAAGTTCTATACCAGAATTTCTGAAGGAGGAAATAATCTATCTGGCGGACAAAGACAGAGGCTCGCCATCGCCAGGATTTTCCTGCGACAACCACGGATTTTAATTCTAGATGAAGCTACCTCAGCACTAGACAATACTTCCGAAAAATATATCCAAACAGAGATAGAGAAACTAAAAGAAAGAAATCACATGACAATTATTTCCATCGCTCACCGACTTACAACTTTAAAAAATTGTGATGAGATCATCGTCTTAAACAAAGGCATCATTGAGCAGACTGGAAAATATAAGGATTTAATTAACCAAAGCGGACTTTTTCAAGATATGTACCTTGGGAAAAAACAAGGTTGAACAAAGTGGGAAAGCCTGCTTCAGCTCCCCCTCCTCTCAATCTTATGGAGCACAGCTTCACTTTGCGCGCCGCCGCAGCATATTCCTCATTGCGGCGCGCGCATCCACAGCGGAGCGATTCTATCTTTTGGCCAATTCCTCGGTGATATCTTCCCAGGTCACACCTTTTTCTACCATCAATACCATCGCATGGTACAGAAAATCTGAGATCTCATATTTTATTTCTTCCTTGTCAGGATTCTTTGCCGCGATTACAATCTCAGTGCATTCCTCTCCCACTTTTTTGAGAATTTTATCGATCCCCTTATCAAAGAGATAATTGGTATAGGACCCCTCTTTCGGATGGTTCTTTCGGTCAACAATCACATCGTAGACATTCTGGAATACTCTCAGAGGATTGGTATCGTCGTACTCTTTTTTCATCAACTCCTGGAAAAAACAGGTGTGATTTCCCGTGTGGCAAGCAGCTCCTACCTGGGCGACTTTTGCCAGAATGGTGTCATTGTCACAGTCTAAAGTCAGAGATTTTACATACTGAAAGTGTCCCGAAGTCAGCCCTTTTATCCATAGCTCTTTTCGGCTACGGCTCCAATAAGTCATCTTTCCAGTCTGCAAGGTCATTTGAAAGGCTTCCTCGTTCATATAGGCCAGCATCAGCACCTCATCCGTTTTGTAATCCTGCACAATAACCGGAACTAAGCCATCGCTGTTCAACTTAAACTTAGCCCAAGAAATCCTGCTCTCACAGGTATTCACTGGGAGTCCTTGTTCTTTACAGCGTTTTTTCAAGGGGATGAGCCCTGTCTCCAGATTGCTGGCAAGGCTACCGCTGACGCCCCAGACATTTTCCTTTTTCAAGACAGAGATAACTTTCTGTGCATCCCTTTCGTCTGTGTGAAGCAAAATAGGAACACTAGATACCCTGGCGATGGAGTCTTCCAGATTATCCAGCGCAAGCACTCCCGCACAATAGGTTTCGATGGCTTCTTGGTGTGGAAGAAATTCTTCCAGGGAAGAAATACTCACTAAAAGTTTTTCTTTCCCAAACCTCTTAGACACCTCTTCCAGCATGGAAATGTTACTCTCCTTAGAGAAGTTCAAGACTACTTTGGCACAGCCGGCGTAGAGTAGCTTCTTCACATCCTCCATACGGTTGATATGTCCGGCTGCGAGAACCGGCGTCTCGCTGACACTGCAGACTTCCTTGATCGCACCTATAGCCTCCTCATGTTCCTCATCGGTGGAGGAGAAGTCGAAAATCAGAAGCTCGTCTGCTCCGTGGTCGCTGTAAAAACGTGAGAGTTCCAACACGTCTCCGCTACCAAAAAGATTTTTCTGTCCCCATCCTACCACTGCCTTTTTTTTCAGCAGATACAGACAGGGAATGAATAGTTTTTCTTTCATAATTTTTCCCCTTTTATTCCAGACTGCCCTTGGTGGAGAGGACATCTGTAATCCGTTCGTCCTTTACAGTTGCCGCGTCCAGCGCTTTGGCAAAACTCTTAAACATGGCTTCTGCCATGTGGTGGTTATTACCAGGAGTCAAAACCTTGATGTGAAGATTCATACCACAGGCGTAAGAGACCGCATAAAAGAATTCCCGTATCATCTCTGTGTCCAACTCCCCTAACCTATCCTTGGTAAACTCTCCGTCAAAAGATAAGTAGGGACGCCCGCTTAAGTCCACCGCGCACAGGACTAGGGACTCATCCATGGGAAGAATGCAGCTTCCATAACGACGGATACCTTTCTTGTCTCCCACAGCCTGCCGAATAGCATTTCCTAGAACAATCCCAGTGTCCTCCACGGTGTGGTGATCGTCCACATGGAGATCACCGGTCACTCGGATATATAAGTCAAAGAGCCCATGACGAGCAAAACCATCTAACATGTGATCAAAAAATCCGATGCCGGTTTCGATATCCGTCTGACCGGAACCGTCCACACGAAATTTTAGTTTAATCTGAGTTTCCCTGGTATTTCTCTGAGTGGAAGCCTCTCTGGTCATTGTTTCTCCTCCTTTTCAAATCGGACAGCAATGGAATTTGCATGAGCAGTCAGCTGTTCGCAGTTAGCAAACTGAATAATATCACGGTGAATCTCATGTAGTGCTTCCCTGGAATAGTAGATCACGCTGGATTTTTTAACAAAATCATCGACACCTAATGGAGAGAAAAATTTCGCAGTTCCATTGGTAGGCAGTACGTGATTGGGACCAGCAAAGTAGTCACCTAACGGCTCACAACTACTCTCTCCAATAAAAATAGCGCCTGCATTACGAATCTTTGTCATCACCTCAAAGGGATTTTCTGTGAGGATTTCCATGTGTTCCGAGGCGATAGCATTGGCTGCTTCAATGGCTTCCTCCATAGTGTCCGCCAGGAGAATATATCCAAAATGATCCAGAGATTTCTCGATGATCTCCCTGCGGGAGAGTACTTTTAGAAATTCAGAAATCTGTTCTTTTGCCTGTCTGGCTAGTTTCTCGCTGGTGGTAATCAAAATGGCAGAGGCCAGCTCATCATGTTCTGCCTGGGAGAGCAAGTCCGCGGCCACATACCTGGGATTCGCCGTGTCATCTGCTAAAACCAGAATTTCACTGGGGCCGGCTATAGAGTCGATTCCCACCTGTCCATAGACAGCTTTTTTCGCCAAAGCCACAAAGATATTGCCGGGTCCCACGATTTTGTCTACTTTGGGAATAGATTGCGTACCGTAGGCCAAAGCAGCGATAGCTTGGGCACCTCCCACTTTATAGATGGTGTCTACTCCTGCTTCTTTTGCTGCCACTAAGGTGGAAGGATTTAAGCTTCCATCTTTCCCAGGAGGCGTAGTCATGATGATTTTTTCCACCCCGGCTACCTTAGCGGGCAGCACGTTCATCAGCACGGAAGAAGGATAGACCGCCTTTCCTCCAGGCACGTAGACTCCGACTCTTTGCAGTGGAAGGATTTTCTGCCCCAACATAGTCCCTTTTTCGTCGCTGCAAAACCAGCTCTGGCGTTTTTGCTTTTCATGGTAGCTTCGAATGTTTACCAATGCCTTTTGGATTACTTCTAGCAAAGCAGGTTCCACACGCTCATAAGCCTCATCAATCTCCTGCTGTGTTACCTGCACAGTCTTGTCGGTGATCTTCGCATGATCGAATTTTTCTGTGTAAGCAAAAAGTGCTTCGTCTTTTTTGCTGCGGACATTGGATATAATTTCAGCCACCGCATTCTCATACTTCCCATAACTGTTGGGGCTCCTCTTTAGAAGGTCATCCAAGAGGGATGCAATGGTCTCTTGGTTTAATCTCACTGTTTTCACGTTTTCTTCCTCCTATTTCTATAACACGGACTTCAGGTCCGCGATCAGTCTGCGTATCCTTTCGTCTTCCATTTTCATACTCACACGGTTCACTACCATACGCGCGGACAGAGGGCAAATTTCCTCCAAAACTTGAAGACCATTTTCCCGGAGGGTACTCCCAGTCTCCACGATATCTACAATCACCTCAGAAAGTCCTACGATGGGCGCCAGTTCAATGGAACCGTTCAGCTTTATAATCTCCACAGTCCGATGTTTTTGATTATAGAAATAGTCTTTGGCAATGTTGGGATATTTGGTGGCTACCCGGATTTGCTGTCCGCCTTCCAGATATTTCAAGGCGCTCTTAGGTCCACAGACACACATTTTGCAGGCTCCAAAACCCAGGTCAAGGACTTCAAAAAGCTTTCGATTCTCCTCCAAAATCGTGTCCTTTCCGACAATTCCGATATCGGCGGCACCGTACTCCACATAGGTGGGAACATCAGGCCCTTTTGCCAGAAAGAATCTCAACTTCAAATCTTCGTTTACAAAAATCAATTTTCTTGAGGATTTATCTTTCATCTCCTCACAGGTAATCCCAATCTTTTCGAAAGTCTCCAGCGTCTTGCTGGCCAATCGGCCTTTTCCAAGTGCAAATGTCAGATATCTCATATACCCTCCTCACCAAGCTTTTTGAGAATCACGCGCTTTCCTTCCCTGCGCAGATTCACCGCCTGGACAATCGCGTCTCTCCGGTTTTCTATAGTATAGCTTAAGATAATTTCTTCTTCCTCCGGGACGGTAACAGGTATGTTTTGACGACTCAAAGCCAGCATAAGCTGGTCGATGGAGATACCAAAACCGCTGGCGGCGGCAGCCTTTCCAAAGTGTTCTAAGAGGTTGTCGTAACGTCCGCCTTTTACGATGGGTTCCCCAGTACCGTAAGTGTAAGCTTGGAAAATGATTCCTGTATAGTACCTGTATTTACTCAGCATTCCCAGGTCGAAGGTCACATAGTTTTCATAGCCATAACACTTCAAGATCTCATAGATCTCCTCCAAACGGTGAATCGCCCGAATTGCCCTTTGATTGGAAGTAAGTTTTTTGGCTTTTTTTAATATTTCGGCGTCTCCGAACAAATAGGGCAACTGGAAGAATGCGTTTTCCAACTCTTTGGGAAGATTCTGTCCCCGAATCAGTTCTTCCACACCAAAATTGTTTTTATTGGAAATCAGCTCCCGCAGTTTTCGTTCCATCTCATCGTCTTTTTTTGCATCCTCCAACAATGCCTTGAAGAAGTTGACTTCCCCGACACTGATTTGAAAATCACGCAATCCCGTCTCTAACAGACAGTTCACTACCATTGCCAACATCTCCGCATCGGCGTCTGAGCTGGAATCACCGATTCTCTCAGCACCCATCTGTGTCGCTTCCTTCATCCGTCCCTGAAAACTGGAGTTATTCACAAAAGTGTTACCCGCATAGCAAAGGCGGACAGGTTCCATATTGAGTGGAAAACAAGAGACTGCGCAGCGCGCAATCGACGGTGTAAAATCCGGTCTTAAGACTAAAGTATTTCCTTCTCTGTCAAAAAACTTGTACAGCTCCTTCGACGGAGTGGTACCTACTTCGCGGCTGAATACCTCAAAAAACTCAAAGGTCGGCGTCTCTATATCCTGAAAGCCATAGAGATGAAAAATTCTGCGTATTTTTTTCTGTATCAACAGTTTCTGCCGACATTCTTCCTGGCAGATATCCCTGACTCCCTCTGGTGTGTGAAAAATTCTTTCCATATCCATTCTCTCCCGTTAATTCAGTACTTTATCTCGCTACTATATTAGCACATAAAACAAATTAGTTAGATTATAAGAAAAAATGCTGAAAAAGTCAATCCCGCAATTTTAGGTCCCTTTGCAGACCATCTAAATAAGGAATGAAAAGTCCCTCTTTTGGGGCTAGATAGAACTCTTCTTCCAGCTCCTGCCTAGTAAAACTCTTTCTGCCTCCGCCTTCCATCCTTTCCCAGAACTCCTTCAACCTTTTGTGCCTCAGATAATAAAATTGGTTGTCCGCGCTGAAAAAAATCAGCAGGAAGGAAATGCCTCCCTGCTGCTCAAACCCGTCCATAAACTGCACCTGGTGGGGATGGATGTTGGCCAGAGGGAACGTGGACGCCCTACACTCTTTTGCGTCAAAACAGACAGGGATACCTTGAACCGCTCCGATATAGTCCACAGTGCTGCGCTGTTCAAAATAAGCTAAAGTGATATGGCGCTGTTCTTTGTCAATCCGCACTGGGGTAATCGGAGTCGGAATCTTCTGAATCAATGCTAGTTTCTTACGGGCATACTGCTCATTGGTACGATTCACCAGTTCCTCCAATGTGGACCCCCTAAGCCCCCGGGTATTCCAAGTTCCCATTATCTGTCTCCTTTTTACTATTCAATCAGTTTGATGGATGGATAGTAGCGGATGATGGCCTTTCCCACAATCTCATCGAAAGTCACGTAAGTATTCTTCCAGTATCTAGAGTCTTTCGACCAGTTTCTATTGTCTCCCAGCATAAAATACGAGTCCTCTGGGACTTCATAAGGACCGAAATCCCCCACCGCAGCTTCTGGAATAAAGCTATCATCTAACGGTGTCAAAGAACCATCAATGTATACCTCTCCATCCTTAATCTCCACTTTCTCTCCCGGCAGACCGATCACCCTTTTGATAAAAAGCTGGGATTCATCATCTGGATACCGAAAAATCACCACATCGAAACGCTCAGGATCTCTAAACTTCTGGCTGTATTCAAAGCTTCCGATTTTCAAATTGATTCCATAGGAAAGCCGAAATCCAAAGATTCTGTCGCCAGTCATGATTGTCTTTTCCATAGACTCAGACGGAATCTTAGCATTGATTAAAATCACGTTGTTAATCACCAACACCACCAGGACAACGACTATGATCATCTTGATGTATTCCCATATTTCCTGCCATATTTTCATCGTCTATACTCTCCTTTAAACGCTCCCGCGGCTGCCGTCTCGCTTTCCAAAAACAATTCCTGTACGCCGACCTCCTGCCTGAGAATCTCAGTAAACTGTGCTGGCAGCGGAGCAAAAAAATGTCGCCCTGAAAGATGTTCCAAAGTCCCTTCCATAACGGGAAAATTCAGCTGAACCGCATGGAGCACCTGATGCTGCAATTTGTATCTTCTGAAATAGTCCTGATTCCAGGAAGCATCCCCGTATTTCGGGTCTCCGAGAATTGGATGTCCAATACTCGCTAGATGGCTGCGAATCTGGTGCGTCCGCCCTGTAATCAGATGTACCCTCAGTAGCGTCAACTTTGCATTAGAGGTCAATGGCTCATAGGAAGTCTCTATCGGCTGAGCACCCTTGATGGGAACGCTGCTAACTATTACTTTATTACATTTCGTATCTTTATGCAAATATCCCTTGATAAAATTTTTCTTAATTATTTTTCCTTTGACGAGACAGAGATAATACTTCTCCAAGGTTCTGTCGTGAAACATCTGGGACAGAGACTGCAGGGAAGCTAAGGTTTTTCCGGCAGCTACGATTCCGGTGGTGTTCCGGTCCAGGCGATTACAGATTCCCGGCCGGAAAGTTCGAAAGTCCGTCTGAGTAAACTGACCGCTCTCGAGCAGATAGCTGAGCATATATTCCACCAAGGAGACATCCTCCGGCCGGCTTTTTTGAGAGAGTATGCCTGCTGGCTTATTTAAAATCATGACTTGGCTGTCTTCGTAGAGAATCTCTAGCTGAAGGTCGTCTGTGGGATAAAAATCATCCCTGGAAAATTTTTCAAAAGTCTCCTGACTGAAGAAAAGCTGCACCTGATCTCCCGGTTTCAATTTCTCATTTCCGGATGCCTTCTTCTTGTTCAACGTAATATTTTTTTTTCGAAGCATTTTATAGAGAAAACTCTTGGGAGCCTTAAACAGAAGCTTGGACAGATACTTGTCCAGGCGCTGCCCCGCGTCGTTTTCTTTGATATCCATCTGCTGCATAGCCACCTCCCTACAGTGAGATTGCCAAGATCGTGTGTTTAATCAATTCATCCCGGGTCAGGTCCGGATATCTTTCGTCCAGTTTAAACTTAATATCCTTCTCAAGACTCTCCCGATGCAGATTCATAGAATCCAGTCTTTCCAGAAACGGTTTCAGTTCCCGGAGAAACTTTACCTTGACCCCATAACCATTTTGCTGAAGTATCTGCTGTACCTGTCTCTCCAAAAATGCGAGGTCTGCCTTCTTATCCGTGGAGTATCCAACCACCTGATTTCCACAGATTGCCACCGCATCCACTCCCCCACTCTTTTCATAGGAGGTCAGATACAGCTCATAGGCCATCTGAAGCTTTCCTTGGTGTGCCCGAATTTGCTGATATAACTTCTCATCCATGGAAGAACGCAACAGCACCATAATCGTCGACACTGCGGACTTGCATGCAGGCAGACATCCAACTACGACGATGACCGTGACGATGGTCATCCTAGTCTTAAAATATGCCCAGCCCACAAAGTAAGCGGTCAGTGGTATCAAAAATAGCACAAACGTCACCAGTGCACGGCGCAACTTTTCTTTTTTAAAGTATCCATAGTCACCTTTCGTAATTTTATGAGACAAAGTAACCCGCCTTTCTGCCAAGTCGACTGTGACTAGGCTTTTTTCTTCTTGTGAATATTTCGAATCGTTTTTCTCTTGCCCGTCTTCTTCGGCTTTTCTGCTCCTGCCGTCGCCTTTGAAGCGGCGCGTTTTTCTTCTTTTTTAGGGCGTATCAGACACTTGGGCCCATAGCCGATCAAGTCTTCCCGTCCCGCCATTTTTAACCCTTCGCGCACCAACTCTGCATTGGCAGGATTGCGAAACTGAATCAACGCCCGCTGAATTGCTTTCTCGTGGGGAGCTTTTGGCACATAGACCTTTTCCATCGTCAGAGGATGAACTCCTGTGTAATACATACAAGTAGACAAGGTAGACGGAGTCGGATAGAAATCCTGTACCTGTTCCGGCATGAAACCTAAATCCCGGATATACTCCGCCAGCTTTACCGCCTCCCTCATCGTACAGCCCGGATGGGAAGACATAAAGTACGGAACCGCATACTGCTTTTTTCCCGTCTTTTCATTCTCCCGGCTGTATTCCAAAAGAAATTTTTCATATACCTGATGGCAGGGTTTTCCCATGTACGAGAGCACGATATCTGACACATGCTCCGGGGCGACTCGAAGCTGGCCGCTGATGTGATGCCTGACCAGCTCGGACAAAAAGGTCTTGTCTTTGTCTGCCAAAACATAGTCAAAGCGGATGCCGGAACGGATAAAGACTTTCTTTACGCCAGGAACAACCCTCAGCTTTCTCAGTAGCTGGACGTAGTCGCGGTGGTCTGCTTTCAGGTTCGGACACGGCTTTGGAAACAGGCACTGTCTTTGGGGACAGACTCCCTTTTTGAGCTGTTTTTCACAGGATGGCTGACGAAAGTTTGCAGTCGGCCCTCCCACGTCATGTATGTACCCTTTAAAATCAGGATCTCTTGTAAATGTGGCTGCTTCCTCGATCAGAGACTCATGGCTTCTAGTCTGTAAAATTCTCCCCTGATGAAACGTAAGCGCACAAAAATTGCATCCGCCAAAACAGCCCCGGTTGCTGGTGAGGCTGAATTTAATCTCCGAAAACGCGGGGATTCCGCCTTCTTTGTCATAGCGAGGGTGCCACGTCCTTTGGTAAGGCAGTCCATAGACATCATCCATCTCCAATTGTGTCAATGGAAGAGACGGAGGATTCTGAACCACATATCCCTGTGTCCCATAGTCTTCCGCCAGTATCCTGCCGTGAAACGGGTCTGTGTTGCGGTACTGAACCGCAAAACTCCTGGCATAAGCCAGCGGTTCTTTTTGCATTTCGCTATAAGAAGGCAGGACACATGGATTTTCTAAACTCTCCAAAGAATCCGTGCGAAAAACGGTACCAGGGAGATAGGTGAGATCTTTCACAGGGATTCCTGCTTCCAAAGCCTCTGCGATTTCCACTACAGAGTGTTCTCCCATCCCGTAAGAAATCAGATCGGCCCCTGAATCCAGAAGGACAGACCTGCGAAGCTTATTCTCCCAATAATCATAATGAGCCAGTCTTCTCAAACTGGCTTCAATGCCCCCCAGAATGATCGGGGTATGTTTATAGCTTCGACGAATTAGATTTCCATACACGATCACCGCCCGGTCTGGCCGAAGTCCCATTTTTCCACCCGGAGAATAGGCATCCTGACGGCGGCGTTTTTTTGCGACGGTATAGTGATTAACCATGGAATCCATATTTCCAGCACTGACCAGAAAAGCCAGGCGTGGTTCTCCGAAAATACGAATGCTGTCAGGATCTTTCCAGTCAGGCTGTGCAATCACTCCCACCTGATATCCTCTGCTCTCCAACAGACGACAGATGATAGCAGCGCCAAAAGACGGGTGATCCACGTAGGCATCTCCCGTCACATAGACAAAATCCATCTGCTCAATCTTGCGTTCTTCCATTTCCTGCCGGCTCATCGGCAAAAATTTACTCATTCAGCACTCCTTTAACGCTTCTTTTATAACTTCGTCATAAGACTCTATGTAGTAATCCGCTCTCCTGCGCTTTTCCTCTCTTTGGGCCAAACTATAAGCGTCCTCCACCGCGCAGGTAGTCATTCCGGCAGCTTTTCCCGACTGGATTCCTGCTACGATATCCTCGAACACAAGGCAATTTTCAGGTTTCACCCCTAATCGCCCCGCAGCTTCCAGATAGACATCCGGGGCAGGCTTTCCTCTTTGTACCTCACAGGAGGTCACAATACAGTCAAAATACCGGTCAATTCTATGACTTTTTAAGACTGCCTCAATCAATTCCCGGCTGTTGCTGGATGCCACTGCTGTACGTATATTTTGAGATTTCAGGTACGTCAGAAACGAGCGGATTCCCGGTTTTAGCTTAACCTGGTTTTGGTAGGCATCCATCGCTAGAATATTCCAAGTTTCTTTGATCTGCTCAATATCCTGTGAAATCTGGAAGCGCTTTTTAAAATATTCTGCTACTTCTGTGAACCCCATACCTTCAATTTCTTCTTGGAGATCTGCCGGTACGGAAAGGCCCATTTCTCCCAAGTATCGAATATCCACTTCTGACCAGACCCACATGGAATCCACCAAGGTTCCATCCAAATCAAAGAGAACTGCTTTTTTTCCTTTTAACATATGTAATCACCCAAGTGTTCTTTCTCATTTTATGGATGTGGACACAGCCTGAGCACGATAACTCTCGGCGATAATATCCAACTGTCGATGAAAACGCTCTAGCTGCTGCAAATCCTTCGTCTCATAGACCCTCAAAAACTCATCCTGAATTTTTGCTACTTCTCGTTTGTTTGTCAGCTTATAGAGATTCTCAATATTGCTCAGAATATCGGAAACCAGGTTCGACTGCATCTGAGAAGAATTCTGCGCGTCCATGATTTCGTTGCGCACAGAGGACATCTCCTGGTCTAGCGCGATAATCGCATCGGCTGCTTTGCTCAGCCTTTCTGTCACATGGGGAGGCATATTTCCTTTGTACTTATACTGAAGAGAGTGCTCAATGGTAGCCCAAAAGTTCATGGCTAGTGTCCGAATCTGAATTTCCACCTGAAGACGTTTCGGTCCATAAATCGTCTCTACAGTATAATAAATAATCAAATGGTAACTACGGTAGCCGCTCTCCTTCATATGAGTCAGATAATTTTTTTCACTTTTGATCTCCATGTCCTTGCGGGCAGCAATCATCCGGGCAACCTCAGCGATATCCTCCTCGAATTGGCAAATAATTCGGATACCTGCAATATCTTCGATTTCCTCTTCCATTCTGAACATGGGAATATTTTTTCTCTGCATCTTCTCTAATAGGCTAGAGATACTTTTAACTCTTCCCGTGACTTCTTCAATAGGAGAATAACGGTCATTGGTCCGATATTCTTTGATTAAGTGTTCAAATTTTATAATCAGCTCTTGAACTGCCAGCTCATAGGAGCTCAATATACTGCGCCATAATTGTATTTCCATTTGACTCTCTCCTAATAAATCTCATACATAATTTAGTATACCAGATCAAGATAGACAAGTCCACCCTCAATCCTGTCCTTCCATATGTAACTCTTCAGCTACTGATCATTCTCTTGCAGTTCGTGAACTGCAACACGCTTCGCGATGCACACAAACTGCTGTAAGTAGCAGTTTGGTGCGAATATGTCTCGGGATTTTTATACAAAATGTACCAAAACACCTCGCGGGATATTAGCGACCTGAATTGTAACACTATTCATCCATGTAGCGAAGAATCCAGTATGGATTCACGCTCTGTTCCTCTTTGTTCTCCGTGGAGATGTAAATACCCAGGTGCAGATGTACAGGGAATTTGCCGGAGGTTCCCTCATCGCCATAGCCGGTATTTCCCATAAAGCCGATGATCTCACCTGCCGCGATCTCTTCCCCGATCTCATAGCGCTTCCAATAAGAAAAAAGATGCGCATAATAAAAATATCCGCCGTGATCGCTGCGAATTCCTAAGCGGTATCCGCCCAGGGGCAGCCAGCCGATCTGCTCTACGACACCATCCGTCATACTATAGACCGGGTACTCTCCCGCCTGAGCGTTTTCAATAAATAGATCGGTTCCTTCATGTCGACGGTCTTTGCCGTAACTTCTGCGTGCCATCCAGGTGTCCGCATAGGAGACATTTTCTTTTGGTAAAGGAAAGTATTCTAAATCCTGCCAAATGGCAGAGTAACTTTGTACCAGTTTGGAAAATTCACGTGGTTTATATTTCTCATAGAGATCAAAATCCCAGGAGAGCTCTGTAGGTGAAAAATCCCCCTTAGCCATCGTGGAAGCCAACACAAAAGGGAAAAGTTCTGCGGAGATCTTTTCCCTTTGTAACTGTTTCACCAACTGACCAGTCAGCTGCTGGCGCCGGAAAGCCTCCGTCTCGTTGGCGTCAATTGTCAGGCCAGAAACTTGGCTGCGCTCTCTCAGGTAAAAAAGCGTCACCTGACAAAGAGATAATAAAAGAAAAAACAGGAGGAAAAAACGGATGAATTTTTTAATCATGGAAAGACCTCCGCATACTTTAAAATATATATGTGCGGAGAAAATCAAATATGACAAAAAACTATCTCATAGTCGCGAGAACTTGTATCAGATACTCCCAGACACGTCTGACAGATGCAATCTCCATCTTTTCCTGCGGCGTATGAATGTCCCAGAGGTTTGGGCCTGTGGAGACACAGTCCAATCCCGGTATTTTCTCATAGAACAATCCGCATTCCAATCCTGCATGGACGGCTTCTACCCTGGGAGCTTTCTGATACATGTCCTGATATACCTCAATCATATGCTCCCTCAGAGGAGACTGTTCCCGATATTCCCAGGCAGGATATTCTCCTTCCTTCTTGTAATCTCCACCTAGAAATTCTGTCAAATACTCAATCTTATCAGACACGGCGTACTTTGCACTGTTGACAGAACTCCGTACCCCACAGCTGGCATAAAAAACTTCCTCTTCCAGTCTTGCAGCACCCAGATTCGTGGAGGTTTCCACAAGCCCTGGGATATTTCCGCTCATCTTTTGAACCCCATTTGGCACATTCATCAGATAGAACAAGACTTTTTCCTGGCTTACTGGATGCAGAACACCAATCTGTGTCTCTTCCTGGAATTCGACCGAGACAGAGATCCCTGCATCAGAACCCGAATACTCTTTTCGCAGTTCTGCCGTCAGCCGGCACGCGTAATCCTTCAAAATTTCGGTATCTTCCGGCTGAATTAACAGCGCGCAGCTGCACTCTCTGGGGATGACGTTGTCTTTTTGCCCGCCTTCTAATTCTGCCAGTTCATAGGGAAGCTGCTCTTTTAAACCGTAGAGGAACCTGCCCATGAGGATATTGGCATTTGCCCGGTTCTTCCCGATCTCCATGCCCGAGTGCCCGCCCTGCAGACCATGAATTTTAACTTCATAAAGACACCCGGATGCATTGCGGTACTTCACAGGAATACTCGAGATCGCACTCACACCGCCTGCACAGCCGGTGAGCAGGATTCCCTCCTCGTCAGAATCCAGGTTGATCAGATATTTGCCGCTCAGGCAGGAAGCATCTAAATTTTGGGCCCCCAACAAGCCGACCTCTTCATCCACGGTAATCACAACTTCCAGGGCTGGATGTGCATAGGAATCTGTTTCCAGAAGTGCCAGTGCGTAAGCCACCGCGATTCCGTCATCCGCCCCTAAGGTGGTTCCCTCAGCGGTGACAAATCCATCTTCTATTTTCAGTCTCAAAGGGTCTTTCTCAAAGTCGTGGTTACTCCCTGCTTCCTTTTCGCATACCATATCCATATGTCCCTGGAGAATTACAGCAGGAAGCTTCTCATATCCTGCTGAGGCAGCTTTATAGATCACAATATTTCCATATTCATCCTGGACGTACCGAAGCTGATGTTCTTTAGCGAAGCTGACCAGATAATCGCTGATTTCTTTTGTATTTTTGGAACCGTGGGGGATTTTGCTGATCTCCTCAAAATAGTAAAATACTCTTTTCGGTTCACAATTTTCCAACACTGACATAGACTACCTCCTGTTTTTTGCATGTATTTTGAAAAGTTTCATATATTGATAGAAAAAGTATGGGAGTCTCCATGGAGCAAAAATCGGTATCCTCTCAATACTCTCATCCAGGCCACAGCGAGACAGGAAAACGGAGCGCCGTCGTACTGTCTGTCTTTTTGCTTCTCGGCTTTATGTTTGCCTTTCCAAAGCTGACGCTAGAAGCTTCCCGAGAAGGACTTTTGCTGTGGTTTCGAACACTGTTGCCAACACTGCTACCATTTATGATTCTTTCCAATTTTTTGATTCGTTTTAACTGTATCGAAAAAATATTAAATCCATTTCGAAAAATCTGGGCTGCCATCTTGGGCCTGAGCCCTTACGGAGCCTACGCGTATCTTTTGGGATTGCTCTGCGGATATCCCATGGGAGCAAAACTCACCGCTGATCTGTACTCTCAAAAATTCATTTCAAAAAAAGAAGCCGAGTACCTGCTTACATTCGCAAACAATGCAAGTCCCATGTTCATCTGTACCTTTGTGGTTCTAGAATGTATAGGACATGAAGAGCTTCTGCTGCCCTCGTTCACTATTTTATACCTCTCGGACTACCTGTGCAGCCTTTTTTTTCGAGCATACTACCGGACGGAAAGCAACAACGAAAGATTTTGTGTCTCTTTCGACAGACAGGATAAAAATAAAAAAATGGAGACATCCCCTACATACCCTCTGGGTACTCTCATCGATGCCTCCATTATGAATGGATTCGAAACCATCACCAAACTCTGCGGATACATACTGCTTTTTTCCATCTTAGCAAAAGCCATAAACCAATTCTGGTACTTAGCACCTATGGGAAAATACCTCCTGCTGGGAACCGTGGAAATCTCCACGGGCCTTGCTCAGATTGCAGCCTCCACCCTGAGCTTTCCGTGGAAATTCTCACTCCTGCTCAGCTTTACTTCGTTTGGGGGAATCTGTATTTTATTCCAGACCAAAGGCGTCTTAAACCAAAGCCATCTCTCACTTCGTCCTTACTTGGCGGGAAAGGCTTTAAACTTTGTTCTCACCTTTGGATTGTCCTGGAGTTACCTTTTACTCACTCAACTCGTCCATTAAGACATCATCGTCTTCTTCGTCTCCGTACAGGTTGTTGGAAATCGCAGCCGCCTGTGCAGTCTGAGGTGCCAACTCCTGGCGGTTCTGATTTACGACATCTAGACAACTCTGAAGAGCATCCAGGAACACCTTATACTTAGCGCCTGCATCGTCTAAAGTATTCTGGAGAACATTTCCAATGTTGGCCATCATATCGTCTGTGTAAGTGATCGCACTCAGACGAATACTATTCGCATCCTGGGTGGCGGAGTCCAAAATCTCCTGTGCCTGTTTGTTAGCGGCATTGATGGTCTCATTTGCCTGGGCATAAGCTTTCTGCATTACCTCATGCTGGCTTACCAACTCCTCCGCCTTTGCCTGAGCATCCGCAATGATTGCATCTGCTTTTGTCTGGGCATCTTCCAGAATCGCGTCCTTACTGCTGATAATCTTCTGATATCGTTTGATTTCATCCGGTGTCTTCAAACGTAACTCACGCAGCAGTTCCTCAATTTCCTCTTTATTTACCACAATCTTTGTGGTTGACAGAGGCTGATATTTGCAACTGTCTACGTACTCTTCGATTTCTTCAATAATTTGTTCAATTCTGCTGCTCATAGTACACTCTCCTTATTTCGTTGGTTTACGCTGCATTTTGGACAGAATTGCCTCTAGTGCCTGCGGCGGCACAAAATTCGAAATATCTCCGCCGAAACTAGCCACTTCTTTGACTATGGTAGAGCTTAGGTATGCGTATTTCAATCCTGTCGTCAAAAATACCGTATCTACATCCGGCGCCAATACCCGGTTGGTCTGCGCCATCTGCAATTCGTATTCAAAGTCTGTAATAGCTCGAAGCCCACGCAGTATCACATTTGCCTGGTGTTCCCGGGCAAAATTTACTGAGAGACCGTTAAACGCACAGATCTTCACATTTGGGAGCTCCTTCGTGGCTTCTTTTAGTATATTAACACGTTCTTCGACAGAAAACAACGGACTTTTTGCAGAATTCTGCAAAACTCCAACAATAACTTCATCGAAAGATTTGCTTCCACGGACAATCACATCCAGATGCCCGTAAGTAACCGGGTCAAAACTGCCCGGGTACACTGCTTTTGACATATTTTTCTCACTTTCTACGCACAAAAATATGTGCATTGGTTTTGTATTCTTTGCGTTTTTCCTGAACCATTCCCAGATCTTCCAAATATGAAAAATCTGTGTCCAGAGAAGCCTCTGCTATCACCAATGTCTTTTCATTCATCAGTGAGGAGGTCTGTAACAATTCGAAAACCTGTCTCTCCAACCCCTTGCCGTAGGGCGGGTCCATAAAAATACAATCGAAAGGCTTTTCGCCTTCCAATTGTCTCAATCCCTGGAACACATCTGTTTTTATCACCCTTGCCTGCTCTTGCAGGCGGGTGAAGGCTAAATTTTCTTTAATGCAGCCGACAGCCTTCGGACTTTTTTCTATAAACACTGCCAAAGCGGCTCCCCGGCTGAGGGCTTCAATACCGATGGCGCCGCTGCCGCTGAATAAATCTAAAAAGCGGCTGTCCAAAAGCTTAGGCTGCAAAATGTTAAACAAAGTTTCTTTTATCCGGTCTGTGGTCGGTCTTGTCTCCAGTCCAGGCACCGTCTTTAACGGCAACCGTCTGGCTTTTCCTGCAATTACTCTCATTTCAAATTTAATCTCCAATCCAAGTCGCCTCTCGCCAAGCCGAGAATCAAAAGCTCCGCGGTCGCGATGTTTGTTGCCACCGGAATATTGTACTGATCGCATCTTCTGGCGATAGCTCCTACGTCCGGTTCTTTGGCATCCATCATTGCAGGATTATAAAACAGTATTACCATGTCCAGGTCTTCCCGTTCTACCATTTCCATGAACTGCTTATCTCCGCCGATGCTGCCAGATAAGAACTTATGTACATGGAGTCCGGTAACTTCTTCAATTCTTCTGCCCGTCGTTCCCGTGGCATAGACCTCATGTTTTGCGAGAATATTTTTATAGGCGATACAAAAATCTTCGATTAAAACTTTCTTGCTGTTATGAGCAATGATACCTAAATTCATTTGTCTTCACCCCACTTTTTGTTCCATTTCAGGCTCATTATAACAAATAGCTAAATAAAGTTCAATTATTTTTTGAAATTTATACAAAATTAATAATCTGTGATAAAATCAATCAAGATTTAAATCACAGCTTCTTGCTATTTTGAGCCCTGACAATTTTCTCTAATATATGAAAGATTTTCTAGTGTATTATTTTTGAAATGTCACATACTAGGATTGTAACAAAAAAACAAACAACCAAGGAGGAAATGAACAATGGCTAGAAATTCTTCAAATTCCGCAGCAGTGCCGGAAGCAAAGAGCGCATTAGACCGTTTTAAATTTGAGGTTGCAAACGAGTTGGGAGTACCTCTGACTGACGGTTATAACGGAAACCTGACTTCCAAACAGAACGGAAGCGTAGGCGGTTATATGGTTAAGAAGATGATTGAAGCCCAGGAAAGACAGATGACTGGCGGACAGTACTAATCGATTTATCTAAACGTTAGTACCAAAAATTGAAAAAGGATCTGCTGCTAAATCCACAATACATGATGTATTTGGCAACAGATCCTTTTTTCCTATGTCACATAAACACTGCTCACGGCAAAAGTATGATCGTGCATCTTACAGACTGATGCACCCCATGGTATCGCCGTTGATCACATAATGGGCTGCGTTCTCTTCCGGCTTAATATAAACCTTCAGATCTAAAAGCTCGGATTCTTTTTTACCCATCTCATTTGTCCAAACATCTTTTATACGGGAAACGATATCTTTTGCGTAAACTTCCTTTCCCCAAAACTGAATATAAACCTCCGTGTTAAGCTTAGGAGCGGCTTTTCTAGTTGTTTTTCGAGTCGTCGTCTTTTTCGGTGTAGCCGCAGCTTGAGCCGTTGTCTTAGTTTCAGGAGCAGCTTTTGCCGCAGTAGTTGTGGCAGCCTTCGTCTCTGCCTTTTTTGTTCTTGTTGCCATGAAAAATGCCTCCTTACAAGGAATGATAACTTAATTTCTCCAAAACTAGGATACTACGTTTTTTCTCATTTTTCAATGGGCTGATTTACTAAAGTCCTAAACTTTCCAGCTGATATTTCATATATTTTGCTAGTTTTTCTTTGAGTTTAAAATATTGCGGTAATTCAAGACAAGAGTCTAAATCCAGAATATCTCTGGCTGCCTCACTGGCACTTTTTAGAAGGCCAGAATCCTGGTAGATGTCTGCGAGCTGAAACTGCATTTCTCCGCTTTGACGAATTCCAAACAGATCTCCAGGTCCTCTCAATTTCAGATCCTCGGAGGCAATGAAAAAACCGTCATTGGACTGGCCGAGAATCTTCAGCCGTTTCGATACCTCTTTGTCATTTCCCTGCATAAAAATGCAATAGGACTGTTCCGTCCCTCTGCCCACGCGACCTCTAAGCTGGTGAAGCTGAGCCAAACCGAAACGCTCCGCGTTTTCCACCATCATCACGGTGGCATTTGGGACATTGACTCCCACCTCCACGACTGTGGTGGAGACCAGGATTTTAATTTTTCCCGCCGAAAAGTCTTCCATAATCTGATTTTTTTCCTTGGGTTTCATTTTTCCATGCAAAGAACAGATAGAAATCTCCGGTGGAAAAATACTTTTTAACTTTTGAGTATATTCCAGCACGTTTTCTACGTCCAAGCCTTCACTCTCTTCTACCATTGGACAAATCACATAGGCCTGTCTGCCCATAAGAATCTGTTTTTCCATAAATTGATAAGCTTTGGGCCGATAAGAAGTGTTCACAACACAATTTTTTATGGGAAGCCTCGAGGCTGGCAGTTCATCGATCACAGAGATATCCAGATCACCGTAGAGAATGATCGCTAAAGTTCTGGGAATCGGTGTGGCACTCATCACGAGTACGTGGGGTACAGCTCCCCGGGTGGTCAGTGCCTCCCTTTGGCGGACTCCAAAACGATGCTGTTCATCTGTGATGACTAGCGCCAGTTTATGGTATTCTACTTTTTCCTGAATCAGAGCGTGGGTTCCAACGATCAAATTGACTTCTCCGGAAGCAATTTGAGCATATCGTTCCCTCTTCTCCTTCGCTGTTGTGGAGCCAGTCAGCAGAATTGGGCGGCAGTCTCCCAGGCCATGTTCGCTGAGCAGACCGCACAGCGCCTTATAATGCTGAACTGCCAGAACTTCCGTGGGGACCATAAGCGCCGCCTGATACCCGTTTTGAGCTGTCAAAATCATAGCCAAAAATGCCAATATCGTTTTTCCACTGCCTACGTCTCCTTGTATCAACCGGGACATCAGACGATCTCTACACAAATCCTGCTCCACCTCACGCCAAACGTTCCTCTGCGCTTTTGTGAGACGGTAGGGCAGATTTTCCAACAATTTCTCAGTTTCCCAGACTGGCTTCATGGGATAGTAGTTCACAGCGGACTGTGTCTTCTCTTTAAGCATCCAGACTGACAGGATAAAAAACAAAAATTCATCGAACACCAGGCGGGAACGCGCGGCAATCAAAGAATCTCTGTCTTTGGGAAAGTGTATATTTTGAATTGCGAAATTATAGTCTGCGAGCCGATATCTCTCGCGGACATCCAGAGGCAGGTATTCTCCTTCCAATGCTTGATTTTCCAACAACAGCCGCACATATTTTGTGACAGTCTTATTGGTGAGCCCTGCAGTCAGCCCATAAATCGGCTGCATCCGGTTCAAAATCTCCTCGTAGGCAGCCGGAGTAAAAATTTCTGGGTGCTCCATCACCATACGCCCATTCTTTTTCACGACTCTGCCGCGAAATACAAAATAACTTCCTTGTTTCAAGGTCTTCCTCAAATAGGGGGCATGAAACCAGGTAAGCGAGAGTTTCTCACCCTCGCTCACAATACTCGTCGTCAGTATATTTAAATTTCGAACCTGTGCACTCGCCGCCTTTGAGGCAATAAATCCCGCCACAGTCTGAACCGCATTCTCTTTCAGCTGTCCAATCGGCACAGCAGGAGCGTACACCTCATAATTACGGGGATAGTAGTGCAGTAAATCTTCCGTAGTTTGAAGATTTAACCGTCCAAAAAGTTGTTCCGTCTTCTCTCCTACCCCTTTTATATCTCTAAGCAAAATTTTTTTCATCATATACAGACTATTCCACAGAAATCACATAGTAGTAAATCGGCTGTCCACCATAGTTCACCTCGACATCACAGTCACCATACAGCTCTTCCAGTTTTTCTGCCAGCTCCTTAGCCTGCTCCTCGGAGGTCTCCTCCCCATAATATAGGCTGATAATTTCAGAATCCGAGTCTACCAGCTGAGAGATAGTATCCAGGGCTACCGATTCCACTTCTTTTCCCACTGCTAAAATTCCCTTGTCACCGATTCCCATCATATCCCCTTGATGGATATCTTTTTCATCTAATCTAGTATCGCGGACTGCATAGGTGATCTGTCCGGTTTTCACCGCCTCGATTCCTTCGGTCATAGCCTCTACATTTTCCGCCAAAGATTTTTCAGGGACATAGCTGATCATTGCGGAGATTCCCTGAGGAATTGTCTTGGTGGGAATCACAACAATCTTCTTATCTTCTGTCAAATCCCGAGCCTGATTTGCGGCGAGAATGATATTTTTGTTGTTTGGAAAAATATAAATCGTATCTGCATTCACTCTGTCGATGGCATTTAGCATGTCTTCCGTACTCGGATTCATCGTCTGGCCACCTTCAATCAGGTAATCCACACCCAAATCCTGGAAAATTGCCTTGATTCCATCACCCGTGGATACACTGATAAAGCCCACGTCTTTGCGGGGAGTTCTATGTCTGTCCTCCTCCGCCTGGATTGCAGCCAGCTTTTGGGCATCTTTAATCAGCTTTTCCTGATGTTCCTCCCTCATGTTGTCAATTTTCATCCTGGAAAGCGCACCATAAGTCAGCGCCTTCTCAATTGCCTGGCCTGGATGGTTGGTGTGCACATGAATTTTCACAATCTCATCATCTGCCACCAGGACAATGGAATCTCCAATGGAAGTTAAGAACTCCTTGAAATGGTGTTCCTCTTCCTCCGGCATCGGCTCATTCAGCATGATGATGAATTCTGTACAGTAGCCGAACTTGATGTCCGCCTCTGCCTGAGGGGTAATCTTTGTCACCGTTGCAGCAGAGGACGGAGTGTCAAAATTATAGTCGATCTCTTTACCCAGGTATGCATCATACGCACCGCGAAATACCTCAATCAGACCTTGTCCACCAGAATCCACGACGCCGGCTTCTTTTAAGACGGGGAGCATCTCAGGAGTTTTCTCCAACGTATTTTGAGCATGAGTAAAAATGTCCTCGAAAAATATCTGTAGATCCTCAGTCTCGTCCGCAATCTCCATCGCTTTTGCCGCAGCTTCTTTTGCGACAGTCAAAATCGTACCTTCCTTGGGTTTCATAACAGCCTTATAGGCTGTCTCTACTGCCTTCTCCATGGCAGCAGCAATGGCAATCGTGTCTAAAGTTTCGTGTTTAGAAACACTTCGGGTAAACCCTCTTAGAAGCTGGGAGAGAATCACTCCCGAATTCCCGCGGGCACCTCGCAGAGAGCCCGAAGAAATAGCCTTGGCCAATTTTTCCATAGTCACATCTTGAATCTGGCTGACTTCGGCGACCGCAGCCATGATAGTTAAAGTCATGTTGGTTCCCGTATCTCCGTCAGGCACTGGAAAAACGTTCAACTCATTGATCCACTCTTTTTTTGCCTCCAGATTTTTCGCTCCTGCCAGAAACATCTTCGCTAACACACTGGCATCTATGGTATTCTTATTCACCACAAGTATCCTCCTTCAACTAATCTATCGCGCGAACACCTTCCACCAGAAGGTTGATTTGCTTGATCTTCATTCCGGTGAACGCTTCTACTTTGTATTTTACGTTGCTCTGCAGATTCTCTGCGATGGTACCGATATTGACACCATAGGCCACGATAACATGAAAATCGAGACAGATCTGGTTGTCTTCCTCTATCCTCACATTGATTCCATGCTTTAAACTATCTCTGCGAAGCAGTTTTACCAGGCCGTCTTTCATACTGATAGCAGCCATGCCAATGATGCCGAAACACTCCACCGCGACACTGCCAGCATAAGTAGCAATCACGTCTGTGTCGATGATGATGGCGCCCAGGCCAGAATCGATACGTCCGTTCATAACACATACCTCCATATCTATTTAATTTACAATGCAGATTTTAATCACAAGTCATTTGCGTATGTCTGTATTATAACCTCTTTTCATGAAAAATGAAATAATAATATTAATTTTTTTACTTTTTCGCTTGCAAAAGCATATTCATTCTGTTAAAATGGTTCTTGTTGAAAAAAGCGTCAAGGAGGTGCTATCATGGCTAAGTGCGCAATTTGTGAAAAAGCTGCTCATTTCGGAAACAACGTGAGTCATTCTCATAGAAGATCAAATAAGATGTGGAAATCCAATGTGAAGTCTGTGAAGGTTAAGACAGCAAACGGAGCTGCAAAAAAAATGTACGTTTGTACTTCTTGTCTGAGATCCGGAAAAGTTGAGAGAGCATAGTGAGTACAGAAAAAGCGGACGTGTCCGTTTGTTTTCTGCATGATAAGCTAGAAGCCGCTGCAAATGAAAATCCCGAGGGTTTTTGTTTGCAGCGGCTTCTTTGATATTTTATATAAACTGAGAATCCAATCCTTCAACAGCAGAATAAATGATATCCTGCCAAAAGGCAACAGGCCGCAATGAGTGCCATCACCAGACATTTCGGCGCCAGAAGTCCGATCACAATTCCGACGCCTATGAAAAACAAGGCAAATCCTACCACACGGTTCATAGATAAAATGGCACTTCTTTCTCTTATCTTTTACTACTAATATATGTGGCTACTCTTCGGATGAGCACTCCTCTTTTTCTGTGCCAAAAACAGGTTCCTTCACAGCAGCCTCTTCTGAGGAACCGGAAGTAAATTTGTTGACAAAGTCCGGAACCATGTCCAACACCTTCGTCAAACCATCCTGCTGTTTAATATTTACCAGCTTGGTGGTTCCGTTTTGTATCACAAGTACTGCACAGGGGGTCAGCTTTCCGCCCAGTCCACCGCCTCCGTTATTCTTCTTCTCCTGGGTAAAAGCTCCCGCTCCTACTCCAAACGACACATCCACCAGTGGAAGAATGATCGTATCTCCTATGTGGATGGCATCCCCTACTACTGTCTTTGCGGATACGTAACTGTCCATTCCCTGAAACAGTGACTTCATAGTTTCCTTAAAATTATTTTCTGTAGACATGGCATTGTCCTCCTTATGTTTCCATGTAATGCTCTCTCAGACAGAGCTATGTGAATGGTTTTACCCTTTTCTCATCTTTTGGATTACCGTCCTTAAATCCCGATTCCGGTACAATTCCCAGGCGATGGCGGCAAGCACAACCCCATAAATTCTGCCCCTCGCGTACAGCTCTCCCTCGAAAATCTCCCTCTCAAAATCAGGAAAGACAGAAATCTTGTTTTTGTGAATCGGGCAGGTGACTCCCAACAAACCTAAAAGCTGCCCGGTTGCAGCCGGATTCTCCAAACCGAAATGGACATAGCCGGTGATTTTTCGAGGCCAGATCTGTCGCAGCAGTCTGCGCAAATTCTTCCATATCAGCTGTATGGCTGATCTCGTTCTCTCGTCCTTAAGAAATTCCTTAAGCTGCTGTGTCTTTTCGCATAGAGACCTCGCCGCTTTCAAAAACTTTTTCAAGGCTCTCCATCCACTAAGCAACGAATGCTTTATTTTTGAGAAAACTCCTTTGATCTTCTCGGTCAGTCCCCAGCGTCTCTTCTCATTGTCCGATGATGAGGGACCGTCATGCTTCCAAGCAGTCTCTTTCTTTTTCCCGCTGTCCTTAGTCTGTGTATCTTCCCTGAATTCTATCCCAGTTTTCTCAGCGGGCGACAATTCTTCTCGATCAGAAGGAAGAGAGGATTTCTTTTTCCTCGGGTGCAGCTTGCCAAAATAGGCTTTCCATTTATCTGCTGGTATTCCCAAAAGCCGTACAGTAAAGGCGCTGCCTTCTCTATTTTTATACGAGATCTCCAAAGAAATTGCACAAAACAACCATGTGAGTTTTCCATACACAGCCGTTTTGCTGCTGTCTTTTTGCGCTTTGCCCTGATAACAGAGAGGACAAAACAGTACAAGAGCCAGTGCTAAGAGGAACAAAGCCACTAAAATTCCAAGAAGAATCAATATACATTTTATGATTAACCAAAGAATATGTAGCATGCCCTCACCTGTCCTGTAAATATTCTTTTACCTGAAAATCCCCTCTATGCTCATAGGTTTCCAACAGAATTCTCTGTGTCAGCTCCAATGCCTCTTCTTTATATCTGGCGATTCCCACAACCATGGGACAGAGTTCCCAAAGGGGTCTCTGTACCAGATATGCGGTTCCAATGATTTCTAGGAGATGATCCGGGTGATCTGACAGGGTGATCAGATAGTAGCCCGGAGCAAATTTTCCATGTTTTAGTTTATAGATTGTACGACGCGCATGCTTACTGGCCGAATCGCTGAGATACAATTTGTGATACCACTTCAAGATTCTCCATCCTTTACTACTTTCATAATTAAGCTTGCCCTATTGGACTGATTCTAAACGTGATGCCTGGAAAGTTTTTCTAATAGTATTTCCGTCTCGCCCAGAGATTAGCTCTTTTCAATTCCAAGTACTCATGATATGCTCTTTCAACAATCTGCTTTTCATTTGTAAAGCGCAGCAAGTGATAGACTTCATGGAATTTATAATAGCCGGAATCCACAAAATACTCTTCTTTTTGAGGTCTACTGTGATAATTCTCGGCTGACATCAGATACCAGTGCACTTCCTTGTTGACCATATCTTCTGGAACCGTAAAATTATACTGACTGCTGCCGATATACTTCACGATCGACGCTCGAACACCAGCTTCCTCTCTCACTTCCCGAAGAGCCGTCTGCTCATAATCTTCCCCAGCTTCCACAGTGCCCTTAGGGAGTACCCAGCCTTCATACCGATTCTTATAAGATTTATAGAGAGCCAGTATTTTTCCGCGATAAATCACTACACCGCCGCAGCTCGTTGCTTCTATCATAGTGCAATTCCTCCTGCGTGTGTTTTGCTGTCTGGTTCTAGTATAACTCTTTTTACCCTCAGTTGACAAGGGCACACTGTCCAATAAGAAGGAAATTGGTAACAGTTCAGCCTTTCGGCTTCACTGTCACAAATGCATGCACACAGACTGCGAGAATCGCAGTCTGGCACCTGCAGTCCTCGGGATCACGCTGCAAATGCAGCGTGACGCCTCGCGGAATAGTGACAGGCTGAACTGTTACGGAAATTGGTCGATTCAGCCAGGTAAGCTAATTGTAATAATAGGCGTCAAAAATTTGTCCTGCGATGGGAACTGCTGCGGCACCTCCAGTACCTCCGCCTTCTACAATGATACTCACAGCGATGTCTGGAGCAGCCACATTGCTATAGCCCACAAACCAGGCGTGACTATCTCCTGCCTCGTTATACTCCGCAGAGCCTGTCTTTCCCGCAACAGTATAAGATCTTCCGCTCAATGCACTAGCCGTTCCGGAATTAACTACCCCAGTCATCAAATCTGACAGCAAGTTCGCCTCTTTGTTGGTCATCAACGTACGGTAGGACTCTGGTTCGTTGCTGCTGACCTTCTCTCCCGCATAGTTTTCTACCCGGTCGATTAGATACGGCTTCATGAGTACCCCTTGATTTGCAATCGCGCAGGTAATCAATGCCATATGCATCGGCGACACAAGCGTATTTCCCTGACCAATAGAAGTCTGCATAGTCAGCGGAGCTCCCGAGTCATCCGTCAGAGAAAAGCTGCTCCTCTTATAAGACATCGTAAGCGGTAGTTTTTTATTGAACAATAAATCTTCACTGGTATCTCTGAGAATATCCCCACCAATGTCAAGTCCCATCTGCACAAAAGCACAGTTACAGGAATTGGCAAAGGCGGCAGCAAAATCCTGTTGTCCGTGGACAGCTCCACCGTAACAGGGGATCGTATGATCGTCCACGGTGATGCTTCCCTGGCACAGATAGCTGAAATCCTGCAAGGTTCCATGCTCTCGGTAATAAGCGAGGGCATCCACAATCTTAAAGACGGAGCCAGGCGGGTACTGCCCCATGGTAGCCCGATTCAAAAGGCGGCTGTCATTGGGGTCATTAATCAGATAATCCCAATCTGCATCGATCGTGTTAGGGTCAAAGTCTGGTTTCACCACCATCGCCAGAATTTTTCCGGTGGACGGTTCCATCACTACAATCGCTCCCCTTCGATCTCCTAAAGCCGCATAGGCAGTCTGCTGCAGATTTGCATTCAGAGTAGTGATTACATTGTCACCTTGGTTTTTCTTTCCCTGAAACTGATTTTTCAGCTGCTCCAGAAAAAACGCATGGGAAGTCAGAAGCTGGAAGTTCGCTTCTGATTCCAGCCCGCTTTTTCCCTGAGAGGCATATCCCACCACATGGGCGAAGATATTGGAGTATGGATACACACGTGTCTCATTTCCCTCACCGTCCACATCTGTTCTGGCTAAAACTTCCCCGTTGGAGTCCAAAATCTGTCCCCGCACGACTCGGTCCGCGAAGGTATCCTGACGGGTATTGTAAGGACTGTTGATAAAATCCTCACTTTTTACTACATTAAAGTACACCAGATAGCCAATCAGCGACACGAAAATCGCCACAAAGAAGTAAGAGATGATCGTAAACTCCCGGTTGCGGGAACGTCTTTTTTTCTTTTTTTTAGCCTGGGTATCTTGGGTATCTGGATATTCGAGATTCTCTCTCGGTAGGAAATCTTCCTGCCTGTGGTTGTCTTTTTTGTCTCTTTTCCTCAATTTCCTCATCCTCGTCCTCTCTCAATATATATAATCCTTGAATAATCGCTAGCATGATGATCGTACTCATTGCAGAGCTGCCTCCGTAGCTGACCAGCGGCAGAGTAATTCCAGTCATAGGAATAAATTTTGTCGCTCCGCCGATGGTGAGAAAAACTTGAAAGGCATACTCTGTTCCAAGACCAAGGGCGATCAGCTTGTAAAAATTGTTTTTGATTTGAAGTGAAATATTCACCACCATCAAAAAGAAACTCATGCAGACCAAAATCAGGCAGATGGCAAACAGAATGCCGAGCTCTTCACAGATGGCTGCAAAGACAAAATCCTCCTCTACTACCGGAAGCACGCCCTTCGAGGCCCCTTGGCACAGGCCCATCCCAAACCAGCCTCCGGTGCCAATCGCGAAAAGCGACTGCACAATCTGGTATCCTTCCTGATCGTAGACGGACATGGGATCTTTCCAGGCCACCACCCTCTGGCGCACATGCCCGAACAGGTAATAGGCCGCGACGGAGGCGACGCTTCCGCCCAAAAGCCCCAGGCCCAGGTACCCAGGATTTTTTGTGGCCACATATACCATCACCAGATATCCGACAAAGAACACAAGCGCGCTGCCGAGGTCTCTGGACAGAACCAAAATCAAGACGTGAGCCCCGGCTATGACCGTTGCGATCACCACATTTTTGAACGAGGTATCCTTTTGCAAAAGCGCCGCCAGGAAAAAGACAAAGGTGATTTTGACGATCTCCGACGGCTGCACTCCCATGATAGATAGCTTGGCCCCGTAAGTAGTCATTCCCATAACCAGCACCACGCCCAGCAAAAAGATTCCAATTCCCGCGTAAACCCAGGTGAGCTTGCGCAGAAACCTCATCTTGCGGATTAAGATCGGCACAATCAATGCGATGGCAGACCCTGCGGCCACGATCACAAACTGGCGCACCGCTTTTGTCATATCCAGCCTGCACAGGATGATGAATCCTACGCTTAACAGCATACACATGTTGTTTATCAAAAGAAGAGACGCTTTTTTGTACAGTAGCCTGTATAGAATCTGAAGCACCGCAAAAAACACGGTGATCGCCAAATAATACTGGATGACACGAAAGTCCAAGGTATTCAGGTAAATCACCGTAAACGCGGTCAAATCCATGAAAAACATCAGCATCACCTGTTTTGCCAAAAGATGACGGCGATCCTGAGCGTCCTTAATCCGAAACATGTTAAAGCACTGAAGAGTATAGAGAATCATCAGCACCAATATAAGATATTTTGATAGTTCTACGATTACGTTAATCACGATGTCACCTACTCTACTCCCCTCTTAAAATGCCCCTTGGTCATCTCCATGGGCCGAGTTTTTTTTCCTCTGCAATATCTATCTGTGAATTCCGAGACGAGCCACCTGGTCTCCTTTTCGCCCTCCAGTGTGAATGACAGACGCAAAGAAGCTGGCATTAGCTGCTTTACCTGTGCGGATTCCTCTCCAAGCCCGTAAGGCAGACTGTTATAGATCACATTATAACAGCCGTCGCAATGGCATTGAACCGGAAATACTTTTCCATAGCGGTCTTTGAGACGAACCAAAGAGTTTTTTCGGTTACACCCACCTAGATTCTTTTGCACACACTGAGCAGACAGCATCAAAGGCAGGTATCCATAGACCAGCAGTTCACTTTTTTGATTATCTCTGTGAAGTAGTTCCCGACAATTTAACTCCAGAGGAACCGTATCTCTTAGGATTCCCTGCCGGTACCAAAACTCCTGGGACATCCCATTCCAGGTGTACACAGAACTGTCTAAAACACACTGCGGCGCGAATCCATACTCTTTTAACCGTGCGAAGCTCTCAAGACTGCGCACCAAAAAGCCGTCAAGCCCTAATCTCAAAAGTCTCTCGCAGCTCTCCCTGGAAAACTCTTCACCGATATTCATTCTCTCCACATGAGGAAACATCAAAAAGAGTTCTTTTTTCTGGGGATTTCCCCTCTCCAGGCATTTTAGAATCTCCGGATAATTCCCATAAATTCCACAGATGTCAGGGGACGCCTCGCAGACAGAAAACTGTTCTCTCGTCTCACAGGATGCATAAAAGAATAACACATTCTCAGAAGAATTCTGTAATCTCTGTGTTTCCTTCGCTTTCCAATCCGGCCGCGGCACTGGCTGTCGCCGGGCTTTTGCCGCCAACTGATCTTGCAAAGTCTCAAAGCCAAGGCGCCGTAATTCATTTAGTGTCTTAACTGGAAGAAAAATTTCCTCCTCCATCACAACCGTCAAAGGTTCTAGAATATATGGAGTATTCCCACTTTTTCGCATCTGTGTCAAAATCCGCTCCCTTGTCATGGGCTGATTCTGTGCTTTTTGAACCTCCCCGGTTTGGACTGAGAGCTTGCATCCCGCATATTCCAGTTCCAGTATAGCAGGATTGTCTGAATATAGTATTAAATTGCCCTTAACTTTTTCTTTATTTTTTATAACTTCCAAGTCGGCCCGTCCAATTTTTTTGTCATTTGTGAAAGCCATCATGGATTTTCCATTGTGTCTGCGGTAATATCCATCACACGAACCACCCCGATTGAACAGTTCTAAGAGCATCCTCCTATCCTTGCTGTCTACCTGATACTCACCGGGAGCTTTTAGATACCGGTCCAAATATTTTCGATAGACGGCCACAACGCCCTGTGTGTACTCCAGCTTTTTCATGCGGCCCTCTATCTTCAGCGAAGTGACCCCTGCCTCTAGAATCTCTGGCAGGATATCCAAAGTACAGATGTCTTTCAGACTCAGGGGGCAGATTTCCTTTTTGGTCTTCCAGCGCTCGTCCTCCAAATGAACCTGGTAGGGAAGCCGGCAGGGCTGGGCACAGCGACCGCGGTTTCCGCTTCGTCCTCCCAGCAGACTGCTGAACAGACACTGGCCGGAATAGCTGTAGCACAAAGCCCCATGGATGAAAGTCTCAATCTCCAGTGAACAGACTTCATGCATTTTTTGAAGCTCCTGCAAGGAAAGCTCCCTGGCGGGTACAACCCTTGTCACTCCCGGCTGGTCCTGGAAAAAACGCATTCCCTCTGGCCCTGTGACGGTCGCCTGGGTGCTCACATGGATAGGCAGCCCCGGAAAATATTTCTGCACAAAACGAAGCAGGCCCATATCCTGCACAATCACCGCGTCCAGTCCTTCCTCATAATAGGGCAGCAGATAGTCATAGAGGTCTCTTTGCAGTTCCCGGTTCTTCAACAGAGTATTGACAGTCATATACAATTTCTTTCCCCTACTGTGCGCATGGCGGATTGCCTCTAAATATTCTTCCTGTGTAAAGTTTTTCGCATACGCCCTCGCTCCAAACAAGTTCCCGCCCGCGTACACGGCATCTGCTCCGGCATCTAACGCGGCATAAAAACTCTCCAAGGACCCTGCGGGGGCCAATAATTCAACCATATCCATCCAACCTTTCCTGCGAAAACAAAGTGGGCAAGCCCACTTTAGTCCCCCATTCTCTCAATCTTTGAGGGGCGCGTCCCACTTTGCGCGCCGCCGCAACACCGCCTCGCGGTGAAATTCCTTATTGCGGTTGCGCATCCTTAGCGGAGCGTTTTTGTAATAGGAAGGAGCTTTCACATATTAGCGTGACAAGGTCTCTCCTATTACATAAAAAAGGGATTACCGAAGCAATCCCCCCCTCATTTACTCGCTCAGCAGCTCATTCAGCTCTTTTTCCAGCTCGGCGATCTTCCCTTCTAGCCTCGCTTTCTCTTCATCAATGCTCACTTCTTCTTTTTTGCTGTTCTCGATCTGTACTTGAAGTGAGATCAATTCATGTTTCAAATCATACATCTCTTTATCTTTCAGCTGCAAATCTTGTTCGTAGACTTCCGCCTGCTTTTTCGCCTTGAAATAATCATCTGCGATGTTCAAAGAGAGCAGTGTGTGCTTCGTCTCCATCGGCTGGCGGGAATAACCAGGAAGTTCACTCAATTCTGCAAGCTTATTATTCATATAAGAAGCTACCTTTTGCAGGTATTCTTTGGATTCATAGCCGCTGAGTGTGATGATTTTTCCGCCTATCAGCACTTGTGCTGTGTTTTTTGTAGCCATAGTACAAGCCTCCTGTGGTTCTTTCTTCTGTATAGCAAAATATATCTCTCAAACCGTTGCCAGTTTTTTCTGAATAGAATCTATCTCTATTATAATCGAATTCTGTCAAAAAACAACAATTATTTCTCAATCCCCAAGTGCCTGTACGCCAAGTCCGAGGCAATTCTTCCCCTCGGTGTGCGGCTCAGAAAACCATTTTGCAAAAGATACGGCTCATAGACATCCTCCACCGTCCCTGGATCTTCCCCTACAGAAGCAGCGAGAGTCTCTAATCCGACAGGCCCCCCTTGAAAATTTATAATCAGTGTCTTGAGAATTCTGCGGTCCACCTGATCTAATCCATATTGGTCAACCTCCAGCAAATCCAAGGCAAACTGAGCGACTTCTAAGGTAATCTTGCCGTCATATTTCACCTGGGCAAAATCACGCACCCGTTTTAGAAGACGGTTGGCAAGTCTTGGAGTCCCACGGGAACGCTTCGCGATCTCCTGTGCTCCCTTTGGCTCGATCTCCACCTCTAGCACCTGTGCAGAACGCAGAATGATGGTGGTGAGCTCTAAGACCGTATAGAATTCCAGATGGTGCATCACTCCAAAGCGGTCACGCAGCGGGGCTGTCAGCAGACCTGCACGGGTGGTGGCTCCCACCAGCGTAAATTTAGGGAGATCGAGCCGAATGGAACGGGCAGAGGCGCCTTTACCAATCATAATATCAATCGCATAGTCTTCCATCGCCGGATAGAGAACCTCCTCGACCTGGCGATTCAGACGGTGAATTTCATCCACAAAGAGAACATCACCTTCTTGCAAATTGTTTAAAATAGCCGCCATCTCCCCCGGTTTTTCAATCGCCGGCCCGGAAGTGACCTTCATGTGCACACCCATCTCGTTGGCAATGATTCCTGCCAACGTCGTCTTTCCCAGACCAGGAGGGCCATAGAACAGTACGTGATCTAAGGCATCTCCTCTTTGCCTGGCTGCCTCTATATATATTTTCAACGTCTTTTTCGTCTTTTCTTGACCGATATATTCACTCAGAGACTGGGGACGCAGGCTTCCTTCCAAGCGAAGATCCTCTTCCATAGCCTCTGTGGTTATCACTCTCTTATCCATAGTCATCCCATCACATATTCTTTAATGCAGCTTTCAACAGTGTCTCCACATCCATTTTCTCCCATCCATCCACTTTACGCACCGCCTGCAACGCCTGGGTACTGCCGTATCCCAGGGCAGTAAGAGCCTCCGCTGCTTCTTGACGGGCATCTGTGATCTCTTGACTTGCCGAAGAGGAGTATTCATGCTCCAGCTTCTTTTCAAAAGCATCCTGAAGATTCAGTTTATCCTTCAGTTCCAGCACTAATTTTTGAGCGGTCTTTCTTCCAATTCCTGGCGCTTTTGAGATCGTCTTAATGTCTTCTGCCAGAACAGCAAAACGCAACTCATCTGCTGAAATCGCAGACAAAATTCCCAGCGCAGCCTTGGGACCAACCCCGTTGACCCCAAGCAAAAGACGAAAAATCTCCAGATCGTCTCTCGTCAGAAAACCGTAGAGCTGAAGAACATCCTCCCTCACATGAAGGTAAGTGTGTACCATCAGCTCCTGACCCGTATACAGGCGATCCACCCTCCCATCCATGGGAATAAAAATCTCGTAGCCGATCCCATCGTGTTCCAACAAAATCTTCGTCTCTTCTATCCCTGCAAGTGTCCCCTTCATAAACGCAATCATCTTTGAAATACCGTCCCTATCCTATGTAATACCTGCTGACTGACCACTCCAATTAAAAATCCAGTTATGACACCGGACACCAAAAGTGCTGGAAAATAGTACATCAGACTCAAATTTTCTACAATCAACATCGCAACCACCAACTGGCCCAAATTGTGGCTGATACCGCCCGCCACACTGATTCCCACCGTGCTGAATCCTTGAAAGCGATGGCACAGCGTCATAACCAAAAGACTCAGCGCTGCTCCGGCGAAGCTATAAGCAATCCCGAAAAGATTCCCAAACAAAAAACCGATGACCAGAATCCGCACGGCTGAAACCACAGCCGCTTCCCTCCAGCCATAAAGCTTCAGCAAAAAGACCGTGACCAGATTCGCGAGTCCAAGTTTGATGCCAGGTATTGCCACAAAGACAGGCAGAAGTGTCTCCACATAGCCCAGAATAATCGCAAGCGCCGAAAGCAATCCCATAAATGCCGCTTTTCTCACCATATCACACCTGCCACTGTGTCTACTGCGCCGTCTGCGCTTTGCCCTGCTTGAATCACCACACGGTTCGGAAGGCAAGTGATTGTCCCGCCCTCTTTTGTAACTGCTTTTTGTTTCATGCAAAGATGATCCGGGCAGTCTGCCTGAATCATCTTTGCCTGCCCATTTTGAATCTGGCAGGTATTTGTATCATTAATCAAAATTGTCTGATCTTCCTTTAGGGAGTAAGTTCCATAGAGTTCACCGTCCACAGTGATCTCAATGGTATCACCCGTCTTTTGAAAGGTCTCCCGCAGCAAAAAAACTGCCAGAGCCAGACAAATCGCCCCAGCGATCAGCCATAGATCTCTCTTCTTCATCGCCATTTTCCTTTTAACCGAAACTATCATAGCACAGAAATCCTCAAAACGCAAACATGTATTCGATAAACACAGCTCTATGCTTCCTTCCACTTGTATCCAATACCAAACATCGTGACAATATACCGAGGGTTTTTCGGATCCTTCTCAATCTTCTCTCGCAGTCTGCGCACATTGACATTCAAAGTGCGTTCATCCACAAAATTCTCATAGGAGTCCCAGACATTTTCCAGAATCTGCTCCCTGGTCAGCACCTGCCCTCTGTTTTTGAGAAAGTATTCTAAAAGCCGCAGCTCTGTGGCAGTTAACTTCACCGGTACGTTCTGAATCGTCAATTCCTTTTTTGCATAGTCATAGACAAAGTCTCCCTGATAGTACAGACTTTTGTCCAGATAGGCAACGCCCTTTAAAAGCAGCCCAATTTTTCTAGACAGAACCGAAATAGGGAATGGTTTTGTGATATAGTCATCACAACCCGCGTCAAATCCTTCGAGCATATCCTTTTCACTGTCCCGCGCAGTCAAAAAAACAACCGGTACTTTATTTGCCGACCGAAGCCTTTTCAAAAACTCCCTCCCGTCCCCGTCCGGTAGATTGACATCCAACAAAACCAGAGAAGGGCCCTTGTTCAGACACTCCCAGGCTTTTTCTATGGAATCTGCACAGTCCACCAGATAACTCTCTTTTCTCAATGCATAGGAGATTCCTTCGCTCAGAAGCAAATCATCCTCCACCAACAGTATTCTCGTCATGTACGCTCTCCTTTGTCCACTGAGGGTAGAATCTTTGGTTATTTTATCACAAAGGATGCGCACGCTGCAATGAGGAATTTCCCTGTACAGCAGTCCCAGTTTCTTCCGCATTCTTCCTAAAAGACACGGAAAAAGTAACTTCTTCTTTTTTGTCAGTACTAACTTTCACATATCCCTTTTGATTTCTCATAATCTCTCGGACCAGATACAATCCCAGGCCTACACCCTCAGCCCTTCCAGCGTTTTTTCCTCTGTAAAATCTCTGAAACAGTTTAGGAATCTCATCTTTTCCAGGTAGCTGTCCTCTCGTGATCACTGACACCCTGATATGCATCTCGTAATCTTCTATCCGGATGTCAATGACACTCTTGGGATTGCTGTATTTTACAGCGTTGTCCAGCAAGTTAAAAAACACTTCTTCCGTCCATTTCGGGTCAAACCAAGCTTCTAAACACTGATCTCCTAACAGTCGGATTTCCTGTTCTCTCCCCTTTGCCTTCAAAGCAACCTCGTCCACAGCCGCCAATACCACTGGCAAGAGCTTTCCAATAGAAGGACGTAAACAGATCATCCCATGCTCTAGCCGTGATATCTTCGAAAAGTTTTCTCCCAGCCATTCCAGTTTATCCGCCTGGTCTCGGATATTCTTTGAAAAAACTTTCCGTTCCTCACAGGTGATTTCTTCCTGTTCAAGTAGGCTCGAATATAATTGTAGATTCGCGATTGGAGTGTTAATCTGATGAACCAAATCGCTGATGGATTCTTCTAGCTGTTCCTTTTGTCTCTTTTCATGTTCTTCATAAGAAGACAGGATTTGATACAGACGCACGATCTGACTTTGAAATTTCCCCAGTAAATTGTCCTCATTCTCCTCAAAATATCTACACTCATGGTGGAGAATAAGCTGTTCAATGGTATCGTCTACCAGTTCCATCGTACGGTTGACCTGTCTTCTTATCCTACGAAATCCCAGAATAAAGTTTCCCAGCGTACAGGCTAAAAACACAGCAAAAATCACCAAAATCCACTGAGGACAAATCAGAAAAAAGCAGAAAGTCCCTCCTCCCAGAAGGACTTCTGCCACACATATGCCAAAAAGCACTTTTTCATTCTCGTATATCGTCGATCCTTTCATTTTTTACAAACACCAAACTTTCATCTTCGATATACTGATTTTACTCAATTTCTCTCAATCTTTCAACCACAGATTTTTTGTTCAGTACCCGGACCAAAATCTCTGTCAGCAGCACACACAGCGCAACCACCGCAGCCATCAAGAGCACTGTGCTAATGAAAAATGTAGGTAGACTAAAACCTGTAAACAGCGGTGAATTTGACAAAAAGTAGGAAAGGGTACTTCCTACTGGAAGCATAATTGCCACGGAGATCAAACTAAATCTGAGGGAATCTAAAAACAGCATCTTCCACAGCTGTCGCTTCGTCATTCCGATAGACTGCATGGTGGCCAACTCGATCTTTCGAGAAAACACATCTGAAGTCATAGTATTGACCATGTTAGAGAGACCGATGATACCAAACAGAGACGCCAAGAACATGCCGATCAAGGACATGGTATGTTTCTGAGACTCAAAATCCCCCCTATCCGAAAAACAGTCCTCTACCATAGCCTGTGTAAAATGTTCTTTTTCATAGATGGCGGTGATCTGTTCTGCCTCTTCTTTGGTGAGTTCTCCTTCGGTCTGAATCTGCACGCTGCCAATCATTTTGTCGTAGGAAGGAAGTAATTCCTGAAAGCTGTTCACAGGCACAATCAGGTCGCTGTAGCCGATATCCCCTGTTCCGTACATATCTGTGTCACAGACCACGGCGAGCACCGTGACAGTCTTAGACTGCCAAGAATCCTTTTCTCCGTCATAGACAGTCAAATCCAGGGAATCCCCAGCGTGAACAGCATTCTTTTCTACCCCCTCCCTTTTTTCCCACAAGACATAGTCGCCCGTGGCAAATTTTTCCGCGTCCAGTTCTCCCTCCAACACATCCACATAAGGAATCTGCCGTTCTAGACGGGTTGACGGCAGTCCCTTCATTTTAAGCCGGACAGAGTTTCTTTCTTCATTGAAATCATCCTCCGAGAGTATCCCGGACTCTTTCAGGTCCCTTGCCACCTCTTCCAATTTTCCCTGAAGTTTGACTTCCACCTTAGACTCATCATAGTATACCTGTCCGTCACTGCCGTAGAACTCATACTCCATACTTCGCCCTACATAGATCACATCCACGTTTTTCACAAACGAAAGGTTCTTTATCTCCTCCACTGTCTTTTGCTGTATCGGCTGATAGGATTCATTCGAAACCCACATGGACCCCTCGTGAATCAGTCGCATATCATCCATATTATAGCGCTGAATCATCTTGTCCACGGAATACCCCAAAGTCACATTAGACGCTGCCATGAACATGATTCCACTTAAGGCGAAAGAAAGAATCGTAAAGAGATTCTTTCTCTTTTTTGGTGTATATTTGGCCGCTTCCACTGGCGAGATCCGGGATGCGATTTTCAAAGAACGGTGAGCGCTGATATAGACAGTGATCCAAGAGAACACTGCCCCGGCACAGAAAATTAAAAGCATATTAGGGGCCTCATAAAAGGGTTCATAGATCGTCTGAGCCATCAGCCCCGGCGCCAGATAATCTCCTACCACATATCCAAGCACCACGCCGATACAGATTCCCCACACTGCCAGACGTTTGATCTGGGCCATCAAAATTTTCTTCAGCTGTCTCGCAGTAGTTCCCAGTGTCTTCAGCATTCCGAACCAGCGGATATCCGCCGTCACAGACAGATAAAAAACATTGTAGATCAAAAAGTATCCACTCAGGATGATAAAAAGTACAAAAAGCAAAGCAGGGATAATCCCAGCAAACATATCTGACATCGTAGACGTATATTTCGTAGTGTACCCTTCTGCTCCCACAGCGTCACAGATTCCTTCCAGTTTCTGTATGACATCTGTTTTCATCAACAGCGGATTTAGATCATTCACTTTGACATAGATATTCTGGTCAGCATTCTGGATTTCCGGATTATACTGAGGAATAAAATCCATGCTCGTATAAATTTCATCATAGACGTTCGCGATATTGATTAAGGGATTTTTGAAATATCCACAGACTGTGAATGTAAATTTCTTTTCCACAGTCTCTTTGCCTTCTTGGATCATCGTGTGCAAAGTCACCTTGTTGCCCACAATCGGTTCCTTCAACCCCAGCTTTTTGACCATATTGTCCGAGAGAATGACTTCCTGAGGAGTTTCTGGAAAATGTCCCTCCTCCAACTTTACGTAATTGTGGTCATAATAGCTTTGTTCGGCAGCCATCAGATAGACCGACATGCCTGTAAACTCGTTGTTTCTCAGAGACAGACGGCTGCATTTGGCGATATAATCTGCATTCACCACATTTGGAAGTTTCTGAATCTGCTCTTTTGTTTCCATTGTGCCCGCGATGCTGCCGATACTTCCTGGCCCTGGGGCAGACTCCCCATAATTCAACGCTGTGGTAGTCACACTAATTCCCACTGTCAAGACGGCAGTGATCAAAATTGTGGTAAGAGCGATAGCCATAATTCCCAGACGATTGCGAGTCTTATGAGAACGATAATTGTCCTGGGTCAGCTCTCTTAGCACGTCCTTATTGCTGTTCTCATACATCACTGAACACCTCCCACGACACCACCGTCCTCGATATGGATAATGCGGTCTGCCATCTGAGCAATCTCCTCGTTGTGGGTAATCATGATAATGGTCTGATGAAATTCCCGACTGCTCATCTGAAGCAATCCGATTACCTCCTGACTAGTTTTGCTGTCCAGATTTCCAGTAGGCTCATCTGCCAGGACAATGGCCGGCTTTGACGCAAGAGCCCTTGCAATGGCGACTCTTTGCTGCTGTCCACCTGAGAGCTGATTCGGCCGCTGACGTATCTTATCCGTCAGACCGAGAAGCTCCAGGACTTTTATGACAAAATCCCGATCTGGCTTATTCCCGTCTAGACGGATAGGCAAAACCACATTCTTATACACGTCCAACATGGAAACCAAATTGTAATTTTGAAAGATAAAGCCGATCTTTCTGCGGCGAAAAACCGTTCTGGCTTCCTCATCCATATTCAGCAGCGACTGTCCGTCAATGATGACCTCTCCACTGTCCGCATAATCCAGCCCCCCTAACAGATTCAGCAAAGTAGTCTTTCCAGACCCGGAGGTTCCTACAATCGCCACGAATTCTCCCTTTTCCACTGAGATGCTGATATCATTTACGGCTTTTACCTGGCCGTTGCCAGAACCATAATATTTTTTCAAATGTTTCGTCTCTAAAATTTTCATCTGTCATCCTCCTGTTTTTTGTTGATGGACTCAGTATACCCCTGACTTATTACAAATTGGTAACAATATCTGTATAAACCTATGGAAAATAAGACGAAAAAAATATATAATATACTCGACAAATCAAAAGGGAGGGATCGCTATGAAACAGAATAACATGTTAGCGATGATTTTGGCCGGCGGACGTGGAACTCGTCTGCATGAGCTCACCAAAAAAGTGGCAAAACCCGCCGTTTCCTATGGTGGAAAATACCGCATTGTCGATTTTCCGCTCAGTAACTGTGCGAACAGTGGGATCGACGTCGTGGGGGTCCTGACACAGTACGAATCCATCTTGCTAAACAGCTATGTAGCTGCCGGCCGCCGATGGGGTCTGGATGCGAAAGACAGCGGCGTCTACGTACTTCCACCTCGTGAAAAGGCAGACGCGAATCTGGATGTCTACAGAGGAACCGCCGATGCCATCTCACAGAATATTGATTTCATCGACTCGTTTTCACCGGAATACATTCTCATTCTGTCTGGAGACCACATATATAAGATGAATTACTCCAAAATGCTGGCATACCACAAAGAAAACATGGCCGACGCTACGATCGCTGTCATCGAAGTGCCGCTCAAAGAGGCCAGTCGTTTCGGAATTATGAATACGGATGAGAACGGACAAATTATGGAGTTTGAGGAAAAACCAGAGCATCCAAAGAGCAATCTGGCATCCATGGGAATCTATATCTTCAACTGGAAACTTCTGCGCAGGATGCTTCTATCCGATATGAAGAATCCAGAGTCTTCCCATGATTTCGGAAAAGACATCATCCCGGAGTTGCTCTCTGACGGAAAAAAACTATGTGCCTATAAATTTAAAGGCTACTGGAAAGATGTAGGGACTATCGACTCGCTGTGGGAAGCAAACATGGACCTCCTGGATAAAAACAATGAACTAGATTTGAACGACCCTTCCTGGAAAATCTATACCGAAGACGCGACCACTCTTCCCCACTATATCGGACCTAGCGCAGACATCAAGAGAGCTTTTATTACACAGGGCTGCATTATCGACGGAGAAGTAAAAAACTCCGTGCTGTTTACCGGTGTGAAAATCGGAGCCGGCGCCAAAATCATCGACAGTGTACTGATGCCTGGAGTCATCGTGGAAGAAGGCGCTGTCGTTCAACGCGCGCTCGTGGCTGATGAAGTCAGAATAGGTAGACAGGCAGTTGTGGGCTGTCCGGACAGCGAACACATTGAGCTTGTCGCGAAACGCGTAAAGGGGGTAGAATGATATGTCAAAAGCATTTGGAATTGTAAATTTTTCTGGCAGAAATATATGGGTGGAGGGGCTGCAGCCCTATCGTCCGATCGGAGCGTTCTCCTTTCTCGGAAGATATCGGGTCATTGATTTCCCGGTATCCAACATGAGCAACAGCGGAATCGACCATATACAGGTGTACATCCGGCGCAAACCGCGGTCTTTGGTGGAGCACTTGGGAACCGGCCGTCACTACAATATCAACTCCAAACGCGGAAAATTGCAGGTACTATTTTCTGAGACTGGCTTGAACAATGACATCTACAACAACGATATTTCCGCCTTTTTGGCAAACATGGAAGACATCGAAAAAGAACCCTACCCTTACGTGATCGTGGCCCCAAGCTATATGATTTATTCCATGAACTTCGACAGCCTGCTTCAGACTCATCTACAGTCCGAAGCCGATATCACTCTATTATACCACTCTGTGGACAATGCCAAAGAAGCATTTCTAAACTGCAACACGCTGAACTTGAACCGACAAAAAGGAGTATTGTCCATCGAGGAAAACCATGGAAATGCTAAGAACAAACATATTTTCATGGATACCTATGTGATGAAAAAAGAACTATTCATCGAACTGATACATAAGGCAAAGAGTCTTTCTTCCATGTACACTCTCGCAGAGGTAGTCAGCAGCGAGTGTTCTGAACTAGATATCCGAGGGGTCTCTCACCGCGGTTTTTTCGCGGCAATCTCCGATTTTAAGAGCTATTACGACGCCAACATGTCGTTGATTGATTTTAAAAATGCGACCACACTTTTTAGTGATGACTGGCCTATCTATACTAGAACCAACGACTCTTGTCCCACACAGTACTTTGAAAATGCTGACGTCAAAATGTCTGTGGTATCCAATGGATGCTTGATTGAGGGTACCGTAGAAAATTCTGTTATCGGACGCGGCTGTGTCATCAAAGAAGGGGCTGTCGTAAAAAACAGTGTCATCCTGCCGAATGTGGTGATCGGAAAAGGGGTCCACGTGGAAAACCAGGTGGTAGACAGAGACGCGAAATTAATCCGTGTCAAGGAAATCGTCTCAGCCCCTGAAAAGCCAGGATACATCAAAAAAAGAGATACTCTTTAATCTAAAACAAAGTGGGCAGATCTTCTTGCTGTTCTCCATCCCAGTGGAGAGGCAAAAGAGTCTGCCCACTTTGTGCATATTCTTTCAAAGCTTTCTTCTTAGCACAGACAAAGAGAGAAGTCCTAAAAGGCTACTGAGTGCTCCTGCCCAGAAGATTTCACCACTGATTCTTGTACTCTCGAAAAAACCAGAAATAAGTGGGGCGCACAGTGTCGCTGCCGCCAGACCCAGCATCACATAACCATAATTTTCCCCGGAATGACGCATTCCGAATATTCTGCTGCAAAGAGAAGGAAAGCTTCCCATAATTCCTCCATAACAACCATAGACTAACACAATGGCTGCCGGGATCACTGAGACCGGAGCCGTCGCCAGCAGGACCATAGAGACTCCGGTCACGACAAGCACAACTTTTACACAGAGAATCCTCCCAAACCTGTCTGCGAGAGTGGGAACAACCAGACGGGCAGAAGCGTTGCAGACAGATCCTGCCATGACTGCCGCAACCGCCGTGGACACGGAGATTCCTCGATCAGTCTGAATCGACTGTGCTAGAGGAGACATCAACATATAGGGAATCAACCCTAAAAACATAGTGAGTGTCAGGAAGTAAAATTGGGGCATTCTCACCATCTGGTTCGCACAGTAGGAGAGAGTTTCTTCTTCCTTCTTGGCAGAGGACACTTCGCTCCATTCAGGCGGATTGTCCACAAACACAGCACTTAAAATCCATGAAAGCCCTACAAGGGCTCCGACCAACAGAAGGTTTTTCTGAATGCCTACTTGTTCCAATAAGTTTTTGCACAGCGGAGCCATAAAAAAGCCAAACAGACCATTTGCTGTGACAATCACCCCGGACGCAAAACCAGGACTTTTAGGATACCATTTCTGGGCCGTAGAGATAATGGTAGAATAAATCATACCCTGTCCGATTCCCTGCATCACACCGTAGGTCAGATACATCCCTATTGGTGACGGGCGCAGGCAAAAGGCCGCTGCCAGTAGACTGGCTGTGAAAATTCCTCCTCCATAGACGATGGAAACCTTAGGGCTGTATCGGTCCTGAAGCCGTCCACCTAGAATATTTCCACCTACAAAGACCACAAAATAAATATAAAAACATAGGGAAGTCTGCCCCCTTGTCCACCCTACATCCTCCATGACATATGGTTGATAAACCGACCAAATATGCGGAAAACCGGTAAAAAATATGGCGAAAGCTCCTGCCAGCAGTACTTGATATTTTCTGATGCTCTTTTTTGGCATAGATATCTTCCTCTCTGTTCTGCTCTTTTGCAGTTTTGCTATTCTCTTATTTTTTACCGGTCTCTTCTGTTTTATTCCGGGAGTTCCAGATAGAATTCTCTCAGTCACTCAGAGAATTATCGTTGTCTCCATGAAATGGAGCATTTTGATTCTCCATCTGCCTGTGTTCTGCCAAAATCTCTTCGTATAGCTGATAGAACGTCCAGCCTGCGTTGGTAGCCGTGATTACCGCTTTCAGGTCAATTTTAGGAATACCAGCCTTCCTGATTCGCAAGAACAGCTCATCCATACGGCGGCTGGAAAAGTCTTTCATAACCAACACCTCCTGAGAAATCAGAGGCAGCGCTTCTCCTATCTCATTCTTCTCATACCCGTCCATTCCTGCAAGATATCCTACACGTTCTCCAACCTGGCAGGCACCGATATTTTTTATCCGCACGCCCATCTGAATCAGAACTGCTTTTAACTTAGCTGTCTTTTTCGTACTCTCAGGCGTGTAATATAACACAGTCTCTCTATTCCTTCCCATCTTTTCGACTCCTCTACTCCTGATTATTTTGAAAGGTCACCGCGATATCACCGGAATCACAGTACATTTGAACAGACTTGCCTTTTCCTGCGTGATTCTCATAGTAGTACTCATCAGAATCCCCATGAATCTTCGAGGCGCCTTCCACAGACATTTTCCCATAATCTGTCTCCAAAGACAAGTCGTAATCTTCTAATTTTCCTGTCAGTTCCACGGTGATATCTCCGTATGCATTTTTGCCTTCCAATTCTTTCAGATCACAGTTTCCTAAGAGTAGGTCCCCGGAGTCCATCTCTAAATTCGCCCTGTCTCCCTTTAGCTCTCCTATGGTTACATCTCCATAATCATCGGTCAGGTTCAGAGTTCCCACGGACGCTGTCTGAATCTCGATCTTTCCGTTGTCTGCGGTGACATCAGTATCCTGTGTGTTCAGCTTCGTGAGTTTTATATTCCCATAGGAATTTTCCATGGTCAATTTTGTAGCTTTTAAGCTTTCTGCCGTCAAATCCCCAGAGTCCAGATAGAGCTTTGCATTCTGTGCGGTCAGAGATTTCGCGGTGATATCTCCATAATCCGCTCTGAGCTTCAAGGTATCTGCATCCACATCGTCCAGCTTCATATCACCGCTGTCCGTGGACAACGAGACGCTTTGAAACTTCGTGTTCCTCGGCACATAAAGTTTCACATAATAGTTCTTCTCATCAGAACCTAGTCGACTAAAGAAATCGAAATTGAAATAAGAAAGGACAAAATCACTGTGCTCTTCTTTCAGGGTCAAAGTCTGATCTTTCACTTCCAACAAGGGTTCCTTGATATTCTTATCACCTTCTAGATAATATTCAATATAATAATCGTCCGATAAAATCACCTGCACATCTGCATCATCCACATTCAGTCTGATATTTTGAAACTTGTCAAGGCGGGTCTTTTTTAATCTGAAATTCTCCTCTGAGGAACTTTTGGCTCCGTGTATTCCGTTTTGGTCAATGGTAAAACCTGGACGACCTCCCAAAGCGACTCCAGCAGTCAGAAACACCACTCCGGCAGCCGCGACAGCGGCAGCGACTACCACCCAGCTTTTTTTCTTAAATCTCATATTTTTTTCCTCCTCTCTTCTTAATCATTCGTCCGACTCCCTTGCTAATACCTGACAGGCAGACTTTACACAGCCATATGGAAAAAATACCTGCCAATAATCCCAGTCCAAAGACCAGAAGACTCAGTCCAAAAGTGGCCAAACCATTTGCGGGAGACGTAAAAATCAGCCATACTCCCGCTGCCAGTCCGATGACTGCACTGAGCACCGCAGCCAGCACCAAAACAAATGTGCTAAGCAGCAAGGACAAGACGACAACTCCGAAGCACCCTATCAGTACCGCCGCAGACACCGCCAGCGGAAGCCCAATGGGAGCTGCCAGCACTGCCAGAAGTCCAATCCAAACCGCACCAAATCCCCTTCTCATATTCTCGGGCCTGTTCTCTGTATTTTTTACCGCCAAATCCATGATGATCTGTTCTGCCGCAGACTGAGGATCTCCCAGATCTTGAATCGCCTGCTGTTCTTTCTCAGCCCCTGCCTCGTCAAAATATTCCTGAAAGTATTCCATCGCCCTGTCAAAGTCTTCCCGAGGAAGATGTTTTAATCTCACTGACAAACGGCGCATGTATTCTGTCCTAGTCATAATTTTTTCCTCCATCCATAATATTGCTTATCGCGTCCTGAAATTGTCTCCACTGTTCAGAGAGCTCTTCCTGCTTTTGCTGTCCTTCCTGAGTGATTCGATAATATTTACGATTCCTGCCCTGGTATGGCTGATCGTAGGAAGTCAAAAAACCCTGTTCCAAAAGCCTTCGTAAAACGGGATACAACGTGGAATCTTTGGTGTTTGAGACTGTCTTTATCACCTGACTGATCTGATATCCATAGGCGTCCCCATGAGAAACGATCGTCAGCACCAGTAAATCAAACATCGGCGCATTCAATGTAAAAATCATCTCGTACCTCCTCTCATCTTGTGACTGTTATATCTTTTTCTTTTACATATTATATTTCATATAATATAAAAAGTCAATATATATGTATTATTTTTATATACTAAAAAGTGACAAGCTCTTTCCTATTACGTAAAAAAGAATCCTGCCCCGCAGGATTCTCCGCCTGCGGCGGGTTGCATCAGCAACATTTTCATCTCCGCCGCAACACCGCCTTGCGGTGCACTATCTTATTGCGGCGTGTGCGTCCCTAGCGGAGCGTTTTTATTTAGGAAAGAGCTTATCACGCTAATGCGCGAAAGCTCTTTCCTAAATAAAAAAAGACTGCCAAGCTGACAGTCTTTTTTATCTTTGAGTTTCTTCCCTATTTACGTTAAAAGATTTCCTTTAAAAGATGATATGTCTCGGACAAACTTCTTTACATGCCCCACAGTTCGTACACTTTTCGTAATCAATATGAGCACAGAAATTATCCACCTTGATCGCCTCACTCGGACAAGTCTTCTCGCATTTTTTACATCCGATACACCCTACTTCACAGTTGGCAGTCACAGCCTTGCCCTTCGCATTGGAACTGCAATGTACAAACACCTCCTGCGGATATGGAACCAACTCAATCAAATGTTTCGGACATTTCGCAACACATTTACCACAGGCTTTGCATGCCTCTTTATCTACGACAGCGACTCCATTTACAATATGAATGGCATCAAATGGGCACGCTTTCACACAGCTACCATATCCCAGACATCCGTAATCACAGGACTTCGCCCCGCCACCTGGCACAAAAGCCATCATCTCACAGTCTTCCACACCAGTATATTTGTAATTCAAATGCGTCTTAGAACAGTCACCGGCACATTTGACAAACGCCACCTGACGGACAGACTCCGTAATTTCCTCGCCCATGATCTTAGCAATCTGCTTCGCAGCAGCATCACCACCGACCGGACATGCATTTACGGGAGCTTCCCCCTTCGCAATCGCCGTTGCCAAACCATCACATCCCGGAAAACCACAACCGCCACAGTTATTTCCAGGCAGAGCCTCTCTGACTGCGATTTCCTTTTCGTCCACTTCCACTTCGAATTTTTTGCCGGACACCCCCAGGAAAATTCCTATAAAGAGGCCGACACCTGCCACAACCACAGTGGCAATGAGAATTGCTGTAATATCCATACGATCTGCCTCCTTAAATTAATCCTGAAAATCCAAAAAATGCTATTGCCATCAGTCCTGCAGTAATCAACACGATGGGAAATCCCTGAAAAGATTTCGGAATATCGTTGTACTGAATTTTCTCTCTCAAACTTGCCATAAGCACAATAGCCAAAGTAAAGCCAATTGCTGTGGCAAAGCCGTTTACGGTACCCTGAAGAACATTGTAAGACTCCTGCACATTGATGAGCGCTACACCCAAAACTGCACAGTTCGTAGTAATCAGCGGCAAATACACTCCCAAGCTCTGATACAGAGACGGCATCGTCTTTTTTAAGAACATTTCCACAAACTGTACTAGCGCAGCGATTACCAGAATGAAAACGATCGTCTGCAGATACTCCAATCCCGTCGGTACTAAGATAAATTGATAGATCAGGCTGGTGACAAAAGACGACAACGTAATGACAAAGACAATCGCACCGCCCATGCCGGCTGCCGTGTCAATCTTCTTAGAAACTCCAAAAAATGGACAAAGTCCCAAAAACTGACTGAGCACCACGTTGTTTACCAGGGCAGATCCGATAATGATAATCAGTAATTCTTTCACTGTTTGTCACCTTCCTTTCCCGTGCAGGCTGAATTCTTGCAGGACTCACAGCCGCTACAGCACCCGCCGCTTTCACTGGGATCAATGTGACGTTTTGCCGCACCTAATTTAAAACGATTCTGCAGAGCAGATAAAGCTGCCAGTACAAAGAAAGCACCAGGCGCCAACACAAAGATTGTGATTGGCTCATATCCCATAACACCGTTAGCAGAATCCGCTAATGGCAGAAGCTGCATTCCGAACAGCTGTCCTGCCCCGAGCAATTCACGAACAGCACCAATGCAGGTGATGCTCAGTGTGAATCCAAGTCCCATACCAATTCCATCAAACAAGGAAGCAAGAGGTTTGTGCTTGGACGCATACGCTTCGGCACGCCCTAAAATAATACAGTTTACCACAATCAGAGGAATATAGATACCCAAAGCCGCATATAGACTTGGAATAAACGCCTCCAATAAAAACTGTACAATCGTCACAAAAGAGGCCACAACCACGATGAATGCAGGGATACGAACCTTATCTGGAATAAAATTCCGCAACATTGAGATAATCAGGTTCGACGCCGCCAAAATCGCCGTGGTAGTCAGACCCATGCCGACACCATTGACTGCTGATGTAGTGACCGCCAATGTCGGACACATTCCAAGAACCAGCACGAAGGTGGGATTTTCTTTGACGATACCGTTGACAAGTCTCTCAACCGGTGAGTTAGCCTTCATAGTTTAATTTCCCCCTTTCTCATACTGGAACGCGCACAGACCAGCGTTTACGCCGTTGGTCATCGCGTTGGTCGTAATTGTCGCCCCGCTGATGACGTCGATCTGATTTTCTTCTGTCGCACCATTTTTGGTATACTCAAATTTTTCTACATTCTTACCCGCAAACTGATTCTTAAATTCATCTGTGTCTGCCTTCATTCCCAATCCAGCAGTTTCACTGATAGATAGAACAGAGAGACCATTTAATGTGCCATCATCTTTTACGCCCATCGCAAACTGGATATCCCCGCCGTATCCCTCAGAAGTCGTAACGGTAAAGGCGTAACCGAGAGGAGCTCCGCTCTCATCCACCGCCAGCATCACTTCGTCGATATTCTCTCCTGTATATCCATTTTTATCCAGATAGCTTTCCAACTCCGGATCTTGTGTATCAGATACAGTCTCAAAGTCTGCGGCTTCCGCAAAAACTGCCTTGTAGGCCTCTGCTTTTGCTCTCGCCTGCTCTGCCGCGATAGGAGCCGCCGTGATATCATAGACAAGTCCCAGCAAAAGACCAGCGACCAGAGTAATCAAGGTAAGAGCAAACGTGTCTTTTACAATGGTATTACTTTTCATGCTTTTTCCCTCCTTTGCCAAACGCCGTAGGACGGGTTACTTTCTCGATCAGCGGAACCAACAGGTTACAGAAAATGATTGCGTAGGAGACACCTTCCGCAGAGCCTCCGAACAGGCGGAAAATCGCTGTCAAAATACCCAGGCAGCACCCATATACCAGCTGTCCTTTCGGCGTAATCGGAGTAGTCACATAGTCTGTGGCCATAAACCACGCTCCCAGCATCAGGCCGCCACCAAACAGGTGAGCTCCCAGATAATTCAGATCAAAGCCCATACCGCTGGCCATCATATAAATGCAGATAAAAATTGCAAAACTTCCGATGTAGGTAAGCGGAACTTTAAAATCAATCACTTTAAAAGCCAGCAAAATTGCCGCACCGATCAAAAGCGCAATGACAGAAGTCTCACCGATAGTTCCCTGAATATTACCAATAAACATCTGAGAAACCTGCACGTCTCCCAAACTGCCGTATTCTTTCATTGCAGCCAGAGGAGTTGCCCCTGAAACCGTATCTACGACTGCATGTGCCCCTTCTGCGACTTTAAAGTTTGTCATGCTTCCCGTGAAAGAAATCAGCAAAAAGCATCTAGCGCCCAGGGCCGGATTCATAATATTCTGTCCCAGACCACCGAACAGCTGTTTTACGACAATAATCGCGAACGCGCTACCCAATACGGGAATCCACAGCGGAATCTCAGGCGGCATATTCAATGCCAGCAAGAGACCAGTCACAACTGCGCTGAAATCTTTGACTGTATTCGCCTTGTGCATAAAATGATCAAAAAGCCATTCAAATAATACACTGGAGGCCACAGTCACTAATATTACCAGTAAAGCGTGAAATCCAAAGTTCCACACTCCAAATACAGTAGCAGGCATCAATGCGATGACTACCAGCTGCATCAGTCTGCTCGTGCTCATCTTGTCCCTGACATGAGGATTCGATGACACATTATACATTTCGTTCATGTTCTCTCCTCCCTCTACCCTCTCTTACGGCTCGCAAGAACCATCTTGCGCATTGACTTAATGGACTGCGTCAGCGGACGTTTAGCCGGACAGATATAACTACAGCAGCCACATTCGCAGCATTCCATTCCGTCAAACTCCTGGAATTTCTCCATATCTCCGTGCTGGGCAAAAGTCGCCAATCTGGCCGGTATCACATGCCCCGGACAGACACTGACGCAACGGCCACAGTTGATGCAGGCAGTCTCCTGTACATGGGAGACCTCATCCCGAAGAAAGCTCAAAATTGCAGAGGAAGTCTTCGTACACGGAATATCCAAGCCATACATGGAAAAGCCCATCATAGGACCTCCAGAGATGATTTTCTCCGGCTGACCCTTAAAGCCTCCTGCTGCCTCCACCAATTCATTCATATTTGTTCCGGTGCTGACCATGAAATTCTTAGGCTGGGCAACTGCATCTCCCGTCACCGTGACAATACGGTCAATCACCGGTCTTCCCAGCATAACAGCTTTATAGATTGCAGTGACTGTATCCACATTGTCCACCACACACCCTACGTCTGCCGGCAGCATGGAAGAATTGATCTCACGCCCGGTGGTCGCATAGATCAACGCACGCTCACCACCCTGCGGATATTTTGTCATGAGAGCTTTTACTTCTATTCTTGGAATGTCTTTTACCAGCTCCTCCATCTTTCGAATACAGTCTGGTTTGTTGTCTTCAATGCAGATGTAACCCTTTGCATTGTCAAACAACGCCAGCATTACCTTCAGCCCTTCTACTACCTGCTCTCCTTCTTCCAGGAGTCTTCGGTAATCTGAAGTCAGATAAGGCTCACATTCCGCACCGTTGACTAATATGTACTCAATGCTCTCCGGATTCTTAGGAGCCAGCTTCACATGGGTTGGGAATCCCGCTCCGCCCATACCTACGACTCCACCCTCTTGGATTCTCTTCAGAATTTCCTCCTTGGTCAGCTCCCCCAGAGAAGTCACTGGTTGATATTCTACTTCCTCATACTGCTGATCATTCTCCACAATGATTGCATTCGCCATTGTTCCTGTCGCTGTCAGACGGGGTTCCATCCCCTTTACGGTTCCAGACACCGACGCGTGGATAGGTGCCGACACAAAACCACCGGCTTCCGCGATCACCTGTCCTTTTAAAACGCGATCTCCCTTTTTCACCACAGGCTTAGCAGGAGCACCGATATGCTGCGACAATGGATAGGCCATGGTCCCTTTGGGAAGATAGACCTCAATGGGCTGTTCTTTTGACAATTCTTTCCCGTCAAAGGGATGAATGCCACCTTTAAAGGTTAATAGTCCCATTTATTCATTCAACCTCCTTTAATCAGTATTGTTTCTTCAGTTTTCGTACAGAAAATTTTACTGCACACTGAGGCTTTTTGGCATCAGGTTGTAAAAACCTGGCCTGTCTGATTTTACCAAATTATCAGACGTCTTTTTTATTTCCCTGGATATACTATACAACTTTTTCTACAAAAAATCACTATTTTTTTTTGAGATTTTGGTATATAATTAAGTACAATTTTAGAAGGAGAAGAAAAGTATGATTGTTAAAAACTCCCCAATTACAGAGGGTTTAGAGGCATTTGATATTGTTAATTTATTGTCTTGTCAAAGCAAACATAAGTACGTTTTATTGGACATAGAAACCACTGGTTTTACTCCAAAAAATTCACAGTTATATATGATTGGATGTATCCATTTTTCAGAAAATTCATGGATTCAAACACAATGGTTAGCCGAAACTTTTGATGAAGAGTGGAAAATTTTGCAGGAATTTCTGACGCATTTTCAGGGGAATTTTCACTTCATCACTTACAATGGAGACCGTTTTGACCTGTCCTATCTCACAGACAAAAAATCTCAGTGCCAATGCATCAAAGCGCTGCCTTGGCAGAGTTCTTTAGATCTTTATAAATTATTAAAACCTTATAAAAAAATGCTAAATTTTTCACACATGAAGCAGAGAGATCTGGAAAATTTTTTGGGATTTAACAGAAAATACGATGTGAGTGGCAAAGAATGTGTCACAATTTATCAGAGGTTCCTCCGGGAAAATCAACCAGAGCAGGCTGAAATCTTGCTGAACCACAATCGCCAGGATCTCCTGGGATTGCTGAAAATTTTATCTATGCTCACCTACACCCTGCCTTCTGCCGGGGATTTTCAGATTGAGGACTTAAGCACAGATCAGCAAAGTTTTAAAGCAGTTCTTCGTCTTCCTCACAAGCTACCGAAATCTTTTTCCTGGGAGGACGAGTTGTTTCACCTGCAAGGGGATAAAGAGATGTTGGCATTTAAGACCCCCCTGTCCCAAGGCCGCCTTAAAAAGTTTTATCCGAATTACAGCGATTATTTTTATCTTCCCGGAGAAGACATGGCTGTTCACAAAAGCCTAGCCACATACATAGATCGCTCTAAAAAGAAAAAAGCTACAGCCAGAACCTGCTATACCTGGTTTGACTGTAACTTAAACTTCTTAAATGATATTCCGACTGTAAAAGACTGGCTGACGGATTATTTTCGGCTCGCCGTCTCCTGCCAATGACTTTGAAAGCTCCCACATAAAACGGTGAGCTTTTACTTTTTCCCTACTATTGTTTTCCGACCAGCATAAAATTTACTGTCGCTGTGGCAATGACATTTCCGCTGTTCTCCGAGTAACAATTAGTAGTCAGATTCACCAATCTCTTTCCCATACGGTCGATTTTGGCCTTCACCAGCATCGCATCTCCATCCATGGCAGGTGAAAGATAATTGATATTGATGCTGATCGTGGGAGTTATCGTATGATTTGCAAAATGGCTGGTAGTGATACCGCTGGTGGTGTCGATGGCAGAGGCGATAATTCCGCCGTGCATACTTTTCATGTGATTCAGCTCCCAGTCTAAGACCGGATAACGCACTGTGACAGATCTCTCCTCGTAGTCCCAGTCATAAAACTCCATTTTTAGTTTCTGGTAGAGGTGATCTGGCTGCCTACTCTCAATCTCTTTGATATTTTGGCGAATCTCTTCCTCCATCTTTTTGATTTCTTCTGTCGTCTTTACTTTCCCCATAAAAGTCTCTCCTTTTCTATGTATAGGAACAAAGTGTGCAAGCCCACTTTGGCTCCTCCATTCCCTCAATCTTGAGGGGTACAACCCCACTTTGTGCGCCGAACGCAGCCGCCTGCGGCGGATACCTCTTGTGTGAGTGCGCATCCACAGCGGAGCGTTTTTGCTATAGGAAAAAGCTTTCACGCATTAGCGTAATAATGTCTTTCCTAGAACATAATCGAATAGAGCGGGATAACTATCCCGCTCTATCTAAGCATCTCCGTATTCAGAGATCATCTCCATCTTCTATATGCAAATCTGCATATTACTCCTCTTCAGCCGCTGCATCCTCTTCGGCAGATTTCTCATCCGCAGGTTTTGCCGCCTCTAGAGCTTTCATACTCAGGCTGATCTTCTTTTCCTCACCGTTAAAGTCCACAACTTTAGCCTGAATTTCCTGGCCAATATTTAATACATCAGCAGGCTTCTCCACATGCTCTCTAGAAATCTGAGACACATGAAGCAGAGCATCTACTCCAGGTGCCAACTCAACAAACGCGCCAAAGTCAGTCATTCTCGCAACTTTTCCAGTAATCACATTTCCAACTGCAAATTTCTCAGCAGCTGTCAACCATGGATTCTCTTCCGGAAACTTCAGACTCAGAGCAATTTTATCGCCGTTGATATCTTTGATTAACACTTTGACGGTATCCCCAACTTTAAAGACTTTCTTAGGATTCTCCACTCTTCCCCAGCTCATCTCTGAGATGTGAAGCAGTCCGTCCGCTCCGCCTAAGTCGATAAATGCGCCAAAATCCGTCACATTCTTAACCACACCTTCTACGGTATCTCCTACGGAAATTCTAGCCATCAATTCTTTCTGCTTCTCAGCTTTCTCAGCCAGCAGAAGCTGCTTACGGTTACCAATAATTCTTCTTCTCTTTGGATTAAACTCTGTGATTAAGAATTCAATTTCCTGGTCTGCATATTTGCTCAAATCTTTTTCATAAGTATCAGATACCAGACTTGCCGGTATAAAGACTCTTGCCTCATCCACAACAACACAGAGACCACCATCCAGTACCTGAGTCACTGGAGCTCTCAGAACCTCCTGGTTCTCATACGCCTCTTCCAGTCGTTTGTTGCCCTTTTCTGCCGCCAATCTCTTATAGGTAAGTACAACCTGTCCCTCACCGTCGTTTACCTTCAGGACTTTCGCTTCCATGGAATCACCCACATGCACCACATCCTGCAATACAATACTCTGATCATTTGAGTATTCATTCTTCGTAATGATACCGTCTGCCTTATATCCGATATTCAGAATAATCTCATCATCTTTTACATCAATGACGGTACCCTGGACAATCTCTCCATTTCTGATAGTTTTTAATGACTCCTCCAACATCTGTTCAAAACTTAATTCTGACATGCTTTTGAACCTCCTCAATAATTTTGTTTGGGGTGGATGCCCCTGCTGTAATACCTACGCAACTACTGGATTGGAACATTTCAGAATCCAAGTCGACAGGTGACTGTATATAGTAAGTATTTCCACATTCACATTTTGAGATTTCATACAACTTCTGTGTATTCGAGCTATGCTTGCCGCCGATTACCAGCATGGTGTCCACTTCTTTTGCGATCTGTTTCGTTTCCCTTTGCCGATCCTCTGTAGCATTGCATATGGTATTTAAAACATTATTATCATACCTCTTTTTTTCAAGAATTTCAACTAAATCTTTAAATTTGTTGTAATTAAATGTCGTTTGGGACACAATACACACAGGATTGCCGTTCATAGCCTGATATTCTTCTGCTTCTTCCACAGTTTCGATTACCACAGGCTTCGACACTGACCATCCGCAGATTCCTTCCACTTCCGGATGTTTCGCATTTCCAATGATGACAATATTTTTCCCCGCCTTGCTCTCCCGCTCCACGATCTTGTGAATTTTCAGCACATTAGGGCATGTCACATCCACATAGGACAGTCCTAGGCTCTCCATCAGCTCATAGACCGCCCTTCCCACCCCGTGAGAGCGGATGACAACAACCCCATCTCTGACAGAGTGTAACTGTTCGATGTTCTCAATTACTTTTACTCCCTTTGCTTCTAAATCTCCCACTACAGACTCATTATGTATAATGGGCCCTAAGGTATAGATAGGCTTTTCCTGGGACTCAATCAGCTCATATACCTTATCCACAGCCCTCCTCACACCGAAACAAAATCCTGCATGCTCTGCAACTTTTACATTCATCTTTGCTCACTCCTCGCTCGGTACACCGCCATAATTTTTTCCACAACCTCGTCGATTCCCAAGTCAGAAGAGTCTACTAGCACCGCGTCATCCGCCTGGCACAGAGGAGAAATTTCTCGTTTCATATCCCTCTCATCTCTGAGGATAATGTCTCTTTCAATCTCATCTAAATCACAGGAAACTCCTTGTTTGACAAGTTCCTGATAGCGCCTGAGCGCCCGAGTGCGTGCACTGGCTGTCAGATATATTTTTACGCCGGCATCTGGCAGTACTTTCGTCCCGATATCCCTTCCATCCATAACGACACTGTTGGTCCTCGCCAAATCCTGCTGAAGCTGCATGAGCTTCTCGCGGACTTTTGGATTTGCCGAACTCACAGAGGCCATATTACCTACCTCTTCCGTGCGCAATTGCCCCGTCACATTCTCACCATTCAACAGCACCTGCTGTTCTCCGTTTTTGTGAATGATAGAAACATCTGCACTCTGACAGGCGCTCTCCATGGAAGCTGAATCTTCTGGGCGGATATGATTTCTCAACAGATACAGGGCCATAGCCCGGTACATCGCTCCAGTGTCCACATAGATAAAGGACAATTCTTTTGCCACTCTTTTGGCAATCGTACTTTTGCCGGCACCTGCCGGTCCGTCAATTGCAATATTTGTAACCATTGATTCCTCCTTTATTTTAGTGCCTGCGCAGCCAGGAAGGCTGTTGACCAGGCAATCTGAAGATTATATCCTCCAGTCACCGCGTCCAAGTCCAAGACTTCCCCGGCAAAATACAGACCTTTCATTTTCTTTGATTCCATTGTTTGGGGATGAACTTCTTTGACAGAAACTCCTCCCCTGGTAATGATCGCTTCTTTAAACTCTCCAATTCCCGTAATTGTGAAAGGAAAAGATTTTATCAACTGTCCAAATGTCTGCCTCTCTTTTTTGGAAATGTCGTGTACTTTTTTCTCTGGCGGGATTCCACTCAGTTCTACCACAACCGGAGTCAGAGAAGACGGAAAAAGACCAGAGATTACATTTTTGAACTGTTTGTTCTTCCCTTCTTCAAAATCCCTCAAAATTCGCCGATCTAACTGCTCAGCTGAAAGTCCAGGCTTCAAATCCAAAGAGGCTAAGAGTACCTCACCCTTTTCCAAATATCTTCCAACTCGGCTACTGGCAGATAAAATCATAGGTCCTGTAACCCCGCAATGGGTAAACATCATCTCTCCGAAATCCTCATAGACTTTTCGAGAATTCCGAAAAATTGTCAAAGAGACATTTCTTAAAGAAAGGCCTTGTAGTCTGGGGATATAGTCCTCCTTGGCCGTCAACGGAACCAAAGAGGGGGCTAGAGAGGTTACGGTATGTCCACACTCTTTTGCAAACCGGTATCCGTCTCCCGTAGAACCTGTGGATGGATAGGACAGTCCTCCAGTCGCTACTAGTACATGTTCTGATGGCACAAAAACACCACCTTCCAACTCTATCCCTCTGATTTGCTCCCCCTCACAGAGCAGCCTTTTTACCTCTGTGTTCAGATGAATCTGCACACCTGCACGCTGCATCTGTCTTGCCAGACCACTGATGATGTCCGAAGAGTGATCTGACTTTGGAAAAACGCGGTTCCCCCGTTCCACTTTCAAGGGCACATCTGCCTCCTCAAAAAAGCTCATCACAGCCTGGCTAGGGTAGGCATAAAATGCACTGTAGAGAAATTTAGGATTGCTCACAATGGCAGAAAACAATTCTTCTGTGGCACAGTCATTGGTCAGATTGCAGCGTCCTTTTCCTGTGATATACAGCTTCTTCCCCAATTTTTCATTTTTCTCAAAGAGATGGACCTCATGCCCTCCTCTAGCTGCATGTACCGCGGCCATCATTCCGGCTGCACCACCCCCCACGATCAAAAATTTTGCCATGTTTCGTATTCCTTTCTCTATTTTCTCACATATACCTGCTATTATACCAGAAGGACAACTTCAATTCCAGTAAAATTCACCGCTCATCGCGTATAAAAGAGGAGACCTGCCTCAAGCAGACAGGTCTCCTCTAACTTTATAATTTTTAAACAGGATAAGCTCCATTTTGGGTATCCGCCATCTTAGCGTCCACTTTCGTCTTCTGTGCTTCACGGTACTTGAAGAAATCCGTCGCAACCTGTGGGAACAATGCGTAGGACAGAACATCCTCATCTTGCTCCTTGTACTTAGCCATCTCACTTTCCAAAGTCTCCAGCTCGTTGTCAATCAGATCTGCTGGGCGGCAGGTGATCGGCTCCTTATCTCCAATACATTTTTTCACAACCTCTGGGTCAAAGGGTTTTACCGTAGCGCCGTATTCACCGCTTAAGATTCCCTTCGTCTCTTTTGTAACCATCTTGTAGCGCTCGCCCATGATAACGTTAAACACAGCCTGAGTTCCCACAATCTGGGAGGATGGAGTAACCAATGGCGGCTCGCCTAAGTCTTTTCGCACTCTCGGAACTTCCTCCAAAACCTCATAGAATTTATCCTCCGCATGCTGCTCTTTGAGCTGAGAGGTCAGGTTTGAGAGCATACCGCCTGGTACCTGGTACAGCAAAGTCTTGATATCCACACCCATATTCTTTGGATTTAGCAGACCGCTGTCCAGAGCCTCGTCACGAATTGGACGGAAATAATCGGCGATCTCTGCCAGCAGATTCTGGTCATAGCCTGTGTCGTATTCTGTGCCCCGGAAAGTCTCGACCATCACTTCCGTAGCCGGCTGGGAGGTGCCCAGCGCAAACGGAGACATTGCGGTGTCAATGATGTCGACACCCGCCTCCACAGCCTTCATATAAGTCATGGAAGCCACACCAGAAGTGTAGTGTGTGTGCAAATCAATGGGAATCTTCACCGTCTCTTTGAGGGCCTTTACCAGCTCCGTAGCCTTATAAGGCAACAACAGGCCAGCCATATCTTTAATACAGATGGAGTTCGCCCCCATCTGCTCAATCTGCTTTGCCTTCTCTGTCCAGTACTCCAGAGTATAGGCATCTCCCAGAGTGTAGGACAAGGCCACCTGAGCGTGAGCATTCTCTTTGTTTGCCGCAGTCACAGCGGTCTGCAAATTACGCAGGTCATTCAGACAGTCAAAAATACGGATAATGTCAATTCCATTTGCCACAGATTTTTGAACAAAATACTCTACCACATCGTCTGCATAGGGACGATATCCCAGAATATTCTGTCCTCGAAAAAGCATCTGCAACTTTGTATTTTTAAAGCCATCACGCAGTTTGCGCAGTCTCTCCCACGGGTCTTCTTTCAGGAAACGCAAGGAAGCGTCAAAAGTAGCTCCTCCCCAGCACTCCACAGCGTGGTAGCCGACTTTGTCCATCTTATCAATAATCGGAAGCATCTGTTCCGTTGTCATTCTTGTTGCGATCAGAGACTGATGCGCGTCACGCAGAATCGTCTCCATTATTTTAACAGGTTTTTTCTGAATCTCGGACATCTTAATTCCTCCTATAAATTTTCTGCGGCGACTCGCTTATACACCGAAAATCGCCATGAAAGTACCGGCTGCTACTGCCGTACCGATAACACCTGCCACATTCGGTCCCATGGCATGCATGAGAAGGAAGTTCGTAGGGTCAGCCTCAGCTCCTACTTTCTGGGACACACGAGCCGCCATAGGAACTGCGGACACACCGGCAGAGCCGATCAATGGGTTGATCTTGCCTCCTGAGAGCTTGCACATCAGTTTACCCAGCATCACTCCTCCAAAGGTACCAAAGGAAAAGGCCACCAGACCTAAAATAACGATCTTAATGGTATCCCAATTCAAGAATGCCTCGGCACTGGTGGTAGCACCGACAGAAGTACCCAGAAGGATAACCACGATATACATCATCGCATTGGAAGCAGTCTCTGTCAGCTGTTTTACGACACCACTCTCGCGGAACAGATTTCCCAGCATCAACATACCAACCAGTGGAGCGGTAGTAGGAAGAATCAGACACACAACTGCTGTGATGATGATTGGAAACAGAATTTTTTCCAGTTTTGATACCGGTCTTAACTGTTCCATCTTAATCTTACGCTCTTTCTCCGTCGTGAACATCTTCATAATCGGAGGCTGAATAATTGGCACCAAAGACATATAAGAATAGGCTGCCACTGCAATGGGGCCCATCAACGATGTCTGCCCCAGCTTGCCGGCCAGGAAAATAGACGTCGGTCCGTCAGCTCCGCCGATGATAGAAATCGCTGCCGCAGCTTTTCCGTTGAATCCAAGGAAAATTGCCAAGAAGTAAGCCACATAGATACCCAGCTGTGCTGCCGCACCCATTAGGAAACTTTTCGGATTTGCAATCAGTGGCCCAAAATCCGTCATAGCTCCGACTCCCAGGAAGATCAGGGAAGGAAGGATGCTCCATTCATCCAACAGATAGAAGAAATGCAGAAGTCCCGCAGCTCCCCCGGATGATTCTTCCGCTGACAAAATAATATCTGGATAGATATTTACCAAGAGCATACCGAAGGCAATTGGCACCAGCAGAAGAGGTTCGTATTCTTTTTTGATTGCCAGATACAGGAAGATGCAGGCTACCACAATCATCACATAGTTTCCCACGGAAAGATTAAAAAAGGCAGTCTGATTCACCAGATTTGACAATGTATCACTTATATAAGACATTTGTCTACCTCCTGATGTGTATTAGTCCATTGTCGCAAGCACATCTCCGTTTTCTACCGCTGCGCCTTCTGAGACGTCAATGCTTGCAATCGTTCCATCCTGCGGAGCTACAACCGGAATCTCCATTTTCATGGATTCCAAAATCACAATATTGTCTCCTGCTTTCACAGACTGTCCCACAGATGCCTCTACTCTGAGGACTTTTCCTGGCACAGAAGCATTCACTTTGACAGAACCAGCACCTACGCTCGCTGCAGGAGCTGCAGCCGCAGGAGCTGCCTTCGGTGCAGAGACTGCTTTTGTAGCTGCCTGAACGACTCCGTCTGTGGTCCCCTCTTCTACTGTCACCTGATATACGTTTCCATTTACTGTAATTGTATAATTTTTCATGGTCAATTCCTCCTAATTTATCTCACCATTTTTTGCGTTTTACTTTTCGAATCGTCCGTACTTGGAAACCATCTGTGCTGGTTCCCTCTGCGGCCGCAATCGCCGCAGCGATAACAGCGATCAGCTCCGTGTCATCAGATACATCCTCCGTCAGCTTCTCGGTCAGTTCCTCCGGCTCTGACAAGAGAACTTCTGTCTTCCGTTCCTGTGTATCCTGAGGCGCCTGCTTCTTCTTTCCAATAGAGTCCACCCATCCAGGAATGTATTTCAGCAGAGAAATCACAAAACTCAGGAAAATCAATACGACAAACACCGTTCCAAGTCCCATCAAAGTATTCATCGCCGCGCGCTGAAGATTTACAGACTTTGGATACTGTACTTCCACACTCAAAGTAGAAGGAGCTCCTGTCTTATCAAATTCAAACACAAAATTTGAATCCGCATTCTCAAATTTCGCCGGTACTGTCACGGTATATTTTTTTTCAGTCTCGTCGTACTCTGTGGTCACATCTCCAGCCTCGGTGAACGCACCCAGCTCTCCTTTTGAGCCTTCCCATGCCTCCATGGCATTTTCGGTGAACTCATCCCCGGAATTCATATAATTCTCTATGTCACTGTCCGTCAGTTCCACAATCGTCTGAACCAAGCCGATAGCGTTTTGCTCTGCCTGACTTTGAATGTCTGCATTGAGCGTACTCTCCTTTTTGCCGCCGCAGGCACACAGAGAAACCACGCACAGAATCACCAGAGAAAGGCTGATTAATCTTTTACTTGTCTGCTTCATCAATTTCACCTCGCTTAGACTGTTCCATGCTTCTTCGCCGGACGGTCTTCTCTTTTTGTGAACAGCATCTCAAAAGCACCGATTACATATTTTCTGGTATCCTGAGGCTCGATAATCGTGTCCACGTATCCTCTCGCCGCCGCAGACTGTACACTGTCCTGCAACTTTGCATACTCAGAAGCTTTCTCGCGTATCACAGCCATATCTGAGTCTGCATACATAATCTTAGCTGCCAGATTGGCGTCCATCATGCCGATCTGGGCATCCTTCCACGCATAGACCATATCCGCCCCCAAAGCTTTACTGTTCATCGTTACATACGCGCTTCCAAAGGCTTTGCCTACAATCACATTCACTTTGGGAACTGTGGCCTGCGCAAAGGCATAAGTCAACTTTGCCACAGATTTTGCGATGGTCTTCTCAGAGCATTTGCCGGCAGAATATCCTGAGGCATTGGTCAAAGTCAGGACAGGAATCGAAAACGCATCACAGAACTCTATAAATTCTGCTGCCTTTCGGCATCCCTTAGAAGTCAGACTGCCGTCAAACTGAGCAGTCTTATTTCCCTCCTGGTCATACACTTCGCTGCGGTTAGCCACTGCACCTATAGTCATGCCATTCAGCTTAATAAAACCCGTTACCATCTCTTGGGCATAGTTTTCTTTTATCTCAAAAAAGATGTGATTGTCTGAGATCTGAGACAGCGCTATCGCCGTATCTCCCACACAGTTCACAAGCTCTGAGCAGACACGGTTCAAATCGTCTGTACACTCCTCGTAAGAGGCGTCATCTTCATTATTTGAAGGTAGCATTGTCACCAGTGTCCGAATCTTCTGCAAGATCTCTTCCTCACTTCCGACACCATCCACCAGACCAGTCTCCTCGCTTTGATACAAAGCGCTGCTGGTATCGCATTTTTCCTCATAGTTGTCCTCAATCGCATTGGGAGAATTGACAAACAGTCTAGCCCCTTTGTCAGCCATAAAAGTAAAATCTGTCAATGCTGGGAAGATGGCCAAACCACCACCACAGATTCCAAAAATCCCCGTAATCTGCGGAATCACACCGGATGCCAGTGCCTGCTTTCTGTAGATCTCACCGAAAGCGTTCAGAGCATCTGTCGCTTCCTGAAGCCGAAGCCCGGCACAATCCAGCAGCCCGATCACCGGTGCCCCGGTTTTCATTGCCAAATCATACAAATTGGCAATCTTTTTGGCATGCATCTCACCAATGGTACCGTTTAACACGGACACATCCTGGCTGTACACATACACAAGATTGCCATCAATAACACCATAGCCGGTGATGACTCCATCGGATGGTGTCTGGATTCCAGTCAAGTTAAAATCTGTGCTTCTGGCAGTGATACTCGCACCGATCTCAACAAAACTGTTCGCGTCAAGCACGGAATCAATTCTCGTACTTGCTAAGCTGGTTGTTGTGTTGCTCATTCTTTTGCCCTCCATTTTCTATATTGTTAAAAATTATAACCAAAATTTTAGCCGATTTTATTATAAACTGAAAGTTATCTTTTTTCAATGATTTTCCAAGTCGCTATGTGAATTTTTAAATTGCTAAAGTGGAAAGGTGAATAAGTTAAATTTATTAAAAAAAGTGGCGCCCAATCATCATAAAGACGATCGAGCGCCACTTTTCTTCTCAGTATCCACTCATACGACCACATGGCCATACCAGTGAACACTATCTATAGGGGGAAAGTAAAGCAGCTTATTTAATAACTTGAATCCATCCTTCTGGAGCTTTAATCTTACCCTGCTGAATACCGGTCAAGGTCTCATACAACTTCTTCAGAACAGGTCCCATCTCACTCATGCCGCTCGGCATGCAAATCTCTTTTCCATGATCGACAATCTTGCCAACTGGAGAGATTACTGCTGCTGTACCACACAGACCACACTCAGCAAAATCTTTTACTTCCTCGAATAATACTTCACGTTCCTCTACTTCCAGACCCAAGTATTCTTTTGCTACATAAACTAAAGAACGGCGGGTAATGGAAGGCAGAATCGTATCGGACTTCGGTGTCACTACCTTATTGTCTTTTGTCACAAACAGGAAGTTCGCACCACCGGTCTCTTCCACCTTTGTTCTGGTGGCAGAATCCAGATACATATTCTCATCATAGCCTTGATTATGAGCATCTGTAATTGCATATAAACTCATTGCATAGTTCAGACCTGCTTTGATATGACCAGTTCCATGAGGAGCCGCACGGTCAAAGTCGCAAACACGAATGGTAATCGGCTTTGCACCGCCTTTGAAATATGGTCCAACAGGAGTACACAAAATACGGAACTGATATTCTTTTGCCGGCGCTACACCGAGTACCGGATCACTTCCAAATATAAATGGTCTCAGATACAGGGAAGCTCCTGAGCCATAAGGCGGAACATATGCCTCATTGGCAGCTACAACCTCCTTCACAGCTTCCATGAAACGATCCTTTGGAAATGGCGGAATCTGCAATCTGAGAGCGGATGCTTCCAAACGCTCTGCATTCATATCGGGACGGAAAGCTACAATATGGCCATCTTCTGTAGTATAAGCCTTTAACCCCTCGAAAACAGTCTGTGCATACTGAAGAACTCCCGCACTCTCGTTAATATGTACTACAGGATCATCAATCAATGCACCATCATCCCATTTGCCGTCTTTGTAGTTTGAGACATAGCGTTTGTCTGTAGGCATATAAGCAAACCCTAGACTACCCCAATCGATGTTCTTTTTCTCCATAATTTAATACCTCCATTGTGTTAAGAAACTTCTATATTTAAATGAACAATTTTAAGCCTCTTCGGCAGCTTTTGCTTTTCTCGGAACAAAGAATCCGATCAGCCCTCCGATCACTGCTGGCAGAACCCAGCCAAGCCCCATGGAATCTAGTGGAAGCATTTCCAAGAATGAGAAGTTCATTCCGAAAGTGCTGTGCAGAGTGTCAAAGCAGGTGATAACAAACGCCACCAGACACGCCGCGCCCGGAAGATAACACCTTAACAGTCTGTCTTTAAAGAACGAGCAGATAACCAATATGATTACTACCGGATACAACAGACTCAAAATCGGACTTGCGATAGCGATAATCTGATTCAAACCGATATTAGAAACTGCAAAACTGAATACAGTAACAACAACTACCAGGGTTTTGTAACTTACCTTTCCTTTGAAAAGTGTCTCAAAATAAGAGGCTGTTGCGGATGTCAAGCCAATTGACGTTGTCAGACATGCTAGTCCCACGATAATTCCCAGAAGAACCATACCGCCGAAACCTAAAAGATCTTGGATGATCATTGACAACAGCTTCGCATTGTCCGTTACTTCTGGATAGACATCAATTGTAGTCGCACCTAAGAAGGTAAGTCCGCCGTATACGAACAGCAAGAGAACCGCGGAAATTCCACAGGCACCCATCATAGCACGGCTGCACTCTTTTCTTCCCTCGTACCCTTTTTTCCGGGCACTCTCTACAATAATGATCGAGAAGCACAAAGCCGCCAGCACATCCATGGTCTGATAACCATTTACAATACCTGTATTAACTACAGAAGCAGCGTCCATACCCGCCCCAATCTCACCGATCGGCGTAACTACTCCCTTTATAATCAAAACGATCAGAGAAATCACCAGCAGAGGCGTTAAGATCTTTCCGATAATGTCAATAACCTTGGACTGACGAATCGTCAAAAGCAATGTAACTGCAAAAAAATGCAAATAAGAAAATTACTTCTGCAACTCTGGAGATGTCTGGATTAATCGACTGTACGGCCATCTCAAACGTCGTCGTTCCCGTTCTAGGAATCGCCAGAAATGGTCCAATACACAAAACGACTGCCGTATTGATTACTACACCTAATTTGTCTCCGATGATATTCGTCACAAAAGCGACGGTTCCGTCTCCCCTAGACATTGCATATACTGCCAGCGCGGCGATACCTACGTCCACTCCCGCAAAAGCAATAAATCCTAATATCCAGTTTGTTCCTCCCAGATAACCAAGCATGGGTGGAAAGATCAAATTTCCTGCACCGAAAAACATAGCAAACAGCGCAAACCCAATTACTATTATACCACCTTTTTGTTTCTGTTTTTGTTCTGTCACCCCATAGCCCTCCTTCTCTTTTAAACCACTCTATCGCTGCCTGCACATCTACGATGTTTTTAATTGTTTGCTACCTCTTAATCGATACACTCCACTCCCTTTGCAAGGGCATCCAGATTGATCTGAATCAGTTTCGCTTTTCTTCCTGAAAACATATGGCGTACCATTTCTTCCAGGGTTTCTATTTTAAGATTTCCAGTAGCTTTTGCATAGGCTCCCAACATAACCATATTGGCTACTTTGGAATTCCCCAATTCCGCCGCGATACTGTCACAAGGAATTTTGTACAATGTGATATCGTCTCTCTCAACTTCCTTTGTCACAACATCACTGTTGACAAATAGAATTCCTCCTTCCTTCAGTTTTGGTAAAAATTTATTTAAGGCCACCATATTCATAGCGATAAACTCTTCCCACTCACTGAATACAGGAGCTCCAATTCTCTCATCAGACAAAACCACATAGCAGTTCGCAGACCCGCCGCGCATTTCCGGACCATAAGATGGAACCCAGGATACTTCCAAGCCTTCCGTCGCTCCCGCTTCTACCATGGATTTTCCAATAGACATTACACCCTGGCCGCCGAAGCCGGCAATCAAAATTTCCTTTTTCATGCAGTTACCTCCTTAATCACTCCCAATGGATAGTACTCTGCCATATTCGTCTTTACCCACTCATTTGCCGCCAAAGTAGTCATACCCCAGTTTGTCGGACAGGCACAGAGAACTTCCACAAACGTAAACCCTTCATTGTTTAGCTGTTTGGTAAACGCTTTTTTCAGTGCTTTTTTTGCTTTATTGATATTCGGCACATCTGTGACACAAACTCGTTCCGCATAAACCAGACCACCCAGAGTAGCAAGCATCTCAGACACTCTCATAGGCTCTCCATGCAGTTCCTTACAACGTCCTTGTGGAGCTGTCGTCGCTCTCTGACCAATCAGAGTCGTAGGCGCCATCTGTCCTCCGGTCATACCATAAATTCCATTATTGATGAAGATCGTCGTAAACTTTTCTCCACGCATCGCTGCATGAACAATCTCTGCTGCTCCGATAGATGCCAAGTCTCCATCACCTTGATAGGTGAATACTGGTTGATTCGGATGAGTTCTTTTGATTCCTGTCGCCACAGCAGGCGCACGGCCATGGGCAGCCTCGATGGTATCACAGGCAAAATAATTTCCGGCAAATACAGAGCATCCAACTGGACACACCGCAATCGTATCATCGATAATGTTGAGTTCTTCCATGACTTCACCGATTAATTTGTGTACGATTCCATGACTACAGCCAGGGCAATAGTGCAGTTCAGTATCCTGAAGTCCTTTGGTTTTGGTATATATCATTTTCATTCTATCTGACCTCCATTTCAAAACAATTCCATGACTGCATAAACCTGTTTTGCTGCCTTTACGATATCGTCCAGATAAGGAATGCTTCCACCGCTTCTTCCATACAGTCTGACTGGCTTTCTTCCATTAACTGCCATACGCACGTCTTCCACCATCTGACCTTCACTCATCTCTACTGCCAGGAAACCTTTCACCATATCCCTAGATGCCAGTTCCTCTAATACTTCTGACGGGAACGGCCACAGGGTAATCGGTCTTACCAGACCTACTTTCATTCCCTCTGCTCTCATCTCTTTGATTGCAGTCAAAGCAATTCTCGCCGGAGTTCCATAAGCCACCAAAATCAATTCCGCATCATCCGTGTACAGACACTCCCAACGGCACTCTTTTTCTTCGATCTCTTTGTATTTTTTCATCAATTTCCGGTTATGAGCCTCACAATCCTCTGCCTGGATCAAAAGTGATGTCAGGAAATGATTCTTCTCTCGTCCATGCAGTCCGCTGGCTGCCCAAGTATCCTTTGACGGAATATCCCTCTTAGGAATCTCATGCCACTCAATCGGTTCCATCATCTGGCCAATCATACCGTCTGCCAAAACCACAACCGGATTCCGATACAGATCTGCTAATTCAAATGCTTCCTGAGTTAAATCTACGGCTTCCTGGATACTCTCTGGCGCCAACACAATCGTACGGTAGTCCCCATTTCCTCCACCTCTTGTAGCTTGGAAATAATCACTCTGTGAAGGCTGTATAGAACCTAAACCAGGACCGCCTCTCATTACATTGACAATCACTGCCGGAAGCTCTGCGCCGGCTATGTAGCTGATTCCCTCTTGCTTTAAGCTGACTCCTGGCGAGGAAGAAGAGGTCATTGCACGCATTCCGGATGCTGCTGCTCCATAAACCATGTTAATTGCTGCCACTTCTGACTCAGATTGAACAAAAACTTTTCCCACCTGAGGCATACGCATAGACATGTATTCCGGAATCTCATTCTGAGGAGTGATTGGATATCCGAAAAATCCATCACAACCTGCCCGAATCGCTGCCTCAGCTATTGCTTCATTTCCTTTCCAAAGTTCTTTACTCATACCTCTCTACTCCTTTACCTTATTCTTTCCCAACAGAGATGGCTGAATCTGGACAGATTTTCGCACAACTTGCGCATGCGACGCATGCCGTCATATCTGTCATCTCAACCGGATAATATCCTTTGCCATTTGGTTCCTGATGGCCCAGTTCCAATAGTTTCTTCGGACAGGCCACCGTACATAGTCCACAGCCTTTGCACCGTTCCCTATCAATCATCCAAACCGCTGCCATTTTGTGTCCTCCTTTTCTTTCTATATTTCCCAGGGTTTTTTCATATATATCCGAATCGGCAGGAGTCTGTCCCCCAACTGTTCTCTCAAACTTTGTTCCTGCGCTATAGTTTTTTCCACAGCGTGGGCAACTACAGGAATTCCTGTGCGCTGTGAGAGCTTCTCCGCGAGGACGATTCCTTTCTCGATATCTGAAATCCTGGTTTCTGTACACATGTGCGTGTTATTTATAATTCCGTCGATGGGCAACCCTGTCACCGCTTCGATCTCACGAAAATAGTTTTTTGCAATCTCCACGGAAGCTGTCTGAGGGCGATTCGCATTTAAGACAAATAACATACGATAATCTTGTCTTATCACCTGCGGTTGGTACCTAGCTAACACTTTCGCTCCGACCATATCTCCACCCACATCCCAAATTGAAGTAATACTCTCGTCCTGAATCAGGGTGTTCAGCTCCACAGGCATGGAAGGAACATCTGCGTCGGCGCAAGCTTTTGAATTGGCCACCAGCCAGATTCCTTTCTCTTCAAACAGCTCTCCTTTTTCTCTGGAACGAAAATATGGATTTACCACGTCCAAGTCAGCCAAAGCTACCCTTTTCTTTTTCTCTGCCAGCATCAGTGCCAAGTTTACTGCCAGCTCCGTCTTTCCACTGCCATAATGTCCGACCATGATAGTCAGACGCTTTTCTGTAATCCACCCCATAAGCTTCTCCCAATCAATACTGCTTTGCTTTCTCCTGTCCCTCCAGCACTCTGAGTACACCGAATGCAAGAGCTTCCATCTCGTTTTCTCCTGGATATATCACTACAGGAGCTACAAAGTCCACACGGTCTTTAATCCAGTTTGTCAGTCTCTTATCGTAAGCCAGTCCGCCGGTCAACAAAACGGCATCTACCTTTCCGGACAGAGTTGCCACTGCCGCGCCGATGTCACGGCTAATCTGATAAGCCATAGCTTCATAAAACAAAGCCGCTTTTGCGTCTCCGGCTTCAATACGCTTACCGATTTCAATTCCGCTGTTGGTTCCTAAATGAGCCACCGCTCCAGATTTTCCATTCATGACCTTCTGGAAACTTTCCATATTATCGTAGGTATCATTTAAAAAACTGTTAGCTAACGCAGAATACGGAAGCCTTCCCGCGCGCTCTACGGTAAACGGTCCTTCGCCTTCCAACGCACTGTTCACCTCCACGGTACGCCCTTTTGCATGGGCGCCTATGGTAGTTCCTCCACCGATATGAGCTACGATTAAATTCAACTCTTCATATTTTTTCCCGATGCTCTCCGCGTAGCTGATAGCCACCGCTTTCTGATTCAGAGCGTGCCAGTTGACATGACGCCGCACTTCCGGTCTTCCGGTAACTCTCGCAATCTCGTCCAGCTCGTCTACGCTGGTGGGATTTACGGTGTATACCGGAATGTTATACTTCTGTCCCAGCTCATAACCGATAATACCGGTGCCATTGGAAGCATGGGACCCATATCTTTCAGATTTCAGATCTTCCACCATCCGCTCATTGATCTCATAAGTTCCGCTCTCAATTGGACGAAGAAGACCTCCTCTTGCTGCAATCGCATCCACCTTCTCAATAGGATGACCCTTTTCTTCCAGGATTTCCATGACCTTTTTCTCACGGAAACCAATCGGATCATCGCAGGCCAGCTCTTCCGCCGTGTGCCGGAGAGTTTCCACAAATAAGGGATTTTGTCCCTGATAGATTGCAATCTTTGTGGAAGTAGAACCAAGATTGAGCACAAGTACGTTCTGTTCTTTCACCTTATTCTCCTTTCTTCTCTTTTGAGGCCGTCAACAATGCAAGCGCAATAGAATTTAATTTCGCCTGCTCTGAATCTGCCCGTGAAGTCACAACCACTGGAGCTTTTGCCCCGATAATGATGCCTGCGTTTTCCGCTCTTGCAAAAAAGACCAAGGATTTGTAAAGAACATTTCCCGCTTCAATCTGCGGAACCAACAGGATGTCCGCCATTCCCGCAGATGCATCTTGAATTCCTTTGTGTTTGGCAGCCTCAACGGAAACCGCATTGTCCAGAGCAAACGGGCCTGCTACGGTACAGCCGGTGATCTCTCCTTTTTGATTCATCTCCACCAGCTCCTGTGCATCCAAAGTTGCCTGCATCTTAGGATTTACCTTCTCCACTGCACAGATACAAGCTGCTATCGGATGCTCGATCCCCAGTGAATGGGCAACAGATACTGCGCTTTGAACGATCTCCTTTTTGGCATTCACATCCGGTGCAATATTCATTGCCGCGTCCGTCACCAGAAACAGCCGGTCATATCCGTTTACCTCAAACACTGCCACATGGGATAAGACTGCAGCTTTTCGAAGCCCATACTCCTTATTTAAAACTGCCTTTAAGATGACGGAAGTATCCACGATCCCCTTCATCAAAATATCTGCCTTGCCCTCTGATACCAGCATCGCTGCTCTTTTACAGGCTTCGGCCTTGTCCGGTTCGTGAATGATTTCAAACTCCTGCGGTGACAACCCTTCCTCCGATAAAATCTCCTGAATCTTATCCGAATCCCCCACTAGGATTGCGTTGGCTAATCCGTAATCTACGGCCTTGTGAACGGCTTTTAATACCTCAGCGTCCTGTGCAGCGGCCACTGCGATTGTCTTCTTAGACTGTCCTTTGACTGCCTCCACAATCTCAGAAATACTTGTAATTTTCTGCATAGCCCCTCCTTGATATGTAATACATATTCATAACTTGTATGATGTCATATTACAATGTTTTTTGTCTTATTTCAAGACGGAATATTTAACAAATTACCCCCCCCCATTTTGTGAATATTTTTTTGATTATTTGAAATATTTGTACAAAAATAATCTTATTTTTCTTAAGATCAGAATTGTCATAACTGTATAAACATTTGACTTTTCGTTTTATATGAAGTATGCTTAGCTTAAATCTTTCAAAAGTAAAGGAAAATATTATGGAACTGCAAGATAAGAAAAAGACTCTGTCCCAGCAAGTTTCCGACGGACTTTATAACCTGATTGTCATAGAACGACAGTATAAACCAGGTGATAAACTCCCTAATGAAATGGAAATCTCCGCTATGTTCGGCGTCAGCCGTATCACAGTAAGAGATGCTATCAAGACATTGGTCAGTCAAGGAATTCTAAATGTTTACAGAGGAAAAGGTACTTACGTCGCAGAGAATTTAAATATATACTCTGAAAAAGACCTAAGTAATCTAAACCGGATACGACTTCAATTGGATGATTTGTTTGAGGCACGTCTGGCTTTTGAGCCGGTTGTTACCGCTTTGACCTGCCAGAGAGCCACAGATTCAGAAATCGAACACATCCTTTTCCGTGGCGCACAAGTTCAAGAGGCAATACTTGCCGGTACATACAACGGTAAAGTAGAGCGGAAATTCCACAAATCTATTGCACTTGCCAGTCACAATGAATTTTTCAATGTCGTCACTCCCATCATCAGTAATTCTATTGAAACACTCCTCTCTGTAACAAAAATTAACAAGACTTTGACAGACATTCCTCTAAATGACCATGCAATCATCATGCAATACATTAAAAAACGCGACTCTGAGAGTGCAAGATGTGCAATGGAACTGCATATACGAAATGTCTTCGACGAATTGTTGAATCGAACAAATGGTTAGATTTTACATCGTAATTGTTTTATAGGGGAAATTTTATGGGGAAACGGGACACAAAAAGCCTGGCCTCCAGTCAATCAACAGGCTGGAAGCCAGGCTTTTTCGCGGTAATCGCCGCAGATATTAATGAAAAAAACGGTGAAACACCTGGTCCATACACCAGGCAAAATTTATTCTCTGAACAGAAGCCGCAAGTTTTACCGGATATTCTTGCAATTTCTCACCGTCCAGATAAAAACTGACTGTTCCCACCTGCTGGCCTTTTTTCACAGGCGCTCTCAGCATCGAGGGTGTCTCGCAGTGCATTTTGATCTTTTCACCTTTTTTTAGCAAAATTCTCTGATCTTTATCTTTTTGTGGACATTCACAGATTACATTTACCCGAGCCGTGTCATAGAGTTGCCCACTCTTAGGAATTCCATCCTTCACTGTAATCACATGCAAGGACGGTTCTTTCCAATAAGCCGCCAATTGATAGTTTTCCATCCCATAGTCCAAAAGAGTGCGTGCATCCTGCCATTTATAGCTCTTGTTCCCCGGCCATCCACAAGCCAGTAGTGCCACGATAAAAGTACGGCCATCTCTCTGCCATGCGCAGACATAACAGTATCCTGCATCCGCCGTAAACCCTGTCTTTCCGGCAATGACTCCATCCATCATGTCCAAAAAGGCATTGGCATTGGTCACCACAAACTGCCGTTTGCCGCTGATGTCTGAAAAACTGTACTCACGTGTCTGCGCAATTGTCAGGAAAGCAGGATTAGAGATCGCATAACGCATGATAAGCGCAAGATCTGTGGCTGTCGTCCCATGTTTTCCTCCTGTATCGCTGGCATCTAGCCCATTCGGCGTCACAAAATGAGTATCCGTACAGCCAATCTCTTTTGCCTTGTCGTTCATCATCTTGGCGAAGCCTTCCACGGACCCACCGAGGTGTTCTGCTATTGCCACGGCTGAGTCGTTGTGACTCTTAAGCATCAGTGAATACAGCAGATCTTCCAGATAGTAAGTCTCCCCCTCCACGATGTTCAGCTGCACATCCGGTTGAGCTGCTGCTTTCGCTGAGACAGTCACCACATCATCACCGTCTCCTAGCTCTAGCGCCAAAATACAGGTCAGTACTTTTGTCGTACTGGCATTGGCACGGACAGTCTTACCATCTTTCTCATAAAGAACTCTACCATTCGAGCCATCCATCAAGACAGCTGATGCCGCGTGCAGCGAGCTTGGCTGCAATTCCTCCGCAGCTCTTACCGGACAACAAGTCCAAGACAATAATAGATTTATACTCAAAAACAATCCAATCCATCGTCGATAAAATCTCTCCATAAGCACCCCCATATCTTATTCTATGAAAAAACTCAACAATTATTCCTATCTTTGACAGACCAAGCTGCCAAAGCAACAGGAATAAGCGCTTCATTTTTCTCAAAAATAAGTCGGGGACATTGCGTCAAAATTCATTTTCGTGTATGATAGTAGCTGAGGTGATAAGGTGAAAAAAAAGACAGAATTAGCAGAAATAGAGGTATGCAGTGAAAAACACACGCATACCCACATCAAGAAGAACATTATCCCGAATCCGGAGGTTCTCCAGAATTTGGCAGATCTGTTCAAAGTTTTCGGAGACCCCACAAGAATTCGAATCTTATATGCGCTTTCCGCTCAGGAACTCTGTGTCTGTGACATTGCATCCATCCTGGAGATGAGCCAAAGCGCAATCTCCCATCAGCTTAGAGTTCTAAAACAGAGCCAGCTGGTAAATTTCCGAAGGGACGGCAAGACCGTCTATTATTCTCTGGCTGACTCCCACGTGGCGACGATTCTCAACCAGGGATTAGAGCATGTGCTCGAGTGAAGTTGCATCACAGATATTTATAGTTTCGGTCGAAACGGGCAGGCAGTGGTTCCAGTGTTTTTGCGCATACTGACACGCTTTTCAAGAGATCAGGCGCATCGCTTTTAGCTGTCTCATACAATGTTCTCAATCTGTTTAGATAAGGATCCAAAGACGGGTCCTTTTCTTTTCGCATGATATGCTCTGACAGCTTCCCTTGCCCGCAAGCTTTCAGCGCTGCTACTAGCAGTCTCTGCCTCCAGGAGTTCCGATAAATCATAAGATTCGTAGTCCTCTTCATCATACACAGAGAACGGTAGATGGTCAGAGGAGAAAACTCTGGAAATACTTTCTGTATCGTCCTAGCAGTTTTCCTATCAGGCTGAATACAACAGGATGGACGGTAGACAAAGGGGTCCTTTCCGTCTTTCTCCATAAGCAGACGATCTAACTCCTTTTCAATCAATGTGTGAGATACCTCAGACTCTATAGAGTAAATATAAGGATGACAGGTACTGTCCAGGAGAAAATGACAAACAAATCCCAGCAGGTACACGAAAAGTGCTTCGTCTCCCTCGTCATGTGCACGGCGCAGTCCTCTTTCCAGGAAAGGTCTCGCAATCTCCTGGTGCATGTTTACCCCATGCTGATTCACTCGGTTTTTGTACAGATGAAAGTAAAATAAAATGTCAGGGCCATGCAGTCCAATCCGGTAGAGCCGTCCATGGCGCCGGATTTTTTCTCGTTCTTCCTGCGGGAGCATACGATAGACTTCCCGCCCAAAAAGATCGTGGGTAAATGTAGTCGGCATCTTTGGTCTCCTCCTATATATCCAGACGCAGCTGTATTTCCTCTTCCGCTTCCGCCTTAAAGTCTTCCATTTTCACCGGATTCATAACCGGCAGTTCATCCAAATTCTCCACACCGAAACAGCGCAGAAATTCCTCTGTAGTTCCCAGTAAAATCGGTCTTCCCGGCGCGTCAAGCCTTCCTAACTCTGTGACCAGACCATATTCCATCAATTTGTTGACTGCATGGTCACACTTAACCCCTCGTATTTTCTCGATTTCCAATTTCGTCACCGGTTGCTTGTACGCGATAATCGACAGCGTCTCCAACATCACATCCGAGAGTACTACCTTTTGGGGCTGCATCGCAATACGAATCAGATAGCTATAATACTCCTTTTTGGTACAGAGCTGATATGCCTGGTCCAATTCAATAATCTGAATGCCTCGGTCTTCCTCCTGATAGCGCAACATCAGATTGTGAATAATTTTTTCCGTGGTTTTATGATCCTGTTCTAAAGCCTTTGCAATCAAAGAGAGCTCGACTGCGCCTCCCATCGCAAACAGAATCGCCTCAACCGCGGCTTCTAGTTCCTTCAATCCCATATCTCATCCTCATTTCTCCACACGATCAATGATGATGTCATCAAACAGTGACTCCTGAGCCACCCGTATTTCTCCCATCTTCATCAATTCTAAAATAGCTAAAAATGTGACGACCACCTGCATCTTGCCGGCCTGTTCTTCTAGAAGATCTCGAAAGGAAAATCTACCGTGGTTGCCGGCATAGGCTCTCACATATTCCATTTTCTGTGGCAGGCTGACATCTTCTCTTTCAATCTTTCCGAATTTACTGCGGATAGGGTCTACTTTATCCTCCTGTCTGCGAATCACAGAACGATAAATCGCATTTAGCCTGTCTAAGGTAATTCCTTCTAGCAGCTTCGCCGGGTTCACCGGTACACGGTATTCCAGGACTTCTCTGGGAATATCCGGTTCTCGGTAAAAGATCTTATCCGCATCCTCCATGCGATCTTTTAATTCATAAGACATATATTTGTACATCTTATACTCCAAAAGCTTTTCAACCAATTCCGCCCGAGGATCCTCTTCAGTTCCTTCCTCATTCACTTCTTTAGGAAGCAGCATTTTGCATTTGATATCCAGCAAAGTCGCTGCCATCACCAAAAATTCGCTCATGACGCCCAAATTCTCTGATTCCATCTGATGGATATAAGCCATATACTGATCTGTAATCTCCACAATGGGAATATCGTAGATATCAATTTTATTTTTGTCAATCAGGTGGAGCAGAAGATCCAGCGGACCTTCGAACACCGGAAGCTTCACGGGAATCGCCATATCTTACCCTCTCTCGTCGTCTCAAAAATTCACAACCTACATTGTACTGAAAATCTTCGTATTTGTAAAGCGCCAACGTCAATCCGCCGCGCACAGCGTAACCTCCAGCAAAACTCTGGGATTGTGAATTCGAAACGGCAGCGTGTGCTCGCCCAGACCGGCACTGACCAGCATTCTTTGGTCTCCTCGAATAAAATCCCCGCAGCAGTATCGAGGAAACGGCCAAAACTGCGGAGAGATCAAACCGTGCCGACGCGAAAAGCGCATCAGTCCCCCGTGGTAATGGCCGGACAGAATCAAATCTGCTCCCCAATCAAAATAAGCCTGCCCATATTTAGGATTATGTGCCAGGAGAATCTCAAACTCTCTTTTTGTGTCCCCTCTCTCACCTTGTAAAAGCTCAGTGATATGCTCAGCGGTGAGCCGAGGGGACAAAGGCTTCTTGTAAAAGCTCTGCTCTAGTTCCAATCCATAGATTCGAAAAGAAGTTCCTTCCACATCAAAAGTCTCGCTCTCGTTGTGCAGCATACGCACGCCGCAGGATACCAGCTCTCTCTCATAGTCCATATACCTGCTGCCGTAGAACTCAGTATTTGTCATCATCCGGTGCTCATGGTTTCCCAGTGCATACCATACTGGATAATTCTCAGCTAATCTTTGGAGCAGTTCCAGAGAAACTCGCATTCCCTGCCCGAAATGCAGCTTTCCCACAATCATATCTCCGCCCACCAAAATCCCGTCCGGCTTAAAAGAAGCAATCGCCCTTAGCAAGCTTCGGTTTTCTCCTGCGAATTCTGTTCCATGCAGATCACTGAGGAAGCAAAATCGCACCGGTCTGCTTCCCGGAATCATTTTCTTAGACTGAAATGTATAAGTTTCCAGACAAAATTTCGGCGTTTTCATTGGTAATCCTCCCTAGAATTTTAATCCGTACACCAAAGATCACTCTCTGGCAGCTTCCCTCCGGTACCACCACTGGGATACTTCCTTTAGACAGTCCTGGTATTCCGCCTTTTCCACCGTCTTGGCAGCCAGAATCGAGGCCTCTCCTATTTTTTCTCCCTCCAGATAGTAGACAGTCTTTCCCACTGTATCACCTTTTTTCACAGGCGCCGTCAATTCTTTCAGCTTTGTCTTCTGCGTGATCTTATCCAAACTTCTGCCGGAAGTGTCCAGATAAGAGAATGCTTTGCCATACTCTCCTCTCACCTGACTCTCCTTCCCCCTGAGGACCTTAAGCTGAAACGTCCTGTCTGGATTCGGCTCTTGATATAGGCTACACTTGGCAAAACCATAGTTAAACATCGCCGCCGCGTCAGAAAAACGCACCTTGTAATCTGGCGCCGCCATCACCACAGAGATCAAAGACATCCCATTTTTCTGGGCTACCGCAGATACACAGTATTTTGCCAAACTCGTGCTGCCAGTCTTAAGACCCACACAGCCCTCATAGCTACGGATTAACTTGTTGGTATTGGTCAATCCGAATTCACTGGTACCCTGACGGGTCTTATGAGTAATGGTATCCATCCAGATAGAAGAGTACTCCAATATTTTCGGATAGTGTGTGATTAATTCCCTGGACATCAGCGCCACATCATAAGCCGTTGTATAATGATTTTCAGAATCTGTCAGCCCGCAGCAATCCTCAAAGTGTGTATTTTTCATTCCCAGAGACTGCGCTCGGTCATTCATCTTTTTTACGAACTCTTCCTCACTCCCGGCTATGTGTTCAGCCATCGCCACGCTGGCATCATTTCCGGAGGCAATCACGATGCACTTAATCATGGTCTCCACATCCTGGGTCTCTCCTTCCTCTAGATATACCTGAGAACCTCCCATGGATTTTGCATAGGCACTAGTGGTAACCATATCGTCCATATTCAGACTGCCGTTCTCTATGGCATCAAAGATCAAAATCAAGGTCATGATTTTTGTGATGCTGGCTGGACTGCGCTTAGTATCCTTCTCTTTCTCATAGAGGATTTCACCGGTAGAAGCTTCCATAAGTACTCCATAAGGCGACTGAATCAGTCCCTTCTCCTCCTGCTCATCTTCACTCTCCTCTTCCCGGGAATCTACAGTCTCCCCGGTAAATAACACCCGGGCCTGCACGTTATGTATCGGAATGCTGACTGGCAGGAACAATGCCGTGAACAGAAGCCATGCAGTTATTCTCTTCCCCATAGTTCACTCCCATAAAAAACTTCTCTTTCTATTTTAGACTTTTGTCTTTGGAAATATGCAAAAAACAGGATACCATCCTCTATCTGCAATGGTATCCTGTCCCCTAAAGCATCGGTGCACACAGACGTAGAACGCTCTGCATCATACGCTCTGGTAACTTTCTGCCTGAACAGAAGGTGATCGTAATTTTCTTGCAGTAGTCCAATGTGTCTATATAATCCTGCTTCACATCCATAACCGCCTGGTTTCCATACATCCAGACCCCATTTTCAAAATGTAGATAAAGGCTTCGATAATCCATGTTAATCGTCCCGACAACTGCAATCTTGTCATCACACACGAAAGATTTCGCATGAAGAAATCCTGGCTGATATTCATAGATCTTCACTCCTGCCTCTAAAAGTTGTTCGTAGTAAGACCGGGTGAGCAAAAAGACAATTTTTTTGTCCGGAATTCCGGGAGTCATAATCCGCACATCCACACCGCTTTTCGATGCGAGGCACAATGCCGTCATCATCTCATTATCAATAATCAGATATGGCGTACAAATATAGACGTAATATTTTGCTCGATTGATAATGTTCAGGTAGACATTCTCCCCCACCGTCTCATCATCCAAAGGCGTATCACAATAAGGCTGAACATACCCTTCTCCCTGAAACGGTGACGGGTGGTAACGATGTGGAAGATAGCTCTTAAAATTCGACACCTCGTCCGTCTTCGTTACCACATTCCACATATGCAGAAACATCGCCGTCAAATTCCAGACACCTTCCCCTTTAAGCATCACAGCCGTATCTTTCCAGTGGCCAAAACGTTCCTTTTGATTGATGTACTCATCAGCCAGGTTAATACCTCCTGTAAAACCAGTATGTCCATCGATCACACAAATTTTTCGGTGATCCCTGTTGTTCATAATCACATTCAGAAGCGGACGGAAGGGATTAAAAACTTCACACTTGATTCCTTTTGATCTGAGAAACTCGTAGTATTTGTGAGGCAACGTAGTTAGACAGCCGAAATCATCGTAAATCAGACGGACATCCACCCCTTGAAAAGCTTTCTTTTCCAGAATGTCCAGAATAGACCTCCACATCACTCCGTCATTGATAATAAAGTATTCCATGAAAATATAGTGCTGAGCATTCTCCAACTCTTTGATTAGTATCGGAAAAATGTCGTCTCCCACTTGAAAATATTCCACAGACGTGTTTTTATGGAGCGGATAACCAGAAAACCGCTGGATATACTGAGATTGAATCGCCACTTCCGGGTCTTTTTCCCAGAGCCCTTTCATAGCCATAGGGTCTCCCCTCAGATACGGCCAGCTCTCATGGAGAATACTGTCAAATTTCTCCTGCATAGCCGTAGCAACCCTTGATTTTCCGAATAAAAGATACAATACCATTCCGAAGACTGGAATCGCTAAAATCAAAGTAATCCAAGCCAGTTTATAAGACGGATTGATTTTTTTATTTGCGATCCACAGCACACAAAGAACGCTGATGATACTCAGCACGGCAGATGCATACTTAGAATAATTGTTCAAACGCCAAAATAGCAACAAAATCCACCCTAACTGTACCAGCAGGGCGACAGCCACATAAAAAATCCGGTTAAAAATTAATTGCAGTAACTTTTTCAAGACTTTTATCAGCATAATTTCTCACTCCCTGAGACAATTTAAAACATAACTCCCGTAAATAAGATTTATCGCAGCATCGCGAGAGTTTGATTTAAAAAATCCCTGTCGCACAGACAGGGATTTTTTGCGCACATTAATTATATTTACGTTTTCTTGCAGCTTCAGATTTTTTCTTACGACGAACGCTTGGCTTCTCGTAATGCTCTCTCTTACGGATCTCCTGCTGAATGCCTGCTTTTGCACAGCTACGTTTGAATCTGCGAAGAGCGCTATCTAAAGTCTCGTTCTCTTTTACGATTACATTTGACATAGACTCACACCTAACCTCCCTCCAGTTGTAGATTGTGCTTAAATACAACTGTATGGGTATTTTTATTGCACATCTGATATTATATCAGATTCTAAAATTTCGTCAACTATTTTTCACGATTTTTGCAAAAAATTTAATAAAAAGCCTACAAATCTATCTCAATTGACTTTCAAGAATCTCCGGTATTTTCTGGAGCGCTTCCTCTACCTTTTCTGGACTCTTTCCTCCAGCTTGAGCCATATTCGGACGTCCACCTCCGCCTCCGCCTACAATTGCAGCGGCAGCCTTGATTAGATTACCTGCATGAGCCCCCTGCTTCATAGCTCCGTCTGTAGCCATAGCCAGAAGATTTACTTTTCCACTATTCACAGTAATCAGTACAACGACACCCTCTTCCAACTTTTCTTTCAGTTGGTCTCCGAGATCACGTAGCCCGCTGACATCCACATTTTCCAGCTTTACTGCTAACAGCTTTACACCTTTTACCTCTGTCACCTGATTCATCACATCTCCAAGAGAATCCTGAGCCATCTTGCTTTTCAGGGATTCGTTCTCACTGTGGAGAGCTTTGATCTCATTTTGCATGTGGAAAATCTTATCACTAAGTTCTCCCGTGGAAGTCTTTGCAGCCTTGGCTGCCTGATTCAAAAGAGATTCCAGGTTTTTGTAGTATTCCATAACGCCATTTCCGGTCAGAGCTTCAATACGGCGTACACCAGCAGCGATGCCTGACTCTGACACCAATTTAAACAGGAGAATTTGGCTAGTATTGGATACATGAGTTCCGCCGCACAATTCCTTAGAGAACTCTCCCATGGAAACCACCCGGACTTCCTCGTCATATTTCTCACCGAACAGAGCCATTGCACCGGTCTTTTTGGCCTCTTCAATGTCCATAATGTCTGTGCGTACTGGAAGAGCTTCCTGGATTTCCTGGTTCACCAGCTTCTCTACTTTCTCCATTTCCTCCGGAGTCATCGCCTGAAAATGTGCAAAATCAAAGCGAAGCCTGTCTGGCGTCACCAATGAGCCTTTTTGCTCCACATGCGCACCCAAAACGACTTTTAAAGCCTTCTGAAGCAGGTGCGTGGCACTGTGATTTTTCTCTGTATCCCTGCGCCCCTGCACGTTCACTTCCAACCTGACCACATCCTGAACACTGAGCATTCCAGAAACCATATGTCCCACATGGCCATACTTGCCGCCTCTGAGCTTGATGGTCTCCTCTACCTGGAATACGCCGTTGGCAGTGGAAATCAGGCCGGTGTCTCCTTCCTGGCCACCCATAGTGGCATAAAAAGGTGTCTTTTTCACAAAGACAGTTCCTCTTTGTCCTTCCATTAAAGAAGAAACGATTTCCTTCTCGGTAGTCAATACCGTAATCTCAGACTCAAAAGCCAAATGCTCATAACCCACAAACTCCGTCGTGACAGACGGATCGATCTCATCATAAACTGTCGCATCCGCTCCCATATAGTTGGAAACTTCTCTGGCTTCTCTGGCCTGTTTTCTCTGAATCTCCATGGCTTTTTGGAAGCCTTCTTCGTCCACCTGACGCCCTTTTTCTTCCAAAATTTCTTTTGTCAAGTCCAGTGGGAAACCATAAGTATCATACAGCTTAAATGCCTCCTCACCAGTCAACACTTTAGTACCAGCCTTTTCCATCTTCTCTTCTAAATCTGCTAGGATACGCAAGCCCTGGTCGATCGTCTTATTAAATTGATTTTCCTCATTGTTCAACACATTGAAAATAAAATCTTTTTTCTCCTCCAGCTCAGGATAGCCGTCTTTGGAACCTTCGATTACAGTGGCACTTAGCTTAGCCATAAATTTTCCATCGATGCCCAACAGACGTCCATGACGGGCAGCACGCCGAATCAGACGACGCAACACATAACCGCGCCCTTCATTCGTGGGCATAATGCCATCAGAAATCATGAACGTGGAACTTTTTACATGATCTGTGATCAGACGAATGGAGACATCCGTCTTCTCATCTTTTAAATATTCCACACCGGCCAACTCACAGACTCTGTTGCGCAGGGCACAGTTCGTATCCACATCAAAAATAGAATCCACTTCCTGAACCACTGTGGCCAGACGTTCCAATCCCATACCGGTATCAATGTTCTTTTGTTCCAGCTCTGTGTAATGCCCTTCTCCGTCATTTTCAAACTGAGTAAACACATTGTTCCAGATCTCTATATAACGGTCACAGTCACAGCCCACCGTACATCCTGGCTTTTTGCAGCCGTACTTCTCTCCCCGGTCATAGTAGATCTCAGAACAAGGACCGCACGGGCCAGCACCGTGTTCCCAGAAATTGTCCTCCTTTCCAAAACGGAAAATCCGTTCTGGGGCGATTCCAATCTCTTTGTTCCAGATTTCAAATGCCTCCTCGTCATCCAGGTAGATGGACGGGTAAAGGCGATCGGGGTCCAGTCCTACTACCTCGGTGAGAAACTCCCAGGACCAGCGGATCGCTTCTTTTTTAAAATAGTCTCCAAAAGAAAAATTTCCCAGCATCTCAAAGAATGTGCCGTGACGGGCAGTCTTTCCTACGTTCTCAATATCGCCGGTACGGATACATTTCTGACAGGTAGTCACTCTTTTTCTGGGCGGGATTTCTGCTCCAGTAAAGTACGGCTTCATTGGCGCCATACCTGAATTGATCAGCAGCAGACTCTTATCGTTTTGCGGTATGAGCGAAAAGCTTTTTAATGCTAAATGTCCCTTGCTCTCAAAAAATTCCAGGAACATTTTGCGAAGCTCATTGACTCCATATTTTTTCAATATTTTCTCCTCCTAGCTATCTGATTTATGGTGCAGAATGTATATGAACTGCGCACCTTTCTACGTCAAAGTTGAGCAGGCCATCGCTCACAATATGGGCGTGGCCTGTTCAGACTAACTTTTATGATAGCATATTTGTCTATTTGACGCAAACTTTTTTGAAGGACTTTTTACCTTTTCCAACAAGAATTCCATCCCCTTCTAGGGCCTCTTTCTTAACCTGATATTTAATGTCGGCAATCTTCTCACCATCTATCGTGACACAGGTATTCGGTGTGATTGCTCTTCTTCCCTCATTTCTGGTTCCCACCAGCTCTGCCTTAATCAACAAAGAAATGATGTCAATCTCACCATCTGTCAGATCTTCCTCGCTTAGTTCCACAGTAGGAATATGTTCAGAATCTCCGCTACCAGTGAAAAGTGCTTTCGCTCCTGCCTCAGCCTTTTGCGCCTCGTCCTCTCCGTGAACTAGCGCTGTCAGCTCGTGAGCCAGAATCTCTTTTGCCTGATTTAACTGGCTACCTTCCCATTTGTCCATCTCGTCAATCTGTTCCAGCGGCAGGAAGGTAAGTAGACGTAGACAATGCAATACATCTGCGTCATCCACATTTCTCCAGTACTGATAAAATTCGAAAGGTGTCGTTTTATCTGGATCCAGCCAGACAGCTCCTGACTGTGTCTTACCCATCTTCTTTCCTTCAGAATTCAAAAGCAGTGTTTGAGTCATGGCATAGGCATTTTCTCCCAGTTTACGGCGAATCAACTCTGTTCCTGCCAACATATTGCTCCACTGATCATCTCCGCCGAACTGCATCTGACAGCCATGGTCCAAAAACAGACGGTAGAAATCGTAGCTTTGCATAATCATATAATTGAATTCAAAGAAACTTAAACCTTCTTTCATGCGCTGTTTGTAGCATTCAGCCGCCAACATACGATTCACAGAGAAATGAGCGCCGACTTCCCTCAATAATTCCACGTAATTTAAATCCAACAACCAGTCCGCATTGTTTACCATGATGGCTTTTCCTTCACCAAACTCGATGAAACGGCTCATCTGCTTCTTAAAGCACTCAATGTTGTGATTGATCGTGTCCACCGTCATCATAGGGCGCATATCGGTTCTACCAGATGGGTCTCCCACCATTCCAGTTCCCCCACCTAACAAAGCAATCGGACGGTTTCCCGCCATTTGCAGACGTTTCATTAGACAAAGTGCCATAAAATGTCCCACATGGAGGCTGTCTGCTGTCGGGTCAAAACCGATATAAAACGTGGCCTTGCCAGCGTTTACCAGCTCACGAATTTCTTTCTCATCTGTCACCTGGGCAATCAACCCTCTGGCCTGCAACTCTTCATAAATCTTCATAATATATTCCTCCTTTACTTTCAAAAACAAAGTGGGCATGCCCACTTCAGCTCCCCATCCCCTCAATCTTTGAGGGGCGCAGTCCCACTTTGCGCGCCGCCGCAACACCGCCTTGCGGTGTACGACCTTATTGCGGCGTGCGCATCCCTAGCGGAGCGTTTATGTTCTAGGAAAGAGTTTTCACGCATTAGCGTGATAAGGTCTTTCCTGGAACATAAAAAAACTCCCGTCCTTCAAAAAGGACGAGAGCAATTCCCGTGTTACCACCTTCATTCACAGACAGCTCACACTGCCCGCCTCCATAGGTACTGACATACCCGAACCATTATAACGTCGGTCAACACGTCGCAGCCTACTACCTAAACTGGATTCAGTGCGAAGCTCAAAGATGTATTCATTTCAGTTCCACGCGTGCCTCTCACCCTCCGGCAACTCTCTGTCCGCTTACCCTGAAATTACTTCTTCTTATCTACGCTGATACAGATAAAATTGTCTGATTAGTTGTAGTATAACGGCCGTTTTTTTATTTGTCAAGCCTGTTTCTCGCAAAAATTGTCTTCTATGAGCTCTCGCCCATCCGCTGCTGCCGTAGCTAGCTGATCGCACCGCTCATTTTCAGGATGTCCGTCATGTCCTTTTACCCAGTGAAAGGATACTTGATGCGGTTCTTTCGCTCTCAAAAGGCGCTGCCACAGATCTTTGTTTTTCACTGGTTCGTTTTTTCCTCTCTTCCAGCCTTTTTTCAACCAGCTATCAATCCAGTGTTGATTAAAAGCATCCACCAGATACTTAGAGTCTGAGTAAAGTTCTACCTGACAAGGACGAGTCAATGCTTCTAATCCTACAATCGCTGCCATCAGCTCCATGCGGTTGTTTGTCGTCTTTTTATATCCCTGGCTGAATTCCCGCACGTGTAACTGTCCCTTAGCATCTGTAAAATGAAGTAAAGTTCCGTAGCCGCCAGGCCCGTCCGGATTTCCTCGTGCTGCCCCGTCTGTGTATATTTTCACCAACATAGATTAAACTCCTTTCATTTTTTTCCATATTCCTGTGTTCTGAAACTCTTTCGCAGCCTCCTTTGCCGACCGTACGGTATTCTCGTCATAGCCGGTCAACTCCAACAAAGTCAACGCGTTTCTCGTGGAACATGGTCCTTGTTTCAACTGATAATGAAAGTGGACGTCACTGTCTTCCACCGTCTCCTCAAAGTGATAATTCTCATAGATATCTCCTAAAATCACTGTCAATTCTAGGTCGTGGGTTGCCGCAAAGCAGTGATTTCCCACTTTTGCCAACACCCCTAAAATCCGCGAAGAAGCAGCGATTCTCTCCACGGTATTGGTCCCTCTTAACACTTCATCAATCACACAGAGCACCGGCACTGGTCCCTGGCATGCATCTAAAATCCTCTTCAGGGAGCGAATCTCCGCCATAAAATAACTCTCCCCATCCCGGATGCTGTCGCGAAGAGCTATGGAAGTCAGTATTCGGCAGCAAGCAGCGTGATAGCTTCTCGCTGTACAAGTAAAAATTGTCTGCGCCAAAACTGCGTTCACTGCCACCGCTTTTAAAAATGTGGACTTTCCCGAAGCATTAGAACCAGTCAGAAGCACAGCCTTTCCGGCTGTGATGGTGTTGGCCACCGGCTGCATAACCAACGGATGGTAAAGGTCTGTCACCTTTAGAACCTGGGAATCTGCGGAAAACTCCGGCTCCCCATACCAGGGCAGCCCTTTCCTGAAAGAGGCGATAGAAATTGCCGCGTCCAGCTCTCCGATCTGATCTAACAACTCCTGGAATTCCGCCTGGCAGCGCAGACTTTCACGGCGCAAAGAAGGATAGACCAGCAAATCTATATGAAACAGCATCTTTAAATAATCCATTATCAAATCCAAAAAGCCTCCGCCCTCTGCCTGCCGCCCGATGAACCAGAATGCTTTTTTCTCAAATCCTGTCAGCCTTTTTCGTATCTCCACAATACGCCGGCAATTTTCCAGAGAGGACCAATCTAATCTTTCCAGCTCTCTGCCCATGTCCAAAATCCTGCGCAGACTGGCGAAAAGGCTCCGATACGGTTCCGTTTGTTTCCGGTCAGAGCCTGTCTGATACAAAAAAGCATTCAAACCCACCAGCGCAAACACAAAAAATACCGCCGCAACGGGAAACACCGGCAGCAACAGCAGCGCAGCCAACAGCGCACCTGCCAAAAGTCCGTGAGAAATCCATCCGATCACAGGGGCATTTTCAAGGGAAGACACCGCATCTCCCAGCGAACAGCGGTTGTCCTTTCCCACTAAGACCAAAGCCAGCTGCATTTTTTCACGTTCTTTTTTATGGCTTTGAAAAAAATTCGTCAGTTCTCCTAGATGCTCCAACTCTTTGGATGACATCTTCGGCAAACGCAAAAGCCGATATAGATACTCCTCCCCCGCAGTCGTCAAAGTCTGATTAATTCTTCCAAAAATCACATCCATCTCCAGATCATTCCAGGTAATATCGTCTAGATATCCCTCTTTCTTTCCGTCCATTTTCCTGGATGAAGCTGAAATTCTCTGGAGTTCCTCATGAGAATACATATGGTCAAAGATCCTGCCATATTGCTCACCGAATTCTCTTAAATGTCGCTCTTTCTGTCTGCGGTTTTCTCTGACAATTACCCAGACAACACCCAAAAGAAAGATAACAGCCGCAAAAGTCACGATAAAATAAGGATGCATAAACGTTCTCCTTTCATTGTTTCTAATCATAGCAGAATCCCAAAGACAAGTCCAGCCCAAAGACAGCGGCTTAAAATTCTCGCGTTGGCATAAGAAAATTTGTCACCATTTCTCTGCTTCCACATAAAATGGAGTGTAATCAATTTTTGGAGGACTTTAACATGAGTGATTTAGCAGCAACGAACTGTGGATGCGGATGTGACAATGGGTGTGATAATGGATGTGGTAACGGATTATTCGGAGGCGGAAATAGCTGCAACTGCATTCTGTGGATCATCGTATTAATGTATTTCTGCGGCGGCAACTCTTACAACAACGGAGGCTGTGGATGCGGAGATAACAGCTGCCTCCTTCTCATTCTGCTCCTGCTGTGCTGCGGCGGCAACGGTTGCGGATGCTAAAGTATACCTGATTTCTACGCATGATACGGTATGTCAAAAAGGCGGGGACTTCTCACGTCCCCCGCCTTTTTTAGTATACCATCCCCTCAAGATTGAGGGGGAGAGGAATTACGACGAGCTTTCCCATTTTGCTTTTTCGGAGTCTGCGACTGACGAGTTTTCCTACCTGCTCTGTCTTGTTTGCTCTTGACACAGTCCATATCTATCTCATAGATTTCATTTCCATTAATAATCAATTTTTCTTTTTTCTCTCTCATCTGTTCTAACCCAGCCTTTCTATTATTTTAAAATTCCCGCTTCGCGGTTCTGTTTCGTATTTATAAAACTCACATTATACAGTATGTCAGGACACCTCTGTCTGTCATAATGTAAATAAGAAGAACATAGACTGTGAAAAAGGGAATTTAAGGAAATCTTATGAGTCAAGAATATCATACTCCCATGACCGCGTTGGATGAAATGGTCAGTGACGGAAATCTCCAAATGTTGAAGGCATCCATGCCCTATCTTCCAGGAAGCGGTCAGAGATTCCTATCCTTTTACACAAAGCTGTTGGAGTTAAAACATACCATGGAGTTGTTCTCTCGGCCGCAAGATCTGACAGCCTGTGAACTCTCCTCGGCATCTACCGTCGACCCGGCGAGTATGCTCAATGATATCCGCCGCTTCTGTGACCCCAATATGCAGAAAAATATTGATCAAGTTTTAAATATGCTCGTCATGGTAGAGCTGATAGAAACTTTTAAAGATGAGCCAGGCAGCCAATAAGGAGGATGACAAAAATGCCACAGGATTGGATGAACGATCCCAAACTCAACGGACTCGATAAAAGCAAACTCGCGCTTCTTCAAAACCTTGCTGATCAAGGAGGACAAAAAAGTCCCACAGAACTGCTTCCATTTTTGATGGCCGCAGCAAACCAGGGAAAAAATCAGGGAGTGAAATTCAATACCAATGAAATGGAGATGATTATAGAAGTACTCAAACAAGGACAGTCTCCTCAGGAGGCAGCCAAAATGGACAAAATCATCAATCTGATGAAAATGATACGATGACCGTACTCTTTTCTTTTCACAGTGATTATGATAAGATAAATATAAAAGAACATCAGGAGACGGATTATGAACACACTCTCACAAAATTCTTACGAATGTCTAAGCGGCAGTGTCTTAAAAGTCATTGCCGCTGTCAGTATGTTGATCGACCATTTTGCTGTTACAATTTTGGCAAATGATCCTGAGGCATTTATCCCTTATTTTTATTTTTTAGATACCCCCATCGGACTTTACCGATTATTCAGAGACTTCGGCCGTCTCGCTTTTCCAATTTTCTGTTTTCTCATGACAGAAGGCTTTGTACATACCAAAAGCAGAATACGGTACGCCCGCAACCTGCTGTTCTTTGCTCTTCTCTCCGAGATCCCCTTCAGTATTATGATGAACGACCTGGGAAATTTTCAAAAGCAAAATACCCTGTTCACACTTTTGCTGGGTTTTTTGGCTCTGTGGGCCCTAGAACGGTTTGCCGCCAATGTATGGCTTCAGATTCTGTACGTGGTCAGCTCCATGTGGGCTGCTTATTTCTTTCACACGGACTATGACTGGCGGGGTGTCCTTTTAATTTTGATCTTTTATCTGTTTCGCTATTACCGAAACAGTCAGGTGATTCTGGCAGGACTCTCCTTATATTGGGAATGGAAAGCATGCTTCGCGATGATCCCCATCCGCATGTACAACGGACAGAGGGGCTTTTTGAAGGGAAAAGCAGGAAAATATTTTTTCTATTTCTTCTATCCGCTCCATCTGATATTCCTAATAATTCTCAGATATCTGCTCTATTCCTGAGCTCTGCTATGTCCACCTACAGCAGAACAAAGTGGGCAAGCCCACTTCAGCTTCCCCTCAATCTTTGAGGGAGCAAAGCGCCATCTTTCACTCCGCCGCAGTGCGATCCACGTGGAGCGTTTTTTGTTCCATAAAAACGGAATTTCTTATGAAATAAAAAAGCCATCGCTTCAGCAATGGCTTTTTTGCATCTCTTGTCAATCATGTTTCTGAACAATCTCATCCTTATTCTTGTAGATATGATTTGCCGGAACACAGCCTCTGACCGCTGATAACGGATATACATTGGTCCTGGCCCCAATCACTGTTCCTGGATTGAGCACAGACCCGCAGCCCACATCGGCGTAATCTCCCAGCATAGCCCCTACCTTTCTTCTCCCGGTGGAGATATCCTCTCGGTCTGCATGAATCACCACAGCTTTGTTGTCTGCCTTCACATTAGAGCAGATGGAGCCTGCTCCCATATGTGCATGGAAGCCTAGAACGGAATCCCCAACATAATTGTAATGGGGAACCTGTACTTTATTAAAGAGAATCACGTTCTTTAACTCCGTAGAATTTCCCACAACAGCACCTTCTCCTACAATCGCATTTCCACGAATAAAAGCACAATGACGTATCTGTGCTTCCTTACCAATGATCGCCGGCCCGTCAATATGTGCAGAATCTGCTACTTGAGCAGTTTTCGCAATCCAGACGTTCTTCCCTTTTTTCTCATACTCCGCAGGGTCTAACGTCTCTCCCAATTTTAAAATATACTCTCCAATCTCTTCCAGTACTTCCCAAGGATATACTTTTCCCTGGAAAATCTCTTTGGCGATCGTCTCATCTAAGTTAAAGAGTTTCTCAATGGTATAATCTTTCATCTTACTTACTCCCTTTTTTCGTTTTTGGCGGCGGATAGTTCTGGGCCGCCAGATCATAAAATTGACGCAGAGCATACTGAAAATTGTTTCCCATCACCTGCTCTGTCCTGGAACGGATAAAGTTCTCCAGCTTATCCATATACTCCTGGGGAGTGATGCTCCCCTCTGCCACATAGGTAAGCCCCTTCTCCCAGCTAGCCGTCAGCTCTGGGTTTAACAGGGAACGAATCGAACAATTCACCACGTCGTAAATCATCTCTCCTAACAACGTCGGAGTGATTACCTGTGTCTTCTTATTCAAATTCAGATACTCTATGTGAAACAGCTTTTTTAGAATCTCTGCCCTAGTGGCACTAGTTCCAATCCCACTGCCCTTGATCTGAGCACGGAGCTCCTCATCCTCGATCAGTTGGCCTGCATTTTCCATAGCCAAAATCATTGTCCCGGAGTTATAACGCTTCGGGGGTGATGTCTCCCCTTCTTTTACCGCCAATTTCTCTACAGGCAGTATAGCACTCTTCTTTAGTCCCTGCAACGCCTGAAGCAAGATTACATCACAGGTGGCTTCTCCATTAGAACTCTCAGTGTCGGTCGATTTTTTGGCAAAGGAACTCCCAGCAATCTCTAAATATCCCGGGGAAAGCAGTACTTTAAACGAAGAAAAGAAAGATTCGTTCTGTATTTTCGTGGTCAGAGCAATTTTCTGATAGATGGCCGGAGGATAAAAAATCGACAAAAAGCGTCTCACAATGATCTCATAGACACGCTGGGAAGTCACCGGCAGACGTCCCAGAGCTCCCAGTCCTTGGCCTGTAGGAATCAGTGCATAATGATCTGTCACCTGTTTGTCATTCACATAACGGCTCTTGGACAGATTCTTATACTCTCCCTGTTCCAGTATGTGGGCGGCAATATGTGACACCATCCCAAATCCTTTCAAGCCATTCAGATTCTTTCCCACTACCTTTGCCGCCGCTGTAGACAGCACTCGAGCATCCGTACGGGGATAAGTAATCAGTTTCTTTTCATAGAGTTCCTGGGCAATGCGCAGAGTCTCATCAGGGCTGATCTTGAACAACTTAGAACAGACATTTTGCAGCTCCGCCAAATTAAACAAAAGCGGCGGATTTTTCTTCTCTTTTTTCTTTTCAATCTTCTCCACTGACGCTGTCAATGGTTTCTGGGCGTTTAACTGATGAATCAGCTCCTGCGCATCTTTCTTTTCCAGAAACCCATTCTCTTTATACAGCTTCGGATACTGGAAATAACTGCTCTGCGGCGTCACTCTCCATTCTCCGTCAAATTTCTTTCCCGCCAGTTCTAAAGTGCTAATTACCCGGTAAAAAGGAGTCTTCACAAAATTTCGGATTTCCCGTTCTCTGCGCACTACCATCCCCAACACACAGGTCATCACCCTTCCTACAGAGATCACCTGATAGCGAGTCTTCCGGTAATTTGCGACACTGTTCCCATACTTTAAAGTCAGCAGACGCGAAAAATTGATTCCCATCAGATAATCTTCTTTTGCTCGCAGATAGGCTGAATCCGCCAGGTGGTCATAGGCAGACAGATCTTTTGCCTCCCGTATTCCACGCAGAATTTCCTCCTCTGTCTGAGAATCAATCCACACCCGTTTCTTCTCTTTTCCTGTTACTCTGGCCTGCTGATCTACCAGCCGATAGATGTATTCACCTTCCCGTCCAGAGTCTGTACACACATAAATAGTTCCAATGTCTTTCCGATTTAGAAGACGGCTTACGATATCAAATTGTTTTTTTACGGAAGAGATTACCTCATATTTAAATTCACACGGCAAAAAAGGCAGGGTATCAAAACTCCACCTTTTATATTTTTCGTCATAGGCTTCCGGATAACTCATGGTGACTAGGTGTCCCACACACCAAGTCACCACAAATTTCTCCGTCTCTAAATAACCGTCATGACGACCACCATTTACTTTTAGTACTTTCGCAAATTCCTGAGCCACACTGGGCTTCTCTGCGATAAACAATGATTTTTTTGTCATTACTGGTCTGCGCTCATCTTGCGAAGCGGCCATGCCAGAAGGACAGCTCCGCCCACGATATTTCCTAAAGTTACAATCAACATACTCTTCAGCATTGCAGCAATGGACAGCCCTGGAACCAGACAGTAAGCAGTCGTAAAGATCGCCATGTTCGCGATACAGTGCTCAAAACCGCTCAAAACAAATCCTGAGATACAAATTACGATCATCAAGAACTTCCCACTCTCTGATTTCATCTTCAGGCCGCACAATACAGCCAGACATACAAAGAAGTTACAGAGCACTGCTCTGAAGAACATCTGACCTGGAGCGATGGACAATTTTCCATCTATAAAACCTGCAAAGTAGTCTGCTGTGCCAGAAGCACCGCCACCGACAAAGATCAGTGAAAGAATAAAACATCCAACAAAATTTCCTATGTAGCTCACAACCCAAACCTTGCCCAAGTCGCCCCATCCGACTTTCTTATCTAGCAAGCCAAAGGCCATCACGAGGTTGTTTCCAGTGAAAAGCTCACCGCCCACCATTACAATCAGCAAAACTGCAATGGAGAACACCAACGCTCCGATAAATTTACCAGGAGCTGAACCTTCAAACAGATTTCCAGCCACGTTATTGTAGATCATGGCTACCGCAATAAAAAACCCCGCCATAATCGCCCGGATAAAGTACTTTCCAAAGTGGTTCTTCAGAAGAGTAATTTTGGCTACCGCCGCGTTTGATATCTTTTGTACATCTTCGTAAATCATAGAACTCCCTCCCGCTTATACATTATTGATTACTTCCATAGAATACCACTTTGATACAAAAATAACAACCCTTTTTTCAAAAAAATCTGTGCATTTTAGTAATTTTTTTTATTCAATCTTGGATGTTTTTGGTTAATATTATGTTTTCTTGGAAAGCTCGACTTATGATTTGTGTTTTTTTTCGTTTATTTCTGTTTATTTTTGGAAAAACTGAAAATAATAAACGATTTTCCATTCTTCTGTCTGTTTAAGGTTGATATAAATTTAACACATTTTATATACATTCAGCAATTTCTTCATGAAAACACAGTATCGCAGTCTGTTCGGCTGCGATACTGCAAATATCTCAATGGGATTCCAATGATCCATTTCTATCTTTTATTTTTTCTGAATATACCCTTTCGCCTTCAGGGTTTCTGCACACAGCACTGCGCCGCCAGCAGCCCCACGCACGGTATTGTGGGAAAGTCCAATGAATTTATAATCATACACGGTGTCTTCTCTCAGACGGCCAATGGACACACCCATTCCTTTCTCGTAGTCCACATCTTCGGTAACCTGGGGACGATTGTCCTCTTCCAGATACTGAATGAACTGCTTTGGTGCACTCGGGAGATCTAACTCCTGAGGTACTCCCTTGAAATCTTTCAGTGCCTGAACCAACTGCTCTTTGGTCGGTTTCTTTCTAAATTTCACATAAGCCGCAGCCGTATGTCCATTCAAAACCGGCACACGCACACACTGACTGGTAATCACCGGCTCGGTGGCTGGTTTAATCACACCGTCCTCAATCTTGCCCCACAGTCTGAGAGGTTCTTTCTCACTCTTCTCCTCTTCGCCGCCAATGTAAGGAATAATATTATGCTCCATCTCCGGCCAATCCTTGAAAGTCTTGCCCGCACCAGAAATTGCCTGGTATGTACAAACTACCACTTCATATGGCTCAAACTCTTTCCACGCTGTCAGGGCTGGCGCATAGCTTTGAATGGAACAGTTCGGTTTTACCGCAATAAATCCTCTGGTAGTTCCCAGACGCTTTTTCTGGTACTCAATCACCTCAAAGTGTTCCGGATTAATCTCCGGTACTACCATAGGAACATCCGGTGTCCAGCGATGCGCGCTGTTATTTGATACCACAGGAGTCTCCGTCTTTGCGTACTCCTCCTCGATGGCCTTAATCTCATCTTTTGACATATCCACAGCGGAAAATACAAAGTCTACCGTAGCTGCTACCTTCTCAACCTCATTTACATTCATCACTACGATGTTCTTCACAGCTTCCGGCATCGGGGTATCCATTTTCCAACGTTTGCCCACAGCTTCCTCATAAGTCTTTCCGGCACTCCTTGCACTAGCTGCCAGCGTAACTACCTCAAACCATGGATGTCCGTCCAGCAAAGAGATAAATCTTTGCCCTACCATTCCTGTTGCTCCTAAGATACCTACTTTCAATTTTTCGCTCATATTACCTACTCCTACTCTTCTATTTATGCGTCTTTGCATTACGCACATCTGTCTTTCTGTTACATAATACTATACCAACTCCAGCGAAAATGCAACACTTTTTTTCGTTTTTTTTAACAGTTAGTAACAGTTCCGTCAGCGCCATTCGTAAAACCGCACTGCGTGCTTATCGTGGTGACGCCGCTGCTCACGCGAGACTGTCCCGCAAGGTGCTACAGACTTTCTTCTTCCTTCGCAATTACCTGTTCCATGATTTCCGGTCCCGGCGCTCCTAGAGTCATCCGCTTTTCAACGCAAGTCCTCATACTGATCGCCTCGTAGATATCTTTCTCGAAAACAGGACTGATCTTTTGATATTCCTCAAGAGGCAACTCATCCAAAGAAATTCCCTTTTCAATACAGGTGAGCACCAGTCTCCCCACAATCCCATGAGCGTCCCGGAATGCAACTCCATGATTCACCAGATAGTCAGCCGCATCTGTCGCATTGGTAAAACCATTTTTCGCGCTTCGATTCATGTTTTCTTTTCGAAATTCCATCGTGGAAATCATACCGTTAAAAAGAGCCAGGCAGCCTTTGACCGTATCAATGGCATCAAAAGTGAGCTCCTTGTCTTCCTGCATATCCTTATTATAGGCCAGGGGTATTCCCTTCATCGTGGTGAGTATACTCATCAGAGCACCATACACGCGGCCCGTCTTTCCCCGCACCAGCTCTGCAATATCTGGATTTTTTTTCTGAGGCATGATGCTACTGCCAGTACTATAGGCATCGTCAATCTCCACGAACTGATATTCATTGGAGTTCCACAGAATGATCTCCTCGCTGAACCTGCTCAAATGCATCATGATCGTGGACATCGCACTGAGAAGTTCAATTACATAATCCCGGTCAGAGACTGAGTCCATACTGTTTAAAGTAGGGCCGTCGAAATCCAAGAGCTCTGCTGTATATTCCCGGTCGAGAGGATAAGTGGTTCCTGCCAGGGCGCCTGCCCCCAACGGACAAGTATTCATCCGTTTGCGGATATCTGTCAAGCGGCCTCTGTCCCTCTTAAACATTTCAAAATAAGCTCCCACGTGATGGGCCAAGGTGACAGGCTGCGCTTTCTGAAGATGGGTAAAGCCCGGCATATAAGTATGTACGTGTTCTTTCATGATTTTCAGGAGCGACTCCATCAGTTTTTTCAGCAGTCCATCCATCTCATCAATCTCATCTCTCACATACAGCTTCATATCTAAAGCTACCTGGTCATTACGGCTCCTCCCTGTGTGAAGCTTCTTCCCCGCGTCCCCAATGCGGTCGATCAAGGTAGCCTCCACAAAGCTGTGAATATCCTCATACTTATCACTGATCTTTCGTTTTCCGCTCCGGACATCCTCCAAAATCTCTTTCAGTCCTTCTAAAATCTGATCTCGCTCGCCGTCTGTGAGAATCTGCTGTTTCGCCAACATTTTCACATGGGCGATGCTTCCCCGGATGTCCTGCTCATAGAATTTTTGATCAAAACTGATAGACGCGTTAAAATTGTACACCAGCTGGTCCGTTTCCTTTGTGAAACGGCCTCCCCAAAGTTGTGCCATAACATTTCTCTCCTTTTACTCCTGTATTTTTTTGGCCTGCTCTCTTTTTACTGCTTCTCTTTTTGAGAAAATGCAGCCGCAATAGTTCTGCCTGTAAAGTCCGTATTCATGGGAAAGCTCCACAGATCTTCGATATCCGTTTTTCTTCTTGAAATCAGAGGGCAGATGGCTGACTTTATAAACCCTGGCCAATTCCTCACCGATCTCATTGAGCTTCTGTGCATTTTTCAGAGGGCTGATACTGAGTGTCGTTGTAAAATAATCATACCCACCCTCGGCTGCTAATCTCGCTGCCTCCTCCATCCTGAGTCGGTAGCAGGCAAAACATCTTTGGCCTCCCTCCGGCAGCATCTCCATCCCTTTTGCCATAGAAAAAAAACGTTCCGGTTCATAGACGCCTTCTAAGAATTTAACCGGATAAAGATAGGACTGTTCCCTAATCAGACGCTGAATCTCTCCGACACGCTTTTCGTATTCTTCCCTAGGGGAAATGTTCGGATTATAAAAAAACACCGTGACAAAAAAGTAACTGGACAGATATTCCAGTACATAACTGCTACACGGCGCACAGCAGCTGTGCAGAAAAAGGGTAGGAACCTTTTTCTGGCTTCGGTTCATCTCAATCAACTGATCTAATTTTTTTTGATAATTGACCTGATTCATCTTAAGCCTCTTTCTCTTTATACTGACAATCCTGCTTTCTTCAGCGGAAGTCCCGCTTTAGTATAGCACAAGAATTCAAAAAAGTCATATATTACTATATACAAAAATGGAGGTAAATCTATGGATACACTGTTAGATGTACAAAACGTCTGCCTTTCTTATCACACGTTAGAGGGTGAGACTCGTGCCCTTTCGAATATATCTTTTCAGGTAAAACAAGGCGAATTTCTTGCAATCGTAGGCCCCAGCGGCTGCGGCAAGTCTACACTTTTAGACCTGATCTGCCATCTTTTGACTCCGGAGAGCGGTACGATCACTCTCAAAAGTGCTACTGGTGGCAAAGACGAAGCCAAGATTGGCTATATGCTCCAAAAAGACCATCTACTGGAATGGAGATCTGTCTATCAAAATGTAATTTTGGGATTGGAAATTCGACATCAGCTCACCCCGGACAAATGTTCCTATGTAGACCATCTGCTGAAGCTTTATGGATTGGACAAATTCAAAAAAGCCCGCCCTTCTCAGCTATCCGGCGGTATGCGCCAGAGGGCAGCCTTAATCCGTACTTTGGCTCTGCAGCCTGACCTGCTTCTCCTGGATGAACCCTTCTCCGCTTTGGATTATCAAACCAGGCTAAATGTCAGCGATGACATCGGAAAAATCATACGTAGGGAGTCCAAAACCGCAATCCTCGTAACCCATGACATCTCAGAGGCTCTTAGCATGGCTGACCGCGTCTTGATCTTATCTGCCAGGCCTGCTACTGTCAAAGACATCATCGAAGTTCACTTCGATATTCCTGACCGGACTCCTCTAGCCTCCCGAAATGCCCCGGAATTTAAAACTTATTTTAATCTCATCTGGAAGGAGTTGAATGACCATGATTCCACCATCCAAGGCTCAGCTGCAGTATCTGCGGACTAAAAAGCACGAAAAAATCCTGATCTGGTTTTTCCGTGTCGCTATCTTTCTCGCCTTTCTCATATTGTGGGAAACCGCAGCCGACAGAGGCTGGATTGACTCGTTTATCTTCTGTTCTCCTAGCATCATCGCCGGTACTTTTTACGATATGTGCCTAAACCAGAGCCTTTTTACTCACATAGGAATCACTCTCTGGGAGACCATCGCCAGTTTCTTTTTCGTGGTTCTTTTTGGACTTGGCATTGCTGTCTTACTCTGGATATTTCCAAAACTCTCCAAAATTCTGGAGCCTTATCTGGTAGTGCTCAACAGTCTTCCGAAATCTGCCCTGGCTCCTCTGTTAATTGTATGGCTGGGCGCAAACCAAAAGACCATCATTGTGGCAGGTATCTCTGTCGCAATCTTTGGCTCTATCATCAACCTCTACACAGGCTTTCATGAAATCGACAAAGACAAAATAAAATTAATCGCTACCTTAGGAGGAACGAAGCTGGACACTCTGCTAAAGGTCGTACTTCCCTCCTCGATTCCTCTGATTCTCAGCGTGATGAAAGTCAACATAGGACTGTGTCTCGTGGGCGTCATCATCGGAGAATTCATCGGTGCCAGACAGGGATTGGGATATCTGATTATCTATGGAAGTCAGGTGTTTAAACTCTCATGGGTTCTGATGTCCATCGTAATTCTCTGTATCATCGCCATGGCTCTGTACAGCCTGATTAATCTTGCAGAAAGGCGCTATCTTAACAAAAAGTAAAAGGGAAGGCTGCGGAAAATCCGCAGCCCCCTGTCTTATTCTTCTTTCTCTTTTTTCAGTCCGGGTACTACCTGTTCCTGGGCCTTCAACACATAGCCACATTTTCCACAGATGGAATCCTCCACAACTCTTCCTTTGTATGTGTACACATCCATCTCCTCGCCGCATTTCGGACATTTACGTTCTTCCAAATCCCATGTCTTGGAGTTACCTTCACAACCTTCAAAAACTGCCATCTTCTGAATCCTCCTTTTCCTGATCTCTCCAAAATGAGAGGTGCATTTCTATTGTCAAAAACATTATACCACTTTTGTATAAATTCAGACAATAGAAATCTGTAATCATTTTCCGCGCCGGAGAACCTTCATCACTTCCATTTGCACAATGGAAAGCACGGACAAAGCCACGACGATCATCCACTGGAGTACAGACAGTGTCGTCAATTGAAAGGCCGTCTGTAACGCCGGCACAAGTAAAATGCACAACATCAAAGCCGCAGACGCCAAAAAAGAAACCACCAGCCATGGATTCAAATTCTCGGCTCTCACCCAGATCGGCTCCGTGTTCGACCTCTGGTTAAATGCCCGAAGCATCTGTGAGAAGGCCAGCACACAAAACGCCATCGTCTGCCCGGCTGCATGCCCTGTCATGCTTGCTCCTATCCAGTAGGCACAGATTGTCATAGCTGAGACAAACACTCCCTGGATAACTACCCGGTATACCAGATCTTTCTCAAACAGAGTTCCCGATTTCACTGGGCGATGCCTCATAATATTTTTGCTGGGAGGATCTATTCCCAATGCCAATGCGGGAAAGGAAGCCGTCGCCAGATTCACCCATAAAATGTGGACCGCCAAAAGCGGAGCTTCCCAATTCAATATAGTTGCCACAAACAACGTGAGAATTTCCGCAATATTTCCAGCCAGCAAAAACTGTATCACCTTCTGAATATTGCGGTATACACGACGCCCTTCTTTGATCGCATACACAATCGTTGTAAAACTGTCGTCCAGAAGAACCATATCCGAGGCATCTTTTGCCACATCGGTGCCAGTGACACCCATGGCTACACCAATGTCAGCAGCTTTCAGTGCCGGAGAATCATTGACCCCATCTCCCGTCATTGCTGTCACCTCTCCAATGCGCTTTAAGGATTGAATAATCCTCAGTTTATCCGCTGGAGATACCCTGGCAAAGACCGTGGCAGTTCCCACCACAGCATCCAAAGCCTCGTCGTCCATCGCATCCAGCTCGTCACCCGTAAGAATCGTGTTGCCCTCCTGATAAATTCCCAGTTCTCTCGCGATAGCCAAAGCTGTGACCTTATGGTCCCCAGTGATCATCACCGTACGTATCCCCGCGTTCCGACAGATCTGAACGGAATCGGCAACCTCTTTCCTCGGTGGGTCTATCATTCCCACCACTCCGATAAACGTCATCTGAAATTCTATATTCTCGTCTTCCTCTGGAATCTTCGGAAGAATACGCATGGAAAAGCCCAGTACTCGCAGCGCCTCCTGAGACATCTCAGAACAAAGAGATAAGACATTCTCCCTATCACCGTCTGTGATCGGGCGTATCCCCTGAGCAGTCATAATCTGAGTACACAAAGGCAGCATCTCGTCTACCGCCCCCTTCGTATAAGCAACCACTTTTCCCGCGATGGAATGCACTGTCGTCATCCGTTTTCGCTCCGAGTCAAAAGGCTGTTCATACAGTCTGGGATACTCATCTTCCAACCGCTCATGGTCAATCCCAAACGCCTGAGCCATGTAAATGAGAGCTCCCTCCGTGGGGTCTCCGATAATCTCTCCCTTTCTGTCTGGGTCGAAACTAGCGTCATTGCACAGGGCAGCCGCATAGACCAACTCCTTATACACACCAGGATGCTGATCCGACGCATTCTCAACCTGCGTGGGCGTTCCTGTCTCAAAATCTCCGTTAACTGCGATCTTTGTCGCTGTCATTTTATTTAAAGTGAGGGTTCCCGTCTTATCGCTGCAAATCACTGTCGCATTTCCCAAGGTTTCCACAGCAGGCAATTTCCGAATCAGAGCATTTTTCTTTGCCATCCGCTGTACTCCCAGGGCCATGACAATCGTAGCTGTGGCAGGAAGACCTTCCGGAATGATGGAGATTGCCAAAGAGATCGCCACCAAAAACTGCGGCACCAAAGGTCTCTGATACAACATTCCAATGACGAAAATCAGCACACACACTGCCAATCCCACAAAAGTCAATGTCTGTCCCAGAACACTCAGCTTTCGTTTCAGCGGAGTGTCCAGTTCATCTTGACTGTCCAGCATCTGTGCGATACTCCCCATCTCTGTGTCCATACCTGTAGCAACCACAACACCCGTCGCACGGCCATAGGTAATAATCGAGGAAGTATACAGCATATTTCCCCGGTCACCCAGCGCACACTCCACAGGAAGCACCTGGTCTGCTTCTTTTTCCGAAGGAACCGATTCCCCTGTAAGCGATGCCTCCTGGACTTTCAAGTTTGCCGAATCAATCAGGCGGACGTCTGCCGGCACCATGTCACCGTCACTTAAAAACACCACATCTCCCACTACCAGTTCTTTCGCTGGTATCAGACTTTCCTCTCTCTGGCGCAAAGCCCGGGCAGTGGGCGCACTCATATTTCGCAGTGCTTCTAGAGAAGACTGTGCTTTTTTCTCCTGCACGATTCCAATCACCGCGTTTACCACCACAATCGTCGCGATCACTACTGCTTCTGTCCATTCCCTGAGAATTCCCGAGAACACAGCTGCTCCAACCAAAATCAAGACCATTGGGTCTGATATCTGAGTCCAAAGCATCTGCAAGATTGTTTTCGGCGGTTTCGCCCTCAACTCATTGTAACCATTTTTCTGTAATCTTTTTTCTGCCTCGGCATCACTGAGCCCCTCCTCTGAAGTGCCTAACCTTTGATATACTTCTCCTAGCTCTCTCGAATGCCAAGGCATTTGTCTGTGATTATCCATATCGGATATACCACTCCTTTCTTTCTCTTATATTTTATTTATATTCTGACCGCTTTTGGTAAAAATCAGACATGAAATCTTTCGTAGCCTTGTCTCCTAGCAGCACAAAAAGACATAGCCTGTGTCCCGAGAATGGGTCCACAGGTTATGTCTTCTGCCATTTGAGACCATATGTAATTTTCCTGGTCAGCGTCGCTATCGGCGTCGTCCATAATGCTTGCTAATTTCCTTTCCTGATTCCAAAAACACTCCGAATATTTGATTTACATTATACGAATTACAAGCAACCATGTCAAGCCTTATTCTAGAGACACATCTCAAAAATTTTTTCGATGTCCTCCTGTTTCAAAGGCCCTAAACCGCTTTGCAGCACATCTCCTTCACAGGCTTTCTGAGCCATATGGGCAAAATCCTTTTTCTGAATTCCCACTTCCGTAAATGTGCTTTTAAGCCCCAACGTCTTAAAGAAAAACTCCGATAACAGCTCAATGCTTTTTCTAGCCACAGTCATCGGTTCTAAAGAAGCATCAATCCCAAAAACTCTAGTTCCAAACTGATAATACTTAGAGACTGTCCTTTCATTCAGACAGTATTCCATCCAGCGTGGAGTCAAAATTGCAAGCCCTAGCCCATGGGTGATGTCATAGATCGCAGACAACTCATGTTCAATAGGATGGCAGCTCCAAAGGTGACTTCTCCCACCACTGATGAAACCATTGATCGCCCAGGAGGACGCCCACATCAGGTTTGCGCGCGCCTCATAATTTTCTGGATCACGCAACGCGACCGGCGCGAACTTCACCACGGTCTGCATTAACCCTTCCATAAAACAGTCCAACATATACAGGCCATCTTCCATATTAAAATAAGTCTCGATGACATGAGACATGATATCCGCCGCACCGCAGGCCGTCTGATAGGCGCTCACCGTGTAGGTATTTGTCGGGTCCAAAAAAGAAGCCTTTGGAAACAACTTCGGCGACATCCCCACAATCTTGTCATGAGTCTCAGGATTGCTGATGACACCACAGGCGTCCATCTCTGACCCGGTGGCCGCCAGCGTCAGTATCGTGACGATCGGCAGCGCCTCTTTGACAGGAGCTTTTTTCTCTAAAAAATCCCAGGGATCACAGTCTGCACAGGCAGCAGCAGCCATATATTTCGCCGCGTCGATCGTAGAACCGCCTCCCACAGCCAAAAGCACGTCAATGTGCTCTTCCTTGCATAGCTGCGCGCCTTTTCTGACCGAATCAATACGTGGATTAGGCTCAATTCCAGAATATTCATACAGCTTCAAATCGGCTTTCTCGATCTCAGAAACAACCTTGTCATACAGACCCGTCCTCTTGATAGAACCTCCTCCATATATGAGCAGTACTTTTTTTCCATGTCTGCTCAGTTCCTGACCCAGATGGCCAAACTGTTCCCGGCCAAAATAGACTTTCACCGGAATCTCATAGATAAAATCTCTCATTGTAACAAACCCTCCATAGTTTTCAGATAATATATAATCTATTATATTTTATATAAAATCTTAAACTTTTACAATACCAAACTTTTGATCTCCTGACATCTCTCATCCATCTTCCCGCTCAAAATCTTCCGGTAGTCTGCGATAGACAGACGGACTTTGTTTTCTGTACTTTTTAAACGCTTTGGAGAAGTACAGATTATTCTCAAACCCCACCGAATAGGCAATCGCAGAAACGGACAGCTGCGTTTCCTTCAACAGACGACACGCCTGCTTCATTCGGTATTCCGACAAATACTCCTTCGGCGATTTTCCTGTGTGCATTTGAAAAGAGCGAAATAGATGACTGCGACTAATTCCCACATAGGCCGCCACATCTTCTATCGTAATCGGATAGGAGTAATTCGTCTCTATGTACTTCTGTGCCTGTTCCACATACAACATTTGTATCTCTTTTCCCTGATCTTCTCTGTCATAATAGTGCATAAACACAGACAGAAGGCTGTACAGAGCACCCGTCATAGCCACCGACGCCTCATAGGTATTTCCTTTCAACTGATAGATTCTCTCCAACCCGCTACGCAGCTGCTCGTCTGGTATACAGCCTTTTTTAATGTAGGGCTTTTCTCTGGAAAATCCGGTATTCCGAATCACTGAACCGGCATCTGACCCCATAAAGCCTACCCAGGCATACTCCCATGGCTCTGCTTGATCTGCATAGTAATGTACCTCTTCTCCAGGATAGAGGATGAACATATCTCCCACTCCCAAATACCAGGATTCCTGTCTTGCAGAATAATAACCGCTTCCTGACAAAATATAATGGATACAGTAGTGATCCCGTATTCCCGGTCCCCACTGGTATCCCGGTTCGCATTTCTGATACCCCACATTGTAAACGGAAAGTGCGTTTAAACGGTTTTCTTCAATTTTATACGAATACTTGTATGTTTCTGTCATTTTTCCACCTGCCTTCTCGCTTCCATTATATCTCTTAACCAACCCTCAAACAACATTTTTACATAATATTGTACAGATTTTCAATGTACTCCCGTCTTTTTTACCTTTATAATAAAAATAGAAAATCTGGAACTTACACTCATATATTAGGAGGCGTACGAACTATGAAACAAAGGCTGTACGAAAAATTTGCCGGACTTTTCTCTGATGCCACAGATGCTCATTTTTATTTCTCACCCGGCCGTGTCAACCTGATCGGAGAACACACAGACTACAACGGCGGTCATGTCTTTCCCTGTACACTGACCTTAGGCACCTATGGAGTCGCCCGCAGACGCAATGACCGGCTGATGCATTTTTATTCCTGTAACTTATACAACATAGGGATCGTAGAAGCTTCCTTAGATGATCTTACCAACAAAGACAGCTACCATTGGGCCAATTACCCCCTCGGAGTTGTCTGGGCTTTCGCCCAGAAAGGTTACAAGCTGAAACAAGGGTTTGACCTGGTGGTCTGGGGCAACATTCCCAAAGGGGCCGGTCTGTCTTCCTCCGCCTCTCTAGAAGTGCTAACCGGAGTCGTACTCGTAGATTTATTCGATATCCAGACACTTTCCCCCGTAGACCTGGCCTTGTTAGGGCAGTACTCTGAGAACAATTTTAACGACTGTAGCTGTGGCATCATGGACCAATTCGCGGTCGCCATGGGAAAGAAAGATCACGCGATTTTCCTTGACACCAGCTCCTTGAACTATGAGTACGCACCTATTCAGCTCAAAGACGCCAAAATCATCATCACGAACAGCAAAGTAAAGCACAGTCTGGTGAGTTCTGCCTACAACGACCGCTACCGGGAATGTGCGGAAGCCCTAGCAGACTTGAAGACGAAGCTTCCAATCTCCTCTCTAGGAGACCTCACACCGGAGGAATTCGAGAAAAACAAAGACTGTATCCGGGACGACCTGCACCGCAAACGGGCCAAACATGCTGTCTATGAGAATCAGCGCACCATCACCGCCGCTGCCGTCCTGAAAAAAGGCGACATCACACAATTTGGACAGCTAATGAACCAGTCTCACGTCTCCCTGCGGGACGACTATGAGGTGTCCTGCGAAGAGATTGATATTTTGACAGACCTGGCATGGAAGACACCTGGTGTCATCGGCTCCCGCATCACTGGCGGCGGATTCGGCGGCTGTACCGTCAGCCTGGTTAAAAACGAGGCGGTCAGCGCTTTCATTGAAACTATCAAAGACGCATACAGGGAAAAAACCGGATACGAGGCGGAATTTTACACCGTAGACATCGGAGACGGAGCTTCCCGCCTAGATGACTGAGAGGAGGTTACAAAATGTTATTTGAAGGAATCAAAAAATTAGTTCAATACGGAATTGACACGGGACTGATCCCCCGTTCAGAAAAGATTTATACCACTAACCAGTTGCTTTCTCTATTTCAGGAGGAGAACTATGAAGACGTCCCTTGCGACCTGGTACACCTCGAACTGGAAGAAATTCTCACGTGTCTTCTGGATGAAGCCGTCTCCCGGGGAATCATAGAAGACACCAGTACTTACCGAGATTTGTTTGACGCTAAACTTATGAACTGTCTGTTGCCCCGTCCCGCCCAGATTCAGCAGGAATTTCAAACAAGATACCAACAGTCCCCTTTGGCAGCCACGGAATATTACTATAAGCTCAGCCAGGACAGCGACTACATCCGCCGTTACCGAATCAAAAAAGATCAGAAATGGAAAGTGAACACTGAGTATGGCTCTCTAGACATCACCATTAACCTGTCTAAGCCGGAAAAAGACCCAAAGGCAATCGCAGCAGCCGGCAAGGCAAAGTCCTCCACCTACCCCAAATGTCTGCTCTGTATGGAAAACGAGGGATACGCTGGAAGAGTTAACCATCCTGCCCGGGACAATCACCGAATCATACCGCTGACGCTGGACGGCAGAGAATGGGGCTTTCAGTACTCCCCCTATGTCTATTACAACGAACACTGCATCGTCTTCAATGGCGAGCATGTCCCCATGAAAATTGACAGGCACACCTTCACCAGATTGTTTGATTTTATCAAACTGTTCCCTCACTATTTTCTTGGTTCCAACGCAGACCTTCCCATCGTAGGTGGTTCCATCCTCAGCCACGACCATTTCCAGGGCGGCCATTACACCTTTGCCATGGCAAAAGCTCCCATCGTCAGACCGTTCACTGTGGTCGGATACGAAGAAATTGAGGCCGGCATTGTAAAATGGCCGCTCTCCGTAATCCGCCTACGGGGAATTGACACAGACCGGCTCACCTCCCTGGCCGACCATATCCTGAAAAACTGGCGTGGTTACACCGATGAGACTGCCTTTATCTTTGCCGAGACAGATGGGGTTCCCCACAATACCATTACACCAATTGCCCGCAAAAATGGAGAGCTGTATGAGCTGGACCTGGTGCTGCGCAACAATATCACCACCGATGAACATCCTCTGGGGGTCTTTCATCCCCACGAAGCTCTTCACCACATCAAGAAGGAAAATATCGGTCTGATCGAGGTGATGGGACTGGCCGTTCTTCCTAGCCGTCTGAAGCATGAAATGGACCTGCTGGCAAAATATATCCTCGAAGGTAAAGATCTCCGAAGCAATCCTGATCTTCTCAAACATGCCGACTGGGTGGAAGAATTTCTCCCTTCCTACCCTACTGTCACAGAGGAAAATGTTCAGCAGATCTTACAACAGGAAATCGGCAAAGTATTTTGCCGTGTCTTAGAAGACGCCGGCGTATACAAATATACTCCTGAGGGCACCGAAGCTTTTCTGCGCTTTATCCGTACCCTCTCTTAATACTGGAATATTTTCATAACAAAAGGCGGTACACGATTCAGAACGTGTACCGCCTCTCTTAGATCCACTGAGATTATTCCATTAAAATCTTATGAATCCCCCGATTTTCCAGAAGACTCCGCACGATGCGCAACAGTTCCCGCTGGTGATAACCTGCCTGTGTCTGTTTTTCATGAAATACTGACTTACGCCACACCTTCCCTGCGCTTCTTTCCCTGCTTGCACACACTCTCATACTCTCTTAATTTTTGTCTCTCTTCCGAGCTGAGAGCTCTCGGAACTTGAATCTGCACCGTCGCATATAAATCGCCTCGTATGGAAGAGTTCTTCATGGACACGATTCCTTTTCCTCTCAACCGAATCTTCGTCCCGGACTGAGTCCCCGCTTTGATCTGGCATCTTGCCTGACCATCCAAGGTCTGAATCAGCGCCTCGCCTCCGAACACAGCCGTCGTAAACGGAATCTCCACCGTTGTATACACATCCTGTCCCTCCCGGTGAAAGCCACGTTTTTCCTTTACTCTTACCTTCATCAGCAAATCCCCTGACTGACCGCCGGCGAATCCTGGTTCTCCTTTTCCCCGAAGTCGAATACTCTTTCCGTCCTCAATCCCTGCTGGAATGCAAACCTGCAAAGACTGCACTCTTCCGTCTGGCCGTTGGATACTGATAACTTTTTCGCACCCAAAAGCAGCCTCGTCAAAGCTGACTGTAACCTCCGTCCTCAGGTCTGCGCCCTTTCTGCCAGAATAGTCCTGCCGCTGAAATCCATTTTCTCTAAAATCCTCTCCATGAAAGAAACTGCCAAACATCTCTTTCAAGATATCATCCATACCCCCATTCTCATAATGGTATTCCTGATAATTCCCATTCTGTCCTCCAAACCCGCGATAAGTCCCTGAGCCACCTTCCTCGAAAGCCTCATGGCCGAACCGATCATAAAGCGTCCTTTTTTCTGGGTCACTGAGTATGTTATACGCCTCTGTCACTTCCTTAAATCTTTGTTCCGCATTCCCATTCCCTGGGTTCGTATCTGGATGATATCTTTTCGCCAGTTTTCTATAAGCTTTCTTTAAAGTCTTTTCATCTGCACTTCTGTCAACGCCAAGAACCTCATAATAATCTTTCTTTGCCGTCATTTCACATCACCCTCATTTCTGTTTAAAGCTTCGCCGCCGAATTCTGTTCACACAATTTTCGGCAATTCCCCTCGCATTTCAATAAGGCAACTCCCCCGAGTCGCCCCGGGGGAGATAGATCTAAAATGCTCAGGCAATCATTGTTATATGTGTAATATAACAAATATCTTTTTTGCTGTCAAGTCAGAAATTTTATCTGCAATCAAAGTCAGCTTTGTATACCGCCCATTATGGCTCCAAAAACCAAAAATTTTCCATGGTGAGTTTAAAAGTACGGTATCCCTGCATCGTACACGTATAAGCATACTCTCGAATCAGTTCCCCTTGACTGTCATATTCGCCAAAGACATTTGCCATTCCGCTGTTCACGATCCAATTGTCTGTGTTACTGGCAGGAGCTGCGTTAGAGACAATGCTAGAATATGGCACCTCAAAAGAGCTCTCCAACCGATATGACCGCTCATTCTCATCAATCTCATAGATATAGACCTGACTGCTGACTCCTTCGCCCCCATACAGTTCCGTACCCACAGAGTCATCCAAATCGGCTTCATAATCACGAGTATTCAAAGACCAAAAATTGTTATTGTACATCCGCAGTTCATAGACACCCGGCTCATTTTTCGCCCCTACATACTCGACGCTGTGCTGCCCATACTGAGGCACAAAATCCCCTTCTTTTGTCAGGCATAAGTCTGCATACGCAGTATCTTCCCAAAAAGCGCTGTCACCAACCAACCAGTCCAGACTTGGGCTATTATGTATACTCTGAACTTTTATAATCGTGGAGGTCTCTCTAGAAGAGACGACAAGACTGTCATTCTCCTGCATATACTGTAGTGTATTCAAATGAATCCAGTCTTCCTCCCCTGCCTGCCAGAAGAAATCATCGGCGGCAGAGACCGGGCGTGTCTCCTGCTCATAGTATTCGTTCATGATCTTTTTAAAATCCAAAAGCTCTGTCACCTCACCCGATTTCAAATCAATCTCCAACACCAAATCTTCCACATTCGCCGTATCTTCGTGTTCTGCCAGTGCCAGAATTTTCCCCTCTTTCGCCGGCTGAATGTCATGGTGCAACTGATATCCGTCCAAAGAATAAGTTTGAATCACTCTGCCTACCCCATCCATCCGGGCAAGTTTTGATGAGGACACACAAGTCAAAATTGTGCCGTCTCCCTGATCTAAAATTCGATCGAGACCATAGCCTTCCAGAACCATCTCATACCTCATCACTCCCTCATTGTCAAAAAAGAATCCATAACCTAGATATCCATTGGTTCGCATCATCGCGTACAGACCGTCAGAGAGTCCTTCCACGCTCTCACCTTGCGTGTACTCCAACTGTGTGGGATATCCAGACTTGTTCTCAGGCATTGTAATCTCAAAAGAAACTTTTTTTCTCACGTTTCCCCAGGTACCTGTCATCGTCATGGTCACCTTGTTAGTCTTTCCTGGTACAAGTCCAATGATCTGAAATTCATGTTCTTTTGTATATTCTTTTGCACTGCTATCTCTGGCAACGGCTGAGTAATCTAAGATTGAATCGTCTTCCACGGAAATCTTATAGCTTATTTTAGTGGCATAATCTGTGGTAAAGTAAAGATACAAGCCGTTGCTGCCAGTACCATAAGGATTCAACACAGCCAATGGGGCATCCGCATCCCAGTCAGTCCTAAATTCTTTCAGTGTCTCCAAGGTTCCTCTTAGCCGGTCCTGAACGTCCGTGTCATAATAAGTAAATCCTTCTTCCTCGATTTCAAATGGAACAAGCCGCAAAATAGGCAAGTCTGATTCCAGCCCCGCATCATTTAGTCGGACTTCCTCTTCCTCGTCTGTTCCCACCAAACTGCTGACTTCCTCCGACCAGTTATCTCTGATTGCCTGTTCCTGAGCTGTAAAATGCTTTGACACAACCATCACAATGAGCGGAATCAAAATCACGAGCAAAAGCGCCACAATCATTGCAATTTTTACCCTCTTTTTTCGGAACTTCATATGGTTTTTCCCCCTCTAACTTTCTCACATGATTTCTTTCATAATATCACAAGCACTTCCAATTCATCTACATTTTTTCTGTTTTTTCACATTCAGCCCGTCCGCTGCATACTCTATAGTATCGTTTATCACGCAGTTGAACCACTTCTGCCAATAAAGGAGGACCTATCTATGAATTTATCAGACATAAAGCCCAGACACTACGGAATTGTCACTGGCTTTGCAAAAAGCTCACAGATACGCCGGCGTCTCCAAGACTTAGGAGTTATCCGCGGCACGAAAATAGAGTGTATCAGCAGGAGTCCTCTCGGAGATCCCAGCGCTTACCTAATCCGAAAGACGATCATTGCGCTACGCAGGGAAGACGCAGAACAAATTTATATCAGTGAGGTAGATCAATGAAAAGAATCATAGCGTTAGCTGGAAATCCCAATGTGGGAAAAAGTACAGTTTTCAACGCGCTCACCGGCATGAATCAGCACACAGGAAACTGGCCTGGAAAGACGGTGGAATGTGCTAAAGGAATCTACCGTCAGGAAGACGTTACCTATCAGCTTGTGGACCTTCCTGGCTGCTATTCCCTGCTGGCACACTCTGAGGAAGAAGAAATCGCCAGAGATTTTATCTGCTTTGAACATCCACAAGCCGTTGTCGCCGTTTGCGACGCAACCTGTCTGGAGAGGAATCTAAACCTAGTTCTGCAAATTATGGAAACTACCAGGCAGCTAGTGCTCTGTGTCAACCTGCTGGACGAGGCCAAAAAGAAAAAAGTAAAAGTAGACCTGGACCTGCTCTCGCAAGAGCTGAACATTCCCGTCGTCGGAACCGCGGCGCGGCAACAAAAAGGACTGGGAGATATTTTCACAGGCATCGCCTTGCTAAAAACCGGAAAATACGGAAAAAAAGAAGCGGTACACTATCCGCTCCCTCTGGAACATGCCATCCAAAAACTCCTAGAACCCCTTCAACAAACACTCGGCTCCCAATTAAACGCCCGCTGGGCCTGCATCCGTCTTTTAGAGGACTATGATAATTTTACACTTACTTTGAAACAAAAACTTGAGATTTCTCTGTCTGAGTATCCTGAGATCATCTCCCTTCTCACGGAAGTAAAAAAAGAGCTGGAAACACAGGGTTACACGACCGAGGTGATTCGGGATGTCATTGCTGAGAGTTTCATTCACCGCTGCGAGACCATCTGTAAAAAAGCAGTCACTTTTGAAGATGTACAGTATGCAAAGTTCGACCGGAAGCTAGACCACCTGTTCACCAGTAAAGCTACAGGATTTCCGATCATGTTTCTGCTGCTTTTTCTGATCTTTTGGCTCACCATCAGCGGAGCAAACTTTCCTTCTTCCCTTCTGTCATCCGGACTGTTCTGGGTCGAGGACCGGCTTGTAGATTTCGCAATTTCGATTCAGCTTCCCAAAGCCATCTACTCCCCGCTGATTTTTGGAATGTATCGGGTCCTAGCCTGGGTCGTCTCCGTGATGCTGCCCCCTATGGCAATCTTTTTTCCGCTTTTTACACTTCTAGAAGATTTCGGATACCTCCCCCGGGTAGCTTTTAATCTAGACCGCTGCTTCAAAAAATGCTGTGCCTGCGGAAAACAGGCCCTGACGATGTGTATGGGCTTTGGCTGCAACGCCGTGGGCGTCACTGGATGCAGAATCATAGATTCCCCCAGAGAGCGCATCATAGCCATCCTCACCAACAGCTTGGTACCCTGTAATGGCAGATTTCCCACAATCCTAACCATCCTCTCACTTTTCATAGCCGGCGGTGCCACAGGGCTATCTGCCTCACTCCTTGGGGCTTTCTGTCTGGCCTTAGTCATTCTCCTGGGAATCTGCATGACCTTAGTGGCATCTAAAGTGTTATCCAAAACTCTCCTAAAGGGAATGCCTTCTTCTTTTACGCTAGAACTGCCTCCATACAGACGGCCGCAGATTGGAAAAGTAATCATCCGCTCCGTTTGCGACCGTACTTTGTTTGTGCTTGGCAGAGCCATCCTCATAGCTGCCCCTGCCGGTCTGCTGATCTGGATGACGGCAAACATCACCGTCGGCGGCACCGCCGTCTTAAATCACTGTGTAAACTTTCTCGACCCCTTTGCCAGACTTTTGGGCCTGGACGGAGTAATTTTAATGGCTTTCCTCCTGGGAATGCCTGCCAACGAAATCGTGATTCCCATTATGTTGATGACCTACCTGGCAAAAGGAAGTCTGCTAGAGATGGAGGACCTGAACCTCATGCGCCAACTGCTCGTGGACAACGGCTGGACCTGGATTACCGCTGTAAGCACTGTGTTATTCTCGCTGATGCACTGGCCCTGTGGGACTACTCTTATGACCATCCACAAAGAGACACAGAGTCTGAAATGGACCTTCGTCTCCATCTTAGTACCCACACTGATGGGAATGAGCCTGTGCTTCTTATTCACAGCCTGTGCTCACTTCCTGATGGGGGTTCTTTGATTTTTCCGTCCAAAAGTCAGCCTAAAAAGAGGCTCCCCGGACAAACCGAGGCGCCTCTTTCCTATTATAATCTAAATCTCGTCAATTGCCTTATTGGGGCAGACATCTATACAGTTCCCACACTGTAAACACTTCCTGTAATTGATACAGAATTTTTTTTCTTCTTCTACAATCGCCTTGTTTGGGCACTCAGATTCACAGGCCCCACACTTTACACAGCGGTCTGTTATAACAAAAGCCATAAATTCTCACCTTGCCTTTCCTACCTTACTTCGCCACTGCGGTCCATATAGGCAGTGTGCAGCAGGTGATGCGAAATATGACCACAGGGTTCTTTGAGATACTCCTCATAGAGCTTCTGTACCTCTTTGTTCTCATGGGATCTTCGGATCGCACTGTTTTTATCACTCTCATACATCTGATCCATTCTTCTGGCAATCATATCCGGTGAAGCGGTCAAGGGAGCTCCGCCGCCATTTAAGCAGCCGCCGGGACAGGCCATAACTTCTATAAAATGATAAGGAGATTTCCCGGCCCGGATGTCTTCCATCACCGGCTTTACATTTCCGATTCCATTGACAATAGCAATCTTTACTTCCAAATCCCCAATCTTCACAGATGCCTCTTTCAGTCCCTTGTAGCCCCTTGCTTCCTGGTAGTCAATCTGGTCAATCTTTCCTCCGGTCAGTTTCCACACCACCGTGCGCAGCGCGGCTTCCATGACACCTCCTGTCGTGCCAAAGATACGGCCAGCGCCGGAACCCTCGCCCATAAAGTCATCAAACTCTTCTTCCTGAATCGCGGCAAGGTTGATTCCACGAAGCTTGAATAATTTCGCTGCCTCTCTGGTCGTGAGTACGATATCTACGTCTCGGCCATTTTCGCTCTCCATCTCTGTCCTGTCCCGCTCAAATTTCTTCGCGACACAAGGCATGATGGAAATCTGGCAAATATTCTCAGCAGGCACACCAATCTTCTCGGGCAGATAGTTTTTGACCAAAGCTCCAAACATCTGCTGCGGCGACTTACAGGTAGAAAGATGGTCTAACTGATCCGGGTAATGATACTCCATATATTTTACCCATCCAGGACAACAAGAAGTCATCATTGGAAGCACGCCACCCTTTGTCACACGCTGAATAAACTCTGTCCCCTCTTCCATAATCGTCACATCTGCGCTGAAATCCGTGGTAAACGCATAGCCTCCCAACTGCTTCATAGCTGCCGAAATCTTTTTCGTCACATCGGTTCCCGGCGGAAGGCAAAATTCCTCTCCCAGTGTGTTTTGAATCGCTGGAGCCATCTGCCATACCACTGTCGTATTGGGATCATCCAAGGCTGCTATCGCCTTATGTATACTGTCTTTCTCTGTCAGCGCAGCAACCGGACAGACTTTCACGCACTGGCCGCAATTGATACAAGCCGTAGCAGACAGATTCACATCCTTCTTCGTGTTCACATAGCGTTCTCCCGTCTCCTCATTGCATTTCATCTCATAGATTCCGATTTTCTGTACTTCCTCGCACACAGTCACACAGCGTCCGCAGGCAATACACTTGTCCATATCCCGGACCATTGCCGGGCTAGAATCGTCGATTCCCCTTCCAGGTACATTGCGTTTCTCGGGATTGATTCCGAACAGGTATGAGACATTCTGAAGCTGACAGTTTCCCCCTGTTTTCTGACAGGTCAAACAATCGTTGGGGTGTCTCTCCAAAATCTCTCTCAGCCTCTCCTTTCGGTATGCATCCACCGCTGGAGTGTTGGTGTAAATAACCATGCCGTCTTTCGCGCGCACACGACAAGAACGACGAATAATCCTGCCTCCCTCTTCCTCGATTTCCACCGCGCAGATTCCACAGGCACCGGTGGGAGTCAAGCCTTTTAGATAACACAAGGTGGGAATTTCAATCCCTGCTGATCTGGCAGCCTCCAAAATAGATGATTCTGGTGGACAGACTACCTTCTTACCGTCAATCGTACAGACAATGTCCTCTTTCAGCATTCCGCCATACACTTCATACATAACTTTTCATTCCTTTCTGAGCATCCATTACTTTCCTACCCCCATATTCACTGCGCCTGGACAGAGCCTGTCAGGTTTTCCGCAGTGTGCTCCCGATACGCGGTGCTGATGGGGTCTTCCCGGTCATAATACTCAATTTCTCTGTTCCGCGCTTTTTCCGTGAGCTCCTTCGCTTTTTTTCCATCAACCTTTTCTATTTTTACACCGATCTGTTTAAAGCCCGGAATTTTGCTGACTGGGTCGAGATGTTCTGAGTCTGAGAGAACATTGGCTCCTCCTGCATAATGGAAAGGCATCCAGGCCACTCCCGGTCTCAGAGTATCCGCAATTCTTGCCTCCACATACACAGAGCCTCTCGGCGAGGATACTTTCACCCAATCGCCGCCCTGAATTCCCAGATCTTTTGCATCACTTGGGTCTATCTCAATCCAGTTTCTGGGAGCTGTGAAATGGATACCCGGTGTCTTGTCCGTCTGGGTCCTCGTATGGTAATGATAGAGTATCCGGCAGGAAGTCAGCACAATCGGATACTCAGGATTGCAGGTATCCGGCGACGGTATCCAGTCCAGAGCTTTCAAAAGCCCGCGGCCTCTGCCCGGTCCGTTCACATGCAGGATCGGCGTACCCGGATGCTCCAGGGTAGGACAGGGCCACTGAACCCCTTCCTTCTCAATTTTCTCATAAGTAATTCCCGCATAAGAAGGCGTCACCGTTCTCATCTCATTGAAGACATCCTCCACCGTGTCATAGTGGCAGGGATAGCCGATTCGATTCATAACCTCCATAATCGTCCACCAGTCGTCCTTACATTCCCCTTTTACACTGGCAGCTTTTCGTATTCTCTGTACACGACGTTCCGTATTTGTAAAAGTACCATCTTTTTCCGCAAAAGCCTTCGATGGCAGCACCACATCTGCATATTCCGTGGTCTCATTGGGGAAAATATCCTGTACCACGACAAAAGCCTTTTCCAGAGCATGTTTCACATGATTGGAATCTGGGTCAGAAACCATTGGATTTTCACCCATAATATACAGAAGTTTTACTTTGTCTTCCAGTATTGCCGGTATCGTCTCTGTCACCGTATATCCCTTATTCGGACTGAGCTTCACACCCCAAGCTTTCTCAAACTTCTCCTGTACCTCAGGATTAAATACTTTTTGGTACGCTGGGTAATCGGTTGGCAGTGCCCCCATGTCGCAAGCCCCCTGTACATTGTTCTGTCCACGCAGAGGATTCACGCCGCTGCCCTTCTTGCCAATGTTCCCGGTCACCAGCGCCAGATTGCTCAGACTGGATACATTGTCCGTTCCATTGACATGCTGGGTGATTCCCATCGCATAAGCAATATAGGATTTATGTGTGCTCGCGTAGAGCCTTGCCGCCTGAATAATCAGATCTTTATCGACCCCACAGATCTCTGCCGTCTTCTCCGGCGTGTATTTCTTTACAATCTCTCTCAGCTCTTCAATACCTTCGGTATATTTTTCTATATATTCCTTGTCTTCCAGTCCCTCTTCAAAAATCACATGCAGCATCCCGTTGCTCAAAGCCACGCTGCTTCCCGGATTGATTTGCAGATAGATATCCGCGATCTCAGCCAGAGGAATGCGTACTGGGTCTGCGACGATGATTTTCTTGCCCATACGGTGTGCCTGACGCACATACATTCCCATCACCGGATGGGTTTCTGTTGTGTTGGAACCAGTGATAAAAATCACATCCGCGTCTTTGATTTCCGCGATACAGTTGGTCATTGCTCCGCTTCCGAGGGTCGCCGCCAGCCCTGCAACCGTGGAACTGTGACAAAGACGTGCACAGTGATCGACGTTGTTCGTCCCCACCGCTGCCCGTATAAATTTCTGGAACAGATAGCTGTCCTCGTTTACTGTTCTGGCGGAGGAAAAACCGGCAATCGCATCCGGGCCAAATTCTTTCTTTATTTTCAGAATTTTCTCTGCCACAAAATCCAAGGCTTCTTCCCAGGAAACCCTCTCCAACTTCCCGTTTCTGCGAATCATCGGATATTTCAGTCGGTCTTCATGATTGATAAACTCATAGGCAAACTTACCTTTTACACAGAGAAGTCCTTGATTGGAAGGGCCATTGGCCGGCTTCGCGTCCACAATCACTCCATCCTTGACAGAAAAATCAATCTGGCATCCGACACCACAGTATGCACAGGTCGTCCGGACTTTTTGTGTCTCCCACTCCCGGAATTCGTGGAGGGATTTCGGCATCAGCGCCCCCACAGGACAGACAGACACACAGTTGCCGCAGGAGACACAGGCTGTCTCTGCCATGGTGTCTCCCCCATTGGGAACCACATAGGCTACAGCTCCTCTTTGAGCCATTGCCAGCGCATTGATTCCCACCAGCTCCCTACAGGTTCTCACACATTTTCCGCAGCGGATACACTTATCCATCTCCTGGTAATAAAAACGGTTGGAAGTATCTTTCTCCCGGTGTTCGTAAGGCACCACATACTGGGCTTCCTTCACCCCGTACATTTCGCAGTACTTTTGCAACTTACAGGCGCCCAGCTTCCTACAGTTCATACAGTCCAAGGGATGAGTGGCAATCATCCGGTTTAAAATCCCGATGCGGGCTTTCTTAACCTCTTCTGACTCTGTCCAGACCACCATTCCCTCCCGAGCCTCCGTGTTGCAGGCAGTCAAGAGGCTGACCTCCCCTTCCACCTCGCAGGAACATATTTTGCAGTCCCCGTACTCACTGCAATTGCTACAGTGTTTTGCCGGCATTCTTTCCAAATCGTCAAAACAAAATGTGGGGATGAACACCCCTATTTTCTTAGCAGCCTGTAGAATCGTACTGCCTTCTTCCACTTCGACAGCTCTGTCGTTGATTTTTAGTGTTATCATACCCTTCCTCCTTATCCAAATCAAACATCGGACATGTCTGACTTTTCTCATTTTTAAAAATGATTATCCCATACTCAATTATATATTATATAATTCTTTGAAAAAAATCAATTTTTATATTATTTGTTATTTCAATATCCAAATAATTCCAAATTATTTTTCACTTATCTTCACATGACCCATATGATAAATATTTCCTGTCTCTTTTCTGATAAATCCCAACAGTGTAATGTCCTCTTTTTTGGCAAGAGCCACTGCACTGCCAGTCACCGCAGCCCTGGACAATACCACCGAAAACCCAGCCTGAATTGCTTTTTGAAGATAGTCCTGCGATATCCGCCCGCTACTGAACACCGCACATTTTGGGATCGGTATTTCATATTTCAGCGCATAGCCAATGACCTTGTCCAAAGCGTTATGCCTGCCAATATCCTCCATAGAGCAAAGCACCCTACCTTCCATCATGAGCACACAACTGTGAGCGCATCCAGTATCTGAAAAAAGAGTTCCCGGATTTTCAAACATTTCCTTGGCAGCCTGGAAAATTTTTTTCAGGCTTATACTTTCCACTGGGTCCGCATGTACAGGCTTGATTTCTCCTGCTAAGTCTCCCAACAAAAATCTTCTTCCCAGGGATAATTCCTCCATATGTGTCGGTGTGCACGAAATGGAAATCTCTCTTCCATCTTTCAGTCTGAGGCCGTATTGGTATTCCAGCGCCACGTCATCCTCTTTTTCTTGAAATTGATTCCCTGTAATTTTTAAAATCTGTACTCTTTCTTTTTCCATCTTCCCTCCTCGTCCTTCTGTCGTCCCATCTGGCCGGCTCTCTAACAGTCTTTTATAGAGCTCCGGAGTATTTACATTCAGAATCTGATCTTCCGGGATATCCCTCAAAAAGCACTCATATCCCCATCGGTCCAGTACCCGGAATACCGGAAGCGCACGTTCCTTTATCATCTCTTCTATCGTCTCTGCCATAGCCACCGGATAAACACCGATCAGCGGTTCCTTACGCACACCATGCTCCCACAGCAGCGGAATCTCCCTCCCCCTCGTCAATCCCCTTCGGTGTCTCTCATGATACACCAAAAGCTCCTCTAAAATTTCTGGCGAAAGCCTCGGCACATCCACTGGAAGCACCAGACAAAAAGGCGTCTCCATCTCTTTCATACAGGCATGGAGTCCTCCGAGCGGCCCGCGGTCCGGATACCGGTCCCATACAACCTCCCCGACGTCCCCCTCAAGCTCAAATCCCGACACAAAAATCCGGTCAATCCCAACTTCTTTTGCCTTGTCGATAATCAGCTCCGCGAAGGTCTTTCCGCCATACAAAAGCCGCGCCTTATCTTTTCCCATTCTCAGACTCTTCCCGCCTGCCAAAAGCAGGAGGGAATAGACGTCCTTTCTGTCCATTACTTTTCTCCTCTATTTTTTCTGTGACAAGATTTATATGATTATATCAAAAAAGGCAACATTCACCCTCTTAAGTAAATGTTGCCCAGACGGTCGGCATGCCACAGAGACAGACTCCCACGTGGTTCTCCACATTAAATCCGTCAGTCGTCAGCTCTGTTTTTTGTTAATTTAGCATACCACTTCCCGGTTTTTTTGTCAATATTTTGTGAACTTTTCCTATTTCTGTCCAGTATTGATCTTGACATCATCTCCTGTCCGCAGCCATCCGCCCCTGGCGACCTTGGCGAACACTGCCTGTCTTCGCAAAGAACAGTCCTGCCCTGACTTCGCTAGTTCACACAGTTCAGGATAACATTTTTTAAAAACTTCGGTAATCTGCAAAACCACCTCTCCCATCCTCAGAAAAGTACCCGGGGAAGTCTTTGAAAAGTCAATCCCTTCCACCTGTACGTTTTCTTTGAACTTTTTCAGACAGAAGCCTTCCTCCTGAAAATCTCTGACTTCTACTGGGAGAATGGAAATCTGTCTTTGAAGGTCGCTCCCGTGCCAGTCGCCTTTGATACCGTCTTCCACGGTCAGCTCACAGGCATCACAGGAGATCGGCGCTGCACCCTTTTTCTCATAGATAAAGATTTTCGATATTTTTCCTAGCCCCATAGAATACCTCCTCACTTCATTGACCGGCTGTCTATCCTCACGATTTGTCCCGCCTCTTCCCAGGAATAACCTCCCAGTTCCCTTAATTTTTCATGGAACCTTTCAGATTTTAAAATTTGAAGGAAGCATTTCACCAGCGGAAGCTCTAAGTCTTCTTGATAGAGAGCAAAATCATAGGATTCGTCTCCCACCGGCAAGAAATCCAGCCCCATGGCCTTCGCCGCTGAAAACACTCCCATTCCCGCATCTGCTCCCCCTGAGGCAACCTGAGCAGCTACAGCCATATGCGTCGTGGCTTCACAGTCATACCCGGAAATCTCCTCCGGCGAAATCTGTTCTTTTTTTAGCAGATAATCTAATAAAATCCTTGTCCCTGCTCCCCTCTGCCGATTTACATAGCGGCATCTTTTTAAATCCTCAATCCCGCAAATACCCATGGGGTTGCCTTTTTTCACCATCAATCCCTGCACCCGGCCGACTCCTCGAATCAGAGCCATTGGCTCCTTAAAAATTCGCTTCAGATAACTTTGATTGTAGACGCCGGTGTCTTCATCCAGAAGATGTACCGGCGCGATATGAGCCTCTCTCCTTTTCAGAGCCATCAGTCCGCCCATGCTTCCCACATGCGTGCTAGACAAGTACATCCCTCTGCTGACCTCCGGCATCAAATCCGCCATCACATCCAAAATCAGATCATGACTGCCTATCACCACCAAAGTATTTTCTATTTCCTGAATATCCCGGTAAAGCTCCACGCTCACCGTCTCTGATGCCTCCACACCTTCGCTGTTTTGGGGAATCACGCAGAAGCCGTCTGCACGCACCATAGACATGGCTGCTCCGGCCCCCCTAGCCAGCGGTGCCGCCACCAGCTTCTCTCCCACCTTGCCGACTTTCACCCGGATATACTCTCTGTGTTTGAGACTGGAGACAAGCCTTTTGGAAATTACTGCGTCTACAACAGGATTTTTTCTGCATGTAAAATCTCCCAGCATCGAAAGTACTGGTATCACGAAATTTTCAAATCCAATATAGGCACTCACCGGATATCCCGGCAGGCCAATCACTGGACAGTCATCCACGACAGCCAGAATGACTGGTTTTCCAGGCTTGATCGCAACCCCATGAACCACCACCTCTCCCAGCTCTCTGAGCACATGGACGGTATAGTCTTCTGTCCCTGCGCTGGAACCAGCGTTTATAATTACCAGATCGTATTTTTGAGCCGCCTCTTTGACCGCCCTGCGAATTTTCTCATAGTCGTCGGGAATCACCGGAAAACGCTTAGCCCTTGCTCCTTGCTCCCGCGCCAAATTCTCAAACATACGGGAATTCGATTCAATGATACTGCCCTCCACAGGAGTCTCCCCCGGCTCGATAATTTCTGTACCTGTGGGGAAAATTGCCACGGACGGCTGCACCGCGACTTCTATCTCAGTGATGCCTGCGGAGAGTAAAACTCCCACATCAATGGCACGTATTTTGTGGTGTCCGGGCAGAATCATCTCTCCTGCCACGATGTCCTCGCCAATAGGGCGAATATGCTGCCACGGCGCAGCCGCCTCCACAATCCGCACTTGTCCTTCTTTCCCGGTCTCCAAGAGATCCTCCGCCATAATCACCCCGTCATAAGGAGGACTCACCGGATCTCCCGTATCTACAACCTGATAATCCTCCCCTTCTGTCAGCTCCACCGGCCTGACCTCCGAGGCACCTTTCGTTCTCTGCGTGACTACCGCAATGCCGTCCATGGCCGCAGAATTAAACAGGGGGGAGCAGTATTTCGCATAGACTGCGGAGCGGGTCACCCGGTTCAGACTTTCGGTCACAGGTATCCGTTCCCATTTTACCTCGATCACCGTCTCCAAAACTTTTTTATATTTTTCCAATGCTTCTTCCACAGATATCGTCTTTAAATACAGATTTCTCTTCTTCATCTTTACCTCACATCTCAAAAAAGTTCTACCCAGACTAATTCGCCGGTCTTTAAGCCTTCCTTTCCCATGGGAATCCTCACATAACCGTCCGCTTTCGTCAGCGTGCGCATCAAGCCAGATTTTCCCAGGACCGGTCTGGCCGTATAGCCTTCTCCATCTCCTGGGAACAGTTCAACCATGACACAGGTGTCCTTGCCTGGCGCTGCCGGAATGTTGCTCTGCATAGAGGCCGGTATTTTCAAACTGTCTGCCTCTCCGGTCCTCCACTGTTCCAGCCACTTTGCCAAAAGTCTGAAAACCATGAGGGCGGCCGCCGGATGTCCAGGCAGACCCATCAATATGGTCTGCGAGGGCTCATCCACGGCTAAGATTGTCGGCTTTCCCGGCTTCAAGGCAAGACCGTGAGTAAACACCCCAGGGTCTGCCAGACGATCCAGCAGCTTCGCCGTGATATCTTTCTTTCCCTGGGAGCTGCCCCCTGAGATCACAACCAGGTCACTGTCTTCCATTCCAAGGCGCAAAGCCTTCTCCAAAAGTTCTTCCTGGTCAGGAAGCACCTGGGTCTTCACCTCTTCAAATCCGATCTCACGGGCCAACTGCCGCAGTGCAGGTGTATTGATATCATATACCTGCGCTAAGCCAAGCTCTCCACCTACCTGCACAAGCTCATCCCCTGTGGAGAGAATTGTCACCTTTAGAGGACGATAGACCTCCACGGTACGTCTGCTGTTTCCCGCCAGCGCCCCGATTTGTGCCGCAGCCAATCTGGTTCCTCTGGGAAGAATCGTCTCTCCTTTTTCTACGTCTTCTCCGATCTGCACCACATTCCCGCCGGACGCAAGCGCGTGATAGACCGCAGTGCAGGATTGGTCGAACAATTCACAGTACTCCACCATCACCACTGCATCTGCACCTTCAGGAATCATCCCCCCAGTGGGAACATAGGAACAGGTCCCGCTGACCACCCTCTTTTTTGCCGGTTTTCCGATCTCAATCTCTTCCATGATATCTAAGAATACTGGCACTCCATCGCTGGCCCCCTGGGTATCCGCCGCAATCACCGCGTAACCGTCCACCGTGGAGCGCAAAAACGAAGGCAACGGGACCTCTGCCTTAACATCACGAGAAAGCACCCTGCCGGCCGCCTCCTCGATGGGAATGACCTCCGTCTTTTTGATATCCCAGGTGATCTGTTTCAATAATTTTTCTCTCGCCTGCTCCAGGCTGTCCACTCTCAGAAGTTTCATCTACTCATTCCTCCTGTCAAACGCGCTTTCGCTCAAAATCTCTCCTCTCAGGAAATGCCGCACCTCAGGGACCTCAGAGTGAAACAACACCTCCCTGGCCGGCCCGCTTTGCACAACCTTTCCCTTGTAAAAAACATGAACTCTATCACAGAGCCTTGCAATATGGCTCAGACTGTGACTGATCAGCATCCAGGTATTTCCTTCTATTTCCCGGGTCCTTAAAATCTGTTTTTCAAAAAACTCTACGCTATCAGGATCTAGATTCGACAGTGTCTCGTCAATCATTACAAAACGAGGATGAAAGCAGAGAGCTCTTATCATGGACACTTTCTGCTGTTCCCCGCTGGAAAGACTTCTCGCAGCCTGCCGCTCTTTCCCTGCCATACCGCAGCTTTCCAAATAGGCCCCAATCTTTTCCCGATCAGGACGTGTTCCCCTTATTTTCAGCGGATAAACAATATTTTCATAGACTGTATCATGCAGCAGATAGGGTCTTTGGCTCGTCATGGTGATCTCCCTCATATTCAATCCTTCATACTCAATATGCCCGCTGTCAGGGGACAAGATTCCCATAATCAGTTTCATGAGGGTGGTTTTTCCACTGCCGTTCCCTCCGATCAATCCGTGGATACACCCTTCTTCTATCTCTAAATGGTCAATCTGAAGGACAAATTGACCAACTCTTTTTTCCAAGTTAATAATTTTCATTTTCTTTCGACTCCTTCTGAAAGAAATCTGCCAGACACTGGAGAAGAAACGCCATCACTAGCAACAAAATTCCCAAAGTTAGGCCTTCTGTGAAAATCCCCTGACTTTTCAGCAGGGAGATCGCTGTCGTCATCGTTCTGGTATGCCCTTTGATATTTCCGCCCACTAGCATCACCGCTCCCACTTCACTGATGGAACGGCCAAATCCGCTGACGATGGCAAAATAGATCTCGTGTTTCATCTCCCTTAAAATCAACAGATTTGTCTGAAGTTTTCCAGCTCCCATCGTCTTCGCAAAAACCCGGACCGCAGGCGCTGTTTTGTTTCCGTAAGTGTAAATCATTCCACAGATAATTGGTGTGATAATGATTGTCTGGGCTAAAATCATTCCTTCCACAGTAAACAAAAGTTCCAACTTTCCCAGAGGGCCTCTGCGCATGGTCAACATATATACAATAAGCCCCACGACTACCGGGGGCACTCCCATCAAAGTTCTGTTTATACGAACGACTACCCTCTTTCCTGGAAAAGAAAATCTCTCCAAAGCAAGTCCTAAAACAATTCCTAGAACAGCAGAAATAAAAGTAGAAGTTACCGCCATTCGAAAAGTAACCCGAATGGCGTCGTAAACTCCTACGTCCGAAAAAATCTCTTCGATCATTGTCTTCAGCATGGAAAATCTCCAAAGAATCTTATGCGTCTGTACCGGCGTTGGGAACAAACAAAGCCTCTCCGTACTCCTCAACTCCGTACTCACCGATCAGCTTCTGAATCTCATCAGAACAAATCCACTCGATGAACGCGTTTGCAGCTTCATTGTTGACTTCTGGATATTTCTCTGGATTCACTGCAATCACTCCGTATTGGTTCAGCAAATTGGCATCCCCCTCACAGACAATCTCCAGACCCAAGGATACATCCGCGTCCTTTTTCATCTTCAGATAGGTTCCTCTGTCAGTCAGGCAATACGCTTGTTTTTCATCGGCCATTGTCAGGGTAGCTCCCATTCCCTGCCCGGATTCCAGATAATTGGGGTCAGCAGCCGGGTCCAGACCCAGATCTTCCCAGATCTGTTTTTCCTTCTTATCTGTGCCGGAGTCATCCCCTCTGGACACAAATGGAAGCTGTTCCTCCAAAATCTGGTTAAACACAGCCTGTATGTCCTGGGTAACGGCAACCGGCTCCGTCGGGCCGACCACGATAAAGTCGTTGTACATGACAGGAAAACGCTCTACACCGTAGCCGTCCGCTACAAATTGTTCTTCGCTTGCTTTCGCATGTACCAGAACAATGTCTACATCTCCATTCTCACCCATCTTCAAAGCTTCCCCGGTGCCAACCGCATCCCACAAAAGCTCATAGCCGGTATCCTCCTGGAAAATAGGCGCCAGATAATCCAAAAGCCCCGTGTCAGCCGTACTGGTCGTCGTCGCCATCATCAGCTGGCCTTTCTCCTCACCTTCTTTTGACTCGTCCGTTTTCTGGGCATCCTGTGAATCTTCACTCTCTGCCGCGTCCTCTGTAGCTGGCTGCTCCTTCGACTCCTCACTGCCTCCGCAGCCTGCAAGTGTTCCAAAAACCAGCGCAGTTCCCAGCAGCATCGCTAAAGCTTGTTTCTTCATTTTTGTTTCCTCCCTTGAATCTTTCTATTTCAAAACAACTTATCTGTTTTGAAAACCATTTCCTGGACAATCACAGAATCCTCCGCATCTCGTCCCCCACAGAGATTTCCCCTGCGCGCAGAACCCGCGCGAAAACTCCTTCTCTGGGCATAATGCAATCTCCCATCAGTCTCTGTATCTCACAGCCTTTGTGACAGGTCTTTCCGATCTGCGTCATCTCCAAAATTACAGAATTGCAGGCAAACCTCGTACCCACTGGATAGTTCTTGAAATCAAAGCCGGTGACAATCAAATTCTCTCCAAAAGCTCCGTCTTCCACCGGGGCTCCCTTCGCTTTGAACTGCTCGATCACCTCGTAAGACAGCAGGCTGACTTGACGGTGCCAGTTCCCTGCATGAGCATCGTTTTCAAGCCCAAAATCCTCGATAAATCTGGCCTTTCCCACATTTTTCTTCTGGGTGCCTTTCTTTTCACTGATACAGACTGCTTTTACAATCCCAACTTTTTCTTCTCTCATCTCGCGCAATTTTGAGCCTCCCCTGTTAAAATTTCTAACCCATGTTCCAGATAAGGCGCTACGTATTCCAGACACTCACGGACAGCCTTGGGACTACCTGGAAGATTGATAATCAGCGTCGTTCCCCGAATTCCCGCGGCAGCCCTGGACAGCATCGCCCGTCCGGTGAACTGCATACTGTATGCCCGCATAGCCTCCGGTATGCCCGGCACCTCCCTTTGACAGACTGCTTTCGTGGCCTCCGGCGTCCAATCTCTGGGAGAAAATCCTGTTCCTCCGGTGGTCAATATTAACTCTGCGGCCTTGTTGTCCGCAGTGTCACAAAACGCAGCTTTCAGTACTTCCAAATCGTCCGGAAGAATCTGTATTCCCACAACCTCGTATCCCAGCTTTTCCATAGTTTCCCGGATCACGGGGCCGCTGAAATCCTCTCTCTCCCCCCGGTACCCGCTGTCACTGGAGACAATAATCATCACTCTTTTTCTTTCCATTTTTATCCTCCGATCTGCGCCATAAATTTCTTTTCCTTTTCCTTTGGCGCGCCCTCCAAAAAGGCATGGCTTTGAGGCTTATCCAAAATTGCTCTCTGAATCCGTGCTCTTAATGCCTCATCCGAATCCTCTGCCCGCAGAGGCTCTCTCAAATCGATTCCTCTGTCATACTGAAGACAGGTCTTCAAATAACCCTGTGAAGTCAGGCGCACTCGGTTGCATTTATCACAGAATTTGTGGCTTACCGCACTGATGAAGCCGATTTTTCCCTGAAAGTTCTTGAACTGCATATAATGACTTGGCCCGTTTCCAAGCCTCTCCGTCACCGGCTGTCCCGGCCCGAATTCTCTCTCAAAAATCGTCAGTAGCTCCTCCTCTGAGCGTCCTGTCCAGGACTCACCCAGTCCGATGGGCATCATTTCTATAAATCGTACATGCACCGGGTAATCCCGGGCCAATGCTGCCATCCGGCATAGGCTTTCCGGGGACTGCCCTATGGAGACACAGTTGATTTTCAGCAAAATCCGGGGATATCTCAGCATTTCCTGAAATCCCTCCCAGGCTCTGCTAAATTCGTCTCTTCTCGTTATCCGGGCATACTCCTGCGGCTTTAAACTGTTTAAACTTAAATTCACTCCATCAATTCCTGCTTCTGCCAGCAAAGCCGCTTTTTCTTTGAGAAGTGTTCCATTCGTGGTCAGAGTCACCTGCTCAATCCCTTCGATCTTTTTCAGATCTTTGACCAGTTCTTCAATCTGCAGTCTCACCAGAGGCTCTCCGCCTGTCAGTTTGATTTTTCGGATTCCCACTGACACAAAGATTTCCGCGAGACGTTCTATCTCGTGAAATCTCAGAATTTCCTGGTGGCTTGCCAGAGAAATTCCATCCTCTGGCATACAGTACCGGCACCTCAGATTGCAGCGGTCAGTAACCGAAATCCGAATGTAGTCTATGGTCCTTCCGTATTCATCCACCATATCTGAAATCCCCACTCTTTCCTCCAGTCTTTCGCACCAAGTGAATTCCACCGATCTCCATTCGCTTGTCGATTGCCTTGCACATATCATAGATAGTCAGTAGAGCAACAGATACTCCCGTGAGAGCTTCCATTTCCACCCCCGTCTTTTCATCTATTTTCACAGTGCACTCTGCTTCAATACGACTGTTTTCTTCATCCAAACTGAATTTCAATGCACAGTTTTGTATATTCAGAGGATGGCACATGGGAATCAGAGAGGCTGTCTGCTTCACTCCCATGATCCCCGCCACTGTGGCGACACTCAGGACATCCCCTTTCTCCACGCAGTGTTCTTTCACCGCCTCCAGGATTTCTCTGCTCACGCGAATTTCTCCTCTTGCCACAGCAGTTCGGACCGATTTGTTTTTCCCAGTCACATCCACCATAACCGCATTGCCGTCCTCATCAAAATGTGTAAATTCTTCAACCATTTTCCCTTATCTCCTAACTAATAAAAAAGAATCCTGCCCCGCAGGATTCTCCGCCTGCGGCGGGTTGCATCAGCAACATTTTCATCTCCGCCGCAGTGTGATCCTACGGAGTATTTCTGTTATAGGAAAGAGCTTTCACGCATTAGTGTAACAAAGTATTTCCTATTACAAAAAAAGCCGCCACCCGGCGACCCTGCTCATAATATATTCATTCGTCCATCCGCATTGCGGACTAACGGGACCATAATCTCCTTTCCATAAACATGAAAAGCTTTCGTAATATGACCAGAGTCAATTCTAAGAAAGTTCCTGCACATACCATAATTCTCAGCAGCACAGATCTTCCTGTCTCTATTGTTAAGTTAAAAATTTTGACTCCAAGTCCCGTCTAAACACTCCAAGACTATAATTCGAAACGATCACAGACCCTTTCTGTCCATACAGTTCCCAACTATCGCATGATTTTCCTTTTCCAGTTTTTTCTATAGAATAACCTGGTTAAAAATCCTTTCCAAACACGGGAGGCATTGATTCAAGCGGTCAATACCCTCGCCGAACGAGCGTCGGCTGGTCCTGATTCCTCTTTACAGGACTCGGATTCTTTCTCATTATATAACAGACATTAAATTTTTACAATCTCTTCCCTGATATTTATTTTGTTATATAATTACAGAAAATCATCAGAAAATGCTATTCTTTCCAAAATTGACATACTATTTTCAGAACAAGGTGGGCAAGCCTCTCTCACCTCCCACCTATCTAACTATCTGGAATATTGTGAATTTTGATCGCTATCTGTGTCACATAGTTCTCCTCGCTGCCTATCATAAAATCATTCATTCCCTTCTCGTAGGCATAACCTGTCAACAATAGACTATGTTCTCTCGCATAGGAAAACATTTTATCATACAAAACTGGCAGCCGGCTCCAAGGACCTTTTAGGTATCCGCACAAATATTTCCCTCCGGGTCTTTTTACTACCTGACCATTTTTCTCTCGCTTTAGAACCGGTGAATAAAGACCATCATAGCTCTCAAATTGCCCTTCACTGGCTTTTTCCAGGGAGATATAGCTACCGATTCCATTCCTATACTGTTCCGGACTCCAAGTATCCTGCACATATCGGAATACCTCCATAAAATCATCATTTTCAAATTTGTAGGGAACCGTCAACAATTCTTCCTTCCTGAAATTTTCTATTCGTATATCCATGTCATTGATATTCTGACAGAGCAGAAGCTGTTCCTGTTTTTGGGATAAAACTGCTTTTACTCTTCTTAGTTTCTCAATTTTCTCCCCGATTTCTTTTTGTTTCGCTTTTGCCATCTCTAAAAATTTTTCCTCATCAAATCCGTGAACAAATGCTTTGATTTCTTCGATACTCAGGTTGACTTCCTTGAGCATCAGGATAAATTCAAAATCCATACTTTGGGAATAGTCATAGTATCTATAGTCGTTATCGCCTTTAAATTTAGGCGAAAACAGCCCAATACTGTCATAATAATGCAAAGTTCTCTTGTTCACATGGTGCAGTTTCGCAAACTGAGAGACGGTAAGTCTCGCTATATCTTTTTTCATAAAAACCTCTTGACTTTACACTTACTGTATCGTTTATTCTTCAGGTATAGCACCTGTGAGTAAAACAGTCAAGCCTGTTTTGTTTACAAATTTCAAAGCATTTGGAAAGGAAAAAAATATGGAAACTAAGATGATCCTGCGGGATTTGAGAAATGCCGATTTAAAATCACTGGAAGACGTTATCCGAAAGACCTGGAATTATGACAAATTCACCTCCTCGAAGACGGCGAAAAAGCTGGCGAAAGCCTATCTAGCTTCCTGTCTTGCCAATCAGACTTACGCCCTGACAGCGGAAGTAGATGGAAAACCTGTGGGAATCATACTCGGCAAAAATATTGAGAAACACCGCTGTCCTCTCAGATACCGTTGGCGACAGATCACAGCCCTTTGCCGGCTTTTGGCCTCCAAAGAAGGGAGGGACATACTGGGAGTCTTCAAAAACATTGACCACATAGACCGCGAACTTTTAAGCCAGTGTGAAAAAGACTACAAAGGCGAGGTTGCTCTATTTGCGCTTGACCCTGAATACCGTGGACTAGGCATAGGAAAAAAACTCTTCCTCCGCTTGATGGATTACATGAAAAAAGAAGAAATCGAAGATGTCTATCTGTACACAGACACTAGCTGTAATTTCGGTTTTTATGAGCACCAGGGAATGAAACGACAACAGCAATACCAAAAAGTATTCCACATGAAGGGGCAAAAGGAAACTATGGAGTTCTACTTGTACGATATCAGCGTCTCCAAAAAAATTCCAAACTGTCGGAATGTCTGACCATCTGGCTCATGACAGCTCTCCTGGCTACAGACAAGCAACAGGGGTTCCCGCCTGTGTCTTTTTGCCTGTTCTTCCTGAAATCCTTTGGCAACACACCGTAGATAAACTGAGAGCCTTTTGCCACCAGATTCTTTACCCAAAGCCTCTCAGAAAATTGCTCTATCCGTCAAAGACTTTTTTCAAAACCATTCTCATTGTGAGGATCCTTGTAGAAAATTAATAGTTATAGAAAATCCAAGAAATTCGAAATAGAACTGGAAAAATAGAGAAGAAAGGTGTACAATATCAACAGTTATCATTTGCTAATAATTTCGTTGCGGAAAATTTGCCTGCCGCAACCGTTAAAATACTGAAAGGAGAATTGATCTATGTATTGTACCAGAAAGATAACTGACAACATTACCTGGGTCGGTGGTTCCGACCGCAGACTGGCACTGTTTGAAAACCTCTTTCCGATTTCCAGAGGTGTCGCATATAACTCTTATCTGATTGCAGATGAGAAGACTGCTCTCGTCGACACGGTGGACTCTTCCCTCTCACGCCAGTTTCTGGAAAACATCTACCACACATTAGATGGCAGAAGTCTGGATTACCTAATTGTCAATCACATGGAGCCGGATCATTGCGCAAATATAGAGGAGCTTATGTTCCGTTTCCCCGAGATGAAAGTCATCGGGAACGCCAAAACTCTTAACTTTATTCGCCAATTCTATGATATGGAGTTGGAAGGTCGCACCATCACTGTAAAAGAAGGAGACAAGCTGGAACTTGGACGCCACACCCTGAACTTTTTCTTTGCCCCAATGGTACATTGGCCTGAAGTCATGGTATCTTACGAGGAGACAGAGAAAATCCTCTTCGCTGCGGATGCTTTCGGCAGCTTCGGCGCTCTAGACGGAATTCTGTTCAACGATGAGGTGAACTTTGACCGCGACTGGCTGGACGATGCCCGCCGTTACTACAGTAACATCGTCGGCAAATATGGTTCTCAGGTACAGGCAGCTCTGAAAAAGTTATCTGCCCTGGATATCCAGACCATCTGCCCGCTGCATGGACCTGTCTGGAGAACTGATCTGGCCTATATCCTGGATAAATACAACCATTGGAGTACTTACGAACCGGAAGATAAATCCGTCGTTCTCATCTACGGCTCCATGTACGGGGACACAGAAAACGCTGTGAACGTTCTGGCTGCCCAGCTAGCTGAAGCAGGCGTAAAAAATATCCGCGTCTACGACGCTTCCAGTACCCACGTGTCTGTGCTGATCTCTGAGATCTTCCGCAGCAGTCATCTAGTCCTGGCTTCTCCTACTTATAATGCCGGTATCTACCCTGCGATGCTGAATCTGCTCCACGACATGGCTGCTTTGAATATTCAGAATCGTACTGTCGGACTGATTGAAAACGGCACCTGGGCTCCTTCTGCAGGCAAATCCATGAGAACTCTGCTGGAAGGAATGAAAAACATGACCATTCTGGAACCTGTCGCAACAGTTAAATCTGCGCTTAAGAAAGATTCTAGAGATAGTCTCTCCCAGTTAAAGGATGCCTTGGTAGCTTCCTTGAATTCATAAACTTAACACCTAATGGGAAATCCCATTTAACTCTCTCGCCCCTCAGGATTGAGGGGCGAGAGCTGTTTCGTATTAAAATTTTTTACATAGATGCGTATTCCATGGGAATTTCCAAATCCCCTAATTTTTGATAGGTGCCGTCTTTAGGCAGATGTTCACACATCCGAACCTTCAACAACTGATAGTTATCATAGGTTTTCACGTAGTAATCCCCGCTTTGCAAATCCATAAATGCCGTATACTGCGTATAATCCGCAGTTCCTCTAGCTGTCATCACCGTTCCTTTCGGTATTGATACGCTTTCCATAATGTGAAAGCATTCCGGTACTATTTTTTGTCTGCTGTCCGGTATTTTTACGTGAGTCTTCAAAAACACAGTCCTCACAAAGCGTGCTGGGGAGGTATACCCACCTGGTAGAGAAAACGTCCCCGCTCCCTGGCCAAAGGGAACCAGCTTCAGAAAATCCCATTCAGCCTCTTCCTTCTGTGTAGAAGTCACACCGGTATAGTTTCTCAAATTTGTCAATTGCCAGGGAAAATCAGGACTGTTGGCCAACACTCCCACGGGGTTCTCATACAAGTCCAGTCCCCAGACTGTCTTTTCCATCACCAGGCTTCTCCCGGTTCTATCTGTAAACATCCAATGTAGCGGAGCCACCATTCCTGTAACCGGGTCCGCCGCTCCCACAATTGCAAGCTTTCTCGCTCTGTCCTCTACTTCTTCGAGACAGCTACAATTTCCTAAAATATCCGGCAGTACATCCAAAGACCCTCGTATCGTTTTTTTGCCGTCCTTTGGTGCCGTCTTCTCAAAATCTGCATACCCTGCAAAATACAAAGCGGCTCCCGCCACTCCCTTCTCATTCACTCCATCCACTAAAATTCGCAGATTCTCAAACTCCTGCCCGATAGCAAGAAATCCTATCTCACTGCTCATTTTCTGTCCCAGGCTGCCCTTCCACTGGTACCCCGCTGAGACTGCAAATAGCTGCGGATGAAGCGGATAAGAAAAATCCATGGTTCTGCCAAAAAAAGCTTCTCCTTTTTTCCCTGTGAAAACTATCGCTGTGCACATACGAATATCCTCTCTGTCTCGCATCCTGGTATATCATATGTTCCTTTTCAGAAATTGACCGCTAAGACAGGGTACATCCTCCCCTATGTTCATCTTTGCTTCACTCTATAGGGCACATCACGATGATTCTCTGGGGAGTCGTCTGAGGCGGAAGACTGTAAGTAGTATTCGTATAATAGACCAACAGATCTGCATTTCCGGGACTGCAAAAGAAGCGTTGCCCATTCCTAGTCTCAATATTCGTGAGTGGAGACAGATTCAATTTCAAGGAATCGTCCTCTGCCGTGAGATTCTCATCAAAGTATTTCAATGTCACTTCCTGGTTTCTGCGCAAAGACGTAATTAACTCTGCCTGATACTGCGGTGGAAAGACCGCAGGTGCCGGAAGATTCGTATCATAGAAAGCTGCAATTCTCATACCTCTTCTCAACCTGACATTATCAATCACCTCTGTATCCTGAGACACAACAAAATCCACCATTTCTGATTCCGTCCTCACTGATATCATCTGGGTGCAGCAGGAATTTCCGCTTCGAATACTCTGAATTGTTCCGATTATTTTTTGGTAAGAAGAATAGACCATTATAAAAGAATCCTTTTTTTCTTAGCATATGGAAAAACACTTCAAATGTGAATTTTATGAAAAAAATATCACCATCAGGGCAAATAGACTTTTGAGCTGTGCAATCCGATTACTCTCCACATGGCCCCTCTTCTATAAAATAGATTGATCCTTTTCGCTGAAATATTCCTTTTTCTTTTGAAAGCATTTCACATCTGTTCAATTTTACATTGCCTACTAAAAGTTTCCCTGCAAACGCCACTGCAAATCTGTCTGCACCGCAATGTTATATTCCTGATCCAACCAGTTTCCTATCCGTTCCGGTAATACACCAGACAGATTAAAGGCAACAGTGCCTGTGCGATTTTCTGCATTTTCATTTCCATATACCATAACGCCTTCTATTTTACTTAAACGGTCTATGGTATATTGGATCAGCGCCAGTTTTGTATTCTCCCTGATCTCGTTTTCTGCATCTTTACTCTTTGTATTCCCTTTAGAATCAGCTTTTACAGTTGAAAATTCAATTCCCCCTGCCTCGTTCCAGGGTTTTCAGGCATCTCCATACCGCATTATGTTCAATGCTGCTGGTAATAACATGATCTCCTTCCATTAAAATCTCTTATAAAGCTAAATTCAACGCTTCCGTGACATTCATTGTAAAAACAATATCTCCCGGCTTTCGGCAATGGAACAGTCTTGGTTTGCGGCATTGTCCAGATATACGCCTTTTCTTTTTAATTCTTTCCCTATCATAGTCTCCTCCTTTCCTGAACGTTCCCTGTCCCATGTTTATGAAAACAAAATCTGAATCAATTCTTCATTGGACAGATCAAAGATATATTCGGATACCGGAATAGTTCTCAGCACGGCTTCTATTTCTTTTTTCTCAAATCTTTGTCCTGTCAGCCTTTCTTCTAGCACCTCTATGGGATTTCGCTCAAAAAAATCCCCCGTGATTTTAAAGCTCTTTATGATTCCTCCCTCAGCTTTCACGGCGACAGCTATCTGCCCTGCTCTGACGCGCTCCTCCCGTACCTGGTCGATTGCCGGAGACTGTCCAAAATTCCATTGCCAGGTTTCGTATTTTGCTTTTTTTAGGGCGGCGATCTTTTCGTGATCCTTTTCTGATAAGTCCACCACGCATCTTTTCTCCCCGACTTCTTCAAAAAAAGTCTCGGCCAGGACTTCGGCAAACTCCTCCAAGGATATTTTTTTTGCCATGAACGTTTCTATATTTTCGATTCGGCTTCTCACCGAAGCAATTCCCTTAGCTCTTATCTTTCTTTTGTCTACTTTCAGAGAGTTAGACAGCTTCTTTAAATCTGTCGCATACAACAGCGTGCCATGGCAGAGCACCCGATTTTTCCAAAAATACTGGGCACTTCCCGATACTTTTTCCCCTTCCACAAGAATATCGTTTCTTCCGCTAAATTCCGCTCTGATCCCGTATTTCCGAAGGCACCGTATGATAGGCGCCGAAAAAACACGCATCTGGTTCTGCCTATGATCTTCCTGCTCCAAGATCGTAAAATTTAGGTTTCCCAAGTCATGGTACACGGCTCCTCCGCCCGACATTCTCCTTACCACATGAATTTGATTTTTCTCGACAAATGGAAGGTTGATTTCCCCGTAAGCGTTCTGGTTTTTTCCAATCACCACCGCAGGCTCGTTTCTCCATAAAATCAGGATTTTCTCCTTTAAATCCTTCTGTTTCAATAAATATTCTTCCAAAGCTAAATTTAAAAAGGGATTTGTTGATGAGTTGTTGATCTGGATCAAGAAAGGCTCCTTTCTGCCAAACTGTGGGAAGCTCCTTGGCCAGCTTCCCACTTTATGCAGGTTATTGATATTCCTCTAGAATTCTATCCACCTTTTTGCAGATTTCTTCTGCAATTCGGCAGGCCATTTTTTCATGTTCTTTTGTCAGCTTTTTCATGGAAACTGTCTTGGAAAGCGCGGTTGTCTCTCCTATAAGCTCGGCGATGATAAGCTGGTCCTTTACCTGCCCGCTGTATTTCTCTGTGGCGCATTTTGCGCAGCCCTCTTTACAGCCGTCCACTGCGATCACCGGATATTCTTCCGCAAATCTCCGTTCCTCCTCCCCTCCCGCTATGTAAAGGGGCAGGCACAGGGTCACTACTTTTCCAGGTCTTAATTCTTCCATGACTTTCCTCGTCGCCATCCTTGCCAGGGTTCCTCCCAGATATTCCTCTCCGCTGCAGGAGAGAACGCCAACCAGTATCTCAGACATTCTCCTTCTCCTCCTCTGCCATTTTTCTCACTTCATCCGTAACCATTTCCGCCAGCTCGCCAGTGATCCGCCAGCCATCTTCTGTTAGTACTGAGCCGGTTCCGGCATCCTTTCCCCGATGCTTTCTCATAATATCCACAGACCGGAATTTCGCTTTTACAACTCCTCCGGCTTCCTCCACACTTTTTGCGGAACAAAGCGCCGGACAACCGTCAATAGTAATACAGGAACAACCCTTTACCTTTTTTTCCGCTGCTTCTTTTCCCGTTACAAGGTGCGCCAGACACACATTTTCTGCCAATTCAGGCTCCCTTTCCGCTGCTTCCAACGCTGCCTCCCTTGCCATGAGTCCGAATACCTTTCCGATTCCGCTGCAGGCAATTACCTTTATTTTTTCAGACATGAAATTCCTCCACCTTTCGTTTCATAATTGGAAAATATTCCTCAAATTCATATAAAAGACTTCTGTCCTCCTCAAAATTTGTCAGCTCCAATTCCGCAATCCACCCTTCCCCATAGGGGTCCTGATTGATCAATTCCGGTTCATTGACCAGTTTCTCATTTACGGACGTGACTACTCCGCTGACCGGGCAGATCACTTCAAAAACCGCTTTCCCGGATTCCACGGTTCCTGCCTCGTCAAATTGTTCTATTTCTATCCCTAGGGAAGGCGGCGTAAAGAACATAATATCGGAAAGACTTTTTTGTACGAAATCTGCTACCCCAATCCGCGCATGGTTTCCAGATACATAAGCCCACACATCATTTTCGTTGAAGTAAAACTCCGGCGCGATAGGAACCCGGAACACAAATTTATCCTTTTTATAGGTTTCATATTCCAGATCTTCCGGAAAGTCCATCAGCGTTCCCGCTGTTCCAGTTTTTTCTTTCCCTTCCTTTAACTGCCCTAAAAGTTCAGAAATCAGCCTTCGCTCTTTTTCTCCTATCTCTAAAGAAGTGTCTAATGAATAGCCTCTCTTCTTTGCCTCCTCGCTGATGTTGAGCTTTTCATCAATCCGCAGGCTCTTTTCCGTAGCCAGCTTGCTGGCGCACCTTGTGGCGCACCCGTCAAGCACGAGAAGTTTTTTCTCCTCAAGTACCTTCTGATACCTCGCCTTAGCAATCCTATAAACAACCGGACATACGACTTCATTTTCCGGTTCCCTTGACAATTCCACCGCCATTTCGTGGGTGATACAGCCTGCACATTTATCTAATCCATTGCATGGAAAGACTGCATAGCCTTTACTCATTCTTCTCCCCCTCCTTACGCACTGCTTTGATCTGTTTTGTGGTTTTCCCTTTATCCGGGAAGGAAAGGGCGTCCAATCCGCAGGTTTTTCCACAAGCTCTGCAAAAAACCACACAATTATAAGGACTTTTCACGATCAGCTTTTTTTCCGCCCCTTCCACTGTTTCAAAGACATGATGTGGACAAAATTTCACGCACTCCATACAGTAATTGCATTTACTATAATCAATTGTAGGACACCAGTCAATTTTTTCTCTCGGTACTCCCATAAAGGTATTCTCGCTCATCACAGTTCCTCCTCATATCCCAGTTCGATCAATGCCGCCTTTACTTTCTCAAAGGCTTTCTCATTGGTCATATCCCGGATGTCCAGCATCACGCAATCCTTTTCCATATCCATTCCAGCGTCCTTAAACGCCTGACGGAACATTTTTTTCTGCATATTAGGAGCGCAGGCTCCGATGATTACTTTACGGTTCGCTTTTAAAAAGTCTGCCCAAAAACGGTCCCCATCTTCCTCGCAAAGCTGCGGATGGATGAAGCCATACTCAACCGGAAGCTCCACCCTTACCTGGTTAATAAAGTCCCAAATATCCATGGCCTGAAACCCCGGACATTTTCCGGTACAGACGCACATAACAAAACCATATTTCTTTTCCATATATCACATCCTCCTATTCTTGTCTTTTTGGCTCAGCCCTTATGTATGGAACTTCCGATGGCATCCCGGTACGCCTCCCATACGGCTTCGTTCAGTGTAGGGTGGGGATAGATCATATCCGCCAAAAACTCCGCCTTTATTTTTGCGGCAACCGCCATGCTGATCTCTGTTATCATTTCAGAAGCATCCGTCCCCAAAATTTCTCCTCCAATTACCTCCTCCTTTTCATTCAACAAGATTTTAACATAGCCTTCCCTCTTCCCTAAAGTCAGCGCCCTTCCATTCTGTCGGAAAGAAAAATATCCTTTTTTGATTGGAACTCCTTTTGCCAACGCCTCTTCTTCCGTAAGTCCTACACGGGCAAATTCAGGGATGGTATAAATACAGGAAGACACTGTCATGGGATCAAGTGTACTCTTTTTTCCAAGGGCATTCTCTGCCGCCACCCTGCCCTGGGCATACGCAAAATGCGCCAACAGCGGACCTCCGGTAATATCCCCGGCTGCATACACGTCTTTTTCGCTGGTCTGCATAAATTCATCCACGCAGACTGCATGATTTTTTGTTTTCAAAGAGAGCTGGGTAAAGTCTTCCAGGTTTAACCTCCTCCCAGCTGCGACCAGAATCACCTCACAAGAAAGCTGCTCCTTTTTCTCTCCTGTGTCATAGGTAATCGACAGTCCCTGATCTCCTTTCTCAATCTTTATGATCTGGCTCTGGAAGCGGAACCCTATTCCCAGCCTCTTTAAATGTTTCAAAATCTCCTTTGGCGCTTCCTCTCCTGTTTCCGGCAAAAACTCCTTCTGTTTTTCAAGTAAAGTAACTTTTGTCCCTAACGCTGCAAAGCACGTGGCAAATTCCACGCCTATCACACCGGCTCCCAGGATCGCCATGCTTTCAGGTATCTGTGATAGATTTAATGCTTCTGTGCTTGTAATCACACCCTTTAAATGGATTCCCGGAATCTCCGGTATGAAAGGTCTGCTGCCTGACGCAAGAATCATCTTCTCACACGTCACTTGAATATTTCCTTCTTTGGTTTCTACCTGAATCTCATGGAGCGCAGTCACAATTCCTTTTCCTTTCAAAACAGAAATTCCATTTTTTTGCAGCAGGCTTTCCAACCCTATGTTTAAATTTTTTACGATCCTGTTTTTTCGCTCCACTGCAGTCCCCCAATCAATCGTATCAAGACTTGCTTCTATCCCAAATTCTCTCGCCTTTTTTATATGCTGGGTCATTTTCGCGCTCTCAAGCAGCGCCTTTGTAGGAATACACCCTGCATTCATACAAACGCCTCCCAACTTCTCCCTTTCTACAAGGATGACCTTGGCGCCTAGCTGTCTTGCGCGGATTGCTGCGATATAGCCTGCAGGACCACCGCCTAAAACTGCAATCTGTGTTTTTATCTCTTCCTTTTCCATAAATATTCACCTTTCCAAAAGCATTTAGAAATAGCTGTATATGTTTCATATTTCTCTATTGTATTTATATAGATTTTTTTCTATCACATTTACGATTATCTATATCATATTTCTAAAAAATCACATCCGAAAGATGTGTTTTTTAGGTTGCTCTCAAAATAAAATTTTCTTTACCCAAATGTGTCCCAAAAAGCCTTTATTTGTTCCAGTTTTTCATAGTTTAAAGTATATCTCATCCATGCCCCGTTTCTAACTCCTGTCACTAAACCGCACTCTGTTAAAATTTTCATGTGATAGGACAAAGTAGGCTGTGTGATATGAAATCCATCTAATATCTTACAGGCGCACATTTCTCCACTTTCAAGCATCTTTACAATCTTTAATCGAGTCACATCGGATAACGCCTTAAACACAGACGCATACTCCTCATAATTATTCTCCATTCATTCTTCCTCTTTCTTATCGACATTGATCTATATGTGTATTATAACATTATATAGATAGATGTCAATATATTTCCTACGACACTTTGTTTGACGATTTCCGTGCTGCAAAAGGACTCCGACACAAATATGCCGAAGCCCTTTTTAAGTCTGCTATCAGAGTTTGAAATAGATAATATAAGGATAGCTGGAGGTTTATCTAATTGGGTGAATTCATCTGATAGGAAGTTGACTTATATATAATTTAGCACATCGTTAACTTCTTCACAAGCTCCCCTGGGGGATATTTTTTAAAAAAATCCCAATTCCTGCTTCCATGTATAGCCCATTGCCTCCGCTGCCTTATTGGCTGCATCGATATCTATCAGATCTGCCACAACCCCAAGAGCCATATCAATTCCATACAAAGAGCTGGAAGAAGAATAAAACTTTCCATCGGCCACCCAGGAAACATTAGGTATCCAATAGACCGCCGCTGTAAACATCCGTTTCCAGTTTTCATTCATTTTGTACTCCGCTATATTGCGCCGGTACAGTACCCCGGTCTGGGCCAGAAACCCAGAGCCATCTGCAACCATCAGGCAGGTATCTGCATTGCTCACCAGCTTCTGTAGCAGTTCAATGGTCTCCCTCTCATGATGAATCACCCGGCGAGCGCCTCTTCCACCCGGGATTAGCAGAATTCCATTTTCCATCTCTTCATCCACAGGCTCTGTCCAGAGTTTTGCTCCCTGGCTGCTGTTTATGATGTTTCCACTCACAGACCAGTAATTTATATGAAAATGCTCTGGCAGTTTTCCAAAGACCTCCACAGGCCCAAACACATCCATTGAATTGAAATCATCAAACAGAAATACATTCACATTCATTATATCCCACTCCTCCCATTTCACTAGGTTACCCCTGCCGATCTCACTTTCCTCGCTTTCGCAGCTTTTGACTGACAATATCTTATCAAAATGCAGAAATGTCAACAAGCCCCGTGGGGGGATATCCATGTTGTGAAATCCCATCATAAAAATGGTTCCCAGAAAAAATCTGAGAACCATTTTGCTATAGGATAAATCTTGTGTATGGCCGATAACAATCCAGACAAAGCTTCTTCCCGTTCTGTAGACGAAGCATGTTCTCCGCCGTCAGCTCTTTGCAGCCGTCACATTTCACAGACGAAAAAATTCTGGCCTCAGAGGGCGGTGTATCGTGAAGCTCTTCCACCGAAAATAGCTCCTCCGGCGGAGTCTTTTTCAAATATTCCAATTTTTCCTCTCTGCCCATAGACATGGTCTCCTTCAACAGCAAACGCACTGCTCTTCGACCATCTCTCCAATAAAAATTGAAGGCCTGCTTTCCTCTAAGTTTAAACAAAAGATTTCCTTTTCCTACACTGCAACCTAGCATAACTTGAATTGCGTCCACTCCACAGGCATCGTTTTCTGCCACGCACACCAATTCTTCATCCGAAGAATGCTCTACATCCAACAACTTTCTCACATACAAAGCCGCTTTAAATCCAATCCAGAGTCCGCCACACTCATGGCCGTGAAATTCAATACACCTGGTCAGCCACATCTCTTCTTTTTCTGACATCTACGTCTCCTTATCACAAAATTTACTTTCCACACTCAGATTCCCTCCAAAAAGGAAGCTGCCGCCCGCATCCACAGTACACTCCGTTCCATTTCATTCATACTTTTTCTCAAATATCCGGTCATTTCATCCAAACCACATTTTTCTGACAACTTTATCAGTTCTCTCAGGTAATTCATATTCTGTACGCTGCACTCATCCAAAACTCGCACGCAGTCTGTCAGCGTAACCGGCGCACCATTTGTCTCTTTTTGCTTATAATCATATCTCATACATACCCTCCCTGATTTCTCAGCCTCTTGAACTCCGGTTCCTATTATCGCAGAGCTTCCAAACGCTTTCTCGTGGAAACCACAATAATGAGATATGTTTATCATAACAGGAGACTTTCTCCTTCACAAGCCACCCCAGGGGATTTTTCTGACATCATCCAGAAATTCTCTTCTATTTTCCCTCAAATCGTCAGCACAGCCTGCAATAACTTTTGTGTCTCTTCCTGTCTAGGATTTTTCAAAACCTCTCTAGATGCGCCAATCTCAATGATTCTTCCCTGATGCATCACCGCTACCCGGTCACAAAAAGCAGCAGCCAGCGGTAAATCATGTGTGATAAACAGCATGGACATCCCTTTTTCCTCCTTCAGTCTCTTTAGGAGATCAATGATCTGAGCTTGAACCAACACATCTAAGGCACTGGTAGCCTCGTCACAAATCAATAGCTTCGGCTCGCAGATCAGAGCGCGCGCTATCGCCGCTCTTTGGCATTCTCCGCCGCTTAGCTGTCTGATCTTTCGATTCTGATACTCTTCCTTCAAGCCCACATAAGAGAAAAGCTCCAAGGCTTTTTCCGTTAATTCCTTGCGGCTATAAATTCCATATGCCGCTGCACCCTGCATAATCCCTTCTATCACACTGTCTCTGGGATCAAAGGAGTCCTGAGGATTCTGAAAAATCATCTGCAGTCCTTTTCCCACAGGTTTCAGCAGCATACCGCCACTGATCTTCCTGTCTTCAAAATAGATTTCTCCTTCATCTTCTTTTTGCAGACGTGCAATCATATTCGCTGTCGTGCTTTTGCCGCAGCCACTCTCTCCCACAATTCCCAGGCACTCTCCTTTTTCCAACGTAAAACTCACCTGACTCACCGCTGGAAATAAAATTCCCTTCTTCTTAAATTTCTTCGTCAGATTTTCCACTTTAAGCAGTTCCATTTTGCAGCTCCTTTGCTCTAAAACACTGTACTCTGTGTCTGCCTCCCAGTGTCACATCTTCAGGAAGCTGCGTTTCGCATCGTTTCTGACAGTAAGCACACCTGGGCGCAAAAGGACAAGAAGACATGCCTTCCTCAAACACAGGTGGAAGACCAGGAAGCCCTTTCGAGATATTTCCTTCTCGGTCCGGAACCGCAGCCAGCAGAGCTTTCGTATAAGGATGCACGGAATCCTTTATGATATCGTCACGTGTTCCATACTCTACCATCCGTCCTCCATACATAATCGCTATGGTATCTGCAATCCTAGAAATCACTCCCACATTGTGAGAGATCATAATCATGGAAATATCATACTCTCTCTTTAGCAACTCCAATTCGCGGATCACCTGAAGCTGGCTGGTGACATCCAACGCACTGGTGGGTTCATCTCCCAAAATCAGCTTAGGACTGTTCAGCATCGCAGCTGCAATCATGACCCTCTGGCACATCCCTCCGCTTAACTCAAAGGGATAGGATTTCAAGATTCTCTCTGTATCCTGAAGTAGCAGCTTCTTCATCAGATCTGACGCCAGTCTATCGCTGTCTTTGCGCGCAACCTTCTGGGAGCTGTGCATCTGAACCGTCTCATGGAAAAAAGAAGAAATCGTCTTTGTGCTATCCATCGCCGCAAACGCATTCTGGGGAATCATTGAGATGCCCTCTCCCCGGAGAATTCTCAGCTCCTCCTCACTGAATTTAGTCAAGTCTTTCCCCTGAAAAAGAAGCCTTCCTTTCATGGAATTCCCTCTGCGCTTCAGCATCATCAGTGCACGCAGCAGCGTCGTCTTTCCACAGCCGCTCTCACCCACGATTCCCAGAAATTCCTGTTTCTTCAAATCAAAGCTGATGTTTCTCACAATATTTACATTGTCATAAGATACATATAAATTCTCTACTTTTAATATATTTTCAGATTGTACCATGTAGCTTTCCTCTTTGGAAATCAGTTTTCCACATACACATCTTTATTGAGTAGATAGTATTCAGACGGGTTGGTCTTTAATCCCTTCACATCTGCACCCATGACATAGTAATACTTCGCATGTCCGATCACAACATATCCTGCGTCCGCCAGCACCTCTTTTTGAATTTCCTTCGCCAACTCTGTCCTCCGATTCTCATCCGTCTCCACATCCAGTTTTTCAATAAGTTCATCCACTTTCTCATTGGAATATCCGCCGTAGTTGCCACTACCTCCTGATTTCAGTGTGATATCTGCAAAGTACTGCGGATCACCGGTAGGGCACATGGTGCTGCTAATCATCATCAAATCAAAGTCCCCGCTTTCCTGCTGCTCTACAACCGATTCGTACACCTCCACCTGGATATCAAGCCCAATTTTTTTTGCGGAAGAACTAAGCTCATTACAGAACATCGGAAGCTCCGCCTTCGTACTGTAAGTCACCAGCCTCAAAGAAATGTTTTCGCCATTGTACTCACGAATGCCATCACCGTCGCTATCTTTGATTCCCGCATCCTCCAGCAGCTTCTGAGCTCCCTCTAGGTCATACTCATACCCTTCTCCTTTAGAAGCTCCATAAGCCATAAAGTCTGGATACAGTCCAATCGTGGATACCGATGCGTCTTTATTAATCACAGAAGCATAACTCTCCTTGTCAATCGCCATGCTAATAGCCTGTCGCACCTCCAACTGCTGCAAAACCTCATTGTCATAATTAAAATAGATAATCTGACCTCTAGAGCCTGGAACACCGTCCACCTTGTATTTACTTTTGTCAGAGAACAGCTCCATGCTAGAACCCGGCATACTCACAGAAACATCGCTTTCTCCATTTTGCTGCGCCATCGCTAGGGTACTAGTATCCCCGATGATGTTAATCTGCGCTCCATCCGCTTTCGGCTCACCGCCCCAGTAATCCGCGTACTTTTCCACGACGCACTTGGATTTCACATCGTAGCTCACTGCCTTGAACGGACCGGTGCCTACAGGGCTGACAGCTAGGTCCTCCTTCGCACTCACATCAATGATGCCGGTCAGAGGTTCACACAGGCCATTCAAAAAAGCCGGAACCTTTTTGGTCGTAGTCACCGTCAGAGTCTGTCCATCGGCTGTCATCTTATCAATATACAAGACTTCGTTAAATCTGGCGTTGATTCCGGCTGTCCTCTCCCAGCATTTTTTCACGCTTTCCGCTGTCAACTTGTTGCCGTTTTGGAAGGTGACATCATCACGCAGAGTAATCACCCAGGTGGTATCATCCTTCATCTCACAGCTTTCTGCCAGCCATGGATACGGCTCTAGATTCTCATCCAACATATATAAAGTTTCTGTGATTCCCCAACGAGTCGTGTACCAGCTGTCCCAGCTCTGCGCTAAGTCCAGGCTCGTAGAAGCCTGAGTATCCGCCACCACCACAATATTGTCTCCTGCGGTATCGCTACTCTTTTCTTCGGTATCGGCTTTCTGACCAGCTTTTTCTTCCTCGGAACCTCCGCAGCCTGCAAAAAGTGTCGTGGCCGCAAGTGTCATTGCCAACAAAACCGCAAATCTTTTTTTCATTTTATTCTTCCTCCTACCTTACTCTATCTCTTAGTTTTTCCCCGAACAGATTGAATACAGCCGCCGTCACAAAAATCGCCACTCCCGGAATCAATACCATCTTCAGATCTGTCTGTATATAATTTCTTCCCAGATTAATCATCGCACCCCACTCAGCCTGAGGTTCTTCCACACCAACTCCTAGATAGGAAAGCGCAGCGATCTCCATAATCGTCGAGGCAATTCCCAGACTGGCATTCACGATCAGCGGATAGACAATATTCGGTACAATCCTTCTGAAAAGAATTCGCAGGTGGGATTCTCCGCAGATTCTAGCTGCCTTAATGAAAGTCCTCCCCTTAATAGAATACACAAAACTCCTGGACAGTCTCGCATAGTCCACCCACAACACCATGCATAGAGCAATAATCGTGTTGCGAATTCCGATTCCCAGGATTCCAGTAATCGCAATCGCTAGGACAATCTGAGGAAAAGCCTGCATGATTGTAATAATCTTGTTGAGAACCGCATCCACAGCCCCGCCGAAATACCCACACAAGGAGCCAATGGTCACACCGATACAAAATACGAAAAACGTAATCAGCAGACTAGAAAATATGGAGATTCTCGCCCCATACAAAACTCTCGACAGCATACAGCGGCCCAGATTGTCCGTTCCCAATGGATATTGACTACATGGACCAATCTGTGCCACCGTTAAATCTGTACTATAAGGATCGTTTGGTGCGAGAACTGGCGCAAGAATTGCAATCAAAAACAGCAGCACTATCATCCCTACTAAAATATGGAAAGACCAATTCTTCTTTGTATTTTTCTTTTTCCCCATTAGCTTTTCCCTCCTGTCTCCTGATTATATTTGATTCTCGGATCAATCACAGCCGACAGAATATCCACGAGGAAATTAACTCCCAAATAGATCAACGCCACCCAAAGTACAAAGCCCTGAATTACATAGATGTCAAGACGAGCCACAGCACTGACGACCATTCTTCCCAGACCGTCCACGGAAAAAATCCCCTCAATCACGGTGGAACCGCCGAAAGCTAATCCTACGTAAATGCTGATACAGGTCAAAATTGGCGCCGCACTGTTCTTTAGAACATGAGAAAATAAAATATTTCGATACTTCACGCCCCGAATCACCGCTCCGTCCACGTAGGGCTGCTCCAGCTGCTCCAGGACGATTGCTCGAATCTGCCGGGTCATCTTCGCCACAAACTGTAAAATCAACACTGCCGATGGCAAGATGACTCCCTTTACTCCCCCTTCTGACACCACTGGCAGCCATCCCAGCTTAATACAAAAAAACCACAGGAAAATAATAGATACTAAAAAAGAAGGAAGAGAGATTCCGAAAAAGGAAAAGCCCCTCATCACGTTATCCAACAGCCGGTCCTTATACACCGCACACAAAATTCCCAACGGAACTGCCAAAAGGATGGAAACAGACAAGGTAATAGCCGTCATCCAAAGGGTAGGCTCCATATGCTTTCCAATCTCCTCTGTCACTGGTGTATTGTAGGTAAAAGAAGTTCCCAGGTCTCCTTGCAGCGCTTTGCCTAGCCAGGTACCATATTGTACCAGAAAAGGTCTGTCCAAGCCCATAATATGCTCCTGCCTCTCAATGGCTTCCTCAGAGATCGTTCCCAGATTGCCGTCTGAGCCGGCCAACCATAGCTCTGCTGGATTTCTGGGAGATAAAAACATAATGGAAAAGGTCAGAAAAGAAATTCCGATCAGCACTATCGCGAAATGGAGTAACTGCATAAGAAGCTTATAGCCCACTGTCTTAGCTCGCTCCATACCTACCTCCTTACTTCCACCAGAAATACCGGGTGCAGCTGATAACGCAGCTGTTCTTCCTCATTAAAAATGACAGAATTTAGATTCTCATGAACACTGCACTGCATTTTTTCTCCTCTCCAAAACTGAGCATCCCACTCTGGGCGTTTCCGGTAGGTCATCGGCAACGTGGCTGCAATCTGATCTAACTCTTCTGCCTTTGAATAGAATTCCAGTCCTTTTTCTTCCATCGCTTTCTTGGCCTCTTGCCACTTGTCAAAACACTCCTGGTTTCTCAAATGAAAATTCCATTCCGCATCAAAATAAAGCAGGGTCCCCTCTTCCTTTAGAATTCTAACCCAAGTCCTCAGCTGCTTCTCCGGCTCCGTCAATGTCCAGGTCACATCCCTAGATAGAATTAAATCAAAGCTTTTTTCTGGAAATGGAAGTTCGTGCCCCACCTGCTGAAAATTCACCTGCACACCAGCCCTCCTGGCATTTTTTCTCGCATTCACAAGCATCTTTCCATTCATGTCCACCGCTGTCACCTTGTGTCCACGAAGGGCGGCCAAAATAGCAAAAAATCCTGGTCCCGTCCCAATATCCAGTACATTCAATGGCCTGTCTTCTTTCACCCGAGAGAAAATCATCCATTCCCAGGTATTCTTTTGTTCACTATAAAACTGCCGCATATTCATCTCACTGTAGCTAGAAGAACGTTCATTCCAATAATTATTCATGGAAGCTTCCTGTACATCTTCAAATCTCATCTGTCTGTTCAAACCTATATTCATTTCGAAACCTCATTTCTAAATACATAATTTACATTTTCAAAACATATTCATTATATTATTCCACACAGCTTTTTATAAGCCCCCATGGGGGATATTTCCTGAATATTTCCTGAAAAAGAAACAAGGTAGACAAGTCCACTTCAACTCCTCTTCTCCTCAATCTTTGAGGAGCACATCCCACTTTGCACGCCGTCACAACACTGCTTTGCGGTGAAATTCCTCATTGCAGAAACAAGGACGGCCATACTCAAGCCGTCCCGCTTCTCTACCTATTTATTTAATGCCTCCAAAGCCTTTTTCAGATGGGCGTTTGCCTTGTGAAAATTCTCCACACCTTCTCTGATCTCTGCCGCAGTGTCCGAAAAACCCTCCTTCTCCAGTTTCTCGGCCATCTGTACTAGTTCCGTCGCATGGTGCTCGTTGTGCTGTAGCATATAGGTCAGCACCGCTAGATTCTCATCTTTGGGCTCATGATGATGGGTATGATCGTGATGGTCCTCATGATTGTGATCGCCATGCACGATTAAATTTCCGTTCTCATCGTGTACAAGATGCATAGTTTTTCCTCCTTGCTGAATATTACTTTTTTATGGTTGTAGAAAAATGATAAATAATTACATGGACGTTCTCTCTTCTTTATGGTTAATCTCAGATAAATCGACCATCCGCGTGCAGACCCTCTTTGCCAGATTGCTGTTGTGGGTCACCATCAAAAGTCCCAGCCGCCTCTGTGTCACTTCCTTCAGCATCAGATTCCAAATCTGTGCCTGAGTAATCACATCCAGCATCGTGCTCATCTCATCTGCAAAGAGAAAATGTGTACCATGAAACAGTGATCTGGCCACACAGAATCGCTGTAATTCTCCGCCAGACAGTTCTCTGGGATATCTTTGCAGCCACTCTCGCTCAATCCCCAGGGCATCCATAACCTCCTCCCTGCACATACCGGACTCCTCTAGCACCTTCTTCATTTTCCATCTGGGATTGATGGCCTTCTCCGGGTGCTGATAGATCAGTTGCACCGGTGAGATACCTTTCTCCGGAAGTGGCTTTCCATCCAGGAGTATTTCACCCTCCAAAGGCCTTAAATATCCGGCCAAGATTTTTACCAGAGTGCTTTTTCCATAACCGCTGGGTCCTATCAGGCCAACTCTCTCCCCTTCCTCCACCTTTAAGCTCACATCCTTTAAAATCCACGGAGATTTCTCTCCATAGCGAAAACTTACGTTTCTGGCTTCAATCTGCATGTATACACCTCACATATCCCCCACGAACCTCTGTCATGGGTATTATTTTCTCACACTCCGCCGTCTTGTGGGGACATCTGGGGGAAAACAGGCAGCCTTTGGGCAGATTTCTGGCATAGGGCTGGAAGCCTGGAATTGGTTTAAAGCCATTCTGGGGAAGCGCTTCCCACAGCGCCTTAGAATAAGGATGGCGCAGAGCCTTCGGTCCTTTTATGAAATCCTGGGCCGCCGCCATCTCCACGGTGGTTCCCGCATAGAACACAGCAATTCGGTCCGCAATATGAAAAGCCAGATCAATGTCATGGGTAATCAAAATGACGGCTTTCCCCTCATCGGCCAACTCCCGAAAGATTTTCAAAGCCTCCAGGGCCATCTCCAAATCCAGTCCCGGGGTCGGTTCATCGGCAATAATAACCTGAGCGCCACTAAGCACTGCGGTAGAGACTAAAATACGCCTTGCCATTCCTCCAGAAAGCTGAAAGGGGTATAACTTCTCCGTCTTTTCATCCAGATGGAATCTCCGAAAAATTTCTTTTTGTGCCTGCACAATCTGCTGGTCAGGTTTTGCTCCCCTGACTTGAACATCCACTCGCATCAACGGGTCCAGATAAGCCACCGATTGAGGTACCAAAGCCAGTTCTTTCCCCCTCAGCTGCTCCTTCTGCTTTTGATTAATCACTTTTCCCTGATAGGTAATCTCTCCTGAGATCGTAGCGTTCCCCGGAAGCAGACCCATGACAGCGTGAGCCAAAAGACTTTTTCCAGAACCACTAGAACCTGCAATGGCCACAATCTCTCCCGGGCGCACATCCAGCGTCAGGTTGGAAATCACCTGGAGATCATACTGCTCCAGGCCTCTGTCATACATCCGGAAGGATACCGACAAATCTTTTACTGATAAAATCACGTCTTTTCTCATTTCTCTCTCCTATTCATGAGCACTGTAGGGATCTATGATTTTCTTTAAGTTCTCCCCTAGCCGGTCAAACAAAAGAACAATAATGACCAGCATCAGGCCCGGGAAAAATGCCAGCCACCACATTCCGGTAGACAGATACTGCATGGACTCTGACAGAATAATTCCAATGGCCGGCTGCTCCGGGGGCAGTCCAAAGCCTAAGAACGTCAAACTTGACTCATGCATAATTGCATGGGGAAACATTAGAATCAATCCGATGACAAACTGCGGCACCATGTGAGGCAGGATATGGTGAACGGTAATCCACCAGCTAGAATGTCCCAACTTTTTGGACACCTCGATGTACTGCTGGGAACGTATCTGAAGCACCTCGCTGCGAATGATACGGGCCAATCCCGTCCAGTGGGTCACCGCCACACCGATCAGTACACCCTTCAGTCCTTTTCCGCAGGCGAACGAAATCAAGATCAGCAGAACCGTGTGGGGAATTCCCATTACCAGGTCGATCACCCAGTTAATAAAATGATCCAGCCAGGAGGAGCCGGTAGCTGCCGCAACACCCACAATCAGCGCAATCACCGCACTGACGCAAGACGCCACAGTTCCCACCACAATACTCACAGAGAGGCCTTTGATGGTCCGCACCAGCATGTCTCTTCCCAACATATCTGTCCCAAAGGGATGCTCCAAAGAAGGCTTCAGGGCTTTCTGTGAAAAATCCGCCGCGATCCGGTCGTCGCTTAAAAGCCTTCCCGCCAAAAAGACACCGAAAAGCACCAGAAAAATGAGAACCGCAAACACAATGGTTTTCGTTCTCCGGTTCATAAAACTCCTTCGTTTTCCGGCCTGGAAAACTGCTGCCTCAGCTCCTGTTTGATTCATTGTGATATCCCTCCCTGATCTGCGGATCTACAACTCCGTAGATAATGTTCGCCAGCATATTTCCCACGAATACAAACAGCGCACTAAATAGTGTGATTCCCAACAGAAGCGGAATGTCCGAACCCATCCCCGCCGCGGAAGCCGCCGCCCCCAGTCCCGGATAGGAGAACACATTCTCCGCCAACACAGAACCACCGAACAGCTCACTAAAGGAACCAAACTGCATGGTAATCGCAGGAAGCATGATGTTTCTTAATCCATGTCTTTTTAAAACACTCCAAGTAGATTCCCCCCGCGCCTTTGCGAACAGAACAAAATCACTCTCCAACACATCTACCAACTTCTCTCTGGTGTGCAGCGCCACATTGGCAAAGGAAAGGAAACTCAGGGTCAGCGCTGGCAAAATCAAATGATGGATTCTCTGAAGAATCGTGACTTCATCAGCTGGAACCCCTTTTGGCACACTCATACCCATGGGAAACCAGCCCAGCTTCACAGAAAAGAACATCAAAAACACAATGCCAATCCAGAAAGTAGGAATAGAGCACATGATCAGACAAATCTTTTTCAGAATTCTATCCAGCCAACGGCCATTGAAAATCCCCATAGCGCACCCTATAGCAAAGCCCAGAATTCCGGAAAATGCCCAGGCTGTCAACATTAATACCAAGGAGGTGGCAAATTTCTCCTGAATAATGTCCAGAACTGGCCTACGGTAGATCAGTGACACTCCAAAATCTCCATGAAGGATGGATTTTCCCCAGGCCAAAAACTGCTCTACAGGCGGCTTGTTCAATCCCCAATATTCCGCGATCTTCGCCCTTTGCTCCATACTGACATTTGGCACGGAGCCCACATACTGTTGAACAGGGTCCACCGGCGAGAGGCTCACCAGCACAAAGCTAATGATGCTGACCGCAATCAGAAGAGTGACCACCCGGAGAAAATACTTACCTGTAAATTTCAGATAATACTTGTTCTTCATTTTTTTCTCCTCATATTTTCTATAATATCATCCCATCAGACAAGCCGTTTTTTCTGGCTTGAACAAAGTGGGCAAGCCCACTTTAACTCCCTTTCTTCTCAATCTTTGAGGGACTCGTTCCACTTTGCGCGCCACCGCAACACCGCTTTGCAGTGAACCGCCTTATTGCGGCGTGCGCGTCCTTAGCGGATTATTTATGTCATAGGAAAGAGCTTTCACGCTTCAGCGTGACAAGATCTTTCCTATGACAGAACATACGATTACTCCGGACAACACTGCCCGGAGTAATCAAAGGTTAAAAACCTCCTGTGTTCGGAATTATTCCGCCCAGGTCCACTCCGCCAGATTGGCAATCAGCGGCCATGCCTGCCCATGGGCGTGGATTCTCTGTTTTCCGATATCCAGTCCGTCCCTTACATAGTAAAGATGTGTCATATTCACATAGTAGGCCCAGGGCGCCTCGCCCTTCATAGAAGTACCGGTTTCCCCATCCCACTGTGCTTTCTGCCACCACTCATAGGAATCTTCGATGCTCAAGGAGTTCATCGCCTTGTCCAGATACTCATCAGTCTTCTCACTGGTGTAGAATTCCGGATTGTAGAAATCCGTCTTACCGGCATTACTGCTGTGATACAGCATATAGGAAGTCATAGGACTGTCAGACCCCCAACCCATAATCATCGGCTCTGAGAACATTCTTACGACCGTATCATCTGCACTGACACCCTCCACTGTGATGTCAAAGCCCATATTTTCCTTTGCCTGGTTCGCCACTGACATGGCTACCGCCTGACGCATGGAATCTCCCGCAAAATACATTAGATTAAATGCCAGCTTTTCCCCATCCTTCTCACGAATTCCGTCTCCGTCGGTATCCTTCCAACCAGACTTCTCTAAAAGCTCATTGGCGTAATCCACGTCTGTCTCAATCACATTTTCCTCGTTCCACCAGGGCAGTCCGTCACACTCTGAGTAGGCAGGCTTCGCAAAGCCATTCAAAGCCTCGTCGATGATCTGTTCCCGGTCGATTCCGTAGCTTAATGCCTTTCTCACATTGACATCGCAGGTGATGTTGTTTCCAATTTTGTAGCCATCCTCTGTGGTCTTTCTTTCATCCGGCACTGTGGGAAGCGTAATTCCTCGGTTGTCCACAGACTCTACCTCCTCCACATGCATCCCCTCGATCTCTGTCGTGGCAAGGGTCGCAGAGGTCAGGGCGATATCCAGATCTCCTGCTTTCGCTGAGACAAATCTGGCATCCTCCTCTTGAATCAGGAAGATGGCTTTCTTGATCTTCGGCTGTTCTCCATAGTAATCCTTGTTCGCCTCTAGGATGAACTGCTGGCCCTTGTCCCACTGTGCCATCTTATAAGGACCGGAGCCTATGATCTGATCGGTCTCTAGGCCAAACTGGTCGCTGTAGGCATTCTCAGGAACAATTCCCATCTGCGCGATGGTGTAGATAAAAGTCACACAGGGTTTTGTCAGCTTAAACTCTACAGTAGTATCGTTCAAAGCCTTGCAGCTTTCCATCATGGTCAAATCCATATAGGTTGCCTTTTCCTTTGCAGTATTGAAAGTGAAGGCCACATCTGATGCCTTCAGTGGATCACCGTTGGTGAACTTTACGTCATCTCGAATTTGAAAGGTCCAAGTCAGAGCATCCTCACTAACCTTATACTCTGTGGCAAGATCGTTTTCCAGCTGATCATCGCCATTGACCTTTACCAAATTTGAATACAGAGGAGAGCCCGTATAGCCGAATCCCGTACACGGGTCAAAGGAATCTCCCTCACTAGAAAAGCCAATGGTCACCTCTGAAACTTCTTCACTCTCAGCCTCTGTCCCCTCAGAATCTGCCTTCTTCTGGGTATCTTCTGCAGCAGATTCGGTTCCGGAATCTCCTGAAGCCCCTCCGCAACCAGCCAGCAGAGCCGCTGTACACAGCAGAGCCGTCAGTACCTTTATTCTCTTTTTCATATGCCAGTACCTCCCACTTTTTTGTTAATTTTCTGACATGGTTTATTATAAAGGAGTTTTTCCGGCTTTGTAAGCCACCCCAGGGGATATTTTTTTTCTTTTTTCGACTCTGGAAAAATCTGGGTTTTCCGCCGCTTTTTTATTCTGATCAAATTTTTTATCCCTATCCAGGGGTTCTTTTTGAAAACTGAACTGTGACAAAACAAGAACCTCTCTGTCCTTTCAAGATACCGTTGACTTTTACTTAATTCTTATGGTAAGATAATTTTAATTCTTATATGATTTTCAAGGTAAAGTCGTACGGCTTCTGGCCTATGACTTTTTTTTGCGGTAAAACGCGAAACCTCCCCATTGATCTACGGGGAAATATCACATTAGATAAAGGAGCTTTTACAATGGAACAGAACAACACCTTCATGAAGACAAGGCCTATTTTCCCCCTACTGATGTCCATGTCCATCCCCATGATGCTGTCCATGCTAATTCAATCTTTATATAACATCGTAGACAGCATCTATGTCTCAAGACTAGGAACGGACGCTCTAACGGCGGTCTCTCTGGCTTATCCCCTGCAAAACGTCGTCGTCTCTGTCTCTGTGGGAATCGGCGTCGGCATCACCTCCGCCATCTCCATCCATCTGGGTGCCGGAAATCAGGAAAAGGCCAACCGTTCGGCCACCATCGGTCTGGCTTTAGCTTTCTTCCATTGTCTGCTGTTTTTGCTGGCTGGCATTTTCGTCACGAAACCGTTCCTGAAGCTGTTCACCAACGACGTGCAGATTCTGGCAGATGCCTGTGACTACACTTACATTGTACTCTGCCTGTCTTTCGGCGCTCTCCTCCAGGTGACTATGGAAAAAATTTTCCAGGGTATCGGCGAGATGAAGCTGACTATGTACCTGCTGTCCTCCGGTTGTATCATCAACATCATCCTAGACCCCATTTTGATCTTCGGTTTTCTGGGCTTCCCTGCTCTTGGCGTCAAGGGTGCTGCCATTGCCACAGTCATCGGACAGATCTGTGCGTTTTTGCTGTATATCGTTGTATACCGCAAGAAAAAATTATCCATCCGTATCCATCCGAGATACCTGTGTTTCGATAAGCAAATTATTTTACAGATATACGGAGTGGGAATCCCCTCTAGCATTATGATGACGTTGCCTTCAATTTTGATCAGTGTGCTGAACCGGATTCTAGCCTCCTTCTCTAGTGTCTATGTAGCTGTGCTGGGTGTCTATTTTAAACTTCAGACCTTTATCTACATGCCTGCCAACGGTATCGTCCAGGGACTGCGCCCCATCATCGGCTACAATTACGGCGCGGGTGAGACCAAGCGTGTAAAAAGTGCAATTCGCTACAGTCTTTTGGCTGCGGCCACCCTCATGTTGCTAGGAACGCTCCTGTCACTGCTCATTCCTACACAGATTTTCTCTCTGTTTGACGCAGATGAGGAACTCATGAGTGCCGGGGTAACTGCCTTGCGAATTATCTGCCTAGGGTTCCTGATCTCCACCATCGGCATCATATACTCCGGAACTTTTGAGGCTCTGGGAAAAGGAAAGCATTCGCTAATTATCTCACTGCTGAGACAGTTTTTAATTACCATCCCTTGCGGCTTTATCCTATCCCGATTTTTCGGACCAGTCGGCGTGTGGATCTCCTTCCCAGTGGGAGAGCTCTGCGCTTCCGTCGCCGCTTTCTTTCTTCTCAGGCACTTTAAAAAAGGCATCTACTCTCCTTTTTAAGGAGGGCAGATGCCTTTGCTATCTAGGAAGGTTCGTGTAAGCTCCCTCCCCTACAATTTTTCTATAGTTCTCTCGGTCTATATCTCCTTCTGTGGAAATACAAAGAACCCGGGATTCACGGTCCAATCTAAGCTGTCTGCGCAGCCAGAGCAACTCTTCTCTCTGCATAATCTCCACACCAAGCCCAGTGTGACCACGCCGCGCTCTCCGGAGATGACTCTCTGGTTCTTTCCCAGAGGATTTCCCAATATCCACAGAATCTCCCCTCCGATAGTACAGGGTTCTCCGCAGGCCAATCCGGCCATAATTGTCGCCATATCTCCAGTTACAGGGGGCAGTTTCCCATCGTCCGCTGTGGTTGTCCGGTACATACAGTCGGCCTGGTTAGGTTCCACAATCACGATCGTCAATTTATCTTCCCCCGGATAGGGGTCTGAGAAATAGCTAGTCACTGCCACCACTGGGTGATGGCTGCCTCTGCTCCCAGGGCCCTGATATTTTCTAGACGCTCCTTGGCACTTCCCTTTGGCATATACACAACGCTCTTGTATCCCAACTGGCTAGCCGTTCAGGCAATACCCTGCAGGAGAACTCTTATTTTCTGGAAATTTCAATGGTCTTCTCAGCCACATCCGCACCGAAAGCTTCCAGTTCTTCCCGGGATGCCTCTAGGTTTTTACCCATTCCCATTGCTCCGATCTGAAAGTGATTCCGGTTTTTTCCGGACATACCAGAATAGACCAGCATTCCTTTCACTAGCATATGGCGTATCATCTCCATGATGGCTGTATCAGTTCCACCTGTCAAAGACTGAGCCGTTACAAACGCAGCTCCCAGCTTTCCTTGTAAATTCACACGGAAACTGTTATCAAACCAACGTTTCAGTTCCCAGCTCATGCTGGTAAAATACACCGGCGAACCGAAGATAACCGCCTCACACTCCTTTAGAAATTCTACATCCACTTCCCCTTCACGGATATCCATCGTCCGCACCTGAATAAACGGATATTTACCTAGAATTCCGTCCTCGATAAACTCCGCGGCCACCTCCGTGTTTCCTGTCTTGCTGACATACACAATTCCTATCTTCATCTCTGCCTCTAATCCAAATCCATCCTACTTCTTTTTTTCTGACTCACAAAAAAACTTCATTCTCTCTTCGAACATCTTTCAGTGCACCAAGCTTCTGCTCCATAGTCTCCTGCAAAGGTGCCGGCAGTACCCTGGCATTTTCGGGGCAGGCCGCTGTACAGGCCATACACAGGATACATTTTTCTGCTTTGGTCTGAACAAAATCCTCGCAGACCCTAACTGCCTCTGTAGGACAAATGGCAGCGCAGGTTCCGCATCTCGTACAGGATGGCAGACAGATGGGTGTCGCCGGCATCTGCATCTGTGGCTTATAGGGTCGGTTGCCGGGAACTTCCACTTTCCCTGCCTGTCCATTCTCAACTTTTTTCAAAACTCTTCCGGCAAACGCTCTCAGTTCTTCTTTGTCCGCTCCATCCGGCCTTCCCGAGCCGACTTGCGGTGCCATAGAGTGTTGTGCCACAAACGCTCCGGAGGCGACGATCTGAAAACCGCAGTCTGTAATCACATCATTTAGCTCTAACAGTGCATCCTCATAGGCCCTCGTTCCATATACCACAAGCGTGACAGCCCGTTTTCCCTGACCACCCAGCTTTCGCAGTCTCTGTGCGGCAACGCCGGGGATTCTGCCGCCGAACACCGGGACAGCCACCACCGCAATTCAGCTTCATTTTTTCTGGTCTCCTTTTTCCCCAGATCCCAGGGACAGACCGTACGAGCAACTTCCCCGGCAAACACTTCTCCCACCTTTTTCGTTCCCCCTGTGGGACTGAAATAATAAAAATCCACTTTTTCCAGCATTTTTCCTTTCCTCCTCCATAGAATCTCAACATTTACCATTGAAATCAGTTGTAATTTTATTTTTTACAACCATTATAGCTTTCCTTTGTTGTAATGTCAATATTTACATCAAAACCCATTTGTGCTAAACTACATATTAAAAAAGGAAACTTATCAGTCACAGCAGGAGGTGTGTAGATGCGGCTCAACACAAAATATTCCATTGCCTTGCATTGTCTTGTATTTCTCGCAGAATACGGAGACCAGATGAAAGTCACCAGTGAAGTGCTCGCCAGAAGCACCGGGTGTAATCCGGTCATCATCCGCAACATTCTGGGAGCTTTGCAGAGAGAAAATTTCGTCACCATTGCTCGTGGCGTCGGCGGTGCACACTTAAACACTGACCCAAAGAAACTCACTGTCTGGCAGGTCTACCAGGCTGTGGAACCGGAGGGGCTGGAACATTTTATGAACCTGCATCCCCACCCTTCTGGAAAATGCCCGGTAGGACGTCGGATTGCGGAGGTACTCTCTCACCCGTATCAGCAGATCGAGGAAGCCATACAGCAGACCATGGAGAACATCACTCTCCAACAGCTTCTGGACTGTTACCATGACAACGACGACATCCATTTCGACTATGAACCTGACAAAGACGAACTGGAATCTTAGACAAGGAGAAAAAACATGCAAAAAGCAATTTTTATGGATTACTATGGAACCGTCGCCCATGAACTAGGCCCCATCGCCCAAAAGGTCGTCAAGAGAATCTATGAGACCGGCACTGCCGCCTCCATGGAAGCCATTCTCGGCTTCTGGTGGAAAATCTTCCGGGAACGGCTCAGCCTTGCCAACGGTGAAAAATTCCGCTCTCAACACGACGTGGCCATGGAATGCTTTTGTCACATCACAGAACACTTTCAGAGCACCGAAGACCCCAGAGAGCTTCTGGCACAGATGGAGGAACACTGGCGCACCACCGATATCTACCCGGATGTCCCCGGATTTCTAGAAGAGGTCCGGCTGCCTGTGTACTTTGTGACAAACTGTGATGATGACTACGTGCTCGCCAATATCCAAAAACACCGCCTTCACCCAGCTGGAATCATCACCAGCGAGCAGGCGAAATTTTCCAAACCCCGGAAAGAAATTTTCCTGTACGCACTGGAAAAGACCGGACTCTCCCACGAGGAAGTCATCCACATCGGAGATTCCATCTCTGGTGACGTAAAATGCCCTACTTCTGTGGGAATCCAGGCAATCTGGCTCAACCGGGAGCATAGAGAGGTCCCGGAGGGAGTTTCTAGTGCCTCCGGCTTGCAGGAAATTCTGCCTATGCTCTCTCAGAGATAAAAAAGAATCTTCAGGTTTGTTTTGCCTAATTTTTTTTACAGATAACAATTAATGAAAGAAAAAGCCATTGGATGGAAGCTGGTGTAAATAGCGCGAGGGCATCACAAAAGTCTTCCACGGCTTTTGTGACACCCTCTTTGTCAGCTCTGCACAGTCTCATAGACATAGAGCTCATGAAGCGCTCTAGTCGCCATGATATACTTCGCCTGACAATACAGGGGATGGCTCTGCCATTCCCCACAGATCGCAAACACTTGGTCAAACTCCAACCCCTTAGCCAGATAGAACGTAGTAACCGTGAGCCCTTTGTGAAAATTCGTGCTCTCCTTGTCCACATAGGTGCAGAAAAATCTTTCTTCCTGGCGAAGCCTCTTTGAAAAGTACGCTGCCGCTCTCCTAGCCTCCTCTTGGGTCATAGTGATCACCGCTGCCGTCTCGAATTCTTCCTCTCCCAGCTTTAACCGCTCCCAGATCTCGCCGCAGGCTCTTTCCAAGTCTGTAAAACAGATTTCTTCCACGGGCCGACCATGGCGCTCGAATAGTTCCATATCTGTGATTCCTGACAAGCTATTGGCATATCCAGCAATCTCCACGGTATTCCGGTAACTTTTATTCATCACAATCCTACGGATTCCCCGTCCGAAGATCTTAGACAAAAAACTTGTGACATCCCGCGCACGCTCACCGATTGTCTGGGCCCGATCACCTAAGATCGTCATCTTACACTGGAACATTTTCTCCAAAATTCGATACTGCATCGGCGAATAGTCCTGCATCTCGTCAATCACCAGGTGCTTAATCAGCCCACGCTTTGGGCAGGTACACAGCTGATATTTCAAATAGAGCACTGGATAGACATCTTCATACTGCAACCTGCGTTTTTCCCAGGGCACCTTGGCAAGCGTCTCATAACCAAAATCTTCCAAAAACCAATTGTAAATATCATAGAGATCTGTCGTCACATACATCCCCTGAAACTGCTCTTCTAGATTCACCCTGACATCGTCCGATAAATCCCGTCCAAGGCTGGTCTCGTACTCATCAATCAAATACTCGGCCACCGCATCCATTCTAGACAGCAGGGGAAAGTCCGGAAATTTATAATAAAACATCTCCATAACCCGGTTGGCAGATACACGAAAACTTCTATACTCCACCTTTTCAAAACGCATTAGTCTGTCTTCTAGTTCCAGTACGAACTGGTCCAGCTCTCCCATGAAAGCCTCCGACTGCTTTCGATCACCTGCCTGCTGTTCCTCGGATTCCAGAAACATCCGTTCAATCTGATCGTATTTCTCCTCACAATCTGAGACTACTTCTCTCAGCTCCCGATAAGCAAACAGATCAAAGCTCATCTCCTGAATATTTTCTTCTCCCAACTCAGGAAGGATATGGGAAATGTAATCGGAAAACACTTGATTCGGAGATAATACCAGGATATTCGACGATTTCAGATGTTCCCGGTCATGGTACAATAGATATGCGATACGGTGAAGGGCCACCGAAGTTTTCCCACTACCTGCCACCCCTTGAATCACCAGAATCCGATCCTGAGTATTTCGGATAATCGCATTTTGTTCTCTTTGAATCGTCCGTATAATATTTTTCAGCTTGATATCTCCATTGGCTCCTAATTCCGCCTTCAAGACCTCATCATCAATCTTCAGATCACTCTCAAACGCGTAAATCAACTTACCTTTTTGAATTTTATACTGCCATTTGGAAGTAATCTCTCCGCTCAGCAGTCCGCCGGGAGCCTGGTATGCGGCAGGCCCTTTGTCATAGTCGTAAAACAGGCCGCTCACCGGAGCTCTCCAGTCGTAGATCAGAGGTATCCTCCCCGCCTCCTCGGCAAAATTTCCAATTCCAATATAAAAGGTCTCCGCTTCTTCCTCTCCCTCATACAGAAAATCCACTCTTCCAAAAAACGGGGAATCCAGCATTCTGCGAAACCGGTGCCGCAGAATTTTCTGTTCCTGGTTTGCGTTCACCTGATTCAGCAATGCCTGGCGGTTGTCGAACTCCTCGTAGCCATACTGGTCCATCTCTGTGTAATTCTCCCAGTAGTAGTCATGCATCTGTTCGATCTCCCGCTCTCCTTCCTTCAAAGAACTGTCGATCCTCTCTATCCGTCTCCTTAACTTCTCCAAGACTAGTTTCAGATACTCTGTGACATTTTCCATTGCATTTCTCCTCTTTATATTTGAAACTCTTCCGATTTTTACACTACCTTTTTCTCCATGTCTATTTGGAAATTACTCGAATGGGTGAACTATAACTTTTCACATTATATAGTATCTGTCTTCATCCTGCAAGCATATCCGAATATCTTCAACTCCTCATAAATTTTCAAAGTGACACGTCTTTCTTTAAGAACAAAGTGGGCAAGCCCACTTCAGCTCCCCCATCCCCTCAATCTTTGAGGGGCGCGTCCCACTTTGCGCGCCGCCGCAACACCGCCTTGCGGTGCACTACCTTGTTGCGGCGTGTGCATCCCTAGCGGAGCGTTTTTGTAATAGGAAAGGGCCTTCACGCATTAGCGTGACAAGGTCTTTCCTATTACAGAACAAAGTGGGCAAGCCCACTTCAGCTCCCCCATCCCCTCAATCTTTGAGGGGCGCGTCCCACTTTGCGCGCCGCCACAACACCGCCTTGTGGTGCACTACCTTATTGCGGCGTGCGCATCCTTAGCGGAGCGTTTTTGTAATAGGAAGGAGCTTTCTCGCATTAGTGTGACAAAGTCTTTCCTATTACACAAAAAAGGTTTTAAACAACTATTTCTAAGTCATAAAAACCTATGACTAAAAAGCCGTTTAAAACCTCTTTCACCTTTGGTCAACCGTCACACTCTCACAGCTATGCAAGCAATCTGACGTGCTCTAAATATTCCTCTAATTCTAATTTCGTTGGCAAATCATGATTATCCGTTTTTGAAGTCACGATAATGGCTCCCATTGCATTGCCCCTCACTACAGAGTCATGTATGGAAAGATTTTCCAAAATTCCACTTAGAAATCCGGAAGCGAACGCATCTCCTGCTCCAATTGTATCAATCACTCGACTTACAGAAAATCCTTTCACATACGCGCCAACTCCATCGGAAGTTTTATAATACGCTCCTAGAGCTCCCAGTTTTATTACAACAACTTGTACACCTTTTTCCAAATAAAAGTCAGCGATATCTTCTACACGCTCTTTCTTTGTCAGGATTTTCCCTTCTGCAATGCCGGGAAGAATGATCTCACTACGGAATGCTATGCGGTTTAAAACACTGCGCATTTCCTCTTCTGACTTCCACAAGTTACGCCGGATATTGGGGTCAAAAGTAACTTTCATTTTACATTGTTGAGCCTTCTCTATCGCCCAAAAGCAGGCCTCTTGACTACTCTTCGACAAAGCTGCCGTAATCCCGCTGACATGCAAAATTTTAGCATTTTCAAAATTTGTTTTTTTCATATCGCAGATATCTATATGGGAAGCGGCAGAATTCTGTCTAAAATAAAATACTTTAGGATCCCCCGTTTTGACCTTTGACTTTATATAGGAACCGGTCAAATAGTTGGAATCCATATACACTCCACTATCGTCAATCTTTTCTTTATGAATAAAATCCAAAATGTATTCACCATAAGGATCTTTTCCCAGTCTCGTCACATATTTCACTTTGTGCCCCAGACGAGTAAGTCCCACTGCCACATTTAATTCCGCCCCCGCAAGCCCTCTAGAATAGCGGGAAACATCTTTAAACTCACCTTCTTTTGATGCAATAAAAACCACCATCGCCTCTCCAAAGGTTATCACATCAATCAACACACATACCTCCTATGTATAATAACTTTCAACCTTATTGTCAGATTTACAAAGCTTATATTTGTGTGTCAGTCAATGGTAGAATAGTTCTCTTTGATACTTAACAGAATAGGTATGATATTTTTTTAACGATTATCTATACCCCATACTTCTGGATATTTTTTTTGCACATTTCTTGACACACTCGCCTATTTTTTCTATTTTTTCTTTGGGAAACATGTCCAAAAAACCTGCAGCGCTGACTGCTGCTATCATATTCCCTCTGTAATCAAAAATTGGTGCCGCTACACATCGAACCCCAATCTCATTTTCCTCATCATCAATCGAGTATCCTCTTTGTTTTGTGACATATAAATCTTGCAGCAGTTCTGAGTACCCCGTACAAGTCTTCTCTGTAATCGCAGGCAAACCTCGTCTATGTACAATAGACTCGACTTCCTTTTCACTTAGACCAGAAAGCATTGCTTTACCCAATCCTGTTGCGTGCATATACGCGCGTTTGCCAATTTGTGAATACATACGGATGTTGCTGAAAGAACTAATTTTTTCCAGATATACTACTTCTCCCTCATCCATAGTTCCTAAATGCACAATCATACCTGTCTGTGCACGCAGTTCTTCCAAAAAAGGAAGTGCCTCCGTTTTCAACTGTAAATTGTTGAGATACAGACTGCACAAATCTACCATTCTCATCCCGATTCTATAATAGTTATTTTTATTTTTTTCCACATATCCGTGTTCCGCCAGTGTAGCAAGAATCCGGCTGACAGTACTCTTATTCAAGCCTAATTGTGCAGACAATTCTTTCACTAACATTCCTTCCGGTTTGTTTCCCAAAGCTTCTAAAATTTCGAAAGCTCGGTCTATTGATTGTACTGTTGGCGTAGACATATATCTTTCTCCTATAATTGTATTTTGCATTATTATACCATATCTTGGAAGTTCAACCAATAGACCCCCTTGCAAATGTCCTAAATTTTGAATATTATAATTACGCTTATATTTCTCTAATTCCCCCCAGTCAAATGCAACACAAGTTTAGAATTACTCTTTATCAAAATAGTCTCTTGATTTGTCGCCCCCTCTTTACGCACTTCAGAAAATGTCACGTCTTCCATAAACCCTATTCTCAGAAAATAGTTAATCGCCCTTCCAAAATCACTGGTTTGTATCGTCAACCTCCTGAGAGTCTCTGTATCCGAAAGTGTCTTATGAATGTATTCAAGAATACTGAACTGGCTCAAATTCCATCGTAAATCCAGCATACTGGTTATTGCTTGATTGATTTCCTTTTTTAAATTCTCTATGTTTGACGTTTTTAGATTTTCCTTCTTTATCAACCAACTTCCGCCACACGCAAGCATCCGGGGAAATTCCAAATACTCTTTGACATTACTATTGTTTATTCCTCCAGTTGCCAAATACCTCATCTCTGGAAAAGGAGCAGATATGGCTTTTAGCATAGCTAAACCTCCCATTGGAACAGCTGGAAATATTTTTACGCACTTTAACCCCAACCTTTGTGCCAGCTCTAAATCTGTTGGCGTCATGCACCCAGGAAAAGGCAAAACATTTCGATCCTGGCAATATTGAATCACCTCTGGATAGATACCGGGAGACAGAATAAACTCTGCTCCCGCCTGAATCGCTATTTTCGCTGTCGCTTTTGTCAAAACGGTCCCTGCTCCCACCAATATCTCGGGATACTCCTTTTTTAGTATCTTAATTGCCTCTTCTGCAGCTTTTGTGCGGAATGTAATTTCAACAATCGGTAGCCCACATTCCATCAATGCCTGACCTAAAAGCAACGCATCCCGTGCATTTTCCAGGGTCACCAATGGTATTATGCCATATTCTTGTATTCTCTGATATACAGAATCTGAATATAAATTTTGCAAAACTTACTTTCTCCCCTCATAGCAATAAGCATATGCCTCGCTGGCAATAAACTCACCTTGACCTAACTTCCCTACAAAAGTCGCATGATCTACCACAACCTTTCCTCTCAAAAGCACTGTTTCCGGACGCCCTATCTGTTCTCGTCCTTCGTAAATATTGTAATCTACGCCATTGGGATTGTCTTCCAAGCGGATTGTCCCTCTGTACGTCGGATCAAAGATGACAATATCTGCATCAGAGCCAACTGCAATCGTCCCTTTTCTGGGATATATACCATTGATCTTAGCTGGAAGAGTCGCACATACCTCTACGAATTTCTGCTTTGAAATCTTATTCTGAGCAACACCATTGGTCCAAATCATATTAATACGATCTGCTGCGCCAGGAGCTCCATTGGGAATATCCACAAAATTATTCCTGCCCTCCTGCTTCATTTCAGCTAAATCAATACCGCAATGATCCGATACAATCGCGCTTAAAATCCCGTCACGAACCCCCTGCCACATAGCCTTTAATTCCTGTTCATCTCTCAAAGCGGGAGAGCAAACATATTTTGCCGCTTCATTAAAATCAGGGTTATCCAATTTTTCCTTTGTCGTGGTCAGATATTGTGTACAAGTTTCTCCATAAACTCTTTGTCTCTTTGCCTTGGCCTCTGCCACCGCATCCGCTGCTCCTTTACAAGAAATATGTACAATAAATACCGGCGTATCTATCTGCTCTGCGAGATAAATTGCCCTTTTTGTAGCCTCAGTCTCTACCATTGGTGGTCTGGATACTGCATGATATTTGGGTTCTGTTTTTCCTGCCTTCACACATTCTGTCTGAAGCATTTTTATAATTTCTCCATTCTCTGCATGTACAAAAACAGTTACTCCTACCTTTTTGCTCTCTTCCATAACTCTTACTAAAGTGCCGTCATCCACATGCAGAGGGGAACCAATATAAGCCATAAAAGCCTTAATACTGGCAATTCCATATTTGGGAAGCTCTTTGATCTCCTCAAACATAGAATCTGTCACTTCTGTGATCAGAGAATGTAATGCAAAATCCACACACGTTTTCCCTTTTGCACGTACATGAATTCGATGCAAGGCAGATTCAATCAATCCACACCCTGGGTCTTGAGGCGCATAATCAATAATCGTCGTCGTCCCTCCAACAATCACCGCCTTCGTCGTCTCATAGCCCGCAGTATCTCTGTCACCAGAATTACACAAAGCTTCAAAATGTGTATGTTGATCGATTCCCCCAGGAAATACATATTTCCCCTCAGCCTGTATCACTCGTTCTGCATCTGCATGAAGATGTTCCCCGATTGCGACAATCTTTTCTCCTTCCACCAAGATATCCGCTTTAAATTCGTTCTCTGCTGTCAAAATAGTCCCATTTTTTATTAAAATTCCCATTTGCTTCCTCCTTTTTCTTCTATTTCTATTTTTTCCGTGTTTTCTGAATCGACGTGATTGTAACTGCCAAGAATATGACGAGTCCCTTTGCAATATCCTGATTATAGTACTGTACATTACACAATGTCAGTCCATTCGTGAGGACACCTATAATCATAGCTCCCACAAAAGTTCCTGCAATATTAAACTCTCCATTTTTAAAAGCCGTACCGCCTACATATACCGTTGCTAAAGCCTCCATCAGATAGTCATCACCCGCCGTTGGATGTGCAGTTCCCAAACGAGAAGACAAAATCAACGCTGCTAAGCCTGCTCCGATTCCGCTGACAACATAAGACCAGATCAGATTTTTCTTAACATTGACACCAGACATCATTGTAGACTCTTCATTTCCTCCAATTGCATATACATGCCTGCCAAATCTCGTATAATTAAGAAGAACAAAAACGATAATTAGAAAAATAATCATGAAGAAGATGGACGTTGGAATTCCCATAAAAAACTGTGCTCCAAAAACTCCAAATTCTTCCGGCATACCGGAAATGGGATGCCCTTTTGTATATGCTTGATTCACTCCAGAAATCAAAAATCCAATGGACAACGTCGCAATGAAATCAGGAATTCCTATAAACGCAACAGCCACACCACTCAAGCTGCCAAGAATGGCTCCTACAATCAGAGTAATGATAGCAGTAAGCCATACGGGAACGCCAAAATCAACCATCAAAGCCCCAGCTACAATTCCCAGAAAGCTAGCCGCATAACCAATGGTCAAATCAATTCTTCCAGTAATCATTACTACTGTTAGCCCCGTCCCTAAGATACTCAGAATTACGATCTGGCGCAGAATTGTCAATAGATTACCAAGGCTTAGAAAAGTAGATGGCTGTAATGCAGAAAACACAATAAACATGAATATCAAAAATAAAATCGTGCCATACTTCGTAGCATACTCTGAAATTCTTATTTTCTTATCCTTTACCGCTGTCTTTAACATAATTATCCTCCTATTGAATATTTCAGAATGGTTTCGGCATTCCGGAATTCATCTGGCTGCAAGATTTTGACAACCTCGCCCTCTTTCATAATCGCAATCCTGTCGCAAATAGACTGAACCTCCGGAATCTCTGAAGAAATAATAATAACTGAAGCTCCTTCTCCCGAAATCCGTTCGATCAGAGAATAAATTTCACTTTTTGCACCGACATCAATTCCTCTCGTAGGTTCATCAAAAATGTAAATGTCCACAGGCATGTCTATAAATTTTGCCAGTACCACTTTTTGCTGATTTCCTCCACTTAGACTTCCGGCTGAATTTTCTATGCTCGCACAAGCTAACTGAAGATTATCTTTTGATTTTAAAATGCTCTCTTTTTCTTTTTTCTGATCGATAAATCCTAATCGACTGAAATTTTTCAGTTTCGTCAGCGAAGCATTTTTTCGAATGGACATATTCATAACTAAACCCTGTTTTCTTCTTTCCTCGGGAATTAGTACCAAGCCTGCTTTCATAGATTCTCTGATATTCTTAAAACGCACTTGTTTTCCTTTATAGGTGACAACTCCGCTCTTTAGAGGATCAATTCCCAATAGAGCGCGTATCATCTCCGTGCGCCCCGAACCTACCAGACCGTAAAACCCTAATATTTCTCCTTTGTGCAGAGCAAAACTTACATCCTTCACCATTTTGTCGCAACTTACATGTTCTGCCTGCAAAATTACTTCATCTAATATTTTTGTTTCTTTTCGGATGTCCAAGCTTTCTGAGTTACGATTCACCATGTCTTTAATCAACTGTTCCTGAGTAATTTCAGCAACTGGATAAGTAGCGATAACTTCCCCATCTCTCAAAACCGTAATTTCATCACATATCTCAAAAATTTCCTCTAATTTATGAGATATGTATATAATTGTTTTTCCCTGGCTCCTCAGATACTTCATATATTTCAAGAAATCGTCAATCTCCTGTTTCCCTAGCCTCGCAGTAGGCTCATCCATGATGATAATTTCTGCATTTAAAGACAAGACTTTTGCAATCACTAACATTTGTTTTTGGGAAACACTTAGGCTGCTTACTTTTGCTCTGACATCCAAATCAATTTTTAGATCCCTTAAAACCTTCTCTGTTTCCTCGAACATAAGCTGTCGATCTATCATTTTTAACTTATTACATTGTTCTCTTCCCAGATAAATATTCTCTGCAACCGTAAAATACTCAACCAATGCCAATTCCTGAGGAACAATCGCCAATTTCTGCACCTGTGCTTCCATCACCGATTTAATTTTTGATTCTCTGCCAAAGAGATACACTTTTCCCTCATCGCATTTTAACAGGCCGCAAAGCATTTTCATTAAAGTCGATTTTCCAGCGCCGTTTTCTCCCAAAAGTGCGTGGATTGTTCCTTTTTTTACTGTCAAATTAGCATTATGGACCGCACAGATTCCACCAAAATATTTACTAATATTAACCATTTGAACTGCCAATTCCTGTTCAGCCATAAATTGCTCCTTTCCCTTTTTTCATTTCTGGCTGCTTTGCGCTATACAAAGCAGCCAGATACAGCGTCAAATATCACTCACCATTTTCTTTCAGGTAAGACTCTGTTTTCTCAATCCATTCATCCACATTTTCTTTTGTAATCATAATATACGGCATCTCATGGAACATGGACACATTTTCTCCTGCTTCCAAGTCCGCTATCGTCTCAATTACATTATTTGTAGTCGCTTCCAAATCTGCCACCGATGTAGCGATAATCTGTTCTCCATCTCTGATCTCATATAAAACATCAATCTCTCCATCCGCACCTACAATCTTAATATCTGTTTTTCCCAAGGCTTCACATGCCTGAGCAGCTCCCAATGCCTCCAAATCAAAGGTACACCAGATTGTCTCTACATCTGGATTCTGCTGAAGAGCGCTCTCTACGCCATTATAAGCTAGTTCTGTAGTTCCCGGATAACCGGTTGTAATCCGATTTACCAGTTTTATATTCGAATATTCCTTCAGCATTGCTTCTTGCACATTTACTCTTGCACGAATTGCAGGATGCTCGTTGTGACCTGTTGCAATGATTTCTCCATCATATCCCATCTCGCTGGCCAGCATCATATACATCGTTGCACCCAACGCAAAATCATTCTTGGTAAAATACGCCGATATTCCCGGTATATAGCCGGATTCCACACTGATAACATGCACACCTTTAGAAGCAGCCTCTTTTACCGCATTCGTTAAACCATCTGTATCCCCATTCAATACAACGATTACATTGCAGCCTTGCTGAACTAAATTTTCAATATCCGTGGACTGCTGAACCGCCGTACCGTTAGCATTCGTGGCCATACATTCATATCCTGCAGCTTTTACCTTTTCCTGCATCAACTCAAACACTTGGCGATTATTGATCGCATCCAACGCATTGATGCTTACGCCTACTACCACATCTCCATCCATTGGAGCCGTTTCTTTTGAATCACTAGATTCTTCGGTAGCCGCTGCTTTCTCCTCTTTCGACGTTTCTTCCACAGGAGCGTCTGCCGGACTCTCTGTCGTACATCCTGCCATCAACATAGACGTCGTCAATACACAACTCACCAACATTCCAATAAATTTTCTCTTCATATTTTCTTCTCCTTGTATAAATTAAAGCCCTGTATAACCAACATATTCTTTTGCCTCTGGATATTTCCATGTATTCACTTTACTGGTTTTTAGTCCCATATCCACCAATGCTTCCGCAAATTTCACTGCCGGCATAACACCATCTAATACTGGCACACCTAAACGACTTTTCAACCGTTCCACAAAGTCCACAAATCCCGCACATCCCAGTAGAATACATTCTGCTCCATCTTCACGGACAGCTTGAATACTCTCTCTTTCCAAAGCTTCCAGTCCTTTTTTGGGGTTTTCCCCAAATTCCAGCACACTTAATCCAGTGGAACGAATAGAACGGCAAAATTGTGTCGCCCCATAATTGAAAACCACATCTTCTGTCACCTTCCTAGACCGATCTAAAACTGAGACAATGGAAAAATAAGGCGCAATCATCTTAGCCGCTGCAATGGCTGACTCCGCAATTCCCAACACCGGTTTATCTGTAATTTCTCTCGCTGCCTGTAATCCCGGATCTCCAAAACAAGAGATGATATATGCATCCGCATTTTCCTCTCGGTCCCCCTTTACAATTTCTTTCAGGACTCCTGGCACAGATAAATACTCATCGACATAGCACTCAATACTGTCTACCCCCATGTCTGGACTTACCGCGTATACCTGTGTGTCCTTACGAGCATATTTTCTCGCGCACATTTCAATACTCTCTGTCATGGATTGCGTTGTGTTGGGATTAATCAACTTAATCTTCACATTTTCACCTCCTTGTTCTCATTTTTTATCCTTATCATTCACCGTATTTTCTACGGTGATAAAAAGAATTTTCATAATTTTTCTAATTTTAAGATCATCTCTAACAGTAAATTTGTCCCTCTTTCCATATCTTCAGGCTCACTCTTCTCCAAAATACTATGGCTAATCCCATCCACACTTGGTATAAAGAGCATCGCAGTGGGGGTAAACAAGGCCATATTTATGGAATCGTGTCCCGCGCCACTTGGCATCTCTATGTAAGGGATCTTTTGCTCCTGGCAGCACAAACCTAACAAATTTTTCAACTGTGCGTCCATCTCAGTCTCTCTTTGCCAAAGAAATCGTTCTATAGACACCCGATCAGAGCAAAATTCGTCCATAAATTTGTCCACTGCTTTCTGGATATCACCCATATCTAAACAACGCAGCTCAACACAAAATTCCACCATTCCAGGAATTACATTCACAACTCCTGGTTCTACCGACAACTTTCCTACTGTACATGTCATAGAGGAATTCACTTCTTTGCATATATCAATCATTCTCAGTATCATTTGACTCGCTTTTACAAGCGCATCTTCCCTTAAATTCATCGGAGTACTTCCCGCATGGTTTGATTTTCCACATACCGTAACCTTATATCTGGCAATCCCGAAAATTCCTTCCACCACTCCAATAGGTATCTGATTAGCTTCCAAGACTCCGCCCTGCTCAATGTGTAATTCTAAATAACATTTATAGTCCTCAGAGCTTCTTTTTGAACTTTGAATGCTTCGTGAATCCATACCATAAAAAGAAATTTTACGCATTACATCCTCTTCCTGGTCAACACCCGCGAAAGCCTTACTGCCAAAAGTCCCTCCAATCACATTCCCCTCCTCTTCTGTGAATGCGATTACTTCCATACTGTAATGATTCTGATACCCATTTTCCCGCAGAGTCTGTATCGCTTCTATTCCTGCCAGAACACCCAGCGCTCCGTCAAACATGCCTCCATTTGGAACTGTATCAATGTGTGAACCTATTGAGATTATTTGTTTACTCTTTCCGCCTATCCGTCCTGTTAGATTTCCCACACCGTCTATCATCGTTTGCATCCCAGCTTGTTCCATTAAATGTTTTACGTAATCTCTCCCTTCATGGAATGTCTCTGAGTATGCCATCCTTGTAGTCCCAAGTTCTGGCTCATAACCAATCCCCCCAAGCGTTTTTATATGATTGTAAAGACGTTTTCCATTAATCCTCATTTGTTCTCTCTTTCTATCATCTCTCTAACAAATTCCTCAATCAGTTCCAAGCCTCTTTCGATCATCTCCATGGAAGTTGCATAGGAAATCCTCACATATCCTTCTCCGCCATCCCCAAAAGCTGTTCCTGGAACCACTACCACCTGTTTACTTTCCAATAATTTATCCGCAAACTCATCGGATGTAATTCCAAGTTCCTTTATATTTACAAAAGCATAAAATGTCCCCTTCGGACTTTTACAACTTAATCTAGGAATCTCTCGAATTCTCTTTATGATTCTATCTCTTCTCTGTCTGTACTGATTCAACATAAATTTCTTAAAATCCTGGGAACCTCTAAGGGCTTCCAAAGCTGCATATTGACAAGGCATAGCTGCACATGCAGAAACGTTTTCTTGAAGCTTAGTGATATTTGCAATAATCTCTTCTGGCCCCGCTGCATACCCAATTCTCCAGCCAGTCATTGCATATTCCTTCGAAAAGCTGTTAATCACAATTGTTCGTTCTTTCATTCCCTCTAAGGAAGCAATTGAAGAATAGTCTTTATCATCATATAAAATCCCTTTATAAACCTCATCCGATATAACAATGACTTTATTCTTCTGGGCAATCTGAGCAATTCCCTTTAAATTTTCCAAATTAAGTACGCTCCCCGTCGGATTGTTAGGAGAATTCAAAAGAATGGCCTTTGTTTTTTTTGTTATAGCGTTTTCCAAATCCTGCAAATTTAGCATAAAATCATTTTCTTCTTTGCAGGATATCAAAACCGGTACGCCTCCACACATCTTTACCTGTTGCAAATAATTAGTCCAAAATGGTTCACAAATAATTACTTCATCCCCCGGATTTAAGATGGATTTTAAAGTCAGATAAAGTGCCCCCATAGCGCCTACAGTGACTGTAATCTCATTCTTTGGATTGTAATAGACCTCATACTCTTTCAATAAAATTTTGCTAATCTCTTGCCTAAGTGGCAAAATCCCTGCATTCTCAGAATATTTCGTATTTCCGTTCATAATTGCTTGACAACCTGCTTCTACTACATTCTGAGAAGCTGTGAAATCAGGTTCTCCCAAAGTAAAATTAATTACTTTATCATACTTTAAAGATTTATTAAACATCTTTCTTATTTTGGAAGCCTGAATTTCTTTTGAATTCTCCGATAGATACATAAGCCCCTCCTTTGTTTCATATTATAAAACTTAGTTTTATTTTTAGTCTAGATCTTAAACTCGCCAAATGCGAGTTTCATATTATGAATCTATGTTTTATTAATTAAATAATATCATAAAATTTGATAGCAATCAATATTTTATCAAAAAATTCAGCATATACACATTTCACATATTTTTATTTTAAATATTGTGACTTTTTTTGCAACTATTTGATTAATAAAAAATCTCGTATTTTATATCGGGAATATTTTTAAAAAATAAAGGTATATTTCTCCTTTAAAAAGCCTGTTTCTCTCAGGATATCAGGCGGAATCCCCTCTGTTGGTCTTATCATAAAGGAATGATTTTTCTTTCAAGATGTGTTATAATGTTCCAGAATTGTCAAATTTGCTGAATGATATCTCATTTTGTAATTTAGATAAAGGAGTTTACTATGCGCGGAATTACAAAAAAAATCCATTTAACCCTTCCTATCCCCACAGAGGAAGACTGTGTATCTGACCAAGAACGGATTCAGAGAGCCTTAAAAAAACAGGGAGTGGATGCAGTACTGCCTCTGCCCATTCTAAGAAAACTCTACCCTTTCTGCACAGAAGAAAACTGGGACTTTACCATCTCACTGGCCTATGACGGAGGCCAGTGGACAGCCGTAAACCTAGAACCTCAAGACACTACTGCCTGTCACTACGGATACGCCGCCGATTTAGGCAGTACGACTTTGGTGATTCGCCTGTTAAACTGCAATACCGGTGAAATACTAGGAGAAGCCAGTGTCTACAACCATCAAATACAGTTCGGCGAAGACATTCTCACCAGAATTTTTCACGCAAAGGACCAGCCTGAACATCTGGAACAGATTCGCCGTGCCACTGTCGATACTTTTTTGGAAGTTTTTGCGCAGCTAGAAAATATGACCGGCATCTCCTGTTCGGAGTGTATCAGTATGGTTGTCGCTGGAAACACCACCATGGTTCACTTTCTTCTGGGAATAGACGCATTCTGTGTCTTTTCTTCCCCCTATGCAGTCCACACGCTGAATCCTGGATTTCTCTGCGCCCGTGAGCTTGGTTTTCCTCTGCTCGGATACGTATATTGTTATCCGGGAAAGGCCAACTATCTGGGCGGAGACATCATAAGCGGTGCCATCGCTACCCGTATCTATGAAAAAAAAGAACTTTCTTTATTCTTTGACATTGGTACCAACGGTGAACTCATCATCGGCAACCGAGAATTCTTGTTGTGCGGCGCTGGCGCTGCCGGCCCTGCCTTAGAAGGCGGTTCTGTCAAAACTGGAATGCGAGCAGTACCAGGAGCTGTCGAGCGGGTAGAGCTAAAAGACGGCCATTTTCATCTTCTGACTATCGGCCAAAAACCTCCCCAGGGAATCTGCGGGTCTGGAATCGTGGACATGCTAGCACAGCTCTTTCTCAATGGCTGGATTAGTATTCAAGGCAAATTTCTTCCGGAAAAAAGCCCTTTAATTCATCTAGAGGAGGAAGAGTACTGTGTCACCTATGCTCCTGGCCTAAATTTCTATCAAAGCGACATCGACGAATTTCTAAAGACAAAGGCTGCCGCCGTCACCATGATTTACTACATGTTGGAACTGACAGGATTGCCCGCAGACGAGATCGGGCATTTCTACATGGCTGGAGCTTTCGGAGCTCATATTTCCAAAGAATCCGCCGTCACCATCGGTATGTATCCTGATGTGGAGCGCGAAAAGCTGGTGCCTGTTGGAAATTCTTCTCTGACTGGAGCACAGATGCTGCTTCTGGACAGAAGCATTCTGGAATACTTAGACCGAATCATTGAAACTATGGAGTACGTCCAGTTTGGAGCCGTGGACAATTTCATCCATCTCATGACCGCTGCGACAGCGATTCCTCATACGAATCTCGAACAGTACCCTTCCGTCGTGGATGAGATGAAACGCAGAGGTCTGCTAAGATAAGTGAGCAAGCTCATTTTTCGCCTTCGCCGTATCGTCGAAAATTTCTCCACATAACATAATAAAAAAATTGAGCGATACCTTCGCTCTGTTTATAGAAAAATCAGGAGAATATCCTCTTGTTTGTGGATATTCTCCTGATTTTTAGCATAGTTTAATAAAACGTCTCTTTTTAAGCTTTAGTAATCGGATGTTTCCGCTTTCTCTTCTAGTTTTATTGTCTCAATTTATGCTGTCTGCTATAATCTTTCAACACAGCTACTGTAATATCTTTTGCAATCATGGAAGCTTCAACACAATTTTCTTCAAAATTTTTGACGCCATTATGTTCAACAGTATCTGTAATACAGCGAATGGAAAGAAATGGTACCTTATTTACATAACATACATGAGCGATACTTGCCGTTTCCATATCGACCGCCAAAGGTGCAAATTCATCATTGATCTTTTTACGCCCCTCATCTGTGATAAAGGCTTTCCCCGTTACAATCCGTCCCCAGAACACTTTGCCTTTCGCCTCCATTTCCTTTACAACTCTTTCAGATATTTTTATCAATTCTCGGTCTGCTTCAAAAAATACAGTTTTCAACCACGGGTGAAATTCCGTTAAAATATCTTGTGCAACATCGTGATAACAGGTTTCCGTAGATATAACAGTATCAAATATTCTAAGCTTTGGGTTCATTCCGCCTGCTGTCCCTGCATTGATAACGATATTCACTTCAAAAAGGTCAATCAGTATTTGTGTTGCTATGGCAGCGTTTACCTTACATACCCCTGAAAATAAAGCAACAACCTGCACATCACAAATTTGTCCCTCATAAAATTTCAGCATTGCCCTTTCCGTAATTTTGCAATTATCTATCATGGCTAAAAAAGGAACAAGTTCATCATCACTGGCACAAACAATTCCAATTTTCATAACTTTTCCTCCTTACCTACTGATTTGTGAAAACTGAAGCCTATTCAGCTAATCTCATGTATAAAAGTGGGTATGGATTTCCTTGCTCATCACACTCTGTTCTTCTATAAACTTCAAATCCCATATGTTCATAGAACCCTTTTGCAAGAGGGTTCTGTTCATTCACAGCCAGATTATTGACTGAATACTTCTCAATTCCGTATTGAAGCAATTTCTTTCCAATTCCTTTTCCTCTTTCTTCGTGAGCGATAAAAAGCATTTCCAGATGTTGCTTTGCAATCCCCATAAATCCGACAGGGAGCTGTTTCTCATTTACTGCTATAAATAAACGAGGGATTTCTTTTAATGCCTGCGGAACATATTCTTTGATTTCTTCTATCTCACTCTCAGATAAGAACAAGTGTGTTGCCTTTACAGAACTTTCCCACACTCCTAATAACTGTTCTATCAGTAATGAATTTCTGCTTGTTGCTTCAATAATGTTCATCTTAACCTCCATAACTGATGATCTCTCTGACTATATTCACCAACATTCCCTCCATATCACCCCTGTTTTCTCTAGTGATCTCATAGACACAGACATCTTCCCGTCTTTCGATGGCCTGAACCAGTCTTCCACCACCCTTTTGCAACACACCTAATACCAGTCTCTGCCGGTCCAGGCAGTCTAAGACCGCCCTTTGAAACTCATATGCCTTGTCTTCTGCCGCACCGATCTCATCCATCAGCAAGACCTCTTCCGGACTGTATGCCTTTAATAGATTCGCTCCCAAATAGTCAAAGGTCTCAGGTATCTGTATCTTTCTCTCATTTCTGATACGAACCACAATAGGACTGTCATTCTCTGGCATCCACCCTTCTGTTAATCCATGAAGGTAATATCCCTTTTTCTTTCCCTCGATCATCAGCGGCCTGGTCTCGTACCCGCGAAGAGGCAACGCATTTTCCTCAAATATCTTCCTCAGCAAATAACTCTTTCCCACCTGCTTTTCCCCGGTCAAAAAGCAATGCTTTCTTTTCACTATGCCTTTCCTCTCTCAATTCTCTAAAGCCAACAGTGCCTTCGCCTCTCGCAGACGTTCTTCAAACTGTGCATAAAAATCCCTCTCGGCTCCATAAGGTTTTCGATAAAATTGATTCAAGATATAGAGGCACAGATTTTTCGTCGACTGTGGGTCTTTCAGACGCTCGACAGCGTTCTCTGCCTCCTTCAAAAAAGCATGCCATTCTCTTATATACTTCTCATATAATCTCAGACTCGGTATCCCAATCCACTTGTGAATTTTTTCTTTTATCTTAGCTGGATGGTGGCATTCCCCTTTCTGGACAAAATATTGAAAGGTATTTCCTTGATAATATCTTCCCAGAGGAAACAGACGGCAGACTCCCGGGCGAAACTTATGAATTCTGCAGCGATTCTCACTGCTCAAAAAGAAACACGATTCCCCTTGTCCTATCATCTTCAAATTCGGCAAAATCACGCCGTCCACCACTTGCAGCTCCACTGCCTCCGAGAGCAGATCATCAAAAGTCACTCCCAGATTCCTCGTCATCTCCCAGATATCCCAAGGGTCTAGAATTACAGAGTGCCCCATTCCCCGGCAGCATCCACCGCAGCCGCTACAGCTTAGCTTTGCCATATCATTGGACGAATAAAACTTTCCATCCGAGATCTCGCCAATCTCCACGTTTCTTCTCATACCCTCTCTCCTAAAACATCTTCTCTCTCAGCTTTCACACCGTCCGGTCAAATCTTACACTCTTTGCTCTGACCATAAACGCTATAGTAATTTTTTCCATTGACTTTAGCACCAGCGCGCACTCGGTATTTGTAGGTTTTTCCTCTCTTCACAGTCGTATCTTTGTATTGATAGGTACCTGCTTTCACTGTCCCGATTCGCGACCACTTTCCGTTGTCCAGGCGATACACATAGAAAAAGTCCGCCTTGCTGTTCTTCGTCCACTTCAACTGCACAGCGCTTTTACTCTTAGACGCTACCGTGACGACTGGCTTGTCCGGCGGCACCACAATCTGGCTGCTTGCTCTCTTTTCACTCCAGACTTTCCTGCCGTTCACATAGCGATACGCGGCTATGCGGTAGGTGTATGCTTTCGTCTGCTCTACATTCTTATCATCAAGATACAGACTAGTCCGATTGCAGTACCACTCAAACTGCCCATCTCCGACCTTCCTCGTGATGTGATATCCGTCTGCACCAGCCACCTTTCCCCAAGTGACCCGAATCTGATCGTCATTGACCTTGGCTCCAATCCCCGGCGTGTTTAAAACTGCTTTCGCACGCACGTCAGTCCTATATTTTCCCACCACTCTTCTTTGAGATGTCACTCTCTGGGCACGCACGGTATAGTAATAATTCACCCCGGTCTGAGCTGTCTTGTCCACATATTTCAAAGTATTGGCAGACACTCTCTTCAACCATTTCCATGTTTCCGATGAGGAAGTCCTTCGAAAAACATCATACTGAGTCGCACCTGCTGTCTTCTCCCAGGAAAGCTGAACGCTACAGTAGTTCAAAGGCTTTGCCGTAAAATCAACAATCTCCAATTTCGTCACAGCCGACATGGTATTTCCATATTGAGTAAAAATTCTCTCGCTTTCCCCTTGGCAGAATCCTCTCACCGTATACTCGTAGCGAACTCCTGTCTGGGCCTTCTCATCCACATAGGAATTCGTCAGCGCCTTGGCATACCATTTCCAGCCCTCAGTCCCCTTTACCCGACGATAGACAGAGTATCCCTGCGCCTCCTCCACCTCATCCCAAGACAACTGGACCGTCTGATAGTCCATCGCCTGAATCTCAGTCACCACAGGAACCTGCGCCTGAAATTCTTTCTCCGTCATCCCTTCATCCGGCTCCATCTCTTGGGACTCCTCGTTCACATCCGTCCCATCCCCGGATCTCAATTCTTCCGTTTCCTGCTTCGTCTCCTCCGAGAAAACTTCAGGAACCTCCTGTCTTTCCTCTTCTGTCCCGCTGTCAGGCAAGTCCGCTTCTTCCTCATCTGTCTCCTCGAAGGTGCTTTCTGCGGCATCCTCCTGCACCGTCAGGTTCTGTGCACCCTCCTGCATCATCAGGTTCTGTTCCTCACCGGGATTCGCATAAACAGTGTTTCCCACTCCCGCGGTCAGGCACAAGGTGACTGCCAGCGCTTTCATCCATTTTTTATTTCTCATATTCTTCCTCCTGATCTTTCCGCTGTCTCTCCCCTCTTAGACAGCCTCAATCTATTTTAATCACTCCAATTCCTCTTGCCTTCTGTGTGGTGTTTTCAATCGTGTTTTATTATAGCAGATTTTCTTCCTGCTATCTAGTTTTTCTAAAAAAGAATCCTGCTTGTAGGATTCTCCGCCTGCGGCGGGTTGCGTCAGCAACATTTTCGTCTCCGCCGCAGTGCGATCCACGCGGAACGTTTTTTGCTTCATAAGTACGCAGTTTCCTGATAAAACAAAAAAGGACCTTTCATTTCTCAAATGAAAAGTCCTTCTTATATTTCTATCCTCTATTTCAAGAAGCCGCTGACGATCTGTTCTTCCGCCTCTGACTCTGTCAGACCCAGTGTCATAAGCTTGATGATCTGCTCTCCAGCGATTTTTCCGATCGCAGCCTCATGAATCAAAGCCGCGTCCGGGTTGTTTGCTGTGATTTCCGGAAGTGCGCTGATTTTCGCCTCATCCATGATGATTGCATCACATTCTGTATGTCCATTGCACTTTGCATTTCCAATAATATTAGATGAGAACATTTGATAAGAAGAATCTCTGGCTACAGACCTGGATACCACATTGGCACTAGAACCCTCACCATTCATCTCTACATCGAAATGGCTGTCTGCCCTCTGCGCACCGTGAGTCATCAACCTTTCCATGACTTCCAGCTTTGCTCCCTTCGCTAGCTTTGCCTGGGTCAGACGTTTTGTGGAATCCACGCCTTTGATCTGGACAGTGTCCATTTCCATATAGCTGTCCTCTCCCAGCTCCACCACCGTCTCGGGATTCATGATTCTCTTTCCCATACCATCTCCGCTTCCATAGTGCTTCTCCACATATTTCACACGGGAGTTCCTGCCGATATAAAAGCGATGAATTCCATCGTGCTGACTGTTGGAATTTCCACAGTTGTCAATTCCGCAGCCCGCCACAATCGTCACCTCACAGCCGTCTCCGATAAAGAAGTCATTGTAGACCACTTCGTTTAAACCGCTCTGACTCAAAATTACAGGAATATGAAGACTCTCGTTTTTTGTCCCGTCCGCAATATGAATGTCAATTCCCTTACCGTCGTCTTTACTGGTAATCTGGATATGTTCTGTGCTGTTTCTCTCCACACTCTGACCGTTTGCCCGTATATTATAAGCTCCTTCCGGAACCTCATGCAGTCCTGAAACTGCCTCCAATAACTGTCTTTGAATCGCGTCCATCCCTTAACACCTCTCAATCTTGCTGCAAGCAAAATCAGCCGCGTTTGCCGTCCCCAAAAGAGTCGGTAAAACTTCGTCTTTGCTTCCATGTTTTACTAATTCCCCATCTGCAATCAAAAGAATTTCATCCGCAATGTTCAAAATCCGCTCTTGATGGGAAATAATCAAAATTGAACCCTGAATCTGACTGTGCATTTTTTCAAACACCTGAATCAAATTCTGAAAGCTCCACAAGTCAATTCCCGCCTCAGGTTCATCAAATACAGAAACTCTCGTCTTCCTGGCCATGATCGTCGCGATCTCAATGCGCTTAATCTCTCCTCCCGACAGACTCGCATCTACCTCACGGTTGATATAATCTTTCGCGCACAGTCCCACCTCTGACAGATACTCACAGGCTCCGCTGACGGAAATCTCTTTCCCAGATGCCAGACGAATCAAATCGAATACGGTCACACCTTTGAACCGTACCGGCTGCTGAAAGGCATAGCTGATTCCCAATCTAGCTCTCTGTGTAATATCTAAGTCTGTGATATCCTCTCCGTCCCAGAGAATTCTCCCTGAATTTGGCGTCTCAATGCCTGCGATCACCTTTGCCAGCGTAGATTTTCCACCGCCGTTAGGTCCCGTAATCACCACAAATTTATTATCCGGTAAGACAAAACTTACGTCTTTTAAAATCTCCTTCTCGCCTCGCTCTCCAGCGACCTCGAAGGAAATGTGCTCTAACTCTAACATCTTTTCTCCTCCATCCGTAGTCTTAACTTGCGCAGTGCCACCTCTATCTCAACCTAATTTCAATGCACCGCCCTAGCTTATAGTACCAGTTTTTGAAAATTTTTCAACCCCTTAGAGAAATTTTTAGAGTATATTTGCCCAATTTATCAAAATATGGTATTCTAATTACAATTAGTATTTTTTAATATCTCACAGAGGAGAACACTTATGAAAAGAGAAGAATTTCAGACACAAATTAAATTCCCCCTTTTGCTGGACGGAGCCACAGGCTCCAACCTTATGGCCGCAGGAATGCCCCGCGGTGTCTGTACAGAAATCTGGGTACGAGACCACAAGGACGTGTTTCTCAGACTGCAAAAAGCATACATAGAAGCTGGAAGCCAGGTAATCTACGCGCCTACCTTCGGTGGCAATCGCATCAGCCTCTCCATGCACGGCCTAGAAAATGAAATAGAAGCTTTAAACAAAACACTGGTCTCCTACTCGCTGGAGGCTGCTGACGACAAGGTGTTGGTAGCCGGTGATCTGACCACCACAGGCAAAATGATGGCCCCTGCCGGCGAACTGAGCTATGAACAGGCCTTTGAAGTCTATCAAGAACAAATTCACTATTTAGCTGAGGCAGGGGTCGATCTTCTCGCCGTTGAGACCATGATTAGCATAGAAGAAACTTTGGCGGCCTTAGACGCCGCTTTATCCGTCTGTGATCTCCCTGTCATGTGCTCCATGACCATAGAATCCGACGGCAGCCTCTTCACCGGTGGGAACATCTTTGAGGCAGCCCTTGCCCTAGAAAGCGCCGGAGCCAGCGCTGTGGGCATCAACTGTTCCGTCGGCCCAGAACAACTGGTGGCAATTATCCGCACACTCTATGAGACTGTTTCCATCCCAGTCATTGCGAAACCCAATGCGGGAATGCCCGTTATCGACGATCTCGGCCAGGCAGTCTACAATATGACCCCACAAGATTTTGCTCTGCACATGAAAACTCTGGTAGATATGGGGGCTTCTATCGTCGGAGGCTGCTGTGGAACCACACCCGAATTCATCCGTAGGATGACAGAAATCCTCTAGCCTCTTACTTTACTTGAATTGCTTTTTTCGGACACATCTCCTGGCAACAAAAGCATCGGATACATTTTCTGTAATTGTATACCGGTGCTTTTTTTCCAATGAACTTCAAAGCTTTTCCCTCTACCGGACAACTATCTACGCAAATTCCACAGCCAATGCATTTGTCCTCTAGAATATAAGGCTTCTTCTGGAATATATGAAAGAATTTCGCCATCCATACCCACCAGTCACTCTTTTGAGGACTACGATCTACCACAAACTTAGGATTTCCAAATCTACGAACCGCCTCTTCCATGGAAATCTCACCGTCAGGAAGCAAAAGACAGATACGCTCTGGATGCCAATAACCCAGCCCCATCTTCTCCCCTTGATCGTTCGTGGGCACTAGTTGAGGTTTTAGATAAATCAAATGACTGAACACACTATCCAATGCCACTGGGTCCTGAGACATTAAAATTACATTCATCGGCACCGGGTCCCCGGAGCCTGGCCCGTTTCCTTCCATGGCCATAATTCCGTCCATAATGTGAAGTCTGGGCTTCACATGGAAATTCAAGTCCACCAGCATTCTGGCAAAGCTGTGGGCGTCTGGATACTTTGTATGTCCTTTTGCCTTATGAAATCCATAGATACAACCGTATAGATTTTTCACTGCACCGGTAATTCTCTCTAGCTGGTGCGTCTTCATCTTGCAGACATTAATCAAGGCATCTGACTCCTCCACCTCAGCGGCCATCACAAATTCTTTCGCCTGTCTCCCCTGAGGAAAGTCCACCCGTACTCCCCGGTCAAAATCCACTGCCTGAACTCCCTGCTCACTTAAAATCTGGTCCATCCCACAAAGCTCCATCACCTTCCTGGCAGTACTCGTCCCGCAGGAATCCCCTACTTTTATCTGCCGATAGCCCTCCTCCTTTAATAAAAGGGCAAAAGCCCCCATAACCGCAGGATGCGTTATGACGGCTTTCTCAGTTTCTGACTTTTTCAGCAAATTGGGTTTCAACAAGATAGTTTCATTCTTTTTTACAATGGAAGACAGACCTCCTAAAAGTTCCAGTCCTCTTTTTAGTTGTCTCTTAAGCTCTTCTTCCTCATAAGCCTTACAAGGAAGCAAAACAACCTTGCTTCTTTTCTCCATCTTATCCCTTTCCAGTCATTTCTCTTCTACTTTTCTCAAATCCAGATTACGCACGATCTTTCGGGCCGGCAAAATACAGGCGGGCGCCATAGACAAAGCATCTACTCCCAGATTCAAAAAATAAGGAATCATCACATTTTCCGCAGCCAGCTCTCCGCAGACCAAAACCTTTTTACCTGCCTCATGAGTAGACTTTATTACCATCTCCATCATTCGAAGAACACCCGGGTGATGTCTGTCAAACTTCCTTTCTAGTTGAGGATTCTGGGCATCCATAGCTAAGACATACTGGGTCAGATCATTGGTTCCCAAGCTGATAAAGTCCGCTTTCTCAGCAAGTTCAGAGCTGATCATAGCCGCTGCTGGAGTCTCAACCATGATGCCGTTGGGGATGTCTTTATAGGGGATCTCTCTTTGATCCAGACCTTTTTTCACATCTTCTACAATCTCCCAGATTTCTTCCACCTCCCACATAGAAGTGATCATTGGATACATAATCGCCAAATTTCCGTAGATGCTGGCACGGTAGATCGCTCGGATTTGGGCGCGAAACATCTTTTTTCGATCCAGGCAGACCCGGATTCCTCGATTTCCCATGGCAGGATTCAGCTCCTGCGGCAGATTCATATAGTTCGCCTGCTTGTCTGCTCCCAGGTCCACCGTCCGAATGACGACTCTGCGGTCTCCCATGGTCTGCGCTACCTGACGGTATACCCGGTAAAGCTCTCCTTCTCTGGGATAGTTCTCTCTTCCCAGATATTGAAACTCACTGCGCAGTAGACCGATTCCTGACGCACCATTAGTCAGAACACTGTCCAAATCCTCCAGATTTGCAATGTTCGCCAAAAGCTCAACCTTCGTTCCGTCTTTGGTCACATCTTCCGCGTCTCTTAGTTTCAACAATTCTTCCTGTTTTTTCAAGTCACAGACCTGTTTTTCCTGGTAGACTTTCAAGGTGTCCGTATCAGGCTCCACATAGAGCGTGCCATTGTACCCATCCACGATTCCGATACAGCCATCCCATTCTACGTCCACCTCCAATCCGATCAACACCGGAATGTTGATCGTCTTCGCCAAGATAGAAGTGTGAGAAATCGCTGAACCCTGCTTTGTCACAATCGCCAGCAGCTTCTTCTGGTCCACCTCCATCACATGTGCCGGCGAGAGTTCCCGGGAAACCAGAATCACAGGCTCCTCTCCTTGAATCCGGTCCCGGCTGATACTATCCAAAATTCCAATCAACTGATCTGAGATATACCGGATACTCTCCACTCTGGCCTGCACATAAGGGTCATCCAACTTTGCAAAAGTCGTAGACAGCTCATCCTTTGTGGTAGCAATCGCATAGGATACATTCACCTTCTCCGACTGTACCATACTCTCAATTGCCCGGATAAAACTGCTGTTTTCCAAAAGCTGGATGTACGTCTCAATCCGCCTGAGTGTCCTCCCCAGCTCCGCCTGTTCCTTTTTATGCCAGTCCTGCAACTCCTCAATCGCTTTTTTTCTGGCCTTTTGAAAACGTATCAACTCACTTTGTGTATCTGTGACCGTATACTTATGAATATGCTGTTCGCATCCGCGGTAAAACTGTATCTTACCTATCGCTATTCCTGGAAACGTCCCTACTCCGTGATAGACATTCATCGCTTGTCACCCCCGCTTGACGATCTTTCTTATATTTCAACCTACTTTCTTTGCATTCTGTCTCAGTCACAAGCCGCTTTAAACTCCGTCCAGTTTTTGTTATACTGAATATCCGCCTCTTCACTTACATTCTGGACAATTTCACCTTTGTTCACGGAATCCGGCACCACCAAATTCGGATCTACCAGCTCGTCCGCCGCCTTGTTGGTACTGTAATAGCCGATACTATTAAAACACTGCGCCGCCACCTCTGGTTCGAGAATGTAGTCGAGGAACTGATAAGCCGCCTCCTCATTTGGAGCTTCCTTCGGAATAAACATATTCATGATACCAAAGCCCAATCCTTCCTCTGGGTATACCACTTTCAAATCCGGATTTTCCTGGAGTGCCAAAGTCACTTGGGATGTGTACAGGAATCCGACACTGGCCTCCCCATTCAGCAGAGCATTCTGTGTGTTATCGTCCTGAATCAGACGCACATTCGGTGCCAGCTCCAACAGCTTCTCTCCCGTCTCCTTAATCACATCTACATCTTCCTCATTCATACTCCTTCCCATGGCAAGCTGAGTAATTCCATTGATTACGCGGTAGTTCGCCGTAAGGGCAATGCTGTCTTTCAGTGATGGATCCCAGAGATCTTTGTAACCCTTGATCTCGATATCCACCTGCTCAGGATCATAGACAATCAACGGAATTCCTGCCCCATAGGGAACCGTATAGGCATCCTCCGGATCATAAAACTGCCCCTGATACAGCGGATTCACATTTCCGATATTCTCCAATTTTTCCTTGTCCAGCTTCTGGGCTAGCTCCTGCTGTATTACCGTTTCCAAAATATAATCGTCGGCAATTACCACATCATAATCTCCGCCCTCTGCCTGGGCCAGCTTTTCTAACATGGTCTCGTCCGTGTCAAAGTTGGAGTAGATAATCTTGATGCCGGTCTCCTCCTCAAATCCGTCTAAGACCTCCTGGGGAAACATAGCTTCCCAGGTATACAGTACCATTTCCCCTGCATCCTTATCAGAGCTTCCACCTGAGCATCCACTCAGCATAGAAGTTCCCAGCACTGTCATCCCTAATATTCCTGCTATCACTTTCTTTTTCATTGAATCCTCCTTTATAATTCCCTATTCTTTTTAGTTATCCCTCTGCCGCTGAGCCTGCGTACCAGAGAGTATAGTAATAATATACCAACACTGACCACCAACATCAAGGTACACAGTGCATTGATTTCCGGAGTCACCCCGGTCTTCATCTGTGTGTAAACCTTAATCGGCAGCGTGCTAAGCCTCGGACCATTTACAAACACGCTAATTACCACATCATCCATAGACATCGCAAATGCCAGCAGAGAGCCGGACAGAACCGCCGGCATAATCAAAGGCAGTGTGATATCAAAAAAGGTTCTTCTGGGCGTAGCCCCCAAGTCCATCGCTGCCTCCTCTAAAGATTTGTCCATTCCCACGAGCCGTGCTTTTACTTCCATCAGGATATACGGGACACAAAACACCGTGTGTGAAATCAAAAGCGTCAGCATTCCAAAAGGCAGGTTCAACTGAGAGAAAAACGCCAGAAACACCATGCCCAGAATAATCTCCGGCGTCATAAGCGGCAGAATAGACACATATTCCAAAAGTCCTTTGCTTTTGTAATTGAGCTTCGCCATCCCCACAGCTCCCAGCGTCCCAATCACTGCCGAGAGCAGACAGCTTAACACTCCCAAAATAAGACTGTTTCCCAATGCCTCCATCAGACTACTGTTCTGAAACAGTTTCTCATACCACTGAAGAGAAAAGCCCTTCCAGCCCACTGTCAGTCTGGAATCGTTGAAAGAAAAGACAATCACCACGAGAATTGGCAGATACATCAGCAAAAAGACCAGTCCTAGATAGAGATTGGATAATTTCGAATTTTTTTTCAATACAGTCCCTCCAAATCTTTTACTTTCGTCAGCCTACGGTACAGATAGATCATCAGAGAGGTTAAAATTGTCAATACCACTGCAAGCGCGGCAGCGAACGGCCAATTGCTTCCTCTAGTCATCTGATCTTGAATCAGGCTTCCCACCAGAACAATCTTATTACCTCCCAGGATATCCGCGATGAAAAACAGTCCCATGGAAGGGATAAAGGTGAGAATCACTCCGGACAGAAGGCCCGGCAGTGTTAGTTTCAGCGTAATATTCCGAAAGGTCTGAAAAGCGGTGGCTCCCAGATCTCTCGACGCTTCAATCAAAGACCAATCTAGTTTCTCTGCACTGGAATACACAGACAAAATCATAAAAGGCAGCAGCACATAGACCATGCCGATGACAATTGCCGGATAGCTGTAGAGAATCTTCAAAGGTTCCTCAATAATTCCCAGCTTCATCAACACCCCGTTTAACATTCCCTTTGTCTGCAAAATAATAATCCATCCATAGAGACGAATCAGCGAATTTACCCAAAAAGGCAGCATCAAAAGAAGCATCGCCCTTGGCTTCCATTTTTCTGAAAGCTTCGCCATAAAATAGCCAAATGGATAGCCGAGCAATATAATCACGATCGTACTGGTAAGCGCCAGCTGAAAGGACTGTGCAAAGGTCTGAAGATACACCGGCTCTAAGATTCTAGTATAGTTTTCCAGAGTAAAGCTCCAAGTCACCCCATACCCTTCATTGTTCGTGGCAAGGCTCAAAGCCACCATATAGATCAAAGGTGCGGCGACGAACACAATGGTAAATAAAAACAGCGGGAGAGACATCAGCACTCCTCTTCGGTTATCATTTCTCATATTTTTTCACCCTCTATCAACCAAAACCGCTTGGTTGGATTCCCATCGAAAACAGACTTTCTGGCCCACTTGGACATTGGCGTCAATCCCATACCTGCTGGATACCAAGGTGCTCCCATCTTCTGCTCTAAGAACCATCCGAAGCAGTCCACCTGAGAAAGTCTTTTCTTCCACCGTCGCTTCCAGACCACAGCCACAATCCTCATCCAAACTGATATTCTCGCTGCGGACAGCCAAAGTCACCTGCTCTCCAGGCCGAAGAGTCTCTCCATTTAAATCTACCAAAGCCTTGCCTTTACAGGCGACCACCAAAGCCTTATCTTGCACCACACGTTCCACGACACCCTTGATGATATTGGCATTTCCCACAAAAGTAGCTACAAAACTAGTTTTAGGATGATTATAGACCTCATCTGGACATCCAATCTGTTCAAATACTCCTTGATTCATCACCACAATACGGTCAGACATGTTAATGGCCTCTTCTTGGTCATGAGTGATATAGATGAACGTGATTCCCAACCTCTTTTGCAGCTTTTTCAGTTCTGATTGCATGGTCCTTCGCAGCTGTAAGTCCAACGCTCCTAAAGGTTCATCCAGCAGAAGAACCTTTGGATTGTTTACGAGAGCTCTGGCGATGGCCACCCGTTGTTTTTGTCCCCCTGACAGCTCAGAAGGTTTTCTCTTTTCAAATCCCTCCAACTGAACAAGTTCTAACATCTCTTTTACTTTTCTTTGAATCTCACTTTTTGGCACCTTTCGAATTTTCAGCCCGTATCCCACATTGTCTGCCACACTCATATGGGGAAACAGCGCGTAATTTTGAAAGACTGTATTTACATCCCGGCAGTTTGGCTCTAGGTTTGTCACATCTTTTCCCTCCAGCAGTACCTGACCACTATCTGGGTTCTCCAATCCAGCAATGATTCTCAGTGTCGTCGTTTTTCCGCATCCGGAAGGCCCTAAAAAAGTGATAAACTCTCCTCGCTGGATTGACAGACTGATACCTTCCAGCACATCCACCCCGTCAAATTTCTTCTTGATGTCTCTAATCTCTAACAGTAGTTCACCCATGATTCCAGTCTCCTATTTTTTAATTATTTTTCCACTACATGCCCCGGTATACTCCCCATTCTTCACCGTCAACACTCCGTCCACGAACACATAAGGAATTCCCTCCGGTCTCGCGTCCGGGGCGCCTCGATGGGGATAATCCGCCTTGTCGCAGATTTTCTCAGCGTCAAACAGTGTCAAATCCGCATCTTTTCCCACGGAAATTTCCCCTTTCTGCGCGAATCCAAAAACTTGGGCCGGCATCCAGGTGGCCTTATACACTGCCTTTTCTAGTGACAGTAGTTTTCTCTCCCGGACCATCTCTTTCAAATACTTGGGAAAAGTCCCGGCGATCTGCGGATGTCCTTCACCCTTAGCATAGGCTCCGATGTCTGTGGAGGGCATCACATAGGGCTTCACCAGACAGTCATAGACCTCCTGTTCTTCCCCCTCAAAAAAGATGATCGCTTCTTTTGGGTACTCCTTCTTCATATGGTGGTATAGTTCTTCGCTCATGATCTGTCCTTTGTATTTTCCAGTGGCCACAACCATCTGCTCCCAATGCCAGTGATTGTTTTGAATATTAGCCAAATCAAAAGTCGCCGTGTCAAAATAAGTCGTCCAGTTCGTATACATTCCGCTGTCCATCTGAATTCGCAGCCCTTCTCTTCTAGCTTTCTCTACCATTCTAAGACCTTCCTGTACCAGACCGTTACAATATTGATAGACAAAGTGTGAAATTAAAATGTCCACTTTCGTCTCTCTCGCCACCTGAAACAGCTCATACAAAGAATACATATCTTTGTCAGTCAAAAGCCTGGTGTGAACCGGGCAAATCCTTCCATATCTCTCACAGATTCTGGCCAGTTCCATCACTTCGTCCAGACTACTTCCTGGAACATAGTCCAGGCCGAAAGAGACACCGCAGGCTCCATCCTGCAACGCTTTTTCTGCTAAAATCCCCATTTTTTCCACTTGCTCTTTCGTGGCCGGCCGATACCTGTCTACCGCACCTGCCCTCTCTCGAAGTGACGTCTGATGACCGATCAACATAGCCTGGTGAATGGGAAAGCCTATTTCTTCCTGTTCTCGGAAAAATGCATTTAAATCCACAGGGGAACAGCCACAATTACCTCCAACTGTCGTCGTAATCCCCTGACACACAGAGAGAATACCCGCATAGTTGTCCCCGTCTACATGGCTGTGGACATCAATGAAGCCTGGCGAGACTGTAAGCCCATTTGCATCAATGACCGATTCGGCCTCCAAAGGCCTGTCTGAAATTTGTACAATTTTTCCTTCCTGAATGCCGATGTTCCTTTGGTGTCTGGTCTTAGTGAGAACGTCGACCATCACCCCATGGTTAATCGCTGTCGTCAACATCTTTCCATCATCACTTTCTCTATTGTATTTCTATTCCGTTCTGCTATGAATATATCTTACATAGGCTTCCCGGTCAAAGACTGGTTCGAATTCCCTGAGAATTTCCCTAGCCTGGGCAGCATTTTTTCTCAGTAACTTATAGGTAGTCAAAGCCAGCATTTTCGCCGGCAAAATATAGGCGGTATCCGTATCTGTGATGCGAAAATCCGCCCCGTGAAGGCTCCCTTCAAACCCACGGAATGTGAAATTCAGCACAGGCATCAGATGAGTCAAATCTCCCACATCTGTGCTGGCATTGTTGTGATCCGTAAGCTCTACTTCCCGATAAGTAGCCCCTAGATCTCTCGCTGCCTCCACCAGTGCAGAATCCGCTTTACGGACTCTGACCGGCATATATCCTTGAAGATTCTTCCGGATGATTTTGCCTCCAAAAGCCATAGCTGCTGCGTCAAAAGCCCGGTCGATCTTCTCTTTCGCGTCCTCAATGCCTTTTAGCGTCTTGGCCCTGACTTTCTCCTCCATCACGACTTTATCCGGCACGCTGTTGAGCACTTCTCCGCCTTCCCGAACTAGGCTGTGAACTCGAACATGCTCGTCATCCCGAAAAGTCTCCCTCATCAGTCCGATCATATTCATAGCACTGGCCGCGATATTTACCGCGTTTACTCCTTCCCAAGGAGAGATCGCCGCATGGGCTGCCTTTCCCCGGATTATCACCAGCTCAGAGGAAAATCCATTACAGGAAGGATTTCCCAGATACAAATCCTCTTCCACCGGAACCATATGTACATGAGTCGTCAAAGCGATGTCAGTGTGGTCAAAAGCACCGACTCGAATCAACTCGCTTTTTCCTGTTCCTGGAAATCCGATATTCTCTTCCCGGGCTAATTTTTCTCTCTTCCTAGCATCGATATACTCTTCCGCCGGAACCGCAAAAAAAGATACGGACCCAGACAGGGAAGCTCTCACTTCCTCATCGGCCAAAGCCAATGCAGCGCCTATCATAGCCGCCAACTGTGCGTGGTGTCCGCATGCGTGTGCCACTCCCGTGACAGAATCCGCCATCGGATGCTCCCTGCACCCGATCGCGTCCAGTTCCCCAATAATAGTGACATTCGGTCCATCCTGCTCCATCCAGTCCGCACGTACACCGGTACGAGCCAAACCGGTATGTACCTTCAGATTTAAGCCACGCAAAAAATCTGCAACTTTAGCTGCAGTTCTCTCCTCATAAAATCCCTCTTCTGGATGCCGATAAATATCCTCCGCGAACTCAATGAGCTCCTTTGCGTGGGCATCGATGATAGCCTCTATCTTTCTCTCAATTTTATCCATATTTTCTCCTCTGCGACATATTGCATCCATTCTATCATACCTGCTCCTTTCTTACAATACCTTGTAAATAGCTAACCGCAAACAAAAAAAATAAAACCCTAAAATACAAAAAGCCGGAATCCTTGTCTCGATTCACAAGTGATTCCGACCTATCACACAAGTCTAGAAAACAGCCACTAGAGCTTTTCTCCTATGACAGAATAAAGCTGGAAAAGGGACTTGAACCCTCGACCCCTTCATTACGAGTGAAGTGCTCTACCGACTGAGCTATTCCAGCTTACAATTAACAAAACATCACAAATCCGAATCTGTCACCTACTGGCAAAGATTCGGATTTAAAAATGGAGCATATGGGATTCGAACCCACGGCCTCAACAATGCGAATGTTGCGCGCTCCCAACTGCGCTAATGCCCCCGGTCAGCCCCACAGGGCAACACGCCCTGACCAAAAAATATCTCTGTTGGCTGCAAAGCTGGAAAAGGGACTTGAACCCTCGACCCCTTCATTACGAGTGAAGTGCTCTACCGACTGAGCTATTCCAGCTTGTACTCCGTCCAAAAGATATTGTACTAGATTTTCCAAAAAAATCAAGTTATTTTTTAATTATTTTTCTGTTTTTCCGGAGTACACCCCTCGGCTACTGTTCGCTCCATTCACAGCAGCCTTTTTTCTTCTCTTTCTCATCCCGCAGATGGATCTCCATCTGCGGATAGGCTATGACAATTCCCGCCGCGTCAAAGGCCAATTTGATACTCTCGTTCATCCTCCAGCGCACCGGCCAGTAGTCATCTGTATTCACCCAAGCCCGAAATCCAACAACGACTGCCATATTCGCCAGCTCATCCACAAAGACCACGGTCTCGTGTTCTGACAGAATTCCAGGTTCCTCCTCCAGCAGCTGATTCAGGATCTCCTTTGCCCGGCAAAAATCCGATTCATAGGAGATTCCAATTTTCAGTTCCAGTCGCCTCTGATCCCTGGCCGTCACGTTTGTGATGCTGCTGTTGGACAGTGAGCCATTGGGAATCACAATATTTTTATTGTCCACGGAGGCAAGGGTCGTATAACAGATTTCTATCTTGGTCACAGTGCCCTCGCAGCCCGTACTATTGTCAATGATATAATCCCCCACTAAAAAAGGTTTGAAAATCAAGATCAGCACACCGCCTGCCAAATTTGAAAGCCCACCTTGAAGTCCAAGTCCGATAGTCAAGCCAGCCGACCCTAGCAGAGCAGCCACTGACCCTTCTGTCACTCCGAACTGTGTCGCAATGCTGAAAATCAACAGACAGTACAGCAAAATTCTGGCCAGAGAACAGATAAACTGTACAACCCCCGTGTCGATTCCCGTGCGTCCCAGAGAACGGCGCAGAAAGTTCAAGAGCCACTTAATCAGCCTCGTCCCGATATAAAATGCCAATATGGAAAGCAGCACTTTAATTCCAAAAGAAGCGAGCGAAGGAAGCTGGTTCTCTATCCAAATTGATATTTTATCCATGAGATTTATTCACTCTCTTTCCGAATTTTCTCAGCCAGCTCATCTTTTAAGTTCTTCTTTCCTGCCCGGGTTGTCTTTTTCTGAGAACGCTTTGCCCCTTGATTTCCTGTAACCTTTTTCACTTCCCGGCTAAACGCATAGACAGAAATTCCAAGCGGCGGGACTTTTACTGTGATAGATGCATTCCTCTCGTCACATTCCACTTTCTTGGACATCTTTATCCGAGGATTCGTGACACCGGAACCGCCGAATTTTTCATGGTCACTGTTTAGAACCTCTTTGTATTTGCCTGCATACGGCACACCTACGGAATAGTTGTCATAAGCCGCAGTAGAAAAATTACAGATCACCAGCAAAGTCTCTTCTGGTTTCCCAGTCTTTCTCAGGAATGTAATGATATGCTCCTTTGCTTTCATCAGCTGAATCCACTCGAACCCTTCCGTCTCATCGTCCTTCTGATACAGTGCCGGCTGAGATCTGTAAAGCTGATTCAGTGTCTTTACATACTCCTGCATATACGCTGGAGCCGATGCGTCCATCGCCTGCATTTTCTTCCCTGGATGTGTCATCAGATAGCCGTAAGCAACACGTACAGTCGCCTCTTTTTCTTTGTCCGTACCTGGAATTCTCTTTAAAAATCTCTCGTAATTTCCCACGTCCCGGCTAGCCAGTGTCAGTACATACTCCTCGCAGTAAGCATAGAGCATACTCAAGGTCAGCTCATCATGGTATTTTCCGCGAACAGCACTGTCCCTGGAGAGATAGTTCAAAAAGTCTTTCGTCCACCCGCCGCTCCACTTGTAATCAAAGCCAAGATGGTCATTCTCGACACTGTCTGTCAAGTCTGGCCACAGGCCATCCTCCTGCGCAATCAAAAGAACCTCTGGCATCTTTTTCTTGACAATAGAATTTAAGTGTTTCAAAAACTCCATCGCGTCAAGATTCTCATTAGTCCCATACATATTGGGCAACCATTCGCCGTCCCGTCTGCCGTAATCTAGATAAAGCATCACATCCACATCGTCCATGCGCAGTCCGTCTACGTGGAACTGTTCCAGCCAGTACCAGGCATTCGCAATGAGAAAATTTTTCACCATCGGACTGCCATACTTATAGAGGTATGTCCCCCAGACTGGGTGAAATTTTCTCTCAGCCCACTCCGGCTCATATAGACAAGTCCCGTCAAACAAGGCCAACCCTGCCCCCGCATTGGAGAACTGTGCAGGTGTCCAATCCAGAATCACACCCACACCTGCCTGGTGCAAAATAGAAACCATCTCTTTGAAATCTTCAGCCTCTCCCAGCCGGCGGCTGGGAGAATAGTAGGCAAAAGTCACATATCCAGAACTTTTCTCGTCCAAATACTCCATCACCGGTGTCAATTCCACATGGGTATATCCCATCTCGGAGACATACTCAGCCAGTTTTCTTCCCAGGCTCTGATAGCTGTCCGGCTTCTCGCCTTCTGAGGTCATCCACTGAAATGGGTTCACCTCATAGATAGATATGGGAACATTTTTCTTCACGTACTTTTTTCTCTTCTCCATCCACTTCTGATCTTCCCACTGAAAATCAGAAACTTTCGGCACCACAGACGCAGTAGCTGGAGGCATTTCGCTCTGCTGTCCATAGGGATCAGCCTTTAAAATCGTGTTTCCGCCCTTAACTTTGATCTCGTATTTATAGAGTGCCCCCGGCTTTACATCCGGTATAAATAGCTCATAAATCCCAGACATTGGACAGCGGTGCATCAAGGTCCCTCTACCGTCCCATTGATTAAAATCTCCCACTACACTCACATGTAAAGCGTTGGGAGCCCAAACCGCAAACGAGGTCCCCTCAACTCCTTTGTGCATACAGTGATGAGCCCCTAGTTTTTTGTAGACTTCATAATAGATTCCCGCACAGAATTTCTTCTCATCCTCCTCCGTAATCAGTGACGGAAAACTGTATAAGTCTCTTCTGCGCTCTGTCTGCCCTTTCTCATTTTCTACAAGGAACTCATAGGACGGAATTCTCTTATATGGAAGAATAGCCGCAAAATACCCTGCTTCCTCCTCAAGACTCATCGGAAATTTCTGACCGCTTTTTAAATTCCGCACTGTGACCTTCGCTGCCCCCGGAAAATATCCCTGGACAAGCACTCCCCCTGGAACTGTTCTCGGCTGCATAACATCTCTCGGAGAACTTTCCTCACCATACAAAATCCCTTCTATTCTAGGCCAATTCATATACTCATAAGCTTGATTCTTCACTTTGCATTCCTCCTGCTGCATTTTGTTCTGATACTCTCAGGTGCAAAACTGTTTGATATTTCTTTTATTTTATCATTAATGCAGCAGTTCGAAAAGCCTTTTTCAAAGAAATGACAACGGGGAAACGCTTTCTTCGGTGTATCCAAAGAAAACATTTCCCCTCTTGTTCGCTTCACACTCTGCTTCTTAGTTTTGAAACCATATAAAACACACTTTTAGCACACGGAACTACACGTTTTCGATTCCTGTACAGACAGCCCAGACGTTTCTTTCCCACATACAGCGCCCGAAAACCACCTGGCAGTTTTTTCACTGCCACTTTCGGAGCATTTTGGGGAAATTTTTTCATTCGCTCTAGCTTCTTTTCTATCCGCTTCGTCTTCCTAGCCGCCTCTTCTAATACTTTGTGCAATTTCACAGGCATTCCCCACTTATCGTTATCTCACCACACGGACTCTAGAGACGCCTTCCACAGATTCCAAAGCCTCGATAGCCTCTCCTGGAATTTCTGCCTCCATGTCCATCAATGTATAGGCATATTCTCCCCGGCTTTTGTTGGTCATATCCGCAATATTCATACCTTCATCACCCAATATTTTACTGAACTGGCTAATCATGTTAGGGATATTCCTGTGGGTGATCGCCACCCGGCTTCTACCCTTGCAGACTCCCATATCACAGTTGGGGAAATTCACAGAATTACGAATATTTCCATTTTCCAAAAAATCTCTCAGTTCTTTTACAGCCATAATCGCGCAGTTCTCCTCCGCCTCCGCTGTGGAAGCTCCCAAGTGCGGAATCACCAACACTCCTTTTTTGCCCGCAACCACAGGATTTGCAAAGTCTGTCACATACCTCTTAATCTTGCCACTCTGCAAAGCTTTGACAATGGCCTCCTCATCTGCCAAAAGATCGCGCGCGAAATTCAGAATCACCACGTGCTCCTTCATTTTGGAGATCGCCTCCTCATTCAGCATCTGTTTCGTACTGTCCAGCAAAGGCACATGAATTGTGATATAGTCACACTGCTCATAAATCTCTTCTACATTTTTGCTGTGATGCACGTTTCTAGAAAGATTCCAGGCCGCATCAATAGAGAGATACGGGTCGTATCCGTAGACCTCCATTCCTAGAGCATCCGCAGCATTTGCCACCATGGAGCCAATCGCACCCAAACCGATAATTCCCAACTTTTTACCGCTAATCTCACAGCCTGCAAACTGTTTTTTCTGCTTTTCAGCCAGTTTTCCGATGTTGGGGTCTTCCTGGTTATCTTTAATCCACTCCACACCGCCTACAATATCACGGGACGCCAGAAGCATTCCTGCCAGAACCAACTCTTTCACACCGTTGGCATTGGCTCCAGGGGTGTTAAACACTACGATTCCCTTCTCTGCACAATCCGCTACCGGAATATTGTTGACCCCGGCTCCTGCACGGCCGATGGCGAGTACAGAATCTGGAATCTCTAACTCGGTCATTTTCGCACTTCGAACCAGTACCGCGTCTGCAGCGGCCAGCTCCTTTACTTCTGTATATTGATCTGAAAACAATTCCAGCCCTTTTTGAGAGATTGGATTTAAGCAAGTATACCGGAACATTTTAGCAATTCTCCTCCTCAAATTTTTTCATAAATGCGACCAAAGCCTGCACACCCTCTACTGGCATAGCATTGTAGATGCTGGCGCGCATACCGCCCACACTGCGGTGTCCCTTTAAATTCTCCAGGCCTGCCTCTTTCGCTTCCTTGACAAATTTTGCGTCCATCTCCTTGTCTCCTGTGACAAAGGGCACGTTCATCAAAGAACGGGAGGCTGGCTCTACCGTTCCTCTAAACAATTTACTCTGATCTAGATAGTCATAGAGGATCCTGGCTTTTTCCTCATTGCGCTCTTTCATTGCCTGAAGACCACCCATCTTTTTCAGCCATTTAAAGACCTTGCCGCAGATATAGATGCAATAACAGTTCGGTGTATTGTACATAGAACCTGCATCAGCATGTGTCTTAAATTTCAGCATCGTAGGAGTTCCCTCTAGCACATCGTCTGTGATTAGATCTTCACGCACAATGGAAATCACCATACCGGCCGGTCCAATATTTTTTTGAACGCCTCCGTAGATGATACCGTACTTCTCCACATCCATCGGCTCTGATAAGAAACAGGAGGAGACATCTGCCACCAGAAGTTTTCCCTTCGTGTTTGGCAACGTCTTATACTTCGTCCCATAGATGGTATTATTTTCACAAATGTATACATAATCTGCGTCTTCACTGATCGGCAGATCGGAACAATCCGGTATATAACTGAAGGTTTTGTCCTCAGAGGACGCGATTTTGTTGGCTTTGCCGTATTTCTGCGCTTCCTGCCAAGCTTTTTTCGCCCACTGACCAGTCACAATATAGTCAGCTACCCGATTCTTCATCAGATTCATGGGAATCATCGCAAATTGCTGAGACGCCCCGCCCTGCAAAAAGAGTACCTTATAATTATCTGGAATCTGAAGAAGGTCCCTCAGATCTGCCTCAGCCTCATCTATAATCTGTTGAAAAGCCGCGGAACGATGGCTCATCTCCATCACTGACATCCCGGTTCCGCGGTAGTCCAGCATTTCCTCGGCTGCCTCTTCCAGTACTTCTTCCGGCAGCACTGCCGGTCCCGCAGAAAAGTTATACACTCGTTTCATTTTTGAATATCCTCCTCATCAAATACATCTTCTAAATTCGCTCCCGCTGGAACCATTGGAAATACTTTTTGATCTTCATCAATCACGCATTCCACCACTACAACTCCTTCACTCGCAAGAGCTCTCTTTAACGCTGGTTCCACTTCTTCCGGTTTTGATACCCGAATGCCTTCACACCCCATCGCCTCGGCTAGTTTGACAAAATCCACCTGATCTTTGACAATCGTCTGAGAATAGCGCTCATCATAAAATAGCGTCTGCCATTGACGGACCATTCCCAGCACATGATTGTTCAGCACAATCTCTACCAAGTGATGGCCACTTCTGACTGCCGTCGCCAATTCATTCATATTCATACGGAAGCACCCGTCTCCGGCGATATTCACCACCGTTTTATCTGGTCTTCCATAGGTAGCTCCAATGGCAGCACCCAAACCATACCCCATCGTTCCCAATCCTCCCGATGTCAGAAGGCTTCTCGAATTTTTATACTTGTAAAACTGTGCTGCCCACATCTGGTGCTGTCCCACGTCTGTGACAATCAAAGCGTCTCCTTTTGTCAACTCATAGAGCTTGCTGATTACGTAGGGACCTGACAGTTTGTCTTCTTGAACCTTCAGCGGATATCTCTCTTTGTAATCCTGAATTCTTTTCAGCCATTCTGGATGTTTTTTAGGCTCCACCATTTCCAAGAGACGCCTCAAGACTTCTCTCACATCACCTTCTATACTGGCATCCACAACTACATTTTTATTGATCTCCACAGCATCTACATCGACTTGAAGAATTTTCGCATTCTTAGCAAAGTTTTTGGTATTGCCAGTCACACGATCACTAAATCTGGCTCCTAGAGTAATCAAAAGATCACACTCTGAAACTCCCAGATTCGATGCTTTTGTCCCATGCATTCCTAACATACCCGTGTAAAGCTCATCCTCACCGCTGAAGACTCCTTTTCCCATCAGACTATCACAGACAGGCGCCTGAATACGGTGAGCCAGTTTTGTCACTTCCGCCGAAGCGCCAGAAATGTTCGCGCCACCCCCCACAAAGATAAAAGGCCGCTCAGCCTCCGCAATCATCTTTGCTGCGACTTCTAGATCCATCATATGAATGTTCTCTGTCACACGGCTGATAGTCGCTGGTCGCCGTGGTTCATATTCCGTGGTGAAAGAAGTGACATCCTTGGTCACATCTACGAGCACAGGTCCAGGCCTGCCGCTTTTGGCGATGTAAAATGCTTTTCGTATCGTGTCTGCCAACATGTCAATATCCTTGACAATGAAACTGTACTTGGTAATCGGCATCGTGATTCCTGCAATATCCACCTCCTGGAAAGAGTCTCTTCCCAAAAGCGGTTTCCCCACATTGGCTGTAATAGCCACCATAGGTATCGAATCCATGTGAGCCGTAGCGATCCCCGTCACCAGGTTTGTCGCCCCCGGGCCTGAAGTGGCCATACAGACCCCTACCTTTCCGGTTGCTCTGGCATAGCCGTCTGCTGCATGGGCTGCTCCCTGCTCATGAGAAGTCAGAACATGATGAATCTTATCTCTGTATTTATACAGAGCGTCATATAAATTCAAAATTGCTCCGCCCGGATACCCAAATACGGTATCTACCCCCTGTTCCAGCAGACATTCAATGATGATATCTGAACCGTTTAACTGCATGTACTTTCCCCCTATCACTTTCTTTATCTCTTTGGCACTTCCAGGATTGCCCCTCTGTTACCGCTGGTCACCATAGACGCATAGCGTGCCAGATAACCGGTAGTCACCTTAGGTTCTCTGGGCTGCCATTTGGCTCTTCTGGCTTCCAATTCTTCCTCTGACACTTTCAGATTCATGGACAGATTCGGAATGTCAATCTGTATCCTATCACCTTCTTTCACCAATGCAATTGGTCCTCCTACTGCTGCCTCCGGTGAGACATGACCGATAGAAGCACCTCTAGAAGCCCCGCTAAAACGTCCATCCGTAATCAAAGCAACACTGGAACCCAGTCCCATACCCGCGATTGCGGAGGTCGGATTTAACATTTCTCTCATTCCCGGACCACCCTTTGGCCCTTCATAGCGAATTACCACTACATCTCCAGCAACAATTTTCCCACTCTTGATTGCGGTAATCGCATCTTCTTCACAATCAAAGACTCTGGCCGGTCCCTCATGGACCATCATCTGCTCACAGACCGCGGAGCGTTTCACGACACCACCATCAGGAGCCAGATTTCCTCTCAACACAGCCAGGCCTCCTGTCTCGCTGTATGGATTTTCAATGGGACGGATCACTTCAGGGTTTTTGTTGACACAGCCTTCAATATTCTCTCCCACAGTTTTGCCGCTCACTGTCATGCACTCCGTGTACAGCAATCCTTTTTTATTCAGCTCATTCATGACCGCATAGACACCACCTGCCTCATTCAGCTCTTCAATGTAGGTAGGCCCTGCCGGAGCTAGATGACATAAGTTCGGTGTCTTCTCGCTGATCTCATTGGCAAAGCTCACATCAAAATCCATTCCCACTTCGTGGGCAATCGCAGGTAGATGCAGCATACTGTTCGTGGAACATCCCAGAGCCATATCCACAGTCAGAGCGTTTAAGATCGCCTCCTTTGTCATAATGTCTCTTGGGCGAATATTTCTTCTATACATTTCCATAACCTGCATTCCTGCGTGTTTCGCAAGCGCGATGCGCTCAGAATATACTGCCGGTATCGTGCCATTTCCCTTTAATCCCATTCCTAAAACTTCTGTCAGACAATTCATACTGTTGGCAGTGTACATACCCGAACAAGAACCGCAAGTCGGGCAAGTCTTCTGCTCGTATTCCCTCAGTTCATCCTCCGAAATCGTACCTGCAGCGTAGGAACCTACTGCCTCAAACATGCTGGACAGACTAGTCTTATGTCCTCCTACATGGCCTGCAAGCATCGGTCCTCCGCTCACAAAGACCGTTGGAATATTCAGTCTCGCTGCAGCCATCAAAAGCCCCGGCACGTTTTTGTCACAGTTTGGTACCATAACCAAGGCATCAAATTGATGAGCCATCGCCATCGCCTCAGTGGAATCGGCGATCAAATCACGAGTCACAAGGGAATACTTCATCCCGATATGTCCCATAGCGATTCCATCACAGACTGCAATCGCCGGAAATACAATCGGTGTCCCCCCTGCCATAGCTACACCTTGTTTCACCGCACTCACAATTTTGTCCAGATTCATGTGCCCCGGCACAATTTCATTATAGGAACTTACAATTCCCACCAATGGACGGTCCATCTCCTCCTGAGTCATACCCAGAGCGTGAAATAAAGACCGATGGGGAGCCTGCTGCGCTCCCTTTGTCACTGCATCACTTCTCATAAATTTCTCTCCTGTTCTTCTATCGTATTTCAGGGAATTCCCCCGTGTTTATCTGCGTCTTTGCCCATTAAATTCTGCTACAAATCAGATCTCCCATTTGACGAGTTCCCACCAAAGTACAGCCTTCTGACATAATATCACCGGTTCGGTATCCTTCGGACAACACTTTTTTAACCGCATCTTCCACAGCCTTAGCCTCCTCGTCTAAATCCAGAGAATACCTCAGCATCATAGCAGCCGACAAAATCGTCGCGATTGGATTGGCTTTATCCTGTCCTGCAATGTCCGGCGCAGAACCGTGGCTCGGCTCATACAGACCAAATTTTGTCTCATTGAGGCTTGCCGACGACAACATTCCAATGGAGCCTGTTACCATACTCGCCTCGTCCGACAAAATGTCCCCAAACATATTCTCTGTCAAAATCACATCGAACTGACCAGGATTCATCACAAGCTGCATCGCACAGTTATCTACCAGCATATGCTCCAAAGTCACATCTGGGTACTCTGCTGCCACATCTTCTACCACGCTTCTCCAAAGTCTGGAAGAATCCAATACATTTGCCTTGTCCACACTCGTAACCTTCTTGCGGCGTTTTCTGGCAATATCAAAACCACGTCTTGCAATTCTGCGAATCTCATTCTCATCGTAAGTCAAGGTGTCAATCGCTCTGCGGATTCCATTCTCTTCTACCGTCTTTCTCTCTCCGAAATATAGGCCCCCTGTCAGCTCCCTCATAATCATCATGTCAAATCCGTCTCCAATAATATCGCTACGAAGAGGGCAAGCTGCTCTAAGCTCTTGATACAGATACGCTGGCCGTAGATTTGCAAACAGGTTCAGAGCTTTGCGGATACCCAGCAGGCCGGCCTCCGGCCGCTTCGACGGTTCCAGCTTATACCAGGGTGAAGTAGCTGCATCACCTCCGATGGAACCCATCAAGACTGCATCGGCGGCTTTCGCTCTCTCGATGGTCTCCTCAGTCAGAGGTACACCGCACACATCGATGGATGCCCCTCCTAGTAAAAGCTCCTCATAGTGAAATGTATGGTGATATTTTTCACAAACTTTGTCCAGAATTTTCTTCGCTTCCCGAACAATTTCCGGCCCAATTCCATCGCCGTAAATCAATCCCAGTCTATATTCCATGGTTTTCCATCCTTCCCTTCTGGTAATAAATTTAAGTATATTTTAATATGATACTCTACATCACTAATATTTTCAACCACTTCCCTCAAAAAATAGGGCCCGGCTGGCGCTACCGCTTTCCTGCCATCCGGCAGTTTCGTTCTCGTTAATTATTTATCCTGATCTTGATACACAAAAACCGTTGTAAACTCCCCAAACACTTGCCTCTCCCGGCTCTCCCCCGGTTTGGCAGTATTTGGAAATTTACAACGGTTCGGGAAATTTCTATTCCGATACCGAAGTGCTTGCCTTCTCAACCTCAGCAATTGCTGCTTTACGCATTGGAATTCTGCAGTTACGGTTGTTACCAAATTCTACGATCACATCTTCCTCTGTCAGATCAATAATAACTCCATAGAATCCGCTTGTGGTGACAACGCTGTCACCAACTTCCATACTGGAAAGCATGGCATTCACACGCTTTTGTTCTTTCTTCTGGGGACGAATCATCAGGAAATACATAATTACAAATAAAATGACAATCCAGATAATCATTCCGCCAACTCCCATTGCACCCTGGCTGTTCATTGAACGATACCTCCTAAATAAAATGTTTCATTTTGTGTATATGGCAGAACCTACCCTTGGTAGGCAAGGCCCCTCTTTCATCCCTATGGGGTTCTGCGTTTCAATATGCACTACAGAACATCATACACAAAAATCGCAATTTCTTCAAGTGTTTTCTTCCATTCCAGCCAGTTTTTTCTCTTTATATTCCTCAAAATTTCCCGCGTCCAGAGCGTCCCTGATCTCTGTCATCATCGTATTATAGAAATACAGATTATGGAGAACACACAGCCGCATCCCCAACATCTCTTTTGCCTTCAAAAGATGGCGGATGTAAGCCCTACTGTAATTGCGACAGGCTGGACACTGACATCCTTCCTCAATGGGTCTGTCATCCAACTCATATTTTGCGTTGAACAGATTACGCCTTCCCTGGTTAGTATAGACATGCCCATGCCTTCCATTTCTGGACGGATAGACACAGTCAAAAAAATCTACCCCTCGGCTCACCGCCTCTAGGATATTCGCAGGTGTTCCTACTCCCATCAGATAAGTCGGCTTTTCCTTGGGCAAATGTGGAACCACCTCATCCAAAATCCGGTACATCTGCTCATGGCTCTCTCCCACTGCCAGACCTCCGACTGCATAGCCATCCAAATTCATCTCAGAGATCTGCTGTGCATGAGAGATACGGATATCCTCATAGATCGCTCCCTGATTGATGCCGAACAAAAGCTGGTGAGGATTGATGGTGTCTTCCAGAGAATTCAGTCTTGCCATCTCTTCCTTACAACGTCTCAGCCAACGGGTCGTGCGTTCCACAGAATTCTGAACATACTCTCTGGTAGCCACACTAGAAGGACATTCGTCGAAAGCCATCGCGATCGTGGACGCCAGATTCGACTGAATCTGCATACTCTCTTCCGGCCCCATAAAAATCTTTCTCCCATCGACATGGGACTGAAAGTATACGCCTTCCTCTTTGATCTTACGAAGCCCTGCAAGGGAAAAAACTTGAAATCCGCCGGAATCCGTGAGAATCGGCCTGTCCCAATTCATAAATTTATGCAGTCCCCCCAACTTTTTGATCACCTGATCACCTGGACGCACATGTAGATGGTATGTATTGGACAGTTCCACCTGAGTGCCAATCTCATGCAAATCCACCGTGGATACCGCCCCTTTAATCGCAGCGGCTGTCCCCACATTCATAAAGACAGGTGTCTGAATGGTTCCATGAACAGTTGTCAGCTTCGCTCTCTTCGCTCTGCCTTCGGTTTTTAATATCTGATACATTCGCCTTCCTCATTTTCTTCATTCTTTGCCCAGTGCAGTGCACACAGGCATTACCCGTTCAGTATATCTTGAAAAGTTCTGAAATTCAAGTCCATATCAGGATATAAATTGTTAAGTTTTAACTGTTGTATTTTGAGAACTCCTGTCGTATAATGTTACCGACCAAAAAAACTATCTATTATAAATAAGAAAGAATTATGTTGTCATATCGTGCCAGCACGATCACTATACAATTAATATGAAAAAGGAGGTACTGTTTTGGCTGTCATTTCATCTACAGACGATTTTTATCGTTTAGGTATCGACATCGGTTCAACCACAGTAAAAATAGCCATTCTCGACCAAGACAATACTCTGTTGTTTGCAGATTATGAACGTCATTTTGCTAATATCCAGGAGACTCTGGCAAATCTTCTGGCAAAAGCCCAGGATAAATTAGGGGAACTCATTGTACACCCAGTAATTACCGGTTCCGGAGGCCTTACCTTGGCCAATCATCTAGAAGTTCCATTCGTGCAGGAGGTAATCGCTGTATCTACTTCCCTGGAGACCTTCGCTCCAAAAACAGACGTTGCTATTGAGCTAGGTGGAGAGGACGCAAAAATCATCTACTTCGAAGGCGGAAATATCGAACAGCGTATGAACGGCATCTGTGCCGGAGGCACCGGCTCTTTTATCGACCAAATGGCTTCTCTGCTCCAGACGGATGCGTCTGGCTTAAATGATTACGCCGAACACTATCAGGCACTCTATCCCATAGCGGCCCGGTGCGGTGTCTTCGCCAAATCGGATATTCAACCCTTAATCAATGAGGGCGCCACGAAAGAAGATTTGGCCGCTTCTATTTTCCATGCAGTCGTAAATCAGACCATCAGCGGACTGGCCTGCGGTAAACCTATCCGCGGACATGTGGCCTTCTTAGGCGGCCCGCTCCATTTTTTGACTCAGCTGCGCCAGGCATTTATCCGCACCCTAAAGCTAGATGAGGAACATACCATCATTCCTGAAAACTCGCATCTGTTTGCAGCTATGGGGTCCGCACTGAATGCAAAAGAAGAAGTATCCGTCTCTATGTCATCCATGAAAGATCGGCTGGCTGCTTCTATCAAACTAGACTTCGAGGTTGCCCGCATGGAACCTCTCTTTGAATCTGAGGAAGACTATCGAGAATTTGAAAAGCGTCAAAGTCAGTACAATGTGGCAACCGCAGATCTGTCCACCTACGAGGGCAACTGTTATCTCGGAATTGACGCAGGTTCTACCACCACAAAGACAGCTCTCGTCGGGGAAGACGGAACCCTGCTCTATTCTTTCTACAGCAACAACAATGGCAGCCCCCTAAACACAGCAATCCGTTCTATTCAGGAAATTTACCAGCAGCTGCCACCTAGCGCACACATCGCCTATTCCTGTTCCACCGGATATGGAGAAGCTTTGATCAAAGCAGCTCTTTTGTTGGATGAAGGAGAAGTAGAGACCGTGTCTCACTATTACGCGGCCGCATTTTTTGACCCGGAAGTAGACTGTATTCTGGATATCGGCGGCCAGGATATGAAGTGTATCAAGATCAAAAACCAGACTGTAGACAGCGTTCAGCTCAACGAGGCCTGTTCCTCCGGCTGTGGCTCTTTCATCGAAACTTTTGCGAAATCCCTGAACTACAGCGTATCTGATTTCGCCAAAGCAGCTTTATACGCAAAGCATCCCATTGATCTTGGTACCCGTTGTACGGTATTCATGAATTCCAAAGTCAAACAAGCACAAAAAGAAGGGGCTGAGGTCTCGGACATTTCCGCCGGACTCGCCTACTCTGTCATCAAAAACGCGCTTTACAAGGTCATCAAAGTATCCGATGCCTCCGAGCTTGGACGCCATATTGTCGTACAGGGCGGCACCTTCTACAATGACGCAGTGCTGAGAAGTTTCGAAAAAATCGCGGACTGCCATGCCATCCGTCCGGATATCGCTGGCATCATGGGAGCTTTCGGAGCAGCCTTAATCGCCCGCGAACGATACTGTGCGGACACAGAGACGACCATGCTCCCCATCGAGAAGATCAATACATTGGAATTTTCCACTTCCATGGCAAACTGTAAAGGCTGTACCAATAACTGTCGTCTGACCATCAACAAATTCTCCGGCGGCCGCCAGTTCATCAGCGGAAACCGGTGTGAGAAGGGCCTTGGCAAAGAGAAGAACCAAAAGAAAATTCCAAATCTATTCGATTACAAATATAAAAAACTGTTCCACCGCGCTCCTCTGTCTCCACTAGAAGCAACTCGGGGACAGGTGGGAATTCCCAGAGTGCTCAACATGTATGAGAACTATCCATTTTGGCATACCTTCTTTACGGAATTGAAATATCAGGTGGTGCTCTCGCCCGGCTCTAGCCGGAAAATCTACGAACTGGGTATCGAATCGATTCCCAGTGAATCCGAGTGTTATCCGGCAAAGCTCGCCCACGGCCATATCTCCTGGCTGATTCGAAAGGGCGTCAAGTACATATTCTATCCTTGCATTCCCTATGAGCGGGTAGAATTTCCTGAGGCAGTCAATCACTATAACTGTCCAATCGTGACCTCTTACGCCGAGAACATCAAAAACAACGTGGATGAGTTAAGCGACCCTTCGATTCGCTTTTCCAATCCTTTTCTGGCTTTTACCTCAGAGGAAGTTCTCACAGAACGCCTGGTACAAGAATTTTCAAATCTCCCAGAAGCAGAAGTTCGCCAAGCTGCCCATAAAGCCTGGGTGGAATTGGAAAACACTCGGAAAGATATTCAAAAAAAGGGAGAGGAAGTCTTAGCGTGGATGGAACGTACGCACCACCGGGGAATCGTCCTGGCTGGACGTCCTTACCATGTGGATCCCGAAGTACATCACGGTATCCCTGAACTGATTAACAGTTATGAGATCGCAGTGCTCACAGAAGACTCCATCTCACATCTGGCACACATTGAGCGTCCGCTGCGTGTCAATGACCAGTGGATGTACCATTCCCGACTGTACGCGGCCGCGAACTTTGTAAAGACCAGGGAAGATTTGGACTTAATTCAGCTCAACTCTTTTGGCTGTGGGCTGGACGCAGTTACCACGGACGAAGTCTACGAGATCTTAGAGCGAAGCGGGAAAATCTATACCTGTCTGAAAATTGATGAGGTAAACAACCTAGGAGCAGCCAGAATCCGAATTCGTTCCTTGATCGCAGCCTTGAAAGTAAAGGAAAAGAAAAAACAGCCTCGGGTAATCCGCCCCTCTTCCATCTACAAGGTGCCATTCACCAAGGAAATGCGGAAAACCTACACAATATTATGTCCGCAGATGTCACCGATACATTTTTCTATCCTGCAAGCTGCTTTCAACGCAAGCGGATACCATCTCGAGGTTCTGCCCAACGACAACAAAGAAGCAGTAGACGTGGGATTAAAGTATGTAAACAACGATGCTTGCTATCCGTCTTTGATGGTGGTGGGACAGGTCATGCAGGCCCTGCTCTCAGGTAAATACGATTTAAATCGTGTGGCAATCATCATGAGTCAAACCGGAGGCGGCTGCCGCGCCTCCAACTATATCGCTTTTATCCGCCGCGCTTTAGAAAAAGCAGGTATGAGTCAGATTCCGGTGATCTCGGTGAACCTAAGCGGATTGGAGAGCAATCCAGGCTTTAAGCTGACTCCGAAACTGATTCAGCGAGTAGCCTACGGTGGTGTCTTTGGCGATATTCTGATGAAATGTGTCTACCGGATGCGCCCCTATGAAGCGAAAAAGGGTTCTGTCAACCGGTTACACAGAAAATGGGAAAAACGTTGTATCCAATTTATCAGTGACAAAAAAATCACACATAAAAAATTCAAGTGGATGTGCCGCAAAATGATTCAGGAATTTGATCAGATTCCCATCACAGACGAGAAAAAGCCACGGGTCGGAATCGTCGGTGAAATCCTGGTAAAATTTCTTCCCGCCGCAAACAACTATCTGGCAGAGCTTTTGGAGTCAGAAGGAGCGGAAGCTGTCGTTCCCGACCTCATCGATTTCCTGGCCTACTGCTTCTACAATCAGAATTTCAAAGTAAAATATTTAGGTTCTAAAAAGTCTGTGGCAGTCACAGCAAATATGGGAATTAAGGCCCTCGACTGGATACGAAGTGCCGCTAACCAAGCATTCCGTGAGAGCAAGCATTTTGAGCCTTCCGCAGATATTCGGGATTTGGCGAGAATGGCCCGTCCGATCGTCTCTACCGGAAACCAGACGGGAGAAGGTTGGTTCCTGACCGGTGAGATGCTGGAATTGATTCACAACGATGCCCCGAACATTGTCTGCACTCAGCCATTCGCATGTCTGCCAAATCATATCGTGGGAAAAGGTGTCATCAAGCAGATTCGCAAGCAGTACCCTCAGGCTAATATCGTGGCCATCGACTACGACCCCGGAGCCAGCGAGGTGAACCAGCTGAACCGAATCAAGCTGATGCTCTCCACCGCCCAGAAAAACTTAAAGAAAGATATTACGGTATAAAATCAAACAGCTCTATTCAAGGAGGATAACTCCAAGAATAGAGCTGTCTTTATGTGATAGGAAAACCCTTGTCACGCTAACGCTTGAAAGTCCTTTTCTATTCATAAACGCTCCGCTAAGGATGCGCACGCCGCAATGAGGAATTCACCGCTTTGCGGTGTTGCAGCGGCGCGCAAAGTGGGCGCTCCCCTCGAGATTGAGGGGAAGGAGGAACTGAAGTGGGTTTACACACCTTCTTACAGCATCCCCAATTTTCGACCTAGGCGAATCATCAAACCTCCGCCTGGAAGCGCACCTAACTCCTCAGCAGATGGTCTTCCCAATTTCAGATAACACACAAAATACGTAAGTCCTCCCAGTCCAATCGCAAGTACCAGGCAAAGAACACTGATCGGCACCAAAAGATATAAACCGTAATAGACTCCGCCTGCCACCAGTCCCATAGGCACAGACGCCAACAGAGGCGGAAGATACGCTTTTCTCCAAGGATTTCGATACCCCATATACTTCTTCATCGCCCGGTCATTCAACACACACATCACCACAGCGTACACAATCATCGCGCACACAATCGTGTAGACACCTAAATCTGTCAGAAACAGCAAAACTGCCATGACAATCACGTCCACTACCAGAGAAACTGCCGCGTTGATCATTGGAATTTTAGGTTTTCCAATTCCCTGAAGAACCCCATTGGAGATATTCGAACATCCGTTTAAAACAATGGTGACAGCGCCAATAATCAAGATATTTGCCGCCACCGGTGTGGAGACCGGAAACAACAGTCTTGTGATCGGTCCTGACAAAACCGCAAGTCCAACAGCAGCTGGAATGGAAATCAGCATACTAATCCATGCAGCCTGGTCCGTCTTAGCATTGGCACTTTTGATATCCCCATAGGCATAGTGGGCGGACACTTCAGGAATCATAGATGTGGGCGCCGTACTCGCCAATGTCAGAGGGATGTTGATAATCGTCATAAAATAAGAGTTCTGACTGTACAGGGATTTCACCACATCCTCCGCCACACCTTTGTATTCCATAATAGCAGAGTACATATAGCTGTTGATATAGCCATTCACATTATAAATAAATGCACTTAGAATAATCGGTGAAGCGATCAACACGATAATCCTCAGAACACTTCCATAACTCTCATCTGAGGATACTCGGTCTTTGCTCACTCTCCTGCGAATTCCCTTCCGGTTGATTCCATAAATCACAACCATCAGCATCAATGCTGCCAACACTCCCGCTCCAGTACCCATGGTCGCTCCTGCAGCTCCCCATCTTTGCTGCGTGGAATCGGAAGCCGCTGAAAAACTCACCTGCATAAAATGAACCATCAAAAGTGCGACGCTGGCATTGGCAATCTGTTCGAGAATCTGGGACAGGGAAGTCGGCATCATGTTCCGGTACGCCTGAAAATATCCCCGGAATACACCTAAAATACCTGAAAAAAAGATCGTCGGAGAGAGAACTCGAAGAGCCAGCCTAGCGTTCGCCATATTGGAAGGGATCAGTATAGAAGCCCCGAACAGGCAAAACAACGACACTGCACCACCCATAATCACCGCGTAAATTAACGCCCCCCGAAATACTCTCTGGGCATCCCGGTAGCGACCAAAAGCAATCCTCTCCGCCATGATTTTGGACACTGCCTGAGGAATACTAAAAGACGCAATCATCAACAGAATGAAATAAATGTTCTGCGCAAATTGAAAACAGGCAAATCCTTCGTTTCCCAACATAGAGGACAACGGTCTTTTATAAATTAACCCGATGATCTTGGATACCAGCGCCGCCACCATCAAAAAGGAGGCATTTTTTACCAACGTATTGTCCTTCTTACTCATTCCATCTCCATCCTTCTCATATTCCTAGAACACTGCATCTGTTCGATTCCCGGCCGCAGGTATATTCTCGATCTGCCAGTCGATGGGCGTCAGGCCATTGGCCCTTAAAAATTCATTCGTCTGGCTGAAATGTCTACATCCAAAGAATCCTCTGTATGCCGACAGGGGGCTAGGATGCGGCGCCTCCAAGATTAAATGTTTGGGATTGTGAAGCATACTTTTTTTCATCTGTGCCGGCTTTCCCCAAAGCAAAAAAACAATTGGTCGATCCTGCTGGTCCAAAACCTGTATCGCCGCATCAGTAAATTCCTCCCAGCCGATTCCTCTGTGGGAATTAGCCTGATGAGCCCGCACCGTCAACACCGTATTCAGCAAAAGAACTCCCTGTCTTGCCCATTTTTCCAGATATCCATTGTTGGGAAAATAACACCCCAAATCATCATGAAGCTCCTGATAGATGTTTACCAAAGACGGCGGAATCTCCACGTCCTTTTTCACAGAGAAGCAAAGACCATGAGCCTGCCCGTCATTGTGATACGGATCTTGTCCTAGGATCACTACTTTTACCTCATTTAAAGGGGTAAAATGAAACGCATTAAACATCTCCTGTGCAGGAGGAAAAATCTTTCTCGTCTGATATTCTTCCAAGACTTTTTTATATAATTTCGCATAATAAGGCTTGCGAAACTCCCCTTTGAGAGCCTCCAGCCATTCACCTTCCAATGCTGCCATAACGACTCCTTTATCTTCTGACCGGCACCTTACGATGCGCCAGATAGTTCTTTACTTCCTGTATCTCTAGTTCTTTGTAATGAAACAGCGACGCAGCCAGCGCTGCATCCGCCCCTCCCACGGTCAGAGCGTCATAAAAATGTTCCAGACTGCCCGCTCCTCCGGAGGCAATCACCGGTATGGACACACACCCGGCAATGGCACTGGTCAATTCCAGATCGTATCCTGCCTTCGTCCCATCGCAGTCCATACTCGTCAACAGAATTTCGCCCGCTCCCAAAGCTTCCACCTGCTTCGCCCACCAGACTGCATCCATTCCCATGTCAACTCTACCGCCATGCTTATAGATATTCCAACCACTGCCGTCGGCCCTTTTTTTAGCGTCAATCGCCACGACGACACACTGACTGCCAAATTTCTCTGCTGCCTCTCGGATAAGCTCAGGACGGTCAATCGCCGCGGAATTGATGGAAATTTTATCGGCACCCTCCCGAAGCAACATCCGAAAGTCTTCCACTGTGCGGATTCCTCCCCCTACCGTAAACGGGATGAACACATTCGCCGCCACCTGCCGTACCATATCCACCACTGTGGCCCTCTGGTCAGAAGATGCCGTGATATCTAAGAATACCACCTCATCCGCTCCTGCCGCGTCATAAGCTTTTGCTACTTCCACTGGGTCTCCCGCATCTTTTAAATTGACAAAATTAACCCCTTTTACCACTCTCGCGTTTTTCACATCCAGACACGGAATAATTCTTTTCGTAAACATCCTCTTAGCACCCTCCATCCAGCTTTGCAAAATTTTCAAGCATTTTCAATCCCCAGCTGCCACTTTTTTCCGGGTGAAACTGACAGGCAAAGACATTACCCTGTTCTACAGAAGCGTGAATCTCAACTCCGTACTGAGTCGTTGCTTTCACAACCGCAGGGTCCTCTGCCTTCAAATAATAAGAATGTACAAAATACACATAGGTCTGTTCCGGCACTCCTGCAAACAGCCTGCCACCATTTTTTAGTTCCAGAGAATTCCAGCCCATATGTGGAATCTTCAGTCCATCCTGGTGCAAAAGTCGCAAAACCTGGCCTTTTAATATCCCCAGACCCTCTACTCCCTCGCTCTCCTGGCTGGACTCAAAGAGTAGCTGAAGTCCCAGACAGATACCTAAAAATGGGGTTCCCCTGTCTACAATCTCATGAATCACAGAAATCAGACCATACTCTCTTAGTTTTCCCATTGCATCCCCAAAACTTCCCACCCCTGGCAAAATCACCTTGTCAGCAGCCAGCAGCTCCTTCGGTTCACGGGTCACCACAGGTGTCTCTCCCAGATGGAGCAGTGCTTTCTCAACACTCTTAATATTACCCGCATCGTAATCGATAATTCCGATCATACCAACCTCCGTAATTTTTATATCACTGTGCTGTCCGTACGTTTTTTCACCGACTTAGATACCGAAAAGAACAATGGCGAAACAGCACAGAATTTGACTTCTGTCTCGGCTATTAGTATACCGCATAAAAGCTTCAGGGTCAAAATGATTCTGCCCCTGAAGCTTTATTTTTTTAACTAATTTTTATCTTTTCTCCAGTTCAAACCAAAACTGTACACCATTTTTAAAATTCTCCACACCGCACTGCTGTCTCATGGATTCCATGATCGCCTTTACGATGGAAAGTCCAATGCCACTTCCTCCATACTCTCTCGTCCTGGCCTTATCCACTTTGTAGAACTTATTCCAAATCTGATCTAGATCTTCCTCAGGAATCGCTTTTCCCGTATTAAACACAGTCACCCTTACTATGTGCTCATCCATCTTTAAAATCTTGATCTCCACAATCTTATTCTCGTCCAGGTGATTCAGAGCATTGGTAAAATAGTTCGTGATGACCTCCTCAATCTTAAATTCATCAGCCCAGACCATCACAGGCTCCTGGCTGTTAAAGATCACCCTTGCCTCTTTTTGCTGTACCAGAATATCCGAAGCCTGAATCACTCCCCGAATCACTTCCACCAGATCGAATTCCTCCATAGTCACCAAATCCACACCGGACTCCAATTGATTCAAATTCAACAGATTTCTCACCAGCTTGTTCATCTTCGCGGCCTCGTCCATAATCACGTCGCAGTAGAACTCTCTACTCTCAGGGTCATCCGAAATATTCTCTCTCAGCCCTTCCGCGTATCCTTGCACCAAGGCAATCGGCGTCTTCAGCTCATGGGACACATTGTCTAAAAATTCTTTTCGCTTTTCATCAATACGGATTTTTTCTTCAATATCTCTATGAAGCTGCCCATTTGCCTGCTGTAACTCAGAAATCGTGTTCTGAAGCTGCATCGACATGAAATTAAAATTTTCTCCTAAGGTGTCAATCTCATTGCCAGCCCTACTCTCATACTTCACGCCAAAATCCAGCTTTGCCATTTGCTGAGATAGTTTTGTGAGCTGACAAATCGGTTTTGTAATTCTTCTGGTCACCAAGGCGATGATCACAAAGCTTATCACCAAAACAGCAAGTCCTACATAGAGGTAAAAGCCCTTTGAGATATTCACACTCTCCCGGATACTCTCTAGAGGCGTTCGTATAATGCAGTAGTTCTGGTTGTCCAGCTCTCCCCAAATCTCCACATAATCCATGTCCACGAAATTGTCCTCACTCTTTTGTATCACATATTGATCGCTCTGTTCTAGAACCTTGGTCTTTACCTTCTCCTTGCCACCTATTCCGTACAGATAGCCAAAGAGCCGAGAGGCCAACATGTCTTTCTCTCCGACCCCTCCTACGATGACTCCCTCCGGGCTTAATACTACCCAGCTTAAATTCTTCTCTGAGCTTTCTTTTATCCAGGTATCCGGAATTCCTTCTTCATTTTTCAGCTTTTCCAATTTCATAAAAGAAGATTTTAGCGTATCCTCTTTCTGGGTGATATAATAATCTTCCAAGAAAAACTGATTAATCAGCAAAATGGCCCCTAAAAACACAAACACCAGGCCTGTAAACAATACTGTGATCTGAAACCGCAGTGTGTGGGGACGCCACTCTCTCATTCTTCCACCTCGAACTTATACCCCATTCCCCAGACGGTCTTAATGTACTCTCCTTTTTCTCCCAGTTTACTTCTTAGCTTTTTTACATGAGTGTCAATCGTACGGGCGTCTCCAAAGTAGTCGTAATTCCAAACGGAATTTAAAATCTTCTCCCTTGACAACGCAATTCCCTGGTTCTCGATAAAATAGGAAAGCAATTCAAATTCTTTAAAGCTAAGCTCGATGGGACTTCCCTCCACCGTCACCTGGTGAGCAGCTTTGTCCACGACAATTCCACCCAAACTGAGAACATCTTCTTTGTTTGTTTGTCCCGTCCGGCGCAAAATTGCCTCAACCCGAGCCACCAGTATCTTAGGGCTGAACGGTTTCGAAATATACTCGTCGACTCCCAACTCGAATCCTAAAAGTTCATCTCTCTCATCCCCCCGAGCGGTCAGCATGATAATCGGAACTTTGGAATTCTTACGAATTTCACGGCAAACTTCCCAACCATCCATTTTCGGCATCATCACATCCAAAATAATTAACGCGATATTTTTATCAGAGTAAAACAAGTCGACTGCTTCCTCCCCGTCCGCTGCCTCAATCACCTCAAAGTTGTCGCGAACCAAAAAATCTTTTACCAGCTTGCGCATTCTGCTCTCATCGTCAACCACTAATATTTTTAAAGCATCCATCTTTTCACCCTCCTCCTTTTCTTCAAACTATAGCAAAAAATTATGTCGCTTTTGTGAATTTTTTTCTTGCCAGTAGACGCTTTTTCACCCGATTGATGCCGGCAACTGCCAAGATCTCCACAATCACAATCCCAACTCCTACCGCTCTTCGAAACCAGATTCCCTGCCATCCAAGACTTGGACAAACGACCCATGCTGCCCGAATTAAAAGGATATTCAGCAAGAAAAGCAAAAGACTATTGTCCCCCATCCATTTCAGAGCCCTCATCCCGACAAAAGATTCCGGCACTTTTTTCATGAGAGCTCCCAATTCTGCACATCCCAGAAACGCCAAAGGTGCAAATAGCAGCCAATGGCCGCAAAAAATTCCTACGACTTTTCCCTCGTGCAGCAGATAGAGTCCGCCAAACAAAATCCCTCCGACCCACATAGCTATTCGGTCCTTCCAGCCAAACGTCCATTTTTCCTTTATTGCAAAGCCCGTCAGCATTCCCAGCACATACACTGGGAACCTCGTAAATGCGATATTTAACCTGCCAAGCTCAAAGACATTTCCCAAAATTCCCGAGAACAGATAGCTACCCAGGCACAATCCCACAGTCCAAGCCACTCTCCTTCCTGGATTACTCAGCCTCCGGTAAATCCAAGGAGTCACCAAATAGAACAAAAGAATACAGGGAATATACCAATTGAAGGTCCCGTCGCCTCCTGTATAAAAACTAAGAGTCGTCAAATTCAACACCAGCATTTCCCAACCACAGTCTCCTGCAAAAATCATCATCAGACTGTAAATCCCTGCGACTGCAAAATATGCCGGCATAACCGTCACCAGACGCCTTCTCATAAAATTCGCCCAATTTTGATTTTTAGACAGAGAAAATACCATCCCCAGCCCAGACATCAGCATGAAGACGTCCACGCCTACATATCCGCAGCTGATAATCTTTCCGACAAGTGGCCCGCCAAAAGTTGCACGAACAGACTTCATGTGAAAAAGCATAACCAGAAGAATTGCCACTCCCATCAATTGGCTCCGGTATGTACTGATGGAATCCAGATGAAAATTTCTTCTCGAAATGGAATGGACACAGCCTTTTTCTTTGGAAGCCCTCAGCGCAAGAACTGCCATCATCACCCCACTGCCTAACACAGCACACAGCAAGTCCAGGCCCATCTCTATCCCAGAAAACTCTCTAGTTCCCACCACGAAAAAGTAAAGCCTCTCAGAGACGGAACAAAAAACTGCCAACGCCGCACCTCTCACAAACTGCCTCGCATTTTCTCTGGCCAAAATTTTTCCATGCTGCATTTTCTCCTCACACAACAATGCAGTAAAAGACAGTCCCAGGCAGAAATACAATCCTTGTCTGAACCAGCCTCCGGCTTTTATCTGTCCAAGTAAGGGGAACTCCATCCCTTTATAAGGAACATAACCGATCAATAATACTAAAATCAACATGACAGCAATCACATATGGAATCTTGTTCTTTCTCATATTTTTATTCCTTCGTATCCTTTACTATCGTTTACCTCTCTTAAGAGAAAGGATGACATTAATATTTTTCTATTATATCCCATCTTCCGCGATATTTCTACTTCGATTATGTTATGATTAAGTAACAGTGACAAATTTTATTAATCTCCTCTCACTCGCAGGCCGTGAGCAGTCACACGCTTCGCGCTGCACACAAACTGCTATAACCAGCAGTTTGGCACGAGTATGTCTCGAGATTTTTGTACCAAATGTAAAAAAACGCCTCGCAAGATATTGGAGACATGAACTGTAATCAAATTTTTTCTGTCTTTTCGCATCTTTTATGGATGGTCTCCCGTCTAATGTTTGAAACAACCGGTTGCAGTACATCAAAATTTGAAAGGAGGGCGCTCATGGACACATTAATTCGAAAGGCAAAGAGGCAGGATGCCGATGCTTTTTGCCAGTTGATGGAACTGCATATGCAAAGTATGTACAAAGTGGCAAAAGCTTACCTAAAAAATGATGAGGACGTAGCTGACGCCATCCAGGATACGATTCTGACATGTTATGAGAAGCTTCAGACTCTGAGGCAAAACAGATATTTTAAGACATGGATGACCCGAATTCTGATCAACAAATGTAAGGATATCCTTTCTTTTAACCAAAGGCTTCAATCCATGGAATCTCTGCCAGAGACCGCATGCTGTTCTACCGAATATGCAAAAGTGGAGTGGAATGCTTTGTTAGAACCTCTCGACGAAAAATACCGCGTTATTTTGATACTTTACTATATGGATGGCTTCACCATAAGAGATATTGCCGAGATTTTGGATATGAAAGAACCTACAGTAAAGTCAAGACTACAGCGAGGACGAAAACAACTGGCCGATGCCTATCATTCCCCAAAGGAGGAAATTATATGAAATCGAATTTGGAACAAGAATTGCAAAGACAGCTACGACAGGAAATCGAAATTCCTGAATGCATACAAAAAAAATCAAAACAGGCTTATCTGAAAATCAAAAGCGGTCAGATACGCCAAGAAGAAGTCTTAAAAACTCCCTTAGGCTGGATGAAAAAGACTGCCATCGCTCTGGGTTCTGTCGCCGCTGCCCTTCTTCTGTGTATGGTGCTCTTCTTGACTAACCCAGTCATGGCACAGGACTTCCCTGTAATCGGCAATCTCTTCAGCCTCTTACAGGACAAAATCAGCTTTTTCGGCAACTTTGAAGACTACGCGACCCCTCTCGTCCCTGAAGAAGACACCTCTTTCTCAAAGGATACGGATTCCTCTGGAATTTTCTCAAAGACTGAGGACGGACTGACCATCACGCTCTCTGAAGTCTATGCGAACACCCAGGCCATCTATCTGACTGTACTAATGGAAAGCGAAGAGGCTTTTCCCTCAACCTTAATCGACCAGCAAGACCAGCCAGTTCTTTCTTTGATTGCCTCTGAGAACTACGATTTTAATCCGACGCCGGAAGAATACAACAACCCAATCTATTTCAACCCGGAAGGCCAATTCCTCGACGACTACACTTATTCGTGCATTCTTCGTCTGGATCTGCGCGAAGCCAGTCTGGATCGTCAGGCCTATAACGAGGCGATGATTCAAGCTGAAGCGGCAGCCCAGGAGACGGACGCAGTAATTAACTATCAGAATCTGCAAAGCTTTGTGGAAATCCCAGAACAGATTCATCTCGACTTTCAGATTCAGCAAGTCATCGGCACTCTGGAAGATGCCCAGTACTGGGACAGCGGTTACACCGAAGAAGAGCTGACCGCGATGACGGACGAAGAATTCCAGGAGGTCATGAAACAAATGCCAGAGGAATACAACCAGCATCCAAATCAATACGAAAACTACTGGTTTGACGGTCCCTGGGATTTCTCTTTGGACCTGACCGTCGACAGCTCACGTGTTCAGACCATTGAGATCAATGAAATCAACGAAAATGGTGTAGGAATCTCAAACGTAATCCTGACCCCCTATGAGCTAACCGTCAACGATGCCTATGCGGACGGCGTTCCCTTCTACGACTATTTCCTCGTGGCTTTGGATGCCAACGGCAATAAACTTCCATACAACGATTCCAACGGAAACTGCAATTATTTCACTATTCAAGACCGGGATATCTCTACTGTCGATCTCTATATTTTGGATTACACGGAATATATGGATGAGCTGAAAGGCGAAGAAAACTACAACAACAACGAGAACAAACCGGAGGAAGAAAAATGGAGTACGCTCCTGGATGACCGGTGTTTCTATCACACTACATTGAACTTGACACCTGTTGAATAACTCTTTCTTTTCAGATGAAAAGAAGCGAATAAAAGATTCTATGGTAAAAGCGAATTTGCCAACAGGCTATTTTCTGATTTTGGTCGGAATTGCCGTAGGATACCGCCCATCAAAACAGGCGCTGCAAAAGCCCCCCTCTTCCGTAAGAGACGAGAGCTTTTCCACCGGAAAATAACCCAGGGAATCCGCTCCTATCATTGCCGCGATCTCTGAGACCGCGTGCTTACAGGCTATAAGGTTTTCTTCAGAATCAACGTCGGTACCGTAGTAACAAGGATGCAGAAAAGGCGGGGAAGAAATTCGTACATGCACTTCCTTCGCCCCTGCATCCCGCAAAAGCTCCACGACCCGTCCTATGGTATTGCCCCGGACAATGGAATCGTCCGCGAGAACCACCCGCTTGCCTTTCACGCTTTCTTCCACGGCGGAGAGCTTTATTTTCACTGCATCAAGACGCGCTCCCTGCTCGGGAGAAATAAAAGTTCTTCCTATGTATTTGTTTTTGATCAACCCGATTCCAAAAGGGATTCCGGATTCCTGGCTGAATCCCAGAGCCGCGTCAAGGCCAGAATCCGGAGCTCCCATGACGAGGTCTGCCGACACTGGGTGAGTCCGGGCTAGAATCCTTCCTGCGCGTACCCGTGACAAGTGGACCGAGACACCGTCAATCTTAGAATCCGGACGCGCAAAATAAATATATTCAAAGATACAGATTTTTTTCTCTTTTTCCTGACAGTGCTCTCTGTGGGAAACAACTCCTTCGTCTGAAAATTCCAGAATTTCTCCAGGGGCTACATCCCGTATAACCTCAGCGCCGACGGCCCGAACCGCACAGCTTTCCGACGCCACGATATACACACCGTCCCGAGTTTTGCCATAGCAAAGAGGACGGAATCCATAGGGATCCCTGACGCAGATTAGCTTTCTCGGCGACATCAGTACCAGAGAATAAGCACCGTCAAGGACGGGCATTGCCTCACTGACTGCTTTCTCAATCGAATCCGTTTTCAACCGTTCCTTTGTAATAATATAGGCAATGGTTTCCGTATCACTGGTGGTGTGGAAAATAGCACCGGAAAGTTCCAGCACGTCCCTTAATTTATCTGTATTAGAGAGATTTCCATTGTGAGCCAGAGCCATCTTTCCCTTTTGATGATTTACCTCGATGGGCTGACAGTTTCTCCTGCTCGTTCCCCCTGTAGTCCCGTAACGGACATGTCCCACCGCCATACGCCCTCTGGGAAAACGCGAAAGGACATCTTCGGAAAATACTTCACTGACGAGTCCTAAATCTTTGTGAGAACAAAATTGTCCGTCGTCGTTCACTACGATACCGCAACTTTCCTGTCCTCGATGCTGCAGGGCATATAGTCCATAATAGGTAATCTGCGCCGTCTCCATCGGTTTCGGCGCAAATACACCGAAAACGCCGCACTCTTCATGAATACTGCTCATACTCCTCCTCCATTATGAGAAAGAGCCGTTTCGACAAACCCTTTGAAAAGAGGATGGGGTTTATTGGGACGGCTCTTAAATTCTGGGTGATACTGAACCCCTACATAAAAAGGGTGTTTGCTCAGTTCGATGGTTTCCACCAGCGTCCCGTCCGGGGAAAAGCCACTGAAAGTTAGGCCTGACTGCTGCAGCCTGTCATAAAAAGCATTGTTGAATTCATAGCGATGCCGGTGCCGTTCGCTGATCTGAGTAGTTTTATAGCACCGCTCCATCGTGGTCTCCGGACGGATGACGCAGGGATAAGCCCCCAGACGCAGGGTTCCTCCCTTGGCAATCTGACTGCTTTGCCCCGGCATAAAATCAATGACTTTACTGGGACAATGCTGGTCGAATTCCCTGGATCCTGCGTCTTTAATGCCTGCTACGTTCCTCGCAAATTCAATCACCGCGATCTGCATTCCCAGGCAGATGCCGAAATAAGGGATTTCTTCTTCCCTGGCATATTTCGCCGCCAAAATCATCCCTTCTGTCCCCCGGTATCCAAAACCACCAGGAACCAGAATCCCATCCAGTCCTTTAAGAACTTCTTTTGTGTTTTCTTCTGTTATCTTTTCTGAATCAATCCAATGAATGTGGATGTAAGCATTATAGAAAAATCCAGCGTGGCGCAGAGCTTCCGAAACGGAAAGGTAAGCATCGTGCAGCTCCACATATTTTCCCACCAAGCCAATTTCCACATGAAACCTCCGGGCTTTGATATGCCGGACCATCTCTGTCCATTCGGCCAGATCTGGCTCTGGGACATTCAGACCAAGCATTCGACAGACAATATGAGAAAAACCTGACTTTTCCAGCATTAGAGGAGCTTCGTACAAATCTGGCAGGGTGATATTTTCTATCACACAGTCCGGTTTTACATTGCAAAACATAGATATCTTCCTGAATATCGAAAACTCCAGAGGTTCGTTGCAGCGCAGTACGATAATATCCGGAGTAATTCCCATCCCCTGCAGTTCCTTTACGGAATGCTGGGTCGGTTTGGTCTTATGCTCACGAGAACCCTGCAGAAACGGCACCAGCGTCACATGGATAAACAGACTATTTTCCTCGCCTATTTCCAGAGAAATCTGCCGCACCGCTTCAATAAAGGGCTGAGACTCAATATCTCCGGTGGTACCGCCGATTTCTGTAATAACCACGTCAGCGTTTGTCTTCTTCCCAACGCGGTAGACAAATTCTTTGATCTCGTTGGTGATGTGAGGAATCACTTGGACAGTAGAACCGAGATATTCCCCTCTCCGTTCCTTATTGAGCACATTCCAGTAGACCTTGCCCGTGGTGAGGTTAGAATACTGATTCAAATCCTCGTCAATAAACCGTTCGTAATGTCCCAGATCCAGATCTGTCTCCGCCCCATCTTCCGTAACGAAGACCTCCCCATGCTGGTAGGGGCTCATTGTACCTGCATCTATGTTGATATAAGGATCCAGTTTCTGAGCCGCGACTTTCAAGCCTCTTGCTTTTAGCAGTCTCCCCAGAGACGCTGTAGTAATACCTTTTCCAAGTCCCGACACAACGCCTCCTGTTACAAAAATATATTTTGTCATGCACTTCTCCTTTCAATTTTCGGTAGCCCTGGCAGCTGCCGAGTGTTATCTTCCACTCTCTCCATAGTTTGAGAGAACGCGGGCGGAAGGATCGTTCACATCGCACCCTTTCCAAGTTTTGTTCGGCATCCAAAAGCCCGCGATCATCTGCGCCTGTCCGGGATAATACTTTTCAAAAATCTCTCGGTAAAGCAAGGACTCTTTTGTAAACGGGCGGGCGTAATCGTATTTCCGGGCCCGAAGTTCAAATTCTTCATCGGTATAGTGGCTGTCAGCGTAAGTCTTTAAATGATCCACCATGGAATGGCCTACCGCGTCAGAAAACGCAGCTTTTTCTCTCCATAAAATCTCATCTGGCAGATACCCGTCTTTTTCAAAAGCATGCCGAAGCAGATACTTTCCCTTTCCATAGACATTCTGCTTTTTTTCAGGATCTACCGACATGACATACTCTACGAAATCCAGATCGCCAAAAGGAACTCTGGCTTCCAGAGAGTTCACGCTAATACAGCGGTCCGCCCGCAGCACATCGTACATGTGAAGTTCCCGGATTCTTTTTTCTGATTCCTTCTGAAACGCCTGAGCGTCCGGTGCAAAGTCCGTATATTTATAGCCGAACAGTTCGTCTGAAATCTCCCCGGTCAAAATCACCCTCACGTCTGTCCGTTCGTGAATCGCCTTGCAGCACAAATACATGCCCACACTGGCTCGGATCGTCGTGATATCATAGGTACCAAGAAGATAAATCAACTCCTCCAAAGAGGAAAATACCTCCTGCGGGGTCATATAGATTTCTCTGTGTTCGCTTCCGATATGAGCGGCCGCCTGTCTGGCATATTTCAGATCAATCGCGTCTTCTTTCATACCGATGGCGAAAGTCCTGATAGGCTTTTTGCTCTTTTTCGCCGCAATCGCGCACACTAAAGAAGAATCCAGGCCCCCTGAAAGCAGAAAGCCTATTTTGGCGTCAGAAACCATTCTCTTCTCTACACCGGCGATCAGCTTATCATGGATCTTCTGGCAAACCGTCTCCAGATCATCCCGACAGATTTTCTTTACTGCCGTGATATCCCGGTAAGGGATAAACCTGCCACCTTTATAGTAATGTCCGGGTGGGAACGGCATGATTTTTTCCACAAGGCCTACGAGATTTTTCGCCTCGCTAGCCAACAAAAGCACTCCTTCTTTATTATATCCATAATATAGAGGACGAATCCCTATGGGATCACGGGCAGCCAGGTATTCCCCTGACTTCCCGTCATAAAAAATACAGGCAAACTCCGCGTCCAGCATTCTGAACATTTCCACCCCATATTCCCGGTACATCGGAAGAAGGATTTCACAGTCGCTTCCACTCTGAAAAGCATACCCTTTTTTTCTCAGCTTCTCTCTCCATTTCTCAAAGCCATAAATCTCGCCGTTGCAGACCACATAGCTGCCATCTAGCTCAAAAGGCTGCATCCCCGAATCGCTAAGCCCCATAATCGCAAGCCGATGAAATCCCAAAAACCCCTTGCCGGTATCCACAATCCTAGTATCGTCCGGCCCTCTGGATATCGTCCGTTGAAATCCTTCCAAAAAAACATCATAAGCGGCGCTGCTGCCGCAATAACCCATAATGGAACACATAAAACACTGCCTCCTGCATTTACTGTACGTGCTACTTTTCTCAGATGCTTTTATTAAGACGGCATGCTCTCCTTAGTTTACGCTGAACAGCAAATCGCCGTAAGAGGGATATGGCCAATATTTTTTCGCCGTAAGGGTCTCCGCCTCATCGCAGCCCTCTCTCAGTTCTTCCATCCTCTCAAGTACTGTATCCCGAATCAAAGCTGCTTTCTCCCCGATCTCTTTCACAGACGCAAGAGACTGCATCGACTCTTCCAGTTCCTTTACCTTGACAGAGATTTTGACGTTCAAAACAGAGAGCCTCCATATAAGCTCTTTTTCATACCCGCAGTCTAGTGTGGAATCCAGCACCTTTTTCGCAGACGCCGTATTCGCGAGAGCCGCAATATACTCTTCCACTGCCGGGGCAATTTGAGTCCTTGCCATATCCGCCATGGTATTCGCCTCAATAATCACTGTTTTGCAGTAGTTACCCAAAGTGATCTCATATCTAGATTTCAATTCCTCTTCGCTGTATACCCCGTGCCTAGTCAGCATGTCCACGTTTTTTTTGTCGAGCAGATGGGGAACCGCATCGGGCGTCGCCCTTAGATTCATCAGCCCTCTTTTCTCCATGGCTTCCTTAATCCAGCTTCCATCATATCCATTCCCGTTGAAAATGATACGCTTGTGATCTTTGATGGTCTTTCGGATCATTTCATGGAGAGCAGTTTCAAAATCTGCCGCGCCCTCTAGTCTGTCCGCGTAAATTTTCAAAGACTCAGCAACCGCCGTATTGAGCATAATATTGGAACAGGCAATACTGTCAGAGGAACCGACCATTCGAAACTCAAATTTATTTCCGGTGAACGCAAACGGCGATGTCCTGTTTCGGTCTGTGGTGTCTCGTCTAAACTTCGGTAGCACATCTACCCCTAATTTCATCTGAGTCGCTTTCACACCCTGATATGGCGTGTCCGTCTCGATCGCTTCTAGAACTCCTGTCAGTTCGTCTCCCAAGAAAATGGATATGACAGCCGGCGGCGCCTCGTTTGCTCCTAGGCGGTGATCATTTCCCGCTGTGGCCACTCCGATACGCAGAAGATCTTGGTAATCATCCACCGCTTTGATGACGGCACACAAGACAAGAAGAAACTGAGCGTTCTCATAGGGTGTCTCCCCGGGAGAAAGAAGATTCTGTCCTGAATCCGTGGCGATGGACCAGTTGTTATGTTTTCCGCTTCCATTGACGCCTGCAAAGGGCTTTTCATGGAGCAGACAGATCAGATTGTGTTTCCTGGCCACTTTCTGCATGATTTCCATCGTCAACTGATTGTGATCTGTGGCGATATTTGCAGTCGTATAGATCGGAGCCAGCTCATGCTGAGCCGGAGCCACCTCGTTGTGCTCAGTCTTCGCCAGAACTCCCAGTTTCCACAACTCTTCGTTCAGTTCTTCCATATAGGCAGCCACCCTTGGTTTGATAGCGCCGAAATAATGATCATCCATCTCCTGCCCTTTTGAGGGCTTCGCTCCGAACAGAGTCCTTCCCGTATACCGTAGATCCGGACGTTTGTCGTACATCTCCTTAGTAATTAGGAAATACTCCTGTTCGCAGCCCACAAAAGGACGGACACATTTGGTCTTTTTGTCCCCAAAAAGCCTCAAGATTCGAAGAGCCTGCTTATTCAGAGCTTCCATTGACCGCAGAAGCGGCGTCTTTTTATCCAGCGCATGTCCGCTGTAAGAACAGAAAGCCGTGGGGATGCACAGTTCTTTTCCTTTGATAAAAGCATAAGAGGTAGGATCCCAGGCAGTATACCCTCTGGCCTCAAAAGTTGCCCTGAGTCCTCCGTTTGGGAAGGAGGAAGCATCCGGTTCTCCTTTGATCAATTCCTTTCCGGAAAACTCCATGATGACTCCTCCGTCCGGCGCCGGCATGATAAAACTGTCATGCTTTTCTGCAGTAATTCCCGTAAGCGGCTGAAACCAGTGTGTAAAATGTGTCGCCCCTTTGGATAACGCCCAATCCTTCATGGCGAACGCTACCGCATTGGCCACGGTGATATCCAGCTTTCTTCCTTCATCTATGGTTTTTCTAAGCGAAGCATATACTTCCGCCGTCAGGGCAGCTCTCATCTCCCTGTCATCAAAAACCAGGCTTCCAAAATACTCTGATACTGTTCTCATAGCAAACATTCCTTTCTTTTGTATTTATGATAAGTCTGAAAAAAGGCAAAGACGCCTTTTATGCGGATACATAAAAGACGCCTTTGCCTTAAATTAAAAAACAACTTTATTCTACTCCTCAGTCCTTCCATTTGTCAATCCCCTGATTTTCTTTTTTTCTTCGGAATGCATTCTGGGCACAATTTTGAGCTCTCTTGACAAATCAAAAACGGAATGATATGGTAAACCAAGAAATAGTAGAAAGAAGGTAAAAGACCATGAAGTATTCAAAGGAAGAGGTTATGCAGTATGTTCTGGAAGAAGACGTAAAGTTTATCCGCCTCGCTTTCTGCGATGTATTCGGCAGACAGAAAAACATTTCCATTCTCCCAGAAGAGCTCTCCCGCGCGTTTCAGTACGGAATTGCCTTTGACGCTTCTTCTATCGCAGGCTTTGGGGACGAAACCCATTCCGACCTTTTCCTCCATCCGGAACCTGAGACTTTAAGACTCCTCCCCTGGAGGCCAGAGCACGGCCGGGTAGTCCAGATTTTCTGTCATATTTCCTACCCAGACGGCACGCCCTTCGAATGCGACACACGTAGCTTTCTGAAAAAAGCGATAGAAGACGCGAGAACAGCCGGGTATCAGTTTTTCTTTGGTGCAGAACAGGAATTCTATCTATTCCAGCTTGACGAAAAGGGCTGTCCCACCAAAACTCCCTATGACAAAGCAGGATATATGGATATTGCCCCCGACGACAAAGGAGAGAATATACGCCGGGAAATCTGTCTTACTCTGGAGCAGATGGGGATTCGCCCTGAGAGCTCTCACCATGAAGCAGGGCCCGGACAGAATGAAATTGATTTCCGCTACTCCGATGCTCTCACCGCGGCAGATCAGACCATGCTCTTTCGAACAATCACAAAAATCGTTTCCTACCGCAATGGCCTTTCAGCAGATTTCACACCGAAGCCCCTTCCGGTCGAGCCGGGAAACGGCTTCCATATCAATATTTCCATACAGCCTGATGAGACTTTTTCCAATCTCGGTCATGTTATCGGCGGAATCTTGGAAAAAATTCGGGAAATGACTGTTTTCTTTAATTTTACAGAAAATTCCTATCAGCGTTTCGGCAACAATAAGGCCCCCATGTATATTTCCTGGGCCGGAGAGAACCGCTCGCAACTCATTCGAATTCCGGCTACTTTCGGAGAATATCGCCGTGCGGAGCTTCGTTCCCCTGACCCACTGGCGAACCCGTATCTATCCTTTGCCCTACTGATCTACGCTGGTCTTTACGGACTCCAAAACAACTCCGAGCTTCCTGCCGCCGCGGATATCAATCTTTTCCAGACGGACGTTGAAGCTTTGGCAAAGTTTGAAAAACTTCCTGAAACCTTGGCATCCGCTAAAAGTGCCGCCCTTAAAAGCCCTTTTATAAAGAGGTATGTCCCTGCGGCCATTCTTAGCGCTTACTGTGAAAACTAAAAAATAGGAGGAGATCAACATGTGTCTGAAAAAAAGCGTGTACAGCACCCTGATTGTTTCCGCATCGGCAAATTTCAATACAGCACTGTATGGTCTGCTCCCAGAATCCAAATGTTCCCCTGCCCACACCTGTTCCAGCATAAGCGCTGCAAAGCGGGTTTTCGCGGAACAGGAATTTGATTTTGTTCTGATTAACTCCCCTCTTCCCGACGATACCGGCGTGCGTTTCGCCATCGACGTCTGCAAATCCAAAAACTGTGTCGCCCTTCTTCTCGTCCGCTCAGAACTGCATGACGAGATTTATGAAAAAGTATTTCCCTGGGGCGTTTTTACCCTTGCGAAACCCACTTCCAGGACGGCTCTTATCCGTGCTCTCGACTGGATGGTCAGCACCAGGGAACGTCTGAGAAATCTGGAGAAAAAAGCCCTGTCCATCGAAGAAAAAATGGAAGAAATTCGCCTGGTAAATCACGCGAAATGGCTCCTTATCAGTCAGCGGCAGATGAATGAATCTGCCGCACATCGTTATATCGAAAAACAGGCTATGAACCGTTGCCTGACAAAACGTGAGGTTTCTTTGGAAATCATCCAAAACGGTTCGTGAATATGGCACCGACCTTTCTTTTCTCTCTAGTTTGTGTTATCATGATAGAAGTCAGTTTATACGCCACATTTCTACACATTTTTACACCTACCTGACGGAAATGTTTTTTAACTGACAAATATAAAAAATAGGTATACTACTATGAATCAATCTTACTGCATTTTTGCCGCTCAGTATTTCCCTCATCTGGGCGGCGTGGAACGATATACTTACCACCTGGCCAAAGAGTTGACTGCGCGGGGAGACCGTGTGGTGATTGTCACGTCCAATGTACAGCGACTCTCCTCCTACGAATGTATGGATGGAATTCCCGTCTATCGCTTTCCTTGTCTCAATCTTCTGGATGGCCGTTTTCCCGTGCTGAAACCTACAGGTGATTTTTTCAAAATACACCGACAGTTAAAGCACCAACGCTTTGACAAAGTAATTGTCAACACGCGTTTTTATCCTCACTCTCTCTACGGAGTTCTGTTTGGAAAAATCCGAGGGACAAAAACCGTCGTCATTGATCACGGTTCCAGCCACCTGACCGTGCACAATCCGTTTTGGGACACCGTTGGCGGCTGGTATGAGCATCTATTCACAAAGATCCTTCAGCTCTTCTGTCAAGACTACTATGGTGTCTCCCAGGCCAGCGTACGCTGGCTGAAGCACTTTCACATCCGCGCAAAGGGCACACTATACAACGCCATTGACTTAAAGGAAATACAAGCCCGCCTGGACAAACCAAAACGAGATTTTCGCAAGGAATGTCAGATTCCAAATCACGCTTCCGTGATCACATTCACAGGCAGGCTGTTGCGGGAAAAGGGACTTCTCCCTTTGACCCAGGCTTTTTCACAGCTTCAGAAAATCTATCCCGATACTTATCTTTGTATCGCTGGAGACGGTGATCTGGAACAAGAACTGAGGGCTATAGATGATTCCCACATGAAAATCTTAGGGAGACTGGATGCGGGAGAGATCATCGACCTGCTGCGAATCACAGACATCTTCTGTCTTCCTTCCGTATCGGAGGGCTTCTCTACCTCCCTGCTAGAAGCCGCCGCCTGTGGAAATTATATTGTCGTCACCGATACTGCCTGTCCTTACGAATTGCTTCCTGATCACACCGGTGGAACAATTCTAAGAGAACTCAGCGCTTCCGCTATCGCTGACGGCCTATGTCACGCCTTGGAACATCCAAAAGAACGGCAAACTGCTATCAAAAACACCTATCAAAAACTGACTGAAAACTTTACCTGGGACATTGTCACCGACAAAGTTCAGGCACTTTAAGACAGTCCTATCAAACATCTATCGCAAAAGTGAGATCGTATATGAGAACCTTAGTCATCATCCCCGCTTACAACGAGGAATCAAATATTAAGAAAACTATAGAAAAATTAAAAGAATATCACCAGAATTTCGACTACATTGTCATAAATGACTGTTCCACCGATCATACCAGAAAGATCTGTGAGCAATATCAATATAACCACATTAATCTCCCGATCAATCTGGGAATCGGCGGTGCGGTTCAGACAGGTTATCTCTATGCCTGGGAGAACGATTACGATGCGGCTGTTCAAGTGGACGGCGATGGCCAGCATGACCCCGCCTATCTAAAAGAAATGGTAAAAGTTATGGAAGAACAGCAGGCAGCTATGGTAATAGGCTCCCGTTTTATCCGTAAAGAAGGATTTCAGTCCTCCTTTACAAGACGGCTGGGAATCCGATATTTCACCTGGCTGATTCGTCTTCTGACACATCAGACAATCACGGACCCCACCTCTGGATTGCGGCTAGTAAATCGTGAAGTCATAGAGCTGTTCGCCCGCCACTATCCTAAGGACTATCCTGAACCTGAAAGCACTGTCTGTATTCTGAGAAGACAAAAGAAAGTCGTAGAAATTCCTGTGATGATGCAAAAGAGAACCGGTGGTGTCTCTTCAATCTCCCCTGGTAAATCCATCTATTATATGATTAAAGTTACCCTGGCTATTTTGATTGAACGAATTCGCCACTGAGAAAGGAGCTGCTATGAGTTTCAAGCTACAGATTATCATCGCCCTAATCATACTCGCGGGATTAATTGTACTAGTCAATCTCATTCGAAAAAATAAATTGGAATTAAAATATGCTCTCTCCTGGATTTTTCTGGGAGCGGGAATCCTGATTTTTGATCTGTTTCCCGGTTTGACCAGCTTTCTGGCATCGCTTCTGGGCATAGAAGTTCCCATTAACATGCTGTTCTTTCTGGGCTTTTGCTTTTCTTTGCTCATTATCTTTTCCCTCACTGTAGCAGTCTCCCGCCTTTCTAGACGGGTCACTAAGCTCACACAGGAACTAGCGCTTCTGAGCAAAAAACTGGAAGACTCTCAAAACACAGCGAACAAAACCAATTGAACCTATCTTCTCCGACATTAGAAAAGGCAAAGCGTCTCGCACGCCATGAGGAATTTATGGAACGGATTTTTCACTATACGATCACAAAAACACAAGAAGGAATCACTATCTATGATTTTCTGCGCTCCTTGGGGTATTCCCGCAGCCTCCTGTTGCATTTAAAAAGATCTCCTCAGGGAATTCTGCGCAATGGGCAAAACACCTTCGGCAGTGTTCTGCTTCAGGAAGGAGACTGCCTGGATATCCGCCTGGTGGAGAACATTTCCTCCCAGAATATCCCACCTACTCCCATGGAATTGAAAATCCTCTATGAAGACGAAGATATTTTAGTCTTGAACAAACCCGCTGACACTCCCATCCATCCTTCCATGGGAAATTATGAAAATACTCTCGCTAATGGTGTGGCCCATTATTACCAAAGCCAGGGAATATCCTTTGTCTACCGCTGTATCAACCGTCTGGACCGCGATACCACCGGCGCCCTGATTCTTGCCAAACACGCCTACAGTGCAGCGCTTCTGTCCGCAGCTATGCAACGGCGAGAGATTCACCGCACCTATCTGGCCTTGGTCCAAGGTCTCTGCCCAGAATGCGGGGTTATCGACGCACCGATCGCCAGAAAGGACGCTTCTGTCATAGAACGGGAAGTCAACCTTCGCACAGGAGCACCTGCCCTCACCCGCTACGAATGTCTCGCTTTCCATCAGGGACTCTCCCTGGTTCAGCTTCGCCTTGAAACCGGCAGAACTCACCAGATTCGCGTGCACATGAAGTATCTAGGCTATCCTCTGCTGGGAGACTATTTATATAACCCGGACTACAGCCGTATCGGACGCGTATCTTTGCACTCCTACCAGTTGGATTTCTGCCACCCAATCACGGACAAACCCCTCTGCCTTACGGCTCCTGTCCCGAAAGACTTTCTTCAAGCTTGGGAGTAAAAGATTCTTCCACGACATTGCCATCTTCGTTTAAAAACAATTCTATAGGCCGTATCTGAGTGGAAAACTGCACCGGTGACAAAACAGCAGCATAGGCCCCCGCATTCGTTATGACCACAACATCTCCACATTCCAAACGAGGCATCACAAGATTCTCTGCAATGATATCTGTTGCCGTACAAAGATTTCCTACCAGATCCACCCTCTCAGCAGGCTTCCTCTCACGCAGTGTAAGAAACTGAAATGCATCTGTGCCGGTAAAGAGAGGTTCACTTCCCTCAGGAGACTGCTGGCCCTGCCAATACCGTTCTACCAGGCAGGCTAAAGAGGGGCGAATAAAACCGTTTAAAGTATTCTTCAAAATGATGTATGTCTTCGCATGGGACACTTTTCGATCCATCACCTTTGTCACATAGACCCCCGCTTTTCCTACCACATGGCGTCCCGTCTCAATCATGGCTCTTATGCCGGGAAATTCCTCACGGAACCTGGCAACTGCGGCCTCGACAGATTGGCCCAGCTCTTTTAAATTCAACGCTCTATCTTTGACCGCATAAGGAATCCCCATGCCAGCCCCCATATTCACATAGTCCAAAGACACATCTGTCACCTTTTGCACCCGTCTTGCCAACTCGAGAACATTCTCATAATACCTAGCCAAAAGCTCTGTGTTCAGCTCCTGGCTGCGCAAATGCACATGAATACCCGTCACTCTCACATTAGGAAAACGATTTTCTCTCAAAAAGGCTAACGCCTCTTCCTCATCAATGCCGAACTTAGAAGGCATTCCCTCATTTTTGTAAAAAGAAAAATTCGGGTTGATTCGTATCCCAATCTCTACCACGAGATTTCTGTGCTTCGCCGCAAACTGAATCCTCTTAATTTCTTCGATACTGTCAGCAATCAAGACTGCGGACTCCATTGTGCTCTCGATATCTTCCATGGATTTTCCTGCTGCGGAATAATAGATCTTCTCTTTTTTCTGACCAGCCGCAACAGCTTTTCGCACTTCACCGGCGCTTGCAGCATCTGCTCCCAATCCCTGGGCGAAAACACTATTGATGACATAAGGATTGGAATTACATTTGATGGAATACAGAAATTCTATGTTTGGAAAATGCTGTTTCAACCTCCGAATGCTATCAACAATTTTTCTCTCGTCATACAGGTAAAAACTGTCATATCGTTTCGCCTGTTCTTCTACTATTTCCTTATCAAATATCACCTTTATTTGCCTCACTTTCTTTGACCACATAATTTTTCATCGGTCTGAGTACAGAAAAAAGCCCGGAGTTCCCATAACATCAGGTTCTCCGAGCATAGATACAAAAATATTTCTCTAAATCAGGTGGTTATTTTTTAGAGGTCTCTCAATCTCTGAATACAATCTCACCGGTTTTCTCATTCATGGAATCTATGATTGCCAAAGACTCTATGCGGATTCCCTGGGAGCGCAGCAAGTCACCGCCCTGCTGAAATCCTTTTTCAATGACAATTCCTGCTCCCACCAACTCGGCCCCTGAAAGCTGAACCAGCTCTGCCAGTCCTTCCAGCGCCATTCCATTGGCCAAGAAATCGTCAATCAAAAGAACCCTGTCCCCTTTTCCCAAAAATTCCTTTGCCACGATAATATCGTAGACACGTCCATGGGTAAAGGATTCCACCTTTGTCGTGTAGACATCTCCGGCAATATTTTTGGTCTGATTCTTCTTCGCGAAAACCACCGGAACTCCAAAAGACTGGGCAACCACACAGGCGATTCCAATTCCGGAAGCCTCAATCGTCAGAATTTTATTGATTTTCTCTCCTTCAAAGCGGCGCTTAAATTCTTTCCCAATCTCTTCAAACAGCTGAATATCCATCTGATGATTCAAAAAGCTGTCTACTTTTAATACGTTTCCCTCTTTGATTTTGCCATCCTTGCGAATCCGATCTTGTAATAACTGCATATTCGTCTCCCCTGTTTATCCTTTTGTGTGACTCTTATTGTACCCATTTTACCGCAAAAATGCAAGCGTTTCCTCAGGCCGATAATCCAAATCCTCCAGTTCTCTTTCTGACGCCGCTTCGTAGAAAAAAGTCTGCGCTTCCTTTCCTTTTAAGATCGTCCTTCCTCCCTGTTCTCCTCTCAAAGCCAAGAGTTCCTCCCTCATACTCTCTGAAAAATAGACGGGATTGCCGGCACAGCCCCGATAGCTGATACAGCCAAGCAGCGGCTTTTTTTCCTCCACTGCCTTTAAAAAGCCTTCCAAAGTCTCACTGCTCATCCAGGGCTGGTCCGCCACAAAAAAGACGAAGCCTCCCTTACCCTCCTCTCCCGAGCCTTCCAAAATCCCTGCCCGGATGGAATGGGAAATCCCCTGCCGGCTTTTGGGTGAAAACACCGCCCAAACCGGCAGCCGTCTCACTTCCCTGTAAATTTCTTCATATTGGGTAACGACCGTCAGCTTCCACTGGGGATATCTTTCGCAGATTTCCATCAGACGTTCCAGTCCATAACGGTATAAGGGTTTTCCCCGTATCTGGAAAAGCAGCTTGTTTTCTCCGAAACGCCGGCTGTTTCCTGCTGCCAGATAGATCAAATTCAGTCTCATTTTTTCTTCAGCCCCATAGCGATTTTCTCGCTGGTGACAGGCAACTCATGAAACCACAGTCCTGTGGCATTTGCGATCGCATGAACCAGTGCAGGAGAAGGCGTATTGATTACAATCTCACCGATGGATTTCGCCCCAAACGGCCCCGTCGGTTCATAACTGCTCTCGAACTCCACCCGCAGTCTTCCCAAATCCAAGCGTGTGGGAATCTTATACTGCATAAAAGAGTTGTTCCGCATTTTCCCCGTTGCCGTATACTGAATATCCTCATACAGAGCCATTCCAATTCCCTGGACCAGCCCACCTTCCGTCTGTACTCTCGCCAGATTGGGATTCACCACGGTACCGCAGTCCACCACGGCCACATAGTCTAAAATCTCCACAGACCCTGTCAGCTTATCCAACTCAATCTCCACCATTCCTACCATAAACGGCGGAGGCGACACTGGAGAACTGTGCGTGACAGTCGCCTCTAAGGACTCCCGGCTGCCGCTCATTCCTTGATCCGCCAACTCTTTTCTTGACATCGACGTTCCCGTAGACAAGTCCACGAACTGGCTGCCGTCAAACTGAATCTGTTCCTCCTGCGCATCCAAAAAAAGCGCGGCTGCCCGACACATACTCTGTCGCAGCTTTTCACAAGCCTGCTGAACTGCCCTGCCTGTCACATAAGTGGTGCTGGACGCATAGGAACCTGAGTCATAAGGAGAGACATCGGTGTCCGCGGCATACACGGAGATCTCCTCCACAGAACACTCCAAATTCTCCGCGGCCATCTGGGACAATATCGTGTCACATCCTGTCCCCATATCTGCGGAGCCGATGGTCAGTGTATAGCCGCCTCCATCGTCAAGACGCACAGAGGCGGAGCCCACATCCACACCAGAAATTCCTGAGCCCTGCATTGCCATCGCCACGCCCACACTTCGCACTTTACCGTTTCCCATATCTCTGCAAGGGTATTTTTCATCCCAGCCGATCATCTCCTTGGCCCTTGCCATACAGCGGTCCAGCGCACAGCTGTTCGTCTGTTCCCCGTAGTAGGCAGGCATCACCTGTCCTTCCCGGACCATGTTCTTTTCCCTGAGCCTCACAGGGTCCATGCCAAGCTTCTCGGCCAACTCATTGACTGCTGTCTCCACGGCAAAAATTCCCTGCGTAGCTCCATATCCCCGGTAAGCTCCCGCAGACATCCGATTCGTATAGACCACGTCATAGGAGAATCGGTGTGCCTCCAGACTTCCGTACAAAGGGATGGATTTATGACCACTCAATCCCACCGTCGTGGGACCGTGCTCTCCGTACGCCCCTGTATTTGACAACGTATATACATCCATTGCCCGGATTGTACCATCTCTGTCCGCACCTATGCGCACAGTCACCTCCATCTCGTGGCGGGGTGAAGAAGCGATCTGAGACTCCTTCCTGCTGAAAATCATCTTTGACGGCCTCTTGGTCATCCAGGTTACAAAGGCTGGATAAATCTCCGAGACGACAGTCTGCTTCGCCCCAAAACCTCCTCCGATTCTCGGTTTTGTCACTCGGATTTGGGACTTGGGGATTCCCAACGCGTTGGAGAGAATCCGGCGCACATGAAAGACAATCTGTGTGGAGCTTAACACATTCAGCCTCCCATAGGCATCGAGACAACAGTAGGTTCGAAAAGTCTCCATCATCGCCTGCTGATTGGCTTTGGTGTGGTAAGTCCCCTCTACCACCACCTCACAGTCCTGCAGCACCTGCTCCACGTCTCCTTCACCAGAGGAGCCGCTGGCACACAGATTCCTCTTATTATCCGCCCCTACAGAGCACAGCGCTTTCCAGTCCTCTTCGGGGTGCACCAAAATTTCACCGTCTTTCGACTGGTGAAAATCCAGAACTGCCGGAAGCACCTCATAGGTCACTTTGATCTTTTTCAAAGCTTGGTCTACACAGACTTCATTTTCTCCTGCCACAATAGCCACCGGATCCCCCACGTACCGCACATGTCTGTCTAAAATCAGCCTGTCATAGGGGCTTGGTTCCGGATAAGTCTGGCCAGCCATCGTAAATCTTTCCCTCGGCACATCTTCCCAGGTATAGACAGCCACAATCCCCTCCACCTTCTTCGCTGCTTCGGTGCGGACGGACTGAACCATGGCGTTGGCATGAGGACTTCTCAGAACCTTCACAACCAGACAGTCCTTTCCTGTTACATCATCCAAAAACACAGGCTGTCCTGTCACCAAAGACATCGCGTCCTTTTTCCTGATTGGCTGATTGACCGTCCTCATAGCTTCGCCCCCTTTTTATATTCCAAAAATGCCTGAATTCCTCTGAGCTGTCCCTCATAGCCGGAACAACGGCAGAGATTTCCTGCCAGATATTCCTTGATTTCCTCCTCGGTAGGCTCTGGATTTTCCCGAAACAGCGCCAGGGCGTTCATAATCATGCCCGGATTGCAAAACCCGCACTGTTCCGCCCCCTGGTCAGCAATAAAAGCTCCAAACTCCGCCGCTTCCTCCTGAAGCCCTTCCAAAGTACAGACTTTATGCCCGTCTGCCCTGGCCGCCAGCACAGAACAGGACAGAACCGGCCTCTCATCCAAAAAAACTGTACAAAGTCCACAGTTCGCTGTCTCGCAGCCCCGCTTTACACTGTAGCAGCCATGCTCTCTCAGAAAATCAATCAGCAGTAAATCTGCCGGCACTTCCTGGGAAATCATCTTTCCATTGACTTCTATTTGAATTCTCATGCCTGTTCACCTCCCTGAGCTTCCTGATTCAATGCGTCCAGCCCTCTCTCCATCAACACTCCCAGCAGATGTTCCCGGTATTCTCTGCTTGCCCTCATGTTAGACCCGAGGACGGTCTCTCCGCTCACTCTCTCAAACATAGCCTCTTTCTCGCCGTCAGTAAGTTTTCCCTCTCTCAGCTTTTTCGCCTCCTCAGATGTCATCTTCCACATCACTGCCTTGGAGGGCCTTGCCCCCACCACAATTTTTCCTTCCCGTTCATCCACAGACAGCGCGCAGGCCAAAACCGGAAAATCCGTCCTGGTATTCCGGTGCGCCAAATACGTACAGGCCAATGAGTGTTTTTTTACAATCACGCGCACCAAAATATCCCGATCTTTAGGCATCCCGGAAAATTCTTCCAACGAAACCCTGCCGGCATGGTAAAGCTCTACCTGAGTATCCAAAGCCAGAAAAAAAGTTAAGACATCCGAAAACCCAAATCTTCCGTACAGGCTGCCTCCCACAGTCGCCAGATTTCGAAACTGAACCCCTACAATGTCCTTGACACTGTCCCTAGCTGCCCCCTTCGTGTAGACACAAAAACCTGGATGTGTCTCCAGCTCCCGCAGAGTAACCATAGATCCGATGACGAATTCTTGTTCTGTCTCCTCAATCTTGTCCAATCCTAGTTCCGACAGGTCAATGGCTGTCTGTATCCTCCGGTTTCCCATCTTCAGCCACAACATTCCCCCGATAATCTTGTTATTTTTCTTTTGATTCAATTCATAAGCCTGTGAGAGGCTCTTTACTTTTACATATTCCTTAATTTTTAGCATCCTGTCTCCTCCACACAATGGTTTTTCCTTCCGGTGTCTCGTACACCCGCCCGTCCATCCCATAGAGCTGTCTTAGCCAGCTCAGATAAGTTTTCTCAAAATCCCAGTCCTTTTTACTCAGTGAGGCCGCCAGTTTTCCTTCTTTTAACACCAGAATCTGTTCTGCGTACTCGTAGGCCAAAAGAGGATCGTGAACACTCAAGATTGCTCCTGTTCCCTCTGTCCGCAGATACCTGTTCAGCCTGACCAAAAATCTGTGCTGGCGCCCAAAATCCAAATTGGCCAAAGGCTCATCCAACACCATCCATCTGGCTTCCTGCACCCTGGCCCTGGCCAGATAGGCAAGCCTGCGTTCTCCGCCACTGATCTCGTCGAAATATGCTTCTGAGAGATGGCGGATATGTAAGCTCTCCATCGCTTCATCAGCCTTCTGATAGTCTGACTTTCTCGGCGTATCCAGCCAGTTCAGATAGGGGTTTCTCCCCATCACCACAAATTCTCTCACCGGACAGTGAAGCCCTGTCCTGCTCTCCTGGGGCACATAGGAGAGATATCTGGCTCGGCGTCCCGCAGACATCTCATGGAGAGCCAGAGATTTTCCATCCTCCAGCCAGATCTCTCCTTGAGACAGCGGACAAATCCCAGCTAAACTCTTGAGCAATGTGGTCTTCCCAGCGCCGTTGACTCCCAATACAGCCGTTAAACCAGGGCCACAGCAAAAGGAAACATCCCTTAATATCTCTGTTTTCTGCAAACATATCCGCAGTCCTCTCACTTCCAGTCTCATACTACCGTCTCCCCTCTTCTCTTCCTCCAAAACAGCAGCATAACCAAAAAGACGGCGCCAATCAGTGAGGTCAAAATACTGATTGGAATTTCTGAAGGAGTCAGCGACCGTGCCAGGGTGTCCGCCCACAAAAGGACCGCAGCTCCGCCCAAGATGCACAGAGCATAGTTCCTGCGAAGACTTTCCCCAAAAAAGTATCTCATCATATGGGGTACAATTAAGCCAATCCATGAGATCACACCAGTCACAGAGACCACCGCAGATACCAGAATCGTCGCCGCAAAGATTCCCGCTAATTTTACAGTTATCACTGTAAGCCCTAAACTAGCTGCTTCCTCCTCTCCTAAAATCATCACCTGAAGCTTCCACCGAAAAATCCACAGAAGGAGAAAGCCAACTACCATCAGAGGCAGAATGGTCCATACATCCTCCCAGCGAATCGTATGAAAGCTGCCCATCAGCCAGTAATCAATGGTAGGAAGCTGCCTATTTGGGTCCGCCGCGTATTTTAAGGCCATAATCCCAGAGTCCGCCAAAGCCCCCATGACAATCCCAGCTAAAATCAGGCTGATACTTCTTTGATTTCCCATCATTTTCGCCAAGATCAGGGCCAAAATCACCGTCACGATGCCTCCTGTCAGTGCAAAAAACTGCACGCCTGCCGCAGAAGTACCCAGCAAAATCCCGGTTACTGCTCCGGCAGACGCTCCGCTGCTGACCCCTAACACGTCCGGGGAAACCAGCGGATTCTGAAAAAGGTTCTGATAGACCAGACCAGCCACAGACAGCGCTCCGCCAGACAGACACACAAAAAAGACTCTGGACAGACGGACCCTAAAAAAGATATCCGACTTGATTCCTTCCGTCATGGTTCCCGTGACAATCTCCCAGATTTCTCTTAAAGTCAAGGGATACCGTCCGATACAGCAGGAAGCCAGAATACTCCCAAACAACAATACCGCCAATATCCAGAATCTTCTCTGTCTCATGGTTTTCCTCCACTATTCTACACTGTTCTCACGCTGCACTTGGAAGCCCTAACTGCTCCTCGGTCACATCGATCTGGAAAAATGTCTGATAGAAATCCCGAGCTTCTTCCATAAATTCCTCCTGGCTGTATACCTCTGGGTGCAGCATACAAGTAAGCCACAGCACACCCAGCACAGAAGAAGGAGTTGGATAATCCCACGCTTCAATCTGCGAGGGGAAGGTCCACACATTTCCGTCTGCCACAGCCTGTACCCCTGACAAAGCGTCGTCATTTTTCAGATCATCCAACGTATACTCGGCATAATTCACCGCGAAAATCCACTGAGGATTCCAGTTCAACAACTGTTCTGCAGAAATCGTCTGCCAATAACCATCTGTCAGCTCTTCAGACACATTGATTCCGCCTGCCATCTGAATCAAGTCGTTCTGGTACATTTTAGAAGTACAGGTACTCAGATAATCAGAGCCTGCCGCCAGATACACGGTCGGCTTATCCTCCAAATCCGCAGTCAGGCTTCTGGCTTTTTCCATCTTTTCATGGTAGTAGTCTAACAGCTGCTTTCCGGTCTGCTCAGTCCCCGTCACCTGGGCCAGAAGTTCTACACAGGCTTCAAAATCTTCCTGGGTCTCCGGATTCACCACAATCACAGGAATTCCCAGTTCTTCAAAGGATTCTACACTGTCTTCCAGGCGAAGCGGTATGATAACCGCATCAGGCTCCAAAGCTGCAGTCTCTTCCACGTTAATTCCCTTGCCAGAGCCCACTGCCGGAAGTTCTAAAAGCTCAGGTGCAGCCAGCTTATACAGCTCTCTGGTGTCCGCTTTCTTCTCAATTCCCACCAGGCCATCCTCACATCCCAACGCAATCAGCAAAGCCGTGGAAATATAGTAGGCAGAGACCAGCTTTTTTGCCGGACCGTTCAAAGTAACTTCCCTGCCCGCCTGGTCCGTAACCGTAATACTTTCTTCACTCTCTGCCTTTTGGTCCGTCTCCTGTTCCTGCGTGGTCTGACTCTCCGTCTTGCCGCCGCAGCCTGCAAAGACCGTGCACAGCAGCGCCGCAGTCAAAAAAGCACAACAGCAGCGTTTCCAATTCTTCATCTTTTTTGTCCTCCTTTCTAAAGTTTAGTTTGACTTTTCATTTGTACGCTCTTTTGGCAGCACCACATTCAATATAATCGCCATCAAAGCCGCCGGCACAATACCGGAACCGCCAAATACCAGCTGAACCGCCTGCGGAAGATGTGTCAGCACTCCGCTGTTGGCTCCGATTCCATATCCAAGTCCTAGAGCCACTGAGACAATCGTAATATTTCTGGTGGTCAAAGGATTTTTCGTAATCAACTGAATTCCACTGACTACAATGGACGAAAACATCATCACTGCCGCCCCGCCGAGCACACTCTGAGGCATGATGGATATCAAAGCCGCCAGCTTTGGAAACAGACCGCACAGCACCAAAAAGATCGCCCCCATAGCCAAAGCTGTCCGGTTCACAATTTTCGTCATCACAACCAGGCCCACATTCTGACTGAAAGAAGTATTCGGCAGAACTCCGAATATCGCTGCAAAGCTGGATCCCAGACCGTCACAGATCACGCCGCCGGACAATTCCCGGTCTGTCGCCTCTCGATTTAGTCCGCCTTCCATCACACCGGAGATATCTCCGACCGTCTCCACTGCCGTCACAATAAACATAATCATAACCGGGAGAATCGCCCTCCAGTCAAAGACCAGTTTTACCGGCATCAGCTTGGGAACCGCGAACCAGGAAGCCTCTGCAACCTTATCCCAATTCAGCACCCACGCCTTTGTAAATTCCGTGCCGTCCGCGCTCACGCCAGTGGTCGGAAGAACCGCTCCCATAATTGCAGCCACCACATAACCTACAATAATTCCGATAAGAATAGAAGAAGAGCTGGTCATTCCCTTGGTTCCATGCTTCAAAGCCACAATGACAATCAGAACTATGACTCCCAGAAATAGATTTTCTACAGACCCAAAGTCAGCGGCGGAATCCCCGCCCCCAAAGGAGTTCACACCCACTGCAATCAAAGACAATCCAATGGACAGCACCACGGTTCCCGTCACCACTGCTGGGAAAAATCTGCGCAGTGGCTTCAAGCAGAATCCCAAAATCCCCTCAAAGATTCCACCTATAATCGAAGCGCACATGATCGCGCCATAGGCCACGACACCGCCTCCCATCACTCCTACCACACTGTTGAACACTCCGATAAAGCCAGAACTGGTTCCCATGATGATGGGTACCTTGCCGCCCACGGGGCCAATGGCAAACAACTGCACCAAGGTGACAAGTCCCGCAATCAACATTGCATTCTGCAGCAGCGTCACCTGCAAATTGGCAAATTCACTGCCCGCACCTAGGCCGCAGGCACCCGTGATAATCAAAATCGGGGTAAGGTTTCCCACAAACATTGCCAGTACATGCTGCAATCCAAGCGGAATTGCTTTCTTCAGTGGAAGTTTGCCATAAAAATCATATTCCGCACCATTTACATTTTGCTGATTCATGTTTTCTCTCCTTATTGATCTTTATTCGCCTACTGTCAGTGTACTGTATCGGCAGCATTTCGTCAAATTCTTCGACACCGCCAATCGCCAGTTTTTGACACAGCACGTAAAAGTATAACGGATTTTTTCACTCTTGTATAGAAAAAATTTTCCAAAACCTCAGGTCTTGTAACTGGCTTTCTTTTTTGCTAAAATAGACAAAGTACATAGAGAAAGGAGTCCACTCATGGAAAAAATCGCAAGCTTCACCATTGACCATATAAAATTGCAGCCTGGAATCTACGTCTCCCGCAAAGACCGGGTGGGCGGCCAAGTCATCACCACCTTTGACATCCGCATGACCTCTCCCAATGAGGAACCTGTCATGAACACGGCGGAACTGCATGCCATGGAGCATCTGGCTGCCACCTATCTGCGGAACCAACCGGACTTCAAGGACAAAGTAATTTACTGGGGACCCATGGGCTGCCGTACCGGCAATTATCTGCTGATAAACGGCGACTATGAATCCAAAGACATTGTCCCCTTGATGATTGAGACCTTTGAATTCATCCGTGATTTCGAGGGAGAGATCCCGGGTGCCACCCCAAAGGACTGTGGCAACTATCTGGACATGAACCTGGGAATGGCAAAATACCTGGCAAAAAAATACTTAGACGACGTGCTCTATCAGATCACTGAAGAACGTCTCATCTACCCTCAGTGATAATCGGATAGTCTTCTATCCAGCGCGATACCGTAGACAGCTTATCGCACAAACGGCCCCTTGGCACAGAAGCTTTTAAGCAGCTTCAGCGCCAGAGGGCCGTTTCGTCTTATTGATTATCTTTATCTGTCTGAGTCTCTTTCTCTTCCTTTTTTTCCTCCGGCTGCTCTTGTGATACCGACGCAGCAGCGATGTCCTCCTCACCTACCTGCCGTATCTGTCTCTCTGAGATCTTTGTATATTGTCTATGCTCTCCCACATATTTGTAAGCAGGGCGGATGATCTTGCCTGCATTCACCAGCTCTTCCATTCTGTGTGCACACCAGCCAGAAATACGGGCAATCGCAAAGATGGCTGTGAAAAGTTCTTTTGGAAGCCGAAGCATGCTGTACACAAAACCACTGTAGAAGTCCACGTTTGCACACAGCGGTTTAAACAACTGACGTTTCTCCATGATCGCATCAGCTGCGATTTTCTCTACCCGTTCATACAGTGCAAACTCTTCTTCTCTTCCTTTTTCCGCTGACAGCGCCTTTGCATATTTCTTTAGGATCACAGCCCTTGGATCAGACAAAGTATAGACTGCATGTCCCATTCCATAGATCAAGCCACTGTGGTCAAAAACCTTACCGTCCAACATCGCATCCAGATACTTTCGGATTTCTTTTTCATCCTCCCAGTCTTTGATATGTCCTTTGATGTCCTCAAACATATCCTGAACTTTCAGGTTTGCTCCTCCGTGCCGAGGTCCTTTCAAGGAACCCAAGGAGGCCGCAATCGCAGAATAGGTATCCGTGCCCGTGGAGGAGATGACATGCGTAGAAAACGTGGAGTTATTACCACCACCGTGCTCTGCGTGAAGAATCAAAGCCACATCCAACACTTTCGCCTCTAGCTCACTGTACTCTCCATTGTTTCTTAGCAGTCTCAGAATATTCTCCGCTGTGGACAGCTCTGGCAGAGGATAGCGAATAATCAAGTGTTCCCTCTTATGGTAGTGCCGGTAAGCCTGATAACCATAGACAGAAATCAAAGGCATCTGGGCGATCAATTTCAAGGACTGATTCAAGACATTAGGAATCGAGATATTGTCGGGGTCCGAATCATAAGAATACAAAGTTAATACCGATTTTTGCAGCATGTTCATCATGTTGCCGCTAGTGGATTGCATGATTACTTCACGCACGAAATTGTCCGGCAGGTCCCTGTAGTAGCTTAAAATCTTTAAGAACTCCTGAAACTGTTCCTCTGTGGGCAAGCTGCCAAACAAAAGCAGATATGTCACTTCCTCAAAGGTAAATTTCTCATGCTGGCTCCCAGTAATTAGATCTCCCACATTATAGCCTTGGTAATACAACTCTCCGTCCACCGGAATTTTTCGGCCGTTGATCACACGGTACGCACTGACATCCGAGATTTCCGTCAGCCCCGTGAGTACGCCTTTTCCGTTGGAATCACGCAATCCTCTTTTCACATCGTATTCTATGTATAAATTCGGATCAATTCTTCCTGATTTTTTGCAGTACTCTACAAGTTGTTTCATCTTTTGGTCCATATCGCTTGCTTTCATTTTCATACCTTCCTTTCTGACTCACAAATATCGGTCTTTGTATCAAGAGGACGAATCTGGCCGCTTTGCCAGATTCGTCCTCTACTATGGTATAGTATAATATGACAAAAGTAACTTTGTAAAGTTATTTTTCAAGTATTTTCTCCAATTTTACTTAAGAATGTTACTCTTCCAGCTAAAATAACTTTTCTGTTTGCCCTCTGCTATACAGATGCCCTGCGAAGCTGTTCCACGAGACTCTCCTTTTTCAACTTCCGATATGCCAGCAGCGGTACGAGCACCGCCACCACAAAAAAAGCCGGGAGAATCATCAGATACGGGAGGACTGTAAACTGATACTGAAAAAACAGGATGACTTTTTCCAGCTGTTTTACAACTCCAAAAGATAAGAGAACACCCAGCACGAGGCTGACTGCTGAGGCTAAAAATACATAGACCACACCTTCTAAAATCAACATCTTTTTCAGTTGATCCTGAGTCATTCCTACACTTCGTAGCACCACAAACTCCTGCCGCCGCGCATGGATTCCCGTCAGTATACTGTTGACAAAATTTAGCACAGCGATTAAAGATACCACAAAGCTCAAAGATACACCGATCAGGCGCACTGTGCCAATCCACTGCTCATATTCCCTGGCCAAAGACTCTCTAGTCACACACCCCATCTTACTGTTCATACTCCGAATATAGCTGTCCACGTAGCTCGAAAAAGCTTCCCGGCAGTTTTTTTCCACCTCATAGGACACTGCCATGATCGAGGTATATCTGGAATTTTTCAACAGATCTTCCCGGGGCAGAATCAAGTCCAGCCCATTAGCGACATAGGAATGACAGGACATGCTGGCTGGAATCTCCACCACGGCCATTACTTCGTAGACCTTAGCGACCGTATCGCTCCAGCCCGAAAATCCTTTCTCTCCAATATTAGGCTTAGACCCCTTCGTCAAAAGATCTATGGTGATCCGTTCTCCTGGCTGATAGATACTTCCGGTGGGACGATCCTCTTCTCCAAAAACTGTGACCAAAACAAATTTTCCCGTCTCAAACTTTTCTAGATCAATCTGTCCTTCCACCACTTTCAGGTACTGCAAAAGTTCCGTGTCATAGGCATAACGATGACCCGATATTCCTTTCTTGCCGTCCATGACTTTTTCGATCTCTCGTGTCCCGCCGTAGATTTCCTCTGTCTTTAACTGGCCTCTCTCATAGAAGTCCCGATATCTTTGCAGTGCTTTCTCTGCTGGTATCAAATCAGGCGACCCCACCTGCAAATACATATCCTGGCGGCCTGTGACCCCTTTTTGACTGTCAGCCCCTCTCAGATATTCCTCGTCGATGGTGAAATCAAGCTCTCTTGGAGAACCTAATGTATAATTCGTGTTGGCCAAGATAAAATCTCCAATAATCCGGTCATCCAGATAGGCGTCTAGCTTAAAACTTCCCGCTGCAGTCATTACTAAGCTTAACACCAACACACTCAGCGTCAACGACGAAACCACCATAACTGTTTTCTTTCGATTTCTCCCCATATTGGACAAAGCCATAGACAACAACCGATTCCGTAACCTGTTCTTTCTCGTGCGAAGCCTTTCCTGTCCAGTCCCCACATATTTAACAGCCTCCACCGGCGATACTTTTCCTGCGATCTTGCTTGGCTTTCTGCTGCTGAGCCACACAGTAACGGCCGAGAACACACCACTGAATAGAAAAATCCACGGACTAAACTGCAGTCTAAAATTCAAGTATTCATAATCAGTCCCCCGAAATATCAGAGGCATCAATATTCTTGCAGTCTGATATCCCAGCAGCATTCCCAACGGAACTGCCCCGGCACACAGCAGCATGACCTGTCGGCGTACCAGACGCCTTAACTGCCTCTTCGTCGTTCCCAAAGTCTTCAGCAGACCGTAAAATTGAATATCCTGCACAATGGAGATCTGAAAAACATTGTAAATAATCAGATACCCTGTCGTCAGAATGACCAAAAGAGCACTGAGAAAGATTCCCACCGTCAGAGGGTCCATACTACCCGTCTTCGTACTTATATATCCCCAGTTTACCCCATATTCCACTTCCTGGTCAGGAATGTAGCCTGCATCCTCAATGATCTTTTTAAGGTTCTTTTCAATATGTCTGGAATTTCCGAAATTTATATGAACCTGATACTTACCCACCAGCTCCGTGTTTCCCTGCTGACTTTGATTCCATCTGTCCACTTCTTCGTTTGTGTACTGACCTCTCAGTTCTTCCCAGTATGCCGGGGAGACATAGACGGTACTAGCGTGCTTCACCAGATCTCCCTCATACCAGCCACTGACCCGAAAAGTCTCAGTCACCTCGCGCCCCATAAACGAGAACCTAAGTGGCACAAGCTGGCCGATCTTATGGGGAAGATTTAACTCATCTAACGTCAGAGTATCCACAACCATCTCATCTCTAGCCTGTGCAAGACCGCCTTCTTCAAGGTGAACCATTGTATTTTCCAGTTCACCCATGCCCGAAGGACAACGAATCTCTGTCTGTCTCTGGTTTAAGTTGGACGCGAAACCTATGAAAATATCCCAACTGTAGTTTTTAACCAGTGGATTGTCCACGATCTCTTCCATCTGTTCCTGCGTCACTCGTTTCAGGCCGCCATGTGCTTTTGTGCCCACCTCCCTCATCAGCTCTGTCTGGGTGGCCTGAATGAAACCAATTCCCAGAGAAAATAGAACCGTAAACATAAGACCTGTCAGCACAATCGCCGCAGCCGCAAATAGATTTCTCACCTTATTCTTTCTGAGGCATTTCACAGATAAACGCCGAATTAGGGCGCCATTGTTGTTTTTCATTTTGTATCCTCCCATGATTGGCTTATAATTCTCCCGTCCTCAATGTGGATGATGCAGTCACAAAGCTGGGCCAATTCTTCATTATGTGTAATCATCAAGATTGTCTGATGAAACTGTTTTCCTGTCGTCTTTAATAGCCCCAATACCTCCTGGGAATTCCGGGAATCTAGATTTCCTGTCGGTTCATCAGCCAGCACAATCGCAGGCTTTGCCGCCAGCGCCCTGGCAATCGCTGCCCTTTGCTGCTGTCCGCCTGAGAGCTGACCGGGCAGACTATCCCGCTTTTCTTTCATTCCCAGTACCGTCAGCAGTTCCTCTACAAAAGCCTGATCTGGTTTCCTGCCGTCTAGTTCCAAAGGCAGGACAATGTTCTCATAGACAGTCAAAATCGGAAGCAGATTATAGCTTTGAAATACAAACCCTATGTTTCTCCTCCTAAAAATCGTCAGTGCAGTCTCATTAAGCTTTGAGAGCTCCTGTCCACGCACCCAAACGCGGCCACTGGTGGCATAATCCAAGCCGCCCAGCACGTGCAGCAACGTGGATTTTCCGGAGCCCGATGTCCCAACTACCGCTGCAAATTCCCCTTCTTCCACGGTCAGATTCACCCCATCCAAAGCTTTCACCTGGCTCTCACCTTCCCCGTAGTATTTTTTAAGCCCCTCGGTTCTCAAAATCTCCATGCACCTTTCTCCCTTCGCGTTTCTATACTGTATATTCTTATGATACCGTTTACTTCTTACAGCCTTCTGACAGACAAAGAAAAAAGTTCTTACAAAAATGTAAGAACTTTTTAAACCTTACGTTCACCGTTCAAAAAGAAAAGAGAAAAACGGCTTCCCCTTCCCAACTCGGATTCCACAGTGATATAACCTCTTTCCTTCTGCAAGATCAATTGAGACAAGTAAAGCCCCAGACCATTGCCTTCCATCTCCCTTACCTGTCCGCTTCTCCAAAATCTCTGAAAAACCTTTGGGTAATCTTCCTTTGCGATTCCCATCCCCTGGTCAGTCACATCCACTCTTGTATATAGTTCCATGGGCCTGACCTCTATTTTCACTATAGAGCTTTTCGGTGAATACTTAATCGCGTTTTCCAAAACATTTCCCAAAGCTTCCACCGTCCATTTCCGGTTATGCCACACATAGCAATCTGAAAATTCTTTCAATACCACCTCCATCTGCTTTTGAGCTGCCTGAGCATAAACCCCACTGACACTCATAGCCAAAGTCTCCTTCAACCCTTGACTTTCAGATGAAAAAGTCAGCATTCCACTCTCCAATCTGGAAGATCTGACCAGAGCTCCAATCAACCACTGCATTTTCTGGGCCTGGCTCTGTGTCTGAACAAGAAATCCCCTCTCCTCTTCAGTGGTGAGATCTCCTTGCAACAGCAGTTCTGTGTACATCACCACATTGGCAAGAGGAGTCTTCAACTGATGGGATAAATCGGACAAAAGCGCCGCCATCTTTTCTTTTTCCTTGACAGATTCCTGCTCCTTATATTCGGCAGTTTCGAGAATGCGGCTGAGCTGACTGGACAGTTTTCCCTCCCAAGTCTCATCGTTTTCATTCTCTTTGATTCCTCTATCCGATCGAAAGTTTTCTAGCATTCTCTCTAAATGCCGATACTCTCTTCGCCGCCGACACAGACTCACAACCGCCCCAGCCACACAGAAGACAGCTATGGCAGTCATCACACCTTCAAGCATTTTTCAAATCCTCCCAGAGATACCCCATGCCATGAATCGTTTTTAGGTACATGGGATTCGAGGGATCTGACTCTATTTTCTTTCGAAGACGCCTTATATTAACCGCCAAAGTATTTTCATCCACAAAATTGGATTCAGAATCCCAGATTACCGCCAAGATCTGCTCCTTTAGCAATACTTGATTGGGATTTTTTAGAAACAACCGCAGCAGGCGGTATTCCGTCATACTCAGATTCAAACTCTCTGCACCTTTTCGGACTGATGTCCGTGACTCGTCTAAGAAAATCTCTCCGCTTTTGAGGATATGATTTTCTACCCCGCCTTTTTGTTGACGTTCCAGAAGTTTCCGAAGTCTTGTTCTGAGTACCGTCAGGGAGAACGGCTTTGTCAGATAGTCGTCTGCCCCTGTCTCTAGTCCCATGACCTCATCCGTCTCCATATCCCGGGCCGTCACCATCAAGATCGGAACCTGAGAGTTTTTCCTGATCTCACGACAAAAACTCATGCCGTCTCCGTCCGGCAGATTCAGATCTAACAAAACGGCATCTGGTTTCTCCTGTCGGTACAGAACTCTCCCTCCCCCTAAGCTGCCAGCCATCACCACCCGATACCCCTCCTTCTCCAGATAGAATTTTATTCCTTCTGCCAACCCCCTGTCATCCTCCACGATAAGAATCTTATTTTCACGCATTTTCTTTGCTCTCCATCTCATGAGCCTGACGATAGATCTCACAGCCTGCATGATGCACACAGTTTTTTTCCTGACAATACATGACGTCCAAGCGCCAACCCTGCTCTGTTTTTTGATATTCGCAGCACACGCTTTGAATTCCATTGCAGGTTCTGCAAAAACCAACAACACATTCTTCCCGAATCTCACTCATCTTACATCCGTCTCTCCTCAATTTCCAAGTATTCTGATTCCGTAGTCTGCATTTCTCTCTCAGCTTCCTGCGCCAACATCTGCCACCAAGGAATCTCCGGCTCATTCACATCTCCTAGCCTTCCCGTCTCGTTGTAGGCTTCAAACTGTTCTTCTATGTTCTCCAGCACCTTCGCATACTGCTGAAAAGCTGCCGCCAGTTCTTCTCTGTGCTCCGGCTGCTTTTTGTAGCAGATTCTATGCTCCATGCTGGCCCAAAAATCCATCGCCATGGTCCGAAACTGTATCTCCACTGGGAAATATTCCATAGTATCCAAATAATATACCGGCACACCCACGATCATGTGGAAGCTTCGGTATCCGTTGGGTTTTGGATTCGTGATATAGTCTTTCTCCCGAATCACAATTAGCTCCACATGACGTTTTAGAGCATTCACAAGGTTATGAATATCATCCACAAAATAACAAATTACCCGGATACCAGCCACATCCAACAGATGATCCTTTGCGTTTTGTACACTGTCTGAATAATTCATCCTCTCCAACTTCTCTTCAATACTCTTTTTTTCTTTCACCCGCTCCTGGATATGGTGAATCGGCTCTGAGGATTTCAAATATAGGTTATGATTAAGCACCTCCAGCTTCATCCTCATAATCGCGTTCGCGTTCTGGTAGGGCTGTATAAAATCATAATACTGTTCGTTTGTCATTGCTTTACTCCTTCTATATGGCAATTCTTTCGTCCCCTCGCCATATCTCTTCTTTCGTAGTTTAACATATAACTATGAACTTTTTATAGTAATAATCTAAATTTTTCATCCCTTTCTAAAATTTCTATTAATTTCCAGTTAGCCGCCGTTTCTACAAGAATAGTAACGATTCAGCCATAACAGCTCGGATTAGCTGCTGCGCAGCTTATATCGCCACATATGCGGCTAAATCCTTGCTTTTTCCAGCCTCATCCACTATAATGAAAACAGAAAATTTCATGATATGCGGAGGATGAAATATGAATCAACAGCTTTACGACGAAGCGGTTCGTTCGGAACTGCTCTCCAAACAACTCATCAGTACCCTGCTGGAATCTGTGGATTACGGCAGCATTTCCTTTATCAACTGGTCTATCGAAGTCTTATCTGTCATCAAGACCCGTCTGGACCGGGGAGATAAAATTATAGACGAAGTGTCCGGCGAGAAATATACAGCCTCTTCATTTGAAAAATTTGTCAGAAAAAATTTCTCTTCCTACATTTTCAGCCAGGTATATGCGGAAGACCACAAAAAAGAAAAAGTCTATTTCAACCTGGAACGCCATGGAAATGGAGAGTATAATCTGATTATGTCAGAGACTACTCACAATAAGACTTACCGCTGGATTTCCAGTCTAAGTGAACGCTTCTCCCTTGTGGAAATGATTGCCACCGGCATTGTCTATCTAAAGGACAACAAAAACGACAGTTACTCCCCCTTCCTCTCAGAAAATGGAAAGTACTGCCAGTATGATAAGACTAACGGAATTATCCGTGAGCTCTCCTAAAGATGTACGGCTGCAATCAGGTATTTCGCCTCGCGGCGGCACATTAAATAAGCTCTTCTGTTGTCAAATAAAAACGCAGCTCCATAAACGATCTCTCATCTATGGGGCTGCGGTTTTTATTCACTTAACGAATGGATAAACAATCCACTTCTTAGCTTCGGCTCAAACCATGTGGACTTGGGAGGCATAATTTCACCTGCATCCGCAATCTCAATCAGCTCGTCAATCGTTGTGGGATACATGGCAAATGCAATACCACCATTTTCGTCTGCCATATTCTCCAACTCTTTTAATCCCTTAATTCCGCCGACGAATTTGATTCTCTCATCTGTCCGCGGGTCCTCGATTCCCAGAACCGGCGCCAACAGATTTTCCTGTAAAATCGAGACATCCAGACTTGCAATTGGGTCTTCCTGATTATAGGAATTCTCCCTCGCCCTCAGATGATACCACTGTCCGCCCATGTACATACCAAAGCAATGGCGCTCCGTGGGTTTACACGGAAGTCCTGGAAAATACAAAAGCTCAAAGTTTTCTTTCACTCGGCTTAAAACAGTCTTCTCATCCATCCCATTGCGGTCCTTGACCAATCTATTATACGGTAGAATTTTCATGCGCCTGCAAGGGAAGAGCACGGAGAGAAAATAATTAAATTCTTCCTCTCCGGTGTAATCTGGGTGTTCTTGTCTTCTCTTTCTCCCCACTTTCACCGCCGACGCGGCCCTGTGATGGCCATCCGCAATATAAAAGCTGCTGATCTGTCCAGTCATTTTCCAGATACTCTTTATGGCTTCTGGATCCTGGATTTTCCAGACTCTGTGAAAAATGCCATCTTCCTCCTGGAAATCATATTCCGCCTCATGAACAGTCATCCAATGGTCCATGAGATCGATCAGTTCATCAGAAAACCGGCCTGTCAAAAAAATCGGCCCCGTATTGGCATCGCAGGTATCCACATGGCGAATACGGTCTTCCTCTTTCTCTTCTCTGGTCAATTCATGGCGTTTCACCACATGGTTCAGATAATCATCGATGGAGGCACAGCCTACGAGACCAGTCTGTATGTACTCTCCCATCTGCTGCTGATAGATATAGTAACAGGGAATCGAATCTTTTTGATAGACCCCCTCCTTCTTCATCCTCTCTAAATTTTCACGGGCTTTCTCATACACTTTAGAGGAATATGGGTCCACAGCCGGACCCAAATCAATCTCCGCTCTGTCCACATGAAGAAACGAATAAGGATTCTCCTTTCCGAGTTCTTCTGCCTCTTTTCTGGTCACCACATCATAGGGTAAAGCCGCCACTTGCTTCGCCAACTCTTTCGTGGGCCGAAGAGCAGCAAACGGTCTGAATGTTGCCATTTTATTACCTCCTAGCAATTTTTTTCGAGTCTTTCAGCTCCGGTAAAACCGTAGCCAACATGGTTATAAAACAGGCGCTGCCGCCGATCAAATTCGAGATCGGCTCTGCCCAGTAAACACCCAAAACTCCCAAATTTCCCACATGAGGGAGCCACAAAGTCAAAGGAACTACAATCACTGCCTTTCGAAACAGCGAGAAAAAAGTGGCTTTCTTCGCCTTCCCTAAAGCCACAAACACACTCTGTCCAGAAAACTGCAAAGCCATAAAACAAAAACCAAAAAAATAAATATGAAGCGCCGGGGTACTCGCCTGGACCAAAGCTGCATCTCCATTAAAAATGCGGATAAAAATTTCTGGAAACAGTTTCACAACCAGCCACGCCGCAAATGTATAGACAATACAGACTATCGCCGTAAACCGGATTCCCGCCTTGACCTTTCCATAGGCCTTCTCTCCGTAGTTAAAACTCATGACCGGGGACGCACCGTTGGTCAGACCCTGAACGGGCATCGTAAAGATCTCTCTGACAGAATTCAAGATCGTCATAACACCCACATACAAATCTCCCCCAAAGCTCTGCAAGGTAGAGTTGCACGCCACTTGCACCAAACCATTGGTAAACGCCATAATAAAACCTGACATTCCCAGGGAGACAATCTTTCGAATTCTCTGCCACTGAAGCCTCATACTTTCACGTGTAAGGCGTAACTGCGCCTTCGAGCCCGTCAGAAATCGCAGAACCCAGACAGCCGAACAGCCCTGGGAGATAATCGTAGCAATCGCCGCGCCCCTGACTCCCTGGTGCAACGCAAAAATAAAAATTGGGTCCAGTATAATATTCAACACCGCCCCGATCAGCACAGTCAACATACTCATGTTTCCAAATCCCTGAGCACTCAGGAAATTATTCATTCCCAAGACAATCATCACAAAGATGGTTCCAAGAAGGTAGATTCGAATATACTCCTGTGCATATGGAAAAGTTACATCGCTGGCCCCAAATGCATACAGCACAGACCGGTAAAAGAGCAGCCCTAAAACCGTCAGGACCATGCCGGTCAGTACCAGCATCGCAAAGGTATTCCCCATCAGCATCTGAGCCTCTTTTTCATCCCCTTTGCCCCTCTCAATCGCGCACAGAGGTGCCCCACCGTTGCCATACAGCAGTGAAAACGCCGTGATTAAGGTAATCAAAGGAAAACAAAGTCCTACCCCTGTCAAGGCCAAAGTCCCCTCGCCGGCAATTCGTCCAATATAGATTCTGTCCACTATATTGTAGGTTAAGTTCAAAAGCTGAGCGGCTATCATCGGAACCGCCACTTCTACGATATTTCTCTGCACACTTCCTGTAGAAAAATCTGTCTGATGTATCTGCATGTGATCCCCTTTTTTCGTCTTGCGTTCTCTTCTATTGTATGGGAAGCCTGTCAATTACGTGAAGACTTCTCTTCCCCTTTTTCCAGAGATAGTAGTCCACTTCCACCTGATAGCCGCAGCCATTGTCTACCTGCCACTGATAGAATTCCTTCTGGGGTATGCCGTAGGCTTCCAGGATATTCATGATGGAACCGCCATGAATGACCAGCGCAGCCTCTTCCCAGTGATTTTTCATACAGCAGGCCACCGCTCTTTGAAATCCTCTCAGAGTCCGCCGCTGAAATTCCTCCCGGCTCTCTCCTTTAGGAAATGGCAGCATTCCCCCGCTGTCCACCCATCTTTGGTAGTTTTCGTTATCCGACAATTCCAGATAACTTTTATTTTCAAACTCTCCGAAATCACATTCTCTTAGTTCCTCTATAATGTGCAGTCCACAATCCGGATAGAGAATCCCAGCAGTCTGCACACACCGTCTCATGGGACTGACAAAGACCGCCTGTGCTCTGGGATAAACCGCCCTCTTTAAGAGGTCAATTCCCTCCTGGCACAAGGGTTCGTCTGTCACCCCGATATAGCGTTTCTTTTTATTTCCTTCCGTCTGAGAATGACGCAGCAAAAATAGCTTAAGCATCCTTAATCACCGTCCCTATTCCGCAAATCACCCGGTGAACTCTCGAAGAGGCTGCAGCCAACTCTGTACAAACTCTTCCCACCGTCTCCCGATATCTGCGCTCAAACGCGTCGATAGGCACCACTCCATATCCTACCTCGTCAGACACAATCAAAAGCTCCCCATTGCACACAAGCAATTCTTTGGCCAATTCAGCCACATCTCTCTCATCTTTCAGAGCCCTGCGTATAAATTCCTGAAAATTATAGACTCCTTTCGCGGCACACAGTTCCTCCCAGGAACAGGACGCCCCGTCTTGCCATTCACATTCCGGGTGCAGCTTTTTCGCATACTCCAACTGTCCCTGAAATGCTCCTCCCACAATCAATTCCATCTTTTTCACCTTTTCCACAAATCATCTATCACCACAAAGTTCCACCTTTTAACAGTGTCAACACTGCCGTGGCAATCATCACACACAGCTCCGCCACCTGCAAAAACCAACCTGCCATGTCTCCATTGATACCGCCGAAATACCGATAAACCATATGACGAAAATAAAGAAATACCAGTAAAACGACTCCCGCACACAAGACTCCCAAAGCAAGGTTCAGCCAGCACATCACCCCTGCACACAAAATCAGATAGACAGACAGCCAGACGCGAATCACCTTTTTGGATGCCCCATCGGAAAAAGTAGCCGCCAGTCCGGTGTTTTTCGCCAGCTTCAGACACACGATCGACAAACCACTCACAGACCGAAGCATCACATAGACAAAAATCAATGGCTGAAAAGTCCTGGCTTCAATCAGACTGACTGCTCCCGCGTACAAGACAAAATATACCGCACAGCAGATAATCGCAAATGCCCCTGCATGGGAATCCTTTAAAATCTCCAATCTGCGGTCACGTTCCTGCCAGGAACTCATCGCATCTGACACATCCAAAAATCCGTCCAGATGAATTCCCCCACTGATCAGCACAGGCAGTACCGTCAGCACACTGACTCGGAATAGCTGTCCCTGTGCCGTCCCCAGACTCTCGAACAGTTCTGCCACTGCCCACACCAGCAAACCAATCACCAAACCCACCATAGGAAAAAATCCCAAGGCATATCTCATATTCTCCCTGGACCACTGGCTCTGAGGCATGGGAATCTTCGAGTACATGGAAAATGCGATTTTAAATCCATTCCAAAATGCCATAAAACCCCTCCCTCAGTCTCTTCCTTTTATCCAGATCGGAATTCCATAGACCACTTCCGCTACCTGGTCAGCCATCTTCGCCAACCGGCAGTTAATCTCACCTAGATATTTTTGATACTTCCTGGTCTCTCCTTCATAGGCTGCTGCCTCAGAAAAAATTTCGTTGGTGACAATGCACAGATAAGAAGCCTGCGTACGCAGGCTTTCCACTCCCTCACAGATCTCTTCCACGGTCCGATCACCCGCACCATTCTCCAAAAACATCTCATTGGCAGTCAAATTTGACATACATTCCAGCAGAACCTGGCTTCCTTCAGGGACAGTCAGCTCTCTCAGCCCTAGATACCACTCTACCGTCTCAAATCCTTTTCCTGCTCTCATGGTCCGGTGTCGGTCAATTCTCCCATAGCTCTCCTTGTCATAGGGGAACATTGTGGCTATGTAAATTCGTCTAGCCTCCCCTTGCGCCTGTACACAGTTTTCTGCGAAAGCCGACTTTCCGCTGCCACTCCCCCCGGTAATCAATGTCATCATCGTATTCTCACTCCAAATGTTCATACTGTTCCAGATTGATATCATCAAAGGTACTCATGGTACGGTACACGGTCACCGCCTGGTCCAAAAGAGAAAATGCCGCTACCGCGCCAGTCCCTTCTCCCATACGCATCTGCGCCTGTATCATCGCTTCTTTTCCCATTGCGTCCAAAAGCCTTCTCGCCGCCGGTTCTTTAGACAGATGGGATGCTAAAATATAACCATCTGCGTTCGGACAAAGTCTGATGGCGATCAGCGCAGCCACACAGGAGATAAAGCCATCCATCAGCACAGGAATATGTCTGAGGGCGCCTCCCAGAAACAGGCCTACCATTCCTGCAATATCCAATCCTCCGACTTTTGCCAACACATCGACAGGGTCTTCCGGATTCGGCCTGTGCAGTTCAATTCCAGTTTTAATTGCATCAATCTTTCTCCTAAGTCCCTCACTGGAAAGACCTGCACCTCTTCCAGTCATCTCCTCCACCGGCGCTCCTAAGAGGACGCTGGCCACCGCACTGCTGGTAGTGGTATTTCCAATTCCCATCTCTCCGGTGGCGATCAGGCCATAGCCCTGGTCCGCCAATTCTCCAGCTACCTGGATTCCTACCTCGATTCCCTGGATTGCCTGCTGCCGGGTCATAGCCGGCTCCTTCACAAAATTCCTAGTCCCATAGGCCACCTTGTATCTGGGAACTTTCGTGTCCACTGCCATACCGATGTCGATAGGAACTACATCTGCGTGACACTGTCTACACATGACACAGGCCACTGAATTTCCCTCTAAAAAGTTCTCTGCCACCAAGGCAGTGACTTCTTGACCACTCTGCGAGACTCCTGCTTCTACGATTCCATTGTCCGCACACATCTCCACCAGAACCTTTCTGTTGATATCCACGTCCGTGCTACCAACGATCCCCGTCATCTGTGTAACCACATCTTCTAGCATTCCCAAACTATTCAACGGCTTCGCGATGCTGTCCCACCGCACTCTGGCCTGCTCCATTACTTTCGCATCCAAAGGCTGAATCTTTCTTATGGTTTCCTCTAATCTCATCTCTACCACTCTTTTCTATATTCATACTGTACCATAGTATCATAATCTGACAAAAAAACCAAGTCTTCAGATGAAAGACTTGGTTTTTCATGCAGCAGTTCGGCCATACGATGTGCAGAAAACAGAAAATATACTTGTATGTTTTTGCGAGCGAACATCTATCAGCACCTTTCTCAACTCCCTTTTTTTCCTCTGGTGAACACAAAAAACTTGCTGAATATATAGTTGAGAACCAGAACGCAAAACTGTATCAAAAATTTCCCAACCATATCCGGCATTTTCCAGACATCCACCAGCAGCCAGACTCCTCCCATCTCCAAAAGCATAGTAACTCCTCTCGCGCTAAAAAAACGCAGACAAGAGGGCAGATGCTGCCTCAGTCCATGGCAGGACTCCTGAAACACGTATTTTGAATTCACCACATAGGCAAATGAAACAGCCAATACAATAGAAAGGAAATTAGCCGGATTCAAAGACAGGTGAAAAAGTCTCCGAAAAATAAAAAAGGTCGCCAAGTTTACCAAAGTCGTGCATCCGCCAAAAAATACATAGCGAATCACTGAATTCTTATAACACTTCAACACCCATTTTCTCAAAATCTTTCCTCCTCTTGTGTCTTCTCCGATGCTGTCATCCTGGATATCAGATATCTGGGGCGTCGCCGGACTTCCTCATAAATTTTTCCGATATAAAAGCCGATGATTCCCAAACTAATCATCACACCGCTGCCAACTACCAGCAGAACCATCAAAAGAGTCGTATACCCTTCCACAGCCTGCCCTTGAAAATATCGGATCAGAGAATAAATTCCCAGAATTACCGAGCAGATCAGACAAGCCACTCCTCCGACAGTAACAAACTGTAGAGGGACCGTCGTAAACGCCACGATATTACGAAATCCATAAGAAATCAAAGAGCTCATTTTCCACTTGGACTCACCTCTCTGACGCTTCCCCACCTCATACTCCACCTGGGCAGTCTGATATCCAACCCATGAGGAAATCGCCCGAAAGAACAAATGCTGTTCTGGCATTCTCAAAACACTCTCCACGACTTTGCGGTCCAGCAACTTAAAATCAGAGGTATTCTCCATTTCTACATGCAAAGCCCTAGACAAAATTTTATAAAACCAACGAGCCCCCTCTCTGTGCACCGCTCCTTCCCTGCCTCGGTCTTTTTTGACTCCCTCCACAATCTGGCTTCCGCTCTCCCAGATTCGATACATGCGCACCAAGGCTTCTATGGGATGCTGCAAATCGCAGTCCATCACCGCGGCTGCATCCATCTTTGCCTGTGCCAATCCTGCAAAAATGGCCGCGTCTTTTCCAAAATTTCTGGATAATTCCAACCCTCGAATCCTCCGGCTGCGTTTTGCCTCCTGCTCAATCTTTTCCCAGGTGTCGTCACAGGAGCCGTCACTGACAAAAATAATTTCATATGGAATTTTCTCTTTTGTCAACTCCTTTTCCAGCTCCCCGGCTATCATCGGAATCATCTCTCCCTCATTGTAAGCAGGCAGTATCACAGACAAACCTCTCATCTAAAATCCTTTCTCTTACAAAAGGAGCCATTGCTCCTCTGATTTCTCAGATTCACAATGGCCCTTTTTCCGTTTGAACAATCTATTTTTCCCGCAAGTATGAATTATTCTTCTGCTCCATAAAGAGTGATTAATTTCTTCAGATATGCGTATCTTGCTTTCGCCTGAGCCTCATTAACCGCAAACAGTTTTGCAGCCTTCTCTGGGTTGGAACGTTTCAGAGAATTGTAACGAACCTCGCCGTCCAGGAATGCCTGATAATCTCCAGTAGGCTCTTTGGAATCCAGAGTAAATGCAGCTTTTCCTTCCTCAGCCAGAGCTGGATTGAAACGGAAGTTATGCCAGTAACCACACTCTACTGCCAACTGCTCCTCAGTCTGAGCTTTGCTCATACCTTTCTTGATACCATGGTTGATACATGGAGCGTAAGCGATAATCAGAGACGGTCCTGGATAAGCCTCTGCCTCTGCCAGAGCTTTTACAGTCTGGTTAAAGTCAGCGCCCATAGCGATCTGAGCTACATATACATAGCCATAGCTCATAGCGATGCTGGCCAGATCTTTCTTCTTCACTTCTTTACCGCCTGCCGCGAACTGCGCAATCGCACCGGTAGGAGTAGACTTGGAAGACTGTCCGCCTGTGTTAGAATATACCTCAGTGTCAAATACCATGACATTGATATCCTTGCCGCTTGCCAATACATGGTCCACACCACCGAATCCGATATCGTAAGCCCATCCGTCTCCACCGAAGATCCACTGAGATTTTTTGCTCAGGAAATCTTTCTGTACCAGGATCTCTTTTGCTTTGTCACAGCCACATGCCTCCAATGCAGCAATCAGCTTATCTGTAGCGGCTCCGTTTGTCACGCCGGACGCATAAGTGTCAATCCACTCCTGTCCTGCTGCTTTTACGTCCTCATTGCTGCCGTTTGCAACCAAATCTTCTACTTTCGCTTTCAGACCTTCACGGATTGCATTCTGAGCCAACAGCATACCATATCCAAACTCCGCGTTGTCCTCAAACAGAGAGTTGTCCCATGCAGGACCCTGTCCTTTGGCATTTACCGTGTAAGGTGTGGATGGTGAAGAGTTGCCCCAGATGGAAGAACAGCCTGTTGCGTTCGCAATGTACATTCTGTCACCAAACAACTGGGTAATCAACTTCGCATAAGGAGTCTCTCCACAGCCTGCACAGGCTCCTGAGAACTCGAGCAGTGGCTGTTTGAACTGGCTTCCCTTTACAGTAGTCTCTTTGAATTTCTCGATAACATCCTCTTTTACCGGAAGTTTCACTGCGTAATCAAAATATTTCTGCTGTCCTGCATTTGCTTCCATGTTCTCCATAGCCAGAGCTTTCACGCCCTTCTTGCCTGGGCAAACATTTGCACAGGAACCACAGCCGGTACAGTCATAAGCAGATACCACCATCGCGAACTTGTAGTCAGCCATGCCAGTCATCTTCAGAGTCTTCATGCCCTCCGGAGCATTTGCTGCCTCTTCCTCAGTCAGAGCAACTGGACGGATAACTGCGTGCGGACATACATAAGCACAGCGGTTACACTGAATACAGTTGTCTGGATTCCAGATCGGAATATCTACAGCGATACCACGTTTCTCATATGCGGAAGAACCGGATGGGGTAGTGCCGTCTACATAATCTTTGAATGCAGATACTGGCAGGGAATTTCCTTCCTGTGCACTTACCTTAGCCTGTACGTTGTTTACAAAGTCCACAACTTCCTGACGTCCCTCGCTTGCGTGAGTCAGAGCTAATCCCTCGTCCTCTGCGTCTTTCCAGCTTGCCGGAATCTGAACCTCTACAACCTGTTTCGCGCCTGCATCAATAGCATCGTAGTTCATCTGGACAATCGCGTCACCTTTTCTTCCATAGGTAGCTTTTGCAGCTGCTTTCATCAGCTCAATCGCATGCTCCTCAGGAATAATATTTGCAAGTTTGAAGAAAGCAGACTGAAGCACCGTGTTGATACGTCCACCAAGTCCGATCTCTTTACCGATCTTGATACCGTCGATTACATAGAATTTGATATCGTGGTTCGCGATGAAGGCTTTTACCTGTCCTGGCAGATGCTTCTCCAAGCCTTCCATATCCCATGGACAGTTCAAAAGGAAAGTACCGCCGTCTACCAGTTCCTGAACCATGTTGTATTTGTTCACATAAGAAGGATTGTGACATGCAACAAAGTTCGCTTTGTGAATCAGGTAAGTAGATTTAATCGGTTTCTTTCCGAAACGCAGGTGAGACATCGTCACACCGCCAGATTTCTTAGAGTCATAGTCAAAATATGCCTGCGCATACATGTCTGTATTGTCGCCGATGATCTTGATGGAGTTCTTGTTCGCACCTACAGTACCGTCTGCACCCAGTCCCCAGAACTTACAGTTGATGGTTCCTTCCGGTGTAGTTACCAGAGGCTCGCCCAGTTCCAGTGATAGGTTGGTCACGTCATCCACGATTCCGATAGTGAATTTTGCCTTCTCTGTGTTCTCATATACTGCTACGATCTGAGCAGGAGTCGTATCCTTAGAACCTAAACCATAACGTCCAGAGAAGATCGGAGTTGCATCGAATTTGGTTCCCTTCAGCGCTGCCACAACATCCAGATACAGCGGCTCGCCCAGTGCTCCTGGCTCTTTGGTTCTATCTAATACAGAGATCTGTTTTACGGTCTCAGGAATTGCCGCTACCAGAGCGTCTGCAACAAATGGTCTGTACAGACGTACCTTTACTACGCCGACTTTCTTTCCTGCCGCCATCAGATAATCGATAGTCTCTTCAATCGTATCATTTACGGAGCCCATAGCGATGATGACATGCTCTGCGTCTGCTGCTCCATAATAGTTGAACAATTTATAATCTGTTCCAATCTTTGCGTTTACTTTGTCCATGTACTCCTGTACAATTGCCGGGAGTACATCGTAGTACGGATTACATGCCTCTCTCGCCTGGAAGAAAATATCTGGGTTCTGTGCAGAGCCTCTCTGGCATGGATGATTTGGATTCAAAGCATGGTCGCGGAATGCCTGGATTGCATCCATATCTGCCATATCTTTTAAGTCCTCATAATCCCAAGTCTCAATTTTCTGAAGCTCATGAGAAGTACGGAAACCATCGAAGAAATTAATAAATGGAACTTTACCTTTGATCGCTGCCAAATGTGCCACTGGTGTCAGGTCCATTACCTCCTGTACACTGGACTCACAGAGCATTGCGCATCCCGTCTGGCGACATGCCATAACATCAGAGTGATCTCCGAAGATAGACAGCGCATGACTTGCCAATGCACGAGCAGACACATTAAACACACCTGGGAGCTGCTCCCCGGCAATTTTATATAAGTTTGGAATCATCAAAAGCAGACCCTGAGACGCTGTGTAGGTGGTGGTCAGTGCACCTGCTGCCAAAGAGCCATGTACCGCACCTGCTGCACCTGCCTCAGACTGCATCTCTGTAACCTGTACTTCACGCCCAAAAATGTTCTTTCTACCTTGGGTTGCCCACTCATCTGTAGCCTCTGCCATTACAGATGAAGGGGTAATCGGATAGATCGCTGCTACGTCGGAAAACGCATAAGACGCATGAGCCGCAGCATGATTACCATCCATGGTTTTCATCTTTCTTGCCATAGTTCTTTTCCTCCTTGAAAGATCTTATAATAATAAGTGTCTTCTAAAATTTCAGCCATTATTATAGCATAAAAAAAATTGTCCGTCTATCTACTTTCCCGGGATTTTCTGTATATAATTCTATACAAAGCGAAAGTCTCTCCCGCTTCATTCACACAGCCACTCGCCGCTTCTTTGCTCATAAAAGGATTCCCGGTCTCAGAACAAAATATACCCTGAGCACCGCGAAAGTCCCACCATCCGGATGGTCTGCCGACACATTTTCTTCCATCTATATGCATGACTTTTGCGTACCTGCTCAGGGTATCTTTTTAAATGCTCGCTGTGGTTACTCGCCTTTTTCTTCTCTGATCTTCACCACCAACTGATTGGCAATCAGTTGGTTCCCCTCTTTCACAAAGATCTTATCAATAACTCCACCCACTTTTGCCAGAATATTACTCTCCATCTTCATGGCCTCAATGACTGCCACTGGCTGTCCAGCCGTGACCTCATCTCCTTCGCTCACCAAAAGTTTTGTGATCGTACCTGGAATGTTTGCACCGACCTCTAGATCATTGTCAGGGTCTGCCACCAAAATAGACTCCTTGCTAGCTTTCGTATTCGCAGTCTTGTCCAAAATCGTCACGGAACGAATACTTCCGTTGATCTGGAAGACGACTTCTCTCTCTCCATTTTCGTTGGCAGGCTTCGCCTCCAACATCTTGATGATCATCTCTTTACCCTCTTCAATCTTCACACCACAGGTCTCTTCCAGATTGATTCCGTGGAAGAAGACATCACTGCCCATCCTGCGCAGGCTGCCCTCTTTTTTCAGCTTTGTGCGGTAGTCTTCATAGACTTTCGGATACATACAGTAACTCATAATCTGCTGACCGCTGGCGTCCATATCGAATTTCTCATCCAGATATTTTTTGATCGCCTGGAAGTCTTCGTCAGGCAACAGTTCCCCCGGTCTACAGGTAATCGCTTTTTTGTCTTTCAGAACAATCTTTTGCAGATCTTCTGGGAATCCGCCCTGGGGCTGACCAATCATTCCCTCGAAATAAGAGACAACAGAATCTGGGAAATCCATCGCCTTTCCTTTCTCGCAGACATTCTCCGGTGTCAAATCGTTCTGAACCATAAAGATCGCCAAATCTCCCACGACCTTTGAGGACGGTGTTACTTTTACGATATCTCCCAGCATGAGATTTACCTTCTTGTACATGGACTTCACTTCCTGGAACCGATGTCCCAATCCGAAGCTCTCCACCTGGGATTTGAAATTGGAGTACTGACCACCAGGCATCTCGTAATAGTAAATCTCTGTGGTACCTGTCTTCAAATCCGACTCAAATTGTTTGTAAACTGGCCGTACTGCCTCCCAGTACGCAGAGATCTCATCCAAGCCTTCTAATGGTAGCCCTGTGTCTCTCTCTGAATTCTCCAGCGCAGCCACCAGGGAATTTAAAGAAGGCTGACTGGTCAATCCTGCCATACTGCTGAACGCAGCATCTACCACATCCACACCAGCCATGGCTGCCATCATCAAAGTAGCACCTCCATTGCCGCTGGTGTCGTGGGTGTGCAGGTGTACCGGAATACTCAGCTCGTTTTTCAGCGCTGTAATCAACTTGTGAGCCGCCAGTGGCTTGAGTAGGCTGGACATGTCTTTGATTGCCAGCATATGTGCGCCTCTGCGTTCCAATTCCTTCGCCAATTCCACATAATATTTCAGGTTATATTTTTCTCTGGATTCATCCAGAATATCTCCGGTATAACAGATACAAGCCTCCGCGACTTTCCCCTGTCTGAGAACCTCATCAAGGGCCACTTCCATACCCTGTATCCAGTTCAGGGAGTCAAAGATACGGAACACATCGATGCCGGCCTGTGCAGACTCCTTGATGAATTCGCGGATGACATTATCTGGATAATTCTTATACCCGACAGCATTCGCACCGCGAAACAGCATCTGAAACAGCACATTGGGTATCTTCTCTCTCAAAGTCGCAAGCCGCTCCCAGGGAGACTCACCCAAAAAACGGTAGGCTACATCGAAGGTCGCTCCGCCCCACATTTCCAGGGAAAACAAATCTCTCCCATAATAAGCCATCGCCGGAGCGATTTTCTCCATATCAATGGTACGCATCCTCGTAGCCATCAAAGACTGATGTGCATCCCTCATGGTTGTATCCGTGATCAGCAGTCTCTTCTGCTCCAATACCCATTTGGAAAATTTCTCAGGCCCCATCTTCTGTAAAAGCTGTCTGGTACCACAAAGTTTTTGAATCTCCTCATCTTTAATTCGTGGAAATGCCGGCACGTCAAACTGAGGTTTGTTACCTTTCACCTCGTTGACATACTTATTCCCCAGATATTTTAGAATCCGAAGTTCCTCCGTCTCCCCCTGGTTGATGTGCATCAGCTCTGGATGTTTTCCGATAAAATTCGTGTCGCACTTTCCTTCCACAAAAGTAGGATGATTCAGCACGTTCTGCAAAAAACGAATGTTGGTTTTCACACCTTCCACCACAGTCTCTGAGAGAGCCCGGTAGGCTTTTGTCCTGGCATCCTGGAAGTTTCTTCCCCAAGAAGTAATCTTCACCAACAGACTGTCATAATAGGGGGAAACCACCGCCCCTGTAAAACCGGAATCTCCATCCAGACGAATTCCAAACCCTGACCCGGTCCGGTAGATATCAATTTTCCCAGTGTCCGGTGCAAATCCGTTTACCGGGTCTTCCGTGGTGATTCTGCACTGTATCGCAGCTCCCCTCATGGAAATGTCCTTCTGAGACTGGATACCAATCTCCTGTGAATCCAGCGAATAGCCCTGCGCGATCAGAATCTGAGCCTGAACCAAGTCCACGCCCGTGACCATCTCTGTGACCGTGTGCTCCACCTGAATTCGAGTGTTCATTTCAATAAAATAGTGGTTTCCGTCATTGTCCAACAGAAACTCCACGGTACCCGCACTCTTATAATTTACTTCTCTGGCAATCTTCAGCGCGTCCTCACAGATCGCCTCCCGCTGTGCCTGAGTTAAAATCTGCGATGGAGTAAATTCAATGACTTTTTGGTGCCTTCTCTGAACAGAACAATCCCTCTCATAGAGATGAACTAAATTTCCATACTCATCTCCTAGAACCTGAACTTCAATATGTTTGGGATTTTCTATGTATTTCTCAATGAAAATATCGTCGATGCCGAAAGCTTTGCGCGCTTCGCTCTGGGCATTGTTAAACTCTGCCAAGAGATCTTTTTCTTCCCGCACAATTCTCATACCGCGGCCCCCACCGCCGGCAGACGCCTTCAGCATAACCGGATAACCACAGGATCTGGCGAACGCAATCGCATCTTTCTCGCTCTTAATCGCCTCGTCTACACCGGGAACGGTACCTACACCCGCCTTATGCGCTACTAGCTTAGACTGAATTTTGTCTCCCACCCGGCTCATCATATCCGCTGTGGGGCCGATAAATGTGATTCCTGCTTCCTCACACTGCTTCGCGAAATCGCGATTTTCTGACAAAAAGCCGTAGCCTGGATGAATCGCATCTACACTCTTTGCCTTTGCCAGCTCAATAATCTGAGAGATACCTAAATAAGCCTCCAGCGGAGACTTGCCTTTTCCTATCTGATAAGACTCATCGGCTTTCGTTCGGAACAGAGCATTTTTGTCCTCCTCCGAATAGATGGCCACAGATCGGATGCCAAGCTCTTTGCAGGCCCGAATCACTCTTAGGGCAATTTCCCCCCGGTTTGCCACTAAGATTCTTTTAAATTTTTTCATACCTTCTCCATACACCTCCTAAGTAATTTTAAATACTATAACGAATTTCTTAATAATTGTCAATAAATTTGCGATATTTATTAATTTTTTTAGTAATTATTCATTCCCGTTCCAGTACCGCCAACAGAAAAATGCCAAAGGGTTTCTCAGCATTTCCAAAACCCTCTGGCATTCCCTCTATCTATTCACTTTTTATTCTCCAACTACTTTTTCTTTTTTCTCTGACTCTCCGAGAATCTCTTGAAGAGATCTCTCACTTAACATATCTTGAAGACGTTCCTGAATTCGGAGCAATTCTTGGTGTACCTCACAACCTCCATCTAATTTTTCATCCCGACAACATTTCTTTTTGGGGTTCATGCATTCAATGATATACATTCCTGGGTCAATCGCCAGGTAGACATCTAACAAAGTGATCTCGGAGACGCTTTTCTTCAAAGAATAGCCGCCATGGACACCCCGATACCCCCGGACGATTTTTGCCTTTTGCAGTTTTTTCAAAATCTTATAGGCAAATGGAGCTGTGATCTCTTCCCGCTCACAGATATCATTCACGCTCAACCGTTCTTCGCCCGACAATGCACGGATTACCCTCACCGCATAATCGCACTCTCTTGTAATTAACATATAAGCCTCCTGCCATCGTTATTCTAAATTTAATCAAGGCCCGATCTTACCTCTTTCGTATTGCTACTATCAAAATTATACCAATTTAGAGCAGAATATGCAACCTCAATTTTCTACAAAAAACATACCCAGACCGATGGCAAATATCAAAAGTCCCACCACAACTTTCAACACTTTTCCAACTTTCTGAGAACTTGGACGATTCATCAAATCTTCCACCGCCCCATAGCTGGTGCCCGCCACAACCAGAAGTATGCTATGCCCCAGCGCATACAAAATCATTAAAAATATTCCCCACCATATTCCATGTCCAGACTCCACCACCATAGCCAACAGAGCCAACATCACCGGAGTCGCACAGTGTGAAGCAAAGACACCACCCAAAGCTCCCGTCAAAAAGGCCCCTTTATATCCAGTACCCCGAATCAATTTACGGGGACTATGGCATTCACAGTGGTCATGGTCTTTGCAGTCATCACCATGCTCATGTTCCGGCAACAGATGAATCACACCCCAAATCTGTAAGGCCATCACCACCATCAATACACCCAGCAACACGTGCCACCAGTGCCCCATCCCATGCATCACATGACCAATCGCAGAGGCAACGCTTCCGAACACCGCGAAAGTCACAGCCATCCCCAGCGCCATCGTCAGCGACAGCCGAAGCGCTTTTCTTTTGCTGTCAGACGCTGCCCCTACATAGGCCAAAATCATCGGAACTGCTGACAACGAACAGGGTGTAAAAGATGTCACAACCCCTGCCACCAGACTCAAAACTGGGGCAAACCAAAGATTTTCTCTCATCAGGCCAGTTAATGTCTCTAGCCAGACATTCATGGAATCACTCTCCTTTATTCTAATTCAATTATTCTACTCTATTCAGCAGCCAAACACCGTAAAAAAGAATCTTGCTTGCAGGATTCTTCGCCTGCGTCGGGGGCAAAGCGGCATCTTCCACTCCGCCGCAGCACAATCCACGCGGAACGTTTGCGTAATTGGAAAAAACTTTCACGTATTAGCATGACAAGGTCTTTCCTATTACAGAACAAAGTGAACAAGCCCACTTCGTTAGCCTCAATTCTTTATGTTATATCACGAAAGAAAAAGAATGTCAAAGAAAAGCTTGCAAATTTGGAGAGATACGGTAAAATAAGTACATGTGTGTTGTTTGTACTGCGCACCACAGAAATAATTATATGAAAATGAGGTCAAATTATGATTGCAGCAAATAATGTAACCTTACGAATTGGAAAAAAAGCGTTGTTTGAAGACGTAAATATCAAGTTTACCGAGGGTAATTGTTATGGTCTGATTGGAGCCAACGGCGCCGGTAAATCTACCTTTCTCAAAATCCTGTCCGGACAACTTGAAACCACAAAGGGAGAGATCTCCATCACTCCTGGACAGCGTCTGTCCTTCCTACAGCAGGACCATTTCAAATATGATGACTTTCAGGTTTTAGATACCGTTATCATGGGAAATGCCCGGCTCTATGAAATCATGAAAGAGAAAGAGGCCATCTACGCCAAAGAGGAGTTTACCGATGAGGATGGCATCCGAGCCAGTGAGCTAGAGGGAGAGTTCGCAGAGATGAATGGATGGGAGGCAGAATCAGATGCCGCTACTTTGCTAAATGGCCTCGGTGTGGACACAGATCTGCACTATGCGACCATGCGTGACTTAAACGGCAGCATCAAGGTAAAAGTGCTGTTAGCTCAAGCGCTGTTCGGCAATCCTGACATTCTGTTGTTGGACGAGCCGACAAACCACCTAGACCTACCTGCCATCGAATGGCTGGAAGAATTTTTGATTAATTTTGATAATACCGTGATCGTAGTCTCACACGACCGTTATTTTTTGAATAAAGTATGTACCCATATCGCGGACATCGACTACGGAAAAATCCAACTCTACGCCGGCAACTATGACTTTTGGTTTGAGTCCAGCCAGTTGCTGGTAAAGCAGATGAAAGAGGCTAACAAAAAGAAAGAGGAAAAGATCAAAGAATTACAGGAGTTTATTTCCCGTTTCAGTGCCAATGCGTCTAAGTCCAAGCAGGCAACTTCCAGAAAACGTGCACTGGAAAAAATTCAGTTGGATGAGATGCGTCCGTCCAGCCGAAAATATCCCTACATTGATTTTCGTCCCAACCGTGAAATTGGAAATGAGGTTCTCATGGTGGAAAACCTCTCCAAAACCATCGACGGTGTAAAAGTGATCGACAATGTCACCTTTACTCTAGGACACGACGACAAGGTCGCTTTTGTCGGGACAAATGAATTGGCCATCACCACCTTCTTCCGCATTCTTACCGGTGAATTGGAACCCGACGAAGGAACCTATAAATGGGGAGTTACTACTTCCCAGGCCTATTTTCCTAAAGACAGCACTGCCGAGTTTGACAATGATCTCACAATCGCAGACTGGCTTACTCAGTATTCTGAGATCAAAGATGCCACTTACGTGCGCGGTTTTCTGGGCCGCATGCTCTTCGCAGGTGAGGATGGAGTCAAAAAGGTCCGTGTACTTTCCGGAGGCGAGAAGGTTCGTTGTCTTCTGTCCAAAATGATGATCTCCGGGGCCAATATCCTGCTCTTAGACGAGCCGACCAACCATCTGGATATGGAATCCATCACCGCGCTGAACAACGGCCTGATTAAATTCCCAGGAGTCATCTTGTTTGCCTCCCACGATCATCAGTTTGTTCAGACCACAGCGAACCGTATTATGGAATTCTTACCCAACGGAACTATGGTGGACAAAATCACAACCTACGATGAATATCTGGCCAGTGATGAAATGGCCAAAAAACGCCATGTATATCAGATGAACGAAGAAGACAACTAAACAAGCCATTATAAATAGCCCTCCGGAAGCTTCACACTTCCGGAGGGCTTTCTTTTATACGGACAGCCGATTATTTCGTGCTTCCTTTCGCCAATGAAGAATAAGCGCCAAATACTTTCTCACCGTTTACCGTGCGGTATGCCCGGATTCGGTATTGATAAGTAGTATTTTTCTTCAGGCCTTTCTCTGTATAAGAAGTCGTGCTTCCACTGTTGATCTGTGTCACATAATCCCATTTACCGGTCTTTGCGTCGACACGATAAATACGATAGCCGCTGGCTCCGTTTACTCTTCCCCAGTTGATTTTCAGGCTGGTAGCAGATGCTTTTTTTACAGAATTAATCACAACCTGCTTCGGCACTGCCTTTCCAGTCTTTCCGTCAGAATACGCACCGAACACCTTAGTGCCATTTACATTCTGATAAGCTCTTATGTAATAAGTATACGTCTTTCCAGTCGTCACACCTGTATGAGTATAAGATGTGGTTCCTGCCCCTACCTGTGTCACATATTTCCAGCTGGAATTATCAACTTTATAGTACAGACGGTAGCCATCCGCTCCCTCTACTTCATTCCAGCTCACTTTCAGGTTGCAGTATCCCCAGCTCTGTACCTTCGTGATCTCTACCTTGTCCACACTCAATTTTGCCTTCAGGCCCGCAGACTCATACGGTCCTAACTGTGTCTTTCCACCCAATGTGTAGAGTGCACGCACCGTATAGATATAGGTATCTCCCAGAGTCAGCCCGCTGTCCTTATAGCTGGCGGTATCTGCATCCACATTTGCAATCGCCTTGAAGTAGCCTCCGGCAGTCTTTCGATATACACGGTAGCCCTCTGCACCTTTGACTTTCTCCCAGGTCAGTTCCAGTGCGTCATCGCCTGCTTTTTCTAGGGAGACTAGAGGCGTCTTCTCGTTCATCACATTCTTCAGCTCTTCCAGTCTCTCCTCTGCCTCAAACAGAGTCTCATCGTTGGTTACAAATGCCTTCTGCGTCCTGGTCAGCTTATCATAAGCTTCTCTGACTGCCTGAATAGCCTCCTCTTTATCCAGTGTCACTTCTCCGATCTGATCGATCAGCCCCATAACTTCAATGGCTGCCACTTCATCCTCAGAGAGAGTTACCTCGATCTCACAGGTGGCAATCGCATCTCCTGCGATTCCATAGATGGTCGCAGTTCCTACTCCTACTGCTTTGATGATACCATTTTTCACGGTGAGCACATCTGTATCGCTGGAAGTCCAGCTGAACTTGCTCATATCCGCGTCTTCTGGCTGGAAGTCAATGGTATCCAGCTCAATGCTGCTGCCCTTGAGCATACCCAGTTTCGTCGCGCTGATGATCAAATCCGTCACTGGTTTTGACACGACGATCTTGCAGCTGACTTTCCTATTATTTTTCAGAGTTGCCGTGATGGTCGCGGTTCCATAGTCCACGGCCTTCACGGAACCACTGGAATTCACTGTCGCTACTTCTTCATTGTCCGAAGACCATGTGATGGATTTCGTATCTCCGCCGCTTGGCTGATATTCTATCTCAGAACTCATTCTCAAGCTATCACCTTTTTCCACGTCATAGCTTCCCTGCTCAAATGCAAGCGTTTCGATATAGTTGGCGTTTACGACCACCTCGGTCTCTGCAGTGTAGGTACCGCTTGGAGCTGTCACTGTCGCGGTGATCTTTGCAGTTCCCGCTGCTTTCGCCTCCACACTCACACCAGTTTTGCTGGTACTGGAAACCACAGCGATGCTCTCATCGCTGGAAACCGCTGTAACCTCCAGCGCTTCTGTATAATTGCTCGGTATCACTGCAAGCCCCAGAGACTTCTTAGTACCGATGTTTTTGATCTCTGTGACAGCATCCTTGAACACGACTGCCTCTACCGGATACTCTACCACCGTCACCTTAGCACTGGCCGTCAGCCTCCCGTAAGAAGCCGTAATCGTAACCGTACCTGGCTTGATTCCCTTTACATAACCTGTATTCCCCACAGTGGCAATCGTGCTATCTGAACTACTCCAGCTCACTTTGGAACTGCTGTAATCCGATTTCGACGGGCTGGCCGTCACACCCAAACTCTGGGATTTTCCGACACCAATCTCCATCTCTGGCGTATTCATGGAGATAGACTCCACACTTGGAACTTCTTTTACCACGACTTCACAAGAATCAGAGAATTTTCCCACTTTCGCGGTCAGTGTAACCGTACCTTTTTTCTTTGGCGTAAAGCTTCCATATGAAGAAGTCGATGTCACATTCAGTACAGAAGGATCGCTGCTCTCCCAGGTAACCTTGGTATCGTCCGTGGTATCAGACGGGTTAAAGGATACTCTGACAGAAGTGTACTCTCCCACATAGGCTTCCAGCTTATCTGTTTCCAGAGAAATTCCTTCCAGAGGAATCTCTACGACTTCAATCTCGAAAGATTTGCTGATGTCTCCCAGTTTCGCTGTGATCGTCGCTTTCCCAGGTGCGACACCTTTTAACGTTCCGTAAGAATTCTTGGCTTTGCTAATCGATACCACATTGGTATCGCTGGAGGTCCACTCCACCTCATTCTGATTATCCGGTGTGCTGACCGGTTCAAAATCCAGATATACGGACTTGCTCTTGCCCACATTCAGGCTCTGCGGAATCTCCCGGAACTCAAAATCCGTCACATTGATTTCTTGAACGGTCACGTGATAAGACACACTCTGTGCTCCGATCTTCACGATCACATCTGCCTCTCCATCCGCCACGCCTTTTAGAGTAACTCCACTGGCATTGGCAGTTGCAGTCACCACATTCTTGTTGGTGGATACCACCGTCGGGGTCTTATCTTCTGTCGTGTCGGCAGGAAGCACCTGATAGGACAGTTTCTTGGTTTTCTTCGGCTGCAAAGTAATTTTCGTCTCTCCTGACTCGATGCCTGTGATCGGAATATCTCTCACTGTCACCTGGCAGGATGCCAAAAAGTCTCCCACAGCTGCTGTCACCGTCGTGGTTCCTGGAGCTACGCCCATAATTTCACCGTTTGTCACAACTGCTACACCGGTGTCTTCCACCGTCCAGGTCACGTCCCTTGCATCCGTGGTGTTCTCCGGTGCATACAGAACTTCCAGCTCCTTCGTCTCTGCCCTTGTCAGAGTTACTTCCTCTTCCGCCAGTGAAATTCCAGTCATCGTCACAACAGGCACTGTAATCTCACAGGAGTCGCTCCACTCTCCATGTCTGGCAGTGACCGTGGCCTTTCCTGCGTTCTTGGCAGTTACGGTACCGTCTGCCTCCACTTCCACGATATTCTCATCTGAAGATTCCCACTGTACCTGAATCGGCACCGTGATATCTTCCGGTTCATAGACAACTTCCAGTTTCTTGCTAGTCATATTCTCCAGAGTCAGGTCCTTCTCTTTCAAGGACATGGAAGTTGGCTGTTCTCCTGCCATCGCCTCGTTTAAAGCCTCACATGCCTCATCAACAGTGTCCTGAGATGCCGGCAAATCCAACATCACTTCGTTGGCTTTTTCATATGCTGCCTTAATCTCTTCGTTCGCCAGAAGCATTTCCTTGTTCTGCGCACTATTCACCGTCGCAATCGCAGTTGATAAATCATCCTTCACTGCACGAATCTTGCCAACTCCGTCGTCGCCGCCCATGGCATGGCCGCCTCCGATATCTGCCCCATAGGCCAAAGTGAACTGAACGCGGACAACGTCTCCGTCAGAGAGATAGCTGTCTGCAAAACCTACGTTTGGAAATACGTTGTTCAGGCAGTACATCCAGCCGGAGCCCTGGGCATAGTCGAACTCTCCCAGCTGTCCTTCCGTCCCCTCTCTCCATTCAATGGACAGATCACTGAGGTCTTCATTCATAGACGCATTTTCCAGATTCAGTTCCTTCGTCGCAGAGCCTGGTCTAGACGCATTGGCTCCTACGATCGCAGACAGATAGAAGCCACTCTCCACGGTTCCAGTGTTGGTGTAATCATAGCCGTTCTCCTGAATCAGGCGAACCAGAGCCTCTGCTGCATTCTCACCTTCATAGATCGGCACCTTAATGGGTTCCACAATATAGCCGCAGTTGATGGTGATCGCCTCGATGTCAAAAGTCGCGTAGCCGATCAATTCCCCTTCTTCTGCTTTGGTATAGTAGATTTTATATTCCTGGGTGACTGTCTGTCCGATGGAGTCCGTCACAGAAATTAGAACCGTGTGTTCTCCATTTTTTTTGTCTTTGAAGTTCAGGGTATAACTGGTCTTCGTGTCATCATCCCAGTTATAAGCCACGCTGGACCCATCCAGCTTCACGGAAGATGCCAGTTTATTTCCAGCGGAATCCCTGGCGATAACGTCGAAGGTTTTCCGGCTAGCCCTAAGCTGAATGCCATCCTCTAGAGTCGTCTCGATGGTGGGCGCGCTCCAGACAGACACTTCACAGCTGGCAGAGATTTCACCGACACTCGCCGTGACGGTGGCATCGCCCTTCGCAACTGCAGTGATTGTTCCATCCTCCACTTTTACAATCTGCTCATCGCTGGACTCCCAGGTAATCTGTCTCTCAAAATAAGGATCCTCTGGAACAGTCGCCGCCTCCAGCTCCATTTCTTGACCGATTCCCATGGCTACGGAAGAACGGTTCAGTGTGATCTCACCGAGCGTCGACTCACAAGCCTCCACATCGACTTTGATGATTTCACCTAGATTGCCTGTCAGATCTTCTGCGACCAGATACACGGCGCAGGCCTCCTCTGTCAATCCTTCCAGGGTGACTTCATTTTCATCCACACCTATCGTGAAAGTCTTTGCAGAATCTTTGTCGATCTGCGCGGGCGCTTCCTCATCCACACCCTGTACTACATAATACCCAGTTCCCCCTTCATCGCTGTTAAAGCTTAAGGTCACTGTCTCCATGGCTCTCTCTGTCACTGAGATATCACTCAGAACAGGTGCCGACTCATCGGTCGTCTCTGTCAGAAAAATGATCTCATCGCCATCATAGATTTCATAATTGTTGACATAAATGGAAGTTCCATACTCTCCGGCTGCCACCCCATTTACAATAAAAGTAAAATTCCGGGTGTCGACACCGCTCACCTTGATGACATTTCCAGCTTCGTCCAAATCCAGATAATCCCGGATGTTTTCCGGGGTGGCATCGAACATCTCAATCTGAGTCAGAACCAGCGCGTCCAGCAGAGTATACTGTCCCTGCTCCACATCAATATCCGGGCCGTAGGTAAAACCATACTTCTGTGCCAGCATCGGTGTCATAGCCTGGTCCGAATCATTCTGGTAGATCTCTTCCTCCCCCTTCATCATGCTGATATAGAAATATCTATCCCACCAGACATCATCGTCGGAGGCAAATACTGTCTCCTGCTCTTCTTCCTCAAAAGATACCGCTGCATCCGCAGTTTCTTCCTGAAACGCTTCGACGTTCGAAGAGTTTCCCAGCTCCGAAGCGGATTCTTCTGTGGCAGCCATCGCTGTCGCAGGCATCGAAGTGAGAATCATCAACATCGCCATCATCAGGCAGAGGATTCTCCTTCCTCGCTTTTTCATAAGTTTCACTCCTTTCTTTTTTTCCATAGTACTTGAAGTGAAGAACCCGACAAGCCATAATATTTTCCATATATAAGGAAAAGAGAGCCCCGGGAGTTTTAAAAAAAAGAGCCTGTCAGGCTCTATCTTTAAAATAACTTTTTGCCATATACAAAAAGCTCTCGGACTCTCTTCTCAATCCGCCTTGCTTACGAATCTCCCACTTAAACTGCGTTGCTGTATCCTGACTCGAGTTCCTCCTACTAGAAACGCCTTCCCAGATCTCTCCAGTGGCCCTATGTTCCGTTCGTCCCTCATACAGTAGAGATAGACTGTCCCGGATTCTCACCGGGTTCCCTTCAAACAGGTAAAAATACCTGACCGCAGTTCTATTCAATTTATACTATGGATTTACTTTCTTAGTATAACGAATATAGGCAATTTTGTCAAGAAAATAACTCTTGTTCACTCCGCCTTCTGCCTTCCTGTCCGAATACCAGTCTCATCTTTGTAGACGCCGCCTGTAACTTTTCCACGCAGGCTCTGCTTTTTTCTCTTCCACATAAGGTACCCCCCACTATAAAAATCTTTTTGCTTATAGACGCAAAGCTTCCTGATATGGGCACTCAGACCCATACCAGGAATGCTTTGCACTCCATACATAACTGGCAAAGCCTTACATCTGCTTTTGCAGAATTACTTCACTGTCACATTCACCCAATCCGAGTAAGAACCAAAGACTTTCTCACCATCTACCGTACGGTATGCACGCATAGTATAATAATACGTATGACCAGATTTCAGGCCGGTGTTGGTATACGAAGTCGTACTTCCCTTTCCGATCTGGGTCACATAGTGCCATTCCCCATCCTCAGATGTCTTATAGTAAATGCGATAGCCACTTGCCCCATTTACCTTGTTCCAATTCAGAGTTACCTTTCCGTCTCCTGCAGTAGCTTTCGCAATCACTGCTTTCTTAGGTACTGCCTTTCCAGACTTACCGTCAGAATATGCACCGTATACTTTCGCTCCGTCAATATTACGGTATGCGCGCACATAATAAGTGTAAACCTTTCCAGTCGTCACTCCTGTATGCACATAAGAAGTATCCTCTGTCTGAGTTGCATATCTCCAGCCGCTGTCGTCTATCTTGTAGTATAGACGATAGCCATCTGCTCCATCTACTTCATCCCAGGTTACTTTAATACCATTATAACCCCAAGTCTGTGTCTTGCTGATGGACGCCTTTGCCAGAGTCGCTTTTGCACTCAGATCTGTCACATATTTACTGTAGACCGGCTCGCCCCACTTCTTGCTCGCCGCTTTCACCGTATAATAATACGTTGTACCGGTCACTGCCGTCTCGTCTGTATAAGACAAATCTGTCAAATCCTGAACCCATGCGATTCGTTTGAAGCTCTCTCCTTTTACCTTACGATATACATAGTAGCTCTTCGCGTTCGCATAGGGCTCCCAGGTAATTCTAATACTGTCATAAGATACTGCCTCTGTTTTCACCTCAGGTTTGCCGGAAATGAACGCTTCATAAGCCTTCCTCTGCTCTTCCTGTTTCAGCGCTTCCAGATTCTTCTCAGCCTCTGCCAGTTTCTCGTAGTTAGTCACTTCCTTCTTCTGGTCTTCGCTCAGCGCGTCGTAAGCCTCCCTTGCTTCCTGGATTGCTTTCTCAGATTCCAGAGTTACCTCTCCGATCGCATTGATCTTCTCGATCACTGCCTGTACTTCCAGATCTACCTCGCTTTCTTCTACTGTGACAATGCAATAAGGCGCTGTAATGATCGCCTTCTCACCATCCAGTTTCGTCTCCGTTCCTTTGGCAGATACCAGGTAAGTTCCCGGCTCCTTGAATGTCAAGGTGACATTTCCGTCCTTGTCCGTCTTCAGACCTGTGCTCTCTGACGGCAGATCTGTCTTCGCATTCAACAGGTCCGCATAGATCTCGGAACCTTCCATTGCAAAGGTCGGCGGCTCTTTGTGCTCATATGCGTTAGCAGACACGAAGCCTTTCAAGTTCAGCTTCAATTCTTCTCCAGCTTTCACCGTGGCCTCTGTCTGGTCAAAGAAACTATGATACATCGGAACCGTGTAATCCGCATACAAATCCACTTCCACGTCATCCTCGTTCTTCACCAGAATATTATCTGCGGTGGAACCCCAGATGTAGCCCTCGTCTTCCAGCCACTCGCCTGGGTATTTGTTGTTCACCCAGTAGTTCAGCTGTGTAGTCTCGATATTCCAGAACTCTCTGACAAATAAATCATTTCCCACTGCCGGGTCGTTGTTCGGCGTTGCGTAGAAGCCGTCTGCGCCTTCCTCAGAGTACAACTCGTGAGCTCTGATAAAGGCATTCAACAGAGTCGGTCCCTCGTCGCTGTTGTAGACTTCTGAATAGCCGTAGGCTGTCACATCAAAGGCATTGACTGTGATCGGCACCTGCACCATCGGAGTCTCACCGTCCTCAGACTTGAAGAAGGTTCCATCCTTACTGATGGTCAGCAAAATGGTCGCACTCAGATTGACATCCACAGCCAGCGGATTCTCCTGAGCCACGACAGTTCCAATCTCGGTAGTCAGTCCCTCTTTTTCTACTGTGTACGTGTATTCTTCCCCTGCTTTCAGACCGGTGTAAGAATTCACTCCTGCCTGCTCCACAACTTTGCCAGAAGCATCCTTTAAGGTCAGTTTAGCATCCACAGGATTCAGGCTAAAGATCAGATCTTTTCCATTGCTGAATACCGTCTGGCCTTCTTTTACTACCCAACGGTCGTAACCATTTGTTAAAGTCGCGCCTTTGTTCAGCGCGGTCGCCACAGTTCCATCAGAAAATGCCTCCTCGGCTTTCTCCTCCGCAATGCCTACCAGAGAACCGAAGCCCTCCTGCTGCATATAATTCTGTGCGTAAATATAAGAATAGTCGGCGCTTCCTTCCAGGTAATAACAGCTCTTCAGTGTTTTCTTTCCAGAAGAGTTTCCTGTAATCGCCGCCACAGAGCCTACGCCATCAGATGCGTATACCTTGCCCGTATTGTAGCAATTTTCAACGGTTACCTTGTTATCATTCGCATAAACATAACCGGCGATTCCGCCAGCCACTCCATTTTGTCCAGAGGTACTGATCTCTCCGGCATTGTAGCTGTTCTCGATCTTATACTCATTCGTTCCAGAAGCATTCATATATCCTATGAGGCCTCCGGCATAGGAACCGGCCGCATAAACCATACCTGTATTGGCAGAGTTGATGATCTGTCCTGTGAATTGTCCTGCGAGGCCTCCAGCCCAGCCGCTGGTGGAGGTAATCATGCCCTCATTGCGGCAGTTCTCAATCGTCGTTCCATTATTTGCGGAATTGATAAAACCAGCTGCGTTTCTTGCAGTCACTTCACACTTATTGACACAGTTGAGGATAGTACCATAACCAGTATGCGCCACAAACGCACCTGCATTGTAGAACTCTTCGCTGTTGATCTGGCCTTCCAGCGTCAGGTTGCAAATCGTACCTGTCGCATCCAGGCCGATGAAGAATCCGGCATAGCCGCCGATGGTCTTCATGTCTGTCTGATGGATGCCGGAAATCGTATGACCGCATCCGTCAAATGTACCTGCGAATCTCTTTGTATTATTGGAATTCTTCGCTCCGATCGGCTGCCACTGCTCAGAGGTCAGCTCGATATCCTGTATCAGGCGGATGGTCTTATCCTGCATAGAATCCTGAGAGATGTTCGCGGAGGTACCGCTGACGATCTCACTGAGACCTTTCAGCTGCATTTCATTGGAAATCTCATACAGGTTTTCTGCCTGGTTATACCAGGAGACATCGTACTCCATGGTCAGTTCCACCGAAATCTCCAGCGCTTCCTCTCCCACTGTGAAGACGCAGTCTTCTCCTTCTTTGGTGAGGTAGCCTTCTGCCTCGACTTTGTAGCGATACTCGCCCGGTGCCAGGTAATAGATTCCAGATTTTCTGGTCTCGATCACCTGATCTGCGCTGTCGTACACCGTAAATTTCTGATATTCCGGAAGATTTGCATTGGTGGAGAACGTTACTTTCGTTCCTTTCTCCATCTGTACGGTGATGGTCCGTGAACGGCTCTCAGAGTCTCCTCCTACGGTGAAGGTACCTGTCGTCGTCTGATAATTGTCCGCCATCGCCAGATAGCTGTACTCTCCGGGTGTCAGTTTATACTGTTTAGCAGAAGATGGATTCATCTCATTGCCTTCGCTGTCTTTGACTACCAATTTCGCATAGGCAGGTATCACGGCGAAAGTGATCGTATAGGACTTCCCTGGCAGCGTCACTTCTTCTGTCAAGGCTGTGCCCTTGTAAATAATCGTTCCCGTTGCATTCTGATAATCGGTAGAAGTGGAAGTCGCCGTATACTCATAGTAAGTATTCTTCGTCAGTCCAGCATAGCTCTTGGAACCTTCGATAATTGGCTCTAGCACCTCTCCGTCTGGATTCTTCAGCGTGATGTTCGCATAGTCTGGACTCACGTCAAAGGTCAGGGCTGCCTCATCTCCGGTAGGATAAGGATAGTTGTCCTCGCCAGTTTCCCATACCTGAGCCTGGTTTGCCACGCGGACATTCAGGTTCATCTGGGTCTGAATGGTTCCGTCCGTGAAAGCGGAAGGCTCCACTGCCTCTGTGCCACCCTCGCTGTTTCCACAGCCTGGGAAGAGGCTCTCACTGGAATAGAAGTTGTTATTCAGAAGCTCTTTGCCTGTCGGCACTTCTCCACAGATGTTGCCCACCGTAGTCCCTGTACCCACCAGTAAGAGCTGGCCTACGCTATAGCAGTTCTCTACTTTGATATCGGTAGCATTATTGGAGTCATCCATCAGGCCAAAGATACCGCCCATGGCATTTCCGCTGCCGGTGATGGTTCCAAAGTTCACCATACCAGTCACTGCCGGGAGATTATAACCGCTTGGATTGTACTCTCCGGCAACTCCGCCCACAGCACGGCCCAACGCGGTAACATCGCCATAGTTGACGTTGCTGCGGCTAGCCCAGGTGCCATAGCCGTCTCCGAGATATCCGGCAATTCCGCCGACTATATCTGTTCCTTCAATCTTTCCATGGTTTTCACAGTTGCGAACTGTCGAATTGCTTCCATAACCGATAATTCCACCGACCTTGGTCTCACCGCGGACTTCACCTTCATTTTTACTGTCTGTGACAGTCTGGCCCGTTCCGATGACACCGCCGACATTCTCTGTTCCGATGACGGTACCAGTGTTGGTACAGCCTGTCAGACTCACCTGAGAGGCGTTTGCAATGACACCGCCGACGTTTACTTTACCGGTGATCGTACCGCTGTTGGTACAGTTTTCCAGCTCATTGTAATTCGTCGTGCTGGCCACCAAGCCGCCTGTATAGCTGGCCGAATTCGGGTTCATGGAAGTGATGTCTGCCTCATTGTGGCAGTCCACCATAGACATACTCCAGTTATTCGCCGTGAAGCCGGCAGTATAGGTTTTCGCGCCCTTATAGGTATTCGTGATTTTACCTTTTACTGTCAGTCCTTCGATCGTCGCGCTGTTATATCCCTGCACATAGTCGAACAGAGCCAGATTTGCAAATTTATCCGTCTCCAGGTTCACCGTGATGGAGTATCCGTTTCCATAAAAATCTCCCTCGAATCCCCATCCGCCTGCCTCTTGGCTTCCGATCGGGACAAAGGCCTCGTTCTCCAGCTCACTCAATACCAGATCAGCATTGAGCTGGATATCTTTGTTCTGGAAGGTATCTCTAGCGATCAACTCATCATTCTCATCCACACCCTGACCTACCGTCATCGCCATGAACGCCATGAAGTCGGCTGTGTCGTTGATCTCCAGAACTTTTGCATCCGGGTCATACCAATTTACATCGTAGCCCCGTTTCTCGAACTCTATAGGGATATTCTGGCCTTTTCCGTCGATCACAAGCTCCTTCTTAATGATCTCGTAGCCATAGGCTTTGGCCATATAGGTATAAGTGCCATCCTTCAGGAGATAGGTAAGGTCTTCCGACGGTTCCACCGTCTCCCCGTCCTCTGTCAGAACTTCGATGGTCTGATTCTGAGGTTTGTCAGAGACGAACTCGAATTTCACCGGATAGGTCGGACTCATCTCCAAAGCTTCCCGGAACTCTACGTTCTTGTCTGCCTCTTCTTTTACCTCGAAGGTCTTAGACTCTGTCCAGTAGCCTTCACTGGTCACCGTCCAGTTATAGGTTCCATCCTCGATGAAAGAATAGCTTCCGTCACTGTTGGGATAAATCTTCTCTCCGCCGGCATTCTTTACCTGAATGTCTGCTTTTTCCTTCGCATCCTCCGGTGCGATTGTGAAGTACAGCGTCGGGTATTTCTTCATTCGTACATTAAGAAATTTGCTTCCGCCACTAACCGTTGTATTTCCAGATGTCGCTTGGTAACCCTCACAGGTAATCTCATACGTATAGTCTCCATCCAACAGGTTATAGACAAAGATTCCATTGCTACTGGAGGTCACGGTCTCGCTCTTTCCAGAGGAATTCTTCACGGTCACCTTCGCGTTTGCGAGAGCTGTGGATGCCACCTGGTCTCTCACCGTCAATCTGAGAGTGTAACGTTTCGCCATGGTGATGGTCCGAGTCAGGTCCGCTTTCTTAATGGTAAAACTGCCCTCACGGTCCGCATAGCCGCTCAGAGTCGCTGTGTAGGTATATTTTCCAGGAATCAGACGGTAGGTGTTTTCCCCAGTCTTATAATTGACTGTGGTCTCTTCCGTGATCTCTGTTCCTTCGCTGTCGAAAATCTTCAGCACCGTGTCTTCTGCGTCTCCACCATCTTTTGTCTCTATGGTAAAGGCTGCCGTATACGCTGCCTGCAGAGTGGTTCCCGCTTCCCCGGCAGTCCACGGATACCAACCATTGGTAGCCGTCGCGTTCTGGTTCAGAAGTTTGGCGATGGTACCGTCTGTGAAGCTTTCTTCTGTATAAGTGCCATTAATATAGAAGGAATTCTCCACACCAGCATTGTCTGCTGCCACCGGAATCTCGCTTCCAGATACACAGTTGCGGATGCTTCCCTGATTGTCCAGGGCAACCGCCGCCTTCGTGTCTGTCGTCACAGCATAACAGTTCTCAATGCTTCCTGCATTGGTCGCCGCGATCGCGCCCACACCGCTGACACCTAAGTTCTTCACCACGCCGCCTGCTACTATATTGGTAAACAGCGCGCCGTCTTTCGCTGCCAGTCCGGTGATTTTATGGCTGGCTCCATCAAAGGTTCCGGCGAATCCATGATTCGCGTCCCCGATTCCAGCCCATTCTTTGTCCACCAGACGGATATCTGCTCCCAGTGAAATGGTCTTTCCTGCGAAATCAGTACCTGCCGTTACCAGACTTCCCAGACCAGCCAGCTGATTTGCCTCCGTCAGCACGAAACTTTCCTGGGATTCCTCATACCAGCTGGTATCCGCATCCTCGCCCCATACAGAGAGCAGCTCTACGCTCAATGACAGGCCGGTATCTCCGATGGTGAAGCTTCCAGTCTCTGTCTGGTAGCCTTCTTTAGACACTTCATAGGTGTACTCGCCGCTTTGGAGAGAATAAGCCCCATCCTCTGCAGCCGGCACCTCTGCTTCAGCAGAATTGAAGACCTTCACTGTCGCGTCTTCCGGAGTCACCTGGAAATCCACACCGTAGACGATTCCAAAGAATACGTCCGTGCCAGAAGCGTTCCATCCGTAGAATCCGTTTTCTTCCGTCACATTGGCATTCAGACGGTCTGTGATGGTCTTGGCATTCTCTTCGCTGACCTTGTCCACAAAATCTTCACAGTTGGTCACTGCAGTGCCGCCCAGCCATCCGGAGACTCCGCCCACGTAGCTGCCGCCAGTCACTTCACCCATGTTGTAACAGCTGTCCATGGTACCTCTCATCCCATTGTAGTCGCCGCCGATGATACCTCCCACCTGCAGTTTCCCATGGATATAGCCGCTGTTAAAACAGTTCTGGATATCTTCATTCTTACCGAATCCCACAATACCCGCACAATAATTGTAGGAACGCATGGAAGAAGTGATTCCCTGATCTGATGCTGTCGAAGAATCCTGGTCCAGCTCACCGGTATTGTAGCAGTTCTCCAACAAAGGCCGACGGTCTGACCGTTCAATATCCGTCATCGCTCCTACGATACCGCCATTGTTCCAGCATGCTTGAATATATCCGTTGTTGATACAGTTTCGAACTGTACCGGAATTCAGGAATGCAGTGATACCGCCGGCATGGTAATATCCCCAAACCTCGCCGTTGTTGACGCAGCCTTCGATTAACGCCGGGTCTTCTGTACCGGCTCTGGAAGTTACGACACCTGCGATACCGCCGGCACCTTTTTCTGTATTATAGATTGCGTCCAGATCACGTACAATAATCTTTCCGCTGTTGCTGGAATCCGAAATCACGCCGAAGCTCCAGCCCGCGATACCGCCGATAAAGGTTCCCGCATCCAGGGTTCCGTTGTATGTAGCATTCTGAATGGTCCCATAGTTCAGACCGGCCACACCGCCCACATAACAGCCATAGCGGTTCGCGATATCCGTCGTGGAATCCACATGGACATCGTCCATCGTGAAATCCATCTGGGAGTCCACGCCGTCAATGACACCGTTGTTCACAGCCGCCGCACCGCCCAGGTACTGGCTCTTGGACAGTTCCATGGAACCTGCAACGGTGAAATCACGCAGAGTACCACTGTTATAGGCGAACAGGCCTTGATAGCTCTTCTCCATTCCATCCACCGTATAGGTGACGGTATGGCCCTGTCCGTCAAAGGTTCCCGCGAACGGACGCTCCTGCGTTCCGATCGGGGTCCAGGTCTCCCCGGTGAAATCCATGTCGGCATCCAGCAAGATGGTCTTCCCTGCAAAATCGTCCGCATCGATCTCTGCTCCGTATCCGTCATCTGACAGACCGTTCGCCACGATCTCTGCCAACGCGCGCATCTCTTCTTCACTGCTCAGAGTGAAAACCGTCTCATCTGCCTGATACCAGCTAAAATCGGCAACCAGGCCAGTGTCTGCCAAAACCACTGCTTCCAGGGATTTCGGCTCCAGGTTGTTTTCTTCTTCTGGTACAGTCTCTTCTTCCGGTGCAGCTTCCGGCTCGGTCTCTTCTCCCTCAGCTGCTTCCAATGCGAAAGAATCTTCCTCTTCCACATCCGTTTTCCCGGGTTCTTCGGCCTCCAGCGCCTCCCCCGGTTCCTCATTTTCCTGGATATTCTCTTCTCCCTCCTCCGAGAGAGCTTCCACATCCTCCTGCGGTTCTCCCACAGGGGCCGCCAAAAGCACAGTCTCAGGACACGCAGAAGTGGCCATAATCGCGGCCAACACCCAGGCGGCAATTCGTTTGCCGTAAGTTTTCTTCTTCATCTTAGTCCTCCTCTAAACCGCCGTCTTTCTGACGACTGTTGATTTCTGGGAAAATTTCCCGCAAACTTTTCTTTTCCCCAATCGCCTCCTCTCCTCCAAATAGACGAGACTTCCGCCCACAGACTCTGTCCGCAAACCTTCATATCCCGTAAATTTAGATAAAAAAAAGCATAATTCTTCCTCTCGCAGGTAGAATTACGCTATCTTTCTCTTAATATGAACACTCTTAAAACTGTCCTATACTCTATTCGTCATGCTTACGAATATCTTTACACAGACCCCGTTGTTGTATCCTGACTCAGGTTCTTCCTACTCAAGTACCTTCCCAGGTTCCCCTAGTGGTATCCTACTTTTTCGTCCCCCACACAGTAGAGATAGGCTGTTCTGGACTCTCACCAGATTCCTTTTAAACAGGCGTATATAGACGCCTGACCGTGGTCCTTATCTACTTTTTCAAACCAATAACTGATTACTATTTTTTTAATTATATCAAAATGGTCATACAAAAAATATTTCCAGTTAACATATTAAATATATCATATATTTTCGACATTGTAAAGTTCACATTCTGCTTACACAAAGCCTACAACAATCTCTGATTGCACAACTGATATCGCTCTGTCACCCAAACAGCTGACAGAGCGATACTCTTTTAAGATATTCAAACCGATACCATTTTCATACTATTTTACCTTCACGGTCTTCCAGTCAGAGTAAGAACCGAAGACTTTCTCTCCATTTACCGTGCGGTACGCCCGCATGGTGTAGTAGTAAGTCTGACCAGATTTCAGGCCGGTGTTGGTATACGAAGTCGTACTTCCCTTTCCGATCTGGGTCACATAGTGCCATTCCCCGTTCTCGGAAGTCTTATAGTAGATACGATATCCGCTGGCTCCGTTTACCTTATTCCATTTCAGCGCCGCCTTCTTGCTGCCCGCCATCACTTTGGAGATCACCGCTTTCTTCGGCACCGCCTTTCCTGTCTTTCCGTCTGAATAGGCGCTGAATACCTTGGTTTTGTTCACTGTCCGGTAAGCTCTCACATAGTAAGTATAGTCCTGTCCAGTAATCACTCCAGTATGTGTGTAGGAAGTCCCGGTGGTCTGGGTTGCATATTTCCACGCTGAATTTCCAGTCTTATAGTACAGACGGTAGCCGTCAGCTCCCGCTACCTCGTCCCAGGTCACTTTGATTCCATTGTAGCCCCAGGTCTGGGCTTTCCCGATGGATGGCTTCTCTAACACAGCCTTGGCTGTCAAATCAGTCACATATTTACTGTATACCGGCTCGCCCCACTTCTTGCTCGCCGCTTTCACCGTATAGTAATAAACCGTCCCAGTCACCGCTGTCTTGTCTGTATAAGATAAATCAGATAAATCCTGAACCCAGGCAATTTTTTTGAAGCTGCCACCTTTTACCTTCCTGTACACATAATAACTCTTCGCATTCTCATACGGTTCCCAGGTAAGCTTGATACTGTTATAGGATACGGCTTCTGCTTTTACCTCCGGCCGTCCTGAGACAAAAGCTTCCCTCTCTTCCTTCAGAACTTTCAGCTGTTCTTCCGCTTCCAGGAGATTCTCATAGTTTTTCACCAGACTCTTTTCCGCTTCCGTCAGCGCCTCATAAGCCTTCCGTGCATCGGCAATTTTTCCTTCACTGTCCACAGTCACAGAACCAATTTCGTCGATCTTCGCTTCGACAGCTTTCACAGCCTCCGGCTTATTCTCCTGCAGCACCACATGGAAGACATAGCTGGCGCTGTTCTCGCCGTCTGTCACCTCGATTTCTATCTGGCCTTCTTTTTCATCACCCAGCTCCATCACGTAGGTTCCGTCGCAGGCCTCCCCGTCGACCGTCGCCGACTGTCCCTGCGGACAGTCTATAGTGAATGTCAGCTGACTCGCAGCCTGGTCCGCCGTCAGAAAATATTCTTTCGTTCCGCTGTCAAACGCTTCACTCCACTGGACCTCTCCCACATCTGCCGAGACCGCAACATTCTCCAGATAAGCCCCCGCAGACTGAATCGCCATCAGGTAGCCGGAATCGTTCTTATAATAGATCGTTCCGTCGCTGTCCACACAAAGTGGGCTGATACAGAACTGACGTTTGCCGACTGGTGGTGTAAACACCGACTTCGCCTCTCCTTCTGTCTGTCCTGGCTCGTCAGACAGGCAATAGACTCCTCCCGGACCTGCGTTGTAGGTAAAATATAGATACACTCTCTGGTCAGGCACTCCATCGCCATCGTAATCCTCCTGGACATAGGCATCTGAGAGAAGGGCTGCGGCCTGGGGATACCCGGGCACTTCTGCCTCATACGCTAAGGCAATCCCCTCTTCGCTGTCCTCCAAAACGGCCATACTGTGTCCGCTTTCCGGGTCGAACTGGTTTCCCTGGCCGCAGACACCCACATAGATTCTATCGTTGTAAACTACGGGAGTCGCCGTCGCCATTCCACCCAAGTCATAGCCAATCACCTGGTCAAGCTGGCCATTTTCCAGGGAAGCCCGGTATAAATATCCGCCTTTTGTGACAAAATATACCTTTCCTTGATCGTACACAATGGAGGAGCGGATGTCTCCCTGGAAACCTTCCGCCTGGCTGACCACTTCTCCCGTCTGCGTACAGACAGAGTATAAGACCGCTCCATTCTCCTCTCCATCGTCAGAGCCAAAGATCACATAGTCATTTCCGTCGGTCCCCTCTTCCACATAGGCGCCCGCCCAATAAAATCCTCCTTTGTGGGTCACAGTCCAGACTGGTTTCTTGACTTCTATCTTTTGCTCCGGCTCCTGGTCATCTATGGACAGACAGAAATATACCCCGTCGTCAGTCTCTGAATTCCAGGTCCCTGTATAGACATATCCGTCCGCATAAGCAATGGGAGAAATGGTCTGTCCGCCGAGAGGTTCACTTACCCAGACAGACTCCAAGGTAGACGCGTTTACCGCCTGAATCTGTCCATTTCCAATCGCTGCAAAAATCAGTCCTTCTGCATACGTAAGCGGATTCAAACCATAGCCGGCATTTCCCTCTAGCGGTTCACTCTCTTGAATCACGCTGCCGTCCTCTTTGGACAGACGTAAAATCTTACTGCCCTTTTGCACATACAAATCTCCGCCCAGAATCAACGGTGGAGTAAAACTGTTGGTGTAGCCGCTAGACATCCTAGTCGCCCATTTCATCACACTGTTGTCTTCTGCCAAAGGCAGCTTCGCAGAGACAATCCCGTTATTTTCCGCGCTATTTTGGTAGCGCGTCCATTCGTTGTCTTCCAACTCTTCCGGCAGAAAACCAGCGTCTGCCTCTGTCTGAAATCCTTCCTCATAGCCAAAGCTCTCAAAGCTTTCCTCTTCCTGTGCTTCTTCTTCAAAATTTGCGTTTTCCGGTAGCATGGCTGCCGCTGCCGGAAGCGGACACGATGTGATTCCAAGCACCGCCGCCATCCATACCGCCGTTAGTCTCCTATGCATCTGACTCTCCTTTCTCTAGCAAACATGGATACTCTTAGAGAAACCGAAAAGTCTGTCCTTTGCTTCGGTTTATCTCAGAGTAGAGAAATTCCTGATATGAAGCTGCCCCATACCAGGAATTTCCTCTTTTCTTGTCATTATATTGTCTATCTACTCAGATTACAAGATGGTTTCCTCTTTCTCAGACTATTTTACCTTCACGGTCTTCCAGTCAGAGTAAGAGCCAAATACTTTCTCTCCATTCACGGTACGATATGCACGCATGGTGTAGTAGTAAGTCTGGCCGGACTTCAAGCCGGTGTTGGTGTACGAAGTCGTGCTTCCCTTTCCGATCTGAGTCACATAATGCCATTTTCCGTTCTCGGAAGTCTTGTAGTAGATACGGTAACCGCTAGCTCCATTTACCTTATTCCAGTTCAAGGATACTTTCTTACTTCCGGCAGTCGCCTTTGTGATCACCGCTTTCTTCGGAACCGCTTTTCCGGTCTTTCCTTGGGAGTACGCTCCGAATACTTTCGTCCCGTCTACGTTGCAGTACGCACGTACATAGTAAGTATAGTTCTGTCCGGTAGTCACTCTTGTATGTACATAAGAAGTATTTCCAGTCTGGGTTGCATATTTCCATCCTGAATTACCGGTCTTATAGTACAGACGATAACCATCGGCTCCTGCCACTTTATCCCAGGTCACCTTGATTCCATTGTAACCCCAGGTCTGAGTCTTGCTGATGGAAGCCTTCGCCGGAACTGCTTTCGCCATCAAATTGGTCACATACTTGCTATATATGGTGCCGCCCCATCTGTTGCTGGCTGCTTTTACCGTATAATAATACGTCGTTCCCGTCTTCGCTGTCTCATCTGTGTAATTCAGGTCAGTCACTGTGGCAATCCGTGTGAAATGTCCGCCTTTGACTTTGCGGTATACCAGATAACTGTCCGCATTATCCAGGGCCTTCCAGGTCAGTTTCACACTGTCATAGCCAACGCTCTTAGCGGTGACATCCACTTTTGCATTCTGGAAAGCTGCTTTCGCTTCATCCGATGGTTTTGTCACAGTGACATTCACACTGGAGAAGGACTGACCGCCGCCTTTTGCAACAACCGTCAGTTTCAGACTCGTGCTTCCCTCTCCGACCGCTTTGACATTTCCTTCGTCATCTACGGTCGCAACAGATTCATCTCTAGACTCCCAATGTATGGACTCAATCATGTCCTCGCTCCCTGAAATCAGACGGTAGCTTGCTTTTCCAGTCTCTCCCAAGTTCAAATTAATATCTTCATGCTGTGCAAAAACACCCAGTGGTCCGTCAGGATTCACGGAATTCGTCGCATTTTTAGGAATTTCATAACCATCTGCGTGAGGAGAAGCCTGGGCCTCATCCGGGCAGTTCGTCTGATAAGGAAGATATCCGTCATAGCTTCCCAGGCTAATAATTGCCTGCAATCCAGAAGCTCCCTTTGGGCAGTAAGGAATCTCATTGGTGTTCGGTCCAAAGGTATTGTCTTCTTGCTTGAAGGTCAGCAGATAATCCACCAATGTCATCTCTGTATCCGGGTCTTCCTTGTAGATATAATCTTCATCAGCATTCACGTCAATGCCATAAGCACGCAGGGCTGCGATGACCATCGCTACATCTGCCGGATCCTCTTCTTCTCCCACCACGGTCACAAAGAGTTTCCCTGTGCTCTTGAATTTCTCACTGATCAGCTTCATAGACGTGTCAACTGCTTCTCTGACTTCGTCATTCTCCGTATAGTACGGTGCCAACACAAGCATCGTCTGTGCCGTCGCATACGGATGCCAGTCAAAAGTATTTTTGTCAAAGAAATGCCAGCCTCCTTTTTCATCCTGGCTGTCCAAAATGTGCTTTATGATCTTATCTCTGGTCCAGACCGCATTGGCGGGAAGCTCATGATTTCCACTGTCATAGGCAGCCAATGCCAACGTCCAGTCTTCCAGCTCTGAACCCATCTCATCCTCAGGGTGGTAGGCCACCAGATTCTGATATACTCTGACACTCATTAAGGCAATTAAATCGACAGTCTTCTCGCCGCTCGTCACCTGTGACGCGTCCAATCCCATCGCGTTAATTGCGATCGCAGCCATCGCCAGCTCACTGGTATCCAGATAAGGAGCTGTCGCCATCTCCACCGCTCTTGCGCAAGCATCTGCCTTCTCTTCTTCTGACAGTGTCTCACCCGCATTCACACGGTTCAATAGATCCCAGAATGCGTTGTCACTCTTAGCCTGATCCAGGAGAGCTGCTCTGATCGCATTCAGTTCATCCACGTGTTCCTCCCTAAACTGCACGTCCATATACAGCCACGGATCCTCGAAATATCCTTCCGCCCTTGCCGGAACACTCACGATCATATCATCCGGACAGTTATAAAAGGCGTTCGTATCCGTAGACGCCGGCGCATCTCCTCCCATCACCACGTCCATCAAAGGGCATTGACCGAACGCATACACTTCAATCGTGTTGACGCTGGCAGGGATTGTCACTTTCTCCAGCTTCGCACCATAGAACGCCTGCGACCCGATCTTTTCCACGCCATCCGGAATCACACATTCCTTCAGCGCTGAGCAACTCATGAACATGCTGGTGCTTATTTCTTTCAGAGAAGCCGGCAGCTGAATACTCTCCAGAACTCTGCACATGGAAAATGCTTCACTGCCGATACTGGTCACGCCGTCTGGAATAGAGATCTCACCCAGGCTTATGCAGTAGTCAAAAGCATTTTTTCCAATGCTGGTTACGCTGTCCGGGATGGAAATCTCTGTCATCTGCATACATCTTCTAAAGGCTCTGTCGCCAATGCTCGTGACCCCGTCTTCGATCACAACCGTCTTGATGCTGTCCACCAGCTCAGACCACGGCGATGCGTCTGCGACAGAGTAATCCGTCATCTCCCCGCTTCCGCTGATGCGCAGCTCTCCGTCCTCAGAGAGTTTCCATGTCACGTTTTCGCCGCAGGTACCTTCCTGTACCGCAGCTTCCTCTGCCAACACCTCGGCAAAATCCTCAGCTTCAAAGGGCTCCTCTTGGGATACAGAACTGGAGAAGCTTTCCTCAGCCTTCCCTGAGGCCTCCTCCTCGCTCTGGAATGACGCCTCAACAGCCACATCCTCAGCTGCCAGTGCAGTCACCGGCACTCCTGTAGCAGCAATGGCTCCCGTCATCAATAAAGCCATAAATTTTTTGTACGCCTTAAATTTCATTTCTTTCTCCTTTTTACTCGATCGTTATTTTTTGAAAACATCTGCGAGCGAATTTTTTTCCTCCTTTCCTGCTCTCCTCCGCAAAAAGCCGAAAAAAGACAAAAAGATAGCTTCATCCTTTCTCCCGCAGAAAGGACTACGCTATCTTTTCTATAATAATATAATATGGTGACTCGGTCTTTCGCCTGCCGTACTCACAAACGTTTTCCCCTAGGCTTTGTTATGTATCCTGACTTAAGTTCTTCCTACTAGAACGCCTTCCCAGAGTATCCTCCAGTGGCATATCGTCCGTTCGTCCCTCTTACAGTAGAGATAGGCTGTTCTGGATTCTCACCAGATTCCGTTAAATAGGTATCAAAACCTAACCAAAGCCTCTATTCATTTTGCGTAATTATTATATCCCTCTTTTCTGGCCATGTAAATCTTAATTAATTACAATTATATTAAATTTTCATTTCGTTTTTTTTAATTCCCTTATTTCACCTTCACGGTCTTCCAGTCGGAATAGGAACCGAAGATCTTCTCACCATTTACCGTGCGGTATGCCCGCATAGTGTAGTAGTACGTCTGCCCGGATTTCAGGCCGGTGTCGGTGTAGGAAGTCGTGCTTCCCTTATCTCCAGTACTCCCCCTCTTTGGTGAAGTAGCCTTTTGCCTCGATTTTGTAACGATACTCGCCTGGCGCTAGATAATAGATTCCGAATTTTCTGGTCTCGATCACCTGATCTGCGTTGCTGTATACCGTAAACTTCTGATATTCTGGAAAATTTGCATTAATGGAGAACGTTACTTTCGTTCCTTTTTTCCATCTGCACGGCGATGGTCCGTGAACAGCTCGCAGAATTCTTTCCTTCGTTGAAGGTACTTGTCACCGTCTGATAATTATCCGCCATCGCCAGATAGTTCTACTCTCCAGGTGTCAGTTTATGCTGCTGATTTCTCATATCAGTTGGTATCCGCGTCCTCTCCCTATACAAAGAGAAACTCTCACCTCAATAACAAGCCGGTATCTCCGATGGTGAAGCTTCCAGTCTCTGTCTGATAACCTCCTTTTATATAAAATTAAGATTTGTTCACAATTTATTTACTCATACGTTTGTCGAGCGTTTTTTCACATTCCTGTCCGAATACCAGTCTCATCTCCGTAGACTCTACCCATGACTTTTCCGTGGATAGAGTACAGATAATGTACTTCCACTCGGTAATCTTCATCACTTTGCACATACACTACCTGATAGTAATACGCTGTCAGCGGCGAATGATTCTGAATGTGGCAAAACCGCTCAACCATCTCCTCCTCGGCCTGCTCAGACAGCTTCCGGTGGTTTGGAGAGGCATAACGAATAAAAGGATGATAGCACAGGAAAATCTGAAGTACATACGCCAAAACTAACCCCAAACAAAAAAACATGATTTTTTCACGCAGGCTCTTCTTTCTCCTCTTCCATATTTTTGAAACCACAACAGTGAATCCCAACGAGAACACAGACAGCACAAACCCATAATAAAGCCATGCATATAAGATTTCACCTTTCCACATAAAACACCTCAACTGACAAAATCCGTGTCTGAATTAAAATTCCACTGCCATATATCATAAGCACTTTCAGATACCCAATTCATATCTTCACTTATCCCTAAAGATCTAATCGGATCATGTTCTTCTGCAAATACACTCCATTCACCATGCCCAATAAAACGGTACCCTCTTTGCGCTGTTACACGAAAACGACCATCATTAGGATAACCTTGCCTCTCATTTCCATCAAATCTGGCTCTAAAATAATAGTTGACTCCTGGTTCTAAATTTGTAGCGTCATCAACTCCTACACAAAAATTAACCTCACAATCTGAATCCCCAAAAGATGTATCTAGATACTCAGAGGGTTGATTTGTGAAATAATCAAAGTCTGATGATGTATCTATATAACTATATCCACAATCTGCTTCATAAATTTCATCCATCGTATCTGGATTATAATTATAAAATGTTATTTCCATTTCCAATGCTTCATTATCATCAAACGCCAGATTTCCCAGTTCATCTTCCGAATAACAATAGGATAATTCTACTTGATGCTTACGCATACCAGAAAATAAACCTTCATTAAAAACCACGTTTACTTTTCCTGGAAACCATTGATATCCTGATTCATATCTATTATTTCCATCCCCGTAATGTGGAGAACTTAGGGTTGGTACGCACCGTGTATTTTTATTGGTTCTAGAATCATGTAACAAAATCATGTTAGCATAATTTATATGATATTGTTCATTTATACCATATACCTCTTTTGATATATCCAATAAATCGGCAGGCTCTATCTGTTTAATTACCTCAGGAGTAACTTCTATTACTTCTTTAAGGTCTTGTAAGTCAATTATTTCGTTAGTTCTAGCGCTATTTTCTTTTGTTTCAATACAGTATAACCTTACGTTTTCATTTTAATTTCAGTTCCATACATTTCAATTAATTCTTCTATAATACTATCTACTCTTTGGTTTAAAGCATCCATCAAAAATTCCTGTTGAAATACTAGACCTACCTTTATTATTTCATCTCCAATGAGAATTTCAAATACTACTTGTTTTATACAATCTTCTAATAACGTAATATTTTTCATCTCGCTATCAGAATTTCTTAAAACATTTCCATTAAAATAATATTGTCTCTTTACCTCGCCTGACTCCCAAAATGAATTATCTTCTGTATACAATTTCTCATCAATATTTTCTTTATTCGCACCTTCTGCCTGTACACCTTCTATACAAAATATATTCATTAACACAGCCAACATAATAGCTGATATAATCTTCTTTCTCATAAAACCCTCCATTTCAATTCTTTAACCTCGATGATATAATTAACGTAAACTTTCTATTTTACCTTCATGATCTTTCAGTCCTCATAAGAGCCAAAAGCCTTCTCCCCGTTCACTATCCGGTACGCTCGCATTGTAGTAATAAGTCTGGTCAGATTTCAGGTTAGTGTTGGTGTAAGAAGTCCTACTTCCTTTCCCAAGCTGGGCCGCATTGGGCCACGCATATATGATTTCACCTTCCACATAAAGCACCTCAATTGTAAACGATCTTTTGTTTATTAATACAAAGCTTCCTGATATGAGCGCTCAGACCCATACCAGGAATACTTTGCATTCCATATATAACCGGCAATAGCCTTACATCTGCTTTTGCAGAATTATTTCACCTTCACGGTCTTCCAGTCGGAATAGGAACCGAAGATCTTCTCACCATTTACCGTGCGGTATGCCCGCATAGTGTAGTAGTACGTCTGCCCGGATTTCAGGCCGGTGTCGGTGTAGGAAGTCGTGCTTCCCTTTCCGATCTGGGTCACATAGTGCCATGCCCCATTCTCGGAAGTCTTATAATAGATACGATATCCGCTGGCTCCGTTTACCTTATTCCATTTCAGCGCCGCCTTCTTGCTTCCCGCTGTGATCTTCGTAATCACGGATTTCTTAGGCACTGCCTTGCCGGTCTTTCCAGCCGAATAAGCACCGTAGACCTTGGTTCCGTTCACATTCCGGTAAGCTCTCACATAGTAGGTATAAGTCTGCCCGGTGGTGACTGACGTGTGCACATAGGAGGTGCTGCCGGTCTGGGTGGCATATTTCCATGCGGAGTTCCCCACTTTATAGTAGAGACGGTATCCGTCGGCACCGTCCACCTCATCCCAGGTCACTTTAATGCCGTTATAGCCCCAGGTTTGAGTCTTGCTGACAGAACCCTTGCCCAGCGCTGTCTTCGCCGTCACGTCAGTCACATACTTGCTGTATACCGGCTCTCCCCAGGTCTTGCTGGCCGCTTTTACCGTATAGTAATAAGTAATCCCTGTCTCTGCAGTTTCGTCCACATAGGACAGCTCTGACAAATCCTGAATCCAGGCGATACGCTTGAAGGTCTGTCCTTTCGTCTTGCGGTAGACATAATAGCTCTTTGTGTCCTCGTAGGGTTCCCAGCTGATCTTGACGCTGTGGTAGGACAGAGCCTCCGCCTTCACCGCCGGCTTGCCAGTGATAAACGCCTGATATGCCTCTTTCATCTGCTCATAGGTCTCGCGGGCCTTCACCAGAGTCTCATAGTTCGTCACCAGCTTCTGGTCTTTCTCAGAGAGGGCCTCATAGGCTTTCTCCGCCTCTGCGATCGCTTTCTCAGAATCCAGCGTCACCTCTCCGATGGCGTCGATCTTATCCATCACTTCCTGGATCTCTTCTTTCGCCTGCGCATCCTTCAGTTCTTCCAGAGCTTTCTCCGCCGCCGTCAGCTTCTCGTAGTTCGTCACTTTCTCTTTCTGCTCTGCGCTCAGGGCTTCATAGGCTTCTCTCGCCTCCTGAATCGCGCCCTCTGACTCCAGCGTCACCTCTCCGATGGCATCGATCAGATCTACGACTTTCTGCGCGCTCTGATTCTCTTCCTCCTCCAGTGCATCCATCAGCTCCCAGTAATTGCTGACATAATTCCTGAGTGTAGGGTCTTCAAAACCGGCCACCGCCGTGTCGTAGGTCTCCTTCGCGCTGACTAAAGCCTCATAGTAACCATCTTCACCTTTCTTGGCCACTGCCGCGTCGATGGTATCTTTCAGGGACTGAATCTGCTCTTTTTGCTCCTCGGTAAACTCTGGACGCATGTCGTAGAGGCTGCGCATACCGTTCAGATATCTCCAGGCAGCGATCATGCCATAGTTCGCCTGGTCTGTGGCCATGTAGTTCCAGCCGCTGCCTAGCAGATGCTCATAGCCGCCGGTATCTACCGCAAAATTCTGAATCGCATCGATCAAGGTCACCCCATTTTTGATAAAGCGCTCGTCCGTCAGTGGATCTCTTCCATAGCTTCCCCGTTTTCCACGTATTCCGTCTGCAGCCCGTATTCCCGGCAGTAGCTGTCCACCTTAGAGCCTCTCTTGCACCGTATTTTCGTACTCTTATTGGTAATCCATTCTCCGATGAATTCCGGGTCGTGGAGGATTTCCACGACCCGGAGACGGTTGCATCCGTGAAATGCCCATTTCTCGATTCTTCTCACGCTGGGAGGAATCTGAACGGCCGTCAGATTGTTGCACTTAAAAAACGCGCTGTTTCCGATAATCTGCAGCTTTGGCGGCAGCCTCAGCTCCTTCAGCCCTGTGAAATAAAAGGCTTCCTCCTCGACGGCCAGCAGCTCCTCCGGAAATTCCAGTTCTTCTAACTGCTTGCACCGGTAAAAGGCCCGCCTCCCGATCTTTCTCAAACCTCTGGGAAGCTGCAGAAAAACCAGGCTTGCACATTCCCGAAAACACTCTTCTTTCAAAATCCGTATCTCACAGTCTTTGGGAAAGACTGCCGTGCACAGCCGGGTACACTCCCGAAAGGCCTCACCGTCCATACGTTTCAGCGAGTCTGGAAAACGAACCTTGCGAAGATGTACATTCTGTGCAAAGCATCCCTGCATCAGAAATTCTACGGTCTCAGGAAAAAGCAATTCTTTTTCCAGGCTGCACTTTCGAAACGCATTTTTTCCGATGAATCTGCACTTGGGCGGAAACTTCACTCGTCTTAGCTTTACGTCGTTTAGAAACGCCTCATTGCCGATGTAAAGATATTTCTCCGGAATCGTGACACACTTTTCTTTTCTCCCTCTTGGTCCTCCCGTGTATATCACATCCAGCTTATGCATTTTCAACCACAGTTCATTTGAAAATTTCCTCTTCATGCATCACCTATCCCCTGACAGAAGAAGTTCTGTCTCAATATAAAAAGTCGATGAATTTCATCCGCAGCTTCTGTCTGATTCCCACCGTATGTAAAATACGGCTCTGAAGGTCATGGACCACAGCCTCCGTCTCCTGTCGTTCCATGGACGTGATCTCTGCGTCGCTGTAGGCGCTCAGCTGAATCACATCGATCGCTCTTTGATACCGCTGGGAAAGCTCTTCCCCGAACTTCTCCTCCAAGGTCTCCCGAACCTGGTATCTGGAGCCGTTTCCATCCCACAGCTTCACATAGCAGAGCCACCGGACCATATACTGCCCCAGCAGACACACCGCTCTTCGATGGTCCGCCTGCCTGATTTCTCTTAGGTAGGTTCTCAGCCTCCATCTTCGCACAATCACATAGCCGACCAGTGCCAGCAGCGCCAAGAACACCAGAATCAAAGCACCTGCCAGGAGCCATTTTTTCCAGTCATGGTCTTTGGACTTTGTCTGCTCCTCCGGCACATCCGGCGTCTTGTCTTGGACATTCTGCGACTGTCCGTCTTCTGCACTTCCTTCCTGTCCTTCATCGCCGATTCCGCCGTCAGCGACAATCTCATAGTCCGGCCTTTCCATCACATCAAAGTATGGAGGGGTCACTTCCATCGGTACCCAGCCGATTCCGTCCTGATAAATCTCCACCCACGCATGGGCCTGCTTGCCGGTGATGCTGATCTCCTCGTAGTCCTCGGTATCTGCCACCAGCTTTGGAGTCACCAGATAACCTTCCACATACCTCGCTGGGATTCCCAGATAGCGGTACATCATCGTGGCCGCTGTCGCATAGTGCACTGAATAGCCCTGGGAGCGGACTTCCAGCAGATTCTTTAGAAAGTCTCCAGACTGAAGAGGGGTGATCTTCTCCGAATACTTCAGATTTTTATTCAGATAGGCGGTAATCAGCGTATTCGCCTCCTCATAGGAGGCATGATTCTGTCCGCTTCTGCGCTCCACATTCAGGTGCGCTCCCAATAGAAGCTCTGTCTCCAGCGGAATCTCCGTATACTGCTCATAGACGAAAGAATTGTAATAGCTCTCATCCTCTGTGTAAGTCTTGAATTCCTCGCTGTCTTTTTCGCTGTAAAAACCAGATGCGATCTGCGGGTACTGCTTCACCAGATTTCCCGCTGCCTGATAGGTGTACACACGACTCCCCATGAATTTCTCTGACTGAAGTCTCTCGTCGCCCACATTCCGTACATCTTCCAGAGATTGTGGCTCTGTCATAAGCTCGTAGGGCGTGTACAGATATTTGCTGTTCCCATTGACATTCTGCACTGTGACCTGTACGCTCTCCTCCTTCTTGTCCGGGTTCTCCAGCCCATAGAGCGTGGCCATCTGCGTCAGCCCGTTAAAATCAGTCCTGTGAAGCCAATAGAACAGTTCTCTCTTTTCATACAGCTCTTTTCCCTCGGTCTCTTCCCATCCGGTGGACGTGTATGTACTGCCAATAAAACCTCTCAGATACATGGATGTGGGTTCATCCATCACCACTTTCAGAGCTTCTTTATCCGTCAGCTTCAGGTCGCCTAACTTATCAAACTGCCCCTGGTTAAAGGAGCTGACCGGCTCTTTTTCATAGCGCAGCTCCTGTATGGTAGCCTGCACCTTCTCCTGGAGCCCTGACACGAAGCCCAGCTTTTGGTATCCGGATTTTGATACGGCCACCTGCAATAGAACTGCCGCCCCGACAAAGAATACCGCTGTCCACACAGCCACCTGCAAAAAGGCCCCACTGCTTCCCACAGTGGCGTTGGTTTTTTGTCTGGAACCTCTCAGGAAGGAGGTATTCATCGTCAAAATGGCCCCCAGTAGCAGGATTAAGATGGGCCAACTCTTCGCTCCCATCCCGCAGACCAGCGCCAATATTCCCACCGGCAAAAGCAGCAGAAACAACACGCCATTTTTCTTGCTCTCCGTTACGCTATAACAGACAGCCGCCAGAAAAATCCCACAGATACCGGTAAACAGCTGATAACAAAGCGGCTGTACATCCGTGGCGGCCGACACCTGATAACCCTCCAGCAGAATTTCCGTGTGCTGGCCCAGAGCCTTCGTCGCATCGTTGCAGGCCAACAGGAGGCCCTGGTAGACCGGCGTCTGTTTTCCCAGTATCAGCCCCAGGGTCACCAGAAACAAGACCCCGGTGATCACGTATCCGCACTTTCGTATCCTTCCGCCCGCCAAAAGCAAAAGAAGCAAAACCACGCCCGGCAGCACCGCCCACCAGGTATAGCTGGGAAGTTCAAACACAGACAGCAGGGACCAGGCCGCTCCCAGATACAAAAGCAATACCGGAGCCGACAGATTGACTGCTGTCCATATTCGGTTCTTCCCTGCCGTATGTTCTCTGACAGAGATATGCAGTCCGGAATTTCTTTCTCTCTTTTGTCTCGTCTTACTCATAGTATTTTATCCCTTTAGACAAGCAGCTGATACAGTGACTCTTCCATGGTATCTGGAGAGAACACCGTATACTCGCCTGCCGTATTTTCCTTTCCATCTTTGCCCTCACGGCAGTGAAGCACACAGACCGAACAGAATTCCATCATTCTCTTTAACTCTTCCCCTGGCTCCTGTGCCGTCACATAGACGATATGGGCAAAGGGTTTCTCGATATATTCCCTCAGATAATAGTGCAGACTGCTGTAATCATTTCTGCCCGAAGCCAGCGCCAGCAGCCCGCCGATCATCCCTGTCAGATCGTCCTCTGAGGCAACATTCTCACAGCAAAACCGCTCCTTCTCCTGGTCATACCAGCCCAGCGCGTGAACATGGCCGCCTCCTGCCAAGGCCTGTGACACCGACAGAAACGCCTCCATCATCGCGCTGCGCACCCGGGCGGACTCCCGGCGTTTCCCCAAAATTGCAGTCTCATAGATCAGCAGAATGGAATTCTCGATGGGAAGACTCAGCTCTTTCACATAGAGATCATCCATCTTTCCCGAGAGTTTCCAGTGAATATTTTTCAGGCTGTCCCCGGGCAGATACTCCCGGACGCCGAAAATCTCACTGGGATCGTCGCCTCTTTTCACACTGGAATAAGTCACACTCTCCCAGTTTGCCGTATCGCTGTCGGTGACTGTCACCTCCATCTGAATGATATCTGGTAGAATTACCACGTGACTCTTCTCCCCTGGCCTGAGCACAACCTTCCAAAGACCGAAGACATCACTACAGCTGATGGTCTCCAGAACGACCCGGATATTTCCGCAGTACTCACTGGACAGCCCCCACTCCAGCTGCTGGGTCTTCTTCGCTGAGACCGAACAGTACACGTCCTGTCTCGCTTTCTCCCCCGTCAGACGGTTCTGAAACACCAGATGACAGCCCAGTCTGGGGAGAGGCAAGAATCCATGGTTTTCCACGCAGAGACTTCCCTTCGCCTCCTGCCCCTTCCCGGCGATGTCCTTGATCTGAAAATAACAGTGAATCTGTCTTTTCTCCGTCAGCAGCCAAAGTCCGCTGACGAGAGGCAAAATCACACTGACTGCAACCAGAAAACAGGCAATCCAGGAATCTGACCACAGATACAGAAGCAGCGAGGCCAAAAGCCAGACGATATAATAGACTCTGGATTTTATCATCCTCGTTCCTCCCTACACAAGCTCAGCCGCCTTCGTCTCTCTCACGATCTCGCCGATGATCTCCTCTGCGCTGGTATTCGATACCTTTGCACGGGGATGCAGAATCACCCGGTGCGCACAGACACTGACGAAGATCTCCATTACGTCCTCTGGAACCACATAGTCCCGCCCTTTCACGTAGGCGGCCGCCTTCGCCATATTGTTCACAGCCAACGCACCTCGCGGGCTCACACCCAGGGAAATCAACTCATGGGTCCTGGTCTTCTCCACGAGAGCGGTGATATATCTCAGGATGTTTTCTTTCACCGTCACCTGAATCACTTCTTGCTGCATATTCAACACTTCTTCTTTGGATACCACTTCATGAATTGAGTCTAGAGGCTGCTCTGTCTGACGGTCCTTCAGAATATTGACCTGACTCTCGAAGTCTGGATACCCCATGCTGAGCTTCACCATAAAGCGGTCCAGCTGGGACTGGGGCAGCATCTGTGTGCCCGCCGAGCCGAAGGGATTCTGGGTGGACAGCACGGTAAACGGCTGCGGAACCGGATAGGTCTTTCCGTCCACGGTCACGCTGCCCTCCTCCATGACTTCCAAAAGAGCCGCCTGGGTTTTGCTGGATGTACGGTTGATCTCGTCCGCCAGCAGCAGGTTGCACATCACGGCTCCTTCTTTGTAGACGAAGCTGTCCGTCTTCTTGTCATAGATGGAAAAACCCACCACATCCGAAGGAATGACGTCCGGTGTGAACTGGATTCTCTTATATTCCATCCCCAGTGCCTTGCTGAACGCCAGGGCCAGAGTGGTCTTTCCCACTCCTGGGATGTCTTCCAGCAGAATGTGTCCCTTTGCCAAGATCGCCATCAATACATTTTTGATGACATCCTCTTTCCCTACGATTACCTTCTGTACTTCCTGTACCAAGTTTTCCGTTAAATTCATTTTTTCACTCCTTATTCATCAAAAATACCGTGCTTTACGCGAACCCGTTCCAGTTTTCGCCCGATCGGCCCCGCCGCCAGCAGCAGAAACACCACATTTGCAGTCATATACTCTATCGTCACCGGGGCAGCTCTGAGCATCGCCGCCAGATAAAGCCACAGGTTAAAGGTTCCGTCCATGGACAGAACAGTCCAGACATCCATCAAGGCGGAGTAGAGAAATCCTGTAAAAATCCCGTATACGATCAGTGCCGGTTTTCTCTTCAGCACGTTTCTCATCACGGGAAGGCCGGCAATCATGCCGATGATTCCCCAAGCAAACATCTGAAAGGGGGTCCAGGGTCCCTGACCGAAAAACATATTCGAGATGATGGCTGTCAGAGAACCCACCAGAAATCCTGCCTCCGCTCCCATATACATCCCAGAGAGAATCACGATGGCTGTCACTGGTTTAAAACCCGGCAGCATGGCAAAGATAAAACGCCCAGCCACGGCCAGAGCCGTCATGACGGCCAGCAGCACCATCCGGCGGATACTGCCCTCCCGTTTTTCATAGGCATAATAAAAAGGCACACAGGCGGACAGGGCCATGAGTACAGAGATCAGGTTGTATCTCCGGTCCTGAAACAGCCGGATTCCCAGCCAGATCAGCCCCAACGCCAGCAGCACCAAAAGTATATTTGTCATCACTCTCCGTCTGCTCATAGCTTCTTTCTCCCATTCTCCTTACAGAGACCGACCACATCCTCACAGGTCACGACGCCATCGTACATTTGTCTGGCAATTCGATTTGCCGCCGTCGTATAAAAACTATTGTCGCAGAAGAATTCTTCCGGGGGGTCCACAGAAGTCAGCTCCCGGTCAAAGAACATTGCGCAGCGATTGGAGACGGAAGCTGCAAACTCCACATCGTGGGTCACCATCAGGATGGTGATTCCCTCCGACTGCAGCCGTCTCATCAGCTCCATCAACCGGAATTTTGAGTAGGCGTCGATTCCCTTCGTCGGTTCATCCAGCAGCAGGAGCTTAGGCTGAAGGAGAAGAATCTTACCAAGGGCCGCCTTTTGCTGCTGTCCGCCGCTCAGATCATAGGGATGCTGGTCCAGCAATTCTTCGATCTTTAGAAGCTTCGCAATCCTGGCGATCTTTTCTTCCATCTCCTGCTCTGTGTCTCCCATGACTTTTTTCAGCTCATGGTAGTCCTCCCGCACCGTCTCCCTCAGAAAGACAGACTGTGGATTCTGGGGGAGCAGCCCCAACGTGCCCCGATACAGTTCATTTCCTTTGTAGGATTTTATCTTTTTTCCAAAGACTCGGATTTTTCCCCGGTATGCCCGGTTCAGGCCGGCTATCACGCTCAGGAGCGTCGTCTTGCCGGAACCATTGCCGCCCAGGATGCTGACGATCTCTCCCTTTTTGATCTCCAGCTTCACCCCTTCTAGAATGTCCGGCGTCTCTCTCTCATAGCGGAACCACACATTTTTCAAAAGCAGCGCAGTCTCCTCTCCTGGCATGAGCTGCTGAGCCGCTTCCTTCTTCTGCCGCACCTGATTGGTGAAATAGGCGTCCAGAAATTCTCTCCCCTCCCGCACCGTCAGGGGACATTCCGCCTCCGGCACGTCCAGCGCATTGTATATGCGCACCGCACTGGGCAGACCCACCAGCATTTTGTGGTTCTCCCGAATTTCCCGCAGACGCTTTCCCACAGTCCGCGGAACATCCCACAGAAGCATCTTTCCCTCTTCCATGACCCCTGCCTTGTCCGCAGCAGGAAATACTTCTTCCAGACGGTGCTCTGTCATCAGAATCGTCGTCCCCAACTCCCGGTTCAGCTTCACCAACGTACCAATGAAATCGGAAGCCGCTATGGGGTCCAGCTGAGAGGTCGGTTCGTCCAGAATCAGCAGTTTCGGCTGCATAGCCATGATGGAGGCCAGGTTTAGAAGCTGCTTCTGTCCGCCAGACAGATGGTGAGTCTCCTTTCGGAACCATTCGTCGATGCCGAAAAAACAGGCCATCTCCCCAACTCTCCGGCGTATCTTTTGCTGGGGAAGCCCCATATTTTCCAGGCCAAAGGCCAATTCATGCCACACTTTATCCATCACAATCTGATTCTCTGGGTTCTGCATCACAAAACCAATCTCGCAGGCCGCCGTGCGTTCGTCCAGCTCCTGCTGAGGACATCCCAGATAGGAAATTTCACCGGTTCTCTCCCCGTGAGGTGCGAGTTCTCTCTTTAGCAGACGCAAAAGCGTCGTCTTTCCGCAACCGGACTCTCCGCACAGTACCACGAATTCTCCGCTGTTAACTGTAAAAGACACCTGCCGCAAAGCCGGTTTGTCCTGTCCTGGATACGTAAAACTCAGATTTTCGACTTTAAGTAATTCCATTGAAGCTTCTCCTTTATCTCCAACAGGGTCGGAAGTGTCATAAACACGAGAACACAGCCGTACAGACAGACCGCCCTGACTGTTTTCGGAATTTCATCCATAACCGGATAAAAATAAAAATCAAACTGTCCGCAAAAAAATCCTGCCATGATGAAAATTCCCAGTAATAAAATAACACCCAGCAGGACACCATCTCGTTTTCGGAACTGAAACATGGAAAAATTCACTCTCCCCGGCAAACCATAGCCTCTGGCTTTCATGGCGTCTGCCGTGTCCAGAGAATTCTCAATGGACCAGGACAGCAGGCTGTCAAACAGTCGCATTCCTCCTAGCACACGGTCTGTCCGGCTCTCCGTGGAATACAGCCCCATGGCTTTCTGCGTCTTGCTGATCGCCCCAATCTGCCTCCTGAACAAAGGGATGAACCTGAGTGCCATGGACAAAACCAGGGACAATCTAGGAGTGACCTTTCCGAACAGATAGATAAATTTATCAGAAGTCATAATCTCATTGTAATTTTTACACCAGAACATGACGGCGATAATCATCACAGCCACGATCATTCCATAGAAGAAAGCCTCCAGTGTAATGGGATTGTCATTCATAAAAAACAAAATCGTCTCACCATTGTGGACGAACAGCGGATTTACCACCGCCAGCAGCAGAAACAGAAAAAAATAGTAAGCCAGGTTCCGCGCCAGTTCCCGCAGCGGTTTCAGCATCCCAAAAAAGAAGATGCCTCCCGCCAGAATACAGACCAGGACCACCGGCTGAACACTGAACATGGCGAACAGCAGAACCATCATATAATACAGAAATAAAACGCCCGGATGATAGCTCCCAAAGTTACTCATCTTTTTCCTCCTTCTGCTCCGTAAAAGAGCCTCCCACATCCCGTCCCAGGTCGCAGGTATAGACCATCTCGATCTCGTCCCCGTCTTTTAGATGGTATCTGCTGACTCCATAGCCCGGAAATTCTCCGTTCACCCGATACATCCATCCGCTCAGAGGGCCGCAGGAAAACTCATACAGATAGTTGATTCCCTGGATATAGGCGCTTCCGTAAGCATTGTCCTTCGCCCCCTGATATTCCATCTGGATTTTCTCGTTGCGCACAGCCCGGTTCAGGATGTCAAAGACAGAATCTCCTTTTCTCAGCACATACTGTGTAGGCTCTAAAATCACGCCGTCCTTTGGCACATATTTCTCATCCTGCAGTTCAGGATCTAGATCTTCATAATTGTCCAAGATCGTGTCACAGTTGATGGAGAGCGTCACCGTCTCCGAATCCTCTGTGATGTCATCGGCATGGGTCAGGTAATAGTCTTCCACCGACTGAATCTTGACTCCTCGGAACAGGACGACGGCCAGCAAGACCGCAAATGCCAGCACCAGCAGATCTTTCTTCACCGTCATTCCTCCTCGTCGTCTTCGTCGTCATCCTCGTCATCCTCTGCGTCATACCGTACAGCTCTGCGCTGTTCCAGCCGTTTTGCCCTGCGTTTTCTCATGCGCAAGAACACAACGAGGAGGATGAGGACAATCAGAACTCCCACCACAATGGACACCATCAGAGCAGTCTCCTGATTTTTAATTCTCACAGAGGCCTCCCGGATATCTTCATACTGAAGAATCTCCTGCCTGTCGTACTCACTCAGGGCTGCAATCCGCTTTTGCAGATCTTCCACGGTCTTTTTATCCTCTCTGGAAATATCTTCCAGGGGATAAAGTTTTTCTAGAACCGTATTGTTGATGTCTGCGATTTCTTCCTGAATTTTCAAGATCTCCTCTTTCTTCTTCTGGAGAATCCCACGCTCTTTTTCATAGTCTTCCTGATTTTCCGACTTGTTCAACTTATCCAGAAGTTTGACAACCTCTACGTAATTTTCCGTGGTCACTGTCTCTGGGAGCTTTTTCACAGCTTCTGCGTCTTCCTGGGAAAATTCAATGTCCGCAGACATGTCGATCTCTTTCCCGAACAGGGAGGTGATCGTTCCATTTCCCTTGGTATTCTGCTCCATAGAAGCCGCCAGGTACTCGGAATCGTTGGCAAGCCCTGCCTCTTTCATCTGTTCCGCCAGATCAGCATACTCGTAGACATAGCTTCTCTCTTCCACTGGCACCGCCAGATATGCCTCGTAAGCCGCCTGCAGTGCGGAAGTCTCCGCCGAATCTCCCAGCCCCTGAATGGCTGCCCGCGCCTGTGTGATCTGCTCTTTCACTTCCTGGGAAGGTTCCTCCCGGAAATCATACAGGGTGCGCAGCCCCCCATAGTAACGGCACAGCGCCGTCAGCGCATAGCAGGCCTGTCCACTGGCCAGCAGATTAGAAGCATCCGGGTCTGCCTCCGGGTTCTCTTCATCGTACTCCCTGGAATGCAGAAATCCGCCGTCTTTTTGCTGATAACTCATCAGTGCGTCCAGCACTGTATGTCCATCCTTTATGAAACGCTCATCCTTACCAGGGTCAATCCCCAGAGAACACAGGGCGGTGATTACCTGGGAACAGCTCTCACTGTTCTCAAACCCCATACTGATAAAACCGCCGCTGTCCAGTTGCCGGTCTGAGAGACATTTCAATGCCTCATCCACCGACTGACGCACAGTCTGGGTCACCTTCCGTCCCATCCGCTCATAGGTATAGGTCTGCTCGCTGTTATAATAAGGAGCCAGTGCCTGTATCGCCATGGCAGTCAAGTCCACGTCTGACATGTCTTCTTCCGTGGAAGCGTTCAGGCTGAAGCCTCCGTCTGCCAACTGTTTTTCCAGGATGCTGATGAGAATGGATTCCCGGGTCTCGGCAGCTCCCTCTGGAACCTGGTAGCGCAAGGAGTCCAGCGTCAGCAGTCCGAAAATCCACCCATTGATTCCCTGCTTTCCCGGGGACATTCCTTCCTGCATGTCATAGACGCCGTCCACCACCAGATTGATGGGATTCCCATCCTGATCTGCACCTACCGCCGTGGGATCTCCACCGGCTGCCAGGATGGCCAAAGCCATCCTATGCCATTCCGTCGCCTTCTCTCTGTCCAAACCGCCGGTCTTCTGGTATTCCGAGCTGATCTTCTCTTCCGCCACCGCTCGAAAACCGGAATAGTCGTCAGGATAGCCGCTTCTTCCCATTCCAAAGACCAGCCAGTCTATGCTGCTGTTTCCCACCCCCTGCAGGAACACTGCATCCAGCAGGTTGTCCTCTGCAGACAGATGTTCTTCACTCTTTTCCCACAGCAAAATCCCTTCTATATCTTCTAGAAGTTCTTCCGGCGTGTAGTCTGTGTGACCCTCCGCTTTTATCGGGACCGGCGTCCACAGCCCTGCGATCAGACACAGAACCAGCAAAAACGCACCGATTTTTTTCCATTTGCTCATCACTGTCACCACTCTCTCTCCCAGTTTCCGATCGCCTCGTCTTCGTTGGTACCATTTCCTAGAGCACCTGCTCCGCCGATATCCGCGCCGTAATACAGAGTAAACCGAATCCGAATCTCATTCCCATCCTGGAGAATGCAGTCTGCCATAGAGTAATTGGGGTACACGCCGTCCACGCTGTACATCCAGCCGGAACCTACGCAGAAGTCAAACTCTCCCAGGCTGTTCGTGTACCACCTCATGGGATAGACATCCTCCGCCGACTGCTCATTGATCTCCAGAAGATGTGCCTCCAGGTCTTCTGGAACCACAGGGTTCAAGACGAAATCCCTGCCGTCTTTGTCCATGATATGTGCCAGATAAAAATCGGATTCCACATCTCCCGTGTACTCAGGCGCATAATTGTTGGCATCCAATACCTCCAATAGAACCTCAGAAAGCCTCTGGTCCCTCGTAATCTCCACCTGAGTCGGCGCCACCAGATAACCGATTCCTATAGTGGTGGCCTCCACTGAGAGTGTGATGGTTCCTGTCACTTCCTCCTCTGGAGGCGTGTAAGTGATGGAATAGTTCTGTTTAAAGACATTTCCGTCTCCATCGTCCACTTCCACATAGATGGTATTCGCGCCTTCTCTCAGGTCTGCACTAAAGCTCACTTCTCCGTCGTTTGGCCACAGCACATCACATTCCACGCCATTGCACACGGCGCGAATCTGTGAAGCCGGCAGATCTTCTCCCCGGCAGTTCTGTGCGTACACGGTGAAGCTGAGCGGAGAATTGTTCACGGTTCCATTGTGATAGGATTCCAGCTCTGGACAGCTTACAATGGGTCGGTCCGGGTTGTCCGGGTCGTCGCCCCCGTCCCCGTCAGATTTCTTCTGGAAGGTGATGGTGTACTCCTGGGTATCCCCTCGTTCTTCCCCGTTATGGGGAGTGATGGTGAAGGTGTTCGCCCCGTCTTCCAGAATCACTGCATACTGATTGGGCTCCGTGGGTTCTATCTCTGTCCCGTTCCAGGTGACTGTCACCTCCACCTGGGTGCTGCCCTGGAACCCGTAGGCGTCGAACTCAAAGGCACGGCTCTTCACCGTCTGGTTGTTTCGCTCTGCCAGATTGGTCTCCACCTTAAACTGTTTCTCGATGGGAATCTGATAGGTCAGGGCATAGCTATCATCGGCCTTTCGGCTGCCCTTTTCCGCGTGCAGATGGATGGTATTCTTTCCCTCTGCCAATGTCACGGAATACTGTCCGTCCGGCTCATAGGAAACCTTCTGGGAACCGCTTTTGTTTTCCAGTGTCACCTGAAGCTCCACGTCCTCGCCGGCACATTCTGCTTTTGCCTCGAAATTCAGGACTTTCTCAGTCACTGTGGTGCCTTCCACTTGGACCAGATTGCTCTTGATGATAACGTCTGTCACGTTCACATACAGGGTGTAGGATTTTTGCACATCGAAGCTCTTTCCATCCTTGCCTATATAGGTGACTTTGATTACTACCGTGTTTTCCCCGGTGTCCAGGTTTAGTTTTCCGTCAAACTGCGTAAACTTTCCCTTGTTGACTTTCTCCTGTATGGTTTTCACTTCCAGGTCTGTCAAGTGGGTGATTGTATATTCATACTCCCGGTCCGTCAGCGTATCCCCGTCCACGATGCTGGTTCTAAAATACGCTTCTTTCTCATCGTTCTTGTCATCACCTGCATTTTTGTCTTTCTTAGGTTTGTCTCCCTGGTTGCTTCCCCGGTTATCCTCATTATTTCCCTCGTCGCCTTCCCGGCCGCCAGAGCCGTCCTGGGAAGTATCTCCCGTATTGTTCTCTGACTTGGAATTTTCCTGATCTTTATTGTCTTTGTTCTCTTCCTCTGACTCCTGCTGATCCTCTTTGTTTTCTTCCGCCCGATCGTTGGCTCCGGCGAAGGATTCCGCCACAGTCTCCTTCAGCCCGTCCAATTCCACCAGAGAACGGTCATCAGAAATTCCGTCGATGGGATTGTCCATGTCGGCGGCTGCCTGTGTCCTCAAGGTTCCAAAAATCGTGCTACAAAACAAAACCACAACGAGCAGTCCGAGGACTGCCGCTGTGATTTCGCGATGTTTTTTTGTAAATAACTGAATTTTCCGCAATAATTCATTCATATGCTTTCACTCATCCGTTACTTTGTAATTTTAAGGCTTCTCGCTTTCGTATAGGAACCAAAAGTATTCTTTCCATTGACTTTGGACATCGCGCGCACCTTGATATAGTAGGTCTTCCCTTTTTGTAGACCGGTGATCGTCTTATTCAAAGCCGTCGTGTTCACGATCTTCTTACCTTCATTAAATTTCAGGTTCGTGGCTATGACAATCTGGTATCCATAGGCGCCTTCCGCCTTTTCGCTCAGGCTGACCGTCATCGCTTTGCTGGAACTATTGGTAATCTTGCTGACCACAGGCGTGGCCGGTATCGTCAAAGCCACCTTCTTCACTGAACTGTAAGAACCATATACTTTGTTTCCGTTGACATCTTTCGTGTAAGCCCTTTCCTTCACATAGTACGTCTTGCCAGTGGTAAGACCAGTGATAGTCTTTGCCGAGTATGCTGTATATACGCTCACCGGATTGCTCATACTGCTGCTCGTGGAGTAGACAATCTGATAGCCGTCTGCACCGGATATCTTCGAGGTGAGCGTCACCTTCATGCTTCCATTGGCCGTGTTGGTGATACTCTTAATGGTTGGTTTTCCCGGTGCCGCTGTGAGCTTAATGCTGCGCATAGTGGTGTAGGAGCCGAAGGTGTTCTTTCCGTTGACCTTGGACATCGCACGCACCTTGATATAGTAAGTCTTGCCGGCCTGAAGACCAGTGATAGATTTCGTCGTCGCCGTAGTATTTACCGTCTTCTTTCCAGTAGTAAATTTTGTATTTGTGGCAACCACGATCTGATAACCATATGCCCCTTCCGCTTTCTCTTTCAGGCTGACTGTCAGCGATTTGTTGTCCTTCGTGGTGATCTGGCTAATCACCGGCTTCGCCGGAATTGTCAGAGTAACTTTCTTTGCCGTACTGTATGAGCCGTAGATCTTATCCCCTGTGGAATCCTCCGTATATGCACGCACCTTCACATAGTAAGTCTCCCCTGTGGTGAGACCGGTAATAGTCTTATAAGAATAAGCGGTGTGAATGCTCACTGCGTCAGACATACTGCTGTTGGTGGAATAGACTACCTCGTAGCCATCCGCACCGGTGACTTTCTTACTCAACGTCTGCTTCATCGTGCCGTTGGCCGTATTCTCCAAACTCTTGATGGTCGGTCTTCCCGGCGCCGTCACCTTCGTCCATTTTGCATAGAGCGTGTAATCCTTCGCGCTGCCTTTCTGAATCTTTGTGATTCTATTCTTGTATTTCGCGTCTGTGTACCAGCCGTCAAATTTGTAACCTGCCCTCGTGGGGTCTTTCAAGGTAACGGTCCACGGGCCTGTATAACCGGGGGTATTCTCGCTGTTGTTGGTGCCGCCGTTCAGCACATAATCGATGGCATAGGGATATACTTTCACTTCGCAGCTCTCACTGAACGTCCCCACTGTAGCTGTGATCGTAGCATCTCCGCCACCCACTGCAGACACCTTGCCATTGTCAACCGTTGCCACTTTCTTGTCGCTGGTACTCCACACAACTTCTGGATACTCTGAAGAATCTTCTGGCAGATACCCCACCTTCAGATAACTGTACTGTCCTTTTGCGAGGCTAATGGAAGTCTCACTGAGCGTGATTCCCTCTAGAGGAGTCTTCACATGTACCTGGCAGATCGCCGAAAGTTTTCCCACCTTCGCAAGCACTGCCGCCTCTCCATTTCCTACCGCTGTCACCACACCATTTTCCACAGTAACAATATCTGGATTGCTGGTACTCCAGGTCACCGTCTTATCACTGATGGTGTCTTCCGGGTCATAGTTGACTGTGAGACTGTGATTCTCCCCTGGCTTCAATGTGATAGATATCTCGCTCAAAGTGATTTTTTTCAATACCAAGCTGTACAGCCGGTCATACTCGGTACGGGCATCCTTCAGAATTTGAAGTGTCTCAGCTGAGACATACTTCTTCTGTTCCTCTGTCAACGCCTCATAGGCTTTTTCTGCTTTCAGGATTGCGCTCTCACTTTTTAGTGTCACTTCACCGATTGCCAGGATTTTCTCTGTCACCTTCTCCGCTCTCTGATAATCATATTTTATGACTGCAAGTGCATTTTCCGCATCTACCAGAACCTGGTAATTCTCTACCAGAGCTTTCTGCTCCGATGTCAGTCTCTGATATTCCGTTCTAACGGATGCCACATAATCGGCAGAGTCCAAAGTCACCTCACCGATCTGCGCGATCAATTCGTCCACCTGCGCCGCCAGCTCCACATCTGCCTTCAGCTGTTCCAAATCCATCTCCAGCTTCACCAGAGAGAAATAGTTCTCCACGAGAGCCTGCTGAACCACAGTCAGCCCATCAAAGGCTTCCCTCACCGCCAGAAGTTCCTCTTCCTGCTCCAAGGTGATCTCCCCGGAGAACGCTGCGATCTGTACGCTGACATCCATGGCAGCCGCGTAATCCTCTTCCCCCATCTGTTCCTGAGCCAACTCATACAGAACATTCAACGCTTCTTCCATGCGAGCCACTTCCTGCTGGTCGATCATGCCTTTTTCGTCGCTGGGAAGTGCAATATAAGCCGCTTTCGCCTGTGCCGCCAACTGGAAGCTGTCGTCTTCCAGGCTTAACTCTTCCGGTATCTGTGCAATCAGTTCCTGCACATTGGCGATTCGCTCTGCCTGCTCTTGAAGGGCAGTCAGGGCCGCCTCGGCATCTTCCAGAACACCCACGTAATAGTCGCTGATATAGGCTTTCTGGCTCTCGGTCAGATCATTGTAGGCCATACGGGCTTCCAGTATCGCTGTCTCTGACTCCAAGGTCACTTCCCCGATATTCTTGATCTGTTCTTTCACTGCTTCCGCCGTCTCTTTGTCCAATACCAGAATCTCCAGGGTCGCCTCTGCTTCCACCAGCTTCTCGTAATTGGTAATCAACTCTTTCTCTTCATCCGTCAGGGCATCGTACTCTGCTCTGGCCTCTTCGATCACTTCCTGCTGTTCCAAGGTAATGCTGTCTCCCAGGTTGTCAATCAGACTGATGACCACTTCCGCCGCATCCATACTCTCTTCCAGTTCATGGAGTTCCTCTTCTGCCGCCACCAGAGTCGAATAGTACAGCTTGCAAGCACCGTCTTCTTTTTCTGCCTCCGTCATACTGTCATAGAGCGCTCTCGCCTTCTGGATGGTGGTCCGGTCAGACATGGTAATGTTTCCAATCTCCAACTTGGATACATAGGAACCGAACTCACTGATCTTGTCATAGATCAGCGTCCACTTCGCATAGAACGTCTTATCTCCATAGCTACCTTTTTCCAAAACTTTTACCGGTTTCCCCTCAAAATCAGCATTGGTGTACCATCCCTGGAAATCATAGCCTTCTCTGAAAATCTCCTCCGCAGTCGGCAACTCCCAGTCATCATCCATCGGAGTATAGGTATCCGGAACAGTCACGTCTTCTGCCAATTTTCCGCCATTCAGCTCCAATGTCAAATCAAACACCACATCGCCGTACATCGCGTAGAGCGTAATATTTTCTTCCGGCATGGAGAGTACCTCTCCCGGCCAGTATGTCGTCCCGCTGCCGTCCGGCTCGCTGTTCCAGCAGACAAACGCCTCCTCGTCAGAAGGCTCCCCGGCCGTGATGTTCACCTCCGCATAGGGAGAATACGTCTCTGTCTTGGCCTCTCCTGCCCCATTCCCGTCAAAGGTGATGGTATAGGAGACCGGAGTCATCTCCGTATAACTGCCATCCGTCATATCTGTCATATCATACAGGGGGTTCTCCCCATTCAGAAATCGGTCGTAAGCAATCAGTCCGTACAGCGCTTGATCTGTAGCCATACCGTTTACGTCATGTCCGGCTCCTCCGCCGCCATCGTTGCCGGAGACTACATGTTTAAATCCGCCCACAGCCTCTGAGGAACCACTGTTCTTTGCCCAGAAACTGAGCAGTGCATCCACCATGTTGTTGGACCAAACACCGTCCACCACATTTCCGGTCGTCACAAAGCTGCAGCTCTTCCCGATATTCTCCAGCTCAATGGATTTTGCCAGGGGATCGATACCCAGCGCAGTCAATGCCACCAATACCTGTACGGTGGATTCTGAATTGATGTTGCTTCCCCAGCCTCCGAAACCACCGTTGGAACTTTGCATCTGATACAGGCTGTAGACACCTCTCTCCACTGCCTGGACGAACTCTCCATAGGGAGTCTCCGCGCCTGTAGCGATATATTTTTCTTCATCCAGATAATAGGGAGCCAACGCCTGCAGTGCCATACCTGTGATATCCACATCCGCACTGTTTCCGGCGGAAGCGAGATTCAGCACCCATCCCCCAATGGTATTCTCAGAATCTCGAATCTCAGATCTCATAATGTAATCTAGCATCCTGCCCTCGGTATTGATATCCCCTTCCTCATAAGAAGAGGGGGGCTCATAGAGTTCGTAGCCTCCCGTGTTCAGGGCAATCAACTCCCAGATCGGTCCATTCAGCCCCTGCCCATAGGAATATTTGTAAGACTGGGACAGAATATCAATAAAATCATAACCTCCCACATCGTAGACGCTTTTTCCCAGAGCAGACAAAGCCAACATTAGACGAGAATACTCCGTGGACTTGGACTTGTCCAGCACTCCCTCTCTCTCAATCACTTCCCCCACTGCTCTTTCATAATAGTTCTCAAAATAATTCTCCGGTATGTAATTCAGATAATCCAGGCCTGTGTACATCCCCCTCAGCAGGTCCATGACTGTCCAATCACCGGAATTTGTGCCATATCCTGGCTCCTGCACGGTCTCCAACTCATAGCGGGCTGCCGCATTAATGTAGAAACGAATTCCCGGCGCCTCATTTTCCCAGAATCTCAGTTCCGAGAATTTCTTGCTGTCAGATGCGTCCCACGCACCTGCGAAAATACTGGTCACTGAAGCCGGCACCACCAAAATACAGGCCAGAGAAAACGCCAGTATTCTCTTCCAAACCTTATCCTTTCTTTTTTTCATAGTATCCTCCCTAATTAAATTAAAAATATAGTTTTCCCAACAGAAACAACCCTCTGCCAATCCTGTGGAAAACATTTGTCTCAGCTGTTTTTAGACACGAAAAAAAGCATATCTCTTCCGCCCAGAAATATCTCTTTTTCTCCATTACGGCAGGTCTCCTGACTTCGCTTCCTCCTCGAAAATACCTTCCCAGATATAAATCCAGTGGCTTTATATTTTCTCGTCCACGTTACAGTAGTGGGGACTGTTCCGGATTTTCACCGGATTCTCTTTTCATCCTTTGTCTGTTCAAAGACAAAGAAACCGTAAATCTCACCTATTAATCTGCATAAAGTATAACATAAAACTGTTTTAAAGTAAAGTATTTTATCCCGAACCTCTCCTTGCGGTATTACCGTCATCCGGCTGTCACATCTGCGACCACGCCACGGGTGGTTTTCAACAGCCCCTCTACCGGTACTTTCAAGCTCACCCCAATTCTCCCGCCGCTCACATAGATCTCCTCAAAATTCCTGACGCTCTCGTCAAAAACTGTGACATACTGTTTCTTCATTCCCAGGGGGCTGCATCCTCCCCGGACATACCCTGTCACTTTCTGAATCTCTTTCACATGGACCATATCCACGGATTTCTCTCCCACGGCCTTCGCTGCCGCCTTTCGGTCCACTTCTTTTTCTATGGGAACCACAAAGACATAATACGCTCTGCTCTTTCCCTCCATAATCAGAGTCTTATAAGACTGGTCACGCGGAGTTCCCGTCAAATCTGCCACATGAATTCCGTCAATAAACTCCCCGCACTCATAAGTCAATACCTGATAGGGAATCTTCTGACGTTCCAAAATTCTCATCGCATTCGTCTTCGCTTCTTTTGCCATTTTTATCCCCCCTGGAAAATCCATTTCAAAACGATTTTTATCTATTCTGCATTTCCAGCTTTACCGTCAATATCCGCCTCAGCGCATCATGTAAACGCTCTTGGGAAATCTCCTGACTGCTGACTGCCTGAAGCACGCCGTTGTATGCCGCCTCGAAATCTGCTGGCATAAGAACCATGTCAATTCCTGCCTGTATCGCCTGGACTGCTGCCTCTGCGGAAGAATAGTTTTCAGCAATGGCGCCCATGTTCATCGCATCAGTGACAGCCACACCTTCAAAACCCATCTCTCCCTTTAACAGCTCTGTCACCGCCCAGGACGACAAGCTCGCTGGCATCTGCCCGTCTTCAATCAGAGGAAAACAGATATGACCGACCATCACAAACTCCGCTCCCGCGTCGATGCCTGCCTGAAACGGTACAAGTTCCGTCTCCCTTAACTCTTCCAGACTTCTCTGCGCGTAGGCATATCCGTTGTGGGAATCTTCCGCCGTCGCCCCATGCCCTGGAAAATGCTTCAAGACCGCCTCGATTTTCTCACCCTTCAGTCCTCTCACTTCCGCTTCTACCATCGAAGACACTAAATTGGGGTCACTCCCAAAGGCTCTCTCCTTGACTACTGTATTCTCTGAATTGACCAGTACATCTGCCACAGGCGCGAAATCCATATTGAATCCATAACTCTTCAGATAAGCACCCAGAGTCTGTCCTACTTGGTATGCTTGGTCACTGTCACGACCAGCACCCACGTTTTCCATATTTCCCACGTTTTCCACCGGAAATGCCTGATTTCCCGCGATTCTCGTCACCGTGCCGCCTTCCTCATCTACAGCCAAAAACGGACTGACTCCTAAGGTCTCCTGGCCAAGCTCTCGAAAGCTCCTATTCATCGCCGTCAGCTGCTCTTCCGACAAAATATGATTCTCCATATAGACAATCCCACCTACCGGATACTGTCGGAATGCCTCACAGGTGAGCTCTCCCACCTCTAAGGTTTTGCTGACCTTAGACAGAGAATCCGGCAGCACGAAAAAGAGTTGGGACACCTTCTGCTCTATGGTCATGCGCTGAATAATGCTCTCCACCTGAGCTGAAAGCCGGTCTGCCTCTGAAATTTCTTTTTCTCGTGAACTGCTTTGCCCGTCTGTCCGCGCCGCAGCATCCTTCCCCGGTTCCCCCTGAAACTCCTTTTCTTCTCTTGCCGCTCTCTCCTGCATGTCTGTCTCAACGGACATCCTTTTATTTTCTGCAGATAGATGAAACGCGAAAGCACTGATTCCCATCAGGCACAGCATCCCCAGACAACTGAATAGTGCGGTCAGTACCGCTTTCTTTCTCCTTCTTCGCTCACCGGACCAGCTCATACTCACAAATGTATCCTATCCTTCCCTTAAATTCAGGCAAAACCTTCGTAAGCTCATTGGGTACATCGTTAATCACCCAGCGCTTTTCTGCTGAATAGTAATTCATTTCCAGACAGATTTCCTCAACCGCATCATCCTGAAAACTGGGCTCATTGACCATCCAGTACGAGCTCAGCGGAGAATTTACATCGTTGATCGGGTCACCGCCGATCACATTGTCAGAATCTATCCAGTGGTAACTTTTTCCTCCAGGGTCTCGCCGCGCGCCGATGAAAAACATGTAGTCCTGCATTCCCTTCGCCTTGATCTCCCGACAGATCGTCTCAAATTCTTCCGCGCTCTCAATGCGAACCAGATAACCGCCTAAGTTCTTGCACTTCTGATACGCTTCCTCCCAGCTGCAATCATCAATCAAATAATCATAAGTGTGTACAATCTCTGGTTTGTCTGTAGGAGTAGGCAAGGGTTCACTCTTTTCCTCTCCACTTTTTGGCGTCTGGCCATCCGAGGAAGCATCTGCCGTAGTCTCACTCACCTCGTCATCCTGCGAAGAAGCTCTTTTGCTGTAGAGATAATATCCCGCTAAGATCGCGTCAATCGCTAAAAACAGGACCAGCAGCACAATCAGAATCGCTTTGACCGGCAGTTTCCCTCTCTCATTTTTCACCGGTTTCTTCTCTTGAAATGTCGGTTTTCCACAGACAGGACAGTACTGACAGTCCTCATCTAAAAGAGCACCGCACTGCTGACAGTGCTTCTCACGATAACCCCCAAAATCTTCCGTCCCTTCCGGTCGCCCCCAGTCAACCTCATCTCCCATGTAGGAATAGCCATTCACATATTGATTCTCCTGCCCAAAGGCTACCGTCTCTTCCTGATCAGATGAGGGCTTCTGCTGAGGTTGTGACGAGCCGAGGGCCACCGTCTTCTCTTCCTCCTCCGAATATATGGTATTCGGCAGGTCTTCTTCTCTCACCTCAGCAGCTTCCAGGCACTCCCCGCATCTCTCACAAAACTTCGCCTCTTGTCGGTTATCAAATCCACATCTTTGGCAAAGCATAGTTCTCCCTCCCTTGACAACTTCTTGTAATATCTGAATTCATCCAGCAGAATCTCACAACATTTTAACAACAGTATAACACAAAGTATATAAAAATGGGCAGTCTTTTATAACTGCTATCCCTGTCTTTTCCATTGTTTGAGCTCCTCTTTCTCTTCCTTTGAAACCTGAAGAGATTCCCGGATTTTCTGAATTGCTTTATGATAGGTAAAATCATCCAGGCAGTTATCTCGCAGATATGCCCGCGTCTGCTGGGGATATGCCGGATAATAGACAGACACCGCCCACGCAACTGCCATTTTTACATAGTAGTCTGGATGTTCTATCCGGTCAAACCAGGCAAAAGCTCTTTCCATATAGGATTCGTTTACGTAGTATTTCAGAATCATCACTACGCCAAAACGTACCTCATACGCCTGTCTTGAATTCAGGTAAGTTTCCAAGATCTCCCACATTTTTTCAGGCTCCTGCCTTGCAGTTTTTAATCCAGTACAAAAACTGTCACAGACAGACCAGTTGTCAATCTTTGGAACAAACCTTCTCAAATAAGGCTCCAGCTTTGACAACGGTGCCCTCACCAGCCCCAGAACCATCCCTTGAAGCATTGTCTCTTCAAAGTACCCATCCCAGGCGTCCCTCAGATATCCGCTCCAATCTTCCCGCGCCAATTCTCCTGCCAGCTTGCGCAGCAAGGGCAGACGAACTCCTAACACTCTGTCTGGTTCTATATTGGGTATCAAACTGCTGGCGAATCTTTGATAGTCTCTTTCCGACATCATTATTAATCGTTCTCTCAGTTCCTGATTTGTCATATACTTTCTTCAAAGCCTTTCTTATAGCAGAAAAAGATACTGCCGACTCCCTCCGAGCGTACAGTACCTTTTTCTCTGTCTCATACTTATGCTTTTTTATATAATAGGAAAGACCTTCCTATAAAAGATCAGATATGGCTGTGCAGCTCCTGAAGAGAAATTACTTCCTTGCTGTTTTGCTTTTTCACGGTCACAATTCCCAGTGCAGACACTTTCGCTGCCGCCATCGTTGTGATATAAGGCACTCTGCTCTTGATGCAAGCTTTTCTCACATAACTGTCGTCCGCGCCGTCATCATCCGTTCCCTTTGGAGTATTTACAACCAGCTGTACTTTGCCATTTGTAATCATATCGTAAATATTGGGTCTTCCCTCTGTCATCTTGTAAACCCTAGAAGCCTCAATCCCATTTTCCTCCAGGTGACTGCGGGTATGGCCCGTGGCCATAATGGAAAATCCAGCCTCCTTAAATAGACGCGCCACTTCCACGACTTCACCTTTGTCTCTATCACTGACACTAATCAACACGGTTCCCTCCAAAGGCAGTTTGCTCTTTGTCGCCTCCTGCGCTTTGTAGAAAGCTTCTCCCACTGTCTTTGCCAGTCCCAGAACTTCCCCTGTAGAACGCATCTCTGGTCCTAACAGAGGGTCAACCTCTGGGAACATATTAAACGGAAAGACAGCTTCTTTCACTCCATAGTGAGGGATTTCACGCTCTTTTAACTCACCCAACGGCGAAGGTGCCCCCGTAAACTCTGAAGTGATGATCTGTGTTGCCAGAGGAACCATCGAGATATTACATACCTTAGATACTAGAGGAACTGTCCTGGATGCTCTTGGATTTGCTTCCAACACATAGACTTTTCCATCTTCGATGGCATATTGCATATTCATTAAGCCGCGGACATGCATCTCTTCGGCGATTTTTTTCGTGTATTCTTTGATGGTCTTTAAGTTCTCCTCAGATATATTTGCGGACGGGATGATACATGCGGAATCTCCAGAATGCACTCCTGCCAACTCGATGTGTTCCATCACAGCAGGTACGTAGGCATGAGTTCCGTCACTGATCGCGTCTGCTTCACATTCCATCGCATGGCGCAGGAACCGGTCAATCAGTATCGGACGGTCCGGTGTGACTCCTACTGCCGCCGCCATATAAGCTTTCATGCTCTCCGGCTCATAGACCACTTCCATTCCGCGTCCACCCAATACGTAGGAAGGCCGCACCATAACTGGATATCCAATCTTCTCAGCAATCTGCAAAGCTTCCTCCACATTGACTGCCATACCAGCCTCAGGCATTGGAATTTCCAGTTTGTCCATCATTGCGCGGAACAAATCTCTATCTTCCGCCATGTCAATCACCGCCGGTGGCGTCCCCAAAATCTTCACGCCATATTTTTCCAGGTCTGCCGAGAGATTCAGCGGAGTCTGCCCGCCAAACTGCGCAATCACACCCAACGGCTTTTCCTTCTTATAGATGCTCAACACATCTTCCAAAGTCAACGGTTCAAAATACAGTTTGTCAGAAGTATCATAATCTGTTGACACGGTCTCTGGATTACAGTTTACAATAATTGTCTCAAACCCAGCTTTTTTCAGAGCCAAAGCCGCATGTACGCAACAGTAATCGAACTCAATACCCTGACCGATACGGTTCGGACCGCCTCCCAAAATCATAATTTTTTTCTCATTTTCACTGACAGGACTCTTATCTTCAATGTGATAAGAAGAGTAATAATAAGCGCTGTCCTTCGTTCCACTGACGTGTACGCCTTCCCAGGCTTCCTCAATCCCGGCTGCGATTCTCTCACTGCGGATTTCGTTTTCCTTCACCTCCAGGATCTGGCTCAGATATTTATCAGAAAAGCCGTCCAATTTTGCCTGACGCAACACGTCTGCCGGAGGTATCTGGCCCTTGTACGCCAGCAAAGCTTCCTCCTCCTCAACCAGCTCTTTCATCTGCTCCAGAAAATAGTGCTTGATCTTAGTAAGCTCAAAAAGCTCCTCCACGGTCGCACCTTTTCTGAAAGCCTCATAGAGTATAAACTGCCTCTCGCTGGTAGGTACTCTGAGCATTTTCAGAAGCTCCTCCTTAGACTTCTCATGGAAATCCTTAGCCCAGCCCAGACCGTAACGTCCAATTTCAAGGCTTCGAATCGCCTTCTGAAAAGCCTCTTTGTAAGTCTTTCCAATACTCATCACTTCTCCGACTGCACGCATCTGTGTTCCCAGCTTATCCTCAACGCCTTTGAATTTCTCAAAAGCCCAGCGCGCAAACTTGATCACCACATAGTCTCCATCTGGCACGTAGTGGTCCAAAGTCCCATATTTTCCACAAGGAATCTCATCCAGATTCAAGCCAGAAGCCAGCATCGCCGACACCAGAGCAATCGGAAAACCTGTCGCTTTCGAAGCTAACGCTGAAGACCTGGAAGTTCTCGGATTGATCTCAATGACGATAATTCTGCCGCTGACTGGATCGTGAGCGAATTGGACGTTTGTTCCTCCAATCACCTCGATGGCTTCCACAATCTTATATGCCTGACGCTGCAGCTCCTTTTGCACTTCCTCAGAAATTGTCAGCATCGGTGCTGAACAGAAAGAGTCTCCCGTATGTACTCCCAGCGGATCGATATTCTCAATAAAGCATACGGTAATCATATTATTCTTGGAATCTCTAACTACCTCCAGCTCCAATTCTTCCCAGCCTAAGATCGATTCTTCCACCAAAACCTGACCCACCAAAGACGCCTGTAATCCTCTGGCACACACGGTCTTTAATTCCTCTACATTATATACCAGACCTCCGCCGGCTCCCCCCATCGTGTAAGCTGGACGCAGTACCACTGGATAGCCCAGCTTGTCCGCAATTGCAAGGGCCTCATCCACGCTGTAAGCCACCTCGCTTCTCGCCATCTCAATTCCCAGGCTGTTCATGGTATTTTTAAACTCGATTCTATCCTCACCGCGCTCAATAGCATCCACCTGAACGCCGATTACCTTCACCTGATATTTGTCCAGAATTCCCATCTTAGATAGCTCCGAGCACAGATTCAGACCTGACTGTCCTCCTAAGTTGGGCAGAATGGCGTCTGGACGTTCTTTCGCAATGATCTCCTCCAGGCGTTCCACATTCAATGGCTCGATGTAGGTCACGTCTGCAATTCCCGGGTCCGTCATAATCGTCGCCGGATTGGAGTTTACCAGCACAATCTCATATCCCAGTTGTCTCAGAGCCTTGCATGCCTGAGTACCGGAGTAGTCAAATTCACAGGCCTGTCCTATGATAATCGGACCAGAGCCAATAATCAGTACTTTATGAATGTCTGTTCTTTTCCCCATTCTTTTTCTCCTCTTCTTTTTTTATATCTGCAATTTCCATCAAAAAGTATACCATATCCTCAAAGGATAAAAAAGTCTCTTTTTCGAACTTTTCCGCAATCAACGTAACTATTCAACCATGCGACTGATAAGAACAAAAATCCGGAGCAAGCTTGCTTGCAGAGGAGTTTTGCTCTTATCAGGCATATGGCGCTTAGCCATAAGCGAGGATTTCGCCGCATATGCGGCGATATAAGCTGCGCGGCAGCTAATCCGAGCTGTTATAGCTGAATAGTTACCAATGAAAAGAAGCTTTCCTGTATCAGAAAGCCTCTTTAAAACTATTTATGCTTTTACTTCGTTTTCGGTAATGTTACCTTTCTCATAAGCCATCGCATTTTCCAAGGTTGTATAGCTGATCGCTTCCAACGCCTCCTGGGTAAAAAAACCTTGATGAGAGGTAATCATGACATTGGGAAATGAGAGCAGTCTCGCCGTCGTCGAGTGTTCCAAAATCTCGTCGGACCGATCTTCAAATACGTTGTTCGTCTCCTCCTCATATACATCCAGACCAACTCCAAAAAACTTTCTGGCCCGAATTCCCTCAATCAGATCTTCCGTCTTTACAAGACCACCCCTGGAAGTGTTCACCAGAATCACACCGTCTTTCATCTTTTGAATCGTATCCCGATTAATCAGGTGATAAGTCTGGTCCATCAGCGGACAATGCAAGGAAACCAAATCACTGTTTTCCAGCAACTCGTCCAAAGATACGTAGGTTGCAAAATCCAACTCCGGATTTTTATACACATCGTACGCCAGCACTTTCATACCAAAACCATGGCAGATCTTCGCCATCGCCGCACCAATTTTTCCAGTTCCCACGATTCCTGCTGTCTTTTGGTAGAAATTAAAACCTAACAGTCCTCCCAGGCTGAAATCATTTTCTCTGACTTTTACATAAGCTTTGTGCATACGGCGGTTCACTGCCAGAGCCAGTGCCATCGCATGTTCCGCTACCGCCTCAGGAGAGTAGCCGGGCACTCTCAAAATTTTCATCCCGTATTTTCCGGCCTGTTTTAGATCAACATTATTAAAACCTGCGCATCTCATCAAAATCAAAGAGATTCCATAGCGGTGAAGCTCATCGACAGTCTTCGTGCCGATATCTGAATTTACAAAAGCGCACACTGCATCGTAGCCATCTGCCAGTTTAGCCGTAGCCGGCGCCAAATCTGTCTTTAAAAAATCGATCTCGATGGAAGGATAATTCTGCAACTGTCTCTCAAAAGATGTCCTATCATACTCTTTCGTATCGTAGAATAGTATTCTCATATCTTTGCCTCCAGTCATTTTTCTTTCATAGTATGTATGAAAACGAACTTTTTTACTCTTGCCAGCAATAAAATACCATATCCTACCATTTTTGTCAACTTTATTCTTCCGAATCTACTTCGTCGTCCTCACCCTCAGCATTTTCATCCGTGTCGCTCTCCTCTGAGGTATCCCCGGCATCTTCTCCTTCCGTGCTTTCCTCTGAAATCTCCCCGGTGTCTTCCCCTTCAGCGCTTTCCTCTGAGGTCTCCCCAGTGTCTTCTCTCTCAGCACTCTTATCTAGCAGATCTTCGCCCGCAGCACCTCCCTCTGTCGTCCCCTCCTGTCCGTCAGTCTCCGTGTCCTCCTGCGGCGTCAAAACATCTGCCAGAGAAGTGTCGGTCAAAAAAGTATTTAAATTATACAAAAACAAAACATCCGTCACTTTCTCACTGGCGATAATCTGCTCTACATTGTCATAGTAATACCTGGGGTCTATCACGATAATCTTCCGGTAATAAGGAGTCAAAAACTGCACAAAGCTGTTTGCATAGGAATCTTTGAACATGAGCAGACAGCGATTATCTGGATTGGGAGAATCAATGTCAATTCTCGTATGATTTCCCCCAAAAAATACTGTATACTGATCCTTTTCCTTCAGGCTATCCGCGTTATAAATGGAAGTAGTCTTTTTCTGATCGTCCGCATAAAAAACTACGTAGTCATTGTCCACGCCCTGAGGCTCATATACTTCAATCGTATCTTTCTGGCCGTGATAACCGCTCTTGGACGCCAAAGTACCGGAAAAAGAAGTCGTAACCGTATAGACTTCATAGTTTTCTGTAGGAGCAATGTTCAAATCCTCTATCATATCCTCAAAGACATATTTTGCGCCAAGACTGGTCCAGTGGTGGTCAGTCTTATAGTAGATTGGCTCTGAGGCGTGTTTCTGCATCGTCTCAGTCACATCTACAAAGTTCAGCTTGCTGCCGACCTCTGCTTGAACTTTCTTTAAATCTTCTGCCTGATCTCTCACAGGGGCATTCTTCGGCATCTTGTCTTTCAATATGTAAGCCGCATTGGGTACCAGAGTCATACATACATTCAAATCCTGATGCCTGTCTGCAAAATCTCCGATCTCTTTCAGATTCTTTTCTTCGTATTCCGTGTTCGGCTCATCCAGCTTCTCCATCAGAAAGCCGTCTTTACCCAGATAAACTCCGTTTGACTCCTTTTTCCCAGTCAGCTTGTCCAAGTTCAGTTTTAATTGAATCCAAGAGTCCCTCAAAATAAACTGGTCAGAGACGTAAGACTCAAACTGAGACATATACTCACCGCTGGCCACGTCCTGTAGATTTAGTTTTGGCCTCTCAGTCAGCATTCGATTCTCAGACTCAGAGAACTCCACATCCTTCTTTATCAGATTCGCAATCACTGCCGCCGCCAGGCACACGACAAACAAGATCGCCATAATCTGATAAATTCGATTCACTCTGCGTCTTTTTTCTCTTTTTTTCCTGCGTATCCGTTCTTCTCTTGACATTGTACTCATCGTCTTCCATCGCTTTCTTTCCTATTCAGAATCTAAAATACAAAAATGGATTATAGGTCACATTCACTAAATATGCAGTGGACGCTGCAAATATGACTAAATAGACCAATATAGTCCCGACCAAGCGAAATACTGAATTGTCCGCCAAAGTAAAATGCCGAAACAGTTCATACACTTTCGGAGTCGCACACAAAGCCATAATCAGAAACAGAACTAAATTTGTGGTCAAATAGTAGATTCCCGCTCCGTCCACCAAACCGTTTCCACCTATCCCTACCATATTGCCCAAATAGGTAAAGGCTTGTCCCATGGATGGCGCGAAAAAGAACACCCACCCGACCATTACCAAAAGCATTGTATAGATGTGGGAGAACACGGCCGGCGCTTTCTCCAAAAGCGCGTGCAAAAAATATTTTTCCACCAACAGAAGCAATCCGTAATACAGACCCCAGAACATAAAATTCCAGGCAGCCCCATGCCAAAATCCAGTCAACATCCAGACTACTAAGATATTACGGATATGCTTCGGCACAGTCACTCGGTTCCCTCCCAGAGGAATATAGACGTATTCCCTGAACCAAGTTCCCAGAGAAATATGCCACCTTCTCCAAAATTCTGTGATACTTTTCGAGATATAAGGATACTCAAAGTTCTTCATAAATTCAAAGCCAAACATCTTCCCCAGACCAATCGCCATATCCGAATAACCGCTGAAATCGTAATAGATCTGCATCGTATACGCCAGACAGCCCACCCACGCAGTCAGCACAGAGCGCTCTCCCGCTCCCATCGCTAAGATCGTGTCAAAAACCATACCGATATTGTTGGCGAGAAGAACTTTTTTTCCGAGGCCCCGAAGAAACCACAAAACACCGTCCCCGAACTTAGCGATATTGATATTCCTGCTGCGAAGCTGTTTCTCCACATCTGCGTACCTTACAATAGGACCGGCGATCAGCTGCGGAAACATCGTCACATAAGTGCCGAAATAAATCAGATTTTTCTGAACCTCGACCTTTCCTCGGTAGACATCTATAATATAGGACAACGTCTGAAACGTATAAAAAGATATCCCGATTGGCAGTGCCAGCTCCTTATAGGGAATGTCAAACGGCAAAATCTTATTTAAATTCAAAATGAAAAAGCCGTAATACTTAAAAAAGCCCAAAATTGCCAGGTTTGCCGCCACCGTAGTCCAAAAACACAACCGCAGCTTTCCTTCTTCCTGCTTTTGTCTATGACGTTCCAGCTCAATTCCGCTGATGTAATTAAAAAGAATGCTGAACATCATAAGAAATATGTACACTGGCTCACCCCATGCATAAAAAACCAAACTGCATAAGAGAAGTACCAGATTCTTTACTTTTCCAGGGACTAAAAAATACAGGAGCAATGTCACGGGCAAAAACACAAACATAAAAAATATACTGCTGAATATCATATCTCTCCCTCACTTATTTCAATCACAGATTATTTAAGAATGCCTTCTGCGCTTTTTGTGCTTCTTTATGCACCATAAAAAACACATAGTTCCCTTCCACGTCCAATACATGTTCCTGCAAAAGCTGATATTGCTCTACGCCATACCCTTCAAAACTATTCTCCTGATTTTCAATTCTGGTCTGGACAGCACTCTCCACGGCTTCCGCCTGGGAAGTATCCGCTAACTTCACAATCAACAGCTCCTCCGCCCCCATATTGGAATCCGAAATGTACAAGACCACCCCTTCATAGTCGTTGACATTCAGACCATACAATCTCTTTACCATTTGACTTTGAACACTGTGCATCCCTGTAAGCGGTACCTCTTTTTCAACCGCCTTCTCCACAGTCTCTATCTTTGTCTCACTGGTCTTGTCGGCCCCTAAAAGTGCTACAATAAACACCACCAACAGCATCAGCATGCCGTATCGAATAAAGCTAAGCCAATTTTCTTTCCATATTCTCATCCTATTTCCACCTCTGCGAGCATATTAATCGCCCAGTACTCATAAAACTCTTCTTTCAGATGAATGCCATCATCGTCATATAAATCCGTATGCTCCTGAATGATTTCCGTATTGTCTATATAGGGATACCCTTTTTCCTCACAGTACGGTTTAATCACTTCATTAAAATCAGGAATCTCTCTCCACTTTTCTGCCTGCTCAAAAGCCGGGTCCTGAGCTGGAAAAATAGAATTCACATAGACTGTCGCATCTGGCAGCTCACTCTTTATACTCTCTATAGCTTCTCCTAGAGCTTCTACATACTCTTGCGGCGTATCCCAGTAACCAATGCTCACATCGTTCAGGCCATAGCACAGAAAAATATTCGCAGGATTCAGATTTTTCAAACTCTCCATATAGTCAGGTATATCCGCAATCGTCGCTCCCCCGTGAGCCAAAATTCTCTCTGAGGGTAAAAAACCGTACTGGTCAAATCCCATGGTCCTGGAGTCTCCCATAATCGCGTAGTCATCAAACTGTTCCCAGATCGTCAGTTCTCCATTCTCCAGAGCTTCCTTCTGCTCTTCTTTTTTAATCGCTTTTATCTCATCCTCAATGGCTTTTGCATCTCTCGATTCCAGAGACTTCAGGTATTTCAGGCCTACCTTGGTCTGACTCGCCCCTGAGCCTTTTCCTCTTACCCAAAAAAAGATTGTCACTCCCACCAAAACAGCCAAAAGGAGTAATCCCGCAAGAATCAACAGCTTTCGCCGCGTAATCTGATTTTGTCTTTTCTCCCGTCCCTGTCTCATTTTCTCTACTCCATTTCTCAATTTCTATCCTCCATAATACGTGAAATCCTGACATATTTCAACAATATCTTTTAATATTTTTTTAACATTAAAGAACGATTTTAAGCCATTTTCAAGCATTTTTGTCTAAAATGCGTCTAAAATAGAAATATAATTTTTAAAAAGTAAAAGTAAGATGATACAATATTTATTTGCCTAAAAAACAATTTCCCCCGGCCGCTCACCGGGGGATTTTTGTCATACTTTTTTAATACTATCCGCCCAAGCATACCCTATGTACTGATCGGCCACACAGACCTTGTACCAGTTGTCCTCATAGCCGTCCCGGCCTAAGACATCCACCAGGTTTCCTTTGGACAATTTCGGATATCCCGTGATCGCAGGAGAGGCTTTCTTGGCTTTCTCATGGACGGCACAGGTCTTTTGTACTTTACCTACAAAACGTTGGAAGCCTGCCTGAGTGTTTTTCTGTTTGAACAATTCTGCCTTTATCTTGGCTAAAGTTTTCGGCCCTGCACAGCTGTCAGCATCTAAACCGCAAGCTTTCTGGAATGCTTTTACAGCTGCCTCGGTATCTGCACCAAAATCTCCATCGGCACCACTCGCACCACAGTCGTAACCTAAATAGATCAGATTGCTTTGCAGTTCTTTTACTTGGCCGCCTTGGTCGCCCACGCACAAAAAGTCCTTTCCTGCCTGCTGCTCTTTCACCGCAGCCTCAATTTTGCTTTTGGTATCTGGTCCATAAAAACCATCCACAGTAAGACCGTACTTCTTTTGCGCTTGTTTTACCGCTGCCTGCGTGTCTTGTCCAAAGCTGCCATCTGCCCCGAATGCGCCAACATCAAAACCCAGAGTAATCAAATTTTGCTGCATAGTTTTTACTGCGGGGCCAGTATCTCCCAGTTGTAAATAATCCCTGACAACGGCCTCGGAAGAATCGGTATAATCAATCCATACATATCCATCAATCCCTGGGTAATTCCGGGTGTAGACTTTGTCGGCCACACAGCCTCCGTTTGCCTCTACGTTATTCAACCCACCTTTTGAGGTGTTGCCCTCATTGGTGTAGATTTGAGTGGATGTAACTTTCGTCACCCTGCCGATGTGGGCTCCGTTACGGAAGATTACCAGTGCTCCAAGCTTTGGCTCGCTATGCCAGGTTCTCTTGGATTTTGCATGGTTTTTGATACTGTTGCAGTTGTAGAAACCGCCTCCCATAATCTCTAAAGCCCTGGACAGACCAAAGATTTTTACGCAAATCCAGAACTGGTACACGGCGCACCACGGCTGCCCCTGGCATCCAGGCTGGCCCCAGGAGTTTACATCTCTGGCATACTTGGTATAATTCCCATACCCAGCATTTCCGGTCTTACTGTCCAGATTACTTTCCGATGCTTTTTCCAGATACCCGGATTCCGCCGCCATCAATTCCGCCGTTTTGCTCCACAAGTCTTCCGCCATGTTTGTTCCCTCCTCGCTTCCATAATAATAGTTCATGTCCACGTTGCCTTGGATTCCTGCAACCCTCCCACTACTGGTATACTGTTGATAGAGGCAAGGGTAATCCGGCCCGCCCGTGTAATCCGCCAGCCACAGCGGATATTTGCTCAATACATCTTGGCGGTACCAGTTTTTATAATAGTCCCCATTAGTGTAAATACCAGTGTTGTAACCTCTTTTCTTGAAGAAATCGCAAAATGTCTGGGTAAACAGATTGCACTCATTGGGGCCGAGATTCACTCCTTTTTTGGCTGCGTTGGAGACGGTGTCATATTCAAAGTCCGCCCATACATAAATAGTTTTAGGCAGCCCCGCCTTTTCGATGTTCGCCAGACAGCTCTCCGCTTCCGCAATTACATCCTGGTTGTTTAAAGCGTAGAGGAAATGGTACACGCCATGGATAGGCACCTGGTTATTTTTACACCCCTCTACGTTTTTGTAAAAGTATTTGTCCGTCGCCTTGCGGTATCCTTCTCGCAAGATCGTAAAATCAATCTGAGGCTTTACAGCAGCCCAATCAATAGACTCCTGCCATTCAGATACGTCAATTCCTGTTATCTTCGCCATAGTTATCCTCCTGTCAGATCAAAAGTTCTTTCTGTTCGATAACTTCATCCGCTTCCAGTTCGCCTTTTAAAATTCCTTCCGCCTGCTCTTTGGTGATCTCTTTCCAAAATCGTTCATCTACTCCCATAGTACCAGGCTCCCAGGTGTTCATGATATCTTTTAAAGCGTTAATCCAGTATTTGGTGTTATGCTCCACGACATCTCCGTAGCTATACCATTCCTGGGCAATTCCGTCCCAGGGTTCCCATGCTGGCACTGTAACCTCACCCGGCTCTGGTTCTGGTGCTCCTTCCAGTTTTTTCACCTTTTCTTCTAGTACCGCTACTCTGCCTTCCAGACGTTTGTAGCGTTCTGCCTCTTCCGGAGCTTCTGTCCCTGGGTTCAGGTAAGATGTAATCATTTGGTGCAGTTCTGTACGCTGTTCGTCCGTCAAATCCCCGTTGACCCAGAGCACATCAATCTTATTTGTGATGTCTGTGACCTTAAAATCTCCTGATATGATAATACTTTTAATCATTTCATACATGTTCGATGTCCTCCATAATTACTTTGTTTAATACTTGTGTGTTTGTGTTTACCAGGGCTTTTTGCAGTTCCTCGAATTTTTTGTCGATGTAAGACTTGGTATCTGCTACATACTCCATTTCTAAGCCTGCCTGCGGGGTGGAATCTGTAGAAACGTTCGTGGTTGGGTAATTAGTGTGGAGGGCGCGATAAGCTTTCAGTTGTTTTTCCAACAAATCAGTTTCTGTCTCAGGTATCCCTTTATATGTAAAGTAGAACACAGCATCTTGAAGTTTTGCGTTGAAAGCATCAAGGTCTCCAACATCCTTTATTCTCGCCCAGATTCCGCCATAACTAATATAAAAACCAGTTTCATTTCTATTAAGCACAGTATTTGTATACTGCATATATGTAGATATCCCTGTTCCAGGAAGAGCCATTTCTTTTGTTTCTGAAATTTCTGGAATACTACAAAAATACAATTCGCTTCCTTCTACGGCATAATCACCATTCTTAGCAAAAACAGGATTTTCCTTTTTAATAACTCTCTGGATATATTTTCCACGCTCAAAATCCGCCTCATCACAAATCCATTGCTGGCCCTTCTCATCTGTATAATTGCCGCCTGAATCTACCGGAATTCCTGGGAGACCGTTAGGAGTGGAGAGGGTGAGGGGTTGTAGTTTGCAAGGTTCCCATGGAAGAGCGGTGGAACCAGCGTTTAGCATCGGACGGATTATTTCATTTGTTACTGTCGTCCCTTCGGTAATTTGTATTTGGATTCTTGAATTAGGATATTTTTCATAGTCAAATTGATTTGGTATATAAATTCCATTACCTACGTCCTTATAACCTTTATTTACCATATTTGTATATACTATCGAGATGCTTTCACTTTTTCCTCCACTTAGAAAAACATCGTTAGCCTTTGGTAACATTGACAAAAGGAAAAAGGAATTGCTTGTTGCCTTACCATTTGCAGTTACACTTCCGTCATCATTAACGGTATATGTTATCCCGTTAATCGTTGCTGATGCATATGTTTTTGCAATCAACTGCGCTCCAAATACACGAACCTCTAAACTCCCATCACTCCCAGGAATCTTAATCTCCTGCGGATAATCAGGATTCGGACTAGGTTGATTGCCGGCGTAAGGTTCATACGGAGCTTGTGTTTCGCCCACGTTAAGCATCGGATATATGGTATAATTTGTTTTCTGTAAATCTGGTGAATCATATTTAATCATAACTCTTCTTAATTTATCATCCGCTTTAAATTCTATTGCAGTGTTTCTTAAATATTCTATAGTATCATCCTGCCGTGTTATATCCACCTGAAAGGTTAATGTACTGACTTCATGGCTTCCTCCTGATATGAAATATTTGCCTTCTGGGAAACTTGAAACATTTTCAAAATAGGCTTGTGCATATCGTTTGGTAGGTGTCCCTGTCACAGTGACACTTCCATCAGAATTTATCACACCCGTCAAACCATCATTAGTTGTTAAGTTTTCTTTTTTTGGTTGAAATAACTGCGCCCCAGTTGTCTTCGCTTGTTCACCCTTTCCAAACACCTTCAGCCCTTTTAGTCCCAGATCAGAGCTATCCGTAACATTCAGCATTTCCCCGCTTGCCTTCTCCACAATCGCCGGGGCTTTCTGGGTATTTTCATTGATGGACTTTTCTATGTATTGTTCTGTCTCAGGGACATAATCAACCTCTATTCCAGGCATGAGAGATTCCGCTGTAAAGACGTTTACTACAGGATTGTACAACTTTAATGCCCGGTAAGCTGCGATTTCTTCTGGGGAAAGATCGGTTTCTATAGGTTCGGCAAGAATTCCATACATGACTGCGTCGTTCATGATATCCGCAATATATTCAATGGTATCTGTCGTGTTTTTATAGTTTAGCCTGATGTTCCCGTTGTTATTTACAAACATCGTATTTTCTGATGCTCCCGTGTCTTTTCCCAACATATGCGAGCATATCACTAAGCTATCTATTTTATACTTATCAAAATCTTTGTTTGTATAATATTGGCCGGAATTATTTCTAATCCAACTCGTCTCAACAAAATTTGTCTTTCCTATTCTCTGAATATATTTCCCTCTCACAAAATCAATCTCATCGCACACCCACTGTTGTCCATCCTCATCCGTATAATTACCGCCGGATTTTACCGGGATTCCAGGTAAACCATTTGGAGTGGAGAGGGTGAGGGATTGGTCCTTATAAGGCGCCCAAGGGAGGGCCGTGGTGCCTGCATTAAGCATCGGATTTATAGTCACATTATCTACTATTTCATTTGTCGGAACAACAAGTGCAATATTATAAGGAGCTGTAACATTAGTAAAAACAAAGGAAATGCCTTCCCCATTATCTTTCACCGCACTGTTATTTCCATCATAATTCCAGCATTGCAATGTTACGTTCGTCCCCGCCTTGTTCCCGCTCAAATATAACGTTCCGATTTTGGCAAACTGTCTTGCCAATAAAGCATCATTCGTAATTAGATTATAAACAGAATTAGCTTCTCCTGTATTTTGTCCATTGATTGTAACAGAACCGTCCGCGTTTTGTTTGAACGTCACACCATATTGTGTTTTTTCTTCATTTTCATTGAGTGGTATCAGATTCGCCGCTTTTAATTCCACTCTAATCTCTTTATCACTCCCAGGAATCTCAATCTCCTGCGGATACTCCGGGCTGGGAGAGGGTTTCTCACCGGTGTAAGGCTCCCAGGGTAAAGCCTTAGAACCAGCATTTATCATAGGGTATATGGTTTTTGGTGAAGAATCTGTGTAAGTATACGCAACACCTGTGATCTGTATTTCTGTCTCACTGGTTATCGCGCCTGTTTTTAATGCACTGTTTCCCAGCGTTTGCATGGAACAGTTCTGTAAATAGTATTTTCCGGCCGGCAAAGTCATCACTACATCCACTCCGTTATAACTTCCAATGAACCAGAATGTTGCATTGTTTGATGACAACGTACCACTAAAAGATGCTATCCCCCCAGAAACACTCATGGTTACTCCAAATATTTTATTAGTTTTATCTGGTGCATTGAGTAACTGTGCCCCTGTCGTTGTATTCTGTTCGGCCTTACCATATACTCTCATCCCTACTGGCGGCTGTTCTGCTGGATTCTCAATCTGCAAAATTTCCCCGCTGACTGTCTCAACTGGCCCTCGTAATTTTACAGCATCAATTTCATGCAGTCTTGCCCCAACCTTCTCCGCATCCGCAGCTTGTCCCGTCTGGCTTAGAGTATCATCTACTTTGATTGGGATTTCCCCCGGCTTTACTGTTCCGTCTTCCCCAACAACAAGAGCTTTCCCGGTATTCTCTGCGCCCTGGTCTTTGTCCAGCTTCTTTTCCAACTCCTCTGCCTGCTCTTCTTTTGTTGGATAAGATTTTAATTTCTCCGTTAGTTTTGTGTCTGTGACATACTCCGCAGGAATTTCGGTTATATAGTCCCCTTTTTGCTGGATTCCTAGTTGTTCAAGACTTTTGTCCCCGGATAACTCCACTCCACCGATAGAGGGCTTGTTTTCCAGGTTGTTATAGTCCTGATCTGGAATATCGTCCTTAAAGGCAAACTCTTTTGTATCTCCTGGCCCAAACGCTATAACTGCTTTTTTGGTATCTGTCGCTACCCCTATCTCTGCCGGGACAAACTTACTTTCGTCCATTTCGGATTCTTTTCCATGTCGCATCTGCAAGGTGGCGTATATCGTTCCACCGTCTTCTGCCAAGATTGCCGCTTTGTTTTCCGCCAGAGCATTACTTTTTATTGCCATTTTCTCACTCCTTCCAGTCTGTAAATGTACCACCGCTTATTGTCTTGATCTGCTTTCTGGACAATTCTTCTAACTTTTGCAATATTTGTTCATAGACACCCGGGGACGGCGGGGCGGAAGCATCGCTTTCTTGGTATCCTGATTTGAAAATCTTGATGTATGCCTCATTCGCAGTTCTTAAATCTCCACAAAATACAGAAACGCTTCCCACGCATTCCCGGTCCGTGTCCCAGAATTCCCACGGGATTAAGCATTCGTTATTATCGTCCAAGACCGCAGCTTTGGTCTGCTTGCCCTGGGTAAACAACGCTGTTTTAATGCCCGTCCATTCCGGTGTCTGAAAATCAAAATGTGCATAAAAATAATTCCGAGATTTTGCTACTGGGGGCAGGCTATCTATCCGGGTGATATATTGGCCCTTTAAAGCAAATTGTAAAGTTGGCATCTAATCACTCCTTATCATTCCTTTTAGTTTATTTACTTCATTTTTTAATTCTTTTATTTCTTCATTCTGCTTTTTTAAAAGCTGTACCATATAAGGTATCATAGCTCTATAATTCCAATCTTCTGGCTTCCCATCTTTATCATATTGCACAACATCCGGAATAACGTCGTTCAATTCCTCTGCATAAAACCCAGGAATTTCTTTACCGCACATATGATCTGTCTGACTTAAATATCCATCTTTATACTTAAACCATACGACGTGAATATCTAAAAGTTTCTCAGCGTCCCGATCGGTCATATCTTTTACATGATTTTTATAACGCTTCGATGAAGATGCTAAATATGCTAAAGTTACACCGTCTGAACCAAACACTATGTGTCCTCCACTGGATACATGATCTAAATTATACAATTCCGGCGCCTTTCGAAAATGCGATTTATATTCAAACTCTACATCTGAGGTAAAATAAACCCAGTTTGTAAATTCTACTGAATTATTAAAATATACTGAATCTATAAAAGATATATAATCTTCTACGATGATCTCCGTCCCTGCTTGCAAGTGTAAATAGTCATATCCTTTAAGCACCACATGCCTATCACCATCATCGTACATTGCAGACAAATCAAGTAAGCCCGTTGTAGTGCTTCCATAAAAACCTCTTATGGTACCTTCTTCTACAGTAAGCCCTTTTCTTTTACCGCCATAAAGCTCTTCTGATGTAAATAACCCATTAATGTGTACTTCACCCGTTTTTGCATTGACATACAATGTCTGTTCCCCGGAGGGTGTCTGGATAATCAGTGTTCCACCAACACCCCAGTCAAAGTTAAGGCCAATCGTGCTCATAATTTTTGTGATTAGATCGCCGTCAACCGTTAGCCCGGCATTCCAAGTTTTTCCGCCGTCTGTCGATACCGCCATAGCCTCAGCGGTCATTTTCCAGACAATCATAGATTCTTCCAGAGTAGGCTTGTCGTGCATATAATAAATGCTGCTGCCGTCTTCTTGTTCTTCCTTTGTCATATATAAACCCGAGGAATTATTAATACGATCAGCCAAATCTTCCATGGCTTTTTCCCACTCGGCTTTGTTTTTTTTGACTTCCTCTTTAGCTTTTCGGTACATTTCCGTTGCATTGCTATAATAAATACCCTTATTTCTTTCAGGACTTTTCGTATCATTGGATACTGTACAATCTCCTAAATAATTAAAAGTAAAAGACGATACAAAAGACCTATAAACGTTATTTTTACGGTCTACCAAATAAACAGGGTCCATAAATTCTATCGTTGGGTTAGGGAAAAAGCTTCCCGAAAATGGTCGCACAGATAGTCCAATTAAGATATCACCGATCATTCTTAAAGCTTTTTCTTCATTTCCCTTTATCAACGGATTATCAATCTTCAGACAATAATCATCTGTACCATAAAGCAAAGTGGATGTTTCGCTGCTTCCCTCTTCTGTCTCTACCTCTACCTCTGTCGCAAGTCCGGTTATTGTCACATCATCTGTACCAACATCAGGGTCTGACGAAAAATCAGTTAGCATAATATAGTCATCAGTGGCATTAAAATCTCCACTGGTTATCAAGAAATCTGTGTCTTGGCCAAAGCTTCCGCCACTAATCCTTTTATTCAATTCCTGTTTAAACGTTCCACCGCTTATCAGGTCTGTATTTGTAATCCCTAAAGACTGGTAAGATTTGATATGTAAATTATTATTTTCATCTACAATAGCGTTACCACCCGCAATCTGGGCTACGTATCCTATTGCCTGCCTACAAGTCAACCCGTCCGGTTTTTGCTGTATCTCAAAATTATCATTAACAAACGCAGCATCCCCCAAACGAATACCACACTGAGTACATACATCTTTCAAAAATATCAATGCTGTTGCTGGAAAAGACGCTTTGGGTACATAGGTGATATCCGCTTTGTACATATCATTGGATGCAGTAAATTCAATGGTATCTCCCGGCGCAATAGAATCTACAACTGTAAAGGTTCCTTCTAAAATTCTCTCTGTTCTACCATCTTCTAGATCAGCTTCGGTATAAAATGCAATTCGAGCATAGTAAAAATCATAATTAGAAAATCTTTCATCGGAGTTATCAATGCCTATATCAATAGTTTTGGCAACAGCAACTCCCAATGGAAAACCACTTTCGCTGGATTCTGTGTAATTATTCCCAGAAATGTAAAAATCATCCTTGGAATTTAGTTCTAGCTGCGTACCATTTGATAAGGTTACTTTTGCGTAAGCATAAAAAGGTCCGCCGTCTTTTATTACTTTCTTAAATGCATTACTTACGTTCTTCATTTGCTTATTCCTTTATATCCAATGGATTTACACTTGTTACTTGGAAACTTAACTCATTTGCCATCTCGTGACCATCAACCAAAGAATAGTAAGAAGAAGATATATTATTGGCTATAAACGGATTCGTTTCCCATTGTGCCGTATAAGAATTAAAATGGTAAAAATCAAATTGTTGTTTCCCAAGTATTCTCTTTTTAATCTCTGCTACATCTTTGGCGGAAATATTAGTCCATTTTAGGTTGTACGCCTCCACCGTAAACAGGACACCGCCCTTCATGCCTCCCCTCATGGTCCTTTTTCTGTTCGATGCAGATGTAACGGCTTCATCTACTTGGTATCCGTCCTCATCGACCATAGGAGCTGTATAATCATTAAACATTAAATATTGTTGTGCCATAATTTTCCTCCTATGCAAGTTCAAAAGGATTTTTACCCGTTTGTTGTCTCATCAACTTTGCCTCATCAATTACCAGTTTTGCTAGTTCACGTCTTCCCACTTTCAAAGCAACCTCATACTTATTTCCGCCGCCAGCAGCTTCTTCCCGGACAATCCGTCTGATTAAGCTCTCAGGAGCCTCGATATTGTTACCATGTTTCTGATCTCCAAGTACTGCCATAAACTCTTTGTTCGGCGGGATTACTGCTCCTGATGCAAGATAAGGGATAGTCGGAACTCTTGGGAACGATGCTTCATAGCCAATCGTCACATCCCCGAACGGTGTAGGTACGTCCCACGGGCCAAACGTAAAAGCATCTTCGGCACTTGATATTGCATCATTGATAAGTCCAATAGCACCATTAATGATTGATATAATTCCGTTAATTGGTGCTATTGCAATAGATTTCAGGCCGTTAAATACACCAGCAAATATCTGTTTAACTCCTTCCCAAGCCTGGCGCCAGTTTCCTGAAAATACCCCTTTAACGAATGTAATAATACCGTTAAAAACCTGTTTGATAGAGTTCCATATATTTTTCACTTTTTTGAAAAAAGCGTTTAATACATTTCCAAATACCCCAAAACTCTTTGTCCAATCTTTCTCAAATACACCTTGCAAAAAAATATCAAACGGCTTCAATATATTATTTTCTATAAATGTAAATATTGAAAGAATTGCTTTTTGGAATCCTTCCCCAATTTGTTTTAGCCCTGAAAAAGCTTGTTCCCAGTTACCAGTAAACACGCCAACAATAAAATCTATCAGACCACTTAATATATCCACAATACCGCTTATCACTTCTGCAACCGTTCCGAAAAAATCCAAGACAGTAGTTCCTAAAAATTCAATAATCGGCGCTATGATCGGAACAATATTTTCAATAATCCATGAAATGAACGGAACCAATAATTCTTCCCATAATAGTTTTAAGACATCAATTATCTTTCCAATCAAATTAAGAATTGAGTTTATTGCTTCTCCTACCGGACCGTTTAACACTTCGTCGAATTTAGACGCCAACGAGTCGAGGACTGGAGCTATATATTCATTATAGGTATCAAGAAGTGTACCGGCTATTTCGCTTATTCCGTCCGTAATAGAGTCTATAAATGGCTTTATATGCTCATCATAAACTTCCATTACCTTATCAATTACACTTTGCAAAAAATTCTGAATGGATTGGGTTACTGCCTGTATAGGCTCTATTGTTTCAAGTAATGCTGTCTTTATTTTTTCTTTATTTTCAACAAGGGGCTGAACAATTAAATTCAGTAAATCACGGCCGAATTTTGCAAAAAGTTCATTCACTCCCATAATGACATCTGCAAATATTCCTATTACATTTCCGGTTAAATCTTGAGCCACCTGACTGCCAAATACCGAGGAAAAAATATCAGCTACTGTCTGCGCTAATATACCACGTAAGTTCATTATCTCTGCGCCAATATCAAACATAGATATCAAATATTTTTTAATTCTATCTACATTTTTAGAAAGATAACTCTCAATTCCACCGACTATATTTTCGGCTATTGTCAAGCCTATTTTTGCAAAAGAGCCGACTATTTTACCCCAATTATAAATAAATGAATTTGCAAATTTTTTAGTGGCAGTCTGTACATCTTTATCGGTAATGATATTTGCAATAATTCTGCCAATAGAAGACAAGTCTTTTTTTAACTCTTCTAATATTGGTTTATAATCCCCAAGTCCATCCCAAAAGCCTTTTTTAAATAGATCTCCAAGCTCTTTTACTCTTGCAATGATTTTATCTATCAGACTGCTTGTTTCATCTAATACCGTATTCCCTTTTGCTGCTTCTCCAAAGTCAACACCTGCTCCGACAATTCCACCATTGCCGCTTGCTCCATTCCCTCCGCTCGGAGTTGTCCCTGTTTCTTGGCTCGCAGTTTCCTTGCTCATCCTATTAATATCGTCAAGTGGTGAGAGATAATCTTCGGCGGCTTCTGTTGCTTCTTGTGTAGCTTCTGCCTGATCTGCTGTTGCGTTTGCGGAGTCCTCTGTGTTCGATGCCATATTGTTAGATGCATTAGACACGCTATTATATTCGTCTTCCAAACCGGATAAGTCATTTGTTGCGGATTGTATGGGCTTTGATTCAGTAGCTTTTTTCCCTGTCAGTAATTCCGTGAAAGATTTAAATGCGTTCGCTGCTGTTGCGATCTTTTCCAAGAAAACATTAATTGATTTTATAATTGGGGTAAAAAGATTAATCAATCCCTGTCCGATACTAGCTTTGATAGATTGAAGCTGAAGTTGCATCACACGCATTTGGTTAGCCCACGAATCGCTAGTCCTAATAAAGTCTCCTGAAGCTGCTGAAAGCTGTTCTTGCACAAACGCAAATCTAAGGGCAACTTTTTCTTGTTCTGTCATGGCTTGCGTGGTTTTACCATATCCATTTGCTAATGCATATTGGTCTAAGGCAGCCTGGGTCATTACAACACCCAAATCTTTTAGTGTCTCAGTTTCGCCCGTGAATACAGATTTAAGCTTGTAATACGCTTCTTCTTGGCTCAGGTTGTAAAAAGATGCAACATCCCCGGCTAATCCTGTCAATGCGGTAGACATGGAATAAGCTTCTTGTTCCGTGAATCCAAAGCTTTTTGCCATGGCTCCAAAAGTACCTACATATCGCTTTGCCATCGTCTCTGACAGTCCAAACGACTTTGCTGCATCCTTAGCAAATGTATCTACTTTGTCGGACATACTGGTAAACGTCACGTCCACAACATTCTGTACTTCTTGCAAATCAGAACCCAACTCTAGGCATTCTTTCCCAAATTCTACAATCTTTCCAACCGCAAAAGCAGTAGCTATTATGCCGCCTATTTTTTTTACAGTGCCAGACAGCCCTTGCATTTGTGATTTTATATTTTTTGTTCCATTTGACACTCCATCTGTATCAATTCGTGTATCAATAATAATAGAGCCATCCGCTTGTGCCACAATTCCACCTCTTTTCCATGGCTCTGCGACTAGCGACTGGCTCTAAAATAAAAAAACTACTAGCCAATATTCAATCTTTCTTAATTCCAAACAGTTCCCGAAGTTCTTCTTTCTCTTCTTCGCTCCGTTCATTTTTTTTCATTTTTAAATCCACTAAGACCTTATTGTCTCTGTAAAATTCTTGTTCCCACTTTTCTAATTTTTTTCCTTTGCTTTTTTTATTTCTTATGTTAATAACTTGGGAATATAATCCTTCGCCTATTTCCATGTATAGGCTCATAAATGTCCACCAATGCAAGTAGGGTATACTTCTGATCTCTCTTCCAGCAACCTTGTTAATTGCAGGAATTAATATAGGAGCGTCTTGATTCCAATCCATTAACTTATGTGCTTTTCTCTTCTTAGAATCTTCAAAACTATAATCTATAAATTCGATAGCTTTGTCACACGCTTCTCTTAAACAACCAATATGAATTTTATCCTTATAAAATATTTTAAGCATAATCATAGTCTTTTCTTGGTCATTAAACTGAGAATCGTTATATGCCGACAATATATCTAATATAGCTCTGAAATCACTCCTTATTGCACATTCTTGTCCGTTTATACAAATAGATTGTGGTAAGGACCATACATCAATCATCAGAATATTTCCTTGTATATTTTTCCATTGCTTCTTTTACTTTTTTAGAGCGCGCATTTACTTCGGTCCTAATAAACTCATAAATAATATCAAATATGTACACTGCATACAAAATGCCTTCGTCTGTTATTGCAAGTGGTGAATTGTACCTGAAAAATGTATCACCTGCACTTTCGCCCAAAAGAAACTGCATTTGTTTTCTGATTTCCAGATTTACTTTTTCTAGCTCATTAATATCTCCTTTATCACTTATAGAATTGGTTAATTCATTAAGTTTGTCCTGAACTACATTACATCTTCTTATAATGTCAGGGTCTGCGGGATTGAAATAAAAGTAACCCATGACATCACCATTATTGTCTTTAACTTCTATTTTTTCCCCTATATTTGCTGTAATACTTTTCATATCGTTCTCCCAATGTTCATTAATTTTTATAAAGATAAAGACGTGATATTGCACACGCCTTTAAGTTATTAGACGCCAAGGCCCTCCGTCTCTTTTTCTAACTTCAGCATAGACGGATCAGGAATTTCACCCTCTGTAAATTCTGGGTTCCCTGTTTTTAACGATGTAGCAGATACATATCCTTTAGTTCTTGCTCCATCTTCTGATACCTGAAATGGAATATTCAATCCCGCTGTATCCCCACCATAACTTTGCGGTTTAACAATGACTTCCTGCACATACGCCAGATGATTTGTGGCCTCCGTATCTTCCACAATAACTTCTAACATAAGAGTTTTACAGGAATCCCCTTTTAAACGATCAAAAGCAATTTCTCTGATTTTCGGGTAAAGTTTCTTCGCAGGGTCTGCATAAAATGGGTCGGCATCCATTGTCGGCTCATAACCATTATCCTTTGTTTTCGTCTGACCCAGGATGTTTTTCAATGTTTCCATATCCGGGTTAAGTTCATTAGACATTTCTTCGATGTCATCACCAATAATTTCCCACTCTGCACTTTCAGCAACATTCTTAAAAGATGTATCAAGATAGTGCGCCAGTGCTTCACGATTTAACTTTGCCATGTCTCTTTTCCTTTCTATCTGTTCTTGTAAAATATGTTCCTATATTTCAGTGCAAGGCTGATAACCCAGTCCTGCACGTTTCCCTCTGATATGCTGTCCAGATATGCCGGGGTTTGCCTTGCAATCTCTGTTATTTCCCTGTTCTCTGTCAGCATCGGATAATCTTTTAGTTTCTTTACTTCTCCATCAATAGTAATCGACTGTTTTTCAAGCCATTTACCGAGATTGTCCAGAAACTCCTTTATATCAATTTTGGAGTTTTGACTGTCTGCTGATGTTCGGTACACCACATAAAACGGATAGTTACAAAGCTGATTGACCTTTCCAGTAACAGACGTTGTTTCTGTGGCAATTACCGCGCCAGAAATGGGATAGAAAGAAATCCCGCTTTCTTCTTCCAAAGTAGAGAACTTTATGCTTTCTCCTTCCAAAAGTCCCGGAAAATCGTTCAGTAAATCCTTAATTGCGTTTGTTACAACGTCATATCCGTCTATGTCATATCGTTTCGGTTTATTTTTTGCCTCCTCCGGCAATTCGCTTCACTCCCTTCACCCACGCTTTACCGTGTGCGTCCTTTGCTGTATCAAACCAATGCGGTGTAGCTTTGGGATTGCTATATGTAAGCGGTCGCTCTGTTACAACTTTCTTCGCCCCTTTTCTCGCCCACGGAGAGCCAGTCACGGGGTCAACCATAACTTTTCCCTCATAAAGAAATCTGCCCATAGGCGGAGCTGCTGCAACCACTTTCCCGCTCCCTGCCAGTGCCGCGCTTTGCAACCGTGTTACATTCACGAAGTTCCCGTCTCTATGCGGCATATACGGCACCATATCGTTCATAATTTGGCTGTCGAGGTAGTATTGTGCTTCTTGAAACTGTTTTTCAAAACGATTCAGGCTTACATCAACCTTTATATCTCCTTGTACCAAAGAGAAGCCGGGAAAATGAAATGTCTTACTTGCCATATCACTTCCCTCCAATCTCAAAATGTGGTATCACCGTATACGGTCCGCCGACTGTGGTTATCAGAAATACATAATCATGCCGCTTGTTGATGTAATCATAAAAGCCACTGTCCACTCGATTTGCATAGTCAGAATCAAGAATCGGTGTTTCGGCATACTCCCCTTGCATGAAGAAATCCCCAGAAGCAAAGGTAATACTTCCCGGCAAATCATCATTCGGCTGCTTCTCCCATTCTTTGGGCGACAAGTACGGCTTATCTCCTACCATTACGGTGCCATCACCGCTATGGTATTTAACGTGCAGATTCGCCGTGTCCGCGCTGTCCAGCCCTGTCTTTGCTACGTTTGCCGCCTTATCAATAATCAGGTCAACGCCAGAAAGAACATGAGGATACCAGTGTATAGCTCCGGTCTGGTCTTCATACTTGTTGAAAATCGTTACAGTATCGCTATAAATTGGTATCCCCTCCTTATATGCCTGCATAGAGCAAGCAAACTCCTTTGTTATCAACCACTCCGGCAAGATACTCTGTCGCAACCTGCCGCAGTAGTACGTTTTCTACTTTCTTATCCATAGCCGCCTGAAAATAAATATCAGCATTGCTTCCAGATATTCCCGTAACGTAGGAAATACTTTCAGCGCCGGAAGAAACAGACGAAACCATTTTCCCGGTCATTGTGCCGTCCTCTCTCGTTACCGTTCCGACGGTCGCCATAGACGCTTTCTTCACTTCGTCAATCTGATACAAGCAATCAGCAACCGCACAGACCGCTTTCTTTACCTTTGTTTGCGCTCGTTCATCATCTGGGAGCCCGTCCACAAGACGGTCAAAAGTAATCATGTCTATGCGGTCACTGGCTTTTTCCAAATACCGTTCAAGAGATTCGTCCGGCACAGTATCGCCATAGTATTTAGTTTTGTAGAACTCTATATCTGCATATGCCATGCCGGAACCTCCTATTTAAAAGTAGATTTCTGGAAATTAAAAGTAACTACTGGTTTGCCATCTACCTCAACGGCAAACTTATCCGTTTTAGTTACACGGAAAATAATCTCCGGGTCAAATGTCATATTTTCTTTCCCGGGTTGTGCCACTCCATTTTTCTTGAGCGTCATTTTAGTTCCTGTCTTAGTAAGCTTGAACGGGAAATAATACCCGCTTTGTTCTTCTGGATTGCTGGAAAAGTCCGTATATCCAGTTACTTTCTTAAGCGTTCCCGTTACAGTACCATCTTTCAGGACTTTCAAATCATTTCCGACTAAACTTGATACCCGCTTGCCTAACAGGGTCTGACTTTGCGGGAAAAGCGTCAACACGTCAGACCCGATTATTCCCCCGAGTTAATTGTGATAACTGCAATTGCGTCGATGTACTCCGCAAAGAGCGTAAGCCCCATAAGTGCGTAGGATTCACCTACTGCGTGGCGATAATCTCCGTTTGCGTGGAAACCAATCAAATTTGTTTCTCCGTCAACAGTATACTCAAGACCAAGCTGCTCAAAGCCGGAATTGCTCGGATCAACATAATACAAAACAATGTTATCAGCCGGTGTAGCAATTACTTTCCCTTCTTCAATTTCACTGGAAAGAATAAGTGTCTGCGCTCCCATGAAGTTCTGAATGTAGTTGATTCCAAACGCTGTCTGCACAGAAAGTTCTGCCGCTCCAAGATACTTATATGCGTCCAAAGTATTCACGAAAACAACAATGTTTGTTGTGTTCCTACGCATTTTTTTAAATTTGTCAATCACTTTTCCGATTGACATAGCAACCGCCATCTGAAAAGTTGTTTCTGTCGAAGTCAGCGTTCCGGTTTTCAGATATGTATAGAAGCGGTCAAGAATATTTCCCTGAAGCTCATTCAAGAAAGCCTCATCAGTCATCTGGATAGCTGCCTCTGCGCCTTTATCTGCTACCGCCTCAACAGATACCGCTTTCGCGTATTTTTCAAGCTTAATCTTGTCATACGTTTTTTCCGTTACGGAAGCAAGGGAATACGGAATTTCCTCGCCCTCTCCAACATTTCCGTTCTGTAATGTAATGCTTGCACTCTTTGATTTTAATTCTGTGCCGTTTTCCTTTTTAATCGGTCGCATGATACCAAGAATTTCCCTTAAGGAATCCCAGTTCCGTGCAAATCGTGTTACGAAGTCTACCTCCCGCGCTGTTACGGCGATATTGGCAGACATAGTAAGTCTTTCTTTTGCCGCCATGTTATTCTCCTTTTCCAAATAAATTCAAATTCTGCGCAATAGCAGCTTGCCTTTCGGACGGGTCTTTGATTTTCATAATATCGTCTTTTGTCATAATTCCCGTTCCTCCGGTACTTCTTCCTGTTCCCGGTGTTGTAAACCGTGCTGCCTGCTGTTTTGCCTTTTCACTTTGTTCATCAACGAACGCCGAAGCATCTCTTTCTTTAATCTGCCCGATCAGATCAGACAAGCCTAAAATCTTACCGTCTTTCAACTTTAAGCCAGATTCTTTGATTTCTGTCATGACCGCCTTTTTCGCCGCTTCGCTGGAAAACTTAATGGATTCCATTTCAGTTTTCAATGCGTCAGAAAAATCTCTATCATAAATCTTCTGTTTATAGTCGTTTTCGGCTGTTTCCGCTTTCTGTTTCCATGTGTCAAGTTCTGCCTGCATGGTTTCCAAGTCCACACCGTCAAACCTTTTCAGCGTTTCTTCGGCTGTTTCTGCCTGTCCTTTCCACTTGTCGCGGTCAGATTCCACTTTTTCATAGTCCTTTACAGTCTTGTAATTCTCATGGAATACTTTTCTGAAATCCTCGGACTGTTCTTTTGGTACTTCAAGACCAAACTGTTTCAAGATTGCTTCAATGTTCTGCATACTTATCCTCCTAAACGTCTACTTATTAACCGCCCGTCAGCGGTAATGGATTCAGACAGATAAACCTCTGTCAGGGTAATCGGAACACCTAGAATCGAACTAGGGACTTGCTGTGTATAAGACAGGTGCTCTACCAACTGCGCTATGTTCCGAAACAGGGTCGGCAGGAGTCGAACCCGCCGTACTATTCCTCCCCCTGTGGGTTTGTTTTACATCTACTGTTATCCCGTCGGATGGTTCTTTGCATTTTTCAGCATTATTGATAAGCCGGATTGCGCATATCCATTTAAAGCCCGCACCGCAGGCAACACTTATCAAAATGCACACGTCGGGAATTGCGCCCGCTTTTCAACCTCCGGCCGGAGCCGTTTCTTTTAAGGACGTGTGCTAAGAAAGGAGGTGTAAGAAAAACAAATATAAGAAAAGAGCCAACAAACCTGTCGGAATTTCCGATAAGTTCATTGGCTCTGTGTCTGGCATCTGGCTCTATACAATATGTGTTATTACTTTTATTTTAAAGTCTGGCTCTATGTCCAGAATAGATTGTATTTTACACTTGGGGCAAAACACTGGTAGGTTTTCTGCCATAGTTTCTTTACGTATTTTTATACGTGTTTTATTATTGCATATAGGACAATAAATCCATTTTTCTCTTACCATGTTCTACCTCCTTTACAATCCTAAGTATATTATATCAGACATGCGAAAAAACTTTGTACCCATATTTTAAGGGCGATAGCAAAACCACCGCCCTCATATTTACATCATGTCTCTTAATTTGTCGATATACCGCTTCATGGTGTCTCTTTCTTCACGACAGTCGGCGTCGCGGCTCATGCCTTCCAACTCTTCCGTCAGAGCGTCCATATGCTCTTCCAGTGCTGCGAGCATTTTCTGTTTGCAATCCATATCTTTTCCGGCTCTGTAGGAATGCTTTTTATCCATGTACTCGTTATATGTGTCCATGTCTCTACCGCGACTATAATGCCCTCTTACATAGTGTTTGCCGCGAGTGCCACGATAGGAATTGTCATTGTCATAGTTTGGCATCATTCCATCGCGGGAATACCTCCCCATACTGTCACGCTTTCTGGCTTCGGAATATCCGCCGTCCATTTCTGCCAGAACAGCGTCATAATATTCTTCTTTGCATTTCCAGTATTCCACATTTTCCATGTCTTTCAACATATCAATCAGCTTGTATGCAGTTTCAAGGTTTGAAGTATTCAGACCTTTTTCTGCAATTCTATCAAGCTCTTCTTTGATGTTTTGCATTAATTTATAACTCATAGCCTGCCCTCCTTAACCTATTCTGCTCACAACGAGATTTGCGTCACTTACGATAGCTGCCACAGTTCCAATGTTTCTTACGCTCAAGGTAGAACAACATGGGCGATTTACTCGGACTTCCACAGTAGAAGAACCGTTTCCATACCCTGCTGCCGTAACTGTCGTAATGATTTTACTTCCAGGAATACTATCTCCGTCCTGCCTGATTTCAAAGGCTAACGTTCCGGCTGCCACTGCTGAAAAGTTTCCATTAAAGCCAACCCTATAAAGACCCGGCAGCAATGTCACTCTACCGCTCCCCGGCTCATGACGTATATTCTGACAATTTCCACCGATCCTATTTGTAGTAAAGGCAACATTGTCTCCGACATTTACTGTCTGTGTTCCTAAGCTTACCATATCTGCCATAATTTCATTCTCCCTTCATAATATTGCAAAAGGGTAGACTATCAGCCCACCCTCTCACATTAGTAATAACGGCTTTTGCCGAACAACCCGGACGTGCCGGGAAGAAACCTCAATATGAAGTTTTTAACAAGCACAGTTTCCGCACCCATTGCCATATCCATAAGCCGCCTGATAAGGACTGCAAGTAATATAAGCCGGAACCGGAGTCGGACGTAATGTGTTGATGATATTGTTCGTTTGACTTACATTCGCAAGCTGAAGTTGTGCGGATTGAAGCTCAGTCTGCAAGGACTGAATCTTATCCTGAGTGATCGTGTCAATAATACGCTGTGTTCCTGCATTCTGACTGTCAATTACATCGCGGAATCCACTACAAAGAGCCTGCTGCAATGTGTTTGTCTGCATTGCCATGTTATAATTTACACCATCAACAGCTCTTTGTGTCTGGCAGCAACAATCCTGTAACTGGTAGCCTAGATTAGAAATGTTGGAGTTTACTCCCGCAAATCCGTTACAAAGCTGTGTAGAAATATTCTGGATTCCGCTTTCGATTCCTTGTGTGGACAGCGCTGCATCGAGATCAGCACGTGTCGCATAGCCTTGGAACGCTGGAGAATTTGCTCCACCATTTCCGCCCCAGCCGTTGCCGTAACCGCCCCAGCCAAAAGCGCCAAAAATGAGGAACAATATAATCCACCATGCTCCGTCTCCACCCCAGCCGTCATTATTTCTTCCATTGTTGCCAGTTAATACAGCAACATCAGAAGCAGTTAATCCGTCTGTCATAATGTTTCTCCTTTACAATGTATTTACAAAATCATGGCCATTGATTTATGTACTATTTCAAAATCCCTTGAAGCTGCCGAGCCATCTGCTGAATCTGGTTGAGCTGCTGCTGATTGATTTTTCCAGACTGTAAAAGACGGCTGACTTCTTCCTTCGGGTTTTTCCCCTGCATATCCTGTTTAAATTTTTGAAACTGCTGAAGCATATTCAGGGGGCCATTCCCCGACATTCTCCCACCAACAAGCGCATTGAATAATGGGTTAGGCATATCAATCACCTTTCCTTTCCGGATTTGTGGCCGTTTCCAAAAGTCCGTATAGTTCCTCGTATTTTCCCCGTAAATCGTTGTATTCTTGCCGAGTGACATATTTATCGTCTAGGTTTGTTTCCGTCTGTTTCTGGGCATTCTGCGGCGTTCCGGTTACTTCCTGATATACAAAAGTACGGAGAGTAGGCATACCCGCCTGGTCTGTTGTCTTGATGTAAAATTGTGAATTTTCGCTGTCCATCAGAAGCACACTTGTGTTAGGAGCCACAAGATAGGACTTCGCTCCGGCTTCTCCCTGTACCCAAAGGATTCCCTGATTTACATTCTGTTGCTGTTGTGGCGGCTGCTGATACTGTGCCTGCATTTGTGCTAACCTGTCCATTTGCGGCTGCAACGGATTCACCTGCCCGAACTGATACGGGTTATATCCATAAAGCGGTAATGCCATGTTATCCCTCCGGTCTTGACTAATTTCTTGACTAAACCTTGTCTTTTCTTGACTTAATTTTACGCATAAAAAAAGAACTCTGACAGTTCGTCAAAGTCCTTGAAAAGTATCATAAAAGTATTACCACTTTGAAAACGTGATATAGGTATTACTAAAAATATCCATTATGTTTTCCTTACATTTCTCACATGAAAAGTTATTAGGAATATCATTAAGGCTTTCATATTCTTTGTAAATAGTATGGCATTTAGGGCATATAGAAATATATCTTATTTTCAAATATTTCTTTCTTGCCAACGCATCTAATACTTTAAAGCAAGTCTTGTAATTTACTCCCGTTTCTTTCGATATTTCTGATGTCGTAATATATTCCATATCAGCACACCCTTATAATCTTATTATTCACTTTCCTGCTCAACCGCTTAATGGTCGATACGCTTACATTCATCAGCTCCGCACACTGTTCAAGCGGAATATTTCTGGCACGATACTCAAAAAGTGTACGTTCATCAGATGTGAAATTGCAATACGCTCGGAAGTAATTTAGCTCCGGCACCGTAAAATCATACACTTTCAAAAGCATTCTCCTTACTGTTGCTGAGATAGATAAGAGATAAGCTTGTCCCTCGTTTTTTTTAACTGGTCTATGTTATTCCCAGAAATTTGGCTATTTAGCATATTAATAAGTGCTTCCATAATAAGACCATCACGCTCTTTTATATCGTTTATCGCCTGAAAGTCATTCTTGTCGTGTTCTTCTAATACCTTTACCCGATCATTCAATTTCACTGCAGGGGCAATCCATTTTTTAATTATTGCAGCTGCACCGCCGACAACAGAGATACCGCCGCAGATTGCAAGTATTGTCTGTATAATGTCCATTACGTCCATGCGTTAGACCTCCGCTTCTTAATCTTCATCGTCATATTCATCTGCACATTTGCCCCCATCATTTTCCCCTCGTTCGTAATCTCTGCAATATCTTCCGTAATGGTTACAATATATACAATGATTTTTCTGGCAATACTCGCACTCTCCAATTCCCGACGGCACCACAATAAGGGCTGAAAAATGTTTACATGTTCTGCATCTTTCCATGTTTATCTCTCCCAGTAATATATTGGTATCTCGTTCCCACTATCCCACGAATCCCAATAATACCCGTCCTGCACACATACCACATGACCGTCAATCGCCAGTATGTAAGTTCCTTTTGGGTTGTCCTCGCAGAAATCTCGGACAGTGTATATATCCTGATTGTGGTCGTCTACCAGATGTCGCCGGAATCCCTTACGGCGGAGATACGCGCTCCATACATGATTAGCCGAGGGCATATCTGACAAAGAAAATCCCATGAAAGACAGTCCGGCATAGGTCGTTTCCCAGTCCTGATTTAATGCTTTGCTGATTGCTCGGACGGTACAATCTCCGACATTGGAAGCACGCGGATTAGGGTTGTATGGTTTCCATCTGCTCATTTTCTTTTTTCTCCAAAATATATTCTAAGCGTTCATAGTCTCCACTTCCAATTCGATTAACCATCAAAACCTTATATCCCTCTCTCAATTTTCTTGAAAGTGATGATGTAGGATTTGTGTATTTGTCTATATAAGTCCTAACCACACACTGCATAATTATACTCCTTTCGCATTTTGATACCGCCTTGCCGCTCCTGCCGCTTTCATAGCCTGTTCTCTGTCCCATTTCGCCGTTTTTAATCTTTCCGCATAAGGCTTTAAATTATTATCTTCGCAATACTGCTTGTATGCGGTGTTCTGCTTTTTCAGCAGATAAGACTTTCTGTCAAACTCCTGCTGCAACTCAAATTTCAGCTTTTCATCGCGGCAATTATCAATAGCGGTCTGCATATTCTGGATTTTCCGTTTTGTATCACGCACACGACGTTCTAATGCTCGTTGCCGTTGCTGTTTTTCATAAGCTTTCCGATTTTCCTCGCTGTCGTATTGTTCAAACGGATTGTTTTCTCCGTCTCCTGTACCGAAAGAGTGCCGGCAATTTGCACCACACAGCCCTGTAACAGTGCCATACCCTGTTTCTGAAAACGGAGGAAATCTCTTATCTTTTCCACTTCGGCTGTAAAATTTCCCTTGCCACCAGCTATGGTTTCCTGGATTTTGCCCTCCGTCTCCGACACGAGCGCCCAGATGAGAGGAAACAAGGATAATATCCCAGTCCATTTCTTTCATACGTTCCAATGATACTTCTGCCGCCGCCTGAGATATACCAGTCCGAACGATCATCATTGTTGCGGATTCAATAGACAGCTTATACCCGGATGGATAACTAACTTTCATTCCTACTTCCGACACATCGTTTATAACGTCTCTGACAGCTTCTGTGTACGATACAGCCCCAGAAACAACCATATTATAAGCGCTGTCCATCTGATTGATAAAAAGCCTCTGAGCCTCGTTTGCGGTAGTCTTAGTGAAGTTACGCCATTCCCCCGCGGTAGCTTCATAATTCCGCTGCATGATACGCATAAGTGCCGGAGATTGCAGGAGAGGAACGGGAGACAGTCCAGCGGCCTGATAGATTTTATCGTCCCACTGCAAGGCTGTTACTCCTGCTTCTTCCATAGCTTCTTTAATTTCCTGCACCTGTTTCTTGGTCTTGTCGGAAAGCTCTTTTTGTATATCTTCCAGAAGATAGCCAGCCTCTTGCAATACTTCAATTTGCCATTTGTCTGTTGCGGTAAGAAGATAGTCCTCGCCCCGTCCGATTCTTGCCATCATACGGGCTATAATCTTATCCAATATATTTTTATGAAGCTGGGAAGCAATATCCTCAGCCCCTTCGGTTATGCGGTATAGGTATTCTGGTGTAAGCATTAAACCGCCTCGTATGTCTTTTCAAAAATATCAGGTTTGCATGGATATAATTCTCCATTTATACCTTGAATAACATAATCTCCTACTGTTACATGGTGGTCACCTTCGAGGGTGTGAATAAACAACTCTGTTACATGGTGGTCACCTTCGAGGGTGTGAATAAACAACTCTGATCCATCATAGTACATGGTATTATTATTCACTGCACTAATTGCCCATTCTGGAACATATGGTTTCCCACTAGAATTTATCATGTCTCCATCATACTGGAACGCTTCAATTACAACTGGCCTTTTCCTATACTTCATAGTCTATTCCTCCGTTTCGATTTCCGGTACACTTACCTCCGGCAATCCTGTAATGCTTGTCAGAATCGACACCACGCCCGCCAGTACAGCGGTAGACGCTACCACTACCCAATCAACCTCTGAAATCATAGCAGACGCTCCAATAGCCGCAATAGCCGACTGCGCCACTGTTTTAACAGCTCTTATTCCTGCCGCCTTTGCCCAGTTAATCCAATACTCTTTATTCTTCATAATCATTCTCCTTTATTCTTCCTTGAATTTATTGAAAAGCGTATCCTCTTTTGGCTGCGCTTCTTCAATCATTTTCTTCGCTTCTTCTTCGCTCATTTTTTCAAACTTCACGTAATACATCCACGGCGGCACATCCCCCTGAATCCTGTATTTCCACCAGTTCGCCATGTCCTCTTGATAGTTGTATGTAATATCTCCAAAACTAAAGGACATGCCCTCTTTGAGCGTTTCCCATAATTCCGGCGGCGTATTGATGTAAAGGTCTGCCATAACATTACAGCCATATAAAAGCTGTGTAATTGTGTCCTGCAATGCGTCACGGATATTTTTGATTGTCCTGATTGTCTCCTGATCGTCTGCCTCTACTTGTGTCGCCGTCATCATTCCTGTCTTTTCGTCTAGTGCAAACATACCTTGAGAGAATCCACATTTTGTTGAAATCATGGAAAGGATAGAATTTATATCCTTAATACGCTGCTCTGTGAGTAAAGTTGATACGTGCTCATGCACCATATTGTCTTTTTCTACACCCACACCCATTTCAACGCCTTTCAGGAATCGCGGTAATTTTATATTATGTTGCTCCGCATATCTAATAGCTGACTGCGGCAAGAAGGTCATATGTTTACTATCCTCGGTTTCTCCAGACTTTCTACTCCACGCTATATCAAGGTCTTTTAATTCTTTCAGCGCATTATGCCACACCGGAACACCTAACGGGCTTGTCCGGTCAATGCGATTCGGCGCCGGATTCTTAAAATACGCAAACAGCGGCATTTCCACATTCAGCAGAGATATATCCGGTTCAATGTTCGCCCATTCCCTGACTTCTGTCAGCTTGCAAGGGTCTCCTATACTCAACTGGTTTGTAGCCATTCTTCCGGCTCTTGCTTTGTAAGCGTAGTTGGTAATGCGGTATACTTTTCCCTCCGTGTCGTCCTCTAACGTGGTATTCTCGAATCTGTGCCACTCTAACCGGGTATAACGCCAATCTCCCCGATCTATCTGGCTCTGAAATACACAGCCTAGAATATTTCCGTTGCTATCTGTCTCTGTCGGTGCAAAGTTCCCCGGCTCTATGTAATCCACGTCATTTCCATTCGGCTTAAACATAATGCCACAATTCCCCAACGCCTCCGACACCTTGTCTGTAATAACCGCCAGTACATAATCAGCCTGTTTTTGCAAATACTCCGCACGCTCTCCGCCGGAAATATCAATGCCTAAGTCAAGCGTTACAAGCCCGGCTGTCACGTCATTGATGTACCCAGCAAAGTTGATACTCTCTATGTCGTCGTCCGGGTCTAACCACGGCGACTTTCCGGCTGTGATATTGTAATATTTATTTATCGCCGATTCCATAACAGAAGAAAGCTGTATATCCGCCTGAAACCGCTCCTCTATCTCTTTCCTGAACAATCTATTCCACACCGCCTTTATCCATGTTATCAGCCCCACTTTCTTCACTCCTTAACAATTACTTCTTGCAAGCCGTGTATGCCTTGTCAACGTCCATACACGCTGTTTGTCATATCCCATAGCACCGAGAATCTTCACGAACTTATACCGACGTGACACAGGAAAGTGAAATTTTTCTTTGATTTCTTCAATAACCAATTTTGCCATGTCAACAAAATCATTTATGACATCTAAGATTTTCTTCCATGCCTGTGCTGCTTTTTCAGCAGCTTTGTTTATTGCATAAATTCCAACATTTACATTGTTGCGTATGCACCTTTTCCATTCAATCACAGATATTCCCAAGCCTCTGATTTTCTTCGCCTGTTCTTCGGTTAATGCCATGTACATAACTTACCTCCTATACAATCCACCTATTCAACTGCCTTGCCACCGTCCAGATATAATACCGTATCAAATCCATGTGGTGATCGTTTTCTTTTATCACTTCATCCTTTGGTTTATCGTCGTCCCATGCGTACTGTTGGAACTCTTTTAATGTTTCCGTACAGCTATCATGGATTTTCAATATCCCATAATTCAGATACTTTGTTACTTCCTGTATGCCGTTCAGTACGTCATTGTTTGCACCTTTTACGATATATTTACCGTATTTTTTGATAGTCTCAATAAATCCAGCGGCAGAAGGGTCAACAACAATATATTCTATCGGCAAATCGCCTATAAGCGTTTCCAACTTGCTGTAATATCCCTCATTATCCAGCCTGTCCCTATCTCTGCCGGAATAGTGCAGTTCTTTAATCATTGTGCTGCTGCGCCCGTCAAAATCGAATATACCAACCGCGAATGGATTGACTGTACCATAGTCGATAGACACATAGTATTGATGTCCTCGCTTGTATTCCACTTCTCCGCCGACAACGTTCTTTTCCCGGCTGAACATCGGATATACAAGCCCCTCGGCAAGCGCCCATTCGCCCAGAATATACCGCTTGTAATATACGGAACCCTCATACTCTTTACAGAGGTTTTCGACAAATTTCTTATCCAAAAACGGGTTATCAAATATCGTGTACTTCTGACAGTAGATGTCAAAATCACTATCCAAAAACTCTTTCAGCCAGTGGTTAGGGCCTTGTGGGTTCAGCGCCCCATCAAAGCAACTATACGGCTTGTCCAGACGGGATTTAAGCATTTCAAAAACTTCTTCGTTCCAGTCTGCAACCTCGTCTCCGTAAACGTATTTGATAGAGCTTCCCCGGAGTTTTGATACCTGACTGACTTTCTCCGCGCCCAGACAATAAACGCGTTCCCCGAAAAGATAACAGATATTCTGACTGTTTATCTCTCCGACAAGATCGGTACCCCAGATATTCCGCATAGGCTCTAAGATATTACGCTCTATGGTGGATTTTGTCACCCCAAGTATTACAGCAAGTCCAGGATTTCCGATTCTTGCACGTATACGTTTAGGAATAACACACAATGTATCAATATATGTTTTCCCGCTTCGGGTCGCTCCAGTCTTAAAGCACCATCTTCTGTTTGCATTGTCAAGGTATTCTCTTTGCATTTTGCTAATCGGCATATTTAAACCTCAACCCAGAAGTATGTTTTCTTGCACCTCGGCAAACATCACTTATTTTAAATTGATTAGCCCCAGTATCCTCTGCGGCACTTTTTATTGTGTCATATACTTTTCCGGTATTTATGCAAATAACACATTTAGCATGAGGATTATCCTTTCCAGAAAGTTTTCCTCTCCTGTTTTTGCTCATTTTCTTTCTTGATTCATCAGTAATTCGATAACGGTATGATTCACGCATTTTTTCTTTAGTTTCTTCTGAATGTTTCCTGCCAAACCAAGATGAATTTTCTCCTGAAATTTTCATTCTGCTTTCTTCGTTCCAGTGTTTACCTTTTGCAGGAGATTCACGCCCTTTAAGGGAAGCGCTTATTCTTTGTTTGGTTTCTTTTGAATGTTTCATTCCATTTGCGCTTTCGCCGCCTTTTGAAGCATTGTATCCATACTTTGAATTTGAAGAATTATATAATTCTATAAGTTCAATTTCTTTTTCCTTTGCTTCTTCTTCGGTTAATTTTTCAAACAGAATTTCATGAATGAAATTATTCCACCCATATTTTGATATAGCATTATAGAACGGTTGTCCATAATACCCATTCCCATTCTCCCATCTATCCTCGGGTTTTCTGGATGTAATACCGATATATACCTTTCCATTTATTTTATTTGTGTGCTTATATACCGTATATCCCATTAGATAACACCGCCTATCTCTTTCAACACTTCGTCCAACTTCGTAAGAGCGTCTTTCTTTCCATCGTCTGACTTGTCATATCGTTTCATTAATTCCCTACCTGCCGCAAGTCTATCAGAAAGAGCTGCGTCCATATCAAACTGGTCTTTTATTTCTCCACGCAGGACAGAAGAATAAAACTCTAGCACCTCTTTTACATCTGCTATGCGGGAATTATCAATCTGTTTCTGGCGTTCTGCTATATATGCCGAAACGCTAAGTTTTTCTAAGTTCTGGCTACCTTGAACATGTGGTTGCTTATATCCTGCTTTCCTCGCCGCCTCAGTCGCGTTTCCGCATATCAGGTATTCATCCGCAAAGGCTTTCTGCTTTGGTGTGAGATTCATTTACCCACCGTCCTTTTTTCCCAGTGAATTTCTTTTAATGTTTCCGCAGTTCGGCAGCCTTCCCGGCAAAATGCATGAGGACAAATAACCTGCTCTTCGCAATCTGTGCATTTTATAAATCCAAGTTTTGTTATATTACTGTCTCTTATGTTCAATTCTATCTGTTTCATTCTCTCACCGCCTGCCATATATCATTTAAACAATTCACAATCTCTATCTGCGACGCACTCCGCAGTATCTCATAGTCCTTTTCTTTCCATTCGTCACGCTGATTCTTCTGCAATACCCGTGTACTGAGGATATATATAGTTATCATGCGTTTCTGCTCTGCGCTGTAAAATTGCGTTGTGCCTATCTTAATAACCAGATTCTTCTGCAAAATTGCACGTTGTAGCCTTCGCATGATACTATTCAGATTCAAAAAATCACCCCACACACAGTATTCTTAATTATATTTTACCGCATGTGGGGTGGTTTCGTTGTACCCATATTTTATTATTTACATTCATTTAGTATAATGATATAATAAATATGCAAGTAGTATTTTTAATTGTGAGGTGATTAAATGCAAACATTCACTTGCCCCACACGAAAGATAAAAGTTACTGCCATAAGAGATATGATTGTTTCCTCGGATTTAGGAAAGAAATCCTTTATACCTGGAAGATTAAAATGTACAGGTAGTAACAATGAATGTACAAAAGAGAACTGTCCGTTATTGAACGGAAAAATGTAAGGAGGCTCCAATTAAGGAGCCTTTTTTTATATCATGCATTTCCCAGTCAATATCATATACCTGTTATACGTCTCTATCGTCTTCCGGCGGTATCCCTGGAAATCCTTACGCTGCATTGGAATGTTACCCATTCGATCGTAACCAAGACCGGTAGTCAGGTTCAGGAAGAGATACGGCGCGATCTCAGGGTATGTGTTCTGCGCTGCCTCTAATAGCAAGCGCTGTTCATAGCCTTTTGCTTTGCGGCAATACGCAATAATCTTTCTCACATCCTCTTCTGATAGTCCGTAATCTTTTAAGTATGTATCACGTACACTCATTTGACTACTCCTTCCCTAAAATTTCATCAATACTGGCGTTCCAGCCTCTCACAAATCCTTTTCGCTGAAAATCTACCATACTGTGCGGCGATCTTAGTTATTCTAATTTTATTGGCGCTTCTTTTATCGGGCACCAATCTGGTTTTTCTTCAGTAAGATTCTTCTCCGTTATTTCTTTTTGCAATCCCATACACCTGTATTCTATTGGTACGGTTGCTTTTGCAAACCAAAATTTACATTGGTTGCATCTTTCCGGCATATCCACCACAATAATTCCTTTGCTCATTCAATCCCGCCTTTCTTGACGATCTCAACGGATCTGTGATATGCCAGTGATTCTTGATAATATCCGCTTGCCTTATTGTCTAATCCGGCATAGTTGCTTTGTATTCCTGCGTCATGTGACGCTTTCTCCCATGACTTTATTTCCTCAATTACCTTTTCCTTGTCAAAAGCTGTCTCGACTTCTTCTAAAATCACAGAAATATCATCATCAAGAGTGCCGTCTTCTCTTGTGTGCCTGTCTACAGCAGCTATAACCGCTTTCCGGCTGATTAAATCATCACTCATTCTTGACCTCCCGTATATACTCCCTGTATCTTTCAATCTCATTCGCAATGCTGTTCAAAATTGGAATTATCAAATCTAGGTCTTCAATTTTCCCAGTCTCATAATTCTTAATTCTCTGATCTCCCAACTGCTCTACATATTCCCATATAGCGCTTTCGTGTTCCAGACAGTCATCATAGATTCTTGCTTTCGTACTACTCATTCTGTTCACCCTCCTGTCCTGCCCGGCGGTTCCACCCATCAACTGCAAGTTTTATTTCTTTCAAAAGGCTATCGAATGATTCATTGTCCAATTCAATTTTGTGATGTTTTTCTAAGCCACATTTCGAGTTATTGCACCTAACTCTGAGGTCATATATTTCTGTTAAACAATTTCTCCCTATATGCTTAAATTCTGAAAAAACTTCTTTCCCACATATCGGGCAAGGCTCCAATCTGATTTCTCCCATCTCACACCTCCTGTAATATCTCTGTGTTGTCTATCGCATTTCCCTCTTTCGGCAACTCACGCCAGTTCTTGCGCTTTGCCTTAAATAAAATTTCTCTGCTCATTCACATTACCTTTTCTTTCTTCCTCATTCTAATCTCTCATTTGCAAAGTTTCTGCCCACACCATTTACAATTTCCTGCGAATAAATCTGTATCGTCCAAACTACTACCACACTCAGGACACCCATATTTTTCACCCAATGCTCCACATATATCTATTACTTTTTCCGGATTCTGACGCTCTCTCGCCTCCCGGCACTCTTCCACGGTTCCGATCTCCCGGTACTGCTGGATTTCTTTGAGTGCCAAGATTGCTATTCCGTCTGCAAGATAGGTGAAGTAATTATCTTTGTTCAATGCCTTTACAACTTCAAGAGTCATGTTTTCACCTGTTGTTGGGTCAAAAAGTATCATCTCTCGGTCAAATTCTAATTGCTGTATCGCTTCTTTCTCTGTCATTCTTCTGCACCGTCCTTTTCTGTTCTCTCATATCCATTCCAGCCATGTTCAGGACCACATGAATGAACACAATAATACTCACTATCTGAATCGCAATTATCGCACCTACCGCAATCGGGTTCTTCATCGTCTGCTGTGAATACCATATAACCGTTTCGCTTTATCATTTTTCTACACCGTCCTCTCCTGCTCGTTTATTCCATGCTTCTGCTGCTCTTCTGCTTCTTTGATCGTCCGGTCAAGCTTATACTCCATCATCGGCTCCACATCATCCTCAATCCCTAGCAAATATTCCACCTGCGGAGCCACATTCTTTACGTCCGCGATCTCTTCGATCACTGGACGCTTGTCTCCTGTCAATGCATGCTTACTCAATGCCTGGACCAGCTCGCCGCACTCCTCTGCCAGCTTCCAAAGCTGCTTTTCCTGGTAGTGGTCTGCGATCTGGCGAAGCTTCTGCTGCCGTTCATCAATCATGTTTTCAATCTCAATCATTGCCCTCTCCTTACTTATTCCATCGAATCTGCAAATCCAGATTCAGCCTTTCCTTAATGCTGTTAATATAATCTTCCCAAGTTGCCAGACCATCCACCAGGTAATCCGCGCCCTCCATCACCTTGTCCATCCATCTTTGGCAGCGTTTTTCTCCAAAGCCGAACGCATCATGCAATGCCGCAATTCCAATGATGGTAAAGGTATCCAGAGTCATTTCCTTGATCTTCTCACTGGCTTTGTCCAGATCTTTCGCGGCCAAAGAAGTATGTATTCCAGAAATGTTCCGGAACCGGATTTCATTTTCCAGGGCTTCCAGTCCGCCTTCTCTTACAATCCGCAATCCAAGAGACAGTCCATCTTCCCGCCCTCGTTCATATTCCCGCATTTTATTCATAGTATTTCACCCTTTCATCGGATATAGCCGTAAAACATCGTATAAGCTCGATACAGCCTTTTGATTGCTTTCCTCAACCAATTTTACATATTCATCCAGATTAACCGTAGAATCGTCCATAATCGCTTTTTGTCGCTCTTCCAGATATCTTTCCGCCAAAGCTGTCATACTGCCATAATACCCAACTGTACGATATATCTCTTTTCCACTCTTCTTTGCTATACATTTCTCTTTCAAAATATAATTTAACCGGTCCGTTTCAATAAAGTATTTCTCATCAATGATGATTCTCACATGCTCACCTCTTGTCTTATTCTTTTTTCAATTTTTGATATTTTTCATTAAGATATTTTGCGTATGCTACGATTTGCCCCTTGCAAAAGTCTGTGGGATATTTTTCATAAAGCCGATTCGCGTAATCACTTAGCCCTTTCCAGTACTCATCTGCATCCTCTGGAATCCAAAATTTCTTTACCATATCCCAAAATTCTGTCATAAACCTGGCTTCTAATGGGATGTCCTGTTTATTTACACCTGCCATCTGTCCTCCTAAGATACACAAGTTACCATTTTCTTTTTTTGGTAACACTTTTTGTGTGCCCTTAAAATCCCTTGTTTTTACTGTATTTTTCATGCTTCTTATTCTTTGGTTACACAGTTACACCCTATTTCTCTATATAGGACAAAAACAAAAGAAATGATTTCATTTTTTTATTTTATATATAGGGCGAAAATTTCATGTAACCGGTGTAACGTGTAACCCTTATCGAAACGGAAGCTCCATCTGTGTGTCTTCATCAACCGTCATAAACCCATCTTTATCCACTTGAATTCCATCATCCATCTTTATCCAGACACACCGGCAGGATTGCCCATTAATTTTCTTTACTTTTGTCAGCTTTCCGGCTTGAGTCTGAATCAATGATTTTCTGTCTGCCCATGACAAAAAAGATTTTTTGGAGAAACCGCCCATTCTGCACAGATCGTCAAAGGCTGAATTATAGATGATTGCATATCCATTTTCGATCATGCCCCATTTTTCACATTTGGTATCTGTGTCAAACCTCTGATCGTTCATGGATACTTTGTCCAGAATATAACGGTAAGCCCTTTCATTGTCTGATAACTCGTTTCGGTCTACTAGGACCGCTTTCGCTTCATTGACAGACAAATACTGCTGATCTTTAAAAAGCTGTTCCGTAATAATCTTGTCTGCCACAAGTACAATCGACAGAGAAATAGCCTGCTTTTGCATCTTGTCATCATCAAATAGCTGGAGTTGGATTTCTTTTTGCATTTCTCGTATTTTTTCAATGCCGATTTTTCTTATCAGTTCCACAAACGCTTTCCCAGCAAAGCCGTAATTTTGTTTTAGCAAATTTGCGGTTTGCTGCGGGTTATCATATATTTTTTCGCCGCATTCTATTTCCAGTATCCGGTTGATTGCCCCTCCTTGATTGACATAGCTGTTAAGAGGGCGCTCTCCATTGGTTAGGATGCAGTTTTTCCATCGGTTTTCCCGGTTAATCCCAAGCTCTTTGTTTGACCTGCTTTTCCCTTTCCCTGAGCAAAGGTCATACACAATTCCCTCAAAGTTATCCCGGATTCTGGCAGACGTTTTGCTGGTATCATCTAAAATCATCGGTAAATGGTTCAGCATATCCGCTTTCGCTTCCAGAGCCACATCTGTAGTCTTAAAATCTCCAATATACCGGCTTTCATCTGGATTTGCCCAGACTGATGCGGCTAACATCAGTGTTACGGATTTTCCTCCTTCTGTTTCTCCCCACAGGTCTACAAAAAATGGCAGTCCACCGAGCAAATAAATGAGAACACTCGCAAATGACGCTGCCAGCATAAATTTGATCTCCATACGGCCAGATCTGCGAAGCTGCTTGACATGATTAAACCATTTTTCCCGGCTTCCGTGTTCCTCAATGCTTTCAAAAAGCTGCCTGAATCGTGTGTCTCCATCAAAGATGATTTCTGTATCATACGGTAAAAAATCATCTTTTATCCACCCCAACTTACTGCTAGAATACTGGACTTTTATATAATCTTCGTTGGCATTCTCCACGTCAGCTAAATACTGGACCAGATACTTGGCATTTTCCGATGTGACGGAAATCCCGCGCCCTGAAAGAGACACGATTTTATTTGCGGATGTAATCATAGTCTTAGGGACAATCATTTCGCTCCAGCGTCCATTGCGCTTATACACTAGTTTTATTTGTTCTTCCCCAGTTTCCAGGTTTTTCATTCGTTCCAAGGGTAAAATAGGATGGTAGCAAGCCAAAATGTCCGTATATCCAAAAGGATTTTCTTTGTATATTTTCTCATCTGTCGCAATCCACCCACGGCACTGCATCTGTTCATATGGGCTGTCGGAAAAGTTCGTCCAATTCTCCAGAGTGCAAATCCGCATTTTTTTCTTTTTCATTTCCCGTTCTACTCTTTTGCAAGCTTTCACCATTTCAGAAAATTCCGTCTTGCACCCTAATTCTTTTGCCCGCAGCCCTAAAGATGCTAATAATTCCGCTCGGTATAGTTCATCTTCTTGATCGAATACCTCTTCCAGAATATCGGCTTTTAGTATGGTTTCTTTCGTCAGTTGGTTCAATGGAACCATGGGCCTCACCTCTTTTCTTTCAATACGGTATTCCGTTCAACTCTCCATGTACGTAGAGTTGATATTGCAGGGCATTGTAACACTCGCACCATTCCTCACTTAATGGTTGCAACTTTTTCAGTTGTTCTTGGAATGCTCCTATTTTTTTGATATTGAGTAGGCGCTCTTGTGCTTCTCGTTCTTTCTTCTTTTGTCTCATTTCCTGTCTTTTTTTTGCCCGGTATATTGCAAGCTGAGAAGAAAATGTGGGGCTTTGATAAGTCCCTCCAAGAGACTGGAACGCTTCCCGAAAAGAAATATCTTCCATCCGCTGAACAAACGAAAAAATATCTCCATTGGCCCCGCAACCAAAACAATGAAAATCCTTATCATAGATCTTCATGGACGCTTCTCTGTCTCCTTTATGGAAAGGACAGGAAATAAATCCTGACCGATTCGGATATAATCCGTATCTGGCTATAATTTCCCGCATAGAATATCTTTCTTTTATTTCTTCTTTAGTCATTTTTCTAACCCTTGTAAATGCTCTTTCAACTCCCTGTACAGAATGTCTCTGATTAACCTTCCCGTCGTCTCCTCTTTGCAGAAGTCTAACTGCATACCATACCTTGCCCGAAAAGCGTCAATACTGGCAACCAGGGCTTTCGCATTGTAGAGACTCCGGTATTTGCCGTTGTAAGCTTTCTCCCAGTTCCCGCCTTCCACCAAAAGGTAAATCCTACACCCGGACTCCCTGGCACGTTCAAACTCTCTTTCAAAACGCTTCCGCTCCTTTCCAAAGCATAAACACAGTTCATCCAGGTTCATCTTCCTTTCGATTGCCACCTTGCCGGAGAGGTCTAATTCCTCCCCGTCCGGCAAAGTACATTTGCAAGAATAATCCCCTTGTTCCAACTTTTTCCGCTCATAAGGCAGCCCTGTCTGTTCTATTCTCCTTTTTAACCGTTCTGTCGGCTGCTCTCTTGTATCAACCAGAAGCACCATACTGTCCAGGCATTTTTCCAAATCAAATGGTGTCATTTTCATTCCTCTCAATTAAACGGCAGTTCTTCATCAATTCCGTCTGGGATATTCATAAATCCATCTATGCCAGGGGTACTTCCTGTTGGATATCCGTTGTCTCTCTTTTCTTTCAAAAGAGTATCTTCCGGAATCGTAAACTTGCCGGAACGGATTTTTTCTACTGTTACCAGACTGTGGCAGTTTGTAAAGAACCCATGCCTGCCGTCAAATTCATATTCTTTGTTGTTAAACAAAGCTCCAATAAATTTTCCCTTCAATGTCCATTCTTCCCAATTCCAACGGTAGCCCGGATTAGAATCTTCAAAATTCAGCATAACCGTTTTGAATCGTCTCATTTTCCAATTATCTTGTTCCGAACCATCGTCCTTTGGAACACGGAGTCTGTATGTACCCTTCCACTTTTTATCTTCCTGCGTTTGCGCCTTATAATTGGCTGCGAAAAATCCTTTGTATTCACCTTCTTCGATATCGAAAGATAAAATGATTACTTTGCCCCAGTCATTTTTTTGGTATTTTACGTCTAAGATTTTCAGAATGTAACCTCCTACCGGAAGTTTCTCCTGTTCGGAATACGCCTGTGCTTTGTCATATCCATTTAATTTTTCCATTAAAATTCCTCCAATGCTTCAATTACTTTTACAATATCATTTTCAATTTCAAAACTTTCGAAAGCTCCTAGGGGACTCTTGGCCGTGCTATTCTTCGCCTGGGTCTCAAAAAGGTATTTCCCATCCACACACTTTGACAGAAGTACCGTAGTAAACTTACTTTCCAGCACAATCTTGTCCAGCTTCTTCCCGGATGTTTTAATGCGAGTAAACATATAGCCTGCTTCGTCATGGTCTGTCTGGGTATGGGCTGTAAAAATTACTGTCAGATCGTCTCGTAATTCATAGGCATAGCATACTAAATCCCAGACACAAGCGGCTAGATCAACCCATTTGTCATACCCTTTTTCCTTACTCCGACGCATTTCGTCCGCTATCATAAGCCCGTTAAGAGTATCAATAACAACTACTTTTTTATCCTTCCAGTCTGTTTCCAGCTTTTTTAATGCAATAAGCACTTGCTGTACAAAATCTGTCTTGATATAATTCTTGTTTTCTGTGTTATACTGCTGCTTCCATCCCTTCCACGACAGCCCCTTTTTATCACAGTCTATGTACAACGTCGTTTTGGGGTCTAAATTCCGCATACTCGTTGTTTTGCCGGAACCAGATTCCCCTGCAATGCAGATTACTTTTGACACTGATCTTCCTCTCCTTTGTCATATACTACTTTGTCCGCCGTTTCCAAAATCAAAATCGTTGCGATTTCCTTCATGGAAAGAGTTGACTCGTTGTAAATGTCAATAAGCGCATTGTACGCTTCTGCGGAAACTCTAACGACTGCCTAGCATCCCTTTGGCAAACGTTCTCTATTTCTTGCAGGAATATGTATTTCCCACCTGTCGCTCATTTTTGTCCACCTCCATCAACGTTTTTATTGCTTGCGCATAATTTGAAATTGACCGGCTGCGATACTGCTCATAAACTGGATTATCATTAATTTCTGAAAGCTGCTCATCCATCAGATCATACAGCCTGGAAATTCGTTCTGTATTATCCATCAACTCAGCTCCTTTCCTAGTGATCGTATATAATCGCCAATACAGTCTTCGCAGACCGACAGCCCATTGATCTCATACACCATGTCGCCATTGTAAAAGCTGTCCTCCCGGTATATGGGCTGTTCGCAAAGATCACAAAGAATAAAATCCCGGTCCGTCTGTTCGTGCCTTTCCGCATCGAATACTGGATTATTCGTTTTCATCTGATTCTCCAATAATCTTTTTCAATGTTTTTGAAAGAATGCATTCATCTTTATCCGTCATTCTTTTAATGATTTCCAGTTTCTCTTCTGCTTTGATTAATCGAATGAAATCTTCGTAATCTACTTTAATCATTTGACATTTCCCTCTCTTTCTTTTATGATAAAGACAGGTATTTTTACCTGTATTTTTTTATTTAGAGCCTTATGGGGTGCTGCCCTGAGGCTCATTTTTACTTTCCAACCAGATCACTACGATCAAAATCACCAAGGCCATCCCTAGAAAAGTACAGATTGTTTGAGATACCCGGCCAAACTCAAAAAATCCTGAGCAGGTAATCAGGTATGCCAACAGGCCCGTGATCGCCATATCCCTAGCGGGGTCCTTCAATAGCTTTTTCATACTCTTGGTTCCTCTTTTCCAATATTTCTAGCGGTACTTTTAATTCTTCCGCTGCAACATACGGGAAAAATTCGTAAATCCTGCGCTTTTTGCTTGTATTTGCTACTCTGCTGTAAACATTTTTCCCCCTTTTTGTCTGCTCCCGAAATGCCTGAGGGGGAATCTGTAAGATATAAGCCGCCTGCTCTGCACTCCGTATAATTGGTCTCAGATGTTTCACCTCCTATGTAAATATCCATATTAGGTTGGACACGAACAATGCTGCCAAGGTCAAAATCCATGCAATAAACCATCTCCTTGTCTTCCTTTTTTCTTGGCTGATAACCTCTACTGCCCATCCTTCTGCTTCTTTCCATGTCTTGATTTCTTCTTTTTTCATCTTTTCCTCCAATTTTAGAACATTTGTTCTTGCCATTTGCAGGAAAATATGTTAGTATAATCTTGCAAACAGCTAGACAGGTTAGTTGGTTGCGTTGCCTCGGTAGTGGTTCCAGCACTGCCGGGGCTTTTTACTTATCTCTTTTATTTGCGATAAGTGCTATTACGATTAATGTCGTGATTCCTACTACCGCCCCTGCGATAAATCCAAGGGCAAATTCTGGTATGTACATTTCCGCCTCCTTATCTTGCTTTTCTCCTGATTTTTTCCTATACTGTTATCAAAAAGGAGAAAAAACATGAGATTCATACCATCAAATCCACTCGATTCATACCATTCTCAAATTGAAATTGAAAATTTTAAGGAAGAACAGCAGCAAAAGAAAGAATTTATGAATTCCGTAAAAAGAATTGCTGATTCCGCTGAGCAAAAAGCTGATTCTGCTGAGCGATTAGCTAATTCTTCCATGAAAATTGCTGATTCCGCAAAAATCCAATCTGAAATTGCTTCTAAACAATCTCAAAAAGCTGATATTAAAGGTTGGATTTCTGTTGTAATAGCTTTTCTTGCTTTTCTTCTTGAATTGTGTGGACGCTTGGGATTATTTTAAAAATATCCCTGAAAGTACAAATAACAGAGTAATAATTGACATTACCAATCCCACATCTGAAACCGTTATCTTTGGCGGTTTCTTTTCTTTCTTCATATTTCCTCCTTTCCTCACTCTAAGAAATACTCAATAGATACTCCAAAATAATCGGCAAGAATTTTAATCTTATCTATTTTGGGACAACTTTTGCCTACTTTCCATTCTGAAAATAGTGCTGAATACAGTTTTGTGTCCTTGGCAACTTTGTATGAAGTTATATTGTTTTTAGACAATAATTCCTCATATTTTTTGTAAGAAAACATGAATTTCCTCCTTTCCTAAATTTTCTATTGCTTTTAGTTAGAAAATCCTATATAATATGAATCACCACAAAACATATTTATTTAAAATTCTAGGATTTCCTAATTCATGCTCTAAGTATATCTAGGATTTCCGATATTGTCAAGCATTTTTTTAGAATTTCCTAGATATTTGGAGGTATACTAAATGTATGAAATTTTTGCCAGACTACTAGCTGAGAGAGGGCTCAAACCCGCAGACATAACAAGAGAAACTGGAATAAATTCAACTGTATTTAGCGAATGGAAAAAGGGTAAGAGCAAGCCAAATACGGAAAAACTTATTAAAATCGCTAAATTCCTAAATGTATCTGTCGAGTATCTATCTGGAAATTCAAAAATTATTCGTTGCCCCAAATGTGGAATTGAATATGATGAAAGTGACATCGAAGATATTAGTTATCATAAGCAAGAACATTTAAAGTGGGAAGCAGCAACAAAAAAATTTGGAGTACTATATTGTAACTCTATAGAAAACGAAAGAATAAAAGCTGAAAATAGAAATCTTAGAGATGATAATACACTAACATTTGAAGAACGTTATAAGGCTCAGCTTGAAATATTTAGGTGCCTATTTTCAAGAAGTGTCAATGCAAACAATTTTTCTTTAGAACATGTTATGTTCGATGATTATGTTGCTATGATGCTTGGTAACGATTCCTATAAAAAAAATATTCCAGATGATTTATACAATGCTTTGGTTAAAAAATATGGAATTAAACCGGGTATCAGTTTTGGAAGTATATATTATGTATCACACAAAAATATGATATTAACCAAGAAAGATAATCGAGATATTGCTAAGGATATTGATTCCATAATGTACAAACTTACATCTAAAGAATATGGTCCAGCTGCTTACAATGGTGAAAATTTATCTAAAGAATCTACCGATTTGTTCAGAGAAGAATTAGAAATTGCGCTAAAACGCTTAAAGTTAATAAACAAGGAAAAATACAATCCAAACAAAAATAAAAAGTAGGTGATATGGTGAGTAGAAACATAAAGTGCTTAGTTGCTTACTATGTAAAGAGATTCGGAACTAGAAATCCTTTTCAGATAGCTGATAACCTTGGAATACTATACCAATTTGGAAATATTAGTTGTGAAGGATGCTATATGTACTTGAAAAAGCATAGATACATTTTCTTAGATTCGAGTCTTGAAAGTCCTGAAAAAGAAATGGTGATGGCTCATGAACTAGGACACGCTGTATTACACCAGAAAGAAAATTGTTATTTTATTAGAAACAAAACTTTTCTATCAACAGCTAAAATAGAAAAAGAAGCCAACATTTTTGCTGCGGAATTACTTATTCCAGATTCTTTAATATTAGAAAATCCAGGATATAGTAAAACTCAAATTGCTATCCTAGCTGGATATAATGAAATGATTATGAAATTCAAACAATTATAATAGGTGATATGGAATAATTATGGAATTGATACGAAAATTTTTAAATTCTTTAAAAACAGAAAGATCAAAGGCAGCAAAAGTGAAAAATACTGCGCCTACATATTTCTCTGATATGAAATGGTATCAAAATCCTGAGAAGAGTATAGTTACAGATGATAATCGTTATGATTTAAATAACTTTTCAGAACATGAAATTGATACGATAAAACATGTTATAAAAGTGGTTAAAAAAAATATCCTATCGAATTACGGTCAATGGGATTTGCGAATGAAAATGAGCCAATCAAATATAAACCAAGATACGTGCTGTGGGAAATATTAATACAACTATATGAAGACTCTGAAAATCCTATTGATAAATTTGCATGTGCTCTCGCTTATGAAACAAAAGGTGCACTATTTCGTGAAAAAGCATTGCAAAAATTTGAAGAATCAATAGATTATATCACTCCTGAATTTATGCAAAAATTTATTTCATATATGCCTCTGAATGTATATATGAAATTCTCGAGACTATATGAAAGCAATCATGAATACGAAAAAGCTATATTGTATACCGAATTAGGTCATAAATACGGCAATAAGAATAATCCAAACTTTAATAAACGAATAAGAGAATTACAAGATAAAATAAAAAGAAATCCTAAAAAGAGAAAGTACAATCCTTCTCAAGAAACATTAGAATTTGAAAAGGATATTGTAAATGCAGCAAAATATTTTATCAAAGTAGCAAACCTTAATAGATATTGAAATAAATTAAACCGCTACTGCGTTTTAATAAATATTACCTTTAGGAGGAAAATTATGGAAAAGAAAAAAACAAAATTATGTAAACATTGCAAGTCTGAAATACCTGCTGATGCAAAAGTGTGTCCTAATTGTCGAAAAAAACAAGGTGGAAAGCTGAAATGGATTATAATTATAGTAATTGTAATTGCAATTATTGGAGCTGCTGCCGGTGGGGATGACACTCCTAAAAAAGTGGAAACAACGGAACCAAAAAACACAGAAAACTCAACAAATAAAGAAACACAAAATACAGAAGAACCAGAGAAAGAAGAAAAAACTGAATTTAGCGTAGGCGAAACAGCAGAACAAAAAGATATTCAAGTCACACTTATATCAGCAACTGAATCACAGGGGAGTGAATATGTAACCCCAGACGAAGGAAACATTTTTTTACTTCTTGAATTTGAAATTGTTAATAATTCTAGCTCAGATATCAATATAAGTTCTGTCGCAAATTTTGAAGCATATTGTGATGATTATTCTCTAAATCAAGACTTACTTGGATTACAAGCTCCTGAAATAGAAGGCAAAAATCAACTCGATGGAAGTGTTGCTGCCGGAAAGAAAATGAATGGAGTGATCGCTTATCAAGTTCCGGTGAGTTATTCAAACTTTGAAATTAATGTTTCACCAGATTTTTGGTCAGCAAATGACATAAAATTTGTCATTAATAAATAAGCATCTATACATATACTTAATTGAATATTATTGCGCCCCTACATTCCAACCGTAGGGGCAGCACTTTGACAATATAATATACTTACCCGGGCAGCCGAGGGGCGTGCTGGTTCCCGTTCCGAGTCTTGCGGAAAGGGGAAATACTTATGAGTACATATGAGGAAATGCAAATTTTACTTACATTCGCATTGCTTGTTGTTGCTATTCTAAATTTGAAAAATAAGTAAGCCGCCCTGTATCTTGGTCGGATAGGACGGCTTACTAAGTTCGTTTTAATTCGCCGGAACGGGTAGCTTGCACCTACCTGTCGGCTGTCTTGTTAAGTATATTATATGTCAAAGTAAATTATTTGTCAAACGTAAAAACCGCCCCTGCGCCAACAGGAGCGGCCACATATCCGAAGATATGCTATTACTTTGGTCGGTAATATTGTATCATCTTCGGACAGCCCCCGCAAGCGGAACACTCGTTCGCGCTGGCTGTTATTTTTATACCCAAAAGGAGGATGATTTTATGGCAAAAAGGAAAAAACACCCAAATCTCCCTAATGGTTTTGGCAGTATCCGCAAACTATCTGGAAACCGTAATGTCGCTTACGCAGTACACCCACCTGTGAAAGACTTCGGCGAAGATGGGAAACCAGTAACCCCCAAAGCTCTATGCTATGTATCTGATTGGTATGTAGGTTTCTCGGTTCTGATGGCTTACAAGGCTGGTACTTATAAACCAGGGCTAGAAAAAGAGCTGGAAATCATGCGTGCCATGGATGATGGGGACTTACATGGGTTTACTAAACGAATCCTTGCAGATTACACTATAGCAGTACGTCCAACCCAAGAAGACAAAGGTGTTATGACTTTTACTCAGCTATATGAAAAATACTATACCTGGAAATATGAAGGAAAAAAGCAATATTCCGATCAATCTAAAAGGTCTACTAGAGCTGCTTATAATAACTGTAGAGCCATCCATAATGAAAAGATAGGAAACATTACATATGAACAGTTACAACGCATTGTAGACGGTTCTGCGCTTAAGCACGCCAGCCTGGAACTGATAGTATCCCTTCTTAAGCAGATGTTTAAATACGCTTTGGCTCAAAACTTTGTAGAAAAAAATCCTACAGAGCTGCTGCGCATCAATATTCCAGACGATGATGAGCACGGGGTTCCGTTTAGCATACGAGACATAGAACGTCTATGGAGTCATCAAGACAGCGATATTTCTCAGGTACTCCTAATTATGTGCTATTCAGGGTATCGTATCGGGGAGCTGAAAGTTATAAAAACTGATCTAAAAAAATGTTTTTTTTCGGGCGGCTTGAAAACAAAGACAAGCAAAGACCGAATCGTCCCTATACATTCAGCCATTTATCCGATCGTCAAAAAACGAATAAGGAAATACGGCGAAATAATGCCTTTGTCCGATGTTAAATTCCGAGAACTTATGAAACCCTATATCAAATCAATAGGCATCGGAGAACATACACCTCATGACTGCCGACACACTTTTTCATCTCTCTGCGAAAAATATGAGGTCAAAGAAAATGACCGAAAAAGAATGTTGGGACACAAATTTATGGATGTCACAAATGAAGTATACGGACATAGGGCACTAGAAGATCTCCGAAAAGAAATCGAGAAAATTCCGTGTCTAAAATGCGTCGAAAATGGAACCTTAAAATCAAGTCAAAAAGAACAAATATTCGAAATAATTCAAGACAAGAAAATGGCGTAAAATCAAGGGTTTGCGCCGTTTTCCTTGTAATTAAAAGCTTTTTTTAAAGTATATAGAAATTAATATTTTTTTAACATTTTCTCAAGCTCACCAAAACTAACCTCTATTTTATCTTTTCATGTTACTTCACATATTTTATATTTATTTCAGATAATTTATTATTTTTATCTAACAAAACAGTTTTTATTATTTTTTTATAGTTATTTTATAATTATTTATTGACAAGACCAAAATTATTTGCTATACTCATTTCAATAAATAAATAAAAAACAAGGAGGAGAGACCACCGAAAACATAACGATTTATCTCATAATCTAAAGAAAGAGAGGTACAGACCACCAGAAACGTAATTGAATCAAAAGATTTTGAGAAAGTGTAGGTATCGTCCAATGGACATTCAAGAACAACATTAATAAGAGTCATTCGAAGGATTCATCGAATGACTCTTATTTTTTGTGTAATAGGAAAGACCTTGTCACGCATTAGCGTGACAAGGTCTTTCCTATTACACAAACTTTCCGTTATAGATGTGCGTCCCACTTTGCGGTGTTGTGGCGGCGCGCAAAGTGGGACGCACCCCTCAAAGATTGAGGAGATTGGGAAGTGGAAGTGGGCTTGCCCACTTTGTTCCGCGATAAGTCCGACAAGCGGCATTACACATCCATTTTTCTATTTTCTTATCAACAGAGATCTTCCTGTCATCTCCTTTGGCTGTTCCAGTCCCATCAATTCGATGAGAGTCGGTGCGATGTCAGCCAAGCATCCACCCTCGCGCAAGGTATAAGAAGGATCCGCATTTACCAGAATAAACGGCACTGGATTCGTCGTATGAGCAGTAAAAGGCTCTCCTGTCTCATAATCAATCAGCTGTTCTGCATTTCCATGGTCTGCACAGATGAACATCTGTCCATTCACTTCCTTGATCGCCTCTACTGTTCTGCCGACGCATTCATCGACAGCTTCAATTGCTTTGATCGCCGCTGCTTCCACTCCAGTGTGTCCCACCATGTCTGGGTTTGCAAAGTTGATAATAATCACATCATATTTCTGAGAGCGAATTGCCTCCACTAGCTTGTCACAAACCTCATAAGCACTCATCTCTGGCTTTAAATCGTAAGTAGCCACCTTGGGAGATTTCACCAAAATACGTTCTTCCCCTTCATTGGGTTCTTCTACTCCTCCATTGAAGAAAAACGTAACGTGAGCATACTTCTCAGTCTCAGCAATTCTTGCCTGTTTCAGATTATGAGCTGCCAAAAATTCTCCAAAAGTATTGGTGATAGCTACCTTATGAAACGCTACTACTTTATTTGGTATCGTCTCATCGTACTCCGTGAAGCAAACATAGGTCAAATCCAGCCTCTTTTCTCTCTCAAATCCGTCAAATTCATCTGCACAGAATGCTCTCGTGATCTCTCGGGCACGGTCTGGACGGAAGTTAAAGAACACTACAGAGTCACCATCCTGAATCACAGTCACAGGCTTTCCATGTTTTTCAATAACTGTGGGAAGCACAAACTCATCCGTCTTCTCATCGTCATAGGATGCCTGAACCGCCTCTGCCGCGTCGCTTCCTAAGACCCCTTCTCCCTTCGTCAGCGCTCTATAGGCCATCTCTACGCGGTCCCAGCGGTTATCACGGTCCATCGCGTAGTAACGCCCAGACACTACTCCAATTTCGCCTACTCCGATCTCCTTTATCTTTGCCTGTAGTTCCTCGATATACCCTTTTCCTGAAGCAGGAGGCGTATCCCGGCCATCTAGGAAACAGTGCACATAAACCTTGGTCAGTCCTTCTCTCTTCGCCAATTCCAGCAGAGCATACAAATGGGTATTATGACTGTGGACACCGCCATCTGAGAGAAGACCCATGAAATGAATCGCAGAATTACGCTCTTTTGCATTCTTCACGGCTACAAGAAGCGCTTCATTTTTATAGAAATCCCCATCCTGAATTTCTTTGGTAATCCGAGTGAGCTCCTGATATACAATACGGCCAGCTCCCATATTCAAATGACCTACCTCAGAGTTTCCCATCTGTCCCTCTGGAAGTCCCACCGCCATTCCGCTGGCAGCTCCTTTTACAAACGGGCACTGAGACATCAGCTGATCCATAATCGGCGTCTTGCCTTCGCACACAGCATTTGCCTCACATTTATCATTCAATCCATATCCATCCAGAATCATCAATACGGTTGGTTTTTTGCTCATAACGTTCTCTGATCTCCTTTTTGTAGTCTTTTCCTCATTTTGCCTGCTCATATTATAAACAAAATCACTCAAATTCTCAACTGTCAAAATCACCAAGAAAGTCTGTGTTTTCTACGACTGTTACGTTCACTTAGCTCACAGCAGTCTGCTATTTCAGACAAATTTCACCCGTTCAGAAAACTACTCTTTCTCTATTTTTGATATACTCGAAGAAGAGCGGAAATCTTCTCAACTCTTTTCAGTTCTCTGATGAATTTCACTGCTGTTTGGAAATCCCCTTCTCTCACCCGTGAAGTGATAACCACGATCTCTGCTAATCCGTTGGATCGTGTCTTTTTCTGAACAATTTCAGAGATACTCACCTGATTTTCCGCAAATATTTTAGTCAGCTCTGCAAGCACGCCACAGCGGTCCTCAGCCTGAAGTCTCAGATAATAGCTATTGTAGGTATCTTCCATCTTTTTGATCGGAAAGTCTTTGTAACAGGTACAGCTGATTCTTGTACAGCAATTAAACTGAATATTTCTTGCAATATCAAACACATCTCCAACCACAGCACTGGCCGTCGGCAGTTCTCCAGCTCCTCTTCCAAAAAACATCGCATCCTCCACTGCATCCCCATGGACAAATACCGCGTTGTAGGAGTCATTGACAGAGGCCAACGGATGGTCACTGGGAATCAGCATCGGATTTACGTATGCCTCAATACCATCTTCCGTATTTCGCGTTACACCTAAAAGTTTAATGGTACATCCCATTTCTTTCGCATAGCGAATATCTGTAGCAGTGATTTTCGTGATGCCCTCTATTGCAACATCCCCGAAGACTACCCTGGAGTGAAAGGCCACGGAAGCTAAAATTGCAACTTTGCGCCCTGCATCCAATCCTTCGATGTCTGCTGTAGGATCTGCCTCTGCATACCCTAGTTCCGTAGCTAAATCCAGCGCCTCCTGGAATTCCATTCCCTCCTGGGTCATTTTCGTGAGAATGAAATTTGTAGTACCGTTTACAATTCCCATGACCTCTGTAATATGGTTCCCGGCAAGACACTGTTTTAATGGACGAATAATAGGAATTCCTCCGGCGACTGCCGCTTCAAACAGAAAATCTACTTTATGCTCCTGTGCCGTGTCGAGAAGCTCCTTTCCGGCCACAGCAACTAAATCCTTGTTTGCTGTCACCACATGCTTGCCCGCCTCCAAAGCCTGGGTAATGTATTCTTTCGCCGGCGACAAACCTCCCATCAGCTCAATCACTAAATCAATCTGCGGATCGCTCACGATGCTCTCCCAGTCATTGGTCAGAATCGAAGAATCCTCCACTTTTTTTGCGGCTTTCTCCAGATTACGAACCAGAATTTTCACTATTTTTACTTCGCAGCCAAGCTTGTGCATCATCTCAGTCTCCTGATTTCTCAGCACCTTATAGACCCCTGTTCCTACAGTCCCAAGTCCCAGCAAAGCCACCTTTAATACTTTCTTCTGTACCATTCTCCCTCTCCTTTCGTACACTGCATGATAAAATTAATCTTAGGCGAGGCTTACCCGTTTGTCAAGGGAGAATCTGTCTGTCTCAGACTTTCTGCCCGTATCATCGTCATTTTCCATTTACAGTAACTTAAAACTCCTTTTTTTCATATATCTTTCTGGATACCAGAAAGGAAAGCGCCAGCAATCCAAATCCAAACACCACCGTCGGAACCCCTGCCAAAGAATAACCCGGTTCAGGATTTTTTATCATAAATGTCTCCATAATGAATACCGCGATACTGACAACGCCCATGAGAACAATTGCTCCCACCGCTCCAAGGCAGAGCAGCAGCTCACTTTTTTCGGCTCCCAGCTTCAGCAGCGGCGGATAGATCAGAGCAATCGTAATAACTGCCAGTGATATTCCAAATTCATACCCGTACATGATTTGAGACAAATAAGACTCCCGTCCCATCAGCACAAGCCCTGCACAGGTGGGAATACTCACGAGGATTCCCAAAAGTATCAGGAAGAGAAAGGACAGATATTTCGCCTCGATGATCGCACTGCGTCTCACCGGAAGGGTAAGCTCAAATTTTGCCCAGCGGGAATTCTCATCCACCTGCAAAGACGTACCCATATTCGCGATAAATACGAAAATCTGCATCGCGAGTACCATGGATACCACCCGTTCTCTTGCCAGCCATGCCACAGCCATCAAAACCAACGATATACCAACAGACATTTTTATATTACTTTCCATGGAATAGATATTATTTCTCAGCAAACCTCTCATTTTATCTCTCCCCTTTCACAATCAGCAGCATAATCTCATCAATCCCCGCCTGGTCAACGAGAATCTGGCTGTGTCGTGCCTGAAACTTCTTTCTGTCACTAACCAACACATCTGTCTGAAGTCCTCTTTTCCTGTAGGCGAGATATTCCGTCTTTTCCAATTCCATAAATTCCCTTTCCCGGCACCGCGCAATGCCATACTCATAGATCAGGATATCTTTTCTCTCCACAAGCACCACTTTACCCTGATGCATAAATGTAATGTAATCCGCCACTTTTTCCAGATCACTGGTGATATGAGACGAAATCAAAACGGTGCGCTTCTCATCTTCCACAAATTCTAAAAATAAATCTAAGATCTCTTCTCTCACGATGGGGTCTAATCCAGAGGTCGCTTCATCCAAAATCAAAATTTTAGCCCCGTGCGAGAGCGCCACCGCAATCGACAGTTTCATCGTCATCCCACGGGAAAACTTTCCGATTTTTTTATCTGAGGGAATCTTCAATTGTTCCAGGCGTTCCCGATAGCCTCTCTCATCCCAATTTTTATAAATTTCCGAGAACACCTTTGACAGCCTGCATGCAGTCAGCTCAGGCGAAAAGTTTACAGTGTCAAAAACAACCCCTATCTCCTCCCTAAGTTCCACATCCTCATCTGTCATTTTCTTTCCCATGATACGGATTTCTCCGCTATCTGTCTGAATCATATTTAACATCGCACTGATTGTCGTAGTCTTTCCCGCGCCGTTCTCACCGACAAGTCCCATGATGCTCCCCTGCGGTACCTGAAAAGTAACCGAATCCAATTTAAAGTTTGGATATATCTTTGTCAGGTTCTCTACTTCTATACCATAGTTCATCGTCTAATCCTCCATATAAAAAAGTTTCAGTAATTCCACAAGCTTTTCCAACTTTATGCCATTTACGCGGGCTGTCTCAGCAGCAATCAACAGATGCTCCTCAATTTTTTTTCGCTGTTCCTCCTGAATGAACTCTTTATTCCTGGCCGCGACAAAGCTCCCTCGCCCCACAGTCGTCTCAATAAACCCATCTCTTTGCAGATCTTCATACGCCTTTTGAACAGTGATCACACTCACATGAATCGTTCTCGCAAGAGAACGCATGGATGGAATCGGGTCTCCCGTCTTCAGTTCTCCATTCATAATCATTTCCTTGATCTGCGACGTAATTTGTTCATAAATGGGTTTGCTCGTGCTGTTGCTTATAACAATCTCCACAAAACCCCTCCTATTGTGCTTTAGTGTACTTATTAAACATGTACATTATATTACATTATATGTAAGCTGTCAACTCACTTTATACTGATCAGCTTATAGGAACAAAGTGGACAAACCCACTTCAACTCTCCATCCCTCAATTTTTGAGAGCGAAGCTCACTTTGAATGCCGCCGCAACGCCTCTTTGCGATGAACTACCTTATTACAGCGTACGCATTATAGCTTTCACTCATTATCGTGACAAGGTCTTTCCTACAACACGAAAAATGCCGGGATACATGTCTCACCATATATCCCGGCATCTGTCTTTCTACCGACACGCTTTCACCCAATTTACCAAATTCTCCACATCCTTGTCATCTGGATGCGAGGATGCTTGGTCAAAATTTTCAATCAACATCTGAGCGGTCCTATTTTCAGGGTCCTCCTTCAGCATTTCTTCATATTTTTTTCTTACTCTCTGTCCCATTTTTCCCTGACACATATAGCCTGCTCCAACCAGATTGCCTTTGGGCACCTCTGCTTTCACGGCTTCCAATATCTTCTCATAATAGGATGAGTCTTTTCCGAATCCAGCAGTCCCAAACAGCTCGACTCTCTTGCCGTGCAGAGCTCCCAAAAAACTTTTCAAGCTCTCCTCACAAGTCCCCTTGTCTGTCCAAAATCCTAGAAAAATCACATCCGCGTCCAGAGCTTTGGCATCTGGCTCACCAAAATAGACACATGCGTCTCCCAACTCACTTCGCACCGCTTCCGCCAAAAGCTCCGTATTTCCCGTTAAACTCTTATAAACAACTGCGTATTTCATAATCTCCTCCAAATTCAATAACAGGCAAACCCGCTTCCGTTCCTTTGTCCCCTCAATCTCGATAGGAAAAGACTTTCCCATTATATGAAAAGGCCCGCCTTCCGGCTATTTTACCGCCAGAGACGAGACCCCTTTTACACATATTTTATTACTTATAATTCACAATCTTTCCAAAATCTGGTTTCAGGGCAGCTCCGCCTACCAAACCGCCATCGATATCCGGCTGCGCAAACAGCTCCGGAGCAGTGGCAGCATTCACAGATCCGCCGTACTGAATGCGGATAGCTTCTGCTGTAGCCTCATCATAGATCTCAGCGATGCAAGCACGGATACCCGCACATACTTCCTGGGCCTGCTCTGTTGTCGCAGTTTTTCCAGTTCCAATCGCCCAGATTGGCTCATAAGCAATGACTGCGCTCTTTGCCTGGTCTGCCGTTACGCCCTGGAATCCAATTTTAACCTGCTGGCGAATGAAATCCATCGTCACACCCTGCTCTCTCTGGGTCAGAGTCTCGCCGCAACACATAATCGGAGTAATTCCATGCTCAAATGCCTTCAGCATTTTTTTGTTAACTGTCTCGCTAGTCTCAGCGAAATACTCTCTTCTCTCAGAATGTCCGAGAACCACATACTTCACTCCCACATCAGTGAGCATAGCCGGAGAAATCTCTCCTGTATACGCACCTTTCTCCTCAAAATACATGTTCTCTGCTCCCACCTGAATATTAGAACCTTTCGCAGCTTCCATAACCGGAATAATATCAATTGCCGGCACACAGAATACCACATCCACCTCATCGTTAGCTACCAGAGGTTTCAGTGTGTTTACCAGCTCCACTGCCTCACTAGGAGTCATATTCATTTTCCAGTTTCCTGCGATAATTTTCTTTCTTGCCATGGTTTTATCTCTCCTTATAATTATTTGTCATTTGCAGCTGCTACACCGGGCAGCTCTTTTCCTTCCAGGAATTCCAAAGAAGCGCCGCCGCCTGTAGAAATATGGCTCATCTTATCTCCGAAGCCCAACTGATTCACCGCAGCGGCTGAATCACCACCGCCGATAATCGTAGTTGCATCTGTCTCAGCCAAAGCTTTTGCTACCGCGATCGTACCTGCTGCTAAAATCGGGTTTTCAAATACCCCCATCGGTCCATTCCAAACTACTGTCTTCGCAGATTTCACAGCATCTGCATACAATTTCGCGGTCTCTGTTCCAATATCCATACCCTCCATGTCTGCTGGAATTGCATCCACAGAAACTACTGAGACTTCAATTGGAGCATCAATCGGATTCGGGAAATCAGCCGCAACCGTTGTGTCTACCGGCAGAAGAAGTTTCTTGCCCAACTTCTTTGCCTTCTCCATCATTTCCTTACAATAGTCGATCTTGCTATCATCCACCAGAGACTTTCCAATCTCTTTTCCCTGAGCTTTCAGGAACGTATATGCCATTCCGCCACCGATAATCAGAGTATCGCATTTCTCCAGCAGATTTGAGATCACATTCAACTTATCAGCGACTTTTGCGCCTCCTAAAATAGCCACAAATGGACGTGTCGGATTCTCCACAGCATTTCCCAGGAAATCAATTTCCTTCTGCATCAAATAGCCAACCACTGCGGTGTCCACGTACTCAGTCACGCCCACGTTGGAACAGTGTGCTCTGTGTGCCGTTCCAAAAGCATCATTCACAAACACTTCACACAGAGAAGCCAGCTCTTTGCTGAACGCCTCTCCATTCTTAGTCTCCTCTGCGCGGTAACGGGTGTTCTCCAAAAGAACCACGTCCCCGTCCTTCATACCTTCTACAGCCGCTTTTGCATTTGCTCCCACCACCTCAGGGTCTGCCGCAAATTTTACTTCCTGTCCAAGCAGTTCTGACAGGCGCACCGCCACCGGTGCCAGAGACAATTCTGGCTTCGGCTCTCCTTTCGGTTTCCCTAAATGGGAACACAGAATTACCTTACCGCCGTCAGCAACCAGTTTTTTAATCGTAGGCAGCGCGGCTACCAGACGGTTTTCGTCGGTAATTTTCCCATCTTTTAACGGCACATTAAAATCGCAGCGAACCAGGACTTTCTTGCCTTTCACATTGATATCATCTACTGACTTCTTATTGAGCATGTCTATTCCTCCTGCATGTTCTAGAATAATAAAAAAGAATCCTGCCTCCCAGGATTCTCCGCCTGCGGCGGGTTACGTCAACAACATTTTCGTCTCCGCCGTAGTACGATCCTACGGAGTATTTATGTTATAGGAATGGGCTTTCACGCACTAGCATGACAAGATCTTTCCTATTACATAAGAAAGGTCCGGTCCATATACGACCGGACCCTTAATGAGTCTATAATTACAGTAATGTTCCGAAGTGCTTGATTGTTCTCACCATCTGGCTGGTGTAAGAATTCTCATTGTCATACCAGGAGATAACCTGAACCTCAGTAGTTCCATTATCCAAAGGCAACACCATGGTCTGAGTAGCATCAAACAGAGAACCATATTTCATTCCGATGATATCGCTGGATACGATCTCATCCTCATTGTAACCAAAAGATTCATTTGCTGCGGCTTTCATCGCTGCATTTACCTGTTCTACAGTCACATTTCCCTCTACAACTGCTGTCAGAATTGTAGTAGAACCAGTAGGAGTCGGAACACGCTGTGCGGAACCGATCAGCTTTCCATTCAGCTCTGGGATAACCAGACCGATCGCTTTTGCAGCACCTGTGCTGTTCGGAACAATGTTAACAGCTGCCGCACGAGATCTTCTCAGATCACCTTTTCTCTGAGGTCCGTCCAGAGTCATCTGATCTCCAGTGTACGCATGAATGGTGCACATAATACCAGATTTGATTGGTGCCAGGTCGTTCAGAGCCTTTGCCATCGGAGCCAGACAGTTTGTAGTACAAGAAGCTGCAGAAATGATATTGTCTTCTTTTGTCAATTTATCATGGTTTACATTGTAAACGATAGTTGGCAGATCGTTACCTGCTGGTGCAGAAATGACAACTTTCTTAGCGCCTGCTTTGATATGAGCGGCAGCTTTGTCCTTGGAGGTGTAGAATCCAGTACACTCCAGAACAACATCTACGCCAATTTCGCCCCATGGAAGCTCAGAAGCGTCTGCTTTCGCATAGATTTTGATCTCTTTTCCGTCAACGATAATAGAATCCTCACCAGCGGATACCTTGTCAGCTAGTGCATATCTACCCTGTGTAGAGTCATATTTCAATAAATGAGCCAGCATTTTCGGGGAGGTCAGGTCGTTGATCGCAACTACTTCATAACCCTCAGCTCCGAACATCTGTCTGAATGCAAGACGTCCGATACGTCCAAATCCATTGATTGCAACTTTTACTGCCATGTTAAATTCCTCCTATGATGATTGATATTTTTTTCCCGGCACAAAATATGCAGGGATAGCTTCAACCTGTATGCTATTGTAACCAAATTTGTAAAAAAATTCAAGACCAATTTCAAAAAATCTCCTTTTTAACGTAACTATTCAGCCATAACAGCTCGGATTAGCTGCTGCGCAGCTTATATCGCCGCATATGCGGCGAAATCCTCGCTTATGGCTAAGCGCCATATGCCTGATAAGAGTAAAACTCCTCTGCAAACAAGCTTGTTCCGGATTTTTGCTCGTAACACATCAGCCTTTCGGCTTCACTGTCACGACTGCATGCACACAGACTGCGATTCTCTCCGTCTGGCGCCTGCAGTCCTCGGGATCCCGCTGCAAATGCAGCGGGACGCCTCGCGGGACAGTATCAGGTTGTCTGTTACTTTTCCTTCTATCAGTCGCATGGCTGAATAGTTACTTCTTATCAAATTTGTGATATAATGGGCGAGGAATGCGACCATACTGCTTCATTTAGATAGCATTCCACATTCACAGAAAACAGGAGTATACAAATTATGCAGACAAAAATTCTAAGCGATATTCATCTTCACTCTTCTTTTTCCGGCGACAGCGAGACACCAATGGAAGCTATGATACAGGCAGGAATTCAAAAAGGACTTCACCACATGTGCTTCACAGAACATCTAGATCTAGACTATCCCTACCATCCAGAAGACTTTGTGGATTTTTCCCTAGACGACGACAGTTACCGACAGACTTTTTTGACGCTGAGAGACAAGTATCAACACCAAATTGAGCTGCTCTTCGGCATTGAACTAGGACTTCAGCCTCATCTTAAAGATGCTCATTCTCAACTATTAAAAAAACATCCCTTTGATTTCGTCATCGGCTCTTCCCACACTGCCCGCGGCGAAGACCCCTACTACACTTCCAGCTTTTTTCAGAATCGAGGCGAACGAGAAGCCTACACCCTCTATTTCACTTCGATTTTAGAAAACCTCGATGCCTTCTCGGACATTGACACCTACGGGCATATCGACTATGTCGTCCGCTATGGTCCAAACCGAAACAAAAACTATACCTATGAAATGTACGGAGAAGTTCTCGATCAAATTCTAAAGACCTTGATTCAAAAGGGTATCGGTATGGAAGTAAATAGTGGAGGCTTAAAATACGGCCTTGGACAGCCAAATCCTTGCGAGGAAATCATACGCAGATACCACCAGCTAGGCGGCAAAATCATCACCATCGGCTCTGATGCCCACAGCCCTGAGTATCTAGCTTACGAATTTCCAAAAATCTCAGAGATTCTCAAAAGCTGCGGTTTCACTCATTATACAATTTTTCGTCAGCGTACCCCTGTCTTTTTGCCGCTTTAGTCAAAATACCTGCACCACTGTATGGGAAATACCGGACAAAGTGGGCAAGTCCTCTTCCATTTCCCTCCCCTCAATCTTTGAGGGGAACGTCCCACTTTGCGCACCGCCGCAACACCGCTAAACGGGGAATTTCTCATTGCGGTTGCGCATCCATAGTGGAGCGTTTACGTGATAAAAAAGGGCTTTTACGCATTAGCCTGACAGGTTCTTTCCTATCACATAAAAAAATGGGATGTATCCTGAAAGCTATTCCTGATACATCCCATTTTGGGTCCACAGATGCCTATTCTCATCTTATAAATTTTCTGAGTTTCCCCTGCTTTTTCTCTTTTCCGCGTTCCATTGATCTTAGATACATTTTCCTCAGCAGGGAAGTAATCGCATCAATCACCACAGGCGAAAAAATCATCAGCATAAACACCAAAATAATCATGCCAAATTCCAGAGCTCTCAAATTCAAAAGCTTCTGTAAAATCAAAGCGCAGCCAAAGAATATAAGCTGCATACCATAGATAATCACTTTTCTAAAACGTGTCAGCGGCGAATAAACGGTCTTCAACGCAGCCATATAGTTCCACCCTGTAACCAAGACACAGGCGGTATTCAGCATCGCATTGGAATGATACACATCCTGACAGACCAGCATCACTACAAAGACACAGGCAGTGATCGTCACCGCAGCTGGAAAGGCATTCATAAACACATGGCGTAAAAATGTCTTATCTATGCGCTCGTAATTAAATTCCTGAGCTAGCAAAAAGGTCGGAATTCCCACCGCGCAGGCACTGATCAGAGACATCTGTATCGGCTCAAAGGGATATGCCTCCCCGAAAAAGATGGTAAGCAGCGACAGGCAGACCGAGAAAATTGTTTTAATCAGAAACATAGACGCGGCCGTCCGTATGTTGTTGACCACCTTTCGCCCCTGATTTACGATATGAGGCATCGCTCCAAAATTGGAGTCCAGCAGCACCACGTTGGCAATATTCTTTGCAGCATCACTTCCAGAAGCCATCGCAATGCTACAGTCTGATTCTTTTAACGCCAGAACATCATTGACACCGTCACCAGTCATGGCAACCGTGTGTCCTTGCTTTTTCAGCGCCAGAACCATTTCCTTTTTCTGCTGCGGCGTTACTCGACCAAATACACTGCACTCAGCTACTGCCCGTTCCATCTCCTGGGGACTGCTGATCTTCGTCGCATCCACATAGCGTTCCGCATTCTTTAGCCCTGCCTTCTTGGCAATCGCTGACACGGTCACAGGATCATCCCCTGAAATCACTTTTAAATCAACTCCCTGGCTGTCAAAAAATGCCAGAGTTTCAGGTGCTTCCTGACGAATGACATCCGTGAGCAAAATCACCGCACACGGCAACAACCCTTGAGGCAGTTTTGTCCCATCTGCAGTCTGAGAACTGTGTGCCAAAACCAAAAGCCGATAGCCTTTTCCCGCGTATTCCTGGCAAATCTCATCCAGTTTTTTATTTCTTTTTGGAAACAAAAACTGAACCGCTCCCATCAGATAGGTTCCCCTACCCTCGAAGCAGGCACCGCTGTATTTTCTCTCCGACGAAAATGGAACTGCATGGTCCAAAGTAAATTCTCTGACCGGTCTGAAGTGCTCTCTGAGAGCGTCTGCTGTCGCATTGGAATCGCTCAAAACCCCCATGAGATTCTGCATCACATGATTTAGCTCATCCATGCTCATGCCCTTTCGAACGTCCTCCCTTTCCTTGTCCGGCACGTCCTCCTTCACAGCATCTTCTATTTCTTGGGTCTCAATTTCTTGAGACTCTTTTTTCTTCAGATTTACTTTTTCAGACTCTTCCTTTTGACAATCCTCCTGAAAATCCGCCGGTTCCAGCAAAATCACCTGCTCCACGCACATGCTTCCCTCTGTAATAGTTCCGGTTTTGTCCAGACACAGAGTATCCACCCGCGCCAACGTCTCAATACAATACAATTCTTGAACCAAGGTTTTGCGTTTTGCAAGAGAAAGCGCTCCCAAAGTCAGAGCCACACTGGTAAGCAGTACTAGCCCTTCTGGAATCATTCCAAGCACAGCCGCCACTGTGCTTACAACAGAATTTTTAAAGGAATCTCCTACCATGTAGAACTGCTTATAAAACAGCATAATTCCCAATGGAAGAATAATGATACTGATGACTTTCAAGATCTTATTCAGCGCGTTTCGAAGCTCTGAATTATGCTTCTTGAACTCTTTTGCCTCTTTGGTAATCTGGGAGGCATAGTTATCCTTCCCTACATGTATCACTTGACAGCAAGCTTCGCCGGCTGTCACAAAGCTCCCGGAAAACAGCTCGTCTTTCACTGTCTTTACCAGATTGTCCGCCTCACCGGTCAACAACGATTCATTCACTTCCACGCTGCCCTCGAGGACAACGGCATCTGCCGGTACCTGGTCGCCACTTTTGAGAAATATCACATCGTCGAGCACCAGCTCTTCCGTGGAAATCGACCATTTTTTTCCATCCCTTAAGACTACCGCTTTATTTGCTGTGAGAATCGCAAGCTTGTCTATGGTTTTCTTCGCCCTGACTTCCTGTACAATTCCAATGACTGTATTGATGATAATAATTCCCATGAACATACTGTTCTTGTAAGAACCTACAACCAATACCAGAACCAGCAAAACCACATTCAGAAAGTTAAAAAAAGTCAATGTATTTTCACGGATGATCTGTTTATATGTTCTTGTATTCGGAGAATCGCTGATGTTGACCTGACCAGCTTCTATTCTTTTTTGAATCTGTTCACTTGTAAGTCCCGTCATTTTCACCATTCCTATTTGCCGTTATCATTTATTTGACCGCAGTAACGATTGTGCCTCCTGCTGCCACATAGCCTTCCTGGTAAAAGACAACTGCCTGCCCAGGTGTGATCGCTCTTTGCGGCTGCGCAAAACGACAGATCACGTCCCCATCAGGAAGAACCTTCTCAATCCAACAAGGGGCTCCCTTATGATTATAACGAATTTTCGCGAGAAGTTCCATCCCTTCTTCAAATTTCTCGATTCCCATATAATTTATTTTTGTACACCGCAAAGCAGACGCGAACACTTCCTGCGCGTCTCCGATCACCACCTCATTCGTCTTTGGCCGAATTTCCGTCACAAAAACCGGACGACCCATAGAAAGATTCAACCCTTTGCGCTGGCCAATAGTATAATGTATGATTCCTCTGTGCTGACCAACCACCGTACCGCCAGCCGTCACAAAATTTCCTTGACAGACTTCTTTTCCTGTTCTTTGCCGGATAAAATTGGCGTAGTCATGATCTGGTATAAAACAGATTTCCTGACTGTCAGGCTTGTCCGCCACCGGAAGCCCGATCTTTGAGGCTATCTCTCGAATTTCTTCCTTATTATAATCGCCTACCGGCATCAACGTGTGGGCTAACTGAGCCTGTGTGAGATTGTACAGGGCATACGTCTGATCTTTCGCCGACACCTCACAGGTTTTCAAAGCATATCTGCCATTCTCGAGACAGACAATCCGAGCATAATGCCCCGTTGCAATATAGTCTGCTCCCAGCTCCTTCGCCTTATTCAGCAAAGCCTCCCACTTTACATATCTATTGCACACAACACAGGGGTTGGGGGTTCTACCTTCCAAATATTCCTGCGTAAAATAATCTACCACATAATCAGAGAAATCTCTCTGAAAATCTACAACATAATAAGAAATCCCCAGCGCCCGTGCAACCTCCTTCGCATCTTCAATCACTTCAGGACTGCCACCCAAGCCTGGGTCATCGGCAGACTCTGAGACGGGAGTCCAAGTCTTCATCGTCACACCCAAAACCTCGTAGCCTGCTTTCTTCAGCAAATAGGCTGCCACGGAGGAATCCACTCCTCCGGACATTCCTATTACAACTCTTTTTCTCGTCATCAATACTCTTCCTCTTCTTCCTCTTCACCCTCATGGATATCGGACTTAGGTTTTGAAAGTCCTTCGATCTTAATCCCGTGTTTTTCCGCGTAATCCCACAGGGCAGCGTGAATTGCCTCTTCTGCCAGCAAGGAACAGTGCACCTTCACGGGCGGAAGTCCGTCCAGAGCTTCCATAACAGCTTTATTTGTCACCTGAAGAGCTTCCTGAATATTTTTTCCTTTTACCAGCTCTGTCGCCATGCTGCTGGTAGCCACAGCTGCTCCGCATCCAAATGTCTTAAATTTACAATCACGAATCACCTGATTCTCATCAATATCCAGATAAATTCTCATAATATCTCCACATTTTGCATTTCCTACAGTGCCAACACCGCTGGCATCCTCAATCTCACCTACGTTTCTCGGATTTTGGAAATGGTCCATCACTTTATCACTATACATCGTTTCTTCCTCCTGTGTTTTCCATTATTTATTCTTTTTCATAAAATCTTCATACAACGGAGACATGTCTCGAAGTCTCGCGACAATCTCCTTTAATTTCTCAACTACATAGTCCAAATCTTCCTTCGTTGTCTCCTCACTGAGAGTCAGACGAAGGGAACCATGGGCAATCTCATGGGGAAGCCCTATCGCCAGCAGTACATGAGATGGGTCCAGAGAACCAGACGTGCAGGCGGAACCGCTGGAAGCACAGATCCCGGCTCCATCCAGAAAGATCAACAAAGACTCGCCTTCAATAAACTGAAAGCTGATATTTACATTGTTCGGAAGTCTCTTTACCGGATCACCGTTTAAGCGGCAATAAGGAATCTCTTTCGTAATCCTCTCAATCAGGTAATCCCGCAGCTTTCTCTCCACTTCGGTGCGCTCCTGCATGGTCCTAGCCGCTCTCTCGGCCGCCGCTCCATATCCTACAATTCCTGGCACGTTCTCTGTACCCGCGCGGCGTTTTCTTTCCTGGGCACCTCCATGAATGAAGGAACGGATTTTCACTCCTTTTCTAATATAGAGAAAACCGATGCCTTTGGGACCGTTAATCTTATGAGCGCTGGAACTGAGCATATCAATATGATACTCGTCCACGTCAATCGGCACCTGCCCAAATGCCTGAACCGCATCCGTGTGAAAATAAATTCCATGCTCTTTCGCAATCTGTCCAATCTCTTTGATTGGCTGGATGCTTCCAATTTCATTATTCGCAAACATCACAGAAATTAGTATTGTCTCCGGTGTAATCGCTTTTTCTAGATCTTCCAATTTGACGATGCCATTCTCATCCACGTCTAGATAGGTCACTCTTGCTCCTCTGTTTTTTTCTAAATACTCACAGGTATGCAAAATTGCGTGATGTTCAATTTTAGTCGTGATAATATGGTTTCCTTTTTTACACAACAGCTCATAGGTGGCCTCCAAAGCCCAGTTATCTGCCTCGGTACCTCCTGCGGTAAAATAAATCTCTTTCGGTTCTGCCCCAATCACCGCCGCAATCTGTTCCCTAGCTTTTGTGATTGCCTCCTTACTGGTTGCCGCGAGATCATAGACACTCGAAGGATTTCCATAGTTCTCCGTAAAATACGGAAGCATCGCTTCCACTACCTCCGTAGCTGTCTTTGTGGTTGCCGCATTATCCAGATAAATTCGTTTACTCATATTTTTCACTCCTGACCTTTTCTTTTTATAGTCCGTTTACTTTTTTGCTTTCCTGAACCAACTGTTCAATCATAATCGTGTCCACAGCCTGGCTGATGCTCTCATTAATCTTTTTCCAGACATACTTTGTAACGCATTTTTGAGATGCTTTACAGGTAGAGACCTCCAAATTACCCGGACAGTCTACTGCATCCAGTGTCCCTTCTAGAGCCCGCAGCACATCTCCCACAGAAATTTCAGAAGGGGATTTCGCTAGACGATACCCTCCCGTCGCTCCTCGCACACTGGTCACCAGACCTGCTCTTCGCATCTTGCCTACCAATTGTTCCAAATAACTGACAGATATATCCTGTCTGTTCGCAATACTCTGAATCGAGACAGGTCCTGTTTCGCTGTGAACTGCCAAGTCCACCATAGCTCGTAGACCATACCTCCCCTTTGTAGATAACTTCATATCTCATCCTCTTCTTATTTCCGAGTATTTTACTGTGATTTCATTTTTACTGTAACATTCTTTCCAAGTTCTGTCAAGAGGATTATGCGAATATACTTAACAAAATATATCAGTTATCGCCATTTGCATTTTTCATCCCATTCTCTGTAAATGGCAGCTAACTGTTCATTGGGTAAGGTAAAAGTCATGGGACAAAAAAAACAACTGTTATGGGGAACTATCATCCTCACTGCCACCGGTTTCCTAAGCCGGCTTATTGGTTTCTTCTATAGAATATTCCTCTCTCACACCATTGGTGCAGAGGGCCTCGGAATCTACCAGCTCGTCTTTCCCGTCCAAGCACTCTGTCTCGCCCTCACCGTCATGGGAATGTCCACCGCGATCTCCCGTTTTGTAGCCAGTCGGTTCGCCGTAAAAGATTTAAAAGGAGCGCATGATATCTTTCTGGTAGGCACCGGAGTCTCCGTGCTCTTTGCCTGCTTAGTTTCCTGGGTCATCCGTGAAAACGCTTCCTTCCTCTCATCTGTTTTCTTAGGAGAACCCAGGACTGAGTCTTTGTTGTGTCTAATGTCCTGGTCTTTGCCACTGTGCGCACTGCACAATTGTATCAATGGTTACTTCTATGCGCAAAAAAAGACAGGAATACCCGCAGCCAGTCAGCTTTTAGAACAGTTCGTCCGTGTGGCAACTGCTTATCTTGCCTATAGTTTCCTTTTGTCCCGAGGACAAGAACCTACCGCCTGGATAGCCGTCATTGGCATCTTTACCAGTGAACTGTGTGTCGTCTTATTTTGCCTCTTCTTCCTTCTCTGGAATCATCAGAAAAGCAAATTGCTGCTCTTTCCCATCCAAGAACCATTCGGACATCTAAGACGGCTTATGGGAATGTACCTCCCTCTAACTACGAACCGCCTAATCATGACCTTTCTCGCATCTGCGGAGGCTATCTTAATCCCCTCCCGGCTGCTGATCTTCGGCTATACCTCCTCCACAGCTTTAAGCATCTATGGTGTTCTCACTGGAATGGCTTTGCCTATGATCTTATTCCCCAGTGCTGTGACCAATTCTATCTCTGTAATGCTGCTTCCCTCCATCGCTCAGCAACAAGCTCTCGGGCAGAAAAAGCAAATCCAAAAAACCATTGAACTCACTGTTCAATGCTGCCTTCTCCTGGGATTTCTCTGCACCGCATTTTTTGCAGTGTTTGGAACCTTTATCGGAAATTTCTTATTCCATAACGAATTAGCTGGCTCTTTTATCCAAACCTTAGCCTTCGTATGTCCCTTTCTCTATCTCAATGGGACTTTGAACAGTGTTTTAAACGGTCTGGGTAAAACCGGCACTTCTCTGATCCACAGTATACTAGGAATCACCCTGCGAATTGCCAGTGTAATCTGGATCATTCCCAGATACAGTATTCAAGGATACCTGTGGGGACTTTTAGCCGGAGAAGTCCTTGTCACTTTTCTGCATCTCCACGCCCTAAACCGCATAGTCCAGATTAATTTTCGCCTTCTGCCTCTGCGTCTGAACAAATAGCCTTTCCTATCACAAAACAAAGGGGCACGCTCTCTTTAGCTTCTCCTTCCCCTCAGTCTTGAGGGACGCGTCCCACTTTGCGCGCCGTCGCTACACCGCCTCGCGGTGAAATTCCTCATTGCAGCGTGCGCATCCTTAGCGGCGCATTTCTGTGATAAGAAAGATCTTTCATACATCCACGTGACAAGGTTTTTCCTAGAATAGAATAAAGTGGGCAAGCCCACTTCAACTCCCCCTCAATCTTTGAGGGGCGCGTCCCACTTTGCGCGCCGCCGCAACACCGTCTCGCGATGAAATTCCTCATTGCGGCGTGTGCATCTTGCCCGGAGGGCTTTTTATTGCATAGAGAACAAAGTTTCCTATGCAATGAAAAAGCCACGAACCGGCTGTAAAAAACAACCGGCGCGCAGCCTCCCATTTTATCTTCTTGGATGTGCCTGCATATACACATCTCTCATTCTGTTCATATTTAGATTCAAATACATCTGTGTCGTCGAGATATCTGAGTGCCCCAACATTTCTTGTAAACTCTTAATATCCGCTCCATTTTGCAGCATATGAGCCGCAAAAGAATGTCTCAGAGTATGGGGTGTAATGTCCGTCGTAATTCCTGCCGCAGACGCATATCCTTTTAAAACTTTCCAAAAACCCTGGCGACTCATCATCTTTCCGGAGCAATTGGGAAACAAGATATCCGTCTCCCCTTTCCTCTGGAAAGCCTCTCTGCCTTGTTCTAAGTACTGAACCAAAGCTCTTTTACACACATTTCCAAAAGGAATCACCCGCTCTCTGGCACCTTCACTGCAATCCACATATCCTAGATTCAAATTCACATCCGATACTTTTAAGTGCATGAGCTCGCTGACACGCATCCCAGTCGCATAGAGCAACTCCAGCATCGCCTTGTCTCTCAGCCCCTTTGCCGTATCCAAAGAAGGCTGTCTCAGCAACAAATCCACTTCTTCCACGGTCAAGATCTCAGGGGTTTTCTTCTCCACTTTCGGAGGCTTCAGATTTTCTGAAGGGTCCTGTACTATCTGGTGGGCTCTGAATAAAAATTGATAAAATGCTCGTATTGAAGCTACGCTTCTGGATATCGTAGACGCTGCGAACTTATTTCTTCTCAAATAACTGAGATATCCATTTAAGTCCGTCTCTGTAACCTTCAAGGGATTATACACCCCCTGTCTCTCCAGATAGGCTGCCATTTTATTCAAATCTCTCTCATAAGAGATTTCCGTGTTGTTAGATGTCTGTTTAATGTTATGTAGATAAGTGATAAACTCACGAATTGCATTTTTCATCTGTGCCCATACCTTATTTCTCAAAATTTAAAAGCAATTCATCATCCAAAAGATTGCTTAAGAGTTACAGTTCAGACCTTCAATAACCTGCAAGGTGTTTTTGTATATTTTGTACAAAAATCCCGCGTATATTCTCGCCAAACTACTATTCGCAGCAGTTTGTGTGCATCGCGAAACGTGTTACTACTCACGAACTGCAAATGAGTGAACAGTAACGTTTAAAATTGCCGTTTTATCGACTGTTTCTTCCTCTGATAAAAATTATTATACGCAGATTTCGCCAGAAAATCAATCGTTTTTTTCCTGAAAACCCCTGTAAAATCAAGGCTTTCGGCATGAAATACCATATGTCGCCCTCCCTACATTTCCCAACACAAGATTTAGTATTCTGCTTCTCAAAAAATCTTAATTTTTTCCAATACAAAGTTCAAAAAAATAGGATTCACATAACTTTCCAGCAGAATCCCTAGTATATATCCTCCTAGACACAGTGCCACCACCAACAACGGATTTTGGCTGATCTTTTTAACTTTTCCCTGAAAACGTAGATGAGACGCAGATTTGCGGGCAAGTTCCCCCATCAGAAATATAGTTGCGGGTAAATAGCAAAGTCCCTGGGGCAGAAACAAAGCTGCACCACCTGCCATCCCGGACACTCCAAACTGAAGAACTGCCAACGCTAAGATGCCTCCCAAGAACAAACCAAGAATCAGAACCGTTAATATTGCCAAGGGCAGCCCCCAAACAGAAAAGCTTCCCAACAGACACATAAACAGCCATCCTCCCCGGTACTTTAAAATATAGAAAAAATACTCCTTTGTCGATAATTCTTCTTTGGACAGCTGAAATAGCATGTAAATCCCCAGCACATTCCCTTGCTGTAGATAAGGCTCCCAGAACAGATTCGCTCCCACAACCCCCACTCCAAATGCCGCTAAAAACAACACCAAAAAGAATTCTGGCGTAAACTTCCAGACAGATATTTTCCGATTCTCCATTTTATTCACCTCTTAGGAATCTATGCTTTCCCTAGCTTGTCACAGAACACTTTGTGCGGCAGCTTGGCGTGAAAAAGGCTTTTCCATAACAACGCAAAAAAGCTGAACACTCTATTCTGAGCATTCAGCTTTTCCATAATCGCTAGCTTAAGAACATTTTATTTCGCATAGTCCACAACACGGCTCTCCCGAATCACATTCACCTTAATCTGTCCCGGATACTCCAACTCTGCCTCGATCTGCTTCGCGATATCCCTCGCTAACAATACCATATCTGCATCGTTGATGTGATCTGGAACCACCATTACGCGGACCTCTCTACCTGCCTGAATAGCAAAAGACTTATCCACACCCTTAAATTGATTGGTGATATCTTCCAACTGTTTTAATCTGTTTGTATATGTCTCCAAGGTCTCTCTTCTTGCACCCGGTCTTGCCGCGGAAATGGCATCCGCCGCTTGAACGATACATGCAATCAATGACTCTGGCTCACAATCTCCATGATGTGCCGCCACTGCATTGATGATAAGAGGAGATTCTTTATATTTCTTACATAAGTCAACACCGATCTGAATATGAGATCCCTCAACCTCGTGGTCGATAGATTTTCCAATATCATGGAGCAGACCAGCGCGTTTTGCCATACGTACATCAACCCCAATCTCTCCTGCCAACAGGCCGGACAACTGGGCAACTTCTATGGAATGTTTCAACGCATTCTGTCCATAACTGGACCGGAACTTCATTCTACCTAAGAGTCGAATCAATTCCGGATGAATGCCATGTACTCCAACATCAATGGCTGCGTTTTCTCCTTCTTCACGGATCATCGCTTCCACTTCTTTTTGAGCCTTCTCCACCATTTCCTCAATACGTGCGGGGTGGATACGTCCATCAACAATTAATTTTTCCAGTGCGATACGTGCAATTTCTCTCCGAATCGGATCAAATCCCGACAGGACCACCGCCTCCGGTGTGTCATCAATAATCAAATCGACACCTGTCAGCGTCTCCAACGTCCGAATATTCCTTCCTTCCCTTCCGATAATTCGCCCTTTCATCTCATCGCTCGGAAGCTGAACTACCGAAATGGTTGTCTCAGAAACATGGTCTACGGCACATTTCTGAATAGCAGTCACTACATACTCTTTGGCTTTCTTGTTTGCTTCTTCCTTTGCTCGGCCCTCCAATTCTTTATAGAGCTTCGCAACATCAACTTTTACGTCGTCTTCTACAGATTTTAACAATTGTTCTTTTGCTTGTTCGGAGGTAAGACCTGAAATTCTTTCCAGTTCCCGTACTCCTTGTTCTTCAAGCTCGCCTACGCGTTTTTCTTTCTTTTGCAAATCAGCTATTCTTGCTGTACATTCCGCTTCCCGCTTTTCAATCACGTCAGCCTTCTTGTCCACCGCTTCTTCCTTAGACAACACCCGCTTTTCATATTTCTGTAATTCAGCTCTACGTTCTTTCGTCTCTTTTTCCAGTTCATTGCGGGTGCGCAGAGATTCCTCTTTTACTTCCAAAAGAGCTTCTCTTTTCTTAGAGTCTGCTGCTTTCAAGGCTTCGTCTATGATGCTTCTTGCTTTCTCCTCAGCCGTACCAATAACTTCCGCATCCTTCTTCGTCTTGTTATCGATCGCCACCTTATAGGTTACAGGGATTGCAATAAGTAGCGCAACTACAGCGACAATTGCAATGATTACACTTGCCACAGGAGCACCTCCTTATTAAATTTTCATTGTACATTCACAACAATACAAGTTTATATTGTTTTCGGAATTATGTCAAGTTTTTCTAATCAAATTTTATACCTTTTCGAAACTATTCAGCCATGCGACTGATAAGAGCAAAAATCTGGAGCAAGCTTGCTTGCAGAGGAATTTTGCTCTTATCAGACATATGGCACTTGCCATAAGCGAGGATTTCTCCGCATATGCGGCGATATAAGCTTCGTAACAGCTAATCCGAGCTGCTATGACTGAATTGTTACACCTTTTCAATCCCTTCCTCTTCCAGTACGGCCCGGATATCCTCGAATTGAAACCCTCGCCTGGCCAAAAAGCCATACAGACGTCTCAGATGAACCTCGTCCAATTTCGTCCCCGGCGCATATTTTCTGCGAATCTGACGTCGAATCATCGCCTTCTCGTCCACGTCTTCATAAGTGGTCACTTCTTCCCACGCCTCCTGCAACTTTTCATAGGAAATCCCTCTTTGATACAGCTCCTGAAACAACCTTTGTTTGCTCTTAGTCTGAAGACGGTATGTCAGATAATTTCTGGCATACCGTTCATCATCCACATATCCAAAGGATTTCACATACTCCACCGCTGCCTCCACTGCCTCTGGCGGATACCCATTTTGGGCAAGTTTCTGTCTCAAATTCTGTTCTGTACGGTCTCTCTGTTCCAGAAGACGCAGCGCCTTTCTCTTAGCTTTCTGGCACAGAAGTCTCTGCTCTTCCTCCATCATTCCTATACTTCCTTGTCAGAATCCGGTACAAGGGAGCTAGTGCCTTCTGTACCCACAGGTTCTTCCTCCAACAAATGGTGAAAAACTCTCACCTTATGATCAATCTCTTGAAAAACTTCCGGGTGTTCTTTTAAGTATATTTTTGCATTTTCCCGCCCCTGCCCGATCTTCTCTCCATTATACGCGTACCAGGCACCACTCTTGTTCACCACATTGCAGGCCGCTGCTAAATCCAAGACATCTCCTTCTCTAGAGATTCCCTCTCCAAACATAATATCAAACTCCGCTGTCTTAAAGGGCGGTGCCACCTTATTCTTCACCACTTTCACCTTTGTGCGGCTACCCACGAATTCACTGCCTTGTTTTAGACTTTCTCCCTTACGAACTTCCAGACGGATGGAGGAATAAAATTTTAAAGCCCGGCCTCCTGTAGTCGTCTCCGGATTTCCAAACATTACACCGACTTTTTCACGGAGCTGATTGATAAAAAGTACAATACAGTTGGATTTGCTGATAACAGCAGTCAGTTTCCGCAATGCCTGAGACATTAACCTAGCCTGTAGTCCCACATGGGAATCTCCCATATCTCCGTCAATTTCCGCTTTCGGCACTAGAGCTGCTACAGAATCCACGATTACAATGTCCACAGCCCCCGAGCGAACCATAGTTTCAGCGATTTCTAAAGCCTGCTCTCCGTTGTCAGGCTGCGAGATATATAAATTATCAATATCTACGCCAATGTTTTTTGCATACACCGGATCCAACGCATGCTCCGCATCGATAAATCCAGCGATTCCCCCTCTTTTTTGTACCTCAGCCACCATGTGAAGTGCCACTGTTGTCTTACCGCTGGATTCTGGACCATATACTTCCAAAATTCTTCCCCTCGGCACTCCGCCAAGTCCCAGAGCAATGTCCAAACTCAGAGAGCCCGTGGGAACCGTCTCAATCTGGTGATTGATCTTAGATTCTCCCAATTTCATGACAGCTCCCTTGCCATACTGCTTTTCGATATTTTCAATCGCTGACTCCAGCGCTTTTTGTTTCTGTTCGTTATTCATCTATGTACTCCTTCAATATTCATTTTATACGAACCTGTGTTCGTGTCCTCTATCTACCATAGTAAAGCACATCTTCTGAAATGTCAACCGGTTTTTTAGACATCCGTCAAAACTGTCGTAACCGTTCAGCCTTTCGGCTTCACTGTCACAAATGCATGCACACAGACTGCGATTCTCTCAGTCTGGCACCTGCAGTCCCCGGGATCCCGCTGCAAATGCAGTGTAACGCCTCGCGGGACAGCGTCAGGCTGAACTATTACAAACTGCCATCACTGTGAACAGAGGGATAACAATAAGGCGCCGGCCAACAGCCAGCGCCTTATTGCTATCAGACATTTAGTAACCGTTCAGCCTTTCGGCTTCACTGTCACAAATGCATGCACACAGACTGCGATTCTCTCAGTCTGGCGCCTGCAGTTCTCGGGATCCCGCTGCAAATGCAGCGTGACGCCTCACGGGACAATGTCAGGCTGAACTATTACAACATTTACTCTCCGATCAGCCAGTTATACATCTCCTCATACTGAGCAGCGGAATGATTCCATGAAAAATCAGCAGCCATCGCTCGGTCAATGATCTTATTCCACTCTCGTTTTTTGTCATAATAAATTCTCTCCGCATTGCGGATTACACCCAGCATCTCATGGGCATTGTAATTTGTAAAACTAAAACCAGTTCCTGTACTCTCATACTCATTGTACGGCTGTACTGTATCTTTTAATCCGCCAGTTTCACGAACAATCGGAACGGTTCCGTACCGCAGACTCATCAGCTGACTCAGACCACATGGCTCAAACAAAGACGGCATCAAAAATGCATCTGCGGATGCATAAATCTTATGAGACATCGGCTCTGAATAATAAATATTCGCTGAAACTTTTCCATGGTACTTCCAGTCAAAATGGCGGAACATATTTTCGTATCGTTCATCTCCAGTACCCAGCACCACAATCTGTACTGCGTCCTGACACAATTCGTCCATAACATAAGCGATCAGATCAAACCCTTTCTGGTCTGTCAGTCTCGAGACAATTCCCAGCATCATCACACTGGAGTCCTCGTCCAACCCCAGCTCTCTCTGAAGCGCTAACTTGTTTTTTACTTTTTCTTTTCTAAACGTTACAGCATTATACTGTTTTGCAATAAAAGGATCTGTCTGAGGATTGTACTCTTCATAGTCAATTCCATTTACAATTCCTCTCAGACTGTTGGAGCGGGCACACATCAGCCCCTCTAACCTTTCCCCATAAAAAGGAGTCTTAATCTCTTCTGCATAGGTATTACTTACGGTCGTCACCGCGTCAGCAAACACGATTCCACCTTTAAGGTAATTCGCATCCTTATAAGCCTCAAGCTTATCTGGAGTAAAATAATAGTCAGAAAGCCCGGTAATGTCCTTTACCGTCTTTACATCCCACACACCTTGGAACTTCAGGTTATGTATCGTCATAACCGTTTTAATACCTCGGAAGAATTCACCGGCTTGAAAACTGTCATGCAGATAGACAGGTACCAAGCCAGTCTGCCAGTCATGGCAGTGTATAATATCCGGCCTGAAATCGATCACCGGCAGGATAGACAGTACTGCTTTGGAGAAAAAAGCAAACTTTTCCAAATCCCAAGGGCCACTGTCATAGGGCTTAGGTCCACTGAAATAATACTCGTTGTCGATGAAGTAAAATTGAATACCATCGTACTCCAGATGCATAATTCCGACATAACAGTTTTTAAATCCCAGGTCCATATAAAAATGCGTCATATACTGCATTTTATCTTTCCATTCCTGTTTCATACAGGCATATTTCGGTAAAACCACCCGCACGTCGAAATACTGTTTGTCAAAACATTTAGGAAGTGCACCGGCTACGTCAGCTAATCCACCAGTTTTGATAAAAGGTACTGCTTCCGATGTGGCAAATAAAATTTTCTTCATCAGTATACCCTCCTTGGTAGTACAATTTTCTCGCTGTCTTTTATAAATGACTCGCTCTATTATTGTTATTATATCCTATTCTCCGGTCAATGAAAAGAGCGATTTTTGTACTCCAATCGTATTTTGTCCGCGATCAGTGCAATAAATTCTGAATTTGTAGGCTTGCCTTTTCCTGTGCTGACCGTATAACCAAACAATTCATCAATTGTGTCCATTTTCCCACGGCTCCAAGCCACCTCAATCGCATGGCGGATTGCCCGTTCCACTCTACTTGGCGTCGTCTGCTGTCTTTTGGCAATGGTCGGATACAAAATCTTTGTAATAGAATTGAGCATCTCCATATCGTTGACACACAGAATAATGGCATCTCTTAGATACTGATACCCTTTGATATGAGCCGGAACTCCGATTTCATGAATGATATTCGTCACATCCGTCTCTAAATTTCTCTGAGAATATACGGATTTTTCCTCCTGCACTTCTTTTCTTGTGATCTCTCTGCTCCTTCTAGTGACAAAATTTCTCATATGTTTGATACGGTTTAACAACATCTGCGTGTCAAAGGGTTTTAGCACATAGTAATCTGCTCCCAAGTTAAACGCATCCTCCGTAATTCTCTCCTGTCCGACAGCCGATACGACAATAAAAGACGGAACTTTTTTCAGGCTGCTGTCATGGTGAATTTTCTCCATCACCGACAGACCGTCCACCTTCGGCATAATAATATCCAAAATCACCACATCCGGCTCTTTATTCTGAATAATTTTACAAATCTCTTCTCCATTGTGAGCTTTTCCAACTAGCTCTAATTCGTTGTCCTCGTCGATCAGCTTCCCCAGCATTTCCACCATCTTCTCATTGTCATCTGCTATCGCTACATTTAATTTTTCCATGGGTATAATACCTCCTAAATTCTAAAACGCAAAAACCACTTTTTAACCTTTCCATTCCAAAAATCATTCCCTGATTCTACAGGCAACGCAGGAATCCCTTCATGATGAGAAACAATGGGCCCTCTATAAAACTTGTTTCCTTACACCACATCACTATTATAGACTGAATCTTCTTCTGAGACAAGACGAATATATCACTTCCGATCTAATTTCGTTCCCCATATTTTGACAAATTATTCTTTTTTTTGATATCTATATCGAGCTTCTTCGTCTTTTTTTTACTATATTGGAATCAAAATTCTAACAATCCATAATTATAAAACTTCTTTCCTCATAGATCGCCGAATACCCATAAAAAACTCGTAATATTGTGATAATTAGATTAATTTTTATAGTTTTCCCGGAAATTCTGGTTATTAAAACAGATTTTTACAAGGCGGGCAACATGGATTTTTTCTACTGCTTCAGCATGGTCTCAATAAAAATTCCATACCCCGTACTGGAATCCTGAACAAAAACATGGGTGACTGCTCCTACCACCTTGCCGTCCTGAATCACTGGGCTTCCGCTCATTCCCTGGACGATTCCCCCTGTAGCTGACAAAAGACGGGGATCCGTGACTTTAATGACAAAACTCTTATTCGTGTCTTCATGGTCCATATCGATCTTCGTAATCTCCACATCAAATTTTTCAACTTTTCCATCCAACTCAAACAGAATCTGTGCATCCCCAAGCTTCATGTCCTGTTTATAGCCAACCGGCAGCTTCTGCCACTGAAACCTTTTTTTCTCATCGGAGTCCATCGAACCATAGATGCCATTGGAACAATTTTTGCTGATCTTCCCCACTCGATTGGAATCCTGATACCGAATAATTCCTGACAATTCTCCAGGGCTTCCCTTGCTGCCCTTTTGAATTCCTAGAATCTCTGTCTGGTACAAGGCACCATCCTGTATGTGCAAAAGTTCTCCAGTGTCCACATCACTGATCCCATGCCCTAGTGCTCCAAAATCTCCATTCTCCCGCACATAAGTCAATGTTCCTATTCCTTGCGTGTTGTCGCGGACCCATATGCCGAGCTTATAGCATCCGTCTTCCCCCATCACTGGTTCCAGGCAAATTGGTATTTCCTCCCCGTGACGTATGACAGACAAGGTGGCCGTCTCTCCCTGACAACAGGCGATGTCTTCCACAAGCTCCTTTTTGGAAGTCACTCTTTGATCGTTAAAGGCAACGATGTAGTCTCCTGCCTGAGCAATGTTCTTAGCCGGGTCATAGCTAGTCCCATCCTTTCCTACGATCTCTCCGGTATCAATAATCAGGACACCTTGAGTCTCCATATAAAGCCCTACTGGCTCTCCACTGACCCAAAGATTCTCCCGGCTTCCTGTAGTGACTTTTACATCCTTAAAAGGAATCACCCCAAACAGACTACACTGAATCGTATAAGAGCCACCTTGCGATGCAGGAATGGACGCCTCACTTTTTATCCAAAAAGAATCAAACAGCCTTTCTACTTTCTCTTCCTCCCCTTCCACAAGGTGAAGTTCCTGAGGTATTTTTCGGTCAAGATAGCGATAACCTAGGTATCCCATTACCAGCAAATCCAGAGCTAAAAGACAATAGATCAGCCGCCGGTATCTTTTTTTCCTCGCCATTTTATCACATCCTCCTTTGTCTAAAGTTTACTTTTTTATATACAAAGAAAAAGGATATACACTTGGTATACCCTTTTTTAGTATGTGATAAAATTATTATTTCAATCTTGTATTTTTTTGTTGTCGTGCCAATTCCTTCATCTCTCTGGCATTTTCTATAACTCGCCCGGTAATTTGTGCTCCTCCTAACATCCTCGCCAGCTCTCGAACAGATGCCTCCTTGTCTAAAGCATAAATCTGTGTCGTCGTCTCAGACTGATCGGCTAATTTTCTGATCTCAAAGTGTCGATCTGCCATCGCTGCAATCTGGGGCAAATGGGTGATGCACAGAACTTGGTGTCTTCTTCCAATAATTGCCATTTTCTCGGAGACTTTCTGTGCCGTGCGTCCACTGATTCCAGTATCAATTTCATCGAAAATCAAAGTATCAATCTCGTCTCTGTCTGCGAGAATCGTCTTAATTGCCAGCATAATTCTGGACAACTCTCCTCCGGACACCACTTTGCCAAAGGGTTTTCTGGGCTCGCCGGGATTTGTTGAAATCTCGTATTCGATCTCATCGAAGCCGTTGGCTGAATAGGTTTTTCCCCGTCGAAAATCAATTGCAAAATCGACTTCCAAAAAATTGAGATCTTTCAGACTGTTTCGAATCTCCTCTGAAAGCTTTTGTCCATATTGTTTCCGAATTGCTGACAAATCATGTGAGACTTTCTCCAATTTATTCTGAGATTTTTCAAGTTTCTCTCTCAATTCCTGGATATTTTCCTGATATTTTCTCAGCTTTTCCAATTTTTTCCGCTGTTCTTCCTCAAAAGAAGTAATTTTCTCTAACGTCTTTCCATATTTTGCCTTCAAACTGTTAATGAAGTCCAGCCTCTGCTCCGTCTGATAGAATTCCTCTTCCTCAAAAACTAAACTGTCCAGATATGAGGACAGCTCCCGGTTAAAATCATTCAACAATCCGTCAATGTCCAGCAGAGATTTTTCCATCTGGGATAGTTCCTCATCGTAAGAGGAAACTTGTGAAATCTCCTGAAGTGCTTTTCCTAGCAGTTCACCAACACATCCTGTCTCCTCATATCCTGTACAAAGGTAGACGGTTTGAAGAGCCTCCACAATTTTCCGACTGTTATTCATCTTCCGGTATCTCTGTTCCAGCTCCTCGTCTTCACCAGGCACCAGCTGCGCTTTCTCAATTTCCTCCAGCTGAAACTCCAAAAGAGACAGCTCCCGATTTCTCTGAGACTCGTCCATATCCATGGAGGCAAGCTCTTTCCTGATATGACAATACTCCTGGTACGCCTCTTGAACTTTGCGCTTTGACGGCTCAATCTGCTCTTTTCCATAGGCATCCAAAATTTCCAACTGCCTTTGGGGATAGAGCAAAGACTGATGTTCATGCTGACCGTGAATGTCCAGCAAGAGCCCTGCCGCCTCTTTCATCTGACTCACAGTACAAGTCTGTCCATTTATTTTATTCACACTGCGCCCTTCCATAATCTTACGCGAGAGCAAAACCTGTCCATCCTCCACAGAGATATCCATTTCCGCCAGTTTTCTCTCCACCTGCGGATTCTCTATCTGAAACAGCAACTCCACCAGCGCATGTGACGATTTCTCACGAATCATTTCTTTTGACATTTTGCTGCCTAAAATCAACTGCATGGACCCTAGAAGAATAGACTTTCCTGCTCCCGTCTCTCCGGTCAGAATATTCAAGCCTGGACCAAAATCCACCTCAGCTTCCTCAATCAATGCCAGATTTTTCACATGAAGATGTATTAACATTGCATCACCTTATCCTAACTCTTCCAGTATTTTACGCAGACGTTCCATAATCAAAAGAGTGTCGTCCGCCGTTTTGATTGCACACATAATTGTATCGTCACCGGCAATACACCCTACAATCTCTTTCCAATTCAGTTCATCCAGCGCTGCCCCCACAGCCATAGCCATCCCAGGTACTGTCTTAATCACCAGAATATTCTGTGCCATATCCATGGAGAGAAACGCGTCTCTTAAAACTCTGGAATATTTCTCGCTGAGATTCTGCCTGGAATTATGTAAAACCTCATAGTGGGAGCGCCCGCTCTTCCCTGTAACTTTCGTTAAATTCAATTCCCTGATGTCTCTAGAAATCGTAGCCTGGGTCACAGAATATCCGGCTTGATTCAAGTGTGCCGCCAATTCCTCCTGCGTCTCGATCTCATACTCATGAATCAGCTCAATAATCTTCGCATGTCTTTCTATCTTCATCACAGGACCTCCTAATGGTTACGCATCTTCTTGCGCAAAACTTCCACAAAGCTCAGATTACTCAGTCTCACAATCCGAGTCTTTACATTCGCCTTCTCAATAATCAGTTTGTCTTTAGTCACCATTCGAAGCATCGTATCCCCGTCAAAAGATACGATTGCCTGTTCTTCACTGACCTTCCTTCCCTCGCCAACCTCCACACACAGTACGTCTCCAGGTGAAAAAACCACACTGCGGGAGTTCAACGTATGCGGAGCTAGCGGTGTCATAATCATCATAGAAGCGCTAGGAGAGACAATCGGCCCCCCTGCTGACAGACTATAACCAGTGGAGCCCGTAGGCGTAGACACAATCACACCATCAGCATTGTACACATTGAGATACTCTCCATTTACATAATTGATGAATTTCAGAACTCTTAAACGTCCTTCACGGCTAATTACAATATCATTTAAAGCGATATCCTCTCCAATCAGCTCCCCCTCATGAAATGCTCGGCCAATCAGCATCATCCGCTCATCAATGGAATACTCGTCAGCCATCAACTTATCCAAAGCTGGATATAAATTCTGCCGATCTACTTCTGCGAGAAACCCTAAAGTTCCAAGGTTGATTCCCAACAACGGAATCCCTTTGTGTACCACATCTCTGGCTGCTTGAAGAAGAGTTCCGTCTCCGCCCAGTACTATGATACAGTCCGTGTCATCTGGAATTTTATCCGGGTTTGTGTAATGATACGGTCCTTCCTTTTTCTCACCGGCGATCTGAATCTGACAGGTTCTGCCATGGTGTTCCAAATACTGCCGAATCTTATCTGTAATCACCAGTCCTACATCTTTTTGATTGTTGGTTATGATAAAAAATCTGTCCATTGGCTTCTTCCTTACATGAGTGTCTCGTGGGCTTTCTTTACAATCTGTGCGGATTCGAAAACCATCCTTTCAGACTCCTGCCCTTCTTTCAATCTTCGCAGATAGAGCAAATACTCAATATTCCCTTCTGGGCCTTTAATTGGAGAAAATTCCAGGTTCAAGATCTCAAAAGAAATTGACTTCGCATAATCAACGATCTTCTCAATAACTTCCAGATGAACCGCAGGGTCTCTGACCACGCCTTTTTTCCCTACCTTCTCTCTTCCCGCCTCGAACTGCGGTTTAATTAGACAGACAATCTCTCCTCCCTCTCCTAACAGCTCCCTCACCGGGAGTAACACCTTAGTCAGAGAGATAAAAGACACATCAATGGAGGAAAAGTCCGCCTGTTCCCCGATGTCATCCGGTACGACATACCGAATGTTCGTCTTCTCCATGCAGACCACTCTTGGGTCATTTCGCAGCTTCCAATCCAGCTGTCCGTGCCCCACATCGATGGCATAGACCCTCTTTGCCCCATTCTGAAGCATACAGTCTGTAAAACCGCCTGTGGAGGCTCCCACATCCAGGCACACCTTTCCTTCTAGGCTGACACCGAAATGGGTCATGGCCTTTTCCAGCTTCAGCCCACCTCTACTGACGTAAGGCAGTGTATTTCCCCGAACTTCAATGTGAACACTGTCCTGAAACATCGAACCTGCCTTGTCTTCTTTCTGCCCGTCCACATAGACCTCTCCGGCCATAATTACCGCTTTTGCCTTTTCCCGGGAAACCGCAAGATTTCTCTTGACCAATAAAACATCTAAGCGTTCCTTCATCTTGTATTATCCTCAATGATTTTCAGAACGGACTGCGCGTCCAGTCCCAATTCTTTCTTCCATTTTTCCACATTTCCATGCTCCACAAAGTGGTCCTGAATAGCCAATATCCTGACTTTTATCTGGGAATACTTGCCGTTCAGATAGGCGGATACCTGCTCTCCAAAACCTCCACTTTGATTGTTCTCTTCCATTGTAATCATCAGTCTGTGATCCTGTGCTAAATCATCCAGCAACTCCCGGTCAAAGGGCTTCGCAAAACGCATATTCACAAAGGTCACATCTTTTCCCTGCTCCTGCAGTGCTTTCCACACCTGCTCTGCCGTCTTTACCATACTTCCGAGAGCCAGTAAAGCCACATCTTTTCCCCGCGAGATCACCTCGGCCTTTCCACACTCAATGGGAGCACGAAACTCCTGAAGCCCATCGTAGGCCTCCCCTCTAGGATATCTCACAGCAACAGGGCCATCCGCGTGAATCGCATATTTCATCATATCGGAGAGTTCCCAGATATTCTTCGGAGCCATCACGGTCATATTCGGCATCATAGACAGATAACTTAAATCAAAGCAGCCATTGTGCGTCTCCCCGTCACTTCCCACGAGGCCAGCCCGGTCAATAGCAAAAACCACGTGGAGCTTCTGCATACATACATCGTGTAGTACCTGGTCTATAGCCCTTTGCAGGAAAGAAGAATACACAGCAAAAACTGGAACCATCCCTCCTAGAGCCAGCCCTGCAGCAAAAGTCACTGCGTGACTCTCCGCGATTCCCACATCAAAAAAACGCTCCGGGAACATATTGGCAAAACGTTTCAGCCCCGTGCCCGTGGGCATGGCCGCTGTAATCGCCACTACATTTTTTTCCCGATCTCCCATCTTTCTCATCACAGTGGAAAAAATATCCGTATACGTAGGCTTTCCCTTCTTTAAGGGCAGCCCCGTCCCAATGTCGAAGGCAGCAGTTCCATGAAACCTTGCAGGATGTCTCACCGCTGGCTCATAGCCCCGGCCTTTCTCAGTGACCACATGTACCAGCACTGGGCCCTGAACCCGTTTTGCCTCATTGAACAGCTTCATCATCTGAAGCATATCGTGCCCGTCGGCAGGCCCCAGATAAGTAATTCCCATATCTTCAAACCACATGCCTGGAATGAACAGTTGTTTTATACTGGTCTTTGTCCTACGGACCGCGTCCACAAGCTGCTCCCCCACTCTCGGTATTTTTTTTAGAGAATTCGTCACACTCAGCTTCAGTCCTGTGTAAGACTGCGCAGTCCGAACTGCACTCAGATAGGAAGAGATGCCTCCTACATTTTTAGAAATGGACATGGTATTATCATTCAGCACAATCATAAAATTTGTCTTTAATTCTGCTGCATTGTTCAGCGCCTCATAGGCCATTCCACCTGTCAGAGCTCCGTCTCCGATTACAGAGACTACTCGGTAATTCTCTCCCCTTAAATCTCTCGCCCGTACATAGCCTAGCCCCGCCGACAGAGAATTCGAACTGTGTCCCGTATCAAACGAGTCACACGCACTCTCATTTCTCTTTGGAAAGCCACTGAGGCCGCCCTCCTGTCTCAAACTTGAGAATAGATTTTTGCGGCCTGTGAGAATTTTATGAGTGTAGGCTTGATGCCCCACATCCCAGATCAGTTTATCCTCCGGAAATTCCAACACATTGTGTAAAGCCAAAGTCAGCTCCACTGCTCCTAGGTTGGACGCTAAATGTCCTCCTGTCTTACTCACACTCTCAATGAGAAACTGACGGATTTCTTCTGCCAGTTCTGGAAACTCTGCCAGAGGAATTCTGTGCAGATCATTCGCTTTGTTTATTTTTTCCAGAATCATAAGTACCCCTCTATTTCTTGCGGTTTACCAACTCCTGTATCAAAGTCCGCAAAAATTCATTTTTTTCTTCCAAACCGTCAAAAGTTTCAATTGCCTCCTGGGATAATCGTTCCACTTCTCTTTGCGCATTCTCAATACCTTTTAGTGTCACATAGGTCGTCTTATGATTTTTTTCATCACTGTGAATCGGTTTTCCCAACTCTTCCTGTGTGCTAGTCACATCCAAAATATCGTCTTCGATCTGAAATGCCAGTCCCACACAGCCCGCAGCCTTCTCCACCTGGCGGATTTTCGTGTTCTCAGCTCCTGCAAGAATAGCCCCTACCATCATAGAGGCTTCCATCAGCGCCGATGTTTTGTTCTCATAAATATAATCCAAGAGCTGAAGATCCAGAGGTTTTCTGTCATTTTCCACGTCCACACTCTGCCCTCCCAGCATCCCATACATTCCGGTTTTCGCGGCTAGAACCCTAAGGGCCAGTACCACCCGCTCTGTACGGTCTGTCAGCTCAAATCCAGACAATGCCACTTCATAGGCATAATTCAAGAGCGCTGCTCCACTTATCACTCCCATATCCTCTCCGAATACCTTCCAAGTCGTCTCTCTTCCACGACGGTACTCATCGTTGTCCAGAGCAGGAAGATCATCATGAATCAGAGAATGCGTATGAATCATTTCCATAGCCACCATGAACGGCTCGATCACTCTTTGCGTTCCCCCGAACATCCGATAGACTTCCTGCATCATCAGCGGCCTCAGTCTTTTTCCTCCAGCCAGCATACTATAGTTCATCGCCCTTGCCAAAGTGCTGGCAAATCCTTCCTCCTTTGGAAGATAGCGCCGAATCAGCTGTTCTATCTCCTGTGTTTTTAAATTTAATTCTTCTTTAAAATTCACTGATTACTCCATCCTCATCTATCTGAAGCATCTTCTTCTCCACCCGGTCGATCTTTCCATTGCAGTATTTCAACAGCTTGATTCCCTCCTGATACACTGCAAAAGACTCCTCCAAAGAGGTCTGACCATTCTCTAGCTTTTGTGTCAATGCATCCAGCCTTTCAAATGCTTCCTCTATCGTCAATATAGTTTCCTTTGTCTCTTGCTCGTCTTTCTTACACATTCCATTTCTCCCTGTCTACCAGACTGCTCCCGGTCACCTGTGCCTGAATCTCTCCGTCAGTCACCTGAATTCGAATAGCATCCAGCGGTTTCACCTGCTCAACTCGATGAATGCCATGTCCATTTTCATCTGTGACAAACGAAAATCCCTGGGTCAGCTTTTTCAGCGGAGAGCAACCGTAAAGCCGTTGGGCATAAACCTGAAGCTCATGTCTGGAGTCTTTGATTTTCTGCTTCATACCGTTCTCAATCTTCTCCTGGATATCTGCCAGATACTGCCTTCTCTCCAAAATCTGCTGCCTAGGACTCAAAAAACCCATACGAATCTTATACTGTTCCAAGCGGCTTTTTAAAAGCGTCAGGCGCCCCAGTAATCCACGCTCCAATCTGCTTTCGTACTCCGCCAATTGTCCCAGAAATCCACGGTAATCATCCACTGCCAGTTCCGCAGCCGCTGACGGCGTGGGAGCCCGCAAATCTGCCACATAGTCTGCAATCGTCACATCTGTCTCATGTCCCACTGCCGATATCACTGGGGTTGTGCATTCAAAAATTGCGCGGGCGACTTCCTCCTCGTTAAAAGCCCATAAATCCTCAATAGATCCGCCGCCTCTGCCTACGATCATCACGTCTACACCCAGCCTGTCTAAAGTCTGAATTCCCTTTACAATACTCTCTTTCGCGCCAGCTCCCTGAACCAGAGCCGGATACAGAATAATTTGAAGATAGGGATTTCTTCTATATGAAATGTTCCGAATGTCCTGAATCGCAGCCCCGGTAGGTGCCGTCACCACACCCAGAGTGCGTATGAATCTGGGAATCGGCTGTTTGTACTCAGGTGCAAACATCCCCATCTCTTCCAATTCTCTTTTCAGAGCCAAAAACCGTTCATAGAGCAACCCTGCTCCTTCTAACTGAATCTGTCTGGCGTAGAGCTGGTATTTTCCATCTCTCTCATAGACGTTCACGCTGCCGCTCACCACAACCTTATCTCCGTTTTTCATGGCGAAGCCTAGTCCTCGTCTCTGACCTGCGAACATCACACAGGCAATCGTTCCAGTCTCATCTTTCAGGGAAAAATAGATGTGTCCGGACGTATGATATTTACAGTTGGATACCTCTCCTTTTACAGAAATTCTGCTGAGCATGAAATCCTGCGTAAACATATTTTTGATGTAGTTGTTTACCTGTCCTACGGAATAGATACTGTTCATCTCAATTCTTTCGCCACTCTACCAAGAATTCCGTTGACAAACGCAAAGGAATCCTCACCACCGAATCTCTTTGCAAGCTCCACAGCTTCATTGATGGATACCTTCGTGGGAATCTCTTCCTCATATTTCAGCTCATAGACGGAAAGACGCAGCGCTGTCAAGTCCACTCTGGCCATACGGCTGGTCTTCCATCCCTTTGACAGTTGGTTGAGCAGTTCGTCAATTTCCTTCAAATGTGAGATCACCTGCTCATATTTTTCCTGCATATATGCGCGGTCACTTTCATCCAACTCTTCCAGTTCATTGAAATAGATTGTCAGCTGCTGCGGCATTTCCTCCTCCGTATTAAACTGACTCATAAAAAGGAGCTTAAAAATGTGCTCCCTGATCTTACTTCTCCCCATGGGATTTCCTCCTGTATCTGTTGCTTTCATGTAACACAAAAAAGGAAAGGGTTACTTTCCTTTTTCGTTCTCCATATCGACACTTGCAATTCGGATATTCACATCCGCAACCTCGAGCCCCGTCATATTCTCGATAGCCGCCTTTACCTTTTCCTGTACCGTCTTACTGGTCTCGAGTATGTTCTTCCCGTAAGCAATATTCAGAGCCAGATCCACCGTAACCACGTTCTCCAGGACATTTACCTTCACACCTTTAGACAGATTCTTCATTCCCAGTTTTCCCACCAGCTCGTTGGTGATGTTCCCGGCCATGGACGCGACCCCTTCTACCTCCGTTGCCGCCAGCCCTGCGATGATCGCCACTACTTCATCAGCAATGTAGACTTCCCCGCTTCCATCTAGTTCCTGTATCTTATATGTGTTTCTCTTCTCTGCCATAATAAGACCCTCCTACGGTTCTTCAATCTGATGATTCATTTTTTTTATTATATCAAAACTTATCTGAAAATAAAAGGGCTTTCCTGGATTAATTTCGACTGAACTCTGAGAGAACCAGCCCCTCATTTCTGTCCAAAGTCATACCTACACTCCAAGAATTAATGAACAGCAAAAGCGGATTTCCTTTCAAATCCGTCACCTTTTTCATATCCGAAGTGCCCGTCAATCTGCGCACATCCACCTCGTCCTTGTTCTCAATCCACCGAATATGCTCATATGGCAAGTTTTCCAAAAGTATCTCCACATTATACTCATTTTTCAGGCGGTATTTCAGGACATCAAACTGCAAAACGCCGACAACACCTACAATGATCTCCTCCATACCTGTATTGAATTCCTGGAAAATCTGAATCGCACCCTCCTGGGCAATCTGATTAATCCCTTTTACAAACTGCTTTCTCTTCATGGTATCCATCTGCCGTACCCTGGCGAAATGTTCCGGAGCGAAAGTCGGGATTCCCTCGTAGGCAAACTTCTTCCCCGGCGCGCAGACTGTATCTCCTATTGAAAAAATACCCGGGTCAAACACGCCAATGATATCGCCTGCGTAAGCCTCCTCCACCACATGCCTGTCCTGAGCCATCAGCTGCTGCGGCTGTGACAGACGCATCTTTTTTTCTCCTTGCACGTGGTACACTTCCCTGGACGCCTCAAATTTGCCAGAACAGATACGCATAAATGCAATACGGTCTCTGTGATTCTTATTCATATTCGCCTGGATTTTAAAGACAAACGCAGAAAAATCTTCCTCCATCGGGTCAACCACCCCACAGTCTGCCAGTCTCGGCAGAGGGGAGGTAGTCATCTTCAAAAAGTGCTTCAGAAAAGTCTCCACTCCAAAGTTTGTCAGCGCGGAGCCAAAAAACACTGGCGACAATTTTCCTTGGCTGACCTGTTCCTGGTCAAATTCCGCGCTGGCCCCGTCCAAAAGTTCAATCTCCTCCAATAACTGCTCCTTTTGTTCCTGGGAAATCACTTCGTCTAAACGGGAGTCGTCCACAGAAATTTCTTCCTCAACTCCCTCCTTCGTCCCTTTCTGCGTGTCGCTGAAAGTCAAAACCTTTCTGGTATTTCTGTCATACACGCCTCGAAAATTTTTTCCTGAACCAATCGGCCAATTTATGGGACAGGTGGCAATTCCAAGCTCCTTTTCAATCTCGTCCAACAGCTCAAAGGTGTCATTGGCGTCCCGGTCCATCTTGTTGATAAACGTAAAGATGGGAATATGGCGCATTACACAAACTTTAAAAAGTTTTCTGGTCTGCGCCTCTACTCCCTTAGAACCATCAATGACCATCACTGCGGAATCCGCTGCCATCAAGGTACGATATGTGTCCTCCGAGAAATCCTGATGCCCCGGAGTATCCAATATGTTTATGCAGTAGTCATCATAGTGAAACTGCAAAACGGAAGAGGTGACCGAAATTCCCCTCTCCTTCTCGATCTCCATCCAGTCCGAGACCGCATGTCTCGCCGTAGCTTTTCCTTTCACGGAACCTGCCAGATTGATGGCACCTCCGTACAGGAGAAACTTTTCCGTCAAAGTGGTTTTTCCAGCGTCTGGATGGGAAATAATCGCAAATGTACGTCTTTTTTCTATTTCTTTCGTATACTGAGACACGATATACCTCCTGTATTTACCAATTCTTCGCAAAACACAACGTATTCATTCTATTATACCTGCATGACACTGTCAAGGTCCTATTCCTGCTGCTCTTCGCTCTGTGCAGTGTCCTCCGTCTGAGTACTCTCCTCCGTCTGCGAGCTTTCCTCTGTCTGAGTATCCTCACTGGATTCAGCGTCCACATTAGAAGAAGTAATCACAATCTGCTCTGCTCCCACACCAGTTTTCCGCTGTACAATATCCTCAATCTGCGCTCTTTGGTCATCCCCTAGTTGAGAATTGGAAACCACCACATCAGCCGTCTCCCCTGTCAGATTCACAATCGCGTCCACAAACCCTTTTGCTTCCAAAAGCATCTCTGCGGCCGTCTCCTTCTCTGCCAGCTCAGTCATGGCTACTAGGCTGTCGATGGCCTGTTGCTTTTCTGTCTCAGAGATTTGTTCATTGTCAATAATTTTCTGCAAATCCTCTTTATTTTGTGCTCTCACCTGTTCCCGTGTGATTTTAGCCTGCGCCGCGAAATTGGACGCTCCTGTCAGCACCGCCTCTCCTGGTGTCTCTGTATCCATACTTCCCGTCTCATCCACCGCATCTGTGACCTCTGTGGCATCCGCTACCTCTGTGGAATCCACCGCTTCTTCGCCAGCTGTCTCCTCATCCTGGGCAGCGGTACTCTTTGCGTTTTCTTCCATTACCGTGCTGTCTCCAATATCGTAATCCAGATTTTCCACCTCTTCCAGTATACTATTGTCGCTGCTGGCCTCCTGATCTTTATCGAAGCCGAGATCCACATTGGCAAAATTCAGATATCCCGCCACCGCGATCAACAAAGCCAGACCGGTAATAATGACTTGATTTTTTTTGAATACTTTCTTCACTTGCCCTCTCCTTATATCATTTTCATTATTTTTATTTTATGGGCTTCCACTGGAAATAATGCCATTACTGCCTGCTGAATGTTTCTTTCCACCACAGAATTTCCGACTCCTTCGGCCACAATCACTACTCCTTCCACTTGTGGAGCCTCTTCATCCCCATAAAATTCAGCAGTCTTCTCCTGAACAGAGAGCATCACCTTCACTTCGCCTACTCCTTCCACCTGGGACAAGGTTTCCTCCAACTGACGCTCCATCCGTTCTTTCTGAGTAAGACTGCTGCCTTGATCTGTCTTGGTCCAAGTCATGTTGGAAGAATCCTGAACATTTGTCTCATTCTTTTTCACCGGCAGAGCCATAACAGCAAGCAAGACTCCCACCAGCAAAAGCACCAGCCATTGCTGCTTCGTGATTTTACCCAGAGAGAATTTGGAGCCTTTCTCCTGGGATTTCGTAAATCCGCTCCAGCTCATCCGCCACCGCCTCCTTTTTCTCCTGGCTGCATGCCTCTTTCACCGTCACCTTGATCTTTGCAATTTCCACTTCTTCCCCTTTGTCCAAAGTGACTTCTACCATTCTGGGATACGCCTCCATCTTTACCATGATCTGTCGTATCTGTTCTTCTAGTTCTCTTTCATACTGCTCATAGAGATAATCCTCTTGTGAATGTTCCAAATCCCAGGCCTTCTCCCACAGTTCCTCTTTCATACTGTTTGCCATAAAGTTACGGTCCACCAGATCTTTCAGCCGAAAAATCTGTAAGATCGGTGTAATCAACAGCAGAATCAATAGCAGTCCCAGAAAGTGTCGGATATACTTGTTGTATTTTCCATCAGGAAGAAAATTCATCACAGCCGTAAAAAACAGATAAAACACTGCAAGATTTTTCATCCACTCATAGATTGTCTCCCTCATCCGCTTCCTCCAAAAGTGACAGCCAAAATCACCACCGTAACCATGCACAACACCTGAGTGGTCAACAAAATTCTCAAAAGCAGAGCACAGCCATCTCCCATGATACTTAGACAACCTACCATCCTAGGATCAGACACTGGCTGCGTCAAAGCCGACATCAACCGATAAGTCAAAGACATCAGTCCATACTGTATGATCGGTGTCAGCCCCCAGATCAACAGGATAATCACAAAAGTGACACCCAGACAGTTGCGCACCAGCACAGCAGCAGTCACCACAATTTCTGTGACCGCGTTAAACGCATTGCCTACACCTGGCAGGGCACTGGCAGTCTTGCCAATGGCACTTCTCTTCAACGAATCAATCACCGGCGCGACCAAGGACTGCACAATCTGCATTCCCGCCACTACTCCCAGCATTGTCTTCAGTGACCAGTCTACCAAAGTCCTCAATAAGTCTGCCAATTTGCTCAGCAAATCCTCCTTCGAGAGATGGTTCACCATATTCAGAAGCACGCACAAATTCGCCGCCGGCAGCACAAAGGTAATCATTAGCCACTGAATCAGCCAGACCAGCAGCAAAACCATCTCATAAAAAACTGCCGCAGTCGTTGCCCCGTTAGAAGCTGCCACCGCCAGAAAATAAGCTGGCGCCAATCCCTGCATAAATGTGACTACTGCCCGCAGACTGTCTTCCAGCTGGCTGCTCATATTCTGAAAAGACTCCATCAGAAGCACAAACAGTAGCAGATAGATCACATAAAAACTGATCTCTCCAATTTGTCCATTTTCAAACATGCTTGTAAAATTTGAAAAGACTGCTGCTATCAGCACCAACAGAAAAATTTGTAAGAGAATGGTTTTTTCTCTGGCAAACTGTTCAATGAAAATCTCTCTTAAAAAAACTACAATCGTATCTCCATCCAGACTGATCTCGCCATTCATGAGCTTTCCCATCATCTCCGTGAAAGAAAAAGTTCTTTCCTCCAGCAGGTTGTCCATTACTTCCTGAAGCTCATCCAAATCCAAATCTGACATCAGACGGCTCGTCTCCTCCTCCGCCAGCCCGCTGTTTTCCTCGTCTGAGGGCTCCTCCTGAGCCTTGACACTCACTGTACAGCAGAGAAAACAGAGAAGCAGAAAAATCCCCAAACTGATCTTTTTTATTTTTTTCTTGCCGCCCCAGGCGCTCTTCTTTGCTCTGTTCATGTCATAAAATCCTGAATTGTCTCCAACAAAGCCAGCAAAATCGGCATACTGACTGCCATAATTGCCAACTTACAAAAAAGTTCAATCTGTCCAGCAATGGCGGAGTAACCCGCATCTTTGCAAATACCGGAAGAAAATTGTCCAATATAAGTAATTCCTATCATCTTCAGTATCGCAGCCATGTAAGTACTGTCAATGGGTATGTAAGACCGTATCTTTTCCAGCGAGGCAAACAAGTAGTCCAATTTACCTACCGCCAAAGACAAGATCAAAATTCCCATGCCTAAAGTCAGATATCCTGAGAACTCCGGTCTGGTGTTCTTCATCAGATACCCCAGCAAAACTCCGGCAATCCCCAGGACAGAGATTTTGATTACTTCCACGTTTCCCCCTTTTTCAGCAGCAGGCTTCCTACAATAAAAACAATTTCTGAATGTCTTCAAACAATTCATAGATATAGGGAAGTATCCAAAACAAAACGATTAAAAGACCTGCCAGGCTGGTCAAAAAAGCCTGTTCTTCCCTTCCGCTGTGTTTTAATACCTGTGTCAGCACGGAGACCAGGATGCCCACTGCTGCGATTTTGAAAATAATACTGACTTCCATAGTCCTCCTTCTCTCACTAAAACACTAAAATCGCTAAAAACAGACCTCCTAGAATTCCCAGGCTCCGATACATTCTCTGCTTCGCCGGCATCGTCTTTTCGAAAGAGAGAATCTCCTGTTCCAGCTCTTTTTCAAACAACTGTAATTGTTCTATTTGAACCTTCCTGCTCTCCCTGCCCAGGTGCATCCCAAGCTGGCATAGCAGTTCAAAATCTCTTTGGCTTAGTTCCCAGTTCCTTGTGTATTCCTCCGCCTGTTCCCGGAACATCACCTCCATGGAGCTTCCGGAACCGGACCGCAGCCTTTTGGCCAACCCCCTCGCAAAGACCGCACAGCCGCCGTCCAGTTTTCTTCCGGTCCGCTCTAAAGCCTGGGCCAGCACCGTGTGAGCGCACCCAATCTCGTTTTCCAAGAGAAGAGCCATTCTCCTTAAGTTCTTTAGCTCCCTCAGACGCCGGTTCATCTGAAATACACTGGAAAATCCAAGCCCTGCCCCTGACAGCAGAATCAACAGCATCCCAATTCCTTTCAGCACAGACCTGTCCCCCCTTCCGCCGTTTTTGCGGTCTTCTTCTCACAGAGGCTGTCCATCGGCGTCATAAATACCTCGAATCACTCCTGCTCTTTTCTCATATCCCAACAAAAGGTATCTCTCAAACACCCTCTCTTCCATTAATCTTTGAAACAAAGGCTTACGCCTGAGATCCTCCAGAGAATTCCCATGGACCGTTGCTAGCAATTTACAGCCACAGTGCACCACGGATTCAATGGCATGAATATCCTCATAGTCGCCCAATTCATCTACCGCCACCACCTGTGGCGCCATGGAGCGGATCAGCATCATCATACCTTCGGCTTTCGGGCAGCCGTCCAGCACATCCGTGCGGATTCCCACATCGTTTTGTGCAATGCCCTGATAACAGCCCGCAATTTCTGAGCGCTCATCCACCACCCCTACCGTCCGTCCTGGACAGGAAGAAGTTCCATTGGAAATCTGGCGGATCAAATCCCGCAGCAAGGTAGTCTTGCCGCAGCGGGGAGGAGAAATAATCAGAGTATGAGCCACTTCTTTTCCATATACCCAAGAAAATACCGAATCTGCACAGCCCTTCTTCTCATGAGCCAACCGCAGATTCAGACAAGAGATGTCCCTCATGCCGTCCACCCTCTTGCCAGACAGCACCGTCCTGCCCGCAACCCCAACACGGTGTCCTCCCGGGACAGTAAGAAATCCCTGCCGCAGTTCCTCTTCGTAAGCGTAGAGTGAATACTCGCTGATAATCTCTAAGGTCTCTGAGAGTTCCTCCGCCGTCACTCGAAATGCGCGCTTTAAGTCCCTAGTCCGTCTACCCTTGTCATCCAGAAAAATCTCTCCCTCCTGAGACGATAGCAGCAACGGCTGAGAAACTCTAAGGCGAATCTCATAGATATTTCCAAAGTTCAGACAGGCAGCCTGCAAAACGTGGCGAATCCCCTCCGAAAAGAAAGTCACGACCTGCTCTTGTTCCAACTACTCACCCTCCTTTCCCTCTATGTGCTTCCGAATTTCCGATTGGCACTTCGGAAGTACATACTTCAATATATGAGGACAAACTTTAAAACATGTCATCACAGCACAATCCTGTACGTCTTTGCCAAAGCAATCCTAATTACGACATAAAAAACGCTCTTGACAATTTCAAACTGTCAAGAGCACATCCACACGTATGAAATTTTCTTTTAGATTCCATGCACATGAACAGAAGGAGCTTCCATGATTTAGTCATACTCCGCATAGGAAAGGTCATTTTTGAATCCGAATATCCTTTTGCCTCCACCCAATCTCCATGGGTTTCGCTCCATAGACGGCCATGCTGTACCCGGAGTCAATCTGTAACAGCTCATACCAGCCTTCCTCCAAATTGATCTTTCTCAAATCTTTCGACAAGCCTTCCCCTGTCCATTTCACATACGCCTCTCTCAAAACCCACTGCGTATAAAAGGCTTTCTCTGTATTCGGAGAATCTAAAATCTGACGTGCTAAGTCTGCCGGTACTGTACGTTCTAAGATTCTCTTGATGTTCGAAGCTGCACTGTGAATCTGAATGTCGATTCCCACCTCCTGAGGTGCCACAACACAGACCACATATTTCCCTGAATGGCTGATATTATAGTGTATCTCGGGCCTGCTGCTGATAAAAGGCTTACCGTGCTCTCCCACACTCCTAGCCTCATATTCTAAGCGTATCCCATACTCTTCTCTCAGAGCCTCTCTTAGAAGTTGTTCTCCTACCATATGCTCCATCTTTTTTTCGTATTCCGGCGGCATCACAGTGTAAAAAATCATTGCCTTCATCTAATTTTCTACCTCCTCCAAGAATCGAGATCTCTCCCTCTCTTTTTCAAACTGATGAGTGACATAGCACAAAAACAGTTTTTTCCTTGCCCGAGTCATTCCCACATAGAACAGCCGGCGTTCTTCCTCCAACTGCTCTTCCAAAACAGCCTTTTTATAAGGGATGCTTCCCTCGTTTACATTCAATATGTATACCCTCTCATACTCCAATCCTTTGACGCTGTGCAAAGTGGAAATTGTAACTCCCTCACTTTTCTGACTCTGCCTAGCCGCCTGTTCTTTCAGCTTATTTCCATAGTCTTCCATGTGTTCTTTCCACTGTTCTAGACTGTCCATCCCTTTTGTGCTCTCCTGAATCCGGTCTAAGAGTTCAAACAATTCTTCTGACTTTATTTTACGATATGCGGCATAATCCCGCAAGTATTCTTCATATCCTATCCCATGCCGAATAAAATTGACTGCCGCGTAAGGCTTCATCTGCCTAAGCAGCTTTAACTGTTCTTCCAGCAGATCAATTCTGTCACACATCCACTCTTTTTCTTCATAATACATTCGCAGGCTTTCCAAGGACACCCTCTTTTCATACACTGCCTCCCTGGATATGTACCGGTTCGGCCGATTCATCACTGCCAAGAACCTCTTCCTGCTCATATCCCCTTGTGCCATCTCCATATAATCCAGCAAATTACGGCAAATCCAATGTTCATAGAGGTCCGGCAGTCTTTCTTTCATCGTAAAAGGCAGATGAAATTCCATCAAGACATTCACCATGTTCTCCGCCTCTAAATTCGTCCGAAACAGCACTGCCGCGTCCTCTAAGCTTCCTCCTGCCTCCACAAATTTTTGGAGATCTTTTAGCACAAACAGGCTTTGCTGTCTTGGCTGCTCTAACTGGCAGATTTGGACTGGACAGCCTTTTTCATTGGGAGTAGACAATTTCTTAGGAAAACGGTTTTTGTTGTGTTTAATCATTCTCATCGCACTGTTCAAAATTTCTTCCGTACACCGATAATTCACATTGAGCAGCACCTTTTGAGTTCCAGGATAATCCTTCTCAAAGTTCATCATAATCTGGGGACGCGCACCCCGAAAATGGTAGATGGACTGGTCATCGTCTCCCACGATGAACAAGTTTTTTCTGGGTTCCGCCAAAAGTCGTATCACATCGTACTGAACTGGATTGATATCCTGAAATTCGTCTACCAATATATAGGGAAACCTCTCCTGCCAGGCCCTTCGGATATCTGTTCTCTCCCGCAGAAGTTCCCAGGTGTTCAAGAGCATATCGTCAAAATCCAGCAGTCGGAGGGCACGGCATTTCTTTTGATATCCCAGGTAGATCTTCCGAAAAATCTCATCTGGGCAGTTCTTGGAATAGTAATACTCCAATTCCACCCGGTTTCCTTTTACCATGCTGATTTCCCGCCCCAGTTCTTCCAGAAATTCTCCTTCCTGGCGCAGTTCTTCGCCGTACTGTTCCACCAGCTCCCCCAGAAATTGTTTCTTTTGTTCCTCGCTCAGAATATTCCTGGCATCCAGACCGTAGGCACACTTTAAAATGCCGTAAAAGACCCCGTGAAAAGTTCCGAAAGTCACACCGCTGCCGGAGCGGTTTTCCAGCCTTAAAAACCGTTCTTTCATCTCCCTGGCTGCCGCTTTTGAAAAAGTAACCACCAATATTCCAGTTTCTGGAACCTGATGATGGTGTATCATATATGAAGTTCTCTCAACAATGACGGAGGTTTTCCCCGAACCGGGGCCTGCCAGGACCATCATAGGCCCTGACAGGTGGGCGATTGCCCTTAATTGAGATGGATTTTTTTTCATGATTCACTCAGTTTTTCTATAGCCGCACGAATACGTCCCAGACTTTCCTCTTTGCCGATGATCTCCATAATGCCGGTGGCCCCAGCCGGAGTCATCTGCTTGCCGGATACGGCTGTCCGAATCGGCCACATCACAAAATTGGTCTTGTACTCTTTCTCCTTCATGTACTCGCTCAGAGTCTCAAACAGAGCATCATTTCCGAAGTCCTCCTGCTTCTCTAAGATGGGAAGTACTTCCCTGAGAACCTGACAAGAGGTCTCCTCTGTAGTCTTCATCTTTTTATGCCTGTACATAGAATTGTCATACTCAGGAACTTCCTCAAAGAAAGCAACCATTTCCGGTATCTCTGCAAAGGTCTCAATTCTAGTCTGGACCATCGCCGCTATCTTTCGAAAATCATAGTCTCTTTTCAACGTCTCTTTCATATAAGGAAGCGCCTTTTGATAGAATTCTTCCGGCTCCATGGCTTTGATGTACTCACCGTTCATCCACTTCATCTTTACCATATCAAAGACTGCCGGAGATTTGCTGATATGGTGATAGTCAAACGCCTCCACCAGTTCTTTCAGCGAAAAAATTTCCCTGTTGTCAGAAGGACTCCAGCCCAGCAGCGCCACGAAATTCACCACGGCCTCTGTTAAAAATCCCTGTTCAATCAAATCCTCATAGGATGAATGTCCAGAACGCTTAGACAACTTTTGATGTTCCTCATTGGTAATTAACGGACAGTGGACATACGTAGGAATCTCCCAACCAAAAGCCTCATAGATACGGTTATATTTCGGTGCTGAAGAGAGGTACTCATTTCCTCTCACCACATGGGTAATCCCCATCAGATGGTCATCGATGACATTGGCAAAATTATAAGTAGGATACCCGTCTGTCTTGATCAAAATCAGATCTTCCAGTTCTTCATTGTTTACTGTGATGTCTCCATAAATCACATCGTGAAAAGTCGTCGTTCCCTCCGTAGGCATATTAAAACGAATCACATGGGGTTCCCCTGCTGCCAGCTTCGCCTCTACCTCTTCTTTGGTCAGCTTCAGGCATCGCTTGTCATAGATGGCAATCTCTTTGCCTGCCACTTCCCGTCTCATGGACTCGAGAGTCTCTTTATCGCAGAAGCAATAATAAGCGTCTCCTTGTTCCACAAGCTGCTGCGCATATTTCAAATAAAGTCCAGAGGCGTTTCTCTCACTCTGAACATAGGGACCAAAGCCTCCATCCTTATCCGGTCCCTCATCGTGGACCAGCCCCGTCTTCTCCAGAGTACGGTAGATAATGTCCAAGGCCCCTTCCATAAGTCTCTCCTGGTCGGTGTCCTCAATTCTCAGGATAAAATCTCCGCCTTCATGCTTCGCAATCAAATATGCATACAATGCTGTCCTCAAATTTCCCACATGCATTTTGCCTGTAGGACTGGGGGCAAATCTTGTTCTGATCTTACTCATTTTCTTTGTCTCCCTGTTATTTATTTTCATTCAATTTTACTCGACATAACATTATAGCGCAAGCTGTGCCAATATGTCCATAGATTTTCCATGAATCACAAGATCTGCTTTGGAGTCTGCATAATGTTCCCTGTTATGAATTAAAATAACTCTCTTGCCTGTAAAATAGCGCAGAAAAGATTCCGCCAAAACAGAGCTCATATCACATCCCAACAGCAAAAGCGTGTCTGCCTTACTCACCTCATCCGCCGCTTTCGTGGACAGAGCATTGTTCACCATCTCCCCGGCCAATACAATCTGCGGACGAATGGTCGTTCCACAGTTCTCACACCTTGGCACTCCTTTAGAATCCCGAATGTATTCCAGAGGATATTTTCTTCTGCAATGCGGACACTCATTGTGGTATACGCTTCCATGAAGCTCAATGACATTTTTACAGCCTGCTCTGTGAGCCAGAGAAAAAATGTCCCGGGTGATTATCATTTTCAATACTCCCATATCTTCCAGCTTCTTTAAGGTTTTAAGGCCGTCATTGATCTCACCCAAACTGCTGATCAGATCGTTTTTATAAAATTCAAAGAACTCTCTCACCCTCGTATTATAGAATCCGGCACTGAAAATCTCCTCTGGAGACCGTCCGTATTTTTCTTCGATTTCATATGCGTACTTTGATCTTCGATAACTGGTGCAGCCACACTCCATGCTGACGCCAATTCCTTTCAGGATTACCAGATAGTCACTTTCCAACAGCATCTTCTTCAGTAAAATTAATCTCTCCTCCATCATAATTATCCCTCCTGAGCATGTAAAAAATGAGGTAACTCTGGCTTTCTTCTAGTCGATCTCTACTCTGCAAAGTCTTCGGACATTCCTTTCAAAGACTATCCAATGACCCATGACCTCCTTTTATCTATTATACAATTCCTGTTTTTTCCATGCAATATCAAAATGCTGAAACTATATGTCTAATCATTTTAACACAAAAAGCCGCCCTGCCGGACAGCTTTTTCATGTAACAGAAAAGGCCTTATCACGCTAATGCGCGAAAGCCCTTTCCTATCACATAAATGCTCTCTCATTGAAACTCTTCCATAATCTCAGCCACAGTCTCGATTCTGTCACAGCGCCACACATTTGCCCCACAAAACAACAGGCCTTCCTTGGTATTTCCCTCCACAGCATTCACCAAGGCATCTGTGATGCAATACGGAATTTCTTTTGGACTGCAAGTCACAATACAGTGATGACATCTTCGAATCGGCAATTTTTCTCTTTGTACCCTCTGTACAAACTCATTTTGAATTGCTCTGCCCGGCATTCCTACTGGGCTTTGTACGATACACACGTCCTCCTGTCTTGCATCCAGATAACTCTGTTTGTACTCCATGGATGCATCACACTCTTTTGTGGTCACAAAGCGGGTGCCAAGCTGAACTCCATCCGCTCCCAATTCCAGGGCATGGTCTAAATCTTCCGACTTGAAAATCCCGCCCGCCACTGCTACAGGTATCTTTTTTTTGTACTTATCCGCATATTCCCTCACCAATTTTACGACAGAGCGAATCACTTCATCATATCCCAGCTCATCTATTGTCTCTAGCTCTTCTCTCGAAAATCCCAAATGTCCTCCCGCTTTTGGTCCTTCAATTACCACCAAATCAGGGGCTGTCTGGTACTTTCGATCCCACATTTTGCAGAGCACCTTCGCCGATTTCAGGGAGGAGATAATCGGAGCGATCTTCGTTTTGCTGCCCTGAACCAATCCGGGCAAATCCACAGGAAGCCCGGCTCCTGAGATAATCAAATCGACCCCGTTTTTCACTGCCTCCTTCACATACTCCTTATAATGCTGGGTGGCAACCATGATGTTCACTCCCAGTATTCCTTTTCCCTCCGAAATCTGGCGGGCCTTCAAGATTTCCTTTTTCATAGCCCGAAAATTAGCCTCCAGAGGATTCTTACAAAAATCAGCTTCTCTCCAGCCGATCTGAGCTGTGGAAATCACACCGACGCCTCCACAGGCCGCCACGCTCCCAGCTAAGCTGGACAGGCTGATTCCCACACCCATTCCGCCTTGTATCACAGGAATCCTAGCTGTCAAATTTCCGATCACCAATGGCTTACGATTTTTCATTACATTCTCCTAAATCTCTCATACCGTTCCATCGCAAACTGCTCTTTCGTCTTTCCAGCCTGTCTGCGCAGGAATCGCTTAATCTGAATCTTCAAATATTCCCCGATCTCTTCTAAATTGTCTGCACAAGCTGGGGACTCTTCTGGAATCACTCTCTCAATGATTCCCAGTTCTTTCAACTCAGCCGCTGTCACCTTCATCACCTCAGCTGCCTCGTCGGCCTTCTTACTGTCTTTCCAGAGAATAGATGCAAAGCCTTCCGGCGAGAGAATCGTGTAGGTAGAATTCTCCATCATCCACACCTCGTTACCCACACCCAGGGCGAGAGCCCCGCCGCTTCCTCCTTCTCCAATGACAATCGAGAGAATCGGCACCGTCAAATCAGACATCTCCATCAGGTTCCTGGCTATCGCCTCCCCCTGACCTCTCTCTTCAGCCTCAATGCCGCAGAAAGCACCTGGCGTATCAATAAATGTGATAATTGGGCGTCCAAATTTCTCCGCCTGCTTCATCAGTCTCAGTGCTTTTCGGTATCCTTCCGGAGATGGCATTCCAAAGTTTCTAATCAGATTATCCTTGGTGCTTCTACCTTTCTGAATTCCAATCACAGTTACAGGCTGTCCATCCAGGTAGGCGACTCCACCTATTACCGCTCCGTCATCTCGAAAGGCCCTGTCTCCGTGAAGCTCCATGAAGTCCCCAAACAGCAGCGAAATATAGTCCAAGGCCACCGGTCTTTTGGGACTTCTCGCGGTCTGAACCCGCTCCCACGCACTCATAGAAGCGCTGGCCTTATGCCCCTTCTTTTTTTCGTGAAACTGCTTTCTTCCCGGCCACTCCTGAGGGAAAGAAGCATAATCCGGCTTTTTGGAATGAAGACGAATAAGGTTGGAAACCGTCGCTTTTAACTGGTCTCTGGTCACAATTGCGTCAATCATTCCATGCTCCAGCAAAAACTCCGATTTCTGAAACCCTTCCGGCAGCTTCTGCCCAATGGTCTGCTGAATCACACGAGGCCCTGCGAACCCGATCAGAGCATCCGGCTCCGCAAGTATCACATCTCCTAGCATCGCAAAGCTTGCGGTGACTCCTCCCGTGGTAGGGTCTGTCAAAATCGGAAGATAAAACAGTCCTGCCTTTGAGTGAGCCTTAATCGCCGCGGAAGTTTTTGCCATCTGCATCAAAGAGACCATTCCCTCCTGCATCCTCGCACCACCAGAACAGCAGAAAAGCACTACCGGCAGTCTTCTGACTGTCGCCTCCTCGAAGGCCCGGGTGATCTTCTCTCCCACCACATAGCCCATGCTAGCCATGAGAAACCTGGCGTCACAGGCACCGATTACCACAGGCTGCCCATCCACGGTCCCTAGTCCGATGCGCACGGCCTCATCTAGCCGCGTTTTTTCCTGAAGCGCCTTCACCTTCTGTGGATATTCCGGGTAATCCAACGGATTCGTGTTTTCAATTCCCGTAAACCACTCCTCGAAGGAATGCGGGTCCAAAACCATCTTCATCCTTGTCTTTGCCTTGATACGGAAATAACCTCCGCATTTGGGACAGACATAGTGATTTTCAACCACATCCTCCTTATAGACCATCTCCGAGCACTTCGGACACTTTACCCAAAGTCCCTTAGGCACTTCAGGCGTCTGCTCCACCGGCTGTGAGACGCTGGTCTTTTTAAAAAATTTTTTCAAATCAGGCATGGTATCACTCCTTATTCACCGAAATGTTCCGGGATAAAATCCGTCGTAATCTTTCCCGCTTGAAAATCAGGCTCGCTTAAAATCTCATACTGAAAATCAATGTTCGTCTTCAAGCCGTCAATGACCAGCTCTCCGAGCACGCTTTGCATCTTTCGGATTGCGCTGGGCCGGTCTTTGTCGTGGACAATTACCTTGACAATCATAGAATCATAGTTTGGCGGAATATGATAGCCATTATACACCGCAGTATCCATCCGCACTCCATTTCCACCTGGCAAATGTAAATACTCAATCGTCCCCGGACAGGGCATAAAATTGCGTCCCGGGTCCTCCGCATTGATTCTACACTCAATCGCATGACCTCGAAGTTCTATCTGGGATTGGCTCACAGAAAGAGGCAGCCCTGCGGCCACTTGAATCTGCTCCTTTACCAAATCCACGCCAGAGACAAGCTCCGACACAGGATGCTCCACTTGAATCCGTGTGTTCATCTCCATAAAGAAAAACTCCCCCGATTCATCCAACAGAAACTCTATCGTTCCAGCATTCTCATAGCCCACTGCCTTTGCCGCCCGTACCGCAGTCTGTCCCATCTTTTGGCGAAGCTCCTCTGTCAGAGCCACACAGGGAGACTCCTCGATCATCTTCTGATGCCGTCTTTGAATCGAACAGTCTCTCTCTCCTAAATGCACCACATTTCCAAACTTATCGGCCATAATCTGTACTTCCACGTGGCGCGGCTTTCTCACATACCGCTCCAAGTACATGGTGTTATCCCCAAAAGCATTGACTGATTCCTGCTGAGCCATCTGAAAATGCTCCAGAAATTCTGCTTCGCTCTCAGCGATTCGCATCCCTTTGCCGCCTCCGCCGGAAGAAGCTTTTATCATCACCGGAAAGCCGATTTCTCTGGCCGCCTCCAATGCGCTTTCAGGGTCATACACCGGCTCTTTGGTGCCAGGAACCACGGGAACACCTGCCTTTCGCATCGTGTTTTTCGCTTCCGACTTATTCCCCATCTTCTGAATCAGTTCCGCAGACGGACCGATAAAGGTCACATTGCACTGCTGACACATCTCCACAAACTTACTGTTTTCCGAGAGAAAACCAAAGCCCGGATGAATTGCCTGGGCCTTGGAGGCGATAGTGGCACTTAAAATCCTCTCCATATTCAAATAACTGTCCTTTGGGGCCGCCGGCCCGATACAGATCGCCTCATCTGCCAGCTGTGTGTGCAAAGCGTCTCTGTCAGCCTCCGAGTAGACAGCGACGGTTTGAATTCCCAGCTCTCTGCACGCACGGATGATACGGACGGCGATCTCTCCTCGATTGGCAATCAATATCTTTCCAAACATCTCGCTACTCCTATCCGATGGCAAAGGTCAGCTCCGCCATTGCAGCAACTTTTCCGTCCTGCTTTACCGCCTTTGCCTTACCGATTCCGATGGGCCCTTTCTGCTTGATGATCTCCACTTCCAGGGTTAGTACATCTCCCGGCACTACTTTATTCTTAAACTTCGCAGAATTAATTCCGCCGAAATATCCGATTTTTCCTTTGTTCTCCGGCTTGCACAGCATCGCCACACAACCAGCCTGAGCCAGTGCCTCTATAATCAGCACTCCTGGCATCACCGGCTCCTGGGGAAAGTGTCCTGCAAAAAACGGTTCATTATAAGACACACATTTTTTTGCCACTGCTCGGACGCCTGGTTCCAGCTCTTCCACGGTATCAATCAGCAAAAAAGGCTGTCTGTGAGGAATAATCTCCATAATCTCTTTCGTCGTCAGCTTCATCGTTTGGCCTCCTCTATCCAATTACAAACAGCGGCTGTCCATACTCCACCATCTGCTCGTTTTCCACTAAAATCTCCTTGATCTCACCCTCAAATTCGGACTCAATCTCATTCATCAGCTTCATGGCCTCTACAATCCCCAGAACCTGGCCTTTTTTCACCACGTCGCCCACCTGGACATATGGCTTTGCGTCCACGTTAGGCGCACAGTAGAAGGTTCCCACCAGAGGAGATTTCACCACCATGCTACCGGCCGTCTCTTCTACCTGTGGCACAGCCGCCGTTTGTACCATGGGTTCTGCCACAGTAGCTGCCGCCGTTTGCGATGCAGCCACGACAATATTCTTACTGTCTTTGTCTGTGCGCATGGAAATTTTCAGTCCACCCTCTTCCACCTCGAAACGAGTCAAATTTGACTTACTCACGGCCTCAATCAGCTCTTTGATTTTATCATAATCCATCTTGTCCACCTCACAATTTATCCGTGATATTTTTTCAACAGAATGCTGGCATTGTGTCCGCCGAATCCCAGAGAATTACTCAGTGCATACTCCACATCTTCCTGAATCGCAGCTTCGGTCACATAATTCAGATCACACTCTTCGTCCGGCACCTGATATCCTACTGTCTTGTGAATCCATCCTTCTTGAATCGTCTTCACACAGGTAATAAACTCTACCGCTCCGGCAGCACCCAATAGATGGCCGACCATGGATTTCGTAGAGTTGACGCGGATATCTTTCGCATGTTCCCCGAACAGAGTTTTGATGGCTCTGGTCTCAAAGAGATCATTGTGGTGGGTACTGGTACCGTGGGCATTGATGTAAGTCAAAACCTCCAGAGGTACCCCCGCCTCTTTCATCGCAAGCTCCATAGCCTTTGCCGCTCCGGAGCCATCTTCGATAGGTGAAGTGATATGGTAAGCATCCGCCGTGGTACCGTAGCCCACAACCTCCGCCAAAATATTTGCCCCTCTTTTCTTCGCGTGTTCCAATTCTTCAAGAATTACCACACCTGCTCCCTCACCCATCACAAAACCGTCTCTTTCTTTGTCAAATGGAATCGAGCATCTTTGCGGATCTGTGGAAGTAGAAAGTGCAGTCAACGCCGCGAAGCCACCCAATCCGACTGGTGTGATCGCCGCTTCTGTACCGCCTGCTACCATCACATCGGCATCCTCGCACTGAATACTTCGGAAAGCTTCACCAATGCTATTGGTTCCTGTTGCACAAGCCGTCACAACATTAATGTTTTTTCCTCTCAGCCCTAGCTGAATGGACACGTTGCCGGCCGCCATATTGGAAATCATTAGCGGAACCATCAGAGGATTGACACGGTTCGGTCCTTTCTCCATCATTTTCTTATATTCCCGTTCTATTACCTGAAGGCTTCCAATCCCTGAACCGATGGAACAGCCCACACGGAAGGAATCCTCTTTGTCCATATCCAGCCCTGAGTCTTCCATCGCTTCCTTCGCGGCTGCCACTGCATACTGACAAAACAGTTCCATTCTTCTCGCAGCCTTAAAATCCATGTAGTCTTTTCCCTGAAAACCTTTGACCTCCGCTGCCAGATGCACTTTAAATTCCGTGGTGTCAAAATGGGTCACTTCCCCAAAACCAGTTCTGCCCTCCTTCACACCGTTCCAGAACTCCTCTACATTCAGACCGATGGGAGTGATCGCTCCCATCCCTGTCACAACTACTCTTCTCATCTTACTCCTCCTACATATTCATTCCGCCATCCACACTGATGACCTGCCCAGTAATGTAATCTGCCTTTTCTGATGCCAGAAATGCCACCACATTGGCGATATCAGAAGTTTTCCCAAAACGTCCCAGGGGAATCTGCCCACAGGCAGCTTTCTTTACATCCTCCGAAAGAACTTGCGTCATCTTTGTGTCCACAAAACCAGGGGCCACCGCATTCACTGTAATTCCACGGCTAGCCAGCTCTCTTGCCATCGTCTTGGTCAAACCGATCACCCCAGCCTTCGACGCCGCATAATTGGCCTGTCCTGCGTTCCCCAAAATTCCAGAGACAGAGGAAATGTTAATAATCTTTCCGCTTCTTTGTTTCAGCATCTGACGAGACAGATGGCGAATCGTATTGAAGGTTCCCTTCAGATTGATATTCAAAACCGCGTCAAAATCTTCTTCCTTCATCTTCATAATCAAGTTATCCCTTGTGATTCCCGCATTGTTCACCAGAATATCAATATGTCCATATTCTTTTACTAAATCCTTCATCATGGCTTCACAGGCGTCAAAATCACTCACATTGCACTGATAAACCGCGGCCTTTCCACCTTCACTCTCGATAATCCCTTTTGCCTCTTCTGCTCCTGCCTGGGAACCATTGTAATTGATGATAACAAAAGCACCCTCCTTTGCCAGCGTTCTCGCGATCTCTCTTCCAATTCCACTGCTGGCTCCTGTTACCAATGCTACTTTATTTTCTAACATTTTCTTATACTCCTTTTACCACTTTCTCCAAGTCTTCCAACTTTTCTACATTTACGGCTTTTACATTCCGATTGATCTTTCTCATAAATCCGGTCAGTGTCTTTCCAGGACCGATCTCAATAAACGTGTCTACCCCTTCAGAAATCATTCTCTCTACACTCTGTTGCCAAAGAACAGAAGAAGACACCTGCTGCACCAACAGAGATTTCACTAATGATGGGTCTGTCACATACTCCGCGGTGACATTCGTCACATAAGGAATATCAAAATTCATAATTTTTACAGGTTCCAGCACCTTTTTCAGCTGCTCACCTGCCCCTGTCAGCATCTTAGAATGAAAAGGACCACTTACCTTCAGCGGAAGTACTCTTCTGGCCCCTGCTTCTTTCAATGCCTCTCCCGCCATGCTAACTGCCTTTGTCTCCCCAGTAATCACAATCTGCCCCGGACAGTTATAGTTTGCCACTGAGACAATTCCTTCTGTCTCCTGGCAGATCTTTTCGATCATCTTTGCTTCGCAGCCCAAAACCGCAGCCATAGCACCGCCTGTGGGAACTGCTTCCTGCATGTAAATTCCCCTTTTGCGCACCACTGCAAAAGCATCCTCCATAGACATCGCCCCAGAAGCCACCAAAGCTCCATACTCGCCCAGACTCAATCCCGCATTGACACAGGAAGACATTCCCTGTTCTTTTAAGGCTTCCAAAATTGCCACGGATACACCAAGCATTGCGATCTGTGTATATTCTGTAATATTGATCTTGTCGTTTTGCTCAAAACAAAGAGCAGGTAAATCCAATTTCGCCACCTGGCCCGCAAGATCTATCACTCTTTTACAAACTGGTATTTTTTCATAAAAATCCTGGCCCATCCCCACATACTGTGCACCCTGGCCAGGAAAGATAAAAGCAACTCTACTCATATTTCCACCTTTTTTTATCATAATCACAAAATAGTTTGATATGCAAAATATATGTCGAAAAAAATTTTGTCCGCCCCACGGCGGACAGGGCTGCCTCGCCCCTCATATACTCAGACATTTAAGGAGAAAGGTGTGGATTACTCTTCCACACCTTTATTTTTCAAATAATCAATTACTGCTCCAACCGTTGTCAGATCTGTCAACTCCTCCGCAGGAATCTCCACAGAATACTTGTCCTCCAAGCTCATTACCAATTCAAACAAATCCAAAGAATCTGCTCCCAGATCATCTTTAAAATTTGTCTCCAAAGTAATAGAATCAGCATCACAGTTCAATTGTTCAGCAATGATTTCCTTCATGTTCTCTAACATTTTTCATATCTCCTTTTTCTCATCAATCATCTGCATTTCAGCAATTATTTTGATGCTCAAAGTATATATTCTGCTTTCTGATTTGTCAAGACATATTTCAGATTTTTCCAAAATTCCGATAACGATTCAACCCTGCACAAAGTTAAAAAATCTGAGTTCAAACTTGTTTGAAAACAAAGATTTTTTTATTCTTTATATTTGACGTTTAGCCATAAGCGAGGATTTAGCCGCATATGCTGTGACATAAGCTGCGTAGCAGCTAATTCGAGCTGTTATGGCTGAACTGTTACTAATTCCGGCGTTACGTAGCCATGACTGATGGTGCTCAACTTCTTCCTGCACCTATTCACAGACAAAGCTCACATATCTTCGACACCAACAGACACTAATGTCTCTGTCCGCTGACAGCAATCTGCTTCCTAGACTCTTCCTCCACTTCCTGCAGCTTAATTTGGTGAGAAACTCCCAGGGCAATTCCCATCTCGGCCATGAGAAACAGAATCGAAGTACCTCCGTAGCTGACAAAAGGCAACGTCACACCCGTCGTTGGGATAATGTTGGTTACCACGCAGATGTTTAAAATCACCTGCAAAGCAATATGTATCATAATTCCAGCTACCAACAAAGACCCGAACAAATCCGGCGCATTCTGGCTGATAAAAAACAGTCGGTATAAAAGATAGGCAAAGAGCAGCAGAACCAGAGCTCCTCCGAAAATCCCCAGCTCCTCACACACAATCGAAAAGATCATATCGTTTTGGGCCTCAGGCACAGAACCCAGTTTTTGCACACTGTTTCCCAGACCTTTTCCAAAAAAACCTCCCGAGCCAATCGCGTACAGAGCCTGCATAACCTGGTAGCCGCCCGCATCTGAATTCTGTTCTGGATGTAGCCACACCAGAACTCGCTGAACACGGAAGCTTCCGCTCTCCGCAGTGTCAATGCTGAATTTCAAAATCTGAACTAGAATAACCAGAAGTACAAACATGACGGCTGTAATTGCCACAAAGTATCTCGTATAAGGACTAGCCATCGCCACCAAAATCCAGGTGATACCGCAGATAATGATACCCGTACTCAGGTTATCTGTCGCCAGATATGCTGTAGCACCCAGCACCCCGCCTATTCCCAGTAAAACCACGGTCGCTCTGAGCGTCTGTATCTGTTTTCCCATCTGTACAATCAAATAGGAAATGCAGACAATCGCGGCAATCTTCGCAATCTCTGAAGGCTGAAACTGCACACCCAGTTTCAACCATCTCTTCGCCCCGTTCACTGTAACCCCCAGCGGGGACAAGACCAGAAGCATCAAGACCATCGCTGCCGCATATAAAAATGTCGTGAAATTCTTCAGGATATGGTAATCAAACATGGAGATTATTACCATACATACGATTCCACCGGCGCTGATTGCGGCCTGTTTTCCGAAATAGTACATATCATCTTCAAATCTGGCTTCTGCCACGTAGGCACTGGTACTGTATAACATCACCAACCCAAAACAGGTCAGCAGAACAACTACTGCCAAAAGGCTATAATCATAATAACCGTCTTTATTCAAAACCAGAAATCTTCTTTTTTTCTGTCTTCTTTTATTTTTCTTATCACTCATACAAGGAATACCCCTAATCTGGTCTGAAATTATTTACAACTGCTTTACACAACAACAATAACGCCCCATGATAGTTCAGCCATACAGTGTACGGAAAGCATAAAGCATACTTGTATGTTTTTGCGAACAGACATCTGTACGAGCTAAGCGCCTCTCCATGAATAAAACAGCAGCGTCAGCTGCGGTAAACACGCAATATGTTTTTACGAATGGCACTGGATGAACTGTTACGTCACCACAGACATTACGGTCACGTATAGGAGTTATTATATCTATTTTTTCAAAAAAATCAAACCTTAATTTTTTGAAGTCTCCAACTAAAACATATATTTCATGATAATTAAACCGTTATATTCACAGATTCTATAGACAAAATTTCTTTTTTTCGCTATGATAGATAGCGTATGCAAACGTGTACATTAATATTATTTTAAGAGGTGCAGTTATGAATTCTTGGCGTCTATTTCCCGATCATTTTAAGCAGAGGCTGATCGTAATGCTGGTCAGCGTTTTCATCTTAGGTTTTATTCTTTCTATCATGATATCCATTAATTTTGGTACCGACCCGTATTCTTGTTTTAATTACGGTGCGTCTGCAAAACTTCACATTTCATTTGGAAACTGGCAGCTTCTCTTAAATCTGCTGATGTTTCTCATAGTGATCCGTTTTAATCGGCATCTGATCGGTTTCGGTACACTGGCAAATATGGTACTGATCGGCTATCTGTCCGATTTTTTTCGCTACATCTGGGCTCAAATTCTGCCTGAAAACTTTTTTGAAATCACAGCAGTGCGTTGGATTCTTCTATTTCCAACCATCGCGATTCTGGTCATCGGAGTCTCCGGTTACATAGCTGCTGATCTAGGAGTCGCGCCCTATGACGCAATCCCTTTCATTATAACTGAACATCAGACTCGTTTTTCCTTTAAAACCGTACGCATTCTGTGGGATATCGCCTTCACAGTCTGTGGATATCTGTTAGGCGGAGTCGTCGGAATCATCACAATTCTTGTTTCTTTTTTATTCGGACCTGTGATTGACTATTTTAAGACCAAGATTACGGCTCTCTTTTTTACAGATTCTCTGCCGGAAACCGTATCGCAGCAGGCCGCGTGTGACGGAAATAGATAATTCGTCTGCAACGGTTACCTCACAGGCTCGCCCTTCCCTTCAATCTTTTCTTGGGGAGCGTATCCTACTTTGCATACCGCCCCAATACCGCTTACTACCTTATTGCGGCGTATGCATCCTTAGCGGAGCGTTTTTGTTACAGGAAAGAGCTTTCATACATTCACGTGACAAGTTTTTTCCGGTAACAAAAAACGCACCCACAGATTTTCCTGTGGATGCGTCAATGGAAGCAACGGGGCTCGAACCCGTGACCTCTCGCGTGTGAGGCGAACGCTCATCCCAGCTGAGCTATGCTTCCAGATGGAGCATACGGGACTTGAACCCGTGGCCTCCACACTGCCAGTGTGGCGCGCTCCCAACTGCGCTAATGCCCCATGTATTTTATTATAGCACTCTTAGTCTTAAGATGGAAGAAGAACTTTCTTTATTTTACAAAATTTTTATCAAGAACTCCATCCAGCCCATCCTTTTTATGCCCACACTATCTGTGTCCATCTTCCGACTCCCATATTCTTGTCACGGACAATCTTCTGGGAACCAATCACTCCTTCAAGTAGTATGATAATAAAAAGGAGGAATGAACTATGAAAGATTTATGGACTCAGACAGCAGAGCTAATGGCTGAACAGACTGGATACCTAGAAAAAAAATCCACTTCAGATCTGGACAGTAAGACTGGAAATGCCGGGTATGGAAACTATACAAAATATGCTAGGGATGTAAACTCCTGGGGACAACCCGGCTGCCAAGGCCAACCATGGTGCGCAGTATATCAGTTTTGGATTTGTGTCCAAATTTTCGGTCTGTCCAAAGGACTAAAAATCATGGGAAATGGTTTCTACAACTGTAACAGCATCAAAAACCAGGCCCGAATTAATGGCACCTGGCATTCAGAACCCAAACTAGGAGCACTGGTAATCTTCCGTAACGGAGCCCATATAGGCAGAATCACCAAGGTTACCTCGTCCCAGATCTATACCAACGAAGGAAACACCTCCAAAGGCGGCATCAACAATGTAGTCTCCAATGGCGGAATGGTGTGTGACAAAGTGTATACCAAAGATTATTCTGGAATTGACGGTTATGTATGGATTGACTATGAGACTACCTCCCAGGTTCCGGAAAAAAATTTTCTGTCCCGCGGAGACCAAGGCGAGCAGGTAAAAAATCTGCAAAGACAGCTAATTTCTCTAAGTTATTCCTGTGGAGAGAATGGCGCAGATGGGGACTTTGGCAAAGACACCGAAAAAGCCGTCGAAGCCTTTCAAAAAGAGTACAATTTGACCTCCGACGGAGCTGCCGGGCCTGAGACTATGAAAAAACTCGAGCGGGAATCCTTCAAACAGAGACATACCCAGAAAGATTTCCAGCGCTTTGTAGGTATTGTAACAAAGAAAGCCGCTGTTCACGAAAATCCCGCAAAAAAATCAGCGGCTATCAAAGAATGGCCACAGCTAAACGCGGGAAATCTAGTGGATGTGTTAGGCCGGTATGGTTATCAGAACAACTGGTACAAAGTGTGTGTAGCTGACCAATATATCGGTTACGCTTGGGCAGGCAGCATAGAAAAAGCCTAAGCTTTCACACGGAAACACTTCTGCAAAACTTGTCTTATGGCAGATACAGTCAAAGAAACAACAGTATACACTTTTTCACGAATCTGTCATAGGATATAGAGAAATCAAGTTTTTACAGAAAGGATTCCAATGGAACGTTATCAAATGAATCGTCCTGGATGCAGGTCATGTTATCCGAACTCTAATTCGCGTCAACAGTCCCCCTGCTATTCTATGCCGGCAAATTGCAATTCAACCCCTGAAAATGGACTGTATTCCCACGTGGACTTATTGCCGGTAGGTATGGCATACGTCCCGTATCAGAAATATCAACAGCCTTTTGACCTATGCTATGCACTTTCGGTGGGAAGCATTTTCCCAGATCTGTGCAAACCGTTTTGCGGAAGGAGGGGCGTAAGACCATGAATAGAATGCAGAATTCTTCCCGCGAAGTCCTGCTAAAGAGAATTAACGAAGTCAGTTTTGCCGTCAGCGACATCTTATTGTTTCTGGATACACACCCAGACTGTCAGGAAGCTCTGGCTTTCTATCAGAAAAATGTCGCCATCCGCAAGGAGGCTCTGGCCGAATACGCCCGCTTGTACGGTCCTCTAACGATCGACACTGCAGACGATACCTGTAGTCGTTCCTGGGAATGGGTTCAGCAACCATTTCCATGGGAAGTGAAAGGAGGTTGCCGTTAAATGTGGAATTATGAAAAACGTCTGCAATATCCGATCAATATCAAAACCCCCAACGCCAAAATCGCCCAATATATCATGAGTCAGTATGGGGGCCCCGACGGCGAAATTGGTGCTTCGATGCGCTATCTATCACAGCGTTTCGCCATGCCAAACCGTACTGCAATGGCAGTTTTAAACGATGTCGGCACAGAAGAGCTAGCTCATTTAGAGATGGTGTCCACTATGGTCCATCAGCTCACAAGAGATCTCAGCATGGAAGAAATCGAGAAATCTGGTTTTGGAAATTACTATATCGATCACACCGTCGGCGTCTGGCCCCAGGCCGCAGGCAATATTCCATTCAACGCCTGTGAATTTCAGTCTAAAGGAGACCCGATCACCGACCTTCATGAGGACCTCGCAGCGGAGCAGAAAGCCCGCAGCACCTATGACAACATCCTGCGCGTGGTAAAGGACATTCCAGAGATTGCCGACCCAATCAAATTTCTCCGTGCACGGGAAATCGTACACTATCAGCGTTTTGGTGAAGCGCTCCGCTCTGTCCAGGAACAGCTAGACGCCAAAAACTTCTATGCCTTCAATCCAAGCTTTGACAATCCGTGCAAAGCCTCCTGCAAAGATTGCAGATAAAGTCTTTTCACAGGGTAAAGCTTCTTTAAAACGTGGAAAACTATCCATGACAGATATAGTAAATGCCTTCTTCCCTAGACTTATCGCTCTGGGAGAAGGCATTTTTATATAATAGAAAAGACCTTGTTGCGCGAATGTATGAAAGTCCTGTCCAGTGAAAGTTCTCAGGAGAACAATTCTGTAGACAGATAACGCTCTCCTGTATCAGGCAAAAGAACTACAACATTTTTGTCCCGACTTTCCTCAGACCTAGCCAAGCGAATCGCCGCCCACAGCGCAGCACCCGAGGATATCCCTGCTAAAATCCCTTCTGTTCTTGCTAATAATCTGCTGGTCTCAAAAGCGTCTTCTGCTTCGACTGAAATTACCTCGTCATAGATATTCGTATCTAAGATCTCCGGTACAAATCCTGCACCAATTCCCTGTATCTTATGAGGCCCTGCCTCTCCTCGGCTCAACACAGGAGATGCCTCCGGTTCCACCGCCACAACCTTAATGTCACGGTTTTTACTTTTCAGAAATTCTCCTGTCCCAGTAATGGTACCGCCAGTCCCCACACCCGCGACAAAATAATCCACTTCTCCATCCATATCTTCCCAGATCTCCGGCCCTGTGGTCAAGCGGTGCACCTGCGGATTCGCCTGGTTTTCAAACTGTCCGAGAGTCACACTTCCCTCGATCTCTCCTGCCAGAGCTTTAGCCTTCTCGATGGCACCTTTCATTCCCTTTGCCCCCTCTGTCAGCACCAGCTCCGCCCCATAAGCTTTCACTAATTTTCTCCGCTCGACGCTCATCGTCTCTGGCATAACCAAGATTAGGCGAAGCCCCATGGCCGCAGCTGCCGCTGCCAGGCCAATTCCCGTGTTACCGCTAGTAGGTTCTACTAAAACACTACCCTCTTGAATCACACCTCGCCTCTTTGCATCCTCGATCATTGCCTTGGCAATTCGATCTTTCACGCTCCCTGCCGGGTTAAAAGACTCTAGTTTTGCATATATTCTTCCCTTTAACTGCAACTTATCTTCTATTTTTTTTAGTTCCACAATTGGCGTCTTTCCTACAAGTTCCTGAATAGATGTATAAATTCTCATTTTTATTCCTCCTTTATCTTTTCAAGGCTGCAAAACCAAGCTCCAAATCTTCCAAAATATCCTCTATGTTCTCCGTTCCTATGGAAAGTCTCACGGTACTCTGAGAAATCCCCTGCTCCTGCAACTCTTCTTCTGTGAGTTGGGAATGTGTCGTTGAAGCTGGATGTATTACTAGAGATTTCACATCCGCTACATTGGCCAATAGAGAAAATAGTTCCAAATGATCAATAAATTTCTTCGCCTGCTCTTCTTTCCCCCGAATCTCAAAGGTGAAAATTGAACCGCCGCCATTTGGAAAATATCTCTGATATAACTCCCTCTGCTCGCCTTCTGCTAATGCTGGATGATTGACCTTCTTTACCATTGGATGACCGGATAGATATTCCACAACTTTTTTCGCATTTTCCACATGACGTTCCACCCTCAAAGACAGTGTCTCAAGCCCCTGCAACAGCAAAAACGCATGAAACGGTGAGAGCGTCGCCCCCATATCTCTTAATAAAACAGCCCTTACCTGAGTAATCCAAGCTGCTCTACCTGCAACGTCCACAAAGCTTAGTCCGTGATAGCTGGGATTTGGCTGAGTAATCCAGGGAAACTTACCACTGTTTTTCCAATCAAAGTTCCCGCTATCTACAATAATTCCCCCTAAAGTAGTCCCATGACCGCCTATGAACTTGGTGGCTGAGTGTATCACAATATCTGCTCCATGTTCAATCGGTCGAAACAAATACGGCGTCGCAAAAGTATTGTCCACAACCAGAGGTATCCCATTCCTGTGGGCAATCTGAGCCAGAGCATCCAAATTAATCAAATTTGAATTTGGGTTCCCCAATGTCTCTACAAAAATGGCCTTTGTATTCTCTCTCACAGCCTCAGAAAAATTATTTAAATCCTCGGGAGCCACGAATGTTGTCTCTACTCCAAAATCTGCCAGAGTATGTGCCAACAAATTATAACTGCCTCCATAGATCGTCTTTGCCGCAATAATATGATCTCCTGCATGGGCCAGTCCCTGAAATGTATATGTGATGGCTGCTGCCCCAGATGCTACAGCTAAAGCTGCCACACCTTTTTCCAGAGCACAAATTCTTTTCTCTAGTACCTCCTGTGTAGAATTGGTCAGCCTTCCATAAATATTCCCCTCATCTTGTAGGCTAAATCTCGCAGCCGCATGTTCACAATTCTCAAACACGTAAGATGTCGTCTGATAAATTGGCACTGCTCTTGCTCCTGTCACTGAATCTGCTTTTTCCTGTCCCACATGTAACTGAAGTGTCTCAAAACGATAATTTTTTTCTCTCATAAATACGCCTCCACTATTGGTCATCTGTCTAAAACACACATACTTTTACTCATTTTGTCAACACATTCGCCCATTTCTATAATTTTGTCTCAGAAGCTTTCCAAATAATTTTGCCATCTTTTTACTCCTATATTTTTTATAGGATATAGATTACCACTTATATCCTACTATGTCAATAGGATATTTTATTATAGTATCTGACCATGTCACATCAATTTATGTGTCACTACATCACCACTATGCGATGAAACTTCTCATTTCAGCATACACATACAAAGCAGAGCATTTGTGTCCTAGGAAAAAACATTCAAACATTAACGTGACAATGGTTTCCTAGGACATAAAAAATACGCTTTGCAAAGATTTTTACCTCTTTACAAAACGTATTTCTATTCAGCCGCTCTTAGATTCTTTTAGTTTTTCAGTAAATCCGCTAGTGTCACGCTGTCCAGGTACTCCCCAATCCGCCGGTCCAACTCCTTCCACATAGGCAACGTCAGGCAAGTCATTGACCTACCACAGGCCTCCTCTTCACACTCAAGACAGGACACAGGCGCCAAGCTACCCTCTGTCAGCCTCAAAATCTCTCCGACCGTATAATCCTGTGCACTCCTAGCCAGTTGATAACCACCTTTTTTTCCCATCTGACTTCTCAAATAACCGCCTTTGTTCAGAATAGAAATAATCATCTCTAAGTACTTCACAGAAATTTCCTGTCGCTGAGCGATGGAAGCCACAGAAGTATATGCTTTGGGATCCTGTTGCGCCAGATCCAACATCACTCGAATCGCGTATCTTCCTTTTGTAGAAATTTTCATAACCTATCACTTCAGTCAGGTGTACAGTCCTGCTTCCTTTCTCAATCGTTGCGCTTGCATCGCGCTATAGGGAGAAAATAAGTTTTCTCCAGCTCCATTATATTCGAGCAAGACGTCATCAGCAAGGGATGAACAGAAAATTTTTTAGATTGCTCCAGCTTATTCATTGAAAAAAACCTTGATAGACAGCCTCTCTTCGTGTATCTTAGCCATGATCTCTCCTCCCAGCTTCTCCACCAAAATTTTGACTACGGCGAGCCCCAGCCCCGTTCCCTCTTCATGTGTTGAACTGTCTCCTGTATAAAATCGCTCAAACAGCCTGTCTATGTCTAACTTAGAAATATCCCTGACCGGATTCTCAATACAAAAGATTCCTTGATCTTTCTTCGTCTGGCAGACAGAAATTTTTATATTCCCACTTGAATACCTGACCGCATTTACAAAAAGATTTTGCAGTACTCTCTCAACCATACCACAATCTGAGAGAAGAAACACGGAGCAGTCTGGAAGACAAACTTCAGGGAAAATCCCCCGCCTCTCCAAGATCGGTGCATTCTCCGCCAATAGATTCATTACCATGTTGCTCAGATTGACCTTTTCTTTTCTCGGAATGATCTGTTCTGTATCCAAAAGTGACAACTCATAAAAAGTATTCACCAAATCCTTCATCTTTTCCGTCCTACTCAAAATGAGATCTACCCGTCTTCTCTGTTCCTCCGACAGTTCCGAGGAACAAAGCAACTGTATATGTCCGAGAATCACAGTCAAAGGTGTGCGCAAATCATGTGAGAGGTTCGCCACAGACTCTTTTAAAGAAACTTCATGCCGCTGGGCAGTTACTACCGCCTGCCTCTGTCTGGCTCTGTGCTGATTCAACAATGTGGCCAGACGCTCCACATCTTTATCTATCAAAGAAATATCCAGCATTTTTTCAGAGTTTCTACAGAGAGAATCCTGTACCTGACAGGCCAGACTTCTCACCTGTCTCTTCAACAGACCATACTTTACAACCAAGATCAGGACCGTCGCTCCCAACACCCAAAATAGAATTTCCATGGACCTCCTCCTTCTCCTGAGCACTTTTACCTGAAATCACTTTTTTTGAAAATCTTCCAAGCCATCAGAAAAAATACACCTGCCCATACCACACCGACCAAGATACCCTCAGGCTGCCAAAGCTGTGGAGTACTCACAACCACTCTAATCTGATAAATAGGCAAAAAGGCCACTGGAAACCCTAGCATCATTCCATACCCTAAATATAGGCTGAGCACAAATACCGTCCCAGCAGTGACTCCGACTGCTTTTTTCATACTTTTAGACCAACAGCAAACACAAATTGTTAGGAGAAAAACCGCGCTGTTCAGCAAAACAGAATAGGAAAATGCTTTCAGCGCATGGCAGAAAAAATCGCCTGGCCTGGCAATCCCAAACCGTGGATACTCACGAATACAACCGGCAACTGGATATATGAAGGTCATAAAATGAAAAGCTGCCAGATAAACCACTGCCTTGCTGACAAAAACAGACTTTCTCGAATGCCCAGCACTAATCTCCAATCCAACTGTCCTAGACGAAAACTCTTGCCCCAGAATCACAGACAGAAGTGTTGAAACCAAGATCAGTAAAAAGGTAGAATCATAGACCATGCCATCTAAGATATCTTCCAGCGATGCAGCTGCACCGCCAGAAGGCCCCATCACTTCTGATAGATAAGTGTCCGCGGTAAAAAAGCCCAATAAAAATACACCTGCCATCCCATACCAATAGAATAAATTGTGCTGCAACTGATATCTATCCATTTTCAGTAAGTTTATCACACCAATCCCCCTCTATCTCAAATCAGATCTTCGAAAAATACCATACGTACAAAAAAATAAGGCCAAAATACCAACAACATCCACTACCCAGATCACTGGCATAAAAGCTGGCAAGGGCTGTTCACAGAGCAGTCTTAACTGTCCCATCGGTAAGATCGCAGCCGCAGATTGAGCTACAACGCTATTGAGCCAGAAAATCGACACAAAGAAAAGCACCATAGAAGCCACCAAAGTTCTTCCTATATCCCGAAAAGCTATCGCCAAAAAGAAAGTCGGCATGCACATAGCCAGCGTAACAACCAGACTTAAGACGCTTATTATCCCGAATTCTAACGCAGAGAAAACCTTTTCTTCCACCAGATTTTCTCCTGATATACCACACAACAGAACCGGCAAGAGCAGAACTACCGCACAAGAAACTTGGTAAGTAACCACCTTTGCCAGCAAAACTTTGATTCTCTTATGCCCGGCTTCCACATACCAGTACAAAGTACCCTGTTGAAATTCACCTCCTACCCAGATAGCTCCCCAGATGTTTGTCAAAAAGGAAAGAAGCGGTACATTATAGAGAGCGGAATAAAACAAATGTGACGTCTGTCTGCCATCCAGCAAAAGCACTCTTCCCAAAAGAAAGGAAACCAACCCGATCATCCAAAAACTGCCGTTGTGAGCTAACTTATAGAATTCAGCTCTCAAAAGGTTTGCCATCTATTCTCCCCCACCTTCGTCAAAAAATAATCTTCCAGAGTTCCCCCGGTAATCGAAAGACCCGTGACAAGGATTTGTGCTTCAGCCAGCGCCTTGGCTACCTTCTCCATATTGTCCAAGTAATCGTACAGGCGAATTTCATTGTCAGGCATCATCCGAAAATGATCTGTGAGCAGCCTTTCTTCAATGGCCAGGATTGCCCCTTGCGTGTCCGTCGTTCTGATAGAAATATACCGTTTGCAGTGTTCATTCAGGGCACGTACCGAAATCTCCTCAACGATTCTTCCTCTGTCAATAAAAATGAACTCTGTTGCAGTCTGATATAACTCCTCCAAAATATGGCTGGAAATCAGAATGGTCATCCCATATTCCTGGTTCAAAGTTTTCAAAAGCCTTCGTATCTTTACAATACCGTCAGGGTCAAGACCATTCACAGGCTCATCCAATATCAAAAACTCCGGTGTGTTCAGCAGCGCCATTGCGATTCCTAAACGCTGTTTCATTCCAAGAGAAAAATTACGTACCTTTTTTTGACTCTTTTCCAGTCCCACCAGTTTCAATGTCCTGTCAATGCTCTCTTTGTCTGGGACTCCCCGTAAAATGCGCTGTACCTCCAGATTCTGCCAGGCTGTCAGATTCGGAAATAGCGCAGGACTCTCAATCATACTGCCTATCCTTTTTCTTTGTTCCTGTAATTTCTCAGTAGCTGATTCTCCCCATAATGCGAGTTTCCCGCTGCTGGGAAACGCCAAACCAGTAATCAGACGCAAAAAAGTAGTTTTCCCCGCACCATTTTGTCCGACAAAACCATAGATTTTCCCTTGTTCAAGCCTTAAATTGACCTGCTCTAGTACGGCCGTTTTCCTGTAAAACTTCGTTAACGCTTGTGTCTCCAAAACAACTGATTTCATAACCTAACCTCCTTCATATCCCTATCTTAAGAGGCAATCTTAAAAAATTCCTTAAATCTCCACAAAAAAATAATTTTCAGCCTTCCTCGTACCATACTCTTTCCTGTAACCGAACAAAGTGGGCAAGCCCACTTCAACTCCCCCATCCCCTCAATCTTTGAGGGGCGCAGTCCCACTTTGCACGCCGCCGCAACACCGCCTTGCGGTGCACTACCTCGTTGCGGCGTGTGCATCCCTAACGTAGCGTTTATGTAATAGGAAAGGGCTTTCACGCATTAGCGTGACAAGGTCTTTCCTATTATATAAAAAATGCATAAAACCAAGGGCTCATCCCTCAGCCTTATGCATCCGATAACCAATTCCCCATACTGTATCAATGAATTCCCGGTCCGGGCAGATTTTTCTCAACTTGCTCCTCAGATTACTTATATGGACATTTAACGTATTGTCCTCGCTGATATATTCCATATTCCAGACACTTTGAAATAAATTGGCCTTGGAAAAAATTTTGTCCGGAAACTCCATCAGCAGCCTTAAAAGTGCAAATTCTTTCGCAGTCAACACCAATTCACACCCTTGTAATGTCGCCGTATGCCTCTCTAAATCCAAGAGCAGGTCTTCACACCGCAAAATATCTTTGGATTTTTCCCAAATCCCGACTCGACGCAAGTTGCTCTCAATTCTCGCGAGTACCTCTTCCATGTCAAAGGGTTTCGTGATATAGTCATCTGCTCCCTGACGCAGTAAGTCAATCTTATTCTGCGTTGTCTCTTTCGCTGAGATCACAATTACAGGCATCAAAAAGTTTTCCCGTATTTCCGCCAGAACACCCTCTCCACTTTGATATGGCAGCATCAAATCCAACAGTACCAAGTCCACCTTCTTCTGCCTCAGGCATTCTGAGACATGGAGACCCTGATATAAGTTGACAGTCTCATACCCCTTTCCACTTAGAAATCCCGACAACAACTTATTGATCTCTACATCATCTTCAACAATCAAAATCCGTCTCATCTCACCGCTCCAACATCCGCAATTGACATTTTCTGTTCACGGAAGGTATTATACTCTTTTTAGCCAAGAACCGCAACGAAAATCACATGGCAGAATTTCTTATAACAGGAACAAAGTAGGCAAGCTCACTTCAACTTCTTCCAGCCCCTCAGTCTTGAGAGGCGCCCCACTTTGCACGCTGAACACAACCGCTTGCGGCGACTACTTCTTATACGAGTGTGTATCTTTAGCGGAACGTTTATGTAATAGGACAGTACTTTCGTGCATCAGCGTGGCAAGATCTTTCCTATTACATAAAAGTAGGACAGAAAATTGCCATGACCTGGTCTGGCAAAATTTTCTGTCCTTATTCATTCCAAACTTTAAAAAGTCCCAATGGCTAATAGCCTTTATGCTTTTTCTCACCGAATATAATTCGTTTGAATTTTTTCCTCCTGAGCAGGCATCGGCACCCCTGCACTTCTTCCTGCCTCCAGGCATTTTAACAGCCATGCCATATTATGGCCGAGACCTCTCATAATCTGAAGTCCCTCCAAATCCTGCCCCACCTCGTCAGGTGTGTTCCCGTGAACCATATTCCAGTAATTAGAGGATACAATCGGCATTCTGTGATAGGAGAAATATTTCAACAGCACATCTAGAGTTGCTGTAGTTCCTGCTCTTCTAGCAGAGGCAACTGCCGCTGCTGGTTTGTAAAGCATATCTTTTCCTGCCATCGCACACAGTTTATCCATAAACTCAATAATTTGCCCTGAGGGAGATGCCCAGTACACCGGCGACCCCACTACGAGTCCATCTACCTCCCTTAACTTTTCGGCTGCTTCTTTGACACAATCCTTGTCCGGCGCACCCGCATAAAAAATTTCAGTCTCTATTCCATCTTTTTCCAGTGCTTTCGCCACCTCACACAACGCCGTATAGGTACATCCCGCCTTTCGCGGACTCCCGTTTAGCAACAATACCTTCATATACTATACCTCCTTTTTGTGCTGCTGATACCAAATTCCTTTGCGTATCGGAAACTCACCTGCCATCTTCTGAATTTTTGTCCACTTCTCTTCCGTCTCATCCGCCGTCTTTAAATGCTTTCTTTTGATATATGACGCGATGTGATCGTAATCATTGAAAATAAACTTCTCATTGATTCCCAAGTGATCTAAATCCGATAGTATTTCTTCTTTGTTTGCAATTGTCACTTCAAAATCTGGAATGATTGCCTGCCTCAGATTGTCAATCCCATACAACTGGTAAATCAAGATAGACGACTGGTTAGACACCCTGGCTGTGATATTCGCCGGTTCATAAGTGAAATAAAAAGGAAACTCCAACTTTGCATCCTTATCCCGTATCAAAAAAGCATAGCTCAAAACCCGGCAAAAGATATGGCCGAAAGCTCCCAGATACTTCGTCTTAATCTCTGGCTCTAGCTCCCCTGCAAAAGGACGGTTCCTGTCTAATATCTTAATCAAGAATTCTAAATCATCCATACTGCAAACACCCTCAGTCCGAATCGTACGCAGTGCCTGCCGTAGAGCCCGGTGAACCCGCTCATTTCTGGGCAATCGCCCAATCATACGATCAATTCCTTCTAAAAATTCTGCCACATAACGCTCATCCTGACAAAAAAACTTAGTGATTCCATCATAAAGTGCTTCGGTCTTCGGAGCGGCTAACAGCAATTGACTGAACAGCCCCGGCTTCACCAAATCTAAATTTCTCGTGATATCAATCAAACGCTCCTTGCTCAGAAAATAGACATATCCTTCTTTTTCCTCATTACCACTACAGGCAAAATACAGAGATATCAACGGGGAATAGGAAAAATCCAAAAGGTTCGTCGGCAATCCATAGTGTTGGGAAAAGGCCAAGAAATGCCGATTCTGCATTTCCGTGAGAGAATTGCCGATATAAGACTGAAACTCATCTACCATCGCCTGTATATCCAGACTTCCATTACGCCTGAAAGCGGCCGCACAGATCTGCGGATACCGTGCGTTCTCTCCTCTTGATATGCACTCTTCTAAGCGTTCTTCTTTCATCACTTGAATATAGTCCAAAAGACTCTCCACACGCCGTTCTTGCTGCCTCTTCATACCATCTCCTCACCAATGTTTCCAATCATACTCTTTTATTGTACAACACTTTCCTTATCCTGAGCAACCTCATTTTTTACTCTACCCTCAGCATACGGTATCCAACTCCTATATGTGTCTGAATATATTGAGGTGAGTCCGGTGCACTCTCAATTTTCTTTCTCAGCGTAGCCATAAACACCCTAAGAGAAGCAATATCATTCTCCCAGCTACTTCCCCAGATCGCCTGAGTGATGTATGTGTGAGTCAACACTTTTCCAATATTCTGGGAGAGCAGACACAAAAGCTTATACTCGATAGGCGTAAGGTGCAACTCATTCTCATTTAAATAAACACATCCCGCCACATAATCTATTTTCAAACTCCCGTTGGTAAACACAGACTCTTCCACCTGAGAACGATTCTGCATCATTGCCAGCCGCCGCTGTGTCACTCTCAGACGCGCCAACAATTCTTCCACAGAAAAAGGCTTTGTCAGATAATCATCCGCCCCTGCATCCAATGCCTCTATTTTATCAGAATCTTCACTTCTGGCACTGATCACAATAATTGGCATGTTAGACCAGGCGCGAATTTTTCTGATAATCTCCACACCATCCATATCTGGCAATCCCAAATCCAACAGCACAATGTCTGGATTGTGAGACGATGCCTCCAAAATTGCAGACTGTCCATTCGCTGCGCTGAGATATCGGTACTCATGAGCTTTTAGAGTTGTCGTAATCAGCTTTCGTATTGAAGGGTCGTCTTCGACAACCAAAATCAGTAATTTATTCATGTAATTGAACCTCCCCTGCCGGTAATGTAAATGAAAAAACTGTGCCCTGCGGCTGATTGTCTTTCACAGTAATCTCTCCGCCGTGGGCATGTATAATTGACCTGCAAAGAGACAGCCCCAGTCCCAGACTGCGACGGCTGTCTGCCACTTTGTTACTTCCTGTATAAAACATGTCAAAGACATGCGATTTTACTTCATCATCCATGCCCGGACCGTCATCACTGATCTTCACAGTGATAATCTGGCCTGTCTGGACAGTGGAAATCGTGATATGCGAGCCTCTAGGCGTATATTTGATCGCGTTGTCCACAATATTGATCACTACCTGTACAATCAACCTGGCATCAATTCTGGCTAAAAGAATGTCATCCGAGTTTTCTACTACTATGACATGTTCGATACTCCTGCGGTTCACATGCTGCAAAGCCTCTGAAATCACTTCATCCATCAGCTCTGCAGATAACCGCAGATTCATTCTACCTTCCTCAATTCTCGACACTGACAGCAGGTTCTCCACCAGATTAATTAGCCAAAGAGAATCTTCATAGATATCCTTATAAAGACCTTTTTTTGTCTCTTTGTCAAAATCTTCTGAGTTAAACAACAGGTTGCTTGCATTTCCCGATATAGAAGTCAGAGGTGTGCGCAGATCATGGGAAATCGCGCGGAGAAGATCTGCCCGCAGCTGCTCATTTTTAGCCAAAACTGCTGCCTCTTCCCGCTCTCTAGCAGTCCGTTCATTCTCCAAGGCCAGAGCGCATTCCCCTAAAATTGAGAGCACAATGCTGTTTTCAAAAGCATCCAAGGGTTTTTCTCCCAGAAGAATTCCAATAATTCCATAGACCACATGATTCACTCTCACTGCCAGGTAGAGGCACTTTGCCTCTGACAATGTGTCCGTAGTTGCACCAGCATGCTTGTTATTCTTTAGCACCCACGCGGCTACTTCTCTCTCTTTTTGCGTGACACATTTCTCGTCTGTTTTTCCGTTTAAAGCCAAAAAGACCTTCGGTTCCCGCAGCTGTTCCTTCTCCACCGGATAATAGACAATATCCCTGGACAACAGCTTTATGAGCTGGTTTGCTGTAATATTTACAATTCCCTCTTTTTCTTTTTCCTGTTGAAGAAGCTGGTTTGTGTCAAACAAAATTTGCGTCCGAAACGCAGTCTGAGCAGACTGCTTAACATGATTTTTCAGACGTACCGCCAATGAACTTGTAATAAAGGCTGCCAGAAACATCACTAAAAAGGTAATCGGATATCCACTGTCATATGCTGTCAGAGAATACTTAGGCGTCACAAAGAAAAAATTAAACACCACAACGTTGATAGCGGAAAAAATCAGACTGTACATTCGCTTTGACACGATGACAGAGGTCGCCAGCACACTCAAAATATACACCGTGATGATATTGGCTTCACTGAATCCCAATTTTTCGATAACCATGCCCGCAAGAGTGGCCGCCACCAGAGCAGCAGCACCTTTTGACATATCTGCTAGTGAAAATGCCTCCGACTCTCTTTTTGCCCTTCTGGCCCTGTACACAGCCGCATATTTATCAGGAATAATATAGATATCTATTCCTGAAGCGTAAGAGATCAGTTTTTCTGTCAGAGTTGGTTTTCCAAACAGCCTATTTCGCTTTGCACCTGCTCTCCCCACTACAATCTTAGACACGCCGAACAAACGAGCAAATTCAGAAATCTGAAAGGCCACGTCCTCTCCGAACACAGTCTCGATCTTTGCTCCCATCTGCTGAGCCAGCCTCATGTGAACCCGTATTCGTTCCTTATCCTCTTCCTCCATCACAGAGAAATCCGAAGTCTCCACAAAAAGCGCTGTGAACTCTCCGTGAAAAGCCTTTGCCATTCTCGCCGCTGTGCGGATGATTTTCGCATTGGACGGAGCTGAAGACAGACAGACCAATATGTGCTCATCTGTAAAATAGCCTCTCCTGCTCTTTGCCTGCACCAGCTCTGTCATCTTGTTGATTCTGTCTGCACACCGTCTAAGGGCAATCTCCCTTAGAGCTGTCAATTTGTCCAGCGTAAAGAGTTCTGCTGCCTCCTCCTTTTCTTTTTCATCCTGATAAATCTCTCCGGCCTGCAGTCGCTCAATCAACTCTTCCGGCTCGACATCCACCAGTTCCACCTGCGCAGCTTCATCAAAGACAGAGTCCAATATACGGTCCTTTGCCGCCTCTCCAGTGATTGCCGCTACCATATCATTTAGGCTCTCAATGTTCTCCACATTCACTGTAGAATAGACATCAATCCCCGCGCGCAGAAGTTCTTCCACGTCCTGATAGCGATTGGTATGACGGCATCCCGGAACATTGGTATGGGCCAGTTCATCTACTAAGATTAAGCGGGGACTTCTTCTCAACGCCGCGTCCAAATCAAATTCTCTCTTCAAGCCGGATTCAAAATCCATCTTTCTCGTCCTGAGGCTTTCCAATCCATGAAGCAGCTGGGTAGTCTGCGCTCTGCCATGGGTATCCACAAATCCGGCCACCACATCAATCCCCCTGCTCTTTGCCTCATGAGCCGCCCGCAGCATCGAATAAGTTTTTCCGACCCCTGATGCATAGCCGAAAAAAATTTTTAGACTTCCTCTAGATCTTGTCTGCTGAGGTTTCATATCTGACACAGAAACATCTGTATCCGGGCACCTTTCCAACCGTCACACCTCCCATTCCTCCATTATATCTTTGCATATTTTAATACCGCATAAACGTATTTTTTTCAATATTAATATCGCATAAAAATTCTAGCACAGTTTTCTCCTTTTTTCTACACTCAAAAGACCGCCTCTTCGTCAGAATCTGCCTAGATATTGCTGTTTTCCCTATCCACATCGCCTCACCAGAACTCATTTCCGCTTATCTGCTGCAATGGAGTTTTGACATATTTAACAAAGATGCACAAAGATTTTTTCATTTTTGCAAATAAATTTTACACCTGTTTTGGAAAGAGCCCTTGTTTTTTTCTGGACTAATTTGGAAGTTTGTGAGAGAATATGTCTAGAATGCCGTATGCTCAAACGGTAAAAAGTCAATCTATACTTGAAAGGAGTTTTAAAATGATTTATTCACACGAAGTAGAAATGATGTGTCCAGTGGCACAGGGCGTTGCTCACGGTGCAGCTCCTATCCCAGAAGAGGCTAAATGGGTAAAAGCCAAAGAAATTAAAGATATTTCCGGTCTGACCCATGGCGTCGGCTGGTGCGCACCTCAGCAAGGTACCTGTAAACTGACCTTGAATGTGAAAGACGGAATCATCCAGGAAGCTCTGGTAGAAACCATCGGATGTTCAGGTATGACCCACTCTGCGGCCATGGCATCTGAAATCCTCCCTGGAAGAACTCTTTTGGAGGCATTAAATACAGATTTGGTCTGTGACGCAATCAACACAGCCATGAGAGAACTTTTCTTGCAGATCGTATACGGAAGAAGCCAGAGTGCATTTTCTGAAGACGGACTGCCAATCGGTGCTGGTTTGGAAGACCTCGGAAAAGGACTTCGTTCTCAAGTAGGTACTATGTATGGAACTCTGAAAAAAGGTCCTCGTTATCTTGAGATGGCGGAAGGTTATGTGACCGGAGTCGCTTTGGACGAAGAAGGTTGCATTATCGGATACCAATACATCAATTTCGGAAGAATGATGGACTTCATCAAAGCAGGTGACGACGCAAACACTGCCTTTGAAAAAGCCAAAGGACAGTACGGCCGTGTAGCAGATGCTGCAAAGATCATCGACCCGAGAAAAGCTTGATGAATCGTAATGCCACAAAGAATATAGGAGGATTAATAAGAATGGCTTTATTTGAATCATATGAAAGAAGAATTGATAAAATCAACTCTGTTTTAAATAGCTATGGAATCTCTTCCATAGAAGAAGCTGAAAAAATAACCAAAGATGCTGGTCTTGATGTGTACAATCAGATCAAAAGCATTCAGCCTATCTGTTTTGAGAATGCATGTTGGGCATATACCGTCGGCGCTGCAATCGCTATCAAAAAAGACTGCAGAAGAGCTGCCGATGCTGCCGCTGCAATCGGCGAAGGCCTTCAGGCATTTTGTATCCCAGGTTCTGTAGCAGACCAGAGAAAAGTGGGTCTGGGACATGGCAATCTAGGCAAAATGCTCCTGGAAGAGGAGACCGACTGTTTCTGTTTTCTGGCTGGTCATGAGTCTTTCGCAGCCGCTGAAGGTGCGATCGGCATCGCTGAAAAGGCAAATAAAGTACGCCAGAAGCCACTTCGTGTCATTCTGAACGGTCTTGGCAAAGACGCTGCTCAGATCATCGCCCGTATCAACGGCTTTACATATGTAGAGACAGATTATGATTATTACACCGGAGAGCTCAAAGAAGTATTCCGCAAAGCATATTCCGATGGTCCCCGTGCAAAGGTAAACTGCTACGGTGCCAACGACGTACGCGAAGGTGTTGCAATCATGTGGAAAGAGGGCGTAGATGTCTCCATCACTGGAAATTCCACAAACCCGACTAGATTCCAGCATCCAGTTGCAGGAACCTATAAAAAAGAGTGTATAGAGGCTGGAAAGAAATACTTCTCCGTCGCTTCCGGCGGTGGTACAGGCCGTACTCTGCATCCAGACAACATGGCTGCTGGACCGGCTTCCTACGGTATGACAGATACCTTAGGCCGTATGCACTCTGACGCTCAGTTCGCAGGTTCCTCTTCCGTTCCTGCCCATGTAGAAATGATGGGATTAATCGGCGCAGGAAACAATCCGATGGTAGGTATGACCGTCGCTGTTGCTGTTGCTGTTGAAGAAGCTGCAAAAGAAGGTAAATTCTAAAAGACAGGACCTAAAAATCATGTATTCCTTGATTTTTAGGTCCTATTTCTATGATTCTTCATCATTTCCCGTAATACAATCTCTCAAAAACGCCAGTGCATAGACCACCGATTGTTCTCTAATTTTTGCTCGGTTGCCACTAAAATGAAACTCCCGTACTCTGACTCTTCCCTGGTAACAACAGCCCATAAAAACGGTTCCCACAGGTTTTTCTTTTGTCCCTCCGTCAGGGCCTGCAATTCCCGTGACAGACAGACAAACATCCGCTCCACTGGCCGCGCAGCCACCTTTTGCCATCTCCCTTGCACATTTTTCACTGACAGCACCAACAGTCTTCAAAGTCATTTTCTTTACCATGACTAATTTTCTCTTCGCTTTGTTGCTGTAGGTCACAAAACCTGTTCCAAACACCTCTGAGGCCCCGGGGACATTCACAATGCGCGCTGCTAAGGCACCGCCCGTACACGACTCTACCAAACTCAATTTCAATTTCTGGTCTTTCAGCAAGTCTACAACTGCTTCCTCTAAGGTCTTTCTCTCATCTGTGGCATAGATGTTTTTCCCAAAACGTATCTTCAGTTCTCTGACCAGGGGTTTTACGAGCTTCTTTCCCTCTTTTTCATCCTTCGCCCTAGCTGTAATCCTAAGATGTACTTCCCCTGTCTTCGCATATGGAGCAATGGTCGGATTGGTCTGATTCTCTATAAGATCTTGAATTTCTGCCGCAATCTGACTCTCTCCTATATTACAGATTTTCACCAGTTGAGAATAAAAAATATCTGGCTGTTTTTTTCTCAGATACGGATATACTTGTTCTTCAAACATCGGTTTTAATTCATTTGGTGGCCCCGGCAGCAAAATCGCTGTCTTTCCATTCTTTTCCAAAATCAAACCCGGGGCAGTTCCGTTGGCATTGTCCAAAACGATCGCTCCCTTCGGAACCATCGCCTGTTTCCAATTGTTATCTGTGATTTTTCTATTCGGATTGTTTTTTGCATAGTTTTCCATGTATTCTTCAATCCGCCTGTGCGTGTGGGCGTCTTCCACCAACTCCATTCCCAGCACTTGCGCAACCACTTCTTTTGTGAGATCATCCTGTGTAGGTCCTAACCCTCCTGTGAGAATGATCGTGTCAGAACGTTCCAACGCCATCTTCACCGTGTGTTTCATCCGTTCCTCATTATCTCCTACCACAGTCTGGTAATAAAGGTCCATTCCCAGCCTCGCACACATCTCAGACAGATATGCACTGTTGGTATTCACAATGTTTCCAAGCAAAATTTCGGTGCCTACAGATATCAGTTCAGTAATCATTGGTACTCCTTTCCTGGGCTTTGATGTGAAACCCCGTTAGCCTTGCATTGACAACACGTTTCGATTCTTATACAGATAATCCACCAGTGAAATGACTGTCAAAGCCACCGCCAGCCACACAAATATCTGTTCTAAAACAGAGAAAAAACCTCCCAGATTCATAATCATTAAAATAATCATAATCATTTGAGAGACCGTCTTAAATTTCCCCCAATAGCTGGCAGCAATCACGACTCCATTGTCAGCCGCCACCAGCCGAAAACCACTGATAATAAATTCACGCCCGATAATTACAATCACAATCCAAGCTGCCAGTCGGTCCAATTCCACCAAACAGATCAGCGCAGAACACACCAATAACTTGTCTGCCAATGGGTCCATGAACTTTCCAAAATCCGTGACAAGATTGTATTTTCTGGCCAAATGCCCATCCAAATAATCTGTCAGACTGGCAACCACGAAGATTGCCAGAGCAATCCATTTTCCAGCAGTTCCCGCAAAGCCAGCCAGCATAAATAGAACAAAAAAAGGAACCATAATCATGCGTGCAACCGTCAACTTATTCGGCGTATTCATCATATATCTCTCCTATCAAATCGTATTCTAGCGCTCCGGTGACTCGCACCTTTACAAAGTCACCGGACATCAACATTTCTGGGCTCTGTACAAAGATGTAGCCGTCCACATTTGGAGCATCCGCGTAAGTCCGTCCAACATACGCATTCTCATCTGCCACCTTTCCCTCGATCATTACCAGCAATACTTGCCCAATTCTACTATTTCCCCGTTCCAGAGAGATCTCCTGCTGCAATTCCATCAACTCTGCTTTGCGGTCCTCCTTTATCTCTTCTGAAATCTGAGCTTTCATGACCGCAGCCGGGGTATTCTCTTCCGGTGAATAAGTAAAAACCCCCAGGCGGTCAAACTCCATCGTATCCACAAACTCCATCAATTCTTCATGATCTTCCTGAGTCTCCCCGGGAAAACCAGTAATCAAAGTGGTCCGCAACACAATATCCGGTATTTTCTCCCTAAGCGTCCTGACAATCTCCACCAACTGCTTTTTCGAAGTACGCCTTCCCATTCTCTTTAAAATTCTGTCGCTGGCGTGTTGAATCGGCAAGTCCAGATAGTGACAGACTTTCGGCTCTCTAGCTATCACTTCCACCAATTCAGGATAGATTTCCTCCGGATAACAGTATAAGACACGAATCCAGTAGATGCCAGTAATTTTGCATAGCTCCTCTAAAAGTCTATGGAGCGATTTTTTCCCATACAGATCTGTCCCATAAAGAGTCGTCTCCTGGGCAACCAGAATCAACTCTCTCACTCCTTGCTGTGCCATCTTCTCTGCCTGTTTTAATAGTCTTTCCATGGGATAGCTGCGGAATTTTCCTCTCAGGCTCGGGATAATACAGTAGGTACAGTGCTTGTCACACCCTTCCGCGATCTTTAGATACCCATAATAGCCCCCTGTGGTTAAAATTCTGTCCGCAGAAACCATCGGCAGATAGTCGATGCTTTCAAAATCCTCATAGGGAATTCCCCTAAAAGCGCTGTCCAGAGCATCCACAATTTTCTCAAAAGAAGTAGTTCCCAAAACCACATCCACCTCTGGAATCTCCTGGCGAATTTCTTTCTGGTATCTCTGCGCCATACACCCAGTCACTAACAAAACTTTACAGCGTCCCTGCTTCCGATACTCTGCCATCTCCAAAATAGACTGAATACTCTCTTCTTTTGCATCGTGTATAAAACAACAGGTATTGATTGCAATCACATCCGCTTCTGTCTCATCGTCAGTGATCTCATATCCCCTGTCACGCAGCAAACCCAGCATCTCCTCTGAATCCACCAGGTTTTTATCGCATCCAAGAGAAATAAACAATACTTTCATTCTCCGCTCTCCTTTTTCCTGCAAAGCTTTCTATTAATATTACAATGGGGGCTGTTGCGAATGTTGTTCCAACAGCCCCCTCTTCCTCATTGTCATAGAAAAGACCTTGTCACGCTCATGCGCGAATGCTTTCTCTACGCTCAAAACTTATTCTTCGCCGCCTTTTTCTTCTTCCTCCGGCATAATTTTTACCTGTCCTTTATATAGCTCGTCAATAGCAATAGACAAAGGTTTCTTTCCATGCGTACCTCCCACTTTGGGTTCTGCTCCAGCGATCAATTGTCTGGCCCTCTTGCTGGTAGCCAGCACGATGGAGTACCGACTGCTGACTACTGGAGTCTCGTCGTCCTCTGCTCCTTGATTAACTACTTTGATAAGCTCTGAATATGATGGATGAATCATACTTCTTCTCCTTTCAAAAATTCTTTCAACTCTTCTTTTATTTTTCTCTGAAATGTTTCATTTCTTCTCATCTTACAGCGCTCAGCCTGGATTATCCCGTGCATAGCTTCCACACACTGTTCCAGGTCGTCATTCACCAGAAGATAATCATAATCCGGCATCACTACAGCCTCCTCGTTGGCTCGGCTCAACCGGGATTCTATCACTTCCATAGACTCTGTTCCTCGGCCCACCAAACGCGCTCTCAACTCCTCTGCGCTAGGCGGTGTCACAAAGATCAAAACTGCCTCCGGAATCTTTTCTTTTACTTTCCTCGCCCCTTGAACCTCAATTTCCAAGATCACATCTTTTCCGTCATCCAAGCAGCGTTCCACATATTCCCTGGGTGTTCCGTAATAATTCTCCACATACTGTGCATACTCAATCAATTGGTCTTCTTCAATCAGACGCTGAAACTCCTCCTTCGTCTTAAAGAAGTACTCCCGCCCATTCCTCTCACCTTCTCTAGGAGAGCGCGTCGTCGCAGAGATAGACAGCGCATAATTGTCATACTTTTTTAACAAAGCTTTCATAATCGTTCCTTTTCCAGAACCTGAAAAACCAGAGACAACCGTCAAAACACCTTTATTCATGACTCTCTCCTCTCTCCTCCAATTCTGACTTGCCACTAAAACGCCGCGAAATGGTATCCGGCTGCAAGGCCGACAAAATCACTTGATTTTGATCTGTAAGAATCACCCCTTTGGTCTTTCTCCCTTGGGTGGCATCAATGACTCGACCATCGTTTTTCGCGCTCTGCACCAACCGTTTGATCGGCGCCGCATCCGGGCTGACAATCGCCACAATCTTCTGTGCGTTTACTAAATTTCCAAACCCTATGTTAATTAATTTTGTCACAAAAATCTCCACTCTTATTCAATATTTTGAATCTGTTCACGAATCTTCTCGATCTCTGTCTTCAGATCAATTGCCAGATTTGATATCTCCAAATCGTTCGATTTCGAAAGTATCGTGTTCGCTTCCCGGTTCATTTCCTGGGCTAGAAAATCTAACTTACGCCCGACACTCTGGGAATTTCCCTCTACCAGTATCGTTCTCATATTCTTGATATGACTGCGCAGACGTACCGTCTCCTCATCGTTACAGATTTTGTCCGCAAAGAGCACGACCTCGGCAGCAATCCGATTCTCCTCAATCTGCGTGTCTTCCAAGAGCTCTCTCATCTTATTTGTCAGTTTCTCCCGATAAGCCTGAATCACCTCTGGAGAACGCGCTTCCACCAGCCTTACTTTTTCCTCTAAGCCTTCCAGTTTACACAACAAATCTCTGGTCAGGTTCTTTCCCTCCGCGGTCCTCGACTCCACAAACCGCTCACATGCCTGGCAAAGCACCGGTTCCAGAGATGCCCAAAGCTCTGTCTCATCAATATCCTGTTCTTCCATCATCAACACTTCCGGGCATCGCATCAGCTGGGAGACGTTTACATCATTCTCCAGCCCAAAGTTTTCGCTCATCCGTTTAAAATACTGTATATATTCCGCCGCCAATTCCTGGTTGTATTTCAGGACTACTCTTTTCTGAGTATAATCCTCATAGGTGACAAAGACATCCACTTTTCCTCTCTGAATATAACTCTTCAGCAGATTTCGAATAGCTGCCTCAAAATAACTCAGTTTCTTCGGTATCTTGATATTCATATCCAGATACCTATGGTTCACGGATTTTAATTCCACTGTAATCTTTTGTTCTTGATCTGTGGCTTCTGCCCGACCGAAACCTGTCATACTTTTCATCATTGTTTTCACTCTTTTTCTGTGTCTAATTAATTGCATATAGATTTATTATAGTTCATTCCAAAACCCTAGTCAAATCCTTTTTTTCTGATATAATAGAAAATGTGTAACTATTCAGCCACGCAAGAATTACCAAAATGTAACCGTTCAACCATACAGTCTACGAGAAGCATAAAACATACTTATATGTTTTTGCGAACGGATATCTAAATGAGCTGAGCACTATTCAATAAGCAAAACGATAGCGTTAGCCACGATAAGTACGCAATGCGGTTTTACGAATGGCGCTGGCTGAACAATTACAAAAAATATTTTTTTACATAGAACAAGGAGATATTTATGGCTTTTGACGGAATCACCATCGCTGCGATGGTAAAAGAATTAAACGATTACCTGGCAGGAGGAAGAATCAATAAAATTGCTCAGCCTGAGACTGACGAACTGCTCCTCACCTGCCGCGGCCCCAAGGGAAACTGCCGCCTGCTTTTATCTGCCAGTGCATCTCTCCCCTTGATATATTTCACCCAAAAAAATAAACCCAGTCCTTTGACTGCACCTAACTTTTGTATGCTGCTGCGCAAACACCTGAGCAGTGCTCGCTTTCTCTCCATTACTCAACCAAGTCTTGAACGCGTCATTCGATTTGAGCTGGAACATCTCAATGAACTAGGAGATCTCTGCCGTAAATATTTAATCATAGAAATCATGGGAAAACACAGCAACATCATCTTCTGTGACGAGGACTATAAAATTTTAGACAGTATCAAACATGTCTCTTCCCATATGAGCTCTGTCCGTGAAGTTCTTCCTGGACGGCAGTACTTCATTCCCCAGACTCAGGAAAAGCTAAATCCCTGGAATCTGACGGAGGAGACTTTTCACACCCAGGTTCTTAGCAAGCCTACGCAGATTGCCCGCGCATTGTATACTTCTTTGACTGGAATCAGCCCTGTAATGGCCCATGAAATCTGTACCCGTGCCTCTCTAGACGGGGATGAGCCTACGGAAACCCTGGATGAAAATTCAAAGCTCCATTTGTACGGAACTCTCAATAGAATCCTAGACCAAGTCAAAGAGGGCGACTTTCATCCCAACATTATTTTCCGTGACCAGATACCCGTAGAGTACTCCGTACTCCCCATGTCTCAGTATCAGACCGGACACACAACAAAAGGGTATCCTTCTGTCTCCTCTATGTTGGAGCAATATTACGCCCAGAAAAATATTGTGACACGCATTCGGCAGAAATCTTCAGACCTGCGCCGAATCGTCCAAACTGCCTTGGAACGAAACTCCAAAAAATACTCCCTCCAGCTGAAACAGCTAAAAGACACTGGCAAAAAAGAGAAATATAAAGTTTACGGTGAACTCATCAATACTTATGGCTATGGCCTCGAAGACGGCTGCAAATCTTTTCAGGCACTGAACTACTACACCAACGAAGAAATCGCTGTCCCCCTGGACCCTAGTCTTTCCCCCCAGGCGAACGCAAAAAAATACTTTGAAAAATATGCAAAGCTAAAAAGAACAGAAGACGCTTTAACTACACAGATCGCGGAGACAAAAGAAGAAATCCAGCACCTGGAATCTATCAGTGCCTCCTTAGACATCGCCCTGAATGAATCCGATTTGGTTCAGATCAAAGAAGAGCTGACACAGTACGGATACATCAAAAAACACTCTATAGGAAAAAAGAAGACCTCCGTAAAATCCAAGCCTTTTCACTACTTATCCAGCGACGGTTATCATATTTACGTAGGAAAAAATAACTATCAAAACGATGAGCTCACCTTCAAATTCGCCACTGGAAACGACTGGTGGTTCCACGCGAAAGGTACCGCCGGCTCCCATGTCATCGTAAAAAGCAGCGACGAAGAACTACCTGACCGCGTCTTTGAAGAGGCGGGGAGTCTGGCCGCCTATTACTCCAAAGGCCGCACCGCCCCTAAAGTGGAAATCGACTATATTCAGAAAAAACATGTCAAAAAACCCAACGGCTCCAAACCTGGCTTTGTCGTTTACTATACAAACTATTCTCTGATGGCTGTACCGGATATCCAGACCTTGACACTTATCGACGACTAAAGCAAAGACCGCCATATCTGACGAACAGCTCTCAGGTATGGCGGTCTCTATTCTCCATCAAAAATTCATCAGGATAAATCTGTCTCATTGATCTGTTCCTCACAGGAACGCATGGCCAAAATCGTCTTCTCAAATAATTCTGTGAGTTCCCAACCAAGCATCTCAGCTCCTTTGCGTATCACATCCCGTGAGCATCCTGCTGCAAAACGCTTATCTTTGAACTTCTTTTTCAGAGAGGACACTTCCATGTCCTGAACACTTTTCGACGGGCGCATCTTAGCAGCTGCACCCACCAGGCCAGTGAGCTCATCCACTGCATAGAGCACCTTCTCCATTTGATGTTCCGGTTCGATGTCTGTCACAAGCCCATATCCGTGGCTACAGATCGCCCGCACCATTTCAGGCTCCGCATGAATCTCCTCTAACAACTCCGGAGCCTTCTTGCAATGTTCTTCGGGATACTGTTCCCAATCCACATCGTGCAAAAGCCCCACCAGTCCCCAGAAATCCTCTTCCTGTCCATAGCCCAATTCCCTGGCAAACCAACGCATGGCTCCCTCCACAGTAAGCCCATGAATAAGATGAAACTCTTCTTGGTTGTACTTTCTGAGCAAGCCCCATGCTTCCTCTCTCGTCACTTTTGTCTGCATATTCCCAAAACCCCTTTCCGTGAAAAACACTTTTCATGATTCTATTTTTCTTCGCGGTATCTCTACAGTCCAAGGCCCTCCAGCCATTCCTTCTCTTTAAATCCCGGTATCACCCGGTCTTCTAAAACCAGCAGCGGTCTTTTCACCAGCATTCCGTCTGTGGCCAACAGCTCCAACTGTTCTTCTTCACTCATTTTAGGAAGTCTGTCTTTAAGCTGAAGCTCCCGGTATTTCATTCCACTAGTATTAAAAAAACGTCTCAACGGCAGACCGCTACGACCAATCCAGTCTTTCAGCTCCTCTACTGTAGGATTGTCCTCCACAATATGGCGATCATCATAATTCACCTGATGCTCCTCAAGCCATTTCTTCGCCTTTTTGCAGGTACTGCATTTCGGATATTCCAAAAATAACACCATAAAAATTCCTCCCTTCTTTTTCCGTATATTCTCGGATCTTTTAAGTTCTTTTGATTCTATCACGTTTTCATTTCTTGTTCCATCTTTTCTTCTTTTTTCCTTTACAAGATGCTCTTCGTTGAATATGATGAATTCAGAAACCAAAAATATCGCGACTATTCAGCCATGCGACTGATAAGAGTAAAAATCTGGAACAAGCTTGCTTGCAGAAGAGTTTTTTCTTGTCAGGCATATGGTGCTTAGGATTTAACCACATATGCGACAGTATAAGCTGCGTAGCAGCTAATCCGAGCTATTATTGGCTGAATAGTTACAAAATATCTTATCTGACATTATCCGCAAAAGGAGGTTCTACCATGAGAAGAAAAGAAAGAGAAATCACAGACACCCATCAGCTTCAGCAGATATTGGAGGAATGCAAGGTCTGCCGTGTAGCAATGCAGGACAAAGACGGCCTGTACCTAGTTCCACTGAATTTTGGCTATCAATACCAGGACGGAAAACTCACCTTATATCTACACAGCTCCAAAGAAGGGCGCAAGATCTCTGCCCTTTCCCAAAACAGTTCTGTCTGTTTCGAAATGGACTGTTCTCACAAACTGGTGGAAGGTGACGTTGCTTGCGCTTACAGCTATGAATACCAGAGCATCGTAGGCAACGGAACTGCCCACATTGTGGATAACAAAGAAGAAAAAAAACAAGCTCTGTCCATCCTTATGAGACACATGACAGAAAAGGCATTTGAATTCACCGATTCCATGGCTGATCTTGTTGCCGTCATCAAAATTGAAGCCGACAGTTTTTCTGGCAAAGGCCACCATCTGTAACTCTCAAACAAAGAAAATCTACTTTGGCTTCATGCTTCCTATTGGGAAGCACAGCCCGCGTTTCCTAGAATTCAAATTTTGTATTTCCGGGCTTATCTTACAAAAAGAGGCGGGAAATCTCTCATTGCCCGCCTCTTTCCAATGTCAGTTACTCTATTTTGGTCTATTTCATCACAATATTGATGATCTTCTTCGGCACATAAATTTCTTTTACAATATTCCCCGTCAGCTTATCCGCCACCGCGTTTTTGCCGGCTGCAATCGCTTCTTCCTTGCTGATCTGTGCTGATATACTGATGACAGCTCTTGTTTTTCCGTTAATCTGCACTGGAATCTCAATCTCATCATCCTTCATCGCCTCTTCATCTGCGCAAGGCCATTGTGTGTGGAACACAGAGTCTGTATGTCCCAGTTTCTCCCAGAGTTCCTCAGCGATATGGGGAGCAAACGGAGACAGCAAAACGGTCATCGTCTCCACAGTCTCCTTGTCAATGCCGCCTTCCTTCTTTGCCAACTCTGTAAGTTTATTGTTGTACTCCATAAAGCCAGAAATTACCGTATTCAAGCTAAAGCTTTCCAGACGCTGGGTAATGTCATACACAAGTTTGTTGCGCAGTTTCACCATCTCTTTTGATGCAGTGACATCTTTCTCAATGCTATCCACAGCCAATGTCCAGAAACGTTTCAGGAAACGATATACGCCGTCAATGCCTCTGTCATCCCACTCAGCATCCAATTCTGGCGGACCCACAAACAGCTCATACATTCTCAGAGAGTCACAGCCGTAATCAGCAACCAAGTCATCAGGAGACACTACGTTTCCTTTGGATTTGCTCATCTTAATTCCATTTTTTCCGGTAATCATGCCCTGATTAAACAGCTTATGGAAGGGTTCATCAAAATCAATGGCACCAATGTCGTACAAAAATTTTGTATAGAATCTGGAATACAAAAGATGAAGAACCGCATGTTCCACACCGCCAATATACATATCTACCGGGAGATACTTGTCTGCCTTTTCTCTGGAAACCAGTGCTTCGCTGTTATGATTATCCACGTAGCGCAGGAAGTACCAAGAGGACCCAGCCCACTGAGGCATCGTGTTAGTCTCCCTCTTCGCATCCGCGCCGCACTCTGGACACTTGCAGTTTACCCACTCGTCAATGGCCGCTAAAGGAGATTCCCCGGTACCTGTAGGCTGATAGCTCTCCACCTCTGGAAGTCTCAGAGGTAGCTCTTCTTCCGGAACCGCAACCGCTCCGCATTTTGGACAGTGCACAATCGGAATCGGTTCTCCCCAATAACGCTGACGGGAAAATACCCAGTCACGCAACTTATAGTTCACCGTCGCCTTACCAAAGCCCCTCTTTTCAATGATATGAGGAGCTTCCTTTTTCAGCACTGCTGATTCCATGCCATTCCATTCACCTGAGTTAATCATAGTACCGGCTGCCTCTGTGTAAGCCTCCGTCATATTCTCAATCTCTTTGCCGTCTTTTGCGATTACCTGTACAATCGGAATATCAAATTTTTTCGCAAACTCAAAATCTCGGTCATCGTGAGCAGGCACACACATAATCGCTCCAGTTCCGTAGTCAGCCAATACATAATCTGACAGCCAAATCGGAACTTTCGCACCGTTGAGAGGATTGATGGCATAGCTTCCCGTGAAGACGCCCGTCTTCTCTTTATCCTGCATACGGTCTACATTGGATTTCATAGACGCCTCGTAGATATACTTCTCTACAGCCTCCTTATTTTCCTCTGTGGCCAGCTGAGCCGCCAGCTTATGCTCCGGTGCCAGCACCATAAAAGTGGCCCCATACAGCGTATCTGGTCTCGTGGTATAGACCGTGATCGCTTCATCACTGTTCTCAACCTTGAAATCCACCTCAGCACCATAGGATTTTCCAATCCAATCCGTCTGCATCTTCTTCACTTTTTCCGGCCAGTCCAGTTTGTCCAGATCGTTCAAAAGACGTTCCGCGTACTTTGTGATTCTGAGCATCCACTGACGAAGGTTTTTCTTCGTCACCGTAGCCCCGCAACGCTCACAGCAACCATTGACCACCTCTTCGTTTGCCAGCCCTGTCTTACAGGAAGGACACCAGTTGATCGGGAATTCCTTTTCGTAGGCCAGCCCTTCTTTGAACATCTTTACAAAAATCCACTGAGTCCACTTATAAAATTCTGGGTCTGTAGTGTTTACCTCCATATCCCAGTCATAAATAGCCGCAATATCATTAATCTGCTTTTTGATGTTCTTTACATTCTCTGCCGTAGAAATTGCCGGGTGAACCCCCATCTTGATCGCATAGTTCTCAGCCGGCAGGCCAAACGCATCCCATCCCATAGGATGGATCAGGTAATAACCCTGTAGCATTTTATAGCGGCTCCAGACATCTGAAATTACATATCCTCTCCAATGTCCCACATGAAGCCCATTCCCAGATGGGTATGGAAACATATCCAGACAATAATATTTCGGCTTTTTGCCGTCGTTGACGTTCACCGGGTTTTTCTCCCAGTTCACACGCCATTTTGCCTCAATCGCCTTGTGATTATAAGGTACTGCCATGATTTTCTCCTCCTGCACTAAAATTTTCCTATAATAAAAATAAATAGGATGTATTTTCCTATAATATGAAATAACAAAGTGGGCAAGCCCACTTCAGCTCCCCCCCCATCCCCTCAATCTTTGAGGGGCGCGTCCCACTTTGCGCGCCGTCGCAACACCGCCTCGCGGTGTACGACCTTATTGCGGCGTGCGCATCCATAGCGGAGCGTTTATGTAATAGGAAAGGGCTTTCACGCATTAGCGCGACAAGGTCTTTCCTGTTACATAACAAAGTGGGCAAGCCCACTTCAGCTCCCCTGCCTCTTAATCTTGAAGGACGCAGGCTCACTTTGCGCGCCGCCGCAACACCGCTTTGCGGTGAAATTCCTCATTGCGGCGTGTGCATCCTGCCTAGGGGGCTTTTTATTGCATAGGGAACGAAGTTTCCTATGCAATAAAAGCCCTTTCGTCTTTCCTAGAGACGAAAGGGCTGCATTCCGTGGTACCACTCTAGTTCACCCTGCCATCTAGCAGAATGCACTCATTGGTTCTATAACGGGAACATCCGCCTTTTCCTACTGAGGCACCGCCTGTTCAAAAAAGGAACTCAAAGGCCAGTTGGGAGCCTTGCACTGCTGCCTTCCACCCACGACAGCTCTCTGTGAGCACAGAGGACTCTTAATATTCCTTCTCATTGTCTTTTTCTATCATTAAATAGACTATCAAATATTTTACCCAGCCTTTCTATTTTTGTCAAGCACTATTTCAATGATAGCACCTGACACGCTGGGGTGTCCGCGGAAAATTCCATCTGAAGTTCATCTCCCACATCATATGCCACAATTTCTGGATAATCTGCAACTGGAACATCAAAAATCAATGGCTCTGGAAGCACTCCTTCTGCTTTGGTATCCGGTCCGTCTAACTTCAATCCGTCTTCCTCAAAAACCACATAGAAATGGGAATTTCCCTCAATCACAGCTTGGGCAATCCGCTTAATTTTACCGGACACCGTGTTGACGCCAACCACTTCTCCATTCTGGGAGTTTCCTCCAGTTCCAATCAACTTTCTGTAAGCTTTCTCACAATCAGCAACCGTATCTCCTATAGCCACATTTTGATATTTTTGAATATTTACCATCGCATATTTTTTCACCAGCCCTGCCTCATCCTTCAAGGCAATGAAATAGGTAGGCTCGTTGGCGATGTTTAAGAGCAGCGGAAAAGTTGCCTTATACCCTAAGTTTTGAACTTGGCCTTCTGCAGAACCCATAGCTGAATACTCTTCAGCACCAGAGACTTCATAGTATTTTGTCTCCTTGGTCCTTTGATTCATCAGAACAAATCCTACATTAGAACGGTCCCCGCTGACGGAAGTCACACCTGTATAAACCCATACGTCATCATTCAAAGCCAAATAGTTATATCCTTCTGTAGTCTTCAAGCAACCCTTCTGCCCTAAGACGCTATTGATAAAACCATTGATTAAAGTTCCATGATAATTGTACAGTTCTACCAGCAAATCTGCCGGATACACACGGTCTACCCAAGTCGGGCAATCTTCCACTGCCACATCCTGGCACTCGCCGGTCACTGCATTGCACAGAACCACTCTGCCGATGGTTTGCCCTCCGAACAGCCCTATCGTATATTTTTTCACGGGACATATCCAATAAGGCACACCATCCTCGTTGATCTCAAAACTCAACTGATCAAAAATGTAAGTGGGATACTGGAATCTCAGGTGTCGATAAATATTCCGGTTTAGATACTCTGCCTCTGAGTATTTAATTCCTTCCTTCAGTTTCACCAGCTCCGTGTCCTGCGTAGCCATATCAATCATAATATAGGCAGGAATCCCATCTTTTTGATTCGTAAACCATTTGATGAAGCTGGCGTACTCCAGAGGCGTCACCCTCACCGGCCTCCCCTGGTAATTGATCTGAGAATACAGGTTGCTCACCTCAAACTGAGACACCATATCCACCATACTTCCCATCTTTCGGTTTCCCAAAAGCTCTGCCGAATCCTTGTCCAGTAAAGGGATCTGATCATAACTGATCTGTTCAATATCTTCGGTGAAATTTCCTGTCTCTGGCTCTAGCAATTTTTGATACTTCTTCGCATTGACCACCGGAGATGACAACAGCGTTCCCGCACCATAGACCACCAGTACCAAAAGGACCAGCCCTGTTCCTATCTTGAGAACTTTATTGTTTTTTGCCTCCTGCACAGACCTTACTCTTCGCACTGCGTACATAACCAAGATCAAAACCATCACTGCCAGCAAAAAGGTCCAAAAACCGCTGGAGTGAATATTGATGGCAGGAATTGTCACATAGTAATAAATTCCCGCCAGGAGAACCAAAATAATCACGGCTAAAAATTTGCTTTTTCCTTTTCTCATCACTTTTTACACACATTCCTTTATATTTTTCGTCGGCAGAGAAAGTTTCCCAAAGCTTCTGGGGCTTTCTCTTTTCTTATACTAACATTTTCTTCTCAAAAGTACAAATTAAATTCTATAAAAAACAAAGTAGGCAAGCCCCACTTCCCCTCAATCTTTATAGGACGCACCCCACTTAACGCGCCGCCGCAACACCTCTTTGCGGTGAAACTCCTCACTGCTGCGTGTGCATTCTGCCCAGAGTTTTTTTATCCTATAGAAAAGTCCCCCTGACTTTCCTATAGAATAAAAAACCGCTGCCTGTGGTTTTACTCACAGACAGCGGCCGATATTTCCTTGACTACTCCTCGTCTTCCGACGCATTTGCTCTTGCGGCGATTTCTTTTTCCTGAATATCACTCGGTGCTTGCTCGTAGCGTGCAAACTCATAGGAAAACTCTCCACTTCCGCCTGTCATAGATCTAAGATCTGTGGAATACCCATAAATCTCCAACATAGGCACGTCGGCCTCAATGACAGTATTGCCATCATGATCTGGATTCATACCCAGTACACGTCCACGGCGTTTATTCAAGTCGCCCATGACATCTCCTGTATAGGAATCTGGAACCGTCACCTTCATAGACACAATCGGCTCCAAAAGTACCGGAGACGCCTCCATAAATCCCTTCTTAAAAGCTAAGATCGTTGCCATCTTAAAGGCCATCTCCGAAGAATCCACCGTGTGGTAAGAACCGTCATAAAGTGTCGCTTTTACTCCTACTACTGGATAAGAAGCCAACGGTCCTTTTTGAACAGACTCCTGAAGGCCTTTTTCTACTGCCGGAAAATAGTTTTTCGGTACCGCGCCGCCTACAACTACTTGCTCAAAGATATATGGTGTTTCTAAATCACCGGACGGCTCAAAACGCATCTTAACATGACCATACTGCCCATGTCCGCCGGACTGTTTCTTATGCTTACCTTCCACATCAGAATTCTTGCGAATGGTCTCGCGGAACGGAACTTTTGGTTTCGACAATTCCACATCAACCTTATAGCGCTCTAGAAGTTTGCTACACACGATATCCAGATGCTGATCTCCCATTCCATAAATCAATGTCTGACGATTCGCCGAGTCATTGACACTTTTCACAGTCAAATCCTCACTCATAATCTTCGCCAGGCCCTGAGCAATCTTATCCTCATCCCCTTTACTCTTAGCCTTATATCTCTTGTAGGTATAAGGTGTGGAGATCACTGCTTTCGGATAAGAAATCGGGTGTGCCTTTGTCGCCAGGCTGTCGCCGGTCTTGGCATCATTCAACTTCGCTATGGCACCAATATCTCCTGCATGAAGTTCCGATACCTCCAATGGCTTGGAGCCTTCCAAAACATAGAGCTTATTCAGTTTTTCATCAGACTGCTTATCCACGTTATAGAGTACGTCATCTGACTTCACAACACCAGAACAAATCTTAACCAAAGAGTATTTCCCCAGGAAGGGATCTGCGATTGTCTTCCAGATATAGGCTGACTTAGCCTTTGTAAAATCATAGTTCGCCTCAAAAATCTCATTAGTCTTTGTGGCAATGCCATTGCAAGATCTCTTGTCAGGACTTGGGAAGTAGCCGCAGATATCATCTAACAAATTAGAGACTCCTCTTAAATTTACCGGTGCTCCCATGCATACAGGCACAATGCTTCCCTCCTGGACGTTCATCGCCAAAGTCGCTGAAATCTCTGTCTGAGAGAATTCATCTCCTTCAAAATAACGATCCATAAATTCTTCACTGGTTTCGGCTACTGATTCAATCAGAATTTCGCGGTATTTTTCCAAATATTCATTTAAGTGTTCCGGAATTGGGCATTCCTCTTTTTTCCCTTTATCTATGTAATGCCTTCCTGCCTGTTTGACCACATTTACATAGCCGACAAATTTACCGTTCTCACGAATTGGGAAATGAAGCGGAGCAATTTTCTTACCATACAGCTCCGTCAAATCCTCCACAACTTTTCGGTAGCTCACATCATCAATATCCATACCTGTAACGAAAATCATTCTCGGCAATTTATATTTCTCACACAGTTTCCAAGCCTTCTGAGTTCCTACCTGAACACCGGCCTTTCCAGAAACTACGATAATCGCTGCATCAGCTGCGCTTACTGCTTCCTCGGTTTCTCCCACAAAGTCAAAATATCCTGGAGTATCCAACACATTCACTTTAATCTTATCCCATACGACAGGAACTACTGTCGTGGAAATTGAGAATCCCCGTTTAATCTCTTCTTTGTCATAGTCACTGACAGTATTTCCATCCTCCACTCTTCCGAGGCGGTTCGTCATACCTGATAAATAAGCCATAGCCTCCACTAAAGTGGTCTTTCCCGCGCCGCCATGACCTAACAGGACTACATTTCTGATTCGGTCAGTTCTAAAAACGTCCATATGTAATACCTCCCTGTCTGTATAATATGTTCATATTTTACTAAAAAATCAGGCAACTTGCAAGTATTATATACAATCTTTACAATATAAAACGGGGCTTTTTTTACTTTTCCAGTCATTTTCGGTAACAGTTCAGCCATACCATGTGCGAAAAGCATAAAACATGCTTGTATGCTTTCACAAACGGATATCTGTATGACTGAGCTGTTGCCATTTCCCAGACACTCCCCTACAAAGATTGACATTTTTCTCCATCTCCCTTAAAATAATGGACAGAAAGTTTCGAAAGGAAGAATTTAAGATGTCCGTGAATATCGGTTTTATTGGATTTGGCCTGACTGGTGGCTCCATCGCGAAGGCCATCCATGCGGCACATCCCGAATATCTGATCAGCGCTTACGATCTTCAAAAAGAATCTCTTATCTTGGCTCAACAGGAAGGTATCTTAGACACCGTCTGGGATGAAAACAACCTGAGATTCGACCAGTGCGACTTTCTTTTTTTATGCGCTCCTACAGAATGCAATTGTGCCTACTTAAAATATCTGAGGGAAGACATCATCGGCACTGACTGTATATTGACCGATGTGGGCAACACAAAGGCAACGATTCACCGCGAAATAGACCGCGTGAGCCTGACCGCCAATTTTATCGGAGGTCATCCTCTCTTCTACAAAGCTTTAAGCGGTTACTCCCATTCCATGCCAGATTTTATCTGTCAAGCTCCTTACTATATTCTGACCCCATCGGAGGATGTCTCTTTTCACAAGCTTTCTGTTTTTACCGAACTGATCTCCTCCCTGGGTACGGTCCCCTTAGTTTTGACACCGCAGGAGCATGACTATACCCTTGCCGGAATCAGCCATCTTCCTCATCTCCTGGAATCCGCCTATGTCGCCATGCTTCAGAGATTGGACACCAAGGAACACCGGCTTCGAAATCTAATGCCCCGAAGACCTTTGTCTTTCGACGGAAATTCATCCAGCTGGCAGCAGACTTGTATGGAAAACGCACCCTATATCTCCAATATCCTGGATGAGTATATCCGGTCCTTAATCCAGCTTCGCTGTCAATTAGATCAACAAGACGAACGCTCTGTTTTCCAGCTCTTTGAACAGAGCCCTCCACCTTTACCTTAAAAATATGCTCCCCCGCCTCACGCTCTGTGATCTGTCGAGAGTCTCTGAAGCGGGGAATTCTTTCTGCTTTATATCGGACTAAAGATCCTCCTGTGCGATAGCTATTTCCAGATATTCGTTTTCCTCCTGTGCATCCTGCATAACCTCTGCGATTCTCTCCAACCCATCCAACAGCTCATCCTCCTCTACCTGCTCCCAATCTATCACAATCCGCGTATCCTCACCGATATCCGTCAGACAATCGTACAACGCCGACAAATTTTTGCCATAATGCTCTGGAAAGTCCAACTGACTTTTCAAAAAATCATGGACTTCCACTAGAGAATCAAACTCTTTTCCCCTCACCCAAAGTTCCCTCATCATTCAGACTCCTCTCTTCTTTTTGTTTCAGTATATGTATGAATCCTCCAGACATACCCGCTGTAAAAAGATTCCTATATTTTTCAGACGTTCGTTTTGAAGTAACTATTCAGTCATATGTCTAATAAAATCAAAAATCCTCCCCATTCATGTTGACTAATGTAGAAAAATGAGGAATAATGGATTGCAGTAAAAGATCTCATTCACTACTGATTCACATCTAAAACAGATAAAAAGGAGTCCTTATGTCCTCGTTTTCCAAAAAGCCTAACAAAAAAAGAGAGTTTTATAAAAAAAGCAAATTTTATAAAGAAAACCGAAAAAAATGGCTACTGCTTGGAGAACTCTGTGTGATTGCCCTCTTGCTTCTGTGCGTAGCTCTCATCAGTCTGAACAGCCATTCAACTTCCAAAAAAGCTGTCTCCTCAGAAAATATTCAGCGCGCAGAAAATGCTTCCGACCTTAAAGATGCAGAGCGAAAAAACTCTTCTAAAAACCCACTCCGTCTTGTCATCTCCACTGTGGGAGACTGTACCCTTGGCACCGACGAAAATTTTGACTACAGTACCAGTCTGAACTCTGTCTACGAATCCAATGGAAAAGAATACTTCTTTCAAAATGTACGCTCTGTCTTCGAAAAAGATGATCTGACCATAGCCAACGCAGAAGGCACGTTTACTACTTCCACATCCAGAGAAGATAAACTGTTTGCATTTAAGGCTGATCCTGAGTATGCTCAGATTTTCAGCTCCAGTTCTGTGGAGGCTGTCACATTGGCCAACAATCACAGCCATGACTACGGCGAACAAAGTTACGAAGATACCAAAACTGCCTTAGATTCTGCTGGAGTCACTCATTTTGGCTATGACGAAACAGCCGTGCTAGAAATCAAAGGCGTCAAGGTGGGGCTTGTGGGAATCTACGAACTCAGTGACCACATGGAAAGAACAACACAGTTAAAAGAAAATATTGCAAAAGTCAAAAAAGACGGCGCTCAGCTTATCATCACCGTCTTTCACTGGGGAACCGAAAAAGAAATCTCTCCTGACAGCAATCAGACCCAGTTGGGCAGAATGGCTATCGACGAAGGCGCAGACCTGGTAGTAGGCCACCATCCCCACGTACTCCAAGGAATTGAGAAATACAAAGGTAAGTATATTGTGTACAGCCTGGGAAATTTCTGTTTTGGCGGAAATTCTTACCCCAGTGATATGGACACCATGATCTTCCAGCAGACTTTCACAATCGATTCTTCCGGTGTACAGCCTGACGGACAAATCCATGTAATTCCCTGTTCCATCTCCTCCGCCTCAGGATATAATAACTATCAACCGACTCCCGCCCAGGGAAGCGAAGCCGAAAGAATTCTGACCAAGATCAATGAGAGAAGTCAGCTGATTGAAGGGGAAGGAGTGATCCTCCCCCTCACTGAATGATTCACATGTCCTGTCACGAAATCACTCTTCGATTTTTGCGACAGTTTTTTTCAAAAACTTTCCTATCATTCTATTATAGGTCTCAGGTTTCTCATAAATTCCCATATGTCCAGCTCCAGGCACCAACACCAAATCTGAATTCGGAATCAGGTTATGAATATGGCGCGTGTGGTTCTCTTTGATTAAATCTTTCTCCCCGGCAATAATCAAAACAGGTACTTTCAAACGAGACAATTCTCTTTCGTTTATGTGGGGATGGCAGGCCATAAGGCCATACAGTTGCCATTTCAAACAAGCTCTTTGATTTATCTTTCCTATCTTTTCATAGAGCCAATACATCAGCTTTGTTCTCAAATAAAATCCCTTTTTCATACCTTGGGGATTTAAATTACCACTTACAAGTATGAGAGACGTAACCCGTTTCGGACTGCGCAAAGCCACTTCCAAAGCCAAATTTGCGCCATCACTAAACCCCAAAAAAGCTGCTTTTTCTATCCCCAGGCATTCCAAAACTGCTTCTACATCCTTAGCTAACAGCCCAAAATTCCATCTCCGATATCCAGGCGAAGACTTCCCATGCCCTCTTGTGTCAATCAAGATCAGTTGATACTCTCTTCGAAAGAATTGAATCTGGCTTCTAAAATATTTGTGATTCTCCCCATTCCCGTGTAGCAGTACCAATGGTTTTCCCTGTCCGATCACCTGATAAAAAATATGCGCATCTTCCACCCACACATAGTGCTCCTTCTTTTTCATACCTGTACCTCCGTCAATATAAAAATCATAATTTTTATAAACTTTGTTAACTTTTCTGTGAATTTCTCCGTTTCTACAGTCCCTCACCAATAACATAATATTTATTCTCAGAATAGTCAATAAATAATTCCGAAAGCCCTAGGAGTTTTCAAACAAAACAAAGCGAAATTCCTAGTAAAGAGCAAAATGGGAAACCCCACTTCGACACCCATTCCCTCTACAGGTCTTCCTATTACAAAAAAAGAATCCCGCCCAGCGAGATTCTTTTTTGATTTTCTTTTCATCAATCTTCAAATCTGACTTTCATATATGCCTTGATCTCTTCTACACATTTTTTGAAGCCCAGCTTTCCACTGTTGAGACATAAATCATAATTTCTGGCATCACTCCATTCATGACCTGTATAATACTTATAAAAGTCACCCCGATACTTATCTGTCTTTTCTATGAAGCGTTGCATCTCTTTTAACGACATGCTATTTCTCTCCATCGCTTGTTCCAAGCAGAATTCCCTGTCTGCATGAATAAACACACTGATGACATTAGGAAAATCTCTCAAAACGTAGTCCGCACACCTTCCGACAATCACACAGGACTCTGACTCTGCCAACTCTTTGATCACCTTGGCCTGGTAATTGAACAAATTATCATCTGACACAAATCCGCTGCTCTCAGGTGGAATAAGGTCACCTTCATAGGGACGCTTCAATAATTTCATCAGGACAGAATGCTTCAATTTCTCATCTGACATTCCAAACAGCCTCTCATTGATTCCGCTTTCCTCGGACGCCATCTTCAAAATTTCCCTGCCATAGCAATTTATACCTAAATCTTTGGCTAGCATCGCTGCTATCGTCTTACCACCGCTTCCATACTGCCTTGCGATCGTTATCACTGCGTTTTTCATAAGACATCCTCCTACTCACCTAGATATGCTTTCTTTATAGAGTCATCTCTCAGCAGATCTTCTGCTCTGCCTTCCAGAGCAATCCTTCCTGTCTCAAGAACATATGCCCTATCTGCGATTGACAGAGCTTTTTTGGCATTCTGTTCAACCAGAAGCACCGTTGTCCCACTCTTGCTCACTTCCTGTATAATATCAAATATCTCATTGACCAAAATCGGCGAAAGCCCCATAGAAGGCTCATCCATCAGGATAATCTTAGGCTGTGACATCAGCGCACGTCCCATAGCCAACATCTGCTGTTCCCCTCCGCTGAGTGTTCCCGCCATCTGATTTTTTCTCTCTTTCAGCCTCGGAAAGCGCTCATAAATTTTTTGCAGATTCTCTTCAATCTCAGATTTATCTTTTCTGGTATAGGCACCCATCTTCAAATTTTCATATACGCTTAATTCTGCAAACACACGCCTCCCCTCCGGCACATGAGCCATTCCCAGAGATACGATTTTATGGGCCGGAATTTTCGTAACCTCCTGACCTTCAAAAACCACACTGCCCTTTTTCGGAGAGAGCAGGCCAGTAACTGTGTGCAGAATTGTCGTTTTTCCTGCCCCGTTAGCTCCTATCAAAGCGATGACTTCACCTTGGTCCACATGGAATGAGACACCCTTAATAGCCTGAATCATTCCATAATATACCTCCAAATCCTTGACTTCCAGCATTGCCATTACTGTCTCCTCCTATTCTCCCAGATATGCTGTGATAACCTGCGGATCATTTAGTACCTCACCGGTCCCACCTTGAGTTAACACTTCCCCAAAATTCAGAACCGTCAGTTTCTCACAAATTCCACTGACCAATTTCATGTCGTGTTCAATCAGAAGAATGGTCATATGAAAGTTCTCTCTCACAAAACGAATCGTGTCCATCAGCTCTCCAGTCTCGTTGGGATTCATGCCCGCCGCCGGCTCATCTAAGAGCAAAAGCTTCGGATTTGTAGCCAAAGCCCTGGCAATCTCCAGCTTCCTCTGTTTTCCGTAAGGCAAATTCGCTGCCTGAACATCTGCTTCCCCGTCCAATCCAAAAACTTTCAAAAGCTCCATTGCCTTCTCATTCATCTCTTTTTCTACTGTCCGAAATCTAGGCAGGCGGAAAATACCGGAGACCGTATTATAGTGGTGATTGTTATGCAAGCCTACTTTTACATTATCCAGAACTGTCAAATCTTTAAACAAACGAATATTCTGAAAAGTTCTAGCAATTCCTGCCTTATTGATCTCTATGGTACTCTTTCCAGTAATATCCTTCCCATCCAGCAAAACTTTGCCGTTGTCCGGCCGATACACACCAGTCAGTAAATTAAAAATCGTCGTCTTTCCTGCCCCGTTTGGTCCAATCAAACCGTAGAGCTGTTCCTTTTCAATCTGAATCTCAAAATTATTCACTGCCCTGAGGCCTCCGAAGGAAATCCCGAGATTCTTTACTTCCAACAGTGCTGTCATACTTCCTTCGCCTCCTTTTTCTTTTTCAGGAAAGAAAAGTGTTTTTCTCTCCACTCAATGGATTTCGGTGACCAGTTAAACAACATCATAACGATTAAGACAATCGCATAGATCAACATTCTATAATCGGACAACCCTCTCAACAGTTCTGGGAGCAAAGTCAAAATCACCGCCGCAATCATAGAACCACGGATATTTCCGATCCCTCCTAGCACTACAAATACCAGTATCATAATTGACATATTATATCCGAAATTATTGGTGGTTGCAGTCAAGGACGACAGATTATGTGCATAGAGCACACCGGCTGCACCTGCTAACGCTGCTGAGACCGTAAAAGCCATCAATTTATACTTTGTAATATTGATTCCCACCGATTCCGCCGCAATACGGTTATCACGAATTGCCATAATCGCACGTCCATCTCTAGAATCTGTTAAATTCAAAATAATAAACAAAGAAACCAGTACCAAAATGACGCCAATCAAAAATGTAGAGTCACTCGGAGCCCCTGTGATTCCCTGCGGGCCATTGACAATCACCTTCCCATCCGGTTCCATATTCAAGGACATCATATCTTTCATTGAAAAATGAAATCCATTTTTATCTTTCCCTATATACAGAACATTCACCAGGTTCTTAATGATCTCTCCAAAAGCCAAAGTCACAATAGCAAGATAGTCGCCTTTTAAACGCAATACAGGAATTCCAATCAGAATCCCAAAGACAGCGGCAGTAGCCACACCTACAATCAGAGCCAAGAAAAACCGCAGAGATGCCACTGTAATCGTGTCCTGTGTGCACATGGAAAAAAATGCACTGCTAAAAGCTCCTACGCACATAAAACCAGCATGGCCAAGACTTAGTTCACCGAGAATTCCTACCACGAGGTTTAACGATACTGCCAAAATCACGTAAGTACACAATGGAACCATCAATCCTTGCATCAAACTGGAGATACTGCCTGTGGCTATTAGACATTGAACAACGACGAAGGCTACGATGACAATTCCGTAAGTAATCAGATTCTGCTTTGTATTTTTTTTCATTTTTCTCATCATCTCATCCCCCTACACTTTCTCCTGAATGTTTTTGCCAAGAAGACCTGTGGGTTTCACAAGCAATACAATAATCAGAACGGCAAATACAATTGCATCCGCCATTTGAGATGATATATACGCCTTACCTAAAATTTCAATGATTCCCAGCAAGATACCGCCGATAAAAGCTCCTGGAATTGAACCGATTCCACCAAAAACCGCTGCGACAAACGCTTTGATTCCAGGCATCGCTCCCGTGTAAGGAGTCAAACTTGGATATGCGGAGCACAGCAGAACTCCTGCGATTGCAGCAAGAGCGGAACCAATCGCAAAAGTTAGTGCAATCGTCCCGTTCACATTGATTCCCATCAGCTGGGCCGCTCCTTTGTCCTCAGATACAGCTCTCATGGCTTGTCCGGCCTTAGATTTTTTGATAAAAGTCATCAAAACAACCATGATAACCACACAGATTACGATCGTCACAATTGTCTCTCCTGAAACATTCAAAGCTCCGTCTGCTAGAGAAATTCCTTCCCATTTCACCGCTGACGGAAAAGACTGGGCATTGGCCCCAAAGATCAACAGAGCCACATTCTGCAGCAGATAACTGACACCAATTGCCGTAATCAAAACGGCCAAAGGTGATGCCGCATTTCGAAGAGGCTTGTATGCGACCCGTTCAATCACCATTCCCAGTGCCGTACAGACAACCACCGCAATCAAAACACTGACAATTGGTGACAATCCCGACTTCGTCATCCCCATCAAAGTCACGTAGGCGCCGATCATGATCACATCTCCATGGGCAAAATTTAACATCTTTGCTATACCATAGACCATGGTATACCCCAGAGCAATGATCGCGTATACGCTTCCTAGGCTCAGCCCGTTAATTAAGTAAGAAATAAAGCTCATATACATCCCTCTCATCTTTTCTTGTAACAATGCTAAATACTTGTAACATAACTGCTTTTTCATTTGCCAGTAATGGATGCTCAAATGCCAAAACACGTTCTAAACATCTCCGCTGTAATGTAAAAAGAAGGAGCCGCCAATCTGCAACTCCTTCACCAAGTTTTCAACTATACAGCAATCTCTGTCTTACATTGCCTTATAGGAACCATCTGAAATGATAACCGCTTTCGCTTCCTTGGAAGGTTCACCATCGGATTCCCAAGTGATACCGCTTCCGGTCAATCCGTCAATTGTAATCTCAGTCATAGAAGTCTTCATTGCATCGCAGATATCTGACACGCTCATATCAGGAGTAACCTCTGCTTTCTCTGCCGCCTCTTTGATGGCATAAATACAGTCATACGCGTCTGCCGCAAACTGAATTGGCGTGATATCAAAAGCTTCCTCATAATCCTTTACAAAAGTCTGCGTCTTCTCATCCTCAGCATCTGCTGTAAATGGAGTCAACAGCATAACACCCTCTGCCAGCTCTGTGTCAAAACCTTCCACTGCTAAAAGTCCGTCTAACCCGTCACATCCAAAGAATGTCGGTTTGTATCCCATCTTGTTCGCCTGGGTCAGAATCAGAGATGCCTCCTGATAGTAGATCGGCAGGAACACTAAATCCGCACCTGAATCTTTTGCTTTTTGAATCTGCACTGAGAAGTCAGTCTTACTGTCAGCTGTAAAAGCTTCAGCTGCAACGATCTCCAAATTTTTTGCCTGTGCCTCTTCGGTGAATTTCTGATAAATACCGGTAGAGTACACATCAGAGCTATTGTAAATCACCGCTACTTTCGTAGCCAGTTTGTTGTCGGCAATATAATCCGCTGATGCTTTACCTTGGTTTGGGTCAGAGAAACAGATACGGAATGCATTGTCATACTGTATACTCTCTACTGCCGTAGCAGAAGGTGTCAGCTGAAACATATTATCGTTGTGAGTTTCCTTCACAACCGCCGTACACGGTGCGGAAGTGACAGTTCCGACCAACATCTGCATTCCCCAGTCCTTCAATGTATTGTATGCATTGACAGATTTCTCAGAATCAGACTGATCGTCTTCAAACTTGAATTCAATCTGCTTGCCGTTAATACCGCCGGCTTCGTTGATCTCATCGACTGCTAGCTGTATTCCGTTTTGAACAGCTGTACCATATGCTGCTGCATCTCCTGTAGTAGGCCCGATTCCCCCAATTTTAAAGGTATCAGAACTAGCTGTCTCTTCACTGCTCCCACCACATGCGGTAAGCGAAGTGATCGCTAATGCAGATACCATAGCCAAGCTAACCACTCGTTTAAACATTTTCATCGTTCTCTCCTCCTTCAATTGAATCTAATGGTGATATCTTACCCTTGCAGAGACATTTTGTCAACTAAAAACCTCAATTTTTGCTTACACAAACCCACTTTTCAAAGCTTCAAAATATAAAATTCCCATAAATTTCTTCCGTCTATCAGAAAGTTTTGTCTTTGTATCACGGACATTTCAAAGTCTTAGATGAAACGTTTTCAGAGCCAAACAGTAGACGAAAATACAGACCACGACTCAACACAATAGCAGAAAGAAATCGGCATCCTCCAAAAACCACCGTGGGTATTGTCAGTTTCATCATAAAAACATGTCAAATAAATACTAAATATTACGATCTTATAAGTAGCACTCTTCACCTCTGTACCAACGTTGTAGGGTTGAGGAAGATAGGAAATAATCAGATAATGCACGGGGAAAAGCACACTCAAGCACAAAACTGAGACAAATAACACCCCATATTTCAGCATGTTGTCTGTATCTCCCGTCACATACACCAGAAAAACCAAGTCGGCACCGATCACAGACGCTGGCAATAAATTGATTTTTATAACTTCTCTCATTCGTATTTGAAACAGCCGAAGTATAAATTTAGGCCTGTTATAAAAAGTATAGGCGAGCATACTGTGGTCTTAGTTCATGATTCTGTTAGTTCTTTTTCCACCTCTGGAAAAATCAAAGCCATGAGGACTGTCCTTGCCACAAAAACAAAACTGCTAATAACAAAAACCAATCACTACTTTAACATAGGAAGTTATTTCAGCACAAATTCCATCATCTTTTCTCCTGTTCTTATCTGTATTACTGTTCCTCTAAAAGCCTCTCGCATCCGTTCCAGTGATAGGAAATCACAGTCACCGTCCCTGAATTTCCTGGCCGATACAGTTCTGAAATATTTAAATTTTTCACCGATCTGTAGCAGCCCCAGAGAATTTGAGAATTCATGATGTAATCAAATCCCATTTTCTGCATTAATTGAAAGATACTCTCGATATTCTTGTCGTCCACTCCGGCAAAAGCCTCGTCCAGCGCAAGAATTCTGGGATGGTCTACATTCTGCGCCTTCTGATACTGCGCATTGACAGCGGCAAACAATGGCACATACATTGCCATCGCCTTCTCCCCTCCGCTAAAACGGTGAAACGCGCTGTTCGTAAGTTCTTTTCTGCGCTCTTGACCCCTGTAATAATACATGTGAAATTCAAACCACTGGCGGTAATCCAGGGCTCCCCTGATTAAATCCATATAGTTGACCACCTGTCCACTGTCCTGAAGCTTCTGCTTTTCTGCATAAATTTTTGCTCTGAAGTGCCTGGTGATTTTTTCCATATCTTCCGCCATCAACCGTCCTTTTTCTTTTAGCAGCAGTTCATTCAACTGTTGAACTTCTAATTCATAAGCACCTTCCGCCGGTCTAGGTTTCCACTCCAAGGAAAAGTCAGTCCCATAGAAGTATCCATTTCCCTCATCAAAGACGACATCGCTCTCACCCATCTTTGGCTCTCCTGAATACGCCTGCTCAATTTTCTTCCCAGAGAATCCGATAGAATTTCCTCAAAAAGCTCCCTGTCCCTCTGCCGTATCAACAGCTCTGTACTCTCCACAGTCTCTTTCAAAAGCCTGTAAAATACTTCTAAGGATACCTTCTTTCCCTTCCATGTGGCCATAAGCACCTGTCTTTTGCCCCAAAAACCGTCTACACGTCTCTGTGAGGACTCCTCCATGCAAATTCCATATCCACAAAGCGTACCGAGATGCTCGTGAAAACTCTTCATCAGAGCGGCCAGCATCTCCGCAGCTGACCGATTCTCATCGGCACTCCGCATCCATTGAACTGCCTTTTGAATTCTCTCACACTTTGGAACCTCATCCATCTCCTTTACCAGCCCCAAAGCCAGCTCTGCCTCAAAACATTCCTTCTCTCTCTTTTCCGTCTCTGCCCACTCCTTAGCTTCCAGCCAAAGCTGCCCCTTTTCTTTTTCCAAAGCTGCCCCCTCACTTTCGAGAACCGCCAGACTGATCAAAGTATCCTGCCTCTGCTCCTCCTGGTCGAACAGCTCCTCCTTGATCTGTTTCAATCGCCTAACTTTTTCTCGAGCCCCAGTTTTTTTCAAATGTTCTTCCATTCCCAAGGCCAAAACGTCCAGCTCTTGAAGTATACACTCGCTTCTTCTTAGACAATCAGAATTTTTCCTTATCTCCTGTTCCTCTCGCTCCAAAAGCTCCTGAACATGAAAACACCGATTTTCTTCCATCTCCTGCCGGAGCTTCGCGCGCTCCCATTCGCCTAACTGCGCAATATACAAGGAAATTTCTTCTTTGACTCTAATATAATCTTCCAGCTTTCTCCCATAAGGCAGAAGTCTGCACAGCTTTGTCGCTACCTTTTCGCACTCATCATAGATTCTTTTTGCCTGAGCGGCTGCCCTCTCCTGGGGCTGTGCCTCTGCCTCCCACCATTCCAAAGCTTCTCGACGCACCTGTGCCCTTCCAATCGCCTTCTCCAATTCTGCAAATGTCGGAACCGCTTTATATTCTTCATCCAGCCTAAAAAGTCTTTGTTCCACGTATTTTAACCGGGTATCCCAATTCTCCAGCTCTTTTTCTGCCTCGGCCAGCTCGCATTTTCTCTCTCTCAGAATTTTTTGCTTTTCCTCTTCTCTGGTCTTCTCTCCTATATACCGCGCCTTCTCCCAGGTACCATAGCCCTCCAAAATCCCCTGTTCAAAATAGCCATTGTCATACAGAACCAGACGACCGTCGAAGCCTTTCTCATCCAATTTTACCTTCTGCCGGGACAGACAGCTTAACAGGCGTCCTACCGCCTGTCTTAGCGTCTGGCTTCCCACATCAGCGGGAATCAAATAGGGGAATCTCTCTTCTTTTAGAGAGCTTTCTTCTTTGAATCCTCCTGGATTTAACAATACAACAGCAATTCCCCGAAGCTCCCGGACTGCCCTTTTATAATCTTCCTCAGCTATCACCAATGCATCCAGCAGTCCTGACGCCGCCAGTTGTCCCTCCACCCTCTTTCTCGTCTCCGAGTCCAAATTTTCCGCAAACTCCACTGTCTCATAAAAAAACAGACAGGAAATCCCCTTCTTCTCCAAAAACTCCCTAGCCTGTTCTTGTCTGTCAGAGACCCTCCTGTCTCGCTCTTCTTTCAAACCTTGAATCTTTATGCGGCCCTCTATCTGCTGTTCTTTGAGGCTTCGTCGTTCCCGTTCCAAGACTTCTTTCTTTTTCCACCAGATTGCCCTCAGCACGCTTCGTATGTCTTCATAGTCACCAGGCCCCTGATACTGCTCTATTTTTCCCAGTATCTTTTTCAAATCCTTCTTTCCGATTTCCAGCTCCTGATTGTCTTCAGCCGCCATCAGAAGTCGTTCTGCCAGCCATTCCCTACACGCCTCCACCTGCCGGTCAGCCTCTCGCCAACTTTTTTGAGCCTCTTGCACTTCTGCTAGAATTTTCTGATACCGTTCCTCTTGTTCACTCCATTTTTTTTGCGCGCCTCTTGACTCTCCCAAGACCTGCTGTACGCCTTCCACCTGACACTTCAACTCTGTGAGTTCCCGGTATACCTCCTGCACTTTGGCACTCTCACCACCTGTAGGCCCAGATTCTTTTAACTTTTCATGGCAGGGAATCTCAATGATACCGTTTCTCTGCTCTAGATCACGAAACAGTCTTTCGGCATTTGACCGGTACTCTTCCTTTTTCAGCCGGCTAAACTGAAATTCTCTGCTAAGAGATAACTGTCTTTTCTTTCCCCATTCTATCTGTTCCAGTAACCGGTCTCGTTCTTTTTCCTCCTGCTTTTTCTGCTCTCGGATGCCATTCAGTCTGTCTATGGAAGCCTCGACCTCATCCAGATAAAACGTACTCTTTTCTCGCTCCAAAAGCTGAATTTTCTCTTCTAGCTTTCTGCTTTTTCGTTCCTTGGCTCTTTGGTTTTCTTTTTTCTCCTTTAACTCTCGCTCCTTTTGTTCCAAGAGCCCGGCCGCCTGACATGCCTTTTCTTTCGCCTCCTCATAGGCCTTCGCTTTTTTCCCTAGCATATAGAGATTATAGCGAAGATACTCCTTTCGAAGTGCCGTCAAGTCCTCAAAAGCTCTTTTTAGACTCATCAGCCGGTCTTGAATATCATCCATATTCTCCATAGTCTCAGCCATTGGGCGCAGATCTTCATTGGACAAAGGCCAAAGAGATTCTTCCAAAACCTCATACACCTTCGATGGACTCAATTCCTTAGACAACTTAGGAGCACGTACTTTGACCAACAAGCGTATCATCTGCTGATACTGCTCCACGCAAGGGAATCCAAAAAGATAGCGATTCACCAGCTCCATATACTCCCTCTGTGTCTCCGTAAAAAAATTGATTCCTTCCAGCTTCTGCCTCAGTTCCCTCTTCGTGCAGGGAATCTTTCTTCCGCCCACATCCCGACACAGCTTTATCTCATAACCCACTCTGCGTCCATCCAACAGAAGGAACCCCCAAAAAGCCATGGGCTTTCCTCTTTGCGCTTTCTGCCCAATTCCGATGGTCCGGTACTGCTGCCTATTTTCCCTCTTAAATTCCAAAAATAGATAGCCTGTGGCTTCTTCTTTCTCACCATCCCCTAAAAGATAGTACTCCATCTTTCGCGAATTTGAGCCAAAAGGGTCCAGACGACCTGGAGAACGGTCTCCATCTAAAATAAAGGGAATCAAGCTCTGAGTTGTGACAGATTTTCCCGATCCATTCTGACCACGCAGCAGCAGCCTTCCATCTGCAAATAAAAAAGTCTCCTCATCATACAACCAAAAATTTATGAATCCCATTCGGTGCATATGCCAGCGGTTACTCATCCGTTTTATCCTCCTCTCCAACGAAATCGGTGAGATAGGAGCCTATAAATTTTCCGCAGGCCGGATAGAAAATCACTCTCTCCCCTTGAAGTTCCGCCAACATCCAGGATTTCATATATTCCAAAATGCCTCGCTCCAATTTTGAGATTTCCATCTCCCCAAACTCTTTGTTCCAGACCGCTTTTTCTCTTTCCTGACACCTTCGTACCAGCCCTTGAAACTCTCTTCTAAAAATACTGACACAGTCTCCGGCGTCTCTTTCCAGATGCCGATTCTCCACCTCTTTGCGTATTTCTTTACAGACAGTCAGGACGACCTCACTGAGCATACTCTCCTCAGGGTGCAGCTCTCCCATACGCTCTTCTTCATACACGTAAAAGGCCGCATTTCGATGGAGATGAAGGCTACCTCCCAACTTTTCTCCCAACACTCTTTGTATCCGCATTCTCTCCGCCTTCAAATACGACGCATCCTTGTTTTCTGTAGATATCCAGTAAAACGCCGGTGCAGTCACCAATTGTCTATATACCCTCTGGGTCTTGCTCTGTTCCGTATCCGTCTCGAAACAAGCAGCAGCCTCAAAATCCCGACACGACGAAAATGTTTCGATACTGCGCCCAAAATTCACTGCAAAATATCGGGATAAACCCGTATTCTCATAGAGCACTTCTCGCTCCGTCCCATCGGCCACCCGCTCACTGTTCCCATCGTTCACTTTCAACAGGCCCCTGTTTTCTGCAACCTGCAAAACCCTCACCAGCGATCTGCGCTGAGCATACATCGTCCAATCCACTTCCATATATTCCTGAAGCTGTGTTTCCAGTACTTCCAGCATCTCTGACAGAAGAAATTGCTCTCCTTCCTCCCGCTCCTCCAAATAAATCAGCAGTGCACAAAAAATAATATAATCTTGAATTCGAGTAAACTGAGTAACTCCCATAAAGCCTTTCGCATGGGTAGGTATTTTTTCCAGCTTTATGATCTTCTCATTGGCAATCAGCTTCCATCCTAGCTGTTCTGTGACAAATCCGCGGATTTTTTCTGCTTCCCTTTGAATTTTTCTGTACAGTTCTCTGTCTTTTTTCTTTTCAATCCAAAATCTTTCTATCAACGCTCTAAATGTCTCCATCTTCTCTTGCCCCAAACATCAGAATATAGTTCGGCATACTGAAATCGCCATCCTCACAGTGCAAAGTACACCTGCTGTCCGTACGTTGTAGCTGATAGAACTTCCCGCTCTCCGTCACTCCTCTACCAGAACCGGACAGCATCGCCGTCTCAATCCACCGCAGCAACAATGCTCTCGTCTCTTTTGAGATTTTTCCCTCGATCTTGGACAGCTCTAGACAACCTCCCTGGATATACTGTGTTACTGTATACAATTCTTCCTCGCTTCTTTTAAGATACTCTCTCCTTTGACTTTTCTTTCTCTCTCCTTTATCCTCAAAGCCAGTTCTCTCCAATCTAGAACCGTGCCTTCTCCTGCGCGGCCTCAGCCAAAACTCCATAGCCTCTTCCTCATAAGTACTGCTATAGATGCTTTCTGTCGACCTATCTTTGCAAACTCTAAAATGTCTGACTTGTTGAATTCCAAAGAGGTGAGCAGCCAGGCAGTGTGCCTCTTCCAAATCCTCACACTCCCTAAACAGCCGGATAAATTTCTGATAATCATTTTTTCGGCTGACACTCCAACTCTGGGCCTGAACAATGAGAGCCGCGTTCTGTATGATTTTTCTGATGATCTCATCTGTAATCTCCAGAACGCGGCTACACTCACTTGGCTCTGTCTCACTCAAAAACCATTGCCGCAAAGCTGCCCATCCTCCAAATACATTTTCCCTCACAGATTCTTTGACGGCCTCTTTGTCCTTTGAACCTGGAAATAGGATATCCCTCTCACACAATACCACCCGTTCTAAGATTTCAGCTGCCTGTTCCCCGGATATTTCCTTGAGCACAGCTTCAATCCTCGACGCATTTACCCGAAGCTCCTGAACAAACTCCTTCAGATAAGTGACAAGCCGGTCTTTATGCAAAATAAACTCCACAGATTTTAAGATTTTATCTGAATTTTCCGAATAAAATTCACTCAGATAATCCTGGTAGTTCTGATTCAGACGCTGAAAGTCTTCCTGAAGATTCCTCCACCATTGGCCGGTCTCTCTCGTTGAAGCACTCTTTATCCTTTCCATATCCATAAGCGCCTCCTCGATTCTCATCAGATAACAAGATGAGAGATTCCCACTTTCCCGATACCTGTTTTCCAATTTCACTGTCAGTCTCTCAATCTCCACAGCGTTCTCCGTCATGGAATAGCGAAATTGCCTGTTCTTATACTCTGCGATCGTGCGTACATGCTTCAGCTCCTGGACGGCAATCAGATTCTTCCACTCCACCAGCATTCTCAAATCCTGTTTCAGCTTCTGTGCAGGATATTCTTCAAACCCCGGACAGGCACGCAGCAGGCTCAGCACCTCTCTTTCATAGAGCTGAAAATGCATTTTCTCATATTCACGATAAAAAATTCTCATGATTCTTCTGTACTGCAAGGTATTTCCAGTGGAAAGGTAAGCCGCTTCCTGTATCGCTTCTAAACGTTTCAACTTTCTCCTCCCTTCTCTGTGTTTTAGTCAAAAAAATTCACTTTCACCGATATTTCCACACGAAAATATTATATATTAGAGCGAAATTTCTGTCAATTTCCAGGTATGAATCCTGTAATATAAAAGTAACTACTCATCCATATCGGGCTTAACTATGAGCGAAGATTCCGACGCATATGCAGCGAAAAAGCTACTACTGCGAATCTAAACTCACGTGGCTGAATAGTTGCATATAAAAACCTGACAGCCAAATCTCCTTAACTGTCAGGTTTTATCTCAATCTCTATCTTGTTGAACAGCATCTAGCCTCTACACGATGAACATCGCGTCGCCGAATGAAAAAAAACGATACCGCTCGCGGACTGCCTCCTTATAGGCAGCCATAATCTTCTCTTTCCCCGCAAATGCCGATACCAGCATCAGCAAGGTGGATTCCGGAAGGTGGAAATTTGTAATCAGCCCATCCATAATTTTAAACTGATAACCTGGATAGATAAAAATCTCTGTCCAGCCACTTCCTGCCTGAAGCTTTCCTTCTTCATCCGTAGCTGACTCCAAAGTCCTACAGCTTGTGGTGCCCACGCAGATCACCCTGCCACCGTTTCTCTTCGTCTCATTGACAAGCGCAGCCTGCTCCTGTTCAACCACATAGAACTCTGAATGCATATGATGCTCGGCAACATCCTCCACCTTCACCGGGCGAAACGTTCCCAACCCCACATGAAGCGTCACATGGGCAATTTTCACCCCCATTTCCTTCACTCTCTGCAACAGCTCAGGAGTGAAATGCAGCCCTGCCGTGGGCGCCGCTGCTGAACCTTCGTGTTTGGCATAGACGGTCTGATAGCGATTCTTATCTTTCAATTTATGAGTAATATATGGAGGCAAAGGCATCTCGCCCAACTGATCTAAAATCTCCTCAAAAATTCCTTCATATTGGAATTGTATCAAACGATTCCCTTCCTCAACCACATCCAAAATCTCTCCGCATAAAATCCCGTCTCCAAAAATCAGCTTTGTACCCACTTTCGCCTTCTTCCCGGGTTTTACCAGAGTCTCCCAGACATCGTTTTCCCTTCTCTTTAACAGCAGCAGCTCAATGACTGCTCCTGTGTCCTCTTTGCGGCCGAACAGTCTGGCCGGTATCACTTTTGTGTCATTGATGACCAGACAGTCTCCCGGTTTTAGATACGTTAGAATATCCTGAAATGTTCCATGGGAAATCTCCCCGGTCCGCCGGTCTAGATGCAGCAGACGAGAGCTGCTTCTGTCCTCTAAGGGGTCCTGCGCAATCAGCTCCTGGGGAAGTTCGTAGTAAAAATCGGATGTTTTCATCACTTTCTCCTTCTAATAGTAGACTCTGTCCGCTTCCACAACGACACTCTCGCCGTCTTTCACATCCACAATGTTGACACTGCAGTTCGGCGGAACCTCACCATGCCAAAAATCATGGTCCCCGTAGACGTTCTGCATGATAGCCCGGGAAGCACAGCCGTGAGAGGAGATCAGAATCGTATAGTTCTCATATTCCTGTTTCTTCACAAGCTCTTCCCAAAATTCTTTTGTCCTCTTACAGACATCCATGATACTCTCTCCATCCTGCGGAGCCGTATAATTCCACGGGTCGGCATAAAATCTATGCAGGTTTTCAGAGTACTGAGGCCGATCACTCGCCGACTCCTGGGTTCCCTCCATAATACCGAAACAGATCTCCTGAATTCTCGGTTCCTCTATCCACGGAACCTGCCTATCTCCAATCACTAACCTGGCAGTCTCCTTCGCACGGCACAAAGGACTGGTAATCACCAAGTCAAATTTTATCTCTTTTAGAGCTTCGCCAGTCACCTTGGCTAAAGCCCTTCCCTTTTCGTTTAAGGGGATATCGGCAATGCCCTGAATTTTTTTCAGGGCATTCCACGACGTCTCACCATGTCTCATGATATACAGTCTCATCTTAACTTCTCAGCTCAATTCCCAGACCTTCCAGTCCGTTCAATATTTTCTTCATAGCTGCTGTCACATCCGCGTCCTCTAATGTACGGTCTTTAGAACGGAATACGATACTGTAAGCCATAGATTTAAAGCCTTCTTTAATCTGATTTCCTTCATAGATATCAAACAGCTCATAGCTCTCCAGAATCTTTCCACCTCGTTCTTCCAGAATCTTCTCAATATCCCCAGCCATCACATTCTTAGGAACCACCATACTGATATCGCGCAGTACAGCCGGATACTTGGTCAAATCTTCAAACTTATAGTCAAAAGTAGCCAGTTCTATCACTGTCGGAATGTCTATCACTGCTACATAAACCCTTGTTTTCATCCCATAACTCTCAGCGACCAGCGGATGCACCTCTCCTAGATACCCCAAAAGTCTGCCATCATAATAAACATTCGCCTGACGTCCTGGATGGAGATAATTCTTTCCGGAATTCGGAGCGTAAGATACCTTTTTCTTCATTCCTACTTTCTCAAAGAACTCCTCACACACACCTTTCATCGTGTAGAAATCTCCCTCGCCGTACATGCCCAGAGTCAATTCCACTCTCTCATCTGCCAATTCTGTCAAAGGCAAAGATTTCGGCAGATACACCTTCGCCAGCTCATACAGCCGCACATCTTTATTACGTCTTCTGTAATTCGTCTCCAAGGAAGACAGCATTCCATTCAACGGAAGCGTCTTCATAATACTAAAGTCTTCTCCCAACGGATTACGGATTTTCACGGCCTGTCTCAACGGATCATCCGCGTCCAGGCGCAGTTTGTCAAATACCTTCGGACTCTCAAAAGAATAGGTCATTGCCTGGGAAAATCCACAGTACTCCGCCACATCCTGAGCCACCTTCTCAATCTTTCTACAAAACGGCAGAAAACCAGTCAGTTCGGAACTTGGAATCGTTGACGGAATTTTGTCATATCCGTAAAATCTGGCCACTTCCTCCGCTAAGTCCGCCGTACAGTGCACATCCTGACGGAAGGTAGGAACAATGATATTCTCTTTCGTCTCATCTGGATAAAGTTCTACTCTTTCCAGATATCCCAGCATTTCCTCCGCGCTGATATCAATACCAATGAGTGCATTGATTTTATCCGGCTCAAATGGCACCTTCCATGGCTCTTTGTGCTCGTAACATACGTCCACAACTCCGCCGATTACCTCTCCTGCACCCAGCTCTTCCATCAATTGGCACGCACGGTTTACCGCCTCCAATGCAGTATTCGGGTCCAGACCTTTCTCAAACTTACTGGAAGCATCCGTCACATGTCCCAGCTTTTTAGAAGACTTTCTGATATTTACTCCGTTGAAGCAGGCGCCCTCAAACAATACCGTCTTCACTTCATCCGTAATCATCGAGTTCTCACCACCCATGATGCCGGCGATACCTACTGGCTTATTCTCATCACAGATCATCAATATGGAATCATCTAACACATGCTCCTGCCCGTCCAAGGTCACAAATTTCTCTCCCTGCTTTGCTCGCTTTACGACAATGTGACTTCCATCAATCTTGTCCAAATCATAGGCATGCATCGGCTGTCCATATTCTTCCATGATATAGTTGGTAATATCGACCAGATTATTGATGGAACGAATTCCATTGCTAGCCAAGGCTCTTTGCATCCACTTAGGAGATGGACCAATCTTGACATTCTTCACCACTCGGGCAGCATACCTTGGACACAAATCTGGATCTTCCACTGTGACTTTCACATAGTCAGAAGTCTTCTCATCGTTTCCAGTCTCAACAATCTTAGGAGGACAAAATTTCTTATTGAAAGTCGCAGCCGCCTCCCTCGCAATTCCCAGCGCACTATAACAGTCTACTCGATTCGAAGTGATTTCATATTCAAAAATCACATCCCTAAGCCCCAATGCTTCGACGGCATCTTCGCCTACCTGCGCGTCTTCCGGGAAAATGTAGATTCCATACTCCGGAGCCTCCGGATACATGTCACGCGTGCTGCCTAGCTCTTCGATGGAGCACATCATGCCGTTAGACTCTACTCCTCTTAATTTTCCTTTTCTAATCTCGATTCCTCCCGGTGTCATCTTTCCGTCATGACTTCCAGCTACACGGCCACCGTCCAGGACAACCGGTACTTTGTCGCCCTCTTTAATGTTCGGAGCTCCCGTCACAATCTGAATCGTCTCTGTGCCGATATTCACCTGACATACCACCAGCTTATCCGCATCTGGGTGCTGCTCAATTTTATCAATCTGACCAATCACAATCTTATCTAAATCCGCATCTGTTCTCTCATAACCTTCTACCTTCGTTCCGGTCAGGGTCATCGCATCTGTGTACTCCTGCGGGTCCACATCCAAATCCGGCACATACATTTTCATCCATGATAATGAAGTATTCATAGCTTTTCCTCTCTATCTCCAACAATTATATTCTATCTCTCTGCGTCCGTTTTCACGCTCTGTTCACCTCTGGGCAATCAGAACTGTTTTAAGAAGCGCACATCGTTCTCATACAGACGACGCAGATCGTCAATCTCATATTTCAAAAGCGCGATACGCTCCAATCCCATTCCCAGGGCAAAACCTGTGTATTCCTTCGAGTCAATTCCGCACATCTCCAACACATCAGGATGAACCATTCCACACCCTAAAATCTCTATCCAACCGGTTCCCTGACAGAAACGGCAGCCCTTTCCACCGCATTTGAAACAAGACACATCCATCTCTGCACTCGGCTCGGTAAATGGGAAATGATGAGGACGGAATTTCGTCTTCGTCTCCGGTCCAAACAACTGCTTCGCGAATTCATCCAGCGTACCTTTCAAATCCGCCATCGTAATGTTCTTGTCGATGACCATGCCTTCCACCTGATTAAAGCATGGGGAGTGCGTCGCATCCACCTCGTCGGAACGATAGACACGCCCGGGAGCAATCATTCGGATCGGCAGAGGCCCTCTCTCCATCGTACGCGCCTGACACGGAGAAGTCTGTGTGCGCAATACAATCTCATCGGTAATCCAGAATGTATCCTGCTCATCCTTGGCTGGATGGCCGTCAGGGATATTTAATTTTCTAAAGTTATACTCGTCATACTCAATTTCCGGGCCACTCACTACCTCATAGCCCATCCCGATAAAAATATTTTCCACCTCTTCCAACGCGATCATATTGGGATGGCGGTGACCAATCTTAGATTTTTTTGCCGGCAGAGTCACATCAATCTCCTCAGCCTCGAGCTTAGCATTCAGAGCTACCTCTTCCAACCTCTTCTTTGTCCTGTCCAAAAGCTCCTCGATTTGGGACTGAGTCTCATGGACCATCTGTCCCACAACTGGCCTTTCTTCTTTCGCGACATCTTTCATTCCCTTCAGTAAAGATGTCAGTTGTCCTTTCTTCCCCAGGTATGACACCCTGATCTCCTGAAGCTTGTCCAGAGCATCGATCTGCTGAATCTTCTGAATGGCTTCTTCATGGATTTCCTGCAGTTTTTGTTTCATATCCATCTTTTATTTCTCCTTTATTTTTCATATTACAATCACATACTCTGCCTGCGGCGGGGCATATCCTGCCCAAAGGGCTTTTTATTCTACAGGAAAGTCCCTCAAACTTTACTACAGAATAAAAAAAGCTCCGTCCTCATAGGGACGAAGCTGAATCCGCGGTACCACCCTGATTCCTGCAAAAACGCATGCAGGCACTCAACTGTTTAACGCACAGTACGTCTGCTTCTACTCTGTTCAAAGCAGCAGCTCCAGTGAGAATTTCAAGAAATATCTGAACTTAAGGAGGTTTACAGCCGGTGGCCTCCTCTCTCTGAAAGAAAATATCTCTCTACTTACACCTTCAAAGCCTTTCTCAATTTATAAATGTTATTGTATCATAAAAGCCAAATCTGTCAAGAGTTAACTTTTCTTTTCCACATTTTTTTCTCTTTCTTTTAAATGCTCCTCTTTAACCCGCAGTTCCTCTTCCTTTTCTAACAAAATTTTCTCTTTCTCCTTAAGCTCTTCTTCCTCCCGTTCAAACAGCTCTTTTGCAAATGCGTGCGCTTGTCGAAATTCCATCTCATAATAGGCATTGATCTCCGCTCCAAACAACACGATATTCATACAGATATACATCCACAGCATAATCAAAATGATGGTGGTCAGACTGCCATACATATTTGAAAAATTTGGAAAAAAGGTAAAATAAATAGAAAATCCAAAGGAAAAAACAGACCACGCAATTGCCGTCAAAACAGCTCCCGGAACCTGACTTTTCAAACTGGCACGCCGGTTAGGGAGTGCTTTATACAAAAATAAAAACAGCAAAACCAAGACAATAAACACAAGAAAGTTTTTCGCACCTAAAAACCTGGCAACCATCTCCCCTAAAAAGGGCACATATCTCATCAGCGTCTGCTGAATAGAATTGCCAAATACCAATAAGATCAAGCTTCCGATCAATGCAAATACAAAGAGCACCGTATACAGCATTGACCAAAGACGGGTAGTAAGCCAATTTCTCGTCTCTTTGACATGATAAATGGTATTCAACCCGTTGGTGAGTGCCTGTATTCCTTTTCCTGCTGACCAGATTGCTGTCACCAAAGTCACAGGAAGCACAGCCCCACTCTTGCTAAAAACCTCTGCCACAATTCCCAGAACAAAAGACTGTATCTCTCTTGGCAAAAAGCTTACAATCGCAGACCGGACAGCGTTATAAGTCAAAGGTGTATATTGCACCAGCGTCATCAAAAACAGCATAAAGGGAATAAATGATAAAATAATAAAATATGCTGCCTGTGCCGCATATGCGCCAACATGATCTTTTTGAGTCCGCCGGATAAATCCGGACAGAGAAGACAACACCGGACCTAATTTTTTCTTCATTTTCCTCCCTCTTCGCCTGTTTTTGTTACATCATACCACGGTTTTTAAAGACTGACAAGTTTCAGCCCCTTGTCTGCCCATTCTTGAATCACTATTTTGTTACAGTTCAGGTCTTCAATATCCCACGAGGTGTTTTTATACATTTGTACAAAAATCCTAGAACTACTCGCGCCAAACTGCTGTAAACAGCAATTTGTGTGCATCGCGAAGCGTGTTACTGCGCACGAACTGCAAGTGAGTGAACAGTAACGCTATTTTGATTCATACTATTAATATATGTCGTATACAGACTTTCATTCCCCCTTAAAACGAATGAATTATAAATCCGTAAAATAATCCCTCAGGATAAAACAGATGGATAAAACGCTCTAGAGTTCCAGAAAAAAAGGGAGTCTCACGACTCCCTTCTTTTTCTGAGTGTCCCAAAATGCCGGTCCTATCTTTTGACGCCTAGCACTGAAGCTAGGTGGGTTTCCTCAACAAGTATTCTGCCTACCACGACGAGAGGTCTGACATCCAACTTGCGATCTTGGAATCCCTTAAAAATAGATGTAGGTTCAAAATAATAGGATTGTCGAGCATCCCAGGAAAACACATACACTCTTTTGCTATAAATTATTATACTCTAGTATATGTGAATTTTCAATATAAATTCCTTATCTTAAATGACAAATATAGACAAATTTTTTTGTCTGATTTTTACGCATTAGCGTGACAAGATCTGTCTATAACATAAAAAGGACTGTGCAAAGCCTGCACAGTCCCACAACATCATCAACAAAATTAATTCAACTCATCTACAACTTTCTGGATTGCTGCCAACGCATCGTCCGGAAGTTTGTCATAACCCTCTTTCTCCGTCTCGAATGCTTTGATTTCATTGAGACGATCATTCATACGAGCTTTCAGCTGAGACACGTATTCAGGATCATTCATATCCGGGATGAAGCCTTCCCAATCCATGATCTCGATATCAGAGAAGCTTCCCCACTGATGGAACTGAGCTCTCTTCTCAACAATTGCCTCCAAAATACCCAGAGTATCTTTCGGCTGAACCTTCTTGCCCATGAAGTCTCCGGTATTGACAATATAGCAATCTACATTTTTCTCTTCCACCAATTTTTTGAACTTCTCATAGTCGTTAGACAGAGGGTAAGTTCTGAATGGGTTCGCATAAGGAACTACAACCAGCTTATTCGGATCTACACCAGGAGCCAGACGCTCAGCGGAAGATCTCTTGGTCGCCAGAGTCGCACCCATCACAGAGGCCAAAGAAGCACCTTTCAGTTTTACAATTGGCGGAATGGTAGGATCTTTCATAATCCAGAAAATAGCATTTACAGGCGCATCAATCTTGTCTACGCGGTTCGGAGACCACAGCTTAGATTTAATCGCTCGTCCATTTCCATTTCTGATATCCTCTGTCACCAGCTGAACTTTTCCGTCTTCATCCAGAGTAGCGGAACAATTCTGTGCGGTCAGAAGATACTTATTGTCCTCACAGCCAGTCGGATAATCCGCTGTCTTATCAAAGTAAGTAGGCTCGATCGCGATGGATGCACAGGTATCTGTATTGATAATAAACGCATCGTCGTGCAGAACTTTGATTTCATATTTTCCGTCATGTTTTGCGTGAGTCAGAGTAGATTTTCCAGAACCTGACAGACCATATACGGAAGCTACATATTTTGAGCCGTCTGAAAGCAGATACTCTTTTTGTCCACCGTGGCAGGATGCATAACCGTTACGGTTTGCAATTGCCCATACCATGGTCAAAGTTCCTTTTTTATGCTCGCCAAAGTATCTCATACCAAGGATACAAGCACAGTTTGTCTCTGTATTGAAATAGCACAGAGTCTTCTTAGCCGGGTCGCTCAGACAGTCATAGCTCACTCCCGGATTCTCGGAAGGTGCCCACTGAGGATCAGAGAAAATATAGATATCTGGCTCTTTTCCGTCTCCTACTGGCTTTGACTCTTTGTACATTTTTACGTAATCATCAGACATGTACTGGAAGTTCAGCATCCAGTTATACATGATATTTTCCTCTCCTTCTGGAATCAGAAGATGAGCTTTTACCATGAATTCTGGATCCAGACCCGCATATACAGTAGCATGATACATTTTTTTATAACGAGAGGTATAGATCGCGTCCATAGCTACCTTGTCCAGCGCTTCGCAGTCCACACCCGGTTCTCCTGCAATACGGCGTGCAGTCGCATAACGTCCAGTGATGGCTCCGTCATTGAACAACAGAACTTTCGCATCCGCGTCCAGTCCGAATTCTTCTCCTCTATATACCGGCATATCAGTAACAACAGTGCCCGGAGAATTCTTAGCAAGATTGTACGCTTCTTTCAGAGTGTTTACCTTGACAACATTATTACCATAGAAAGCTGCTTCAATGATGGAACGTGTCTTGGAAAAACCAACTTTTCCTTTTCCAATTTCACTAATTGGATAATTCGCTTTTGTTGACATGTCATTTCCTCCTTCTATTCTAGCAATCACGAATATTATGACATTTTCAAAAAAAATTGTCAATGCATTGAAGAGTTAAAAAAAATTATTGGTCACTTAGCTGATTCCGTTCAACTTTTGGTACAAATCTTTGGCATAACTGTCAGTCATCCCACTGACAAAGTCCGTGATAAGCAACAATCGCAAATACAGCTTTTCTGCCAAAGATTTTCCCTTCGAATAAGTGTGATAAGTCTGTTTATAATTCTCCGAAACCAGGTTCATTAGCTTCTTTTCCATCATGTTCATGGGCACTTCCGTATCGTAATAGAGCGCTGCCGGAACAAATCTGTCCAGAAGGAAATTCAAAATTGTCCAGGCCGAGACTTCGTTCTGAAGTATCTGCCTGGATGAGAATGCATATTTATGGGCGATTCGCCGCAGAGCTTCGACAACCCACTCAGCCGTTGTCCCCTGAAACAAATCCTTCCGAAATTCCCCTGCCATAATCTCTTCATAATGTAAGAGAAAACTGTCTGTCACACCAAAGATCAGGGCGCTTTGCAGCCCGGCTATCCAATTTTGAACCGCATAGAGCTGTGTATTTGGCACTTGCCCCTTCTTGGCATGTTCATACTGCTGCCGCAGCATAGACGCGACATCCATTCCACTTCTCAAATTCTCCTCATAATCACAGTCCAACTCCCGAACCAGTTCGTCGTAGGATACAAAACTTTTCTTAAAAGCGTCTTCAATATCCGCCGTCAGATAGGCAATGTCATCTGCCGCCTCTAAGATGTAAGCCAGAGGATTTCTCTCGCCGTTTGTTCCTGTGGCCCTTGCAATATCCCGATACAGGTTTTCTTCTGCGTAAAAATATCCCATCTTTTTCTTCTTCACATCGGAACCATCAGGACAGATTTTCAAAGAAGAAACCGGATATTTTATCACAGCACTCAAAACTCCCAATGTGAGGTTCATCCCATACTCATTTTCCAAAAAATAGAGCTTACTCACCTGCCTAAGTGCCTGTGCATTTCCTTCAAAATGGCAAAGATCTTGAAACATCACAGGAGCGAGAAACTCACAGACTGCCTTTCCCTGATACTTCATTTCTGGAAGTTTTCGGACAAACCAATCGCGAATTGCCTCCTCCCCAAAATGTCCAAAGGGAGGGTTTCCAATATCGTGGATAAACCCGGCACATTGAAGAATATTGCAAATATCTTCTTTATTTCTTATTGTAAAGGAACGGTCTTTTTTCGTCTGAAGCAGATGCTGAGAAATGTTTTGTCCTAAAGATTTGGCAAAAGATGACACCTCCAAAGAATGTGTCAGACGAGTGCGGATAAAATCACTTTTGTCAAGTGCAAATACCTGGGTCTTATCCTGAAGTCTCCGAAAAGATGCGCTACCGACAATTCTATGGTAGTCCTTCTCAAATTCCGTGCGCAAATCCGCAGTTTCGCGCCTTCCCTCTGATAACAGAAAAGCGGCCGCCGGCCGCCTGTGTACATCACAAGGAACGATTCTTTGTTCTGATAACAGTTGATTCCAATTCATTCACATACCTCTTAGGCTACTGTTCACCACCGGCCGCTTTTTCTCATTTTGTCTTCTCAAAGCGGCCAGTGGAAATTTCATCTATATCAGCAGGTAATATTCAAGATCTCTTTCACCGTCTTTGGCATATCACAGGCATCCACAACACGGTCATGCAAAACCGGTGCAGTCCGAATCTCATCTACTGCCTTCGGAACCGGTACCCCAGAAAGACGTGACATCGTATCAATCAGTTGGAAATCCTCTAGCCCCTCATATCGAGTATTGTCGATCGCCTGCATTACACTTCTCGCAAACTTATAAGGACTGGCTGTCGACGCGATCACAGTGACTGTCCTGTCCCCCGTCTCACGCAGATATTTCTGATAAACTCCAGCCGCCACCGCTGTATGTGTGTCCATCACATAATTCCCACCGTAGTATGTGGCGCTGATCGCCTCAGATGTTTCTCCTTCACTACAGTAATTTCCATAGAAATCACTCAAACCTTCTCTCATCTCTTCGGTAATCGTATAATTTCCATCTCTGCTCAAAGCCTCCATCAGACCCCGGCACTTCCCGGCATCCTCACCGGTCAGTGCATAAATCAATCGTTCTAGATTACTGGAAATCAAAATATCCATGGACGGGGAAGAAGTCAATTTAAACTCTCTTCTTCTGTCATAGGTACCGGTACTGAAAAAGTCATAGAGAACTCTATTCTCATTGGACGCACAGATCAGTTTTTGAATTGGCAGACCCATCTTTTTCGCATAGTAGGCGGCTAAGATATTGCCGAAGTTTCCTGTCGGCACCACCACATTCATCTTCTCTCCTTCTTTTATTTTTCCTTCGCCCAACAAAGTTGCGTAGGCATATACGTAATACACAATCTGAGGAACCAGACGTCCTATGTTGATGGAATTCGCTGAAGAAAACTGATAACCAGCACTATCCAATTCAGCCGCCATCTCTTTGTCGTTAAACATCTTTTTCACAGCAGTCTGCGCGTCGTCAAAGTTACCAGTGATACCTACTACATAGGTATTCTCCCCTCTCTGAGTCACCATCTGTTTTTCTTGAATCGCGCTGACTCCATGTTTAGGATAAAAGACAATAATTTTTGTGCCTGGCACATCCGCAAATCCTGCCATCGCAGCTTTGCCAGTATCTCCGGAAGTAGCCGTCAAAATTACAATCTCATTTTTAACCTGGTTTTTCTTTGCTGCTGTCGTCATCAAATGGGGCAGAATAGACAACGCCATATCTTTAAATGCAATCGTAGCTCCATGAAACAGTTCCAGATAATAAATGCCGTTCACTTCTTTTACTGGCGCTATCTTTTCTGTATCAAATTTGGAATCATAGGCCCTCGCAATGCAAGTTTTCAACTCCTCTTCAGAAAAATCCGTCAAGAATTTGCTCATCACTACATAAGCCACTTCCTGATAACTCATCTTCGCCAGCTTGGCATAGTCGATATCCAAAGCAGGAATCTGAGTAGGCACAAATAATCCCCCGTCTTCGGAAAGCCCTTTTAAAATAGCCATTGACGCTGTCACCGGAGTGCTGTCACCCCGCGTACTTTTATATAAGATCTCCATGGTCTTATTCCTCTCTTTTATATATTTTCTGGGAAGACTCTTCCCATATATTTTGCCAAATATCATGATAGCATAAAAAAACATATAAGTCCATAGCAGAGCACTTATGTTATCGGAAAAAGCTTTCGCGCATTAGCGTGACAAGGTCTTTCCTATTACAGAACAAAGTGGGCACGCCCACTTCAGCTCCCCTGCCCCTCAATCTTGAGGGGCGCAGTCCCACTTTGCGCGTCGCCGCAACACCGCCTAGCGGTGTACTACCTGATTGCGGCGTGTGCATCCTGCCTGAAGGTCTTTTTTACTGCATAGGGAACGAAGTTTCCTATGCAGTAAAAAAGACCTGAAAGCCACTCTTTTGCTCTCAGGTCTTCTCTATCACTCTTTCGCTCCGTCAGGATAAGTGTAAAAAGTGTGTACACCATGTTCAAATAATTTTTTCAGATCTCGTTCAAACCAGTCTACATTCTCTTTCGCAGCTTGATCTTTTGCCACAAAGAACAATGCTCCCTGGGAGTAATCGGTTCCTTCCAAAGCCTGCCGCACAGCATCCTCTGTCTCCGGCGATATCTCTACAGTCCCGATTCTGCCGTCATAAGTTGGTGAAAACTGGTATCCGCCCTCTGTATCCCAGACCACCTCTGTCACGCTATCTGGAAATTGCGGGCTCTCCACACGGTTCATAATCACATTTGCCACCATAATTCTGCCCTTGATGTCTTCTCCTCCTGCCTCTGCCTCCACAATGTGAAGCAGCGTATCATAATCCGTGTCGCTCATCATTTTCGGAGCCGCTGCCATTGTCATGGACTGACTGTTCAAATTCTCCGCAGCACTCTGTGCAAACGCACTCATGTCCACTTTCTGAGTTTCATTGTGAATTTTACTTAGCCTTTGCCCAACAATTACTTCTTCACAGGATGTGCCAATTCTGGCAACTGCGTCCGGCTGATATTCTGACTCCCAGACTCCACTGATCACACCTGCCAGACCACTGGGCATCACATTCTGCTGGACATTCACAGCCTGTCTCTCCTCGGCCGCATAAACCTTACTGTGGTTCACCCCCATAAAAATCCTGCATCCTGCAACTACAGCCAAAGCCACAATCACACAACTACATATGACCGCAAATCCGTGAGGATATCTTCTTTTCCATTTCCGCAAAAAGCAGTACAGCTCATTCAGCAAAATTCTAACTGCTCTTTTGAAAAGGCAAATTTTTCGCTTTCGCTGACTTCTCTTCCCCTTCATAATGAAATCCTTTCTTATGCTTAAAGTTTCTGTAACATTTCTGAAACATATAAGAAAATTATATTCAATATTTGAGGATTCGTCAAGCGATTTTCGCTTTTTTTAGTTGGATTTCCTATTTTTTTCTCGACACACCCTGTAACTTTTTGTAACAATTAACCGAAAATCAACGATTGTTAATCGCTGTAACCAGCGCGTCAATAGAGGCACGGATAATATCCTGATCTACACCTGCTCCCCAGGACAGGCCCCCGTCTGGCTTGCGGATTCCCACATAAGCAATCGCTCTTGAACTAGAGCTCTGTTCCAATGCGTGCTCCTGGTAAGTAATTAGATCGTATTTCATGCCATACGCTTTTTTCAGAGCATTGCTGACTGCATTGAGACGACCATTTCCTTTTGCCTCTGTCACAATTTTCTTTCCTTTAAATGTGGAAGTCACCTGAGTCGTGATACCCTCACCAGTCTGTTGGAAGTGTACTTCATTGATGCTCAGAGGCTTCACCACATTCTCAAAATTCTTCTTGAACAGTTCAAAGATCTCTTCCGGCATCAGTTCTTTATGCACATGATCTGATACACCCTTTGCCACATATCCCATCGCTTCTCTCATCTTTGCAGGCAGATTCAAGCCATACTTGGTCTCCAGGATGTAGCCTACGCCACCTTTTCCAGACTGACTGTTGATTCGGATGACATCCGCGTCGTAATTTCTTCCGATATCCGTCGGATCAATGGGAAGATAAGGAACCGTCCAATGATCCGGGTCACGCTCATCCCGATAATGCATCCCCTTCGCGATCGCATCCTGATGAGAACCAGAAAAAGCTGCAAATACCAGCGCACCGCTGTATGGACTTCTCTCATCTATATTCATTCCTGTATACTCTTCATATTTTTCACAGATTTCCGGCATATCCGAGAAATCCAATTCAGGATCCACTCCCTGGGAATACATATTCATGGCCAGAGTTACAATATCCACATTTCCTGTGCGCTCTCCATTTCCAAACAAAGTACCCTCGATACGGTCAGCTCCCGCCAAAATTCCCATCTCTGCGTCTGCTACGCCGCAGCCCCGGTCATTGTGAGGATGAAGAGAGACCAAAACATTCTCTCTATACCGCATATGTTTACACATGTACTCTATCTGACTCGCATAGACATGGGGCATCGAATGCTGTACCGTAACCGGCAGGTTGATAATCGCCTTCTTATCTTCTGTCGGATTCCACACATCTAAAACGGCATTACACACCTCCAAAGCGTACTCGGGCTCTGTCCCAGTGAAACTCTCCGGACTGTACTCAAACAGAAAATTCCCCTCCGTCTCCGAGGCCAACCGTTTTAAAAGAATTGCGCCATCCACGGCCAGCTGTTTGATCTCTTCTTTTGATTTCTGAAATACCTGCTCCCGCTGTGACAGGGAAGTAGAATTATACAGATGGATGATTGCCCTTGGAGCACCCTTCACCGCCTCAAAAGTCTTCTTAATAATATGCTCTCTCGCCTGAGTCAATACTTGAATGGTCACATCCTCAGGAATTAGATTCTGATCAATCAATGTGCGCAAAAAATTATACTCTGTCTCCGATGCCGCTGGAAAACCAACTTCTATCTCCTTAAAGCCAATTTTCACCAGCAGTTTGAAAAACTCTACTTTTTGTTCTAAACTCATCGGAATTACCAAAGCCTGGTTGCCATCTCTTAAATCCACGCTGCACCAGATCGGAGCTTTATCCACATACTCTTTCTCTGTCCAATCCATACATCTTTCCGGCGGCATAAAATACTGACGCCGATATTTGCCTGCATTCATCATCTTCCCAATCCTCCTAATTTTAAATAGTTTTTATTAAGCTGCCTTGGCATAAATCTCCTTTAACAGAACAAAATGGGCAATCTCACTTCAACTTCTCATCCCCTCAATCCTTGAGGGGTGCGTCCCACTTTGCACGCCGCTGCTAAACTACTTTGCGGTAAAATTCCTTATTGCAGCGTGTGCATCTTGCCCGGAGGTTTTTTATTTACTAGGAAATCCAAAGAAATTTCTCAATAAATAAAAAAACCTTTCGACTCTATCACAGCTTACACTGCAAGAGACGAAAGGCAAACAGCCTGCGCGGTACCACTCTTGTTTATGAATTTATTCATACACTCAGGGATACGGATTCTAAAAGAACCTTATATCCTTCCCTTTTAACGGCGGGACCCCGTCTGCGCCTACTCTCCCATTGAGATTTCAGGCAGCCGCTCCGAGGGCAGTTCCACACATCTCTTCCGCTGCTTTCCACCGACCAGCAGCTCTCTGTGCTCCGAAATCATATGTACTCTTCCTCATCAACGCATTTTACTTATATTGTTGAGAATAAGCTTACCATTCTCAAATATTTTTGTCAATCCTTTTTTCCTCCTCTCATATTAATAGACACAGTATTCATTATTGTTTATTGTGTCTATTATAGAAATGTGATAGTATTTGATCAAAATTCAAAGGAGGTTCACAGTCCAAATGAAAACGATTTTTCAAATCTTTTCAAGGGATGTCAAACGCTTATCACACAATTTTGTTGCCGTCATCGTCATCATTGGAATCAGCATTATTCCAGCTCTCTACGCCTGGTTTAACATTGCTGCCAATTTCGATCCATACAGCAATACCAGCGGCATCAAAGTGGCTGTCTCAAATAAAGACAAAGGTTACAACAGTAGCTTCATAACCTTGAACGCCGGAGAAGAAATCATTCAAAACTTGCAGAAAGACAGCCAATTAGGCTGGACTTTCACAGATGAAAATACAGCCATAAATGGAGTTCGCTCAGGAAAATACTATTCTGCCATTATCATTCCGGAAGATTTTAGCAGTAATATGGCATCCATTCTCTCTGGAGAAATTCAAAGCCCCAAGATACAATACTACGTCAACGAAAAGAAAAATGCGATTGCACCTAAGATCACAAACACAGGAGCAGATACCCTACAAACCCAGGTAAACAGCACCTTCTCAGAAATTGTCGCCCGCACAGTATCCGATACTTTAAATTCTACAGCAGACAACCTGTCTAGGAACACAGGCTCCCTCTCCGGTTCAATCACTACTGCTTTACAGGAAACGCAACAAAATCTCCTGGATTACCAGACAGCGATTCAAGATTTTCAGCTTCTCTGTGAAAATGCAAACGAGAATGTTGATAGTCAAAGACAGGTTCTGGTCGAAGCTAGAACAGTCCTTTCCTCTGGAAAAGAAGCTGTCTCAAATACACAGAGCCTTTTGAAAGACAGCCGCAGCGCTACCGCTTCTCTTACCGGAACCCTTGGCGCTTCCGTGGAACAAAGCAGCTCATTGCTCGGAAGGCTGTCCCAGACCTCCTCCTCTGCACTCTCCCAGTTGGAAAGCGGCTCCATGTCTGCTGCCGGAAAGGCCGAGAATATTCTAGCTTCCGTTCAAAGCCTCCTGGATATCAATCAAGAATGTATCAACCTACTAGAACAGCTAAACAGCAGTCTTCCTATCCCTCTGGATTCTATCGACACTCTTCTGGAGGAATTCTCCGCCCAGGCTGAACGTCAACAAGGTATCTTAGACAATCTCACAGAGACCTGTCTGGCAGTCGAGACAACTGCCCAGACTTCCAAGGAGACACGGGAAAAGCTTTCTTCTCTTGCCAGCGAAGGCCAAAGCAAAATAGAAGAACTGCATTCCACCCTTCAGGAAAACCTCAGCCCTCAACTAAACAATACTTTGGACAATTTTAATCTGACTGCCGGAAATCTGACTGGAATTTTGACAGCCTCCGAAACTTCTCTGAACAGCCTGCCCGCTGTTCTGGATGAGATGCAGGACAGCCTTGCCAGTATCAGTGAAGCAATGGCTGATACCTCCCAAGTTCTCGCCTCGGCAAAAGAACACTTGGAAAAAATCGAGACTGAAATTACTACTGCTAGCAGCAGCGAACTTTACCAGAAACTTTTGTCAGCACTCACTTCCGACCCGGAACAGACAAGCGCTTTTATGTCCTCTCCGGTCCAGCTGGAGAAGAAAACTTACTACGAAATAGACACTTATGGTTCAGCAATGGCTGCTTTTTATACCAACCTGGCTATCTGGGTCGGCGGCATTGTACTGATCGCCATCCTCAAATTCGAAGTAAAGCCCGAAAAAGGACAGCCTCGCATTTCTCCCACAGCTGCATACTTCGGAAGATATCTGCTTTTTATGGCGATAGGCCTTTTACAAGCTTTTATCATCTGTTTGGGAGACTTATATCTCATCCATATTCAATGCCAGGCCCCTGTCCTGTTCGTCTTTGCGGGGCTCGTATGCTCCTTCATCTACGTAAACATCATATACGCGCTGTCCATCACCTGGAAGCATATCGGCAAAGCAATGGCTGTACTGCTGCTCGTAATTCAGATTCCCGGCTCAGCCGGTTCATACCCTATCGAAGTCACTCCGGCTTTTTTCCAGTATCTGCATCCATTTTTGCCGTTTACCTATGGGGTCAACGCCATGCGCGAGACCATCGGCGGTATCTACCAAAACGCTTACGCGCAAAACCTGCTGCACCTGCTTTGTTTTCTCCCCATAGCCCTTTTTATCGGACTAATCTTGAGAAAACCACTGCTGTCACTGAACAGTTTTTTCGACCGCAGGCTCTCTGAGACTCATCTTATGTAAATTGTCATACTACGTTTTGGAGGAACTAAAATGAAGGATTTCATAAATTATGTAAATGACTATTTTGAACGTACTTACAGTGGAGATACCCGCTTACCCGGATTTCAGGAATCCAAAAACGCTCTGTTAGAACGCCTGGACTGCCTGTACCGCAAAGAGCTACTAGAAGGCCACTCCCACGAAGAAGCCGCCTGTCACGCACTGATCAGGATTGGTATGAACCAACTGGTGGAAAACGAAACATGGAACTATACCCTAAACCGGAAGGCCCTAAAATTTGAGAGATATTACCCTAAGCTGATTCGAATCGGACTGTGGGCCATTTTTCTTATTCCACTGGTTTTTCTCTGTCTGATGTTCAGCATGAATTCTAAGCTTGTCTACCTGACCTTATGGATTATATCCATCATACTCATCGCCGCCTTTCTGATCGTAATCGACTACATTCACGACCGGCTAAATTCAAGCGGCCCTAATGCTGGACCCCAGCATACGAACAACATTGTAGAAACTGCTACTTCTGAGGAGGAACCCCATCATGCGGACCATATTTAAAATATTCATCAGAGATCTAAAACGCATCCGAAAAAATGTGATTGCCATCATCGTGATGGTCGGCATTATCATAGTCCCTGCCTGCTATGCCTGGTTTAATATCGCTGCAAACTGGGACCCCTACGGTAACACGGAAGGATTAACTGTAGCAGTCGCCAACGCTGATGCTGGATATGACAGCAATATCGTCCAGCTAAATCTCAATCTCGGTGAACAGATCGTTCACTCTTTAAAAGAAAATGATCAGATCGGCTGGAAATTCACTTCTGTAAAAAACGCCAAAAATGGGGTGAAATCCGGCAAATACTATGCTGCCATTGTCATACCAGAAGATTTTTCTCAAAAACTACTCAGCGTCTTTACTAAGGACGCCAACAACGCAAAATTGGAATATTACATAAATGAAAAAGAAAATGCAATTGCTCCGAAAATCACGGACAAAGGTGCAGACGCCGTCCAACAACAAATCAACGAAACTTTCACCCAGACAGTTGCAAAAGCTGCCTCAGGAGCATTGGAAATCTTAACTGAAAATCTGGATGGTGAGACAAGTAAGGAATTCCTCTCTAAACTAACCGATTCCCTGGACACTGCTGCCGGCGATCTAGAAACCCTCCAAAGCACAGTGACTGCTTTCTCCCATATGGCTGGAACGTTAGATTCTCTCTTAGTCTCTGCCCAGACAACGCTCCCTACCATCGGGCAAGTCAGCGAAGAAGGAAAGGCAGCTCTGGAAAATGCCTCTTTCCTGGACAGTGCCCAGGCCTCTATGGAGCTGGTCTCAGACACCCTCTCTAGCGTGGCAGAGCAAAGTGGTCACTTCTCTGATTCTGTTCTGACCGCTGTCAACACCGCATTGGATACCATAGATTCTGACAGCAGCCTGGCCGCCGAACATTTCAGCGATATCTCTGAGGATATCCAGGCAGATACCGAAAAGCTGGCAGAATATCAGACCGCCTTAAGACAATTGAAAGTTGAATTGGAAGCCTTGCCTCTGCCTCCGGATACTTCTCTGATTGACTCTATGATCGCAAAGCTTCAGCAGGCAATCGACAGGGAAAATTCTCTGTCTCAGAGGCTGACTGATCTCTCAACTTCTGTCTTAGACGGAGCTGAAATCTCTTCCCAGACCAGAAAAGATCTTCAGGCGCTAATACAAAATACCAACAGCGATCTAAGCGATGTGAAAGAAGACTATCACAACACCATTCAGCCCCAGTTGGACGAGCTTTCAACCTCTATCCAGACTGCCTCTGATAATCTGTCTTCCATCCTAAACCGCACTGGTGAAAATTTCACTCAACTAAGTGACCTGCTGGTCAATGCCGATTCCTCCCTGTCCGATGCCCAGGCTGCTCTAGAACAGACTGGCTCACTCCTGTCCCATACCCAAGAACAGATCGAAAACACACTGACCAAGCTTCAAAGGGCACAGAACGAAAACCCTGATTCGACAGTCTCAGAGCTGTTAAAGACAAGTCCTTCCACAATGGGTACTTTTTTGGCTTCTCCGGTTCAGCTAGATACCCACCGGCTCTATCCCATAGAAAACTACGGCTCTGCCATGGCCTGTTTTTATTCCAGCCTGGCATTCTGGGTAGGTGGCGTCGTCATGGTCGCCCTCCTGAAAGTGGAGGTGGACGAGGACGAGACTCTGAAAAATCTAAAGCCTTTTCAGAAATACCTAGGCCGCTACCTGATATTTTTACTGGCAGGCCTACTTCAAGCAACCATCATCTGTATGGGCGACCTCTGGTTCCTGGAAATTCAATGCCTTCATCCCTTCTATTTTCTGTTGGCAGGTTGGATTTCCAGCTTTGTCTACGTCAACATCATCTACACTCTCACCGTATCCTTCGGCGATATCGGCAAGGCGATCTGCGTCATCCTCCTTGTCATCCAGATTGCCGCCTCGGGCGGTCTTTTTCCCATCGAGGTGGAGCCTGCATTCTTTCAGAACGTCTACCCTGCCCTACCATTTACTTACAGTGTCAACGCACTGCGTGAATGTGTGGCCGGAATTTACCAAAACAGCTATTGGCTCGACCTTGGCAAGCTAATGATCTACTATCTTCTCGCTCTGGCCTTGGGACTTATCTTCCGCCGCCCTCTGATCAAAGCTATGGCAAAGTTTAATCAAAAATTGGAGAGCACTCAGGTTATGTAAGGACTCCCTTTTCCTGTTGTCTTTTAAGAGACAGACATGGTATAATGAATGGTAAATTAAGAAAAGGGGACCACTAATGAGAAAAACAAAATGTATTTTTACTTGCCTCCTTATCTGGGCACTTATTTTCACCGGAGAAGCCTTCGCTTTTCCACACTCAGCAGCTGGCAAATCCACTGCCAAAGAAATGGCCGTCCACTTCATGGATGTGGGACAAGGTCTGTCCATCCTCGTCCAATCAGGTGGAAAAAACCTGGTCTACGACGGCGGCGATAAGGAGACCTCCAGCTATGTCGTCTCTTATCTCAAAAAGCAAAAGGTGGAGTCCATCGACTACTTAATCTCATCCCATTACGACTCTGACCACTTAGCCGGTCTGATCGGATGTCTGAATGCCTTTGATGTAAAAAACGTAATCGGTTCCGACTATGAACACAATTCAAAACTCTATCGCTCTTTCATGGACGCGGTTTCTGCTCAGGAACTGACTGTCCAGCATCCAAAAGTCGGGACTGAATTTAGCTTCGGCACCGGAGATTTCACAATTCTCTCGCCGGAGACTACTGACGAGGACAACAGCAATGACAACTCTGTGGCAATCAAACTCGACAACGGTGACAACTCTTTTATTTTTACAGGAGATGCCGAACATGGGAGTGAGTCCGATATGTGTGCCTTGGATGTCACCTTGGACTGTGATGTCTTAGTACCTGGACATCACGGCTCTGCAACTGCCACTAGCTGGGAATTTCTAAAAGAAACCGTCCCAGAGTATGCAGTCATATCCTGCGGCGAGGAGAACCAATATGGACATCCTGACAAGGACACCATGGATAAGCTTCAGAATATGGATATCGAAGTTTTCCGCACAGACAAACAAGGAACGGTCATTGCCGTCTCAGACGGAACAAAAATTGACTGGAATACCAAGCCCTGCAACGATTACACCCCGGGCGACTCGCAGGATACTGGAACTCAGCCTCAGACAGCATCTCCAAACGCTACCGCTCCTGTAGTCACAGAAGCACCCGCACAGTCAAACAACGTCTGGCTGTCTGCAACCGGATCAAAATACCATCGTGTCCCTGACTGCGGAAACATGAATCCAGACACCGCAAGACAGATCTCCCAGACGGAGGCTCAGACACAGGGATACGAGGCGTGTAAAAAATGTTTCTGATCTCATACAAATATCGCTCAACCATCTATTCGGATGACTGAGCGATATTCTGTTAAAGCAGAAACGGTCACACAGTACCTGAATTCATAGGAGGATGTCATGAAGTACGCAGGAATGGAACTGGTCTGGCTACTGCTGGCCTATTCGTTTTTCGGTTGGGTCATCGAGACCATTGCCGGAACAATAAAAAAGAAAAAATTCGTCAACCGTGGTTTTTCCAGTGGTCCCTTTTGTCTGATCTATGGTATCGCTGCGGTGATGATGACCACCACAATGCAGGAATTAATCGAATACCCTTTTTTCCTGTTCCTAGGATGTGCAATCCTAGCCACTATAATCGAATGGTTTGCTGGAAAACTGCTAGAGCGATTAAACCAACATAAATGGTGGGATTACTCTGAAAAAAAATGGAATTTCGACGGCTACATATGTTTACAATATTCTATCCTGTGGGGAATTTTAGGTGTGCTGACTGTTCGTTTTGCAGACCGATGGCTGGTACAAATTTATGATTGGATTCCAGAACTCTTTCGTACCATCCTGATGACTTCTCTGTTGGTCTTGATGGCATTGGACCTGTCGGTGTCATTGGCAGCGGTTTTCAATATTCGCCGGCAGATACCGGCTGCGACAAGGCAGTGGAATCACCGTGTCGCGGTCTGGACACAACGGTTTTCCAGATGGATTATAAGCCGAGTAGAACGGCGTATGGAAAAGGCATACCCAGTCATTTTTGAAGCGACGGAGCAAATCGCAAAGCAGGGGACTTTCGCCGAAGGATGCTGTTTTTATAAGTTATTCTGGCTATTCTTCATCGGAGCTGTTCTAGGCGATTTCACAGAAACTATTTTTTGTCGGATAACGGCAGGAGAATGGATGAGCCGCAGCAGCCTTGTCTGGGGGCCTTTCAGCATTGTCTGGGGGCTGGCGCTCGTCTTCGCCACAGTGCTGCTATATAAGGACCGAGAAAAACCTGACAGACATATCTTTATCGCTGGAACACTTCTCGGCGGCGCCTATGAATACATATGCAGCGTTTTCACGGAGATCGCATTCGGTAAAGTGTTTTGGGATTACAGCAAAATTCCTTTTAACCTTGGAGGCAGAATTAACCTCTTATACTGCTTTTTCTGGGGAATAGCCGCAGTCCTATGGATAAAGCTACTCTATCCGCACTTTTCCCGATGGATTGAAAAAATACCAGTCTTATGGGGATATGTTCTCACATGGACTCTGGCAGTATTCCTGGCCGTAAACATGGCTGTATCCGTGATGGCTTTAGTGCGCTATGAGAGAAGGGCAGCCGGCGATCTGGCTGATAGCGCCTGGGAACGAATCATGGATGAACATTTTGACGACAACCGGATGGAGAAAATCTATCCAAATGCAATAGAAAGATAGAAATGCTAGAAACAAAGTGGGCATGCCCGTTTCAACTCCCCTTTTCCCTTCATCTTTAAGGGGCGCGTCCCACTTTGCGCACCGCCACAACACCGCTTTGCGGTGAAATTCCTCATTGTGGTGTGCGCATCCTTAACGGAGCGTTTATGTCCAGGAAAGAACTTTCACGCATTAGCGTGACAATGTCTTTCCCGGAATATAAAAAAGGAATCACCGCCTCCACGGTGATTCCTCCCACTCTCTCAAAAACTGTTCCACTTCCCATTTCTTTGGGATGGCAGCGACCACCCCGTCCCGGCTGACTGCCAACGCACTGGCCGCAGCTGCGTATCTCACGCTCTCCCGAAGTCCGATTCCTTCTGCAATCCTGGCTGCCAGAGCACCGTTAAAGGTATCTCCTGCTCCAGCCGAATTCACGCTTTGGACCGGAAAGGGCTTCTGGTGACTGCACGCTCCTGTGCGTTCTCTGAGAAAAGCCCCCTGACTGCCCATGGTGATCACCAAATCACCACATCCCAGCTCCTGGAGTCTCTGGCTGATTTCGGTCACCGGCGCTCCTTTTGCCGCCCCCGCGATCATCCGCGCCTCCCCGCAGTTGGGGGTGAGCAGATTTACGTTTTGTAAAATCTCCCGGGGCAGCGAGCAGGCAGGGGCCGGGTTCAGAATCGTGTACGTCCCCGCGGCTTTTGCGGCTTTCAGCAGTCTGGCAGTCACAGCCAACGGCACCTCCAGCTGAAGCAGCAACACATTTGCCTCAGCAATCTCCTCTTCTATGGCATTGGCAAATTCCTCGCCTATGGCTGAACATGCTCCCGAATGGACAATAACTTCATTTTCCCCTTCTTCATCAGTGATGACTGCGGCAAACGCTGTCGTCCACCTTTCATCTGAAAAGAGTCCGAACCGTTCAAGTCCATCCCGTTTCATACTCCCAGCCGCCTGCTCTCCGTAAAAATCCCTGCCCACTGCTGTGGCAAAATACACCTCTACCCCTGCACGCTTCGCCGCGACTGCCTGATTATATCCTTTTCCTCCCGGCTCATAGATCAGCCCGACCGCAGATACCGTCTCCCCCTCTTTCGGAAAGCGCCTGACCTGAAACAGGGCCGACATCCCATACAAACCAGCAACTACTACTTTACCCATCGCACATTCTCCATTTTCACAGATGCTTGATACGACAGATATACTTCTTTACAATGTCCTCGTTATAACCGTCTCCTCCGTCTACATTTCCACTCTTATATACCGGCGGCTGTTCCCCCCGTGCCCTCATATGTTCACAGGCAGCCAATGTCATGGAATTGGCGATAAAAAAGGCTGCGATACTAGAGACTGGGCCGGCCTTCACACCACCGTCCTCAATCTCTACCACCGCATCTCCATGGGGTACATAGTTATCAATGTACAGATCACACACGTCCTCCAGATGCAGCCCTCTTCTATCCCGGCTAGGCTTATCCTTATAGTTCCCGGACGTGATTCCGATCACCTTCACTCCTTTTTTCCTGGCGCACTCCGCCATCTCGATGGGAAACGGATTAATCCCGGAGCTGGAAGATATGATCAGAACATCGCCCTTCTCCAACGGATACCGTTCCAGAACCTTCGGCGCGTAGCCTGACATCCGTTCGATCTGGCTGCTCTTATAAGCCCCGTCGTGCAACATTGTGCTCTCCTCAAAGATTGGGTCAATGGCCACCAGACCTCCTGCCCGGTAAAACATCTCCTCCGCAATCATATGTGAATGACCGCACCCAAAGACATGGATGAGTCCATCCTGCTCCATGACCTCTGCAAGCATCCGGCCAGCCGTCTGAATCTTGTCAAACTCTCTCACATAGACTGTCTCAAGAAGGTCCCGTACGCTCTTATAATATTCTCTGACAAACAACTCATCACCTCAAATACCGTCTCGGAGTCTGCCGGCGGCTTTCACCGCCGTCTCCCCCGTCTCTGTCTTCTATTCGTTGTCATACAGTTCAATGTAAAATTTGTACTTGTCACTGCGATATTTGGACTCGACATATTCCAGCGGCATTCCATCTGCGTCAAAGGTCTGTCTGTGTATCAGCAAAGAGACATTCAGCGATTCATTTCCCAGCAGGCTGGCCTCCCACTCCATCAAAGAGGACACCTCTACACTCTGAATGGCCTTCTTAGGAAAAATCCCCAGCTCTTCTTTCATAAACTGGTAGAGAGAATTACCGTCCGCCAGCTTGTCAAAGACACCGGAAAACAGGGCGTATCTCAGATAGGTGGTCTCGATGGCGATCGGCTCCCCGTCCGCCAGACGAAGTCTCCGAAGCATGATTACATCATCTCCCACTGGAATTCCCAGCTTGTCCGCAACCACCTCGTTGGCCATGAGCACGTCCAGCAGCAGAATCTTTGCCCCCGGAACCATTCCCCTTGTGCGCATATCCTCGGAAAAACTGGTGAGCTTGGATAAATTCTGGTTGATCTTCCCAGTATTTTTCACAAAGGTTCCCTTTCCCCGGACCTTGTACAGAATCCCCTCCTGTTCCAGCTCATTCACAGCTTTGCGCACCGTCATCCGACTTGCGGAAAACTCCTCGCATAACTCCCGTTCCGCCGGCAGACAGTTATTTTCCAGGTACCGGCCGCTCTCGATTCTCTCTCTCAGATTTTCCTTTAACGTCTGGTATTTCAACATTTTTCTCCCATTTGCCATTTCCTCTCCCACAACTCCTCCTAAACGCTTGCTTTCTCTACTCGATATTTGAGATCTATATTTTTCCATTTTGTCTTATTATACTTTCTCAAATAATAGAAAACAAGGATTTCAGATTCTCTTTCCTGTGAGATCGCGAATTTTATACACAACCATACTTGTTATTCGATAAAATGCCCTCCCGGATTGCCAGTTTCCCATTCAGGATAACCTCGTCCATCCCCACGGCAAACCGTTCTGGATGTTCATAATCTGCCCGGTCCCGGAATTTTTCCGGATGAAAGGCCAGGACATCCGCGAAATTTCCCGTTTTCAGCACGCCTCTGTGGGAAATTCCGAAAATTTCCGCCGTCCTGCCCGTCATCTTCCAGATCGCTTTTTCCATCGGAAGAAGCTTTTGTTCTCCCACGAAATCCCGGATGATTCTCCCGAAAGTCCCATTTTTCCTGGGATGTGTGGCTCCCGGCGCGTACAAGCCGTCGGAACCGATCACCGCGGCCTCGTCTAGCAGAATTCGCTGCACATCTTGCGCACACATACCCATGATCTTCACATTCACTTCCCCTTGTTCCCGGACCAGCAGCTCTAGTAGACTTCTCAGCGGCTCGGTTCCTCTCTCCTTAGCGACCTGACGGAGCGTCTTTCCCTGGACAGTCCCATCTCTCGAACCAGTCCTCACCACAACCAACCGATCGTAGCCACAGGATTTCACCAGATTTTCCCAGCCAAGAATCCCATCCTGGAGATCTCCTGCAATCCTTTCGTATGCCGCCTCCTGCTGCAAAATCTCCATCGCCTCCTGCGTTCCGTGTTCCAGCACCCAGGGCGGCAGTAAAACCATCGCCGTGGAGCAGGCCGCAGTATAGGGATAGACATCCAAAAACACCCGGATTCCCCGCTCTTTGGCCTCTCTTACTTTAGCCAGCGTCTGTACACTTCTGCCCCAGTAAGCCTCTCCCATGACTTTGTGATGAGAGAGCTGAACTCGAACACCGGTCATTTCTGCCACCCTTAACATCTCTTCTACCGACTGCAGCAGTCCGGCTCCTTCATTTCTCAGGTGGACTGCCAGAATGCGATCTCTCCTGGCCAGAACCTCGGCCAGCGCGCGGACTTCCTGCTCACCCGTATAGACTCCCGGTACATAGATCAATCCAAAAGACAGGCCTGCCGCCCCCTGTTCCAATAGCTGTTCCAACTCTTCACACATGGCCAAAAGCTCTCTCCTGCTGGCTTCCCTTCTGGCATATCCCAGATGTTTGATGTGCAGCGGGCCATGCCCGACCAGAGAGATCACATTCACCGCAGTTTTCTCCCTCTTCAGCATCTGCCGGTAGGAGCAAAAATCTTCATAGCCCCAGGAACTGCTGCCCAATATCCCTTCGCTGTAATGCAGGACCGACTTGTTTGTCTGTTTGGTCAGTGGAAACGGAGAAAACCCGCAGTTTCCAGCCACACAGGAGGTCACGCCCTGTCTGAGACAGCCTTCCATCTCCCGAAGGCTCACCGCCGCTAGATCACAGTGACTGTGCGCATCCACAAACCCTGGGCACACACATTTTCCAGCGGCATCTATGACAATGCCCGCTTCTCTATCTCCCTGCCCCACAGATACGATACGATCTCCCAAGATGTCTACACAGCCCCGGTAAGGAGCTCCGCCGGTCCCGTCATATATGATTCCATTGCGAATCTGTATATCCAACATATCTTTTCCTTGTTACCTGAAATCATAAACCATCGTAATACATTCTCAGAGCTTTACCACCTGACCGGTTCTCAAAGATTTCGCAATCGCACAGGCAATCCGTGTGGGTTCTATGGCATCCTGAAGTGTGATAGCCGGTTCCACATCCTGCAAAATACAGTCGATGAAATGGCCCACTGACCGCTCCACACATCCGGTCGTCTTATCATAGAACATGGGATTTACATAGACCGTACTCTGGTTCGCATGTTCAAAAGCTCCCTCGAATTCCGGCCGATAAATCTGAAGTCCCTGATAAGTCAGATTGATATAGGCAGTCCCTTCGGTTCCCACCAGCCGCACAAACTGATCGTTCAGCCCGTCAAAAGTCCTGGGCAATACCCAGTTGGAATCGAACAGCACCGTGGCACCGTTGTCGAAGGTCACCATGGCCTGAACCGCATCCGGCGTATTCTTCCCCTCCGCTCTCAGTTTCTTATGCTGCTGCTTGGCATAGACTTCCACCGCCTCCGCGCCCAGAATCCATCTCACGGCGTCGATGTTATGAATCATAATGAAGAAAATCGGGGAGCTGTCCTGGGACCAGCGGAGCATACTGGTGGGAACGCTAACGCAATCATCGATTCTCGCATACCCTTCGATGATGTCTCCTAGCTTTCCCGCCTCCATGGCCAGCTTCGCATCCCGAAACTGGGGGATAAACCGCATAAAATAGTCGGTCATGAACTTCTTCCCGGATTTCTTCACCGCCTCCGCAATGGCATTGCAGTCCTCCATATTGGTGGCCACCGGTTTTTCCAGAAACACATGGAGTCCGTGTTCCAGACAGGTACACACGGGTTCTCTGTGAGCGAAATCCGGCGTGGCCACTGAAACGATGTCCAGTTCTTCTTTCTCCAGCATCTCTCGGTAGTCTGTGTATACTCTCGGTATCTGGTATTTCTCGGCCATCTCCTTTGCTCGATTCAGGTTCAGATCTGTCAATGCTTCGATTCTGGAGAAAGGATTCTGCTGATATGCGCCGATCACATTTTCGCCCCAGCCTCCTGCTCCGATCATTCCTACTTTCAGTGATTTCAACATAGGTCTCTTTCCCCTTTCTAACAGAATCCTTCTTCCTCCAAATACAATTTCGCCTCGGATGCCACCATGTCGAAGTCCGCCAGGCCCAATCCGCCAGGATCTCCGACTCCGTTCAGACCGCCGTTTTGCCAGCCTTCCCATTCCACCGCACAGTAACCCTGATAGCCAATCTCTTTTAGTAATCCGGCAACCTCCCGGAAGTCCACCAGTCCGCCTCCGAACCACACGTGCTGGCTCTGAATGATGTTCGGGAAGCCCACCTCATCCTTCACGTGGACACAGTTGATATGGCTACCCAGCTTCCGGATAGCGTCTGCAATGGGCATCTTCGGCTTCACCGTGGTATAGAAAGTTCCGGTGTCCACCGTCACATACACATTGTCCATGCCTACTTCCTCGTACAGCTTGAACCACTGGTCTACGGAATTGATCAGCGTACCCTGAAGAATCTCCACACTGATGGTCATATCCTTCTCTCTGGCATATTCCGCACATTCCCGCACGCCGCTGACGATCATATCCCAGGCTTCCTTCCTGGTCATGATGTTGTACAAAGCTGGGTCATAGAATCCCTGTGCGATCAGAGAGCATACCGTATCCGCGCCCAGATAAGCCGCCGCGTCGATGGCCTGTTTCATAGTGTTCAAGCCTGCCGTGCGGTCAAAATGCCGGGGAGTCACAAAGGTGGCGTGCGCGCCAATGGAAGCCAGATGGACACCGGTCTCTTCCAGAGCCTTCCTGGTTTTTTCCAGAGTCTCCTCATACTGCTCAGGTGGAATCTCCTGAATCTTCGAGAATACAATATCCATACCTTTATAACCATGTTCTTTCACCTTATGTACCAGATCATACAGCGGGATTTTTCCCCAGCTGTTCACCGCACACCCACAGATCTCCAGGCGACCCCACGGCATGTTCGCCCATACTTCCATTGATAATTTTAAATTGCCCATTTTCTCTTCCTCCTTTTATTTTTTTCTCTCTCTCAAACTGCCGAAGCCCACCGCAATCACAATGATCAAGCCTTTCACCATCTGCTGCAAATACGGGTTCATGTTCATCATATTCAGACCGTTCTCAATCATCGTCAGGATGAATACGCCGATCAGCGTCCCCCAGATACTTCCGATTCCTCCTGACACACTGGAGCCTCCCAACACCACGGCGGCGATGGAATTCAGGTCCATGGCCTCTCCGTTATATGGATGTCCGCAGTTTAGACGGCCCGTCAGAAGAATCCCCGCCACTCCGGCGGTAAAACCGGAGATGGTATAGATATAGATGCTGTATTTGTTCAGGGAAATTCCTGAGAGGCGGACTGCCTCAGCATTTCCGCCGATTCCATAAGTCACCCTGCCCATTTTCGTATATCTCAAAACCACGAAGAAGATCAGATAAATGACGATCATCAGCACTCCCGACAGAGGGAAACCTGCGATCTTTCCCCTCCCCAGCACCTCCGTCAACGGATGCCCCTGGGGAAGATTGATTCCATATCCCTCGGAATACAGCAGGCACAGTCCCTGGAATGCCATGGACGTGGCCAGCGTCGCGATAATGGGAGGAATTTTCACGAAGGTAATCAATGCCCCGTTCAAGCAGCCCAGCAGTGCACAGATCGCCACCGCTATCAGGCAGGCCACCGCCAGGTTCATCTCATAGTTCACAATGCAGGCAGACACAGCCACGGTACTGAGACTTACCATCGGTGCCACGGACAAGTCAATGCCTCCGCTGACAATGACAAACGTCTGCCCGATGGCCACGACAGACAACACCGCGCCTTGGCGAAGGATGTTGATGATGTTGTTCGTGGAAAAGAACACACCTTTCCCGAAGATCGTCATCACAATTAAAACCAGTACAAAGGCGACGGCCGCACCTGTGGATGGAGACCGTCTCATCCATTTCAGAAAACCCTGGGCCTCTTTGTTGTTTTTGCTTTTTTCATACGGCATAACGCATCATCTCCTCCACAGTAGAATTCATCGGCAGCTCTTTCGTGATTTCTCCTTCCCGCATCACGAGAATCCGGTCACTCACTGTCTGAATCTCTTCCAGCTCTGAGGACACAAAGATCACGCTTTTCCCTTCCCTGGCCAGCTGCCTTACCAGGTTATAGATCTCACCTTTCGCTCCCACATCAATCCCTCTGGTGGGTTCATCCATCAGAATGATGGACGACTGAGCGATCAGCCATTTTGCAATCACGATTTTCTGCTGGTTGCCTCCACTTAAAGAGCCTGCCTGATCTCTCACGCTGCCTGCTTTCAGGCGAAGCTGTCTCCCCATCTCCTCCACGGTCTGCCTCTGTCTCTTCGTGTTCAGCAGTCCGCCTCGGCAATAGAACTCCAGTCCCGCATAAATCTCATTGTCTGCCACAGACATTTTCAGCAGAAGCCCCTCACCCTTTCGGTCTTCCGGCATATAGGCGATTCCCAGTTTCACCGCCTGCCGAATTCCCAGCTTCCGGTATACCTTCTCCCCGACGACGATCTCTCCGTCTGTAGGGGTGTACACGCCAAAGATCGTCTTCAGCAGTTCCGTTCTACCCGCGCCCACCAGGCCGGCAATTCCCAGGACTTCTCCCTGGTACAAAGACAGATTTAAATTCTTCAAACGGTTTTTATAGCAGAGGTTTTGAGTCTTCAGCACCACCGGGCCGATCTCCTTGTCATCCTCTTTCAGTGTGGCACTGGGTCTGACACGAATCATCATGTTCACCAACTGATCTTTATCCCGTATCTCTGCTTTTTCTAGGCAGCCGATGAGCACGCCATCTCTAAGAACTGTCACCCGGTCCGATATCCGGATAACCTCATCCAATCTGTGAGATATGAAGATGATGCTGACTCCCGTCTCCTTGATCTTCTGCACCATCCGAAATAGCGTCTGGGTCTCCTCATCGGTAAGAGAAGCGGTAGGCTCATCCATAATCACCACTTCCGTGTTCTTTGTAACTGCCCGCACAATCTCTACCATCTGCTGCTCCGCCACAGAGAGTTCTCCCACCCTCTGCCTGCCTCTAATGCTCCTGCTGACCGTCTGCATGTTCTCATCTGCCATCTCATAGAGCCGTTCCCAGTCAATGAATCCTCCCTTTCTGGGAAACCTTCCAAAATACAGATTCTCCGCCACCGTCAGCTCTGGAAAAAGCTTTAACTCCTGGTGAATCATCGCGATTCCATGTTCCAGCGCGGAAAGGGGAGATCTAAGATTCACCTCCTGGCCATTTCGCAGAATCTGCCCCGCATCCATCCGCAGGCCGCCGGACAGAATATTCATCAGGGTGGACTTCCCCGAACCGTTCTGTCCGATCAGCGCGTGAATTTCTCCCTTGCGCAGATTGAAATCCACATGATCTAGCGCGTGCGTCCCTGGAAAAACTTTGTCTATTCCTCTCATTTCCAAAAGAAATTCCGTATTTTCCATATTCATCCTTTCCTTATTGCAACGTACACATCCACAGTGCGACAGCCCTGCCTACTCAATCATACACGTCGTAGTCCGCCGCGGTCTCCGGGGTGATCTCGATGGTTTCAATTTCACACAGTTGCCCTGCTTCAAAGGCTTCCGGGTTCTGCTGATATCCCTGGAAAATCTCCACCGCCTTCTTTCCAAAACCAGGCGTGTCCTGGCCATAGGCCGCCGACTTCCCCATTTTGCCTCCGGCCAGTAGCTCTGCCTCTTCCGGTAGACCGTCCACATCCACAATGCTGATGGAATTCGTATCTTTTCCCAGATTCTCCATGGCCGCATAACCAGCTGGAATTCCGAATCCGTTATAACACAGAACCGCCTTCGCGTCCGGGCAGGCCATCAGCATATTCTCAATCGCTGAGGTGCAAGCTGCCACAGAATTCTCATTTACCATCACCTCATTGGCAATCTTCACGTCCTCATACTGTTCGATCACGTCCTTGTAGCCCCGAATACGGTCGATCACATCAGAAGTCTGCATTCCATTTAAGATCAGCACATCCCCGCTTTGGCCAATCTGTTCCATCGCATACTCTGCCGCCTGCTTTCCTGCGGTATAATCGTCAGATTTCACCGTGGCCAGGACTTCATAGTCTCCTTCTTCCAGCTCAGAACTGATGACCACCACCGGTATCCCCGCATCGTTGGCCAGCTTCACACTCTCGATGCTTCCCGAAGGATCATTCGGCGTCAGAAAGATCACATCCACATCCTGGGAGATAAAATTCTCCACAATGGACATCTCCGCCTGTAAATCCAACTCTGAATCGGAGCGGACAATCGTGCCTCCATTCTCCTTCGCTGCCTCTACCAGACCTTTCTCGATGGCATCAAAGAAAACATTCGCCGAATGGCAGACATAGCCTCCGGTCCAGCCGTCCCCGCTCCCTTCGTCCTTAGCTGCCGCCGCTGTGCTCTCACCGTCCGTGCTCTCTGTCTGGCTGCATCCCGTCAGCATCGCTGCTCCGAGGTATGTAGCCAACAAGATCCCCAAAACTCTTTTTTTCATTTGGAACCCTCCTTTAATAGATATATTTTATACAAAATGTATATTATCTTATTTTGTTTTACTGTAAATATACAAAACATCTATCTATTTGTCAATAATTTTATAATTAAAATATTCTTTTTGTATATTTATTATAAATATCCTCCTTCGCTTTTGTGTCTTTCCACAGAAAAGTATACATTTTGTATATTAAATATCTCATCCGATCAAAAAAGAAGAGAACATAAACTCTGCCAACAATATTTGCATTTCCATCGCAGCACGACACCTTCTTTATTGACAGAGAAAAAAGCTCATATATAAACTTACCAAAGCGGATAAGCTTATATATGAGCTTTTTATGTCTTTCACATATTCAAAATAATCGGGGCAACAGGATTTGAACCTGCGACCTCACGGCCCCCAGCCGTGCGCGCTACCAAGCTACGCCATACCCCGTCGAACTTCTATATTATATCATATTTCATGGAAATTTCAACTAAAAATAGAAAAAATTTTGACACGCCTCTTTTTCGCTTATTAACAATCAACAACAATATTAATGGACTTCTCATCGCCGGTGTTCTCCCATTTTCCTCAGCACCCTTATTGTTTATCGGCTCGCTCTCCTCTCTGCCATTTTACAGTTCTCCTAAATTTTTTGTGTATCCTACCTTAATCATCTACCTCTTCCTTACAAAATCCCCCCAAAATTAAATAATTTCTCGGTTTTTCTAAACTATTTCTTCTTTCTATATTTATTTTATGTTTTATTAAAAAAGGCAAAGTATGCTGATTTTTATTGTGGCGGATATATGGAACTGTTATAATATGGGTATGAAGATATGGACAAAACGGAATTCGTGGAGGTAATATGATGAATATAAGGGAATATGAAGAAGCGGATATTTACAAAGTAGCAGAATTATGTATCAATAATTGGAAAGAATCTTTTGTTGGAATATTAGAACAAAATTATTTGGATGGATTAACAATAAATTTCGGCATAAGACTTTGGAATAATCATTTATTATTGAATGGTGCTAAGATATTTATCGCCGAAGAAGAAAAAAAATTTTGTGGCTTCATCGCAATTCATGACGACGAAGAAATTGATAATTGTATATATATATCATCTTTGCATATACATCGAAATCAAAGAGAAAAGGGAATTGGAACTAAGTTGATTCGCTATGTTGGAAAATATGCTTATCGTAAATATCAAAAAATGAGCATATGTATCTTGAAAGGAAATGATGGTGCAAAAAGATTATATGAAAGGCTTGGGGCTGAACATTTTAAAGATTTTGAGGACAATTTCCACGGTACCGGAACAATTACTCAGTCAGAGAAACTTATATGGCGAAATATTGATTGTTTTCAATAGTAGATGATTGCTACAATTTCCAGTTTGACAAATACATATACCTACATAAAAAGCAGTTAGTCTTAGGATTGACTGCTTTTTACAAAAAACACCCCTTAAGTTCAAGGTGATCTTTTTAGTGCTATTTCATTGTCATATCAAGGCTCATTCAATCAAGGTAAATTCGTGGCAAAATGAGTGTTTTTCTATACTTTAAAATGCTTGAAAGTATAGTATTTATACGGATAATCACAAATTTGAGATAAAATTTAATTCAATTCCATATTGTTCGGGGAGGTAAACTTATGAGATTATCCATATCAAAATCCAAAAGTGCTGTCTCTTTCTATGTAATACGTTCTGTCACCAGAGAGGGAAAAAATTCATCTGAAGTGTTTGAGAAATTGGGCACAGAAAAACAGATTAAAGAACGGTACGGATGCGAAGATGCATATCAATGGGCCAAAAACTACGTAAAAAATCTAAATGCAAAGGAAATAACTAGCCGTCAAAAAATACTCATCCCTTTTATGACGAACAAGCTTGTAGAGCCAAACACACTTAACAGCTTTAACGTTGGTTATCTCTTTCTTCAGCAGCTTTACTGTCAACTGAAAATCCCTACGATCTGTAAAAAAATTTCTAATAGCTGCTCGCTTTCCTATGATCTCGACGCAGTTTTTTCCAAGCTTATATATGGCAGAATTCTCTTTCCATTTACCAGTCTCTCCTGTACAGAACAGACCAAAAGACTATTGGGACAACCTGAGTCCGCGCCGTACTATATCTCTCAGCGCGACGCCAAGATACTTTATTATGACTGCACCAACTATTTCTCTGATTCCTCCTCTGTTCAGCTTGGGTTATTCCTGAACAATTCCGGAATTCCTCTGGCTTTTTTTATCCGCGAAGGCAGCGAAAAAAGCTCCTCAATCCCTCAGCCTTTGGAAAAACAAATCATGCATGATTTCCATTTTTCCAAATTCACGGTCTACACCAACGACATGAACTGCCCTGACATCAATATGTGGAACAACTTCGGAGGACAAAATTTTCTTACCACCCAGCCACTAAAAAATCTAAGACCAGATATCAAAGAATGGGCCCTTAGTCCTACCGAGTGGATTCTGGAAGGAAGCACGGAAACTTTTGACATTCGAACTATAGTGAATACAGAAGAAAACAAAGAGAAAATCTTTTTCAAACAACGCTTATTCGAAGGCTATGATGAAAGTCAAGAAATTGAATATATTCAAAATCTGATTGTCACCTACTCCTTAAAATATAAAAATTACCAAATTTGCAGAAGAAACCGCAAAGCAGATACTTCCCTATCTCAAATGGAATCCCGTTATGACGGATTTCATCTGGTCTACACGAATCTGGATGACGAACCTGAAGAAATTGCAAAGATCATTCATACCCACTGGGAGATTGAAGAATTCTTTCATATCATGTGTCCTGAATTTAAGTCCAAAGACCTTCTTCCGAAAAAAAGCATCCAATTAAAAGCACACTTTGTAACCTGTTTTATCAGACTGTTGATCTACCGAATCGCCCAAAATAGGCTGATGAAACACCCATACAACACGCTATCAGAAAAATCTGCCGAAAATCAAAAAAGTCATAAAAAGTAAAGGAAACAAGCTCTTTCTTGTAACAAAAAAAGTCCACCCCTACAACAATACATAGCCAACAAATTTCTCACTACTCTAAAAAGGCTGCCGCATCATCTGCAACAGCCCAGACAGCACCCAACTATCCTATAACTCCTCTTTCTGCTCCTTCTCCGGCTGCGCGGAAGACATTGCAGCAGAATTGCCACATATAGAATAGAATTGAATTTACTCACAGCGAATAATTTACCATTGACAAGGATGTCGTAGCACAAAAACATTGGCTTTGCAACAAAGCGGTCTTCGCACAAAAACAACGATACCGCCAGTCGCTAAAATGACTGGCGGTATCGCTTCTATTGGCACCTGCTATTTCTGATGTTGGCTGTTAATATAATTGACTAATCCCTCAGCTGCTATAATTTTCTGCATAAACTCAGGGAATGCCTGTCCTTTAAACTGCGTCCCTTTTGTACGGTTGTAGATCATACCACTGTCAAAATCCACCTCTACTTGATCCCCATCTTCAATCCCTCTAGACGCCTCCGGACACTCAATAATTGGAAGCCCAATGTTGATTGCATTTCTATAAAAAATCCTCGCGAAAGTCTGAGCGATCACACAGCTCACCCCTGCGGCTTTGATCGCAAGAGGAGCATGTTCCCTAGATGAACCACATCCGAAGTTCTTATCCGCGACAATGATATCGCCTTTGCGTACTTTTTTGACAAATTCCTTGTCAATATCCTCCATGCAGTGAGTGGCCAGCTCTGCCGGGTCAGAAGAGTTCAGATAGCGAGCCGGGATAATCACATCCGTATCCACATTATCTCCATATTTAAAAACTGTTCCATTTGCTCTCATCAGGTATACCTCCTATAATCCCAATTCTGCCGGAGCAGAAATCTTTCCAGTCACCGCACTGGCAGCCGCCACCGCCGGACTAGCCAAATAGACTTCCGAGTCTACATGGCCCATACGCCCCACAAAGTTACGGTTCGTAGTGGAAATACAGCGTTCTCCCTCCGCCAGAATTCCCATGTATCCTCCCAGACATGGACCGCAAGTCGGAGTACTCACCACTGCTCCCGCCTCGATAAAGATCTCCAAAAGTCCTTCTTTCATAGCCTGCAAATAGATCGCCTGGGTAGCCGGAATCACTATGCAGCGGATCCCCTTCTTCACTTTACGACCCTTTAAAATCTCTGCCGCAATCCTCAGGTCTTCCATTCTTCCATTTGTACAGGAGCCAATCACTGACTGGTCAATCACCACATCCGCCGTAATCTCATCAATTGTCCTCGTGTTTTCAGGTAGATGTGGAAATGCTATCGTAGGCTTTAGTTGACTTAAATCAATCGTATACTCCTCTTCATAGACGGCATCCTCATCTGCCTCATAGATCTTAAACTCTCTCTTAGAATGTTCTCTCATATACGCGACTGCCAGATCATCCACGGGAAATATTCCATTCTTACCTCCTGCTTCAATTGCCATATTCGCAATTGTAAAACGATCATCCATAGATAAATGCTGTATTCCATCTCCCACGAATTCCATGGATTTATAGAGAGCCCCATCCACGCCGATCATACCGATGATATGCAGTATTACATCTTTTCCACTCACCCACTTAGAAGGTTTTCCAGTCAAATGAAATTTGATCGCAGGAGGCACTTTAAACCAAGCTTTTCCTGTAGCCATCCCCGCAGCCATATCTGTGCTTCCCACTCCCGTGGAAAACGCCCCCAGAGCACCATAAGTACAGGTATGAGAATCTGCTCCGATAATTACATCGCCTGCCACCGTCAATCCTTTTTCCGGGAGCAGAGCATGTTCAATTCCCATCTCTCCCACATCAAAGTAATTCGTAATATCATGACGACAGGCAAACTCCCGGACACATTTACAGTGCTCTGCCGATTTGATATCCTTATTTGGAATAAAGTGGTCCATGACCAAGGCCACCTTATCTTTGTCAAAAACCGTATCCACCGTCATTTTTTCCATTTCATGAATCGCTACCGGAGAAGTGATATCATTCCCCAACACTAAATCCAAATCAGCCTCGATGAGCTGTCCGGCTTCCACATAGTCCAATCCCGCATGCGCTGCCAGGATTTTCTGTGTCATAGTCATTCCCATTTCCCATTCCTCCTAAATTTCTCCGTCTATTCTCACTATCACTTTGTGCTCAAGTTATGTTACCACTCACAGCAATCATTCGAATTTCATTTTAAACCGCCTGGTGGCAACAGGAAATTACTTTTCATGGACATTATAGCACTCCGAATGCTATAATACAAATACATATTATGAATATCTTCTATAACTTATAGATATATTACGGAGGTTTTTATGTCAAATAATCTTTCTCTTTACAATATTTTTTACACAGTCGGCAAAACCAGCAATATTTCCAAAGCAGCCAAAGAGCTCTATATCAGCCAGCCTGCCATCAGCAAAGCAATCCGAAGGCTGGAAGAAGAACTTCAAACTGTGCTTTTTAAACGTTCTTCCCGTGGGGTCTTTCTGACAGATGAGGGAAAACTGCTTTTTCATCATGTGGAATCTGCCTTCAATTCTCTAAAAACCGGCGAAGATTTGCTAGCTCACAATCGCACTCTAGGAATATCCCAGCTTAGAATCGGAGGCAGCACCACCCTATGCAAATATATCCTTCTGCCCTATTTAAAAAACTTCATTCAAGCTCACCCACACGTAAAGCTCACAATCAGCTGTCAGTCCACCTACCAGACTCTTAGTCTGCTAGAAGAAGGAAAAATTGATATCGGACTAGTGGGAAAAACCCAGAACCTGAAAAACTTTTCTTTTCATCCCCTGTGTCCGATACAAGATACATTTGTATCCACAAAAGACTATCTCAGAAATCTCTCCTTGCGCTCTGAACGCAAAGATCTCTTCTCTAGCGCTACCTTTATGATGCTGGATGAAGAAAACCTCACCCGCCAATACATCAACTGTGCCTTTGAGAAAAACGGAATCACACTCAAAAACATTCTAGAAATCACCACTATGGACCTGCTAATTGAGTTTTCCAAGATCGGCCTGGGTATCGCCTGCGTGATTCGCGAGTTTGTCCAGGAGGAGCTCTCTTCAGGACTGTTGCAGGAAGTCAACCTGGGGCTTACGTTTCCCCAGAGGACCGTCGGTTTTGCCTGCAAAAAGACGAATTTACATCTTCCCATAATAGAAAGCTTTCTCAAAAAAATCGGATAGAGAAGATTTTTCCCCTATCCGCCACGATATTGCGACCAACTTATCGCGTAAATCCTTATGCCGCCTGTCGGTGGCACCTCCAAAAAGTATAAGCTGCGGATTGCTCCGTGCATCGTACTCCTGCAATCCTGACAGGCCTTTGTGCTCATGCAGTAAATACGCCCAGTGGACAAGACATGGGACCTCTTATCCACTGAGCGCATTAATAGTATTTGAAATTACTATCACGGAAATAGAGATTTAACTCATTTTGCATAATCGCATACACAACGATCTGTAAACCGATGATAGACACCAGAAGGTAGAGCAGCCCTGAATTGTCTGTATGGCGCCCATACCTGTCATTCAGCCGGTCCACCCGTTTTCCCATCTGATAAATCCAGTATAATCCATAGATTCCACAAGTAATCAGACTGAACAGAAATACCATTCCTCCGCTGGTTCCCTCTTCTTCTAGAGCATCCAGCATATCATCATTCAACACAATCATCCAGTAAATGCCATAAATTCCACAGGTAATGATTGTAAATATAATGCACAATACAATGCTTCTTTCCTTTCCCATCATATCCCTTCTTTCACTGACAGAGGGATGTTGAATTTATCAACACCCCTCTATGATGCCTTGGATTCTAACAAAGTGGGCAAGCGCTCTGTTCTTTTAGTTATCCAACAGCTTATCTTCATTGTTCCAGCTATAGAGTTTACGCAGCTCTGCTCCCACTTCCTCCAACTGATGAGCAGCCTCTCTCTTTCTCATAGCCATGAAATGCGCACAACCAGACTGATTTTCCAACAGCCAGTCCTTTGCAAAAGTTCCATCCTGAATATCTGACAGAATCTTCTTCATTGCTTTCTTAGTCTCGTCTGTGATGACCTTCGGTCCAGTGATATAATCGCCATACTCTGCAGTGTTGGAAATAGAATATCTCATTCCCGCAAATCCACTCTGATAGATCAAATCTACGATCAGTTTCATCTCGTGAATACACTCAAAATAAGCGTTCTCCGGCGCATATCCTGCTTCAACCAGAGTCTCAAATCCTGCTTTCATCAGCGCACAAACACCGCCGCAAAGTACGGCCTGCTCACCGAACAAGTCTGTCTCTGTCTCTACTTTGAAAGTGGTCTCCAAAACTCCTGCTCTCGCGCCACCCAGAGCACATGCATAAGCCAGCGCTTTGTCTTTTGCTTTTCCTGTATAGTCCTGTTCAACAGCAACCAGACAAGGGGTTCCTCTTCCAATCTGATACTCGCTTCTCACTGTATGGCCTGGTGCTTTTGGCGCGATCATTGTGACATCCACATTCTTCGGAGGTTTGATCTGTCCAAAATGAATGGAAAAGCCATGCGCGAACATCAACATATTGCCCTCTTCCAGATTTGGTTCAATGGATTCTTTGTAAAGCTTCGCCTGTTTCTCATCATTGATCAGAATCATGATGATGTCAGCTTTCTTAGCAGCTTCTGCTGCTGTATATACTTTAAATCCCTGTTTCTCGGCTTTTTCCCAAGATCTGCTTCCCTCATAAAGACCTACAATGACATCGCATCCGGAATCTTTCAGGTTCTGCGCATGTGCATGTCCCTGACTGCCATAACCGATAATCGCGATGGTCTTTCCTTCCAAAAGGCCCATGTTACAGTCTTCTTGGTAATAGATTTTTACTGCCATTTTACTTTCCTCCCATATATAAATATATATCGTTAAGGGCTCACTTTTCTGTGAAAGCAACGCCCTTAGCTTTCTTTATAAAAACGTCACGTTCTCTGCGCCTCTGGACAGTCCCACAATTCCTGTTCTGGCCAGCTCCAAAATCTCATATGGCTCCAAAAGCTCTATAAATGCTTCCAGTTTGTTTTTACTTCCAGTCAATTCAATAACCAAGGAATCCTTGCTGACATCCACAACTTTCGCACGAAAGATATCAGCAATCGCAGCAACTCCTTCTCTCTGCTCAGCACCTGTAGAAATTTTTACCATAATCATTTCTCTACACACACTGTCTTCTGGGTCCAGTACCTTGATATCTCTGACATCCACTTGCTTTTTCAACTGTTTTGTGATCTGCTCCAAAATTAACTCCTCGCCGGTGCACACTACTGTCATCCTCGAATATCTAGGGTCTGCAGTCACACCCACTGATAAACTGTCTATATTATATCCTCTTCGGCTGAACAACCCTGAGATTCGGCTTAACACACCTGCATTATTATTGACTAGCAGAGAAAGCACTCTCTTATTTTCCTTCATGTATATCCCTTCTTTCCCCCAAATTTCTCGGATTTATGCTGACTATTACTCTCGTTCTATTGTTTCCGACAACTTTATATATTTTTTTAATTATACCAACTAATTCGGGTTTGTCAATGGCAGACTCCACATAAATTAATCTCAGTCCTTCAAAGAATAATAGCTTTTCACACCAAATACCGATTTCGAAGCTGTTCCAACACTCTTGGAGACAAATACATTTTCTTCCTGAGATAATTTTCCATGGAATCAAACCTTTGTTCAATGACCTGGAAAACCGTTTCTAAATAGACCTTTCTCACACTGTAGAGTGCTTGAATATTGGAATAAGTCTGAGGACTGACCACCATCTTAGTCTCTAAAAGCCGAACCAGATATTCTGCCTCTGATTCCAGATACTCGTTCGTTCTAAGATAGTCCTCTACAATCACCGGTCTGGGAATCCCCAGCGCACTCAGCAGTAAAACTGTGCCGATTCCAACCCGGTCTTTCCCCGCTGAACAATGATACAGCACTGCCCCATCATCCTGGTGAAGCAGTTCGTCAAAGAACTTGGCATACCGGTCCACAGCATAAGGCTCTAGTACTAGGTTCTGATATACCTTCTCCAAAAACTCTCCCATATCAATCTTAGAATCTACTACTTCGTCCAAAAGCCTTCGCTCCCTAGTGATTCCCATAGTTTCTTCATCCAAAATAGGATTCTGCACGTAGGTGACTCCCTTTAAAACTGTATCTGGTCTGCGCTCCTGCTCCTTCTCTGTGCGAAAGTCAATAACTTTCGTCAAGTGGTATTCCTCCAGAAGCACTCTCTGATCTTCGTTAGACAAATGGTACAAATCTCCGCTTCTCAAAAGCCGATGTGGTAAAATCACTCTGCCGTCAGTCGCTTTCAGAGCTCCAAGATCTCTGGTATTTGCCAAGCTTTGAAACGCAATCCTAGCCCCTTTTGGATACCCCACGGCTATTCGGGGATTTAACCTTTGAAGTTCTCTCAGGCAAGATGCCGCCTCTTCTAATGTCATCTCAAATTTATATTTTTTCCGCAGACGTGTCACCAGACAGAGCGCATGACCGCCTCCTGTATTTTTTCCTGTCGGCTCTTCTTTTCTGCGGTAAGCCCAGAGGATTTCGGAGCATGGGAGAGTGTTGGTTTTTACTCTTTTGGTAAATATTAGATTCCCGTCTTCAATTCTGATCTTTCCATATTTCATGGTCATTTCCCCCATTTTTCTTTTTTTCATCATATCATATATGTATTTCTTTTTAAAGGGCTTGACAGGCGAACTCTTTCTGCTATACTGGTGATGTAACAGTGGTTCGTCTGTCAGCCAGTCGCTTCAATAAGGGCTTGTACTGGTTTCGACGGGGGTTTTGAAGTTGCGGAAGCCATTCGCAGACTCCGGCACTGCGTATCAAGCTGGAATTTTAAATATAAACGCAGACGAAGATTACGCGTTAGCAGCTGCCTAATTGCAGCTCGTCAGCCTTAGAGCACTCACACTTTAAGAATCTGGCGTCGACTATGTGAGAAACCTTACCGGCTAAGCTTTGCCCCGGTAGATGTATGATGAAGCTACTGAAGTCCTAAGCCTGTCACCGGGCGTGGGATCGAGGGAATGTCAAAACAGTGACTGTAATGGGAGATGCCGCAAGGGATAGGCTTTCGGACGCGGGTTCGATTCCCGCCAGGTCCATGCATAAAAACGCGTTTTTTCTTGTAAAATCAAGGATTTCGCGTTTTTTTGATTATCAAACATTTTGATTACCCGTGATTACCTTTTTATTGCCTAAGTCAAATAATCTCGGATAATATCTCTCTTTTATAATCCATTTCAGAAATATCATAACTATAATTTAAAGCATTAACTTCTTCTGTGTGTCCAAGCATTGATGCTGCAACAATGCTTGACACACCAGCACATCTTAATTTTGAATTTAATGTTCGCCTTAGTGATTGGATGCTTTTTTCTGGAATTCCGGCCTGTATACACCTATAACGTATACAATGAGCGATAGAAGAAGAATGGAGTTTTCCGTTTTCATTCTGGAATATGTATTCGCCAAGAAATCCATACTGCATTTCTATTTTTTTCACTTTATAAAGTAAGCTTGAAATTTTTTGAGTAATAGGGAATTGACGTTCTTTTCTGGTTTTTGTAGAATCAACGATGTATTCCTTAGTTATTCTATCGTGCTTTTCGGAGCAACATATTACAATAACCCCCAGATCTTCGCGAATATTTTCCCACCTTAATGCAGTTATTTCCCCAATTCTCATTCCGGTATATATAGCTAATTCTACCGCATAATTCGGTATATAATGAGGTTTTTGGGTTTGGCTAATATATAATTGTTTCAATAAAAGATTCAAATCGTTAGTATTAATGGTTCTTTCTTCAGGGTTTTTTTTATCCCGATTAAAAAACTTCGAAAAGTTTCTTGTTTCGACGTATTCGCAAGGGTTTTCTGATATTATTCTTTTTATTCTCGCGTGTTTAAAAACTCCGTTTATATATCCCATAAGCGATTTTCCCGCTTTTTCTTTGAGGTTCAGCTTTTTGATTTGCTGAATAACAAAAGCGGTAATATCTTCTTCATTGATTTTTCTTATATCAAGTTTTTCAAATTTCGAATTTTCAAAATATCGCTTATAATCCGAATCATACTTTGTCAACGTATTATTTGAAACTCCATAAGAAACCTGCTTTTCTTTCCATTTTTGAAAATATGAATGAAAGCTATAATCTTCAGTCTTTGCTTTTTCTATATTCTCGTAATAACTCACAATAATATTTTGCACTGCTTTTTTCGTCGAAAGCTTTTTTAAAATTCTTTTCCCATTTTCATCGAGAATATATGTTCTCCATTTTCCGTCTTTTCCTTCCCAAATTTTATACGGGTGTTTTTCTAATATTTCCTTTCTTTTGTTCATGTTTACTTGTTCCTGAATATATGACATACTTATCATATCATGTTCAAGAGCATACTGCAATAAATCACGATCTTCCATATTTTAAAAAGGAGCCGGGACGTCCCTTCGCTGGCCAGCGGCTCCGACTCCTTTCTAATTTTACAAAATATCAAAGATATTTAATTGCCCATTAATTTCTTCCGGTACCGGTTCTTCAAAAAATTTACAAGCCACATAATTTGATTTCCAACATACATCTGATTCAAACAGATCACATCTTAGTTTTTTTCCATTTTGATGGAAGTGTTTGCATTCTTCACAATTATGTCTCCATGATGAGCCTCCTGATCTTTTATACATTTCACTAATTTTCCTCATATCAGTATTCTCCAAAACCAAATTCTTTGTTAATATCCATTGAATCAAATTCTAACTCAATTCCCATTTGCTTTTGCAATTCTTGATATGTTTTTTCAATGCCATTTCTGGATACATACTCTGTTGCCGCATTATAATTTTCGAGTAACCTTTGATTGGCCTTTGTATATCCCCAAGTCATTTTAATGGCAACCAGAGTAATCAAAATGTTCGCCACTGCAATATAGTCTTCTGCTTTCTCTAGTTTTTCTCGTGCCTCTTTTTGATAAATATCTTCAAATTCTTTTTCTCTAGCTTCACACCAAAATTTAAGAGAATCTACTCTGCATTTTGTCAAATCTGATATTTGATTTAGAGTAAAATTTGCGACATTCATTGGATATCCCGATGATTTTACTTTTCTCCTCAGCTTATTACTCATTTTTCTTTCTCCATTCATTTTATATATTTCCAATATTTCCGTTGTATAGAGAATTCCCCTGCTTTCTTTTCTTCAAAGCCTTTTCTGCATCTGCCAAGCTAAAATATAAATTGGGGTAGCTTAAATCTGTCCAATCTCCACCATACATCACAGCTTTTGCTGATACATCCTCTACTGTATAGCTGTTTATGTAAAAATGGTGATACGGTACAGACTCTTCAATGATTTCGTATACAGTACTTCCGACAGCAACGGGAAGAACTATCAAGCGTCCTTGTTTTTCCAGTTCCTCATACCTGTTATTCCGCAGTTCAGTTTTTCTAAGACTTTCTTTTGCCGCTTTTCCATCTCTTTGATTGTACGGTCAAGCTTATACTCCATCATCAGCTCCACATCATCCCCAATCTCTAACAAATATTCCACCTGCGGGGCCACATTCTTTACGTCTGCGATCTCTTCAATCGCAGGGCACTTGTCCCCTGTCAATACATACTTGCTCAATGCCTGGACCAGCTCACCGCACTCCTCTGCCAGCTTCCAAAGCTGCTTTTCCTGGTAGTGATCTGCGATCTGGCGAAGCTTCTGCTGCCGTTCATCAATCATGTTTTCAATCTCTATCATTCTTATCACCCTTTCTTTGGATATAGCCGTAAAACATCGTATAATCTCGATACAGCCTTTTGATTGCTTTCCTCAACCAATTTTACATATTCATCCAGATTAACCGTAGAATCGTCCATAATCGCTTTTTGTCGCTCTTCTAGATATCTTTCCGCCAAAGTTGTCATACTACCATAATACCCGATTGTACGCTCTACCTCTCTTCCGCTCTTCCTTGATGTGCCTCTCTCTTTCAAAATATAATTTAACCGATCTGTTTCAACAAAATATTTCTCGTCAAGATTAATTTTCATATATTTCTCCTTCTGGTACTCTCCAATCCCTAGTATGATATATATTTTTAATTCTAGTTACAAAATTTCAGAAAGCAATTTTTTATTCCGCTCCCTTGCCTGCGTCTGTCGCACGCTCTCCTCTGGAAATGGTATCTGATAAGTCATATCCTGTACTCGACTTTTTATCCGATCATCATAATCAAGGTGCTCAACAGCTACATTACTTGTGAAAAAAGTCAACTTTTTGTTTATGTATCGCTCGTTAATAATGTGATAAAATTTATCATTTACCCAGCCTGTGAGATTTTCACTTCCAAAATCATCAATAAACAAGATATCTGTCGTCGCCAAATCTTCCAAAAGCTCATTTTCTTTTTGTTTACTGTCTTTGTCATAAGTTTTTTTGATTGCATTCAGAATGCGAGAACTTGTAGCAAATTTAACCACATAACCATCATCCAAAAACTTATTTGCAAGACTAGCAGCCATTCTTGTTTTTCCGCTTCCCTTTGTCTCCGAATACAGATACAGGCCTAATCCAGATTTTTTATATTCACTAAAATAATCGAGATATGTTTTTATTTTCTTACAGGCTGCTGTAGCAATCCTCTTTTCAGACGGATTTTGATATGCACTTAGTGTAAAGTTATTAAGTCGAGTTTCTTTATAAACCGGCGGAATATCAGCGAATGATATTCTTTGTTTCAAAAGTATGTTTTCTCGGCATTTACAAGACACCGCTTCTTTTTGCCCAAACTCATTAATGCTTATTATCCAACCGATTCCGCCACATACAGGACACTCACTCAAATCCGTCGAAATCTCCGTTGTAAGATTCTGCGGCTTGTCTAAGTTCCTCAGAGAATGTAAGCTTTCCAATTTTTCTCTCAGGTTCATCCTTCATTCCTCCTAGATAATCAACAAACGGAGTGTTAGGGCCTAAAAATGTAGCACCAAGTTTGATATAACGCTCCTCTGTGTGATTCTTTTTGCACTCATCAGCATATCTTTTAACTGCTGTCTCCAATTCGTCTTCCGAAAATCCATCCGCCAAACGTGCCATATAACACTTATAGGCCTTGGCCTTTTCTTTTTTTCTTGGGTATGCATTCCATACACGTTCAAAACCACACATATATGTTTTTTTATCATTTTCATTTACATTAACATTTTCATTTACATTTTCATTAGGTTTTTTTTGGAGTTTTATTTCTCCAATTACTTCTTGTGTTTCAAAATAACCTTCGGTTTTAGTTTGGTTATTTATCTCTTCCATATTTTTATAACCATCGGTTTCTATATTGTATCTATTTTTTGAAACCAATGGTTTTTGATTTTCATAACCGATGGTTTTTGATTTTTTGGGCCTACCACCCTTTTTCCCATTTGAATACCGTAAATTATTTGCATCAATTTGTACCTTTATCATGGAGAAAATTCCTAGTTCTATCCCTTTCAATTCAGGTTCGCGTCCATTGAATACATATTCGAAAACAGCATTATAAAGAGAGTATCCACTTTTTTTCGGCAGTTCTTTGATGCAATCATAAAATGTTTTATAAAAAATAAAGCTATCTCTCATCTTTATTCCTCAATTTTTTTGCAACGTTTCTTCTTTTTTGATTTAAAATATCCTAACTCTTTGCACTTTCTCGGGTCACAGAGCCTACATTTCCCCGTATTTTCGCTATAATTGCAAAATCTATAAAGCATGTTATTTTTCTCTCCCATCCCTGAAAAATGTGCACATTTGGTACATAGTTTTCTTTTTATACTATTTACTTCAGGTTCTGTTAGTTCTTCCCAAATTTTGAAAATCATTTTTTCTCCTTATAAAGTCACTAAAAAAGGTTCCATCATTATCCATTTATTACTGTTTTGCATAGTGATCTAACATGATTAAATATTGGAATTTCGGGCAGAATCGCCTTTTATCTTTTGTAATTAGAATTGCCCCGTTTCCGGGTTTTATCTTTAGTAGAAATGTTAATTATTTCATCGCCAACTCTCTGTTAGCTGCCTCAAAAAATTTTAACTGTTGATACTCAGGAATTTTCACAAAATTGCTTCCAAAAATCAAAGCGTATAATCCAGATTCATTTACCACATACATCTCTCTGCTTTGACCTGAGTCGGTGAAATACCTTGTCAGCTTATCATCGTACTGCACATGTCGTTTTAATGCATCAGATGTATCCTTATAACCAAGTGCAGTAGCAACATCCTTTCCAACGAACCATGATTCTCCATCAATAATAATTGTTCTAACTTTGCCAAATTCCTCATTTTCAAAAATTTGTAAATCATTTCTCATACTTACTGAATCCTCCGTTTCGTTTTCTTAATCCTTCTTCATCCGCAATGGATAACCGTCCGGCAAGGCTCTTATCAAATTTTTCGTGACATTTAATGATATTTCTTGTATAGATACAAAAGTGTTTCGCTCACAAGTGTTTAGTTCTGCAAGTTGACTGTTTATAGAATCATTGATTTCGCCCCTAAATTTTGGCGTCAAAGGCGTATAAAACTCTTGACTCATTCCTCATAACTCCTTTCATCCAACAATCTGTTGAACTTCTCCAATGCCTTTTGAGACACCTTATTGTTCTGCTTGTCCTCCCGGAGCTGAACGGTCAGGTGTTTGTCGATAATATGAGACAGCTCTTTTGCCAAATTCTTTCGACCCTGCTTTAACCCATCCATATATCCTTTTGCTGGCTTGAAATCCGCAATCTTGACTTTCCCAACTCCCTGAGAACCGGCGGTCTTGTTCTTCAATGCCCATCCTTTTTCCGCATAAAGTTGAATGTAATACTGTTCCATTTCATCCAGCTTGCTTTTCGGGTAGTGCAAGAAATTCACTTTATATCCGTATGGGTTATCTTCTGAATACAAACCATGAGCTTTCAATGATCTATCTATGTGCTGTTCATATCCAGACAAGTGGCTTGCCAATCTCTCATCAAGGTGTCGCGCCTGTCCTATGTATATCTGCGGTTCATTCCGTGTCAGAAAGTATATGCCACTCTTGCTGTCAATGTCTGGATTTAATTTCTTTAATCGCTGAATATTCTGCCGCTGAATGGATTTCACCCTTGCTATGTTCTTTCTGGCTTGGCTCAATAATTATCGCTTCCTTTCCTCATACATTTCACAGCAGTAGGAATACTCTGTTTCCAGGGCATATTCCTCTGCCTCCGCATTATTGCAAATCCAGTCACTCTCACCCGGAATTTCACCGGGAACATGGTATTCGCAGGTTCCGCAACATTCATTCATTTTTCACCATTCCTTTCTATTTCGTCCAAACAGGCGTTCCAACCGCTAACGTAATCAAAGTCTTCGTAAGCGTTCCTACTGTCTGATTCTAGTTTATCTGGAATCGGACGTATCTTGCACCAAACAGGCTTTTTATGTAATATATCCTCTAAATATACTTGCTCAACTTCTTCCGGCATAATTTTGCATTTATACAGACGTTCATATTTGAATTTTCCGAGACTCATATCTTCTGCGTGATAATACATAGGACAATCTACGCATGACTTTGGAATTTCGTCTAATACAATAATTCCTTTTGCCATCAAACCACCTCTTTTCAGAATATTTTCTTACATCTTCTAACGAAGCAAACGACCACATATAACCACCACATGTTTTACGCTTGTTTCTACAACACATAGAAATTCCTTGATATAATAATCCCAATGATTCCGAGGCTTCTTTTATACTTTCCTATATTTTAATTGCATTCTCACACATATCATACTGTATAATCTTTGAATTTCTTTTCAAAGCTCCTTTTCCATATTTGCAATTATATTGATATGTACACCATTCCAAATTATCAGCACTGTTATTTTCTTTGTTTTCATCAATATGATTTACACACCTGAAATTAAATGGATTTGGTATAAATGCTTCGGCAACCAATCTATGTATTAGCACATTTTTGTTTATACCGTATTTTAATTGAATGTGTCTATATTTTCCGCTTTTAGATGGTTTCAATATATTTTTTGTTATTTTATTTCGTATTCTACCTAAACTACTTATTTCATAAAATTCTTCCGCTCCAATAACATCTTTCCAGATTTCCAATAGAACACCTCCATTTTAATTAAATGGAAGCTCTTCCATATCTGTCGGAATTTGCATAAATCCCTCTGAATCAACCATAGCATTTTGTGTATAAGATTGTTGTACAGGATTCTGTGAAGGAGTGAAATTCCCTTCGCTTTTGCTTTCGCAGAAATAATGCTCATTCACAATGCACTCATGCGTATACACCTTCTGCCCTTCTTTATTAGTATAGGAACCGGTCTGCCATGAACCAACAATCAGCATTTTCATTCCCTGGTGTAAATACAACTGTGCAAATTCCCCTGTCTTTCCAAAACATACGCAATTAATAAAATCTGCCGTTTGTTCGCCTTTTTTCTTAAACCTTCTATCCACCGCAAGGGTGTATCTGGCAACTGCCATTGGCTTTTCGCCTGTAGTATATCTAACCTCTGGATCACGAACCAATCTTCCCATCAAAATCACTTTATTCATCGTAATTTACTCCCTTCTTTTCTTCCCACATTCTTCTAAAACGCTCTCCGGCAGCTTTCCGTTGTTCCTCTGATACTTTCCGTGGTGGGCTTAACTTTATGTAACTAATCGGGATATGGAAATACGCGGAACCATCTTCATTCTCTGCTATTACCTTTACTTCATCTGGTCTGCTTTCCGCATACCTCATCAGTTTACTTTTCAACGCTGTTCCCGACTGAACCGTAACGCCTGCATAATCAGCTCCCTTGAGCCATTCAATACAAAATTCATTCATGCCTTTTTCTCCATTTCTTTCAATGCTTTCTCTGCTTCTTCTCTAGTAAAGAAGAACTTATATCCAATATCCTGTTCAACTATCGTTATGTGCCAAAATTTATAATTTTCTTCATCTCCGGCATACCACAATTCTATTTCTATCCTTTTTTTATAAATCCGTATGCAACGAGCCTTAAAAGGGTACACCTTTCCACGGCTAAAACAAAATAAAGTATCTCCAACCTTACACGGTAATCGCACCAGAAGTCCTCCCTCATCGGCGTTTTCGTATTCTGCCAGTTTTTCCACGCAAGCTGTAGCTTCAAATACTCCACGACAATATTTTCCTGTCAGTTTATCTTTTGACACTCCCTCTGCTCCATGAGGATATTTTTCTTTCGTTGTCAGTCTTTTATGTTCTGTCACTTGCTCCACCTCCTACATAAGTTGTTTTGTTATCTGCTCTTGTATCTCCAACATCTTCTGAATACCCACATACACAAGCCCATAATGTATATGAATATCCAAATTTGTATTGAAGATGCGGCGTCATATACCGCCCGCATTTCGGGCATCTCTTAAAATAGTCCATTATTATTTTTCTATCTCCTTACTCAATCTATATCTTTTCATAACAATAGACTTCATTGATCTATGTATCTTTTTTGAAAGTTCGCGGTCACTGATATTTTCATCAAACAGCATTTGAATTTCGTTTTCTGTCCACTTTCTTGGCAAATATAACGCTGTCTTGTTATAATATTTTTTATTATACCTAGAAACCGTTTTCCTCCATTTTTCCAAATCGGTATATCCAGATTTTCTATACGACATTAAAAATCCTCCCTAAAACAAACCTCATAACTCAATCCCGTCACCGCCAGAATCTTATCTATCGTTCCTTTACTTGGCTCTGTTTATCCATTCAGCAGCCGACACATGGTAGAACTTGGAATATCGCACCGTCTGGCAAATTCCCGCAGACTCAAATTATGGTCTGCCATATATTTTTCGATTGCTGGGTATTTCATTCTTTATTCCTCAATTTCATAACAATCTGGGTGATACTGTAATAGTAATTCAATCTTGTGTTCCCTTCCTCCAAGTTTGATATAATGGTAATATCTTCTTGCAAGACCATTATCATCTGTAATCATTTCCCCATGCTTCAATCCCCAATAAAATGTACATTCTTCATTGCTGAAAATGTCTTTTCCATTGTTATATCCATACGCACAATATTTATTGAAATAAGTGTTTGCTTCTCGTATCTCTGACTCTGTGGCTTTGTCTATGTAAAATTTCAAATAAGTAAATCTATCAATTTTCAAAAGTTTATCTAAAGACATTTTAGGAACATTTTTATTTACAAGTTCTTTCAATTTTTCTTTGGCCATTTCTGCATTATTAAAATCAAACATCAAACCTCATTTCCTCCAACTTCTTAATTTGCTGTTTCAAACTCGCGATTTTCTTCTGGCGCATTTCTTCAGCATCTTTAATAGCTGAACTTTTAGATACACTGTAATCAAGTATATTCATTAGCCTAAACATTCCTAATTTTGTACCGATGTATTTAGGGATTATGATGTATGTCCTATATGTCAACTTAAATGCAAGAGCCTCAATAATCCCATCTGTCAGAGCATATTTTGTAATCCAGACTTTCATTTTTATTTGTTCCTCCCTAAAACGGATATTTACTAAGTAATCAATTTGAACCTTTTTCTGTTTCTTTTTGCGCCATGATCGGACATGATAAAATTCTCACAGTCTAATTTCCGGCAAATCTTATGATTAGATTCTCCGGAATACACTCGACATTCATCACAAATAAAACAAGGTTCATCTGCGACTTCTTCCAGTTTTACCGTATTGTATAATTCCTCGACATTATGGGTGCAATACCGGCAAAGACAATTTGCACAAGGAATAAGTGGATTTTTAATCACAGGCAGTATCTGTTCAAACAATGTTTCTTTTTTCGGCTTATCCTTTTTCTGTTCTGAATCAAATAAACTTAACTGTTCGTACATAGATAGTTCCTACCACGGATATTTACTTAATTTCAGTCCCATTCCGGCTTTTGCAACCGCAATATTACACCACTTCCCGGCAACTTCCTGTATCTGCTTCTGCATTTCCACTGGGTCTGCGTTATCTCTGGACAAATGGCATAGAATCACGTTTCGCAAGTCCGGCGTTTTGTTTACCTCAATGATTTTCTTAACTGTTGACAAACTGCTATGCCCTTTAATAACATGAGAATATTTCGCCGAATCCCTATTCACCATATCGTCCATGTGGTTGCACTCAATTAACCAATGTTGCACTCGCTGCACTTTGAATCTAAAAGGTATGTATTCAAAATCTGTGGCGTATATCAACTTTCCCATTTCTTCATGCTCAATTAAGAAACCAAAATTAGGTGTTCCATCATGGGGCAAGTAAAACGGAATAATGATATAGTTTCCTACTTTGAATGGTATTTTCTCAGGTTTTCCTATCATCTTCTCGCCAGCGACAATCTCAAAATGTTCTTCTGCTTCATCGTTAGTGTAAATCGGTATTCCATTCTGGAAAAGCCACTTATAAGACTTTGAGTGATCGCCCAGTATTTAACCATGTTCATGACTTAACACCGCACCTACAACATTTGAAATTTTATAGGAGATTCCTCTCAAAATACGATTTGCTTCACATCCAAAATCCAAAAGTAAAATTTCGCCGGAATCAGATGTTAAAGCATAGCAATTACCTGACTGAGAACCCGTTGATATAACTTTCATGAACACTACTGCACCACCTCGCTTTCATCTTTGAATTTCCAGATAAACCCTCCGGCTGTGCTCCGTATCTTTCCTGGTTTGTATTCATCTTTACTTGCAACCTGAAGTATATTTCTATGGCACACACCAGTTATTTCTTCTGCAATTTTTGAGTTTGGAAATGAAGCTAAGTAATTACCATCTTTATCAAACATCAAAATTTCTCTTGGTCTTTCGTACTGATTATAATGATTCATTCCTGATACAATCTGAGGATTTGTTTTTAGAGTCTCTTTATAATGTTTTGCTGGATGTATAATTTCCAAATTTGTAACCACATTGTTTTGCCTGTTTCCGTCTTTATGATGAACGTGATAACCTTTTGGAATTTCTCCAATAAAATGTTCAGCAACAAGAACATGAATTCTTTTTGTTGATGATTTTCCATACTTATCTTTCAAAACGACTGTAAAATACCACCCAAATTGATTAGTCTGCGATAAAACCATTCCATTTTTATTTTTTAGATAACTTTTCAACCTTCCCATGTTGGAAATGGCATATCTTCCTTCGTAACCTTTTATCCATTTCCATTCTTCTTTCAATCTATCACCCGCTTTCTGCCGGGCTTTTCAGCCATTTTAAATAGCATTTACAGTTTTTACAGATTGAACTTTGACATTCTTTTGTATATTGATAATCTTTACAATCAAACAAACTATTTCCTTCACTTTTAACTGCGTTCAATAAAAACTTTGCCAATTCCTCATCCGTCATATTCCTGATTCGGTCGGCGTTGGTCTGATTTCTATTCTTCATAATCTCACAATCCTTTAATGCCACACGGATAACTTTCGATTCATCAATCCCACAGTGAATGACATTTAAAACATGTTCCAAACTATCCAAGCCTGTAAATGGTTTTTCATGTGGAACAGGGATGGATGAGGCTACAATAGGAACATCACAGTATACATTGCTTTGAAAATGTGACACTACTTTATATATGTGCAACTCCTTGTTATATCCTGTTGGTATCTTCACATACTGACCAAACATATCTGTATTTACAACAAATTCACTCATTCTGCACCTCCTAATAATTCTGGATTGTCAAAAATGTTCCCGATCACCACACATTCATCCCACATCTCATCTGTGAATTGCTGTTTACCAAGATATTCATCATTTACCCACCAGCCGACGTAATCTTCTGCATACCATTCTACTGCGCCAAGCACAGAGGAGATTTCATGCTCGACAATATCATTCTCCCAAATCCGCTTACCGTTCTTGTCGGTCAGTCCTGTGTACTGGCAGAGGGTTTCGGGGTTGATTTCCACTATATCAAAATCCTCCACTACACCATCTACTACACCAAATAGATAACCAATATATGCTTTTTGATCGTCTTTTTCATCTGTGATAAAATTTCCCTCAACCCACCATTCCTCTTGCGACAGCTCCCGCCAGTTCTTACGCTTTGCCTTAAATAAAATTTCTCTGCTCATTCACATCACCTTTTCTTTCTTCCTTTATCTACGTTCAATTTGCAATATCCGTACTTGCAGCCTTGAATCATACTTATTTTTCCTGCGTAAAATGATGTTATCATTGATCGTGATTTATGATATTTGCACCTATGATTTTTGCACTCCATGATTATCTCTCCTCGAAAAATTCTTCCCGTTCCCTCAGACGTTTTCCGTCTGGACCTTCCTGTGACTTTTGCGGAATAACACCAGAATGTAAAATTTCAATCGCACGATTTTTCTCAATATATTTCCCATACACTGGATATTCGCTTACAACAAATTCCATCTCGTTTTTCAACGCCTTGGAAACTGCTTCCACATCATATGCAGTCGGCACTTCTTCGAGAATACAGCTTATATCATCATTCAGTGTATTATCTTCATTTGTGTGCTTGTCTACCGCTTTTATTACATCCTTTTCGTTAAGTAGTCTCATTTTCTTCGACTTCTGCTTCTCGCTAGCCTCCCGGCATTCTTCCACCGTTCCGATTTCCCGGTACTGCTGGATTTCTTCGAGGGCTTTGATTGCCATATCGTATGCCTTGCACAATTCCCCTTCTGTGTATGTCGGCTTCTCGCCGCAACCTGGTCTCATACTTTTGATAATTTCAACTGCTTCATCAATTCCCATAATTTTCTATCCTTTCAAAGTGAAAACCTTTATGAGTATCTCTTTCTCCCGTAATACATTTTCCTATATTTGCGTCACTTCCATTTATCGACCTAGCACATTCGGATATACTTGAAAATTCCTGTCCAGTTTCTACAATTCTTACACCGACTCCATTTCTTAGTCCTACCGCAAATGCATGGCGTGCATTTTCCGAACAATAATTCCATTCCAAATTCCATACACAATTATTTTTCTTATTTCCATCAATATGGTTTACCTGTGTTTTATTCAATGGATTGGGTATGAAAGCGCTAGCAACTATTCTATGAACCTTTTCTGTTTTTTGTTTTCCATTCTTGTATAGACACACATTCATGTACCCAAATCTATTAACGCATGGAGACAATTTCTTTTTACTTTTTACACTATATATTTCGCCTAAAACATTAACTGTATACAGTCCCTCATACCCTATAACATCACGAATACAATCTTTCTCTGTCATTCCTCTACCTCCACTTGACCAGATTCTTCCAGCCAATTTTCTATACATTTCAGGCATGTATAACTACTAACAGGCTCACCATCCATAAAGCCGCTCTCATATAACGCCCTGTCACCTTTATTTATCGTGCTTTGACACACAGAACATTTATGTTCTTTCCTACATTTCACTATTTTTTCTTTGCGGTGTTCCACATCACAATCCATGTCGCCATCATACAGCCCTGCGTCTAAATACATTTCTTCCGGGTATTTCATTCCTCTACACCGTCCTCTCCTGCTCGTTTATTCCATGCTCGAATAGCTATATTTCTATCTTGATTGTATTCGGTTGTTGCATGACATTTTTTACAACTCCCCGCAAATCCTCTCATTTTCCAACCAACGTCCAAAAAATCCTCACAAATCTCATGTATAAATGCCTCGCCTCCACAAAACGGACACGGCTTTAATTTGATTTCTCCCATGCTTAAATACCACCTTTCTCGACAATCTCAATCGCTCTTGTGTATGCGTTCATTTCTCCGAAAGCGTCTTCATCATCAAATTCATTCCAATATTTTCTGGAATCCTCTGCTAGACTTTTTAATTCCTCAATCACCTTTTTCTTGTCAAATGCTGTCGGTTGACTGTCGATTAAACTTTTTGCTCCGTCTATTATGTCTCTTGCAAATTCTGAATTACCACCAAACACCTTTTTAAAATCTATCTTGTCTGCGTCAATCAGTCTCATGCTCTATCTTCTCCTTTCCGGGTGGTATGGCTCATGGATTTTCCACGCTATGACATTTTCAATTTTTCCATATCTTTTATCAAACCATTTGCAACCATCATAACATCCGTGTATGTATTCCACGGTATCTGTCATATATGCAATTTCTAAACGTTTAAGCCACGGGATTCCCCTGCTGTCCCCGCCACAATATTCCTCCTTATCCGGCATCCTCTTCTCGCACGGTATCCAGCCGCCATTCATGTGCTTGCGGATGATGTCTTTTGCTCTATTCATCGTTTTTTCGTACAACCTCCATCCAGGTGTATCTTCCAAGTCTTCGCATATTACACGTTCCTTTGCAATTTCCTTATCTATCTCTTCCAAAATCTTCTCTAATTCCTGCATAATTTCACCTCCTCACTTTCTAACTCTCTATTAATTTCATATAGACTTTTACCAAATACATTGAACTTATTGTTAGCTACATTAGGTACATTCTCTAACCCTATAAATTGCTCCCACACATCCGGGAATATCCTCTTTATTTCTCTATGCTCTGCTAATTTAGCGTTTGGACAAAACCAACAACCGCCCCTTTTCGAATAACTGTATACTGGGCTTAACAGTTCATATTCTTCGCATTTTTCTTTTGCCATTTTTTCTGTAATATTGTATTTTTCTAAAAGAGAAATTCGATTATTTTGTTTGTGAAGGGAATCGAGTCTTCTTCTTTCATCAGCACATATACCAACATATTGAATAATTTCATCGTCTATAGTTTTATAAAAATCATCCATAGGTTTCAGTTTTAGATCTCTTTTTACTCCGCATCTCCCATATGTTGGAAATCCAAATTTTTTCCCTTTGTGATCCATATGTTTCCGTGGCTTTTCTATGACTCTGCTGAAAAAATCTAAAAAATCTCTTGTCGCTCTTAAAATTTCAACTCTATATCCCCAACTTTCAAACAAAGGTTTTGCCTTTTCCCGAATAAATTTAATGTGATTTGGATTTTCCCCACTGATTCCATTCTTGAGATCGTACATAACCTCTACGAAAATGATAGAATCCAGGGGTTCTTGATGTTCGTGTGCCAAAATGATGCTTGCTGTACTATCTTTTCCACCAGACCAACTTAATGAATAGTGCATACCGGATTGTGTTGATACACATATCCGTTACCTCTTGACTACCATTAGGTTGCATCCAACCCGCAAAGGCTTTGGTATTACATTGTTCGCCGCTCGCCATCACAATACGTTTAAGCGTTCAACAACATCCTCCTCTGCACCTTATTTCCCTGGAGAAGCTTTCTCCAAAAGAAAATTTCATCTTTGTTATTAACGTCGATGGAATATTGTAACATCGCAATGCAGTCATCTATTGCTTCGTCTAGTTCTTCTATTGTTGATTGATTATTATCACCATTGCAGCATACATCTTCACCCATAAGTGCAACATAAAAATCTTCCTGTTCTTTTAAAGTAATCTTCCTCCCTAGTTTCTGCATTTCAGTCCTCCCTATTAAAAACGTCCGCAGCATCCGCTCCCGGTAGTCCATTTCTCTTATTCATGATTCCCTCATCTCTCTTTCTGGCTGTCGATGAACTTCTGCGACATAGCTGCTACTTGGATTACTTCACAGGCAAGATTGATAGCCATGAGTTTTAATCTGCCCGATATAATTACGGACATCTTATTGTCAGATTTAACACGACTCCACAAGGCTTCAAACTGTATTTCTAAGTTTTCCATCTCCTGTTTGCATTCTTCAATTTCCTCAAAAATCACCGCTGCACCCTCATGGTCTGACCGGAACATCGGAAATTTCTGATTTGCTGATTTCAGTTCCTTTTCTACCAACTTCTCTACATCCGCTCTTACAGCGTCCATTATGATTCCTCCCAAATTTCCTTTCTCAAATCTACTACACGATACCTCGCATGGAACTCCCGCTTCGTCGCCCATATACCATTTCTAGGATTAGAACACAGAAAACTTCTACAAATCTGCGGCCTTACTTCATAAGCCATACATTTCCGTTCTGCGTCATTCCGCAGAGGACAGGTCATGTCAATGGTAGGCTCAACCGTTGGCATTAAATGTTTCTGTGGTTTAATATGATGTTTCTTGACGTACCGCTTAATTTCCTTTAATCCCTTTTCTGACATAGGAAGAAAGTTTGAACAGCATTGTCCACACTGACTGCACTTCCCGTCTTTTGTGAAGTCATAAACACCATGTTCCATATCCTTAATCATTTGTTCGATTGTGCCGATCATTCTCCCAACTCCCTTATATGCTCATAAGACCACATAAGCCTTTTGAACAATTTGTTATTTTCTTGTATTGTTTTCTGGATAACATCAATCTCATCAAGCAAAACCGTAAAATCCCCGTTGTAATTCATCCATTCAACAGTGAACAAATCATGCTTTGAAATTGTCATGTTATTCTCGCCGAATTGGATTCTTAAATGCCCTGACAGAGCCATTGATACACTACAGTTTTCCCCTGTGGCATCAAATAGAAGTTTCTCACACGTCAATTCCAGCGCTCTTGCTTCTTCTCTTGTCATCTTTCTACCAACAACCGATTCTTCATATGGTTTCCATGCTACAATAGCTGACCTATAGAAATAATCCGGATCGCCTTCATAGCATTTTCCTCTTGTTATAAATCTTCCATTATCAGTAAGTGTTCCGACAAACTCCATCTGCGGAAGCAAAAAACAATTATCAGCGGATAATAACCTTACTTTTGTATCAAGTGGGCAAGAATCAATATCATAATTCCAATCGTTCATATTTTCACCTCACTATTCAGCCAGTCTTTCATGTTACGGTACAAACCGATATAATGCTCAATGTGACCTTCTATCCACTGACTTCTTACTTCTTTTGAAATATGATAGAGTAACATGCCCACTGCCTGTTCATCTATCACTTCTGCCCTTCCCGGGATGTCTAATAATTCATAATTTTTCGCTCTTCATCATCCTCCCAACTGTCATAATTTCTTCTGACATTTACCGAATACCAGAAATCAAATAAATCTATTTTTATGATTTTCTTTACTATTACTCCACCAACTCATATGTCTTTTCAAAAATATCGGGTTTACATGGATAGAGTTCTCCGTTCACTCCCTTGATAACATAATCTCCCACCGTCACATGATGGTCTCCCTCAAGTGTGCGGATAAAAAGTTCAGGACCATCATAATACATGATGTTATCATTCGTTGCAGTGATCGCCCATTCTGGAACATACGGTTGACCAAAAGAATCTATCATATCTCCATCATATTGAAATGCTTCAATTACAACTGGTTTCTTTCTGTATCTCGCCATTACTAATTTCCTCCTACTATTTTTCTCATTCCCGTTATGGGTCTAACATTGCTGAAATACTTGCAATTTACTGGCGGCAAATTTTCAATTTCCTTTGCCATCTTATTAAGATATTCCAATGTCGGTTCCTGTTCTGTGTTAAATGATATAACCACTGCAAAACCAATATTTTCAACTTTTGCCACCGCCTTCATAATCCTGTCGGTTCTTAAATCTCGTTGCGTGGCTCTGAATCTTACAGTATACATATTTCTCCTTTCAAATCCCGGCATAACCATATCTAAAGCACGTTCACTTATTGGCTACTCCGGTTACTCGGCAACATTTATTTGATAGTTGAAGCATTTCATAAATATAATTAAGTTGCATACAGCCATTCGTAAAATCCTTGGTTACTATAAAACCGTATTATAGGGTTGGGCGCATTTCTGCTTTTTCCCACGACAAATCCCTGACATCAATGGTGTACTTTAAGCCGTACCTGTGATTTATTTCTGTATGTAGAGTGAATTACGGGCTTTGTTCATAAGATACCGCTTCAGGCTCACTATCTCCGCACCTGTCGATTATCAAATATCTGTTGCCTTTCTCCTTTACTCCAAACTTTCAGCCGCCGAAAATATTAAATAATCACATTTACCAAAGCCAAACTAAGCATAATTATTACGCATATAGACATTATCTCTGTTTTATCCTTGTAAATTAGATTCAGAACGAAGCTAACTATCCAAGCAATAAACGCTATCGCCCATAAAATAAAAATAACTAATTTTAAAATTTCCATATCGCTACTCCATATTTTTCATTTTCATAAACGCCGGAATGTCCTGCTTCTGCTCTTTCTTCTCCACCTTAACCGGTTCTTTCCCCTTCTGCTGTCCGACTACATCAGCAACCGTTTTCGGTTCTGCCTTTTCCTCAATTTGGGCCGGGGATTCAATTACAAATTCTTCTTTGTTGGAGTTTTCGCTAATTTCTGCTTCAACTTCTGCAACAATATCTGAATCATTATCCACGTATCGAACTGTTCCATCTTCATCCAGAACACCCATATCGGCTTCATACGCTCTCTGCATTTCAATACTCATGATTCCCCACTTACTGATAAGTTGGCGAATCAAAGTTTTCTTCGCCATAGCGTCGAAATTTTTTGTCCAGAATGTATAAGATGTATTTTTCCTTAAATCGCTTGCATATCCTTTTGAATATGTCTTTGCATGTTTTTCCATCTGCTCCTTCGGCCAATACAGTTCCTTCCGAAAACCATTTGTCAGTTCAAACATCCCATAATATCCAACAACCGGAAGTTCTTGTCTTTTTTCCATATCCAGAACTGGGTTCATTCCGAATTCTTCTGTAATAGGATTAAAAAATCCAACTTCTCCGTCCTTTACATCAGATACAACTATTTTTCGATATTGTCCGCTTCTAATGGCAAGCTGGATATATCCTTTATATCCAATCTGAAATTGAGCTTCATTCACTTTCACTTTTGTTTCGCGTCCTGTTTTGGGGTCTGTAACCATTTTGTTATTTTCATACGGAACCATATAAAATTGCCCCAACTGCGGACTTGGTGTAAGCTGCAATGATTCCCCTAAAAGCGCCGCCGAAAAGATACTTGCATTTGTACATTTTTGTAAGTTTGCATTAGTTTGTACCGCCGATACGACAGAAGAAATAAAGCGTGTAGCGTTTTTTTCTCCCACTACATTCACAATCTGTTCTTTTACTTTTTCATTGCTCAAATATCCTGTGATACCTACTTTTACCGGTTTTTGCTGTGCTACTACCTGTGTGTTTTTGTTCTCTGCCATTTTCTATTCCTCCACTTCTTCAATTTCAAATTCGTTATCACCATATTCCGTATCTTCACAGGAATAGTCATCCAAAACAAAGTCAAGGTGATCTGTGTACCCCTCATTTTCCAATTTGTTCAACGCATCCTCTTTCGATTCGGCTTTGATTATTCCTTCTCGATGGCCGTACCTTAAATGTCCCATTACATAATCTGCGTCCTGCGATACTCTAAATTTGCCATATTACTTTTCCTCGCTTTCTTATTTTTGATATTCTGCCCTCAATTTCTCGACAATCCATATCTACCCTTTTCTTGTTCTACATAGATTTTTTTGCCATTTCAGAGCAATAACTGTCATATGTCATTAGAAAGTTATACTGTTTTTTCGAGTAAAATTCAGATAAGTCCGTCAAACTGTCCCATCACTCAAACTTCATCCTTTCTAACTTCTCAATCTGCTTTTTCAAACTGGCGATTTTCTTCTGGCGCATTTTCTCAGCTCTAACGAGGGCAGCTTCTTTTGTTCTGTGCCATTCTTTTCCTTCGCCATGATAGCAGTCACTCCACGCTTTCCCATACACTCCAGTTCCGTCTTCTGATTGTGATTCAACTTCCATTTCAAAAATCCCTGTTGTCAGCGCATATTTGGTAATCCAAACTCTCATAATTTTCTCCTTATTTGTTTTCTACTGGCTCTCTGAACAAAATACACTGCTGCTGTATAGCCTCATGACCATATGAGCAATAGAAGAAAGTAGCCACTGGGTCATTGTCTCGCTTATCTGAAAACTTTTCATTTACAAAATCTATCAGGTCTTTCTTTGTTAATGTTTCCATTCCCTGCATTACTCCATTACCTCCACTTTCAAACTACAATTCGCTCTTTCCAAACAAATCAACTGCTGTTCCAAATCCTGCGGAATCCGTTCCGGGTCAATCGTGTTGCTTTCGTCTAGCCAAATCGGCAGACACAAGTTATTGATTTCCTGCAAGCCTCGGCACAAATCCAATTCTACAAGTCGCTGATCGCCACCGTTTAAGCCAGAAAAATAATCCGTTCCTTCTACCATAAGCCGAAGCGTTTCAACCGGATTCCCCTCCTGCGTAAATTCAAGAAAGTTAAACTGAAAATGTCTAAAATGCGGATTCACGGCTGCCGCCAGCGCTTCATTCTTCTTAATGGAGAAATTCTTTAAGGTATCAATATCTTTCTCAATATCGGCCACTCTCTGATTTTCCGCTTTGAGCTTTTCTTCCAACTCCGAAACTCTGCATTCCTTTTCTACCTCATCAGAAATCTGCTTCTTGATAAGGGATTTCTTGTCGGAAATCTCGTTCAGAAGACCGTTACGCTTATTTCTTAAAATAAACCTTTCCTCGGAGCCGTTGTTCATTTGTTTTAGAGCCTCCTCTGCCATTCCAATCTCTGCTGTGACTTTCTGATACTCAACATTGTCAGATAAATCAACCGATTCCGGGATTTCCGATAATTTCTTTGATTCTGTCTGAATCTGCATAGCAAAATCAGCGATTGCCTTTTTGCAATTAGAAATCTTCTGCTCTGATTCTTCCTTTGTTTCTTTGGCTCCATTTAGGTTCGTGCTAGCTCTATTTCCCGCTACAATAACATTTTCAAGTTCCTTATCTCTGATTTCATAAGCATTTTGCTTTGTACTTTTTATTCCTTCTATCCGAAGTTTTTTCTTCTCTTCAAATTCTGCTCTAATTTTTTCTGCTTGTTCTTCAGGCAATTTCTGTCCACAAGTCGGACAAATAAGAGAATTTTCATCAAAAATTTCCCCTTCAATGATTTTGATTTCAGAATCATCAAATTCGTATACAGATAGCCTTGAATAATCTTCCTGCATTCTCGTAAGTTCTGTCTCATGTCTTTCAATCGCCATTGTAGCGTGTTTTAAATCCATTTCAGCCATACGTAAATCATTTTCCGCAGACTTTTTCTCCTGCTTCAAAGAGAAAATATCACCCTCAATCTCTTTTCTCTGCGCCACAATTCCCTCATTCGCTTTACGAACGATTTCAGACTGTTCAAACTTCAAATCCAGAACGTTTTTGGACTTTTCATCATATGACTTAATCGCCTCATCAAGAATTACTTCCTGCTTGTCCAGTTCTTCAATCTGGTGGTTTAAATCCGCAATCGCAAGTTCCAAATCTGAAATTTCAATCTCACCGAAAGCGCCACGGTTCTTTTCATAGGTAAGTTGTGTCCTAACGGTTTCCGCCACCTTCTTCTGCGCTGTCAGATTTTTTCTTAACTGTTTCAGAACATCCTCAATGGCGTGTCCTTTTGTAATATTCTCAATGTGCGTGTACTCTGGATTTTGAGTAACAAAATCTTCTATCTTAAATCCAGAAATCCATTCCAGTAGTTTTCTTGCTTCTGCTGTAGATTTTTGCACCATATTCAGGAATGGTCTGGCATTGGAACACATCAGCAAAATATCCGGATCCGCAATGGATTCCTGCCATTTCTGGTAATCTTTCTGTTTTGCTTCAAATCCATCAATGGTGTATGTAGTGATGTTTCCGTCAAATACTGCCTCCGACTGTCCTCTTGGCTTTCTCCACTTTTGCGCCGTTTTCTTTGTAACTGTCACCGGCTTTCCGTCAATTTCAAGTTCCAGGTCTCGGATAATATCAACCCGATCAATGTCAATTCCGTCTTTTGTATGTGGCCGAACTTTTGCATCCGGTTGTGAACCATCCGCTAACTTCGATGTAAGAACATCGAAAAAAGCATCTTTAACTGTTGACTTCCCCTCTCGGTTTCTCCCAGAAATCTTTGTCCTTTTCCCAAACTCACAAGAAAAATCTTTTCTTCCCGGAAGTGAACTGGAAAAGGATTTATAGTTTTCTAATAAGATTGATTTAAGAATTACTGTTTTCATTGATTGCCTCCATTTTTCTAATTGAAACTTCATAGGTTGTCATAACTTTCATGTTTTCATCAGGGATTTTTTTTACATACTGCCTGCTTTGAATTCTTCCATAAACACGTAACTTACTTCCGACTCCCAGCATACTCGCACAGTGAGCAGTATCTCCCCAGCAAATGCAAGGAATACAAGATGTTCTTTTTTCGGTTCTCGGAACAATAAGGAAAATATCTGTAATGAATTTTCCTTTCGGTGTTTCACGATATACTGGTTTTTTACCTATATATCCAGTTATAATCACTTCGTTTTCTTGGATATCCTTTTCTGAAAGGCATAGCTCTTTTACAAATGCTTTTACAATTAAATGTTTTCCTTTTGTATCGAGTAAGTTATAAGAACGTAAATCTCCATATATTAGTGCGGATGCATTTTGGTAGTCTTCCTTTGCGTTAACTAATTTTTCTGTTATTAATATGGGGACTTCATCATATATTCCGCTTTTTCTCCTGGTTAAAATGACATTTTTGTAGAATCTTTCCCCATAAGCTGTATGATCGTATTCAAATTCTTTTTGCAATTTTCCTGCAACGATTACTTTGTTAATTTCCATTTTTCTCTCCACTTTTGTCAATTTTGATTAATGCCATTACTCCAAACACACTTGATATCGCAATATTAATGAGAGCTATATCAACAATGTCTAATTGTGTAAATACCCACAAAGTTATAAAGATCATTACCCAAATTCCTATTTGTGATAACATCACAAGAAAGTATATAAATTTCATTTTCCAGTTTCCTTTTTGTCAATTAAGTTTCTCTTGCTAAAAACCGAAAGATAAACTACAATATTTATGATTATAGTAAGTCCATCTTACTGTGGCCGGGGTTACTGATCTGTCACATCGGTATCCCCGCTTTTATATTTTCTGCTATATAATAGGAAGAAACTTTTATTTCAGATTGCATATACATTCCTAGTGTCGCTATCATATTTAAGTATTAAGGTATCTCCGTTGCTATCTGTTACAAAAGCTTCTCTGGAATCTGTAAATTTGATATCGAGGTTGCAGATTCCAAAATGATTTTCAATCCAATTCATAATTGCTAACTGTGCTATTGTTTTAGGCATATTCTTTTCTCCTTTGTTCATTATTTTTCAACCATGCTGGAAGCGCATATGTATCTATTGCTTCATGGATAGCGTATAAAAATTCCGGTCTTGCATATTCAAGTCCAAAAGCTCCTGATTCGCGCATGGCCATATTGTATACATCTTCATATACCTTTTCTTCTTCGGTAGAATCGGCAATACCAGATATACTTTTTACTTTTCTTTCGATGTGGCACATGATTTCGCATTTTTCTTTAACGCTTAATACTTTTACTACTTCAATCATTTTTACCATTCCTCCATTTTCTTTTCCGCTTTATTTAAGAGTCCAATAGTCAGGGCCATAAAGACTATGGCTATAGTTAGACACGTAATAATAAAGTTCTTAGTTCTAATAAGACGTCCGGCATCCGCAAGTGTTTCTGTGGTCAGCTTTCGATCTTTCACATATTTTTCTTCCCACTGTTTCCATGTATTAATGGAATGATTTTCTTTTTTCTTCATAAAAAATATCCTCCTTGAATTTGTTCTTGCCAAAATCAAGAGGACTATGGTAATATACTCTTGACTATGGTAAGCGCTGTTTACTGTAGTCACGGGGTTATCTGTGGTCTAGACAGGTAGCCCCATCTTTATATATTAATTTTCGCATTACATTCCTTAATTGCCATTCTCGTATTGCTGCATGGTGTCCAATTCCGTATGTAGTCAACCGCATCATCAAATCGTAATCGAGGAATGTTATTCCTAGAATTGACATGGAAGTAATCTTTCACGTCCCGATTGCATTCAGAAAATACTTTCTTGCTGATTTCGTGGTATGCAGTACTGTCCTTACCTCCAAGTGATTCAATAACAACTGCTGCGACTTCCTTTTCGAGAACCCTTTGTTGTCCATAATCAATATTCATGGTGTTTTCCAATCTGGAAATTCTTTCTTCATGCCCGTCTAACATTCCAAGCTGAACCCTCATCATTTCCTCCGGTGTCATTCTCCTATTCACCCTGAAATACGAATCGACAAGCTGCCTTTGAACCGTCCACGCCAAATCATCGGTGAAGGACTTGACAAGCATAAGATAACCTGATTCAGTTATGAACACCTTGTCCATAAAATCGCTGTCGGATATAGCTATTATGTGGCTTTTCCGAATTTCGGAATTGCTTACAATAAAATAATCCTCTCCTTTTATGAAACGTTTTTTGTTATCGAGGAATCTTTTATTCGCTGTTCCATCTGGTCTTTCATGGACCGTATCAATATCTTTAAATGTGACAACCCTTTTCCCCTTGTATGTTTTTACTGAAATCTCATGATTTCCAATTTTCTGTAACTCTCCCATTCTCTTTCCCCTTTCTTCCTTAATTTAATAATCTCTTTTCTCTTGAGTAACTCCTGAATAGTCTTTTGAACCTCCAGAACTGCTAGAGCCAAAAGTTCTTTGCCTTGTGGCACATGGTTCTAAATAACTTCTTTCATGGCGTTTTCCAATTTTGTAAGCCTCTCGTCTGCTTCTACCTGTTTCTGGTCTAGCATCAGGATGGCCTTCAATTCCTTTGACATATTCTGTATCTGATAACCGCCGGTCTTCCGTATTGATGGGATAATTTCATCAGCGACCTTAGCTTGGAATTTCTCCGAAACTTCATTTTTAGCTTTCATTGCAAGGCGGTAGAATATGTTTTCTGGAATAAATTCGGGGCAATCTTCCTGATAACAAGAGCCGTTGCGGGAAGTTGCAACGCCCAAATCTTTCAAATATCCATGAACCACATTCCATCGAACAACCTCGTTACCGCTTTTAGCAATAAAAGTAAATCCAAGCCCCCTTGCTACCGCCTCCAGCTTTAAATAAGCCGTTCCATCTTTCTCATAGCACTCAACGCCACCAATATTTAAAATCTGTAACTCATTCACTTTCTCACCTCTTTCTGATATAATCACCTCATAGGAGGTATTTTCCATGTTAGATAAAAAATCTTATAAGCTACTTAAAAAATTATCCAAAGTTCCTTTTTTAACCTATTCTGAAATCAACGGTGTTCTTAAAACAAATACCAACTTTGAACATGAGATCAATGAATACACGCAACATTTATGTACTCTTGGCTATATCCAGCCGCATTCGTCTGGCGTGAAAGGGGATTTTAATTCCGATATATATGACGGATACGAAATCAACCTTAACGGGCAAGGTTATGTAGATGATAAGCAAGAAAAGTTCTGGCAGTTCTTGATACCATACTGTATTACTACCCTAGTTGCCATCATTGCTCTCTTTGTAGCAGCCTAAGAATTTTTCGTCCATATGGCATCTTCTCCACCATGCTTCAAATTTTTCTTCGCTGCAACCGAGATTTTTAGTGTGGAGGTGATGGTAATATTCTTTTGCCGTTAGACAAGACTGCAAATTCCATTGGACTTGTTGCAAATACTGTTTCTTTGTTCTTCTTTTCATCAGCTTATGCCACCAATGAATGTTGTACCTTGGCAAGTCATCAAAATCCTCACAAGGCTTTTCTCCCAACCTGTCATCCCATCTCCATCCATTTACGTTGTCAAGCATTTCGCAGATTTCTTCTTTTGAATACTTCTCTGCTATTTCTTTTTGGTATTGCAATAGTTCTTCTCCTTTTAATCCTATTTTTTAGGATTCTCTTTGCACAAAAATAAAGTCCATAGGGATACCTGAAAGATTGCTGATTGCTCGTAACTCACTTAAATCAGGCTCAGTTTTACCACTTTCCCAATTTGTAATTGTCGCAAGCGAAACTCCTATTTTCTCAGCAAATTCTCTCTGGCTAAGACCTGCATTTACTCTACATGCAGCTATGCAAATTCTCGGAATTGTGTTATTCAACATACTGTACCTCCTTTCTGTGGATACAGTATAATCCTATATTTTCGGATTGTCAATATAAAATTTAATTTTTTCGGATTTTAATTGAATTATTTCGGATTTTATGATATTATATCCATATCGAAAATGAAAGAAAGGACGGTTTTTATGAAAAAAAGCGCACCGAATGATAACTTACAAAAAAGAATATTCGCAAAGAATCTAAATTTCTATATAAGTAAAAGTAACAAACAGCAGAATGAAGTCGCAAAAGATTTAGGATTTCCACCGACTACTTTTAATACATGGTGTGTGGGAAAGGTAATGCCAAAAATGGGAAAAGTACAGGCGTTGGCAGATTACTTCGGAGTATTGAAATCAGACTTGTTGGAAGATAAAAACAAAGATGATTCACTACACATTTCCAATATCTTCCCGATCACCACTCACAAACTTCCGATGCTCGGAGAAATAGCCTGTGGAAAACCTATATTTATGGACGAAAATAGAGATAATTATACCATGATCGGCTCTAACGTGAAAGCCGACTTTTGCTTAAAAGCAAAGGGGGATTCCATGGTCAATGCCAGAATTATGGATGGAGATATTGTATTCATTAGAAGCCAGCCAGAAGTGGAAAACGGAGAAATTGCCGCCGTTGCTATTGATGATGAGGCAACTTTAAAACGATTCTATAGAGATGAAATTACTCAAACTGTTACGCTGATCTCTGAAAACCCAATATATGCACCCATGGTATTCACAAAAGAATGTCAAAAAAATGTCTATATTTTGGGTAAAGCAGTTGCTTTTCAAAGCGATGTGAAGTGATTTTAACTTAAAATTCTAGTTTATTTGATTATAAAAACCGCCCCCTTAAATTTATGAGGGGCGGTTTTCGTATAAAAGCTGAAAAAAAACGAAAGCATCTATATTGTAACAAAAAATTATTAAGATTCAAAGCCCCTATAAAAACAGGGGCTTGTGTGATTATGTGACTTAAATCCGACGCAGCTCTTTGGCAATGTTTAAACGTCGGTACAGTCCTCAAAAAATACGTCCGTAACGACACATTCTTATTTTACCATATTTTGGCATTATATTCATAAAAAAATATCGACATATATCGACTATCATCTACACCCTTTTAATGCTATCAGCCCAAGCATACCCTATGTACTGATCGGCCACACAGACCTTGTACCAGTTGTCCTCATAACCATCCCGGCCCAGGATATCCACACGATTTCCTTTGACAAGCTTCGGCCACCCAGTAATCGCATCCGAGGCCTTCTTCGGCTTCAGGTGAACCACACAGGTCTTCTGCACCTCGCCCACAAACCGAACAAAGCCCTGCTCTGTGAGGTTATCTTTATAGCTCTCTGCATCCACGGGCTTGACGCTGTCCGCCCAGACATAACCGATATGCTCATCCGCAACGCAGACCTTGTACCAGCCGCTTTGATAACCATAACGGCCTAAGACATCCACCAGGTTTCCTTTGGACAATTTCGGATATCCCATAATCGCAGGAGAGGCTTTCTTGGCAGCCTCATGGACCACACAAGTATTCTGTACTTCGCCTACAAATCTGGCAAACCCTTTTTGTGTCTGTCCTATCTTCTTTATCTCTGCATCCAGCTTCGCTTGCGTTGCAGGTCCCGCATTTCCGTCCTGTACCAGGCCATAGTCGCCCTGAAACTCCTGGGTTGCTTCCTTGGTAGCTGGACCGAAGTCCCCATCCGCTCCGTTCTTTCCGCAATCATAACCAATCGAGATCAGATTCTTTTGGTAGACTCTCACCGCCTCTCCCTGGTCTCCTTCGCATAGGAAATCCTTAGTCGGTGTTTCGGAGCTGCCAGATGTTACAATATAATCAATCCATACATAGCCATCAATCCCCGAATAATTCCGGGTGTAGACTTTGTCGGCCACACAGCCTCCGTTTGCCTCTACGTTATTCAACCCACCTTTTGAGGTATTCCCTTCGTTGGTGTAAATTTGAGTGGAAGTAACTTTCGTCACCCTGCCGATGTGGGCTCCGTTACGGAAGATTACCAGTGCTCCAAGCTTTGGCTCGCTATGCCAGGTTCTTTTGGATTTTGCATGGTTTTTGATACTGTTGCAGTTGTAGAAACCGCCTCCCATAATCTCTAAAGCCCTGGACAGACCAAAGATTTTTACACAAATCCAGAACTGGTACACGGCGCACCACGGCTGCCCCTGGCATCCAGGCTGTCCCCAGGCATTTACATCCCGGGCATACTTGGTATAATTCCCATAGCCAGCGTTGCCGGTCTTGCTGTCTAAATTACTTTCCGATGCTTTTTCCAGATATCCAGACTCCGCCGCCATCAATTCCGCTGTTTTACTCCACAAGTCTTCCGCCACGTTCGTTTCCTCCTTTTCGCCGTAATAATAGTTCATGTCCACGTTGCCTTGGATTCCTGCAACCCTCCCACTACTGGTATACTGTTGATAGAGGCAAGGGTAATCCGGCCCGCCCGTGTAATCCGCCAGCCACAGCGGATATTTGTTCAGGACATCTTGGCGATACCAGTTTGTATAGTAGTCCCCATTAGTGTAAATACCAGTGTTGTAACCTCTTTTTTTGAAGAAATCGCAAAATGTCTGGGTAAACAGATTGCACTCATTGGGGCCAAGATTCACTCCTTTTTTGGCTGCGTTGGAGACGGTGTCATACTCAAAGTCCGCCCATACATAGATAGTTTTCGGCAGCCCCGCCTTTTCGATGTTAGCTAGACAGCTTTCCGCCTCTGCGATCACATCCTGGTTATTTAAAGCGTATAGGAGATGGTACACGCCATGGATGGGTACCTGGTTATTTTTGCACCCCTCTACATTTCGGAAAAAGTACTTATCCGCTGCTTTCCGGTACCCTTCCCGTAGGATTACAAAATCAATCTGAGACTTTACAGCAGCCCAGTCAATGGACTTCTGCCATTCAGATACGTCAATTCCTGTTATTTTTGCCATCGTTTTTCCTCCTGTCAGATCAAAAGTTCTTTCTGTTCGATAACCTCATCCGCTTCCAGTTCGCCTTTTAAAATTCCTTCTGCTTGCTCTTTGGTAATCTCTTTCCAGAATCGTTCATCTACTCCCATAGTACCAGGCTCCCAGGTGTTCATGATATCTTTTAAAGCGTTAATCCAGTATTTGGTGTTATGCTCCACGACATCTCCGTAGCTATACCATTCCTGGGCAATGCCGTCCCAAGGTTCCCAGGCCGGTACTGTAACCTCACCCGGCTCTGGTTCCGGTTCCCCTTTTAGCTTTTTCACCTCTTCTTCTAGTTTTGCCGCTCTGCCTTCCAGACGTTTGTAGAGTTCTGCCTCTTCCGGGGCTTCTGTCCCTGGGTTCAGGTGGGAGGTAATCATCTGGTGCAGTTCTGTACGCTGTTCGTCCGTCAAATCCCCGTTGACCCAGAGCACATCAATCTTATTTGTGATGTCTGTGACCTTAAAATCTCCTGATATGATAATACTTTTAATCATTTCATACATGTTCGATGTCCTCCATAATTACTTTGTTTAATACTTGTGTGTTTGTGTTTACCAGGGCTTTTTGCAGTTCCTCGAATTTTTTGTCGATGTAAGACTTGGTATCTGCTACATACTCCATTTCTAAGCCTGCCTGCGGGGTGGAATCTGTAGAAACGTTCGTGGTTGGGTAATTAGTGTGGAGGGCGCGATAAGCTTTCAGTTGTTTTTCCAACAAATCAGTTTCTGTCTCAGGTATCCCTTTATATGTAAAGTAGAACACAGCATCTTGAAGTTTTGCGTTGAAAGCATCAAGGTCTCCAACATCCTTTATTCTCGCCCAGATTCCGCCATAACTAATATAAAAACCAGTTTCATTTCTATTAAGCACAGTATTTGTATACTGCATATATGTAGATATCCCTGTTCCAGGAAGAGCCATTTCTTTTGTTTCTGAAATTTCTGGAATACTACAAAAATACAATTCGCTTCCTTCTACGGCATAATCACCATTCTTAGCAAAAACAGGATTTTCCTTTTTAATAACTCTCTGGATATATTTTCCACGCTCAAAATCCGCCTCATCACAAATCCATTGCTGGCCCTTCTCATCTGTATAATTGCCGCCTGAATCTACCGGAATTCCTGGGAGACCGTTAGGAGTGGAGAGGGTGAGGGGTTGTAGTTTGCAAGGTTCCCATGGAAGAGCGGTGGAACCAGCGTTTAGCATCGGACGGATTATTTCATTTGTTACTGTCGTCCCTTCGGTAATTTGTATTTGGATTCTTGAATTAGAATATTTTTCATAGTCAAATTGATTTGGTATATAAATTCCATTACCTACGTCCTTATAACCTTTATTTACCATATTTGTATATACTATCGAGATGCTTTCACTTTTTCCTCCACTTAGAAAAACATCGTTAGCCTTTGGTAACATTGACAAAAGGAAAAAGGAATTGCTTGTTGCCTTACCATTTGCAGTTACACTTCCGTCATCATTAACGGTATATGTTATCCCGTTAATCGTTGCTGATGCATATGTTTTTGCAATCAACTGCGCTCCAAATACACGAACCTCTAAACTCCCATCACTCCCAGGAATCTTAATCTCCTGCGGATAATCAGGATTCGGACTAGGTTGATTGCCGGCGTAAGGTTCATACGGAGCTTGTGTTTCGCCCACGTTAAGCATCGGATATATGGTATAATTTGTTTTCTGTAAATCTGGTGAATCATATTTAATCATAACTCTTCTTAATTTATCATCCGCTTTAAATTCTATTGCAGTGTTTCTTAAATATTCTATAGTATCATCCTGCCGTGTTATATCCACCTGAAAGGTTAATGTACTGACTTCATGGCTTCCTCCTGATATGAAATATTTGCCTTCTGGGAAACTTGAAACATTTTCAAAATAGGCTTGTGCATATCGTTTGGTAGGTGTCCCTGTCACAGTGACACTTCCATCAGAATTTATCACACCCGTCAAACCATCATTAGTTGTTAAGTTTTCTTTTTTTGGTTGAAATAACTGCGCCCCAGTTGTCTTCGCTTGTTCACCCTTTCCAAACACCTTCAGCCCTTTTAGTCCCAGATCAGAGCTATCCGTAACATTCAGCATTTCCCCGCTTGCCTTCTCCACAATCGCCGGGGCTTTCTGGGTATTTTCATTGATGGACTTTTCTATGTATTGTTCTGTCTCAGGGACATAATCAACCTCTATTCCAGGCATGAGAGATTCCGCTGTAAAGACGTTTACTACAGGATTGTACAACTTTAATGCCCGGTAAGCTGCGATTTCTTCTGGGGAAAGATCGGTTTCTATAGGTTCGGCAAGAATTCCATACATGACTGCGTCGTTCATGATATCCGCAATATATTCAATGGTATCTGTCGTGTTTTTATAGTTTAGCCTGATGTTCCCGTTGTTATTTACAAACATCGTATTTTCTGATGCTCCCGTGTCTTTTCCCAACATATGCGAGCATATCACTAAGCTATCTATTTTATACTTATCAAAATCTTTGTTTGTATAATATTGGCCGGAATTATTTCTAATCCAACTCGTCTCAACAAAATTTGTCTTTCCTATTCTCTGAATATATTTCCCTCTCACAAAATCAATCTCATCGCACACCCACTGTTGTCCATCCTCATCCGTATAATTACCGCCGGATTTTACCGGGATTCCAGGTAAACCATTTGGAGTGGAGAGGGTGAGGGATTGGTCCTTATAAGGCGCCCAAGGGAGGGCCGTGGTGCCTGCATTAAGCATCGGATTTATAGTCACATTATCTACTATTTCATTTGTCGGAACAACAAGTGCAATATTATAAGGAGCTGTAACATTAGTAAAAACAAAGGAAATGCCTTCCCCATTATCTTTCACCGCACTGTTATTTCCATCATAATTCCAGCATTGCAATGTTACGTTCGTCCCCGCCTTGTTCCCGCTCAAATATAACGTTCCGATTTTGGCAAACTGTCTTGCCAATAAAGCATCATTCGTAATTAGATTATAAACAGAATTAGCTTCTCCTGTATTTTGTCCATTGATTGTAACAGAACCGTCCGCGTTTTGTTTGAACGTCACACCATATTGTGTTTTTTCTTCATTTTCATTGAGTGGTATCAGATTCGCCGCTTTTAATTCCACTCTAATCTCTTTATCACTCCCAGGAATCTCAATCTCCTGCGGATACTCCGGGCTGGGAGAGGGTTTCTCACCGGTGTAAGGCTCCCAGGGTAAAGCCTTAGAACCAGCATTTATCATAGGGTATATGGTTTTTGGTGAAGAATCTGTGTAAGTATACGCAACACCTGTGATCTGTATTTCTGTCTCACTGGTTATCGCGCCTGTTTTTAATGCACTGTTTCCCAGCGTTTGCATGGAACAGTTCTGTAGATAGTATCTGCCGGCTGGCAAAGTCATTACTACATCCGTTCCATTATAACTTCCAATGAACCAGAATGTTGCATTGTTTGATGACAACGTACCACTAAAAGATGCTATCCCCCCAGAAACACTCATGGTTACTCCAAATATTTTATTAGTTTTATCTGGTGCATTGAGTAACTGTGCCCCTGTCGTTGTATTCTGTTCGGCCTTACCATATACTCTCATCCCTACTGGCGGCTGTTCTGATGGATTTTCAATCTGCAAAATTTCCCCGCTGACTGTCTCAACTGGCCCTCGTAATTTTACAGCATCAATTTCATGCAGTCTTGCTCCAACCTTCTCCGCATCCGCAGCTTGCCCCGTCTGGCTTAGAGTATCATCTACTTTGATTGGGATTTCCCCCGGCTTTACTGTTCCGTCTTCCCCAACAACAAGAGCTTTCCCTGCATTTTCCTGTCCCTGGTTCTTGTCTAGTTTATTCCTTATGTCTTCGGTGTTTTTCTGTATCTGCTGTATATTTGTGTCTTCCGCTATCTCTTTTAATGCACTGTCTTTTGCACTGTTCACGGACTGCACAGCTTCTGTTTTTGCAGTTGCAATACTTTCTTTTGCACCAGTCTCCGCACTTGATACCGCATTTACTGCCTCTGTTTTCGCGGTCCCAATTTCTGTTTTCGCGGTTTCCGTCTGAGATTCTATCTCTGACTTAACTTCCGTGCCAGCGTCTGTTACCGACTTTATTACATTCTCTTTCGTATCACTTATAGCATCCAGCGCCACTGCACCTGTGCTTTTGATTTGTTCCTTCCAGCTCTCTCCTGCCGTTTGTACTTCCAACGTTGCTTCTGCCAGCTTGGCGGCAATGCTTTCCAGCGCTTTGCCTAACTCTGTCCCTATGGACTTTTCTGCCGTTGTTTGTGCCTGTGTTACCGCTGTTGTTGCTGTGATCTGTGCCTTAGAAACCGTTTCCAAAGCTTCCGCCTCAGCGGCATTTATATTCTTTAACCCGCTTGTGATTAAATCTGTAAGCTCCTGTACCTTAACGTCCGCGCTTTTCAAAGCTTCCTTTATGGTTTCCGCCGCCGCTTCCACCTGTACCACAAGCTCCTTGTATTCCTCGCTTGACACATATTTCAGGGATTCCAACCACTCTTCCAGCGTCCCTTCAAAGCCCTGCTGTACTACCAGCTCGTAGGCGTTCAGCCCAACCACACGCCCCAGGTCGGCAAGCTCGATTCCGCCCGCCTGTAGTAAATCCTTCATTTCCTGCTCTGTCATGTGCTGTCTCCCTTCGTTCCAAAAATTAAATGCCCTTGTTCGTTGATATATGCCGCTGGGGGCTTATCTGCGGAATTATAAATCAAGTGTAAATTATTCCCTAAAATTCGAAAGGCAAACATTCCGTTTGCTGGGATTACAATGCCGGGAATCCCCTGTTCCCCCTGCGGACCTGGTGGTCCCGTAAACTTTCCTGCATCTGCATCGTCCCGAACACCCTGCGCTATTTCCTTAGTATCTTCTACGATACCAATTAATTGTTCATAGACATCCGGCGACGGCGGGTTGGAAGTGCTGCTTTTGGTGTAGCCGGATTTTAAAATCCTGACAAACGCTTCGTTTGCTGTCCGCAAGTCCTCACAAAATACAGATACGCTTCCCACACATTCTCGGTCTGTGTCCCAGAATTCCCACGGAATTAAACATTCGTTGTTGTCGTCCAAGACTGCCGCTTTGGTCTGCTTGCCTTGGGTAAATAACGCTGTTTTAATACCCGTCCATTCCGGTGTCTGAAAATCGAAATGTGCATAAAAATAATTCCGAGATTTTGCTACTGGGGCCAGGCTATCTATCCGGGTGATATATTGGCCCTTTAAAACAAATCGTAAGGTTGGCATCTAACCACTCCTTTCAAAAAAAATAAAACTACGTCAGTCTTTTTAATACCCTATCGCCAACCACAGGATACTCCTATCATTATGTGCTGCGCCGTCTGCTGCCCGCACCCGGAAGGATGCCTGTGACAAGTTTACGTTATTCGTGGGGTTTGCCGCCAGATAATAGTTTCCCAAGGGGATACAAGTCAGGAACGGAGGCGCCCCATAGGCATGTGGAAACGTGATCGCATCTGTCTGGATAGAACCCGAAGCAGGCACATCCAGATTGTCGATACGTCCCCATTGGATTTTTAGGTTTCCCAAAAGAAACGCTCCGCTTTGAGCCGACTCGCTTTCTGCATCCTGTTTTAGCTTTTCAAACACTTCTGACTCTACATCCGAAAAATATTTTTTGATTTTTCCAAATAAAATAGCCAGAGTTTCCTCTGACTGAATGTTCTGCCTCTGTGATGCTTCAGAAAAATCCACCTGCTGCTGAGACAGGTTTTCAACTGCGCCCGTATCACCTCTTGGTATGGCAAAATTCAAAACTGCCGCATTTTCTGTCCCGGTATTTGTCACGCTTGCTTGTGTCCCTGGCTTACCGGTGGTCACTGTTCCGATCTGAATGGTAGCTGCGGGGCCTTGTGGACCAGTTGCTCCTGTTGCACCTGTGTTTCCTATGGAGCCTTTCGGTCCAGTTGGTCCTTTAATGGAACCAATGTATTTCCATTTAGCTACAGACGCTAATCCGCCCACCGTGCAATAATAGACATAGCCCGTTGATATATTTAAATAGTAATCTCCTTTATTTGCATCATTAATCCCTGAATTGCTGAATATCTGTTCCGACGTTGATGTTCCTGTAATTTTGGTTCCATAATCCCATCTGCTTCCGCGTTCTCCTTTTGCAGCACTTTGAACATTTTTCTTCATATCTTCATATGTAGCCATCCGTTCAACAATCCCGGCAATATAACACAAGTAAATTGCTCTTCCATCAGGGTCATTCGGATCGCCAGATGTTACTACCGCCCATTCCCCAGGAAGCATCTTATTGGGGTCGAAATCAGCATATGCTCCTCTTCTACTTTGTATTGCCATTATGCATCACCTGAAAGCCTTTCTGTCACAATATTTTCGATTGATTTTACTTTATCGTAAATATCGCCAACTGCATAAAATGTCGGCGCTTTTTCATTTTTTTTGACAATATCTCCATTTTCATTTACTTCATTGTAAGTAGCTGTCACTGCATATTCGCCTCCTTGATTAATAATACTGATGATTTTAATTGCTTTCATTTATCAATTCCTCCATTTCCAAATCATATTTATAAATAACTTCATCTAACATCCCATGAATCTCTGCGTCTGATTCCTCTACTAATTCATTGATATTTTCATCAATTTCATCGTCATAGTCTAAATATGCATTTTGGTACAAATAATATAATTCAACATTATTTAATCTATAGCTCTCAAAATTACGCTGGATTGCTTTTATTTCCCAGGAAAACTCTAAATTTGGTGTTCCTTTAACAATGAAATAATCTCCTTCTTTTTTAGAAACCCATATATCTCCTTCCCCTTCCTTCTGGAGAAAAACATGATAATTAGCCACTGCACAGACCGTATTCGCAAATATAGGGTCTATGTCAATAATTGCAATCCCATCTGAATTTATCTGGCCGCCTCCTATATCTCCAAACATTGGGGTTGGTGTCTCATAGCAATATTGAGCAACTGTTTCGTAATTATCAGTTTCGACAATGCGGCTTTTTGAGCCAATTACTGCTGCGTCTCCTTCTATTAAAATTTTATTTCCTTTTAAATGAATCGTTCCATTTTCGCAGGAAAATGCAGCATGGCGACGTCTATCTTCATACTGAGCAACCAAATCTAAAATTGTCCATTGTGTATCACCTAAACCGCCAGAAATAATTGCATCTGTAAGAGAAATATATTCCACTCCCCAAACATTTGCAGACTTGCTCGTGAATTTTCCATTGAGTTCTGAACCGGATTGATCTATCTTTCCGACTAACCCTCCCGAACTATTAAGAACTCTTAATATCCCATTTTTATTAGAACTTCCACCGAGTGTCAGAGTTCCACCTTTCGCCCAATCGAAATAAAACCCTATAACAGCCAGCACATTAAGAAATGCGTTTCCTGATGAATCTATACCTGCATTCCATGTCTTTCCACCATCTGTAGAAACTTCGAAACCAAGTTCCGTTTTCTTCCATATCGTGTCCGAATCTTCTAGTTTCGGTTTATTGTGCTGGTAAACAATTACACCGCCATTTTCTGTCCTTTTTACCGTCCTAAACATACCCAGACTATTGGCTATAACGTCGGTTATCTGATTTACGATTTTTTCATACTCTGTTAGCTGCTGTTCTGTCTGATTTCGGTTATCGACATAGGCCTGTGTGATCTGACTATACCTTGATGCACTGTTTCTGGACGGTGTTTCAGCCCCACAGCTTAACTTCTGTTGATTTCCAACCTGAAAAGTAGAGCTAGTAATGAATGTCTGGTATGTGTTATTTTTTCGGTCAGTGATATAAGCACAATCTCCTGCCTCAATAGAAGGGTTTGATAATGCGGAAATAGAAAAAGGACGAAATCTAAGACCAATCAGTTTTTCACCAAGATAATCTGCCACATCTTGACCGTTTCCAGGTAAAATAAATTTATTGTTGGAAATCTCAAGCAAATATCCTTCTTCTCCTGACTCATAAGTCCCGGCTTTTTTTGAATCTTTGGCAAATTCTTTCACATGTATTCCTGTTATCACTACATCATCCGTAAATACTGTGGCAGAAAAAAAGGAATGCAGGTGATGAATACTTTCCTGATCTTCAAAAGTCCCGGCATCAACGACATCTCCTGTATCGAAATCAAAGGTTCCGCCATCTGCGCAATCAGCCATTTCATATTGTTCCTCTCCCTGCGCAGGAGTCCAGTACAAAGGAGCATCTACGTTTCCCTCGTATAAGCAAGCCCATCGACTTACTGTTCCGCTTCCACTATTTCCGAAGACAACAAATTTTACAGAATTTCCAGAAACACTTTGAGGGGTTGTGAACACAACTTTCTCTACCCCATTTTGCCCGTTTGAAAAATTACACAAAATATTACTGCTGGTTTTGTCATATACCCGAATAAATGCATTTTCATTCGGCACTTTCGCACTGGACACAAGTGTATATGTAGTATTGGCTTTTAATGTTTTAGATATAAAGTCTCGAATAACTCCTTTTGAAGCTGGCGCATATATAGATGTCCCAGAATTGCTAAGAAGATTTTCGAATTTCCCGCCTGGCTGATCTTTGAATGTTCCGCCATTTAAATTTCCGGTCTGCTCAAAGGTGGCCTGCTCATACCATTTTAAAGCTAATCTTCCGTAAACATCCATTCTAGCCCATTTGCAGGATATTTGGCAAATCCATTGAAGAACTTGGCGAAATGTAAGAGCCGAATCATCAGGTCTTTCTTTTACTACGTAATCATCATTATCAAATCTTGCTGTTATGTATGTAATTCCACAATTTTTGCAAGCATCTAAATAAATTTCTAGTAATGTAGCTGGATATTTCAATGTACTAATCGAATAATCTTTATCAAATTTTGATAGATAATCCAAGCAGGTAATTGATATTAAACTTCCATTATATTTTGCTTCATCAACAATAAATGTGCCTTTTCTTATTTTCTCTATTGTTCCATTTGAAAGTTCCATGCCAACATAAACTACAACATTAGCCTCTGAAAAATCATAAATTGAATAATTATCATATATATTATTAATTATAAAAGAACACTGATTAATAATTGCTGCACCTATATCAAAAGAGTTCTCCGATGATACTGCATCTTTGATAGCAAGAGAATTTCCCCAGAGCTCCTTATTTGTTAATTTTATTTCCGTTTTGTCTTTTAGCGTAATATCAACATATTCCAAATAGTTCCGATTATCTTTATTTAATTCTTTTTTGAAATCACTTGATAAATTAAGTATGATATTCACCTCTCAATAAAGTCGAAACTGACGCCTTCCATTCTCTGATTTCCTATCCACCAGCACTTAAAAGGCGAACTTCTGTCTCCGACATAAAAAGTTCTTACTGCATGTTTGTTTCGATCTAATAAATCTGGATATTCAACTTCTATGTACTCTGGATTTACTGCTTGTATAATGTCACAAGCCGTATCCCAGTCTGGTGCGTTCCAACCGATACTGAGTTTTCTTTTCTGCCCCACCCGGTTCTTATGCATAATAGTATCGTCTGTCCGGCCCGATTCCGATGCTGAAATGTCTTGCAAACCCCATGTAAATGACGAAGGACAGGGCATTGCTACCCCGTCCACTTTTAAGAATACATCTTTTATTTGTTTAGTTAATTCCAATACAACCATCTCCGTTCTTTCTGGTCAGCGACTAAATCCATTTATTAGCCGGAAAAAAGCACCTGCTTTTCGGCAAGTGCTTTCTATACATTACATATATTTTATATTATACTTCATTTTTCAGTTCTGTAGGTACTCACATTTCACATATAGTCGTATGGTGTCCGTTCTTTTTTTATAGGTTTATATACCAACTGCTTTTCCGCTTCCAATCTAGTCTTATATATTCTTCCTCTAGGAAGGCGTATTGCTCCCCCAGTCGGCAACAATACCGTATACAAATTCCCAGTAATTGAACGTATCACAACCTCTGTCACCTTTCGGCGGTTTTCCACAATGTACACAATATCGCCTTTTTCCATATATTATCCCTCAAAATACCTACATTTTTCCCTATAATCCGACTGCTCCTGTAAGAATAAGTTGACCATCTTTTGGGTTGTTCCTTCTTCTCTATATTCTCTAAAAGCTTCCAGGTATCTATTTCTATTCCGGTCTTCAATAATGAGAGGCACCAAACCATTTCTCAAACATTCTCTGAAAACAATTAATCGGCCAGTTCTTCCGTTTCCATCTTGAAATGGATGGATACTTTCATATTTCATGTGAAACTCAGCTAAGACTTCTAAATTTACTTTCTGGGTGAAATACCAATCAAGTAATTCTGTCATTCTCTCCGCAACTTCTGAAGGTGAAACTGTTTGATACATTCCAATCATATTAGGACGTTTTTTATAATCTCCGATTGCATATCCATTTGCTCTATCCTCAAATACCCCTGACTTTAATTCATAGTGAAATTCCTTGATTAATTCCTGGTTCAACGGCTGTTCTAAAGTATCTAGCATTTTATTGAACATCAGAAAATGCCCATTCATCTCTTCTACATCTTTCGCTCGATAATAATCGTTTGATTTAGGCAAATATCCTGTGTCAAACAAAGAAGCTGTTTGTTCTTCAGTCAATGTGCTGCCTTCGATCTTATTTGAATTATAAGCCAAAAGTTTTTGCGTATAAGCATACACCCCTGAACGGTCGGTTCTTGCTCTTTCTATTTTAAATCTATTTAACAAAAAAACTAAAAATTCAGAATTAGACATATGGCACCTTCTCTTTTCTATCTTAATACTCCTTGCATATAAAACAAAAAACATACGACGCATTTAGACAAAAAGCGTATTGATTCAGACAAAAAATTTTGCTATGATAAAGACGGGCGTTATCGTCGGGAGGGCGATGGCGGTTAGCCTTCCGCCAGGAAAACTGAATTTCCTGTTTACATAGAAATCCTTTGGGAAATCTTATGTATTGGAGGGATGCTTCATGATTACGTATGATAGCCTATTTGCCTATACGGTAATGATAGCTACAATCATCAAGATTGTGTACGATATAACGAAGAAGCACTAACCGCCCCTAGCAAAGGTATTAGTGCTCTTCAAGAGTAACTATTAATTTCTAGGCTAACCGTCAACGTGGTAACGCCTTTTTACATCTCTAATATAACATCTTCTTCTTAAAAAATCAACTAAGCAATTTCTAATAGATTGGCCGCCAGAATCCCAGCGGCCAAGGCCTTTAATTAAGCACCCCCCATTGCAATTTCAATTAGAATCTACATGGCGGTTTCCATTACTGCATTTGTGCTCCCATTATCTCTCTTGAAATAGAATCATATCCTGTACGAATATTATCAATATAATCCGTCAAAATTCCCAATTCAATCCCTATGCTTTGACGGTTATAAGCTAATATCGAATCATCTAAACTACTAGGTTCTGTACAGTCAAATCCATACTCCTCAATAATTTTCTCCGCCATATGTCGAGCCTTTTCTATATCCAATTCCAGATTATTAAGCACTTTTTCCGCTTCAAGCCTATTCATCTCACATTACCTCCTTAACCAATCCATTACTAAATCCCGTGATCTCTTCTGCATTATCTTTTAAATTTTCCAGCATCGTTTTGATTGCGGTTAGGGCTTCGCCTGCTTCCACCTGCGTAATACCTCCTTCTACTGTTGCATAATGCACTGCCTGAAACATGGATTTCACCTCACAGATTTCCCCGTAAAGTCCCTGAATTTTGTCATCCATCATGACAAGGTTTTTAGTTAAATCGGTAATTACTTCACTTGCTAAATTATTATTTTCTCTTGCGTTCATAGTAAAATCCTCCGCTTATCATAATCAAATATCAAGAGTCATCTGGGAATTGCAATTTCTAATCCGCTCCTCCAGGAATACTGGCGGCTGATATTCTCTTGCAATCCGAAGAGCAATGTCCATCTGGCATCTTTTAATGTTTTTGTAAGAATTAACACCGAAATTATATTTCAGATTTCGATATGCGTCACTAAATGCCGTCTGGCTGATACTTTTGTTATGATAAGCATTACTGTCCTTTCCACCGAGAACTTCTACCACTCTTTTCTTAACAGTGTGGGACAGTTCATCTGCATTCACTGGCAGGAGTGGTAAGTCCTGCTCAAACTTGTCCATGCGCTCGGCAAGGGTATCTACTTTCTGATACAGTTCTGTAGTACCCTGTGCGATAAGTTGAATCTGCTGTTGCAGAGTGGCAGGGTTTTCGGATTGTTTTTTCTCAATAAAGGCATTAGCGAGAATATCCTTTGCTTTTAGTTGGTAGTTGAGAAGTTTCTTGGCGAGTTCTGGGTGTTCATCTTCCATATTATTTGTAATAGAGATTTTTGCAAGCCACAAGGGAACAAAGTCAAGACGCAACGCATATACGGAATTTGAAGGGTCAAATATCCCTGCCGAGAATTCTCGGCACCCCTTTGATAATGTCTTATCATCTTGCACTCTCTTCACTTGCCAGTCCCTTTGCTTTTTGTTCATATCCAATCCCCGGCAGAAAGCGTTAATTCCGACCCAAATATTGCCTTTGCTGTCCTTTGCCGCCAATATAGAATCTCCTAGAACATTGACATTTTTAATAATTAAATCATTCATATTAAAAATACCTCCATTTTGAATTTGCCAAAATAGAGGTACAGTGCTATAATATTTATACCTCTATTTGTGGGGTGGGTATCCGGTAACTTTCTCAGGGTTTGGCGGATACCCTATTCTTTTAATTTTCGCCTAATTCTCTATCAACGATTTCTTCAAACCATTCAACCTTCGTCTTTCCTTGAGATTTAATACATTCTTCAAGTGCTTCGATTTTTTCACGTTTTAATGATACGTTGAATTGCTTAAATTCCTTTCTTCGTTCCCTAAAGTATTCGGCTCTGCTTTTGTTAGCCACGGTCATCCCTCCTTTGTAGCTAACTACATTTAGTATAGTGTAGTTAACAACAAATGTCAATCCTTTTCTTTAGCAATTTTCTGGCTACGGTCATTCCGTTTTCGTCTATTCCAAGGGCGATCTCGATAGGTGTCTGGAAATTAGTTGTCTGAATAGACTGAATATTATCCATAAGATAAAACTCCTTTCAGTGTTTGACAACTACACCAAAGGGAGATATAATAAATATATCAACCGCTTCGGTGTGTTGTGATGATTGAGTAATCGTTCTGGTCGCCAAACTTGATACGGTTACTCTTTTTCTCTTTTTTCGTACTGAATTTCAATTCCTTGTCTAATAATCTTTGACCTATCAGAATTTTGTTCAGCGACCAGACAATCTAATTTATCAAGGGTCTCACTGTCCATTCTGATTTGGATTCGTTTATCCTTTGGATTGTCTGTTAATTTTTGCCCCATTTTAGGTGACACTATATCGCCTCCTTTTAGTTTGTCAGTACATTTTGAACACTCTTAATATATCAAAATGTCAGTACAAAGTCAAGAGGCAAATTAAAAAAGGTGGAGAAAAATCTCCACCTTTACTATGCAACCTCCACACAGTATGCTATCATCATTTCCTTAATCACACCTATGTATATTTCTTTTAACCGTTTATCTGCCATGATTACAGTCAATTTGTTGATAGCATTAATCTGATTTTTTGTATATCCCTTTTCCTCTGCCCTTGCTATAGCGTTTCTGACCTTTTGGTCTAATCTACATCCGGCTTTTAATGTCAGACGGTCATAACTCTCATTTCTAGCCGCTGAATATCTATTTCCAAAAGAGTATGAAAAATTTGAGCTTTCAGCAATCTTATTAATGCACTTGTTTATCCAATGAGTAGTGTCTTCTTCTGAATCAGAATTTGAGAAGGTGTCCTTTACATTTTGTAATACCTCTGTTTGCTTATTTGTCTTGTCCTCTAGTTTCTGAAGCTGTTCTGCCTGACGTTTCTGCTCTAACTCAGTCTTGGCTATGGACTCCGACATTGCAAGCATTAACTGTGTCTGTGGCGAAAGCTGGGTACGATCAATAATCTGCCGTTTGTATCGGTTTTCAATCTCAATAAAATGTTTTCTAACCTTTTTACCAATTTCGTTTCTTTCCAGCATAGCTATTTCTTTTGCAATATCTAATTTCAAATAGTATTCAATAGATGTTGCGTTATTGGCTTCCATTTTTTTGTGGAAGCGGGAAAAGTCCTTATCTGCAACAGCATCACTCTCAAAAATTCTTTTCTTTATCCATGTGGAAAAATCTTGTTTACTTTCCAAAACACCATGCAACTCTCGACCGTCTACAATTTTCTCTCCCTTATCGGTCTCATATACTGGAACAATCTCATTGTCTACCATTGTCATATTATATTCCATAAAATTCCTCCTATTTTTAGTTGCGAGGAATATCCTGAAATGCTATACTTAATGTGAGGATATCCCTCTGATTTTTTGGTTAGAAGTTGTTCGCTTTGGTCGGGGAGCAACTTCTATTTTCTTATTTTTACGTACTCTCTATAATCCACACGATTATCCAGATAGGCTTTTACATCCTCTGATTCCCTATTGATGTAAACATAAAAATTTTTTAAATACTCTTCCAATTCATCAGAAATATCTGAGTCAAACTCCTTCGTATAATCATCTATATCTTCATCGCCATGTACTACTGAATGAACAGAAACCGCCCCGTTAGTATCAATGTACTTCATCTCAACAAATAAACCGCCCATATCAAATGGGTCAAACTCTTCATATCCACTATCTAATTGACTCATAAAGTGTTCTAATACAGCCACTTGTAAAAAATAATCTTTATTATCCTGCAACAATTCCGTAATTGCTACATTTACAAGGTCGTTTTGGCTTCGGTCCGTAAGTTCTGCCAAGATTCCCAAATCTCTTTCTACTTTTTCGTCAATTCTAAAAGACTTTTGAACTACATATTTCTTTCTTACTTTCATTTTGCCTCCATAAAATAAGATTATTTTTAGTTGCATTTATATTTTATCACACTCACTATCGATGTCAATAAGTATTCAAAAAAAAGTGAGGACTTTTAATCCCCACTTCGATATAGTTGATTTTATTTCATGCTTTAAAAATCTTTCCGCATTTTCTGCATTGATATTTCGTAGAAAACAGCCCATGTCCAATAATTTGAACATCTGCACTTCTGCATAGCAAAGATGGACACTTTATTTTTCCTGATATTTTATCAATCGTTCTCCTTTTTTTCATTTGTTTTATCCTTCCTCCTTTTTCTAATTTAATTCAATATATGTTCCAGATGACTGTCCATCAACATTCACATACAAAATTTCATACGATAATGCTGCTAAATCTGTTACCCTAAACTCTACCGTCCATTGGCTTCGGACTTGCCCTCCGAAAGAGTTAGTTGCATCTACATATCCTTGCACAGCTATAACATTACCACTTTTAGCGAATCCAATTTCATCAGTACCCCATGGAAATTTTGCAGAAGTCGGATTTTTCAAATATTGCATTACAATATCTTGTGCAATGACATAGTAACTTGTTCTATCTTCATCTTTTACAAACGTTTCATTCATCTGCTGTTTTGTCGTAACTACCGTCCCTTCTTCATAGAACGTATAGTCCCCACTCCATATCCTATATACATCATCACTCGCTACAACCAATACAGAAATGTCGTCACAATATACATTCCACACCGAGTCCCCTACATTGTCTTTTCCAACAAACTCTACTTTTTCAAATCCTAGATCAGAAGTAATAATAGTATACAGTTTATTTGCGATATCCGCTGACAAATATTTCGAAGAATCTTCCACAAATTGTTCTTTTGACGATAAACTCTCTTTTTCTAATTTACTAGAATTGTCACTTTCATCTTTAGAATCCTTTTCTACTACTTCTTGCATAACGATTGGTGATGATTCGGATTTTTCCGTTCCCAGATCATCAGGATCTACTTTGCAAAATAATTCATTCGCTTCTATGCCTTTTCTTCCAAATTGACACATTTTATTCCATTGTTCATTTGTTCCGCCATAGTATATCTTTTCAATATTATGTAAATATCCCCAAAATTCATCTTCTACATCCTCTAATGTAGATGGTAAAAAAATATATTTTATATCAGAACTATTAAATGTTGGATTATCTAAATGCTTCGTGCCTTCTGGAATTACAACGCTAATTGCATCGCAAAACATAAATGTAGCATCTTCAAACGATACAACTTTTTTTCCGTTATAAGAAGAATTCACACGAATTTTATCTTCATTACCTTCGTATCTTTTAATATGTATATCGTCACCATTTATATAATAATCAAAATCATCTAAATTTGTATATCCATCGAGCCATATATCCTCTTGGTCTAAATTGCTTTTATTATCTGAATTTGTTTCATGTTTTGACACTACCCAAATTAATAACAATATAACTACAAATATTGGCCACTTCTTTCTGCGATGCCAAAAAGAATTCCTTTCAAGATTAGGCTCATTCATTTTTTTGTTTTTATATGTGCCATAATGGTATCCGCAAAAAGGGCAAATCGAAATATCCCTTTGAATAAGACGTCCACATTTATAACATTTCATCATGTTTTCATCTCTACTACTTTTGGAAATAGTTCTACCACAAATTGGGCATTCTTCAGCTCTCTCGCTTATTTCAGTTCCACAACCTGGACACTTTATTAAAGCCATTTCTCTTCCTCCCTTCTCTACAAATTATACCATTAAATCCATTTAAGCGAAAGAAAATTCATGAAAAAGTAATAAAAGTATTCAGCAAATTCCTGATTTTGATTGCAATAGTTTTTTTAAAATTCTCACGATACCCTTTTATACTCGGTAAAATTCTGCAAACTTTTTAAGAGACTTTTAATGATATTTCCATACACATTTGTATTATACGTATTGACAAAACACGTATAGTATGGTATTATAATAGTGCAAGGAGGAAAAGTAAGATGCCAATAAAACCAAAAGAGATGGAAAAACTAATCCTTGCAGACGGATGGATTTTCAAAAGCCAGGAAGGCTCACATAGACACTATACACATCCGATAAAGCCTGAAAAAGTCACAATCCCTTTTCATCAGGGAAAAGATTTGACCAAGAAAACAGAAAATTCCATCAAAAAGCAGGCGGGGCTTAAATAGCCCCAATGCCTGTATTATCATAATAGGAGGTATATTCATATGTTATCAATTTATCCAGCTTGTTTTTTTCAAGAAGAAAACGGCGGCTATTCTGTCGTTTTTCCAGATTTAAATTATCTTGCCACACAAGGAGATGATTTTGAAAATGCTATGGAAATGGCTATTGAATGTTTAGCCGGATATCTTCATACTTGCAAAATGGACGGAGAAAGTGTACCCAGTCCTTCTAAACTATCTGATATTGACCCGAATGTTATCGCAAAAGAGTTAGACCCAGAAGCGCCAGAATGTGAATCTTTCGTTAATATGGTATCTGTAGACGTTGCTTCCTATGCAAAAGAACATTTTGAAAAATCTGTCAAAAAAACTCTTACTATTCCTGCATGGCTTAATACTGCTGCATTAGAAAAAAATGTGAATTTTTCCAAGATTCTCCAAGAAGCATTAAAGAAAGAGCTTCACTTGGGATAAAATAATTTCGGATGATTAAAACGTGGACAAATAAAAAATAATTCTAAATTCGTTTTTTATTGCGAAGGTAAGGAAGGGTTCAACGAATCACTATAGGAGGTGTTATTATCAGTAATTTACTTCTTGACGAACATCCTTTACAGGTTATGCCAACTTTGGCAACCATTATAGGATTGAATGAATCCATCATATTACAGCAAGTGCATTATTGGCTTAAAATTAAAGAAAAAAGTAAGCAGGATTATATTGACGGTCATTACTGGGTATATAATACCTACGAACAATGGCAGGAGCAATTCCCATTTTTTTCTATCAGGACATTGCGCCGGACATTTACGTCATTAGAAAAAATGGGACTTCTTTTGACTGGAAATTATAACAAAGTCAAATTCGACCAAACAAAATGGTACACCATTGACTATGGAACTTACGAAAATATCATTTCTTCATATGGCCAAATTGGCCACACAATAAGGTCAAATTGGACGATTGGAAAAGGACAAAATGACCAAACCTATACCATAGACTACACAGAGACTACTACAAAGACTACAGATATATTAAATGGCGCAACGCCAAAGCGTAGCGCTGTCTTCGATTGGTCTATTTTAGAAAAACAAATTATAAATTCCTGTAATAAAGTAGCAGCTGATGATCCGCAGCCTTACATAGACATCATAGAATACTATTATCAATCGTACATAAATACCTTCCATGAAGAGCATCCTCGCTTATCCAAGAAATCTATGGACAGTGTTGTTTCTGCTATTCAATGCGGTACTGATCTAATGAGAGATGATCGACTGGATGTTGATATGTACCGTGATATGATTGATAAGCATTTCCAGACACAATATCAAAACTGCGATTATAGCATTTGCCACTTTATGACAGAAGGGATTTGTAACAATCGTTTTCATGAATCATGTTACTGACGTAAAAATTCCCCGGCTTATAAAAGCCGGGGAAACTTACATATCATAAACTTATCTTCTATGTCCAACGGACAAAGCAAGAATAATTAGCTCAGAATCCTCTATCTGGCAAATAAGACGATAATCTCCTATTCGGTATCTCCATTGACCGCTACGGTTTGCCGTCAATCCTTTACCATACTGGCGTGGATTTTCAGTCCCGACAAGATTCTTATCTATCCATGATCTAATAATCTTCTGTGTGTATTTATCCAATTTCTTGAATTCTCGCTTAAACCGGTCGGATAACTCAACATTGTATTTCATCGTCTAACTCCCTCCAAAAATCAGCGATAGGAGTAGATTTACAGCCACTATCCAAGTATTCTTTGTAAGCTTCATCTGCTACAACAATATCGTACTCATCCTCGATTCTCTCAAATAATGCCCTTTTAAAAGCCTCGCCAACAGACAATGAATGAAGTTTTGCATAACTCTCGGCAAGAGATTTTTCTTCTGGGGTAAGTCTAATTGAAAAGCTCATAAACTCATCTCCTTTCTTGTAATACATTGTACTACAAAAAAGAGATTTTCGTCAAGGCTTTCAAAAAAATTACCAAGCTACCGAAGGATTAAACCTGTAATCTATGCTGTCCTGCCCCTTTTGTACTGCCCTAGCTAAAACTTCGTTATCTTCAGTATATAATGTTGCGTATACATTAATAGGCGGCTGATTCTGATTATTATTCATCATAGCCATTGCTACACCTCTTGCTACGGCCTCTGTTAAAATTCTTTCATCCATGCCTACAGATGCATTAGCTAAGATACTATCTGCGATCATCCCCATAGTCCGTTTATTTTCCAATGGCAAAACCGCCTCATTGCCAGCTTCACCTATTCCTGCAATCGTGGCCCTAGTAAAAAGTCCACCAGTTTTATACCAATCAATAGAAAAATCAGGAATTGGTATCTCCCAGTCTCCTACACTGACATAATTCCAATCCCAGTTCACATGCGGGAGCGGAATATATAAATTAGAAAAAGCATCTTGAATGGAATTCGCGCTATTTTGTGCAGAGTTCTCACCCTCACTGAATTTGTCGGAAAGATTATTCATTGTGTCGCTAATCATGTCTATCAAGGAGCTTCCTATATTTTCTATTCTGCTGGTAGGTTCATCGGCCTTTGCATCAATACCTTTCGCCAACCCTTCAGATACATTTTCGCCATATCCTTCAAATACCCTAGAAGGTGAATTAATTTCAAGCATTCCAGCAAACGGTAACATGATTCCATTATGAGCTAAATCTTCCATTTGGTTTTCAGTTTCAGATTTTAACTCTTCTATTTTTTCGTTATATCCTTTTACAGACAAAGCTGCATAACCGGAATATTTTTCCTTCAATTCTTCATCTAAATTTATTCCATCCAAGAACACTCTTTTTAATGAATCAAAAACTGTATCCCCAGTATCATTCAGTCCACTCTTATATCCATCGATCGTTTGTGTTCCGTTATTGTATGCGATTGTAACTCCCTCTGGTAAAATAGCGCTAATTTTGTCTATGGTAGCAGCACTAATCGCCAAGTCCGTACCTTCGCCATTTTGACTCATGCCCGAAGCATACTGTTGTATTGTCCACTGTCCATTTTGATATGTAAGAATACTTCCTTGGGGAAGAATGCTGTTGATCTTTGCGATAGTAGCGTTGTTTAAGGTTTCCCCTAATGTGAGTGCCCCTTCGTTAATTCCAGCTTCATATTGCTGAACAGTGAATTTTCCATTATCATATCCCAACGTATAGCCTTCAGGAAGCTTGTCTCTTAACGCTTGGAGCAATGTGGTATCTAACGTGGTTTTGAAATTCTCTGTTCCTTCTGTAATACCATTTCCAAAACTTGCAAGTACGCCATTTCCTAAATCATAATATCCTTGTCCGTTCTCAGGATATAAGCCTGATTGAATTCCAGCATAAATGCCAAGAGCTTTTTCCCCAGTTACCTGTTCCCATCCATTGAGTCCCTGAATCCAAATACCTTTTGCCTTATCTATTTCGCTCGCCGCATTTATAATATTATTTCCAATTTTGATAGAATTCTCGCTAACCTTATCGCTTGTTTCAGTAAAAGAATATCCTGCTGATTCCATTGCTGCTATCACTTTATTAGACAATTTATCAACATTAATTCCTGTTTGCTCTGTTGCTTCATAAATTGCATTTTGAAATTCTTCTGAAGAAACCCCTGCTTCTTCTAATGTAGAATTCACTTCGGTCAAAACATCATCAAAAGTTTTTGTCCCATTATTAATATCATTCACACCATTAGCTAATTTATAGAATTGGTCTAATGTAATGTCTCCGCTTTCTACAAATTTAGATAATGCTCTTTCTATGACTGTAAAAGCAGTAGTGGCTTCTATTGTTTCTTTTCTGGTTCCAGAAATAACATCCTTCAATTTTCCAAATAAATCAACTGCTAAAGCCGCGCCTCCGGCTTTTGCTAAAGACCCACCAATAGAAAAAGCTCTATTAATAAATGTTCCTATACTTTGCCCTAAGCTCCCTGTAGAACTCCTGGACATAAACCGTGTTCCCATAAGGGAAACTATTTTTCCGATAAGACTTCCTATTCCTGTTATATTCGCTATTTTTACCGCAATAAAAGCTTTTCCTAGAAACGCTGCTATTTTCCCAGCCATTCCAGATTCTTCTAATCCATCAAATAGTCCCCCTAAAGTTTCTACAATTATGGATATAACCGTTCCTAAGTGTTTAAGCCAGTCGATCTCTCCTAGAAATTCCCCAATGCCCCTTCCTAACTCTTCCCAATCTGTATCTTGTGCTATTTGAAGCAAAGCTCCCAGGAAGTCGCCAATAAACTGATTTAACGCTTGTCCATTCTCAGGCCAGTTGAAATTATGAATGGCATTATTTATTCCTGTAGATATATTTGTAGCGAGATCGTCCCATTCTACTTCATCCGTAAAACTTTTAAGGGTTGAAAATGCTCCGTTAATTCCGGTTACTAAAGTAGTTCCAATTTCGCCAAAATCAATCTTCTCGAATATACCATTGACAGCTTCTCCTAATGAAGTCCCTAACTCATCCCAGCCCGTAATACCTGCTCCGTCTTCCTTAGACATCTCCTGCACAAATCCAGAAAGCATGTCCCAAGAAATCATAAAGTAATTTCCTAAAAGATTACCCAGGTTCCCCCAGTCTATTTCTTTGATTGCGCCACGTAACCCTGTGGCAATCTTTGTCCCAATATTGGTAAAATCAATTCCTCCATCCCCAATAAGAAGATTCAAGGTATTTACGATTGTATTGACTCCGGCCCCAATGGTTCTCCCCATTAAATTCCAGTCAATATTATCAACTAGGCTATTAAAAGTTCTGGTAAAAGCTGTTACAAATGCGGTTATCTTAGGTCCGACGTTATTCCAATTAATAACATCGTAAATCTTCTTCAGTCCTTTGTTAATTTCCCCTGCAATGATCTTTCCAAGTTCTTCCCAGTCCTCTTTTTCGGCTGCCTTTCTCATTCTTTCGGCTAACTCAGAAATATATTTTTCTACCGGGGTATCCTTGAAAATATCACTCGGAACCAGTTCGCCATTTCCTAAGCTATTGTTAATACCGTCGCTAATATCCCCTAAATCCCCAACGCTGGAATCCAGCGAAGAGGTATCAATCGACGATAACTGATTCAATTCATCAAACGATAAAACTGATAATGCTTTCTTTAAATCCTGGGCGCTTTCTGTCGCATCGTCTAAACCAGATGAAGCATCCTCTCCCGCGCCTGCAAGATCATCAAGTCCAACAGATGCATCCCCAACGCCTGCAAGATCATTTACAATACCAGACTGGCCGCCAGGTGATTCATATCCTGTCAAAACATAGAGAAAATTCCGAAACGCTTTTGCTACCTCTTGGAGTTTGGCCAAGAGCGCATTTAAGCCTTGTATAACCGGCAATATTACAGCTATGAAACCTTGTCCCATGGTTGCTGATAAAGATTGAAAGTTCAGTTTTAATAATCGGAATTGGTTTGCAAAGCTTTGTGAAGTCCTGGCCCAGTCTCCTTGTTGGTCAGATGTAACAGACATTAAATAATTGTACCGCAGCATTACCTTCTCAGCTTGCGACATGGACATATACGATTTTGTGATTCCATTTGCTAAAGCATATGCCTCCAAGGATGCCACAGTCATATCTACGCCAAGCTGCCGCAAAGGTTCGATTTCCAATTATGTTACCGCACCGGCTTTTTATCCGATGCTTCCGGGAGTTTCCTCGCATTACGGGATGTTGCTTCATCCCCGGTTCAGCGTACATTTTCAACCATAAAATAAAATATCTCGTATATTTACCTATTATGGTTGTCAACCACTCTTGGGAGTATTATATTTTTTCAACTCCTACGCGTTACGGTGGCAATCAGCCTTTCGCAATCTGATCGCTTACCTCGGTATTAGCATGTTGATAATCTTCAAAATACATCCACCGGTATCCGCCTGCATGTTTTCTTTCTCCCCTGCACACAAGTGCTATGTGTGACCTTTGAGCATTATTGCTTTTTGCAGCTTCTGTTACCGTATCATATATTTTGATTTCATTGGTATTCTCGGATATTCTAACAACTTTTCTACTAACAGGACTATCTGCTCCTTTTAAAAGCCCCGTTCTATTCTTGCTCATTAACTCTAAAGACTTTTTACTGTGATGTTTTCCGTAAAACGGATTACCGCTCCCAAGCATTTCAAGTCTATATCTTCTTTTTAAATATTCTGGACATTTCGTTCCTTTATGAGCCTCCGATATTTTTCTTTTAGACTCATCGGATAAATGTTTTCCATACATAGGATTTTTCTCTCCCGAAAAAGCCAAGGAAAGCTTTTTCTTCTCTTCATCTGATAAATGCTTTCCATACATATGATTTTTCGGTCCTACCATTAATCCCTTTCTGGATTCTGACATTTTTCGCTTCGCTTCTTCCGAATGTTTTTTCCCACGCATAGGAGCGATTGTGTCAATCGAAATATTATAGCAAAAATCACTGTTTACATATTTTTCGATGTATAATTGCTCTCGATCACTTAGTTCCTCTACTTTGCATTCTTCAACTATCTCAAAAGAAAAATTTTCTTCTCCATACTTATTCCAAGCACGTTGTAGATACTTATTATGGTGTTTCTGTATGCGAAGTTCCCTTTTGTGGTCATACCATCTACGAGAGATATTTTGCGATGAGCCAATATAAAATTTTCCATTAACGTTGTTAGTTATCTTATAAATACCCGATATATTTTTCATTTTATCAATTTAGCTTTTACCGATTTTGGTCGATTTTCTATGCCGCCTTACAGCGACAAGGGGCAAATTGTCTACCCGCTATTCCTGCACGAATCTTGTAAAATGCTGCATCTGTGTCAATATTATAAAATGATGCCAAATCGCCTGCTAATCCAGCCAAAGTTGTAGACATTTCTGCTGCCGAATCTGTTGCTACACCAGATGCTTTTAACATAGACATCATGGTTCCCGAGTATTGTTTTGCAGCCAATTCCGAAAGTCCAAATTGTTCTGTAGCTGTAGAAGCAAATTCATAAGCCTGATTTGCCATGCTACCAAACGCAACATTAACCACGTTCTCCACTTCTGTAATATTAGAACCTAGCATGGTAGCTTGTTTGGCCCAATTATAAAGTCCTGTTGCCCCTCTATAAAGAAGTGCTGTGGATAATAAATTTTTCAAACTTAACGTAGCCTTATTTACAGAAGAACTAGAATTTCCCAACTGCTTAAAAGCATTTACAATCGCAGAAACGGATTTCTTTACAACATTTCCAGCTTTTGTAGACAGATTAGTTAATTTACTAAATGCAGTTTGTACACCGCTTGTTGACGAGCCAACTCTATTCCCGGCACTGGCCAACCTGGACAATGCTTCCACCATGCGCAGTGTGTTACTGCTAATACGCGGCGCGTTTTTCATCACATTGAAAAAATTCAAAGTTTCGTATGCAAGAACTCCCAACCCTAAAGAAGTTTTTGTGGCCTTGTCACCGGCATTCGCCAGTCGTGCGATTGATGAAACAAATTCATTCGTTGATTTCGATATGTTTCTGGCTTTTGACATATCACGAATCATTTTGCTAAGAGCTCTTGATAATTCCGGTAATTTATCGGATACTACCGTGATTTTATTTCCAGCATTAGAAAGCCTAGCCAAAGATGCTACAAATCTATTAATGCTGTTTGACACATCCGGCATCGTGCTTAACGCACTAATCGACTTTGTGATCTTATCAAAATCCGATGGATTGAATTTCGAAAAATCCGCTTTAAACAAACGATTTAGTGCATTAATAACATTGTTTAAATTCCGATCACTAAATGTTATTTTCGAAAGCACTTCCATGGATTCAGATATTTTTTTCAGTCCTTCCGCAACCTCCGGCATGTTTTCTGTTTTGATATCTGAAAATTTTTTTGCTGCATTCGCCAAAGAACTTAAATTTTTTGTATCTATTTTGGGAACCTGGATATTTTCTATCCCCTCCATAGATTTAATAGCAGAGGCCATATTCCGTATTGGTTCTATCCCGGCATTAAGTTTAGCGAAATCCACTTTACTTAATGCTGCCATCTCCTTAGCCAATCCTGATACTTTGGGTACTGATATTTTTAAACCATTCAAAGCCCTGAGAGAACTTGCAAGAGTATTTACATTTCTTGAAAAATTCCCCACAGCCACCGTGTTCATACCTTTAAATGACTTGTTGACTTTGTCTAAAGTCCTCGCTAATGATTCCAGTGATTTTTGCGCTTTGTTTGCATCGGCGGATATTCTTATATCCAGATTATCAATGTTTCCACTTCCCATATACCTACCTCCTAATTTTTTGAGGTTAATGATTATCATCTCGTTGATAACCAACAAAAGGGCGGGGTTCTTGCCCCGCCCTATCTCTTCTCGAGTCTGGCATTAGTCTGCCTTACTCTTAATGTCATGTAAAGTAACTCCTGATTCATTTCTTCTTCTGATTTATTGTTATTCTTCGCTATCTCTTTAATTGTTTTAGTGTTTTCTAATAAAGGATTTTCTGGGTACTTTGCTTTTTTATTAAAAGCCGCAACTACCGCGTTCATTACATATGCACCAGTAAGCCAAGACTGATGCTCTATGCATTTACTCTGATAATCCTTTTCCATGTAAAACGCATCAATGTATAATTTAACTTCCCTCAATGTAGAATGAAAAAATGTTTTCTTCGTCATTCCACATCGAATCGCTTGTGGGTATAATTCTTCAAGAATTACTGACCTGAAACTTTTCTTAGATGATCTTGTGGAACTTTCGGCACTTTTTTCACTTTCTTCTGACCGGCAGCTATAATCCTGTCTAGTCCCACCAATTTGAAAAAATCGTCTTCTCCCATTTGCTCAATACATATCTCCAAGATACCGTAAAAGTTTCCTATATCATCTTCAGCATGTTCTTTTGCATATTGCGCTAACAGTCGTTTTGCAGTCTGGATATCTGGCACTCTCCCATCTCCATCTGCGTGAGTTCCATGTGCTTCCATGAGTCCAGCGTAAAAAATTGTCAATGCGGTCTGTGGTATATTCGAAACGCCATCTAAAAGTTTCTCTATATCCTTTTCGTTTTCTGCTTGTCCCATATTCGTTAGAAATTTAGATAACTTCGCCACACAATCCGAATATAGTGCCGCTTCTATCGTGTACTCTAATTTATAATCTTCTCCACCAATTGTTAGAATTTTATACATGCGTTATCCTCCCTTTAAAATATCAATTCGCTTTCATCATCCTTGCTTCTCTTGTCAAGCGATAAACGAGAGAAGCTCATGATTCCCCCGCTGTCGGTTTAATCGGTGTGTCAGGCCCCTTATAATCGTTAATCGTTAACGTCATTTCTACTGCCAATAATCCATTTTGGTCAAATTCAGGCTGCGGAATTGTAGTGGGTGGCTCTGCAACAACATAAAATGCTTTTTGCAAAGTAGGAATAAAAGTTTCAAACCACGTGGACTTTCCACCTGTTTTTCCTGTTTTGTATGCTTCGATTAACGCTTCCCACTCTTCTAATGTTTCGTCAGTAACATTTACTGTTACCGTGAATGTTCCACCTGTACTTCCTCGACCAGCAACTGTTTTTTCTACTTTATCTTCCAGTGCAGAGGCATCAATCGTTTCAACATCAATAGAAATTCCACCGATCTGATTAATTCTTGTCAATAATGTAAATTTTTCTGGCTTTGTTCCTGCCACAGTTTCTACTCCATAACCGAATAATACGCCTAGTGTACTAACACCTGGTGCTGCCATATTTTCTCCTTTCTACCGCTAACTTTATGCGGTCAGCGACTACCTGTCTGGTAGTCGGTAATAAAAAAATAGCTCAATACAATTTGCATTAAGCTATCATTTTCTTGGATTCTGTTTCAATAAATTCTTTTATCTCTTTGTAGCCCCAGCCACAGTTTATAAGGCTACTTACAAGCATTTCCATGCCCTGAACTTGGGATAATGATTCCCCAGTAAAATAGTCTCTTAAATTTTCTTTCGGTTTCACCCCAAATTCTTCCTCTAATTCTTTTGCTGTTTTCCCGAACAAAGTTCGATAAATCAAATTAGTATAATTAGGATAAGCAAATCGCTTATGTGGACTGTCGGATATTTTCATCTTAATTGTATCGGTTAAGATATGACGAATTACAACGCCTTTATCTCTTTCAATCTGCCATTGCTGTCGTTCTGTGTAAATACGTTTGAGTTCGGACTCCATGGAATTAAAGGCTTCAATATATTTTTCCTTGTAAAACATTGCTTTCGGGTCTGTAAATCCCATAACAAGTAATACAAAGCCGTCTTTATCCATAATTATACATGGTTGCCTTTTCCCTCTTTCGTCCACGTATTCTGACGGTGAATAATGTTCACCGCGAAATTTTTCGCTGCATTTTAAATCGCGAATGGCTCTTAGAACAGCTTTGTGTTCTCTTGTATATTGCCTTCCGCTTTCTTCATCATAGTAGGTAAATGTTTCTGCTATTCTCAGGCTTGTTGTAACTAACTTTTCCTCATATCTTTTCCCAACAATTTCTACTAACATAAACTCAATCTCCTTTTCTGGTTTATTTGTTTAATCCTCTCGATTTCGATAGGTTTAAAAATAACCACCGCCCGATAAGGAACAGTGGTTATTCATTGTCTTACATATTCTAAAAAATCTCAAAATATTGAACCATGAAATTGTTAGTTCAAAATCAGTTAAATATTTGAACTATTCAAAAATTCTAAACAGTTGCACTCTAACCCTCATGCTGGGAGATAGATTTAGGATCACCAAACCTTTCTATTTCGTCTCTTTGTTGTCAATGGCCTGATTCTTTCTGCTGTACGTCGCCGCACTAATTCCCAAAAGAACTCCCAGGAAAGTATCAACCGCCGTAATAGTTCCAACGATCTCTTCTCCATAAGGAAATCCCCAAATTCCAGCAAGGGCAAAATACAATGTACCCAATGCGGGAAGTGCAATTTGAGCGACATATTTCAAAATATTGTAAACTTTATCGTTGATCTGCATTTGTGTTCCTCCTTTCTGCGCAAAAAAAGGAACCTTGTTTCCAAGATTCCTCTTTTCTTATTCCTTCTATCTTATATTATAATTCATATTTAAACCTTGTAGGTACTCATATTTCCAAAGAATCCCCATAGCCAACAATTCTTGTATACCTACTCGTAAGGCGTTTGATTGACGGGTCTGTGGACTGAATTAATTCCGGCCCCATACTTCTTCTGAATCCCATACTGGTAAGACAAGCATGTGATAAATCATCAATCTCATATGCTTGTGTTAAAGCTCTCTGCCCTTTCGTGTAAATATCAATCTGTGCCGTCGGTGTTACCGCAGCCTCATCTCCCTTTAAATCCCAATCGCTACCCGGAATACCTGTAAAGTACATTGTGGCGTAAGGTAATTTTGTAACCGTAGCACTGTTTTCCATTGAGTATCCGGTTACTTTATCCTTTATTGCGTCAGTCCATTGAGAATAAATTGTGTTTATCATTTCTAAGATTGTCATTTAATTACCGCCATCTCCTTTTTTGGTATATGTTGGTTTAAAAAGTTCTTTCCCTCTAACCCCTCTTTTATATCTATTCATAATTGTTTTTCTCCCAATTCCAGTTTCCCTTTCCCAATCGCATAGTCTTTTTGTAATTCCTTCCACTTCTATAAATGTGTTATTCTTTTGTGGTTTGTAAATCTTATCCTTTGAAATCAAATCTGAGACTGTGTATATTCCTTTTTTGTATCTTATATACCTTGTACGCAGTGTTGACATAGAAATTCCGTATTCTTTTTCTATGTCTTTTAAAGTCTTTTCTTCTCCATCAATAACAACTTTTCTTGTGACTCTTTTATTATAGTTCTGCGTTTCGCAATCGGCCCATCTACAATTTTCCGGACAATAGTTTCCATTTACATCAATTCGATCTATAGTCTTATTCTCAAAAAACTATGATACCGATTAGCAAAATACTGGATATGGCGATTAAAGATTTTATCAATAAAAATGTGGAAAAATAATCAGCCAAATATCTCTTTCGCCACTTCATTAACACTTTTCATTATTTCGACTGATGCACGATACACAGGCATTTTTGCCTGAACGCCGAAAGTGTGATGAACTTTTCCATCATCTCCATAGTAATACCACCCTGTTGGGCTTTCCCAGTTATCATACGGCGGATTTTGCTGTGGAGCATTTGATGGATATGTGCCAGGACCATAGCCCAACTCCGCCACTTTTGGATTTTTTGTACCACTGTAGCGAATACCGCTTCCAAATTCCAGAAATAAAATGTACGGGCCAGAAATTATTATCTTTGCCCGTACTATATTTCCACTGGTATCAATTTCATAACTGACTTTAGTAGAGGGCTGATAATCCTCTAGTTTTCCTTCTCTAAGTACTGTATTCGCGACCTGAACGCCAATTTCCGATAACCGCCTACAAATCTCCTCGCATTTCCTCGACAAATCATTCTTATACTGTTCTATCTGCCGGATTGCCTGTTGTAACGATTTTCCGCCATCAAGGAGATTGATTTTCATTGTTTTTCGTACCATTACTGTTTCTTCACTTTCATATTCCACGCTTTAATTTGTTTATTTAATGGTTCAGAAGATAGTAGCCATGTATCCGGTCTCATTTTACATTTTCTTGTATGATGTGCGTTTATATATGGTTTATCAAATAAAATATCTATGTATGCTCTACCACCACAATATTTGCATGGTTCTAAGTGAATTTTTTCGTTAATAACGACCATCATTGATTCCCTCCCACTTTGCTTATCCCATACCTCGCCACGCTTCCCTTTTTCGTGTCCAAAATCTTAACCAGCCGATAATCTGGCGGCGTAACTGGCGTATATCCATCTTCCTCCATAACCAGATTTCCAGTCTCATCCAACTCAGGCTCTACATCAACAAATACCCCCATTCCCTCAACTGGATTGAAAGGCTTACTTTTAGATTTATAATGAGTAACATATCGGTCATAGTTAGGTACAATCCCAGCCGCTATTTCCTCCGGTGTGCCGCTAGTTGCGCTTACGGTTTGTTTGCGCATTTCCGGCTTTCCATATTTTATTATATTATCTATTCCCTCGTGGATTTCTTCTATCGTAACCCACCATACTTTTTGTCTATCTCTTACTGGACTTCTATGCATACATTACCTCCTACGCAACAAGTTTTTCCATATGATAAGGAACAACATGAATCGCCTGTTCTCCTAATACCGAATAGGCTATACCAAATATCTGTCGTCCATAATCAGCAAGCAGGTTCGCACAAAATTCTTCCATTTCAATCCAGAATCGTTTCTTGCACATTCTATGAATTTCATTCACAAGTCCATAAGAGAACATTACGCAATGTCCAAGCTCATGAATAAGCACATGATTTAAAAACTCTCCTTTAAGACGATCTGATAGATAAATCGTCATAGTTTCTGGGTCGGTTACTGCACAGGTCAAAACATTTGTCCTGTCCACCAAAATAGGATTGCTTGGATTCGTCCACTGTACATTCCAATGAATCCCATTTATATAAAATTCATCTATCATGGTATCACCACCTTATTGACAATTAAACTATTTCTGATATAATCAATATAAATAACAGGGAACGCAAAGCCGTCAGTAGACCCTTGAAAAGTTGAAATTCCTTTCCATGTAAAACGTCGGGCAAGAGCCTATAGGCTCTTTTTTATTTTCTATTTAAAGAAATGCCACGATTATTTTAATAACCGTGATGCTTCCTGTTTCTTATTAAAAAATGCTTAAAGAATATCCAGTTCTTGAAATACCTTGAAGATTTTTGGAGACTGGATTGCATAGAAATCTATCATTTCTTCTCCCATAGCCCACGGAACATCAGCGCAAAAGCTATTTTGCCACAAACCACTCTCGAACATGAACGCATGTAGAATTTCGTGACGAATAACCCTCTTTCTATGTTCTTCTCTGCTTTCGTATCCGAATTTCTGTTCTTTCACTTCTTCATCCGTGTATAGGCGGACGTGGATTTTCTTAACTGTCGGGTCGCAATATCCATCACAATCAGCAAATGCCTTGTCCTGTTCTATCGTCTGAAAAATAATGTTCCATTCCGTTCCCAAAATATTTACTTTACAGTCCTGCATAGCTCCTCCTGTCAAATGCTCCGAATCAGTTCTTTTACATCCTCATACATATCTTTATAGGGAATGTCTGTTTTCAATAAATTTTCCAGTCGCATATCAATCAGCGTTTCCAAAGACTTCAACCGCAAAAGTGTTTTCTGGTCTAAATCATCTCTTCTCCCGGCTTCGATTCCCAAACAGTTCTGAACCAGCTTCGTGAAATTCTGGTAGTACATATCTGCATGGGTGCTGCCCTGCGATTTTGCGTACTCCACATATTTCTTGATTGTGTCCGTTTCCATCCGGCGTACTTTCTTTGTCTCTTCTCTGGTCTTTAACCGCTCTTCTCCTTTTCCGTCCAGAACATAGAATCCATTTACACGGATTTGCTTTAATACCTTTGTTACCCATTTTGTAAACAGCTTGGCTTCTGGTTTGTTGCTTCTGAACGCCATATTATAAACAGCTTCTTCAGATACAAATGTTTCTCCGTAATTGTTCAATGGTGAATTAAAATTCCGGGTGTAGAAAACTCCGACACCCGAAATCATTTCATTAGTAAATTTCTTCTTTTCTGAACGATCAATATTTCTTAGTGTATCACGAATATTTGCGATCCCTAATTCTTCTCCAACATCAATCGCACTAAACCATATTTCGCTCCTGTTTTTACTACAAATTATTCTTACATTACGTTCTTCAAAAATACTTACCATGCTACCACATCTCCTTTATAATTAAATTTTGTAATCAAAAAGAGCTAAACTCTCATAGAAAGCCAGCCCTTTTCATCTTTTCTTTTTCAACTCAAAATCTCTGTATCGTCTTTCCATTACTGTTTAAAAGGTAAATCGTTGTATTTCCTGAAAAAATCAAAGTCTTATTATTATGAGAAATTTCTCCATCTAAAAGCACAGCCACCTTAACCGCCTTTTCAGCATTAAGTCTTTCTTCATCGGACATTACTCCATCCATATCAAAGTACATCTTATTCTCTGGGTTTACTTCTAAATTCAAAACCTCTAACAAATCGTCTTTTGAGATTTTTGGCATTTCAGATAAATCCACCTTAGATAACGAAATACTTTCCGCTTCTTGATAAATTTTTTTGTTACCCTTGCTAATCTGTAAAATCATCTTTATTCCTACCTTTCTATCTTTCTTTTTATATTCAAAAGAGCCTGTTGCTCTAAAGCAACAAGCCCTTCTGTTTCCTTATTTACATACTCTGGACAAATTTAACCATATCCTGCTTCAATGCCTGCCATGCCGCCGGATCAGCGTCAGCCTTTACCTCGCTGAAAGAATCCATAAAGTCTTTCGCATAACGTTTCATGTATTCCTCCATGTGCTTTTTATCCTCTGGATTTTTGGACTCTGTATAGTGGCGTCTATACTCAGACATGCGATCATAAGATTCGCCGTATCTGGAAGGTCTGTTCATACCATCATATCCATATCTGCCATTATCGGAACCGCCTCCGGTATTCGACATATTTCCACTGTAGTTTCCGTTTCTTCCGCTTGTATAACCCATACGATAGCCAGTCATCGGATAAGGGATTTCATCGTACATTCCATCATACTCATCCATCTCCGGCATTATATGAAGATACGGGGTATATCCAGCGGAACGTCCTCGACCAGAGCGATGGACAAACCGTCCATTTGCTGCACGTCCTCTATAACCATATCTACCATTTCCCATCACTCCAAAATCCGGGTTTGAATCGTATTCCTCTAACATTCTCTCTGTCAGCTCGCCTTCATGGATTTTGTTCGGAATTTTAATCTCCTTCATGTACTCAGTTTCCAGACAAGCTTTCATGGTTTCCGCCACAAAGTATTTCATCTGCATAGCATCTTTCAAAACATCTACAGCCTCGCCAAAACATTTCCGATCAATGTGATCGTACCCCTTCGCTGCCATGCACTCAATATCCTGTTTAGCAATATCTTCAATCTTCTTAATCAATTCATGCATACCGACACCTCCTAGCACTCACGCTCTACAATAAGCGTTAAATTTTCAACTTCGATTGCCTGGGTGTTGGGATTGGTTATTGCCAAGTTTACCTGGCACTTCCCAGCGCAAACAATTTCTTCAAAAGAGACATTAAAGAAATTTTCTACTGCTGCCGGAGTAACCGTTGCAAGGGATGTCTGTAACACCTCTCCATTTAATGATAATCCAAGCGAAATCGCTCCAACTGTTCCGCCAGTTGGAATAGCTATATTTGCCTTTCCATATACTCTATATCTCGCAGGATTACAGTCGTTTCCGCTATTTGCCACACAAACCAGACCAGAACCTGCACGATGATTTACACATCTACTTTTAACAGGATCTTCTAACAACACTGCATTCTGCCCAGCCGCTATCCTCTGAACAAACGGGCTTGTAAATTCAGCCATATTCTTTATCTCCTTTCCAATGAAGAAAAGGGATAAACTTACCACGTCTACCCCTTTTCGTTATTTTCGCAAGACTACTTAGGTGTAGATATGGAACTTTGCGTTTCCAACATGCTTATTATTTTTTTGTTCTGTCTGATAATCGTTTCCAGATATTTAGAATTTTGTTTCTGTAATTCCTCAATAATATCAGTATTACTTGCATCGTCCGCAGCCCACAAGAATGTCATAAGCTGCAAAACTGTGTCATAAATCTGGAGATTATCAAACAACTGCTGATTTCTCATTAGCAGCCGCAAGTCCCGCATCCGCACCCTGTATAAGCGTATGGGTTAGGAACCGTATAAGCCGGAATAGGAGCCGGGCTGCGTAAAGCATTAACGATATTCGTCGTCTGATTTGCGTTAGCAAGCTGAAGCTGCGCGGACTGAAGTTCAGTCTGGAGAGAAGAAATCTTGTCCTGAGTAATCAGGTCAACGATTCTCTGTGTTCCTGCGTTCTGTGCATCAATCACATCTCTAAATCCATTGCAAAGCTGACTCTGGAGAGCGTTTGCGTTCTGATTCATGGTGTTCTGTAAGCTATTGGTCTGCATTGCGATATTATAGGAAATTTCGCCCTGCCCCTGTTTTAAATCACAGCAGCAATTTGCCATCTGTGTTGCAATAGAGTTAAATCCCTGCTGCACACCATTAAATCCGTTACACAAAGACTGTTCGATTCCAAACTGTCCATCACGGATTCCTGTCAGGCGATCGTTGAACCCCTGTCCCTGGAAACCCTCAAACATTTCGGCTCTGGTTAAAGCACCATTCGCGGAAGGTGTATTAAATCCACCACCATTTCCACCCCAGCCTCCGCCGAAGCCTCCCCAGCCGAACAGGCAGAACAGAAGAATAATCCAAATCCATTCTCCGCCCCATCCAAAGCCATCATTACAGCCACGGTTATTAGTGTTGCCAGTTAAAACTGCAACATCACTCGCTGATAATCCCTCACTCATCATAGAGATTACCTCCTTATTGATTTTTATATTTACAAAATCAAAAGTTCCGCGGCTCTTTTAATTGTTGTAGCGATTTAATTTATTTCATTCCAAACTGATTTTTTATCTGATTCATCATTTGATCTATATCAACATTCTTTTCTTTCCCAAGATTCCTACAAAGCTGTTCTAAGCCTTTGGAATCTCCTTTTTCCATCATCTGTAAAGCATTTGACATCACAGGATTATTTCCGGCCTGTTGTTTCATCATGTTTATAAGCATTTGACGAGGGTTTCCTCCATTTTTCATCATTTGCATAAGTTGCATCGGGTTAAATTGCATATTCATCATTTCTGATTACCTCCCCTCTGCACTTTAGGAGATTCTATCGGTGTAATCATCTGTTTAATCTCAGATAGTTCTCCGCCAATTCCCTGTAATATCTCTGCTTTAACTTGTCCAAGCATAGAATTAAGCATCTGAATATCAACATACGATTGATCTTCCTTTTGCTTTTCATCTTCCGGCTGAACTGCCTTATATGTAATAATCTGACTTGTTCCATCTGCCATAAGCCTTTTTACATATACTTCTGACAAATCGGATTTTGGATAAAAGGTAGGCTGGCCGCTCATGTCAACATTCTTCGCCTTTACCACGTCCAGGCCATCCACAATTTCTCCATTCAGACCAGGAGTTTGAGCCTGCTGAACAGGTTGGTTATATAACTGTTGCTGATTATACTGTGTCTGCATCTGAGCCAATCTGTCATATTGCGGTTGTAAAGGATTATACTGTTGATATCCTCCATACTGTGGCTGATATCCGAAGTTTTGATATGTCGGAAATGGTTGCATAACGTTTTCCTCCCCTGTCTTTATGATTTAATTTTAAATGACGGGACCGTTATTCACCATTCCATAAAACTGTCACATTTCTATCACCAATATGTCATTTCCAATTTTCTGAAATTCCTCTATAATATTTAGGTGCTGTTTTGATGATCTTTGTTTTCATCGTTCGATTTATTCTGTTAATAGTGCTAACGCTACAATTCATTTTTTCTGCTACTTCTTCCAATGGAATTTTACTATTTCTATACAAAAAGAGGGAGCGCTCCCTTTCATCAAAGTTTGCCTCCCTCAAATAAAAATCAATTTCTTCTTTTATAAATTCCTTATAAAAATTTCTTTTTAAATCCATTCCACTTCCCTCCCTGAAATGGAATCTAGCTACATCGGAAAAACACCGCTTGCGATAAATCCTATTAACGCTCCGATTATTCCTGTCAAAACACTTGTAGCAATCGTTTCATATCTTTTCCCAGGTTTTTCCATAAGAACCTTAACATTACCGCTGATTTCGTCTAATTTCTCATTAATGTGCTCCCTGTCGCTTTTAGAAGAAATCATGTCTTTCTCAACATCTTCCAGTCGATTAAAAAACTCTTTATGATCTTTAGAGTTCTTATCTCTAAATTCCTTAAAATCTTCTTCGATTTTTTTTAATCGGTGTTCATTCACGCAATTATTTTCACATCCCATTTAAACACCTCTTCTTTTTCTTCTCTCCCTTTTTTAATTTTGCCAACTCCCCAACCACACTCATTGTTGGCACCCTGCGATTAAAGCGGGAGGGAATTACCTTAACCACGCACCGGCTTTTACTGCAAAAACTATAAAATTCTTGCTATTGGAATAACATTGTGCAAAGAATAAATCTCCGATTCACTTTCCCAAGATCGGTTTGTACTATTTTCAGAATGAGAACCTTGAAATTCATATCCTTGTTTTATGGCCCAATATAAAGACAAATCCAAGAGACAAGAATAATACTTGTCCATATCCTTCTCAATCATAATTTGGGGATAAGCGCTAGGATAGTTCCTTTTATTTTTAAAAGATTTTATTGAACGTTTGATGCAAAAGAGCAGAGTAGATTCCTGCTCTTCCTCATAATCATCTCCAAAATAATTTTTCAAATCTTGAAGTATTTCCAACTCCACTCTGCTCACCTGCCTTTATATTTGTTGGGAAAGAAATTCCCCAATCACTTCATCTTTAATAACTTTAGTAATCATAATTCCATTATCTTCCGCCAACTTTCTTATATCCTTGACGGTCATTGCGCTCAAATCCTCGTATGTATATTTCTCGTCAGAACCTTCAAACGCAATATCCGTATCATCAAAAGGCATTATCTGCTCTTCTTTTTCGTCATTTGGAACTTCTTCTTCGGCGAGGTACAAAACCCCGCCGAACTTTACTTTATGGTCATACTTCATAGCTTGACCTCCGTTATTTCACTTTGATTACATAGATAGCATCCATTCCCTCGAAGGATGGCAAACAAATCTGTGAAGCCGTGGTAGACACCAGCACAGGCGGACCATAATCTGTTTTCTTTGCAATCGCAATACCATTCTTCACGATAGATACATCTACTGTAGAATCTCCCAGCAGCGTTCTTTCCTCTGGTGTTGTGCCGTAATATGTATTACCCAGGACTCCATCACCGATAATAGTTACATAATCATCAGGGAAGAAGTTCTTGTCCGTGCCATCAAAATCTGTATATCTCTTATCGTTTTTGATAAGCTGAAGCTCTGTTTTTAATTCAAACAAGTCCCTAGTTCCCTTTGCATCCAGATATGCATTTTTTACACCAGAAGCGGTAATCATTGCGTTCATCATCTGCTCATTGTCAATCAGATAATTAAACGTTTTCGTAGTCATCATCGCAAATCTAGGTTTAAAACCAAGATTTGCCAGATATGCGGTACCCTCTGCGATATCACTCAATGGCTTTGCTGTTTCTGGTTTGTCCCAAGTATCCGTTCCAGTCAGTTCTACATAATGTTCCGATTTCCATGTTCCATCCTCGTCATATTTATAGTTGTAAATTGTGTTGTCTGCCATTCCAACAGAAATCTGCATAGTGCCATTGATAGGTGCCAGTAGATTCATTCTCATCTTCTCAGCAGAAATATCAGCGCCAAGGGTCAATTCTGCTGCATCATCAAAAATGTGTCTAAGCACATCCTGGACATAAGGGTCATTGGAATCCTGCGCTCTCTGAATCTCCAGCATGTCAGTCTCGTCAATCTGCATCGACTCCCTAAATAAGGGCATTTGCTCTTTTGTTGCCTTAAATCCGCCTCTGGTGCGAATGGTAGCCATAGAATCAAATGCGGACGGTTTCAGGGCAACGCCAAGCCCTTTTCTAATCTTAATCCATTTCAAATCAACTCCGGTCTTTTTAATTGCCGGAAAAAATACTTCCCCATAATAGGGAAGATTGCTACTCGGGTCATTTGTAATGTAAGCGGCGATTGCTTTCGCCGTAAAAACATCAGATAACTTCATTTTTCTCCTTTCCACCCCGTAAACTTTTAGGGGTCAGCAACTAACTTCAAATTTTATTAGTCGGCAAATTTATTAAGCGCCTCCTCCGCTGGCTGCGTCTGGAATAGTCCCAACAACTCCGGGTTCCTCAAATACAATGCGGCAGCCAGCATTTACCAAAGCCGCTACCAGTTTTGCATCATATGTGCATCCGCTATTGTCCTGTGCCCTTTTCGTATGTATGTAAGCTTTTTTCAAAAGTGCCCCCTGTGGCCTGGATTCATAAGTATCCCGATAAAGAATTCCTACTGCTCCAGTAAACGGTGTGGTTTTCTGCGGCTTACCGTTCTTATCAACGGGTGTTCCAGCCTTCACCACTTTTTCTCCTGTCACCTTATTTGTATCCGTGACACTAGTAAAATCAATCGTCATTGCGATCGCTTCTTTTTCCTTACGATTTAAAATCGTGGGCTCGGAAACATAAGTTAAGGTATCAACTTTCATATCTCCTCTTGCCATTTGCTCATCCTCCTTATAGCAATCTTTTTAATAAATCTTCATTGATTCCACGCCCGGCCTTTTGCGATGCCAGATTTGTAGCAAACTGGATAGAGGCCTCATCCTTGCTTGTAGCCCCGCTGCCGGCCTTAATATCCGGGTTATCCTTCAAATATGTTTGAAGTGCATCCTCACCGGACTGCTTTTTTACTGCCTGTACAAATTTTCCTAAAGCAGAGAAAAACTTATCTGTATCAGTCAACTCTCCAGTTAATTCGGACAATGACTCTGCTGTCTTTTCATCCATGCCAATTCCCATATACCGCTTGCTGTAGTCCATCGTTCGGAATTTGGATTCAAGTTCCTGGATTCTGGCATCTTTGGCTTCATCGGCGGCTTTCTTTGCCTCTGCCTCTTGTTCCTCGGCTGTCATTTTAGCTTTTAACTGCTTTTTAGCATTGGAAAGCTCAGAAGAAGCTGTATCAAATGAATTTTTCAATTTAGCCTTTTCTGCCCGTTCCTTCGCCAGTTCAGCCATCAGTTCTTCTACCGTTGGTGTATCATGCCCTGGGGTTTCGATGACCTGACTTTCAGTTTCAGCCATTGTTGTTGATTCAATGTTCTCCGCCATATAAATTCCTACCTTTCTGCGATTATAGACTTCTCTGTCTTCCTTATTTTGCGTTTTACGGTTTCTCTACCGTTTGCGATATTTGTATAGCCCCTTCTCTGGGGCATATAAAAACAGCCGGTTTCCCGACTGTAATTAAACTATTTGCTTTGAATTATTTGTTTGCATCCCATCTACACCAGGGCTATTTTCTGTCTGGTCTGATTCATCCTGTGTCAGCCGTTCTGGTGCTTCATTTTCCTTATCCTTGTCAAACAAAGACTTCTGGTATGCTTCCATAGTATCCTTGCTATCAAGCCATACTTGCTCAATATCCGGCCACACGCCGCCGCCCATCTGTAACGCCCATCTAGGATGTACGCCTATATTGACTGCCGCTGCGCTTGCATTTATTTTACTATTCAAGTCATAATTTTTCTGTCTGACGAAGTGGATATTAATATCAGTATGATGAATTTTCCTCAAAGGATTATCCGATGGCAATTTATCTGTTGACGCAAAACTTATTGCCCGCAATATCAATTTTAGTTCTTCTCTGGCTGCGCCCTGTACAAGCTGTTCTTCCCTAGCCGCGTCAACTGCTGTAGCGTTCCATCCCGACATAGTGTCCGTGGCTATCCCGGTACTTCCTCCTCCTTCGGATGAGTATTGCATTGGAACAAAACACCTTTTCAAAATCTCATTGCGTGTCGTTGTGATATTCTCTAAAACCGGAGCCGAATCCAATGTGCTCGACAAAGGAGCTATCTTTGCGTCTTTCCCTTCTGCGCTATACGTTTTCACCCATTGTCCGCTCTTAGGAGTAACCTCCTCTCCCGTTTCTGGGTTTACTGGAAAGTCCGTGTTATGCGCCCACCAGATTTCTTGCGTTCGCTGCACTGCATCATTCGCTACGCTTGACACCAAGGAATTGAGGTTGTCCATAAGGTCAATTTGCCGCTCAAAGCAACCTGTCCTATCAACCGCGCGTTCATATTCCACAACTGGAATCATGCCCAGCAGATTTGCCCGGATATCTACAATTTTCCCTGCCTCAATCTCAAACCGCTGCTTGTCAGTAAAACAGGTAAACAAATTCTTTGTCCCACTTTTAACATAGGTGACACCCAAAACCTTCTTTTGCCCGACACCATTATGATAGACACAAAAGGCAAATCTGGAATCCAAAGTGTTGACATTTACATAGGAACTCTGAATTTTTTCATCTTCCCATTCTGTTTTAACACCAATCAACCTATGCCCTATACCTGTTTTTTCCACAAAATCTGCTAATTTCTGATTTTCTGCACCTATGCAAATTCCATTCAGCATCATTTCATTTAAAGCTGAAATCCCGGAACTGTCTATATCCTCATCTGTATCATGCGGTTCTTGATTTCCTCTCTGCGTATAAATAGGAGGAATCCCCCAAAAATATCCCTTCTTAAACTCTGTCACATAGTTAGCCATATTGTCGGTAGTTTGGATATTTATTTCTGGGCGCACAATTTTATGGTATGGTAATGGCTGCACACCAATTTCATAATCTATAAGAAATTGCATTTCGCAGGCGTTTATCCGATGCTTAGAATATGCTTTTTGAAGAACAGGAATAATATTTTTTTCTGTTATTTGTTTTTCATCTGTTAATATCTTTCTTCTTCCTGCAAGTTTCATTCTTACCACCCATTATGTTTTTACATACTTTCCGCCAAATTGGACCCCGGAACCCGACACACGCTTTTCAAATTTGGTTGGTATGTCTACCCATTTCTTTCCTTTTATTCTTCTATAATCTTTCAATCTGTTTTCTCTTGTTTTTTCCACTTTTACAATTTCCAACAAAAAAGCACCTGGACTCGCCAAGTGCTTTCTTTTATTTGTAATATTTGATAATATCATTATACCATCATTTTAAACATCGTTGGTACTCATTTTTATGTATCTTTTCGTTGATTCAACAAAAAGAAAAAATACCGCCTATAATCATAAAAAGCTGACCGACTGATCGGTATTTCTGAAATATCTCTAAGATACCAGAACGGTTGCTCATAACATGCCGATTTAATGATTTCATTCCATAATTCCCCTGCCGCATCCTTAGCTGTCTTTTCTATCAAGTCCACTTTTTTTTGCAAAAACACTCGTTTCAATGCAAGATCGGCTGTCTTATTACTTATATTATTTTTACTTCCATAAGAAACATTACCTATTTGTTGGCTTTTTACAGTATTCACATTATATGCCAATTCTTCCTTCCATTCTGGATATTGCTCACAAAATCCGCAAAGTTCTTTATAACGCTTACTAGAAATTCCGTAATTTTTTAAACTTGATTTTCTTTTATCCATCTATATCACTCCTCTTAATCAAATCGGACTATTGATTATTGTTGTTGGTTTTTGCACTGGCCTTGCTACATATTCTGCAAGCATTGCCAGAGAGTCTGGCCCATCATCATGTGGCGGCTTAACTTTGACTGTATATGTAACCACATTTTCCATGAACAAACCATAGTCTGATTTTGGCGTATATAAACTTGGGTCTAAAAATATACAGTGTTTTTTAATCCAATCAGAATTGACTAATATTTTGGTTTCTTTGTTCGCTTGTGTTCTCTCAGGCTCGATCTGTGCTCGACATTTTCCATCTATCAATTTTTGAACATTATGCGCGACTCTGCCTCCTGCACTATTTGATTCAAACCTTATCTTATGGGGATTGTGTCGAATCAAAATATTAGCGGATTTCATATCCAATGTGTCATAATCTGTTGTGTCATCAAATACTACATCCGGTATAAAAAAATCTTCTCCAAATTGATATGCAATCGGTAAAGATTCAAAATCCGCTCCTGTATCCTTTGTATCGCACACCGCCCATATAGCATCAGGCGTCCGCTCTGGCATAATAATAAACTCTGTCTGCTTTTCCGGTACTTGCTCCCGATTGAAGAAAAAGCGGCGCAGTTCATCTGTAGGAAATAGTAATCCCTCTCGCTCAATCGGCTGTTGCTGATACAGGCATTTAAAGGATAGATCATCCATAGATTCCTTAGCGTCCATGAAGTATTTCTTTGAAAATCCATTCACCGCAAACATGAAGTTACTCTCGCCATCTTCGTTCAAAGCCGGAACCGCAATAAATCTGGCTTTGGGATTTCCTTCATATAGCTGTTGTAGTTTTCCAATCGGGTCATGGACAGACCATCTTGTGGCAATATAGATTTCTTTACACCCTTCAAGTCGTCTGGAACGAAGATCATTCACAACCTTTGTCCAAAGTGTTTCCAGGCGTGACTTGTTCAGTGCTTCTTCAATTCCAGATACCAAGTCATCTGCTGTCAAAAAACGATTACATCTTGTGGCTCCCGTCAACGAACCATCTATGGAACGAAAAGTCCATGTTTTAAATCGCCCATTCCTTTCGAGGTTTACTGTGGTTTCCTTAGCATTTGTTCCAGTCAGCTTTACATTAGGAAATATTTCATGCCATGTATACTCTACCGGGTCATTTATAATTTCCAATACGCCATCATAAAGGGAACGGGTCAAAATGCTACTATGCGCTGAGGATAGGTTAAAATCATTTGGGAACCATCCACCAACAAGGGATAAGAAAAAATCTTCCAGAGTTGATTTACCACAACCCGGTGGAACGCTCAAAGCAAAAATATCAAGTTTATCATCCATCAAATCCTGTAATGACTGGATAATTTGGTGCTTTATAAAAACCTCTCGGCGCGGCTCATAAAATCGTTCCTTGGGAACTCTATTTTTTTCCAGATATAGAAGTCCGCTATCCACTTGATAATTTTGAGCTTCCAACAATAACAATTTATAGTACAAATCATTAAACTTTCCGCTTCCCGTCTGCCCTGCTACATAGTCAGCCATCTTGTGTGTGTACTGGCTGATCTTCATAGCATAATCACGAATTTCTTTATCCTCAAAACCTAAATCTTGCTTCATATTCAAAAGAAGCTGCCAGCTATCTATTTGGTTTTGGTATTGTGTCATGTCGTCTTTTAAGATTTCCGAAAAAATTTTTTTGTACCATTCAAGCGTTCCTTCTCGCAAAACAAAAGAGCCTCCTTCCCTACTTAGTAAGAAATTTGGCTCTCAAATGGCTCTCATTTTACTATTTCATCTTATTTTACTTAACTTCTATTTCTATTTACATAGAAGATTTTGCTTGTTTTACATTTTTTCATCTCGATTCTGTGAATATAAAAATTTTTCAATCTCCGCTTACGCTTGGCTGCTACTCAAAATATGAACAAAGATATCCATATCGAGATATTGAAAGTTCTTGCGAACATTTCTTACTGCTTCTCTGTATATGCTTTCGCCCTGAGTAAATACAGATACTACTCACAAGTTCTTGTACACTCCACAGTCGTCAATTCCCGACTAGCCATCGGTACATACCTGCAAATGCTTGTTTATGCTACTTTGTAGGATGTGGCATCTCTTAAATTAAGACTTGCATTATAATCTCTATCTGCATGATATCCACATTCGCACACATATTCTCTGTCAGAAAGTTTTAAGTCTTTCCTGATACAACCACATTCATGGCAAAGTTTACTGGATGGATACCATCTGTCTACAATTCTCAATTCAATTCCATATTCTTTGCATTTTGCTTCCAATTTCACTCTAAATTCATAAAATTTTTGTGATGCAACAGCCTTCGAAAGATGCCTGTTCTTCATCATACCTGATACATTCAAATCTTCAACAGCGATATAAGATGGTTTGGTTTTCACAATCTCAGCTATTGTTTTATTGATGTAGTCAGTGCGGATATTGTCTATCCTGCAATAAAGCCTTTTCACCTTTAATATTTGTTTTTGAATATTTTCTCTGGAAGACTCTCCTTTCTTATTATTCTTCTTTAAACTTTCGTATTTCCTAGAAAGACACCGTTGTTCTCGTTTTAGTTGTTTTTCTAATTTTTTTACCTTATTTGTTTTATTGATGTTTTTCTTTACAAGCCCATTGCTTATAACCGCAAAATTTTTAACACCAAGGTCAATTCCAAATCCAAAATCTTGTAATTGTAGTCTTTCTCTTTCTGGTTGCTCAACCAAGACTGATACATAATATCGTCCAGCTCTACAAGAAACAGTACCACTCTTGATAATGTAAGTATTTGAATCCCAAGGAATATATCCCTTTTCTTTTAATCTAACCCATCCGAGTGTCGATATTTTGATTCGGTGTCTTTCGCATGTTATTATTGTCTGAGAATTTGTTTTCACAAAATACATTTTTACATCCGATTTTCCTTTCTTCTTGAATTTAGGAAAACCGGACTGTCCTTTGAAGAATCTCTTAAAAGATCTTTCGGAATTCATAATGCTTTGTTTTACCGATTTTGTGCTAACCTCTTTTATCCATACATACTCTGGATTCTCTTTTAAATAAACATTATTTAGCCATTTTGAGAACTCCATTCCAGATACAAATTTCTTCTCTTTTTCATAAACTTCTTTGTTGCGGGCAAGATAAAAGTTGTATACAAAACGGCAAGTGCCAATTGTTTTATTGATTTTATGTATTTGTTCCATAGTTGGATTGATTTCCGTCTTGTAACTCTTTAGCATCCTTTCTTGGTCTCCCTTATCTTCTTCATTCATTAAACCACATTCCTTTTAGAATACTACTTTCAACTGCTTGTAGTATATCATATTTAAAACTGAATTGCAAGTAGTTGAAAGATATGATATAATTATCAAATCAAAGGAGGATTCTATATGCAAGAAAATCGTGGTTTAAAAAATCGCATAGCAATATCTAACGCTATTGATAAAGAACTATATTCTCGTTTAAAATCTTATTCGGAAGAAACATCTATTCCCATAAGCAAATTACTTGATAAAGCTATTGATATGTATTTAAAGTCCGTTGGAAAATAACGGGCTTTTATCTTTTCCTCCCAACTTGTAAGAAATCCTTACAGGTTCATTCACTCACATACAATGTTCCATCTGCGTTCAATCTTGGCGTGATGCCTTCAGATGTTGAAATGTACCATACTCCCGTTTCTTCATCTTTAAATGTATATACAAAGCAAGAACCATCATTTAATATGCCATACCAAGATGTGTTTTCTTGGTTTTCTAGTCTATTTCCTTTTATGCACCCCGTCAATCCAAAGCAGATTGCCAAAATCAGTACAATTCCTATCACTTTCTTGTTCATACATTCACCTCAAAAATCTCCCGGCAATTTGATCCCTTGCACTTAAACTTCTGCCCTGTGATATGCGCTCCGGGCGTTAATGGAAAGTTCTTCTTTCCGCAGAAAGGACAACAAATATAATCTTTTCCAGTTTTATAATCCCTCTGTATGTACGCCTGTCCGTTATGAGGTAATGGTCTATTCATAAATTGTTCAAAACTATCGCTTCCCACCATTTCATGTGTCATACCATCTATAATTTCAGTCATGCTCATACTTCTGCTTTCTCTCCTTTTTTTCACGTTTATAAGTCTTCTGCCGCTTCATTCTTTTGCACTGATTGCAATTATTCCGATTTTTACAATCCCAGCAATTATCGCTATCCCACCAATACCATCTTGCTGGCTGTGGCCTTGGTTTACGTTTTGCTTTTCCCATTTATTTTCTTCTCCACTCGTCTATAATTACACAAAACCTGTTTTGCAAATCTTCCTCCGTTCAATGTTTGATATGTAATTAGAATTTCTTTTTGACAGTTTCTCAAATCACTATGTTGTATGTAACACTGATTAATAACCGGCGACACCATCTAATTCTCCTCATTTATCTCTTTAAATATCGCCCCACCGTAGCGATAGTGAGGCGGCTTGGCGTAATGAAATGAGTGCTGTCTACAACAATGCACCCGATCTGGCAGGGGAGAATCGAACTCCCCATTTCTGTCCCCGGAAGCCATCCCCTTGAATGGCTTCTATTTACCAAGTATTATTAGCCTGCGGATGAGCGTTTCGTCCATTGAAACCTCTGCCAGAACCTTTGAAAGAAAATAAACAAATTTCCTCAGATTGCAGTTCTAAGGAATGGATAGGTGGGATTTGATACCCACACGCACACCCCGAATCTAATATAACCCCTTAGTATAATTCAGGGTTACTGCTATGGCCTTTTTGACTGCCCTGCAGTCGGCTTACGCTGTTCTCCCTATGTATGCTTGCCCTTAGCGTCTACTTCCGCCACTATCCATGCCCATTTTTGTCCACAAGGGCTGTGTGGGGCTAATCAACATCTGGCATTTGCCTGTCTGTGCGGCCACGTACCGAACTTTGAATGTTGAATCAGAACTATGCGTACAACGAAACAGCAATCCACGCAATTCATAAAATGGAATACAAATCAATCCTCACGTTTCATGCCATTTGTACATTGCCGCAACCGGAATGGCCGGATTTGAACCGACGATCTCCTAATCCCAAATTAGGCGCGTTACCAAACTACGCTACATCCCGGAACCGACAAGGTAAGAAAAGTTGGCTTTTACTCGGATTTCTTTTCAAACGATGCCGGTATATAATATCGCCTATCACGGTTATGCAATCCGCAGACTGCATAGGTTGATTTTCACCTCAAACGCATATTTTATCATCATCTGCGTCGAATGCTCCTTGTGCACTTGGTACATGAGCTAAAACCAGTAATCGTCATACGAAAACCGGATTCCTTTTCTGCACTTGGCAGATAGATTAAAGACTGAGCATGATAAAATACCCCCGCACTTTACCGAAAAACATATCTCCTGGTGGCCAAACCCATTTGATATTTTCCCTCCAGGCAACATTATACGCGCCTTAGTTCCTGGATCTCAGTCTTATCAGCAACCATTCACGGCTTATTGCGCCGCCGATGTACCGGCCATCTGAATTGCTGTAATTTACGTATAGAGCACTAGTTTCTGTTTGCCATTCCGCGAATTGGTATCTGCACAAGTCTCCATACGAAAGCCGATAATCGGACTCGAACCAATAGCATCTACATTACAAGTGTAGCGTTCTACCATTGAACTATATCGGCGTATTCCCTTATAAAACCACCATGCAATTAACGTGTCGCAGGTACCACAGACTTACGGCGTTTTGCATCTCATACTTCCGGGAATCTTCCAGAATCACCGACTACTGCTCCTCACGACCTTTGGTCTTATCTCTCTAGAAAAGTTTTTTCACAGGATTTCGTAGCAGGTATACCCATCCTGCTAAGTGGTAAAATCGAGACGGGCGGATTCGAACCGCCGTCTTCTGTACATAGTTGTATCCGGCTTTCAGTGCTCTGCCAATTTAGCTACGTCTCGTGGTTCCTACCATAGCCGCTGCCGTACCTGACAGCCAAAGGGTACTAGCTATGGCGGAATGGATCATGTAGGACTCGAACCTACGACCTTCTGCTTATGAGGCAACGGCTCTCACCATCTGAGCTAATGATCCGTAACGGGATTTCTCCCGTTTTTGCATTATTTATCGTGCTGCTTTAGGCACCATGCGGTATTTAGAATCGTATCGCCTTACCGCCAATCTACACGCTGTTCTTTTATTTTACGTCCTCAAACAGTAGTCGGACAAAACCACCCGGAGCATTTGAATCTCCTTTTGTCACAGCCTTGCGCCGTAGGTGGTGGAGAAAGTTTCTATGCCAAAATCAGAAACCAACTGGGCTAGCTGGATTCGAACCAGCGTAAAGAGCGTTCCTTCTCTTCCGGGGTCAAAGCCCGGTGCCTTAACCGCTTGGCGATAGCCCAAAATAAGCCTTATATCCACATTAGAGCAATACTCGCTATATAACTGAAAAACATTATTCCGAATCCTAAAATAGAGGCTTTATTATCTTCCCAGGACAATCCATTCATAAAATATATCAGGCAAAAAACCATTAAAACATCAATGAATGATATTAAATACCTAAACCACATATCTTGCACCTAATCCTTTTTTACTGTCACGCTGAAAATACTCTTCAAAATGCAAATTATCAACCATATTCCTGTAGCAATCGCCCAACTGAACTTCCACCCAAAACACATAGTAATCAGTTTTATAATCCCGCAGGTAACGATCCAGCTTATTCCATACAACACTACTAAAAGTCCAATTACTACTACTGCTATAATTCCACCCTGCTTAATTTTTTCTTTCATATCATTCCTCCCCTATAATCCTGTTTAAAATAATTTCCGGCATTTTATCAATATATGTACCTTCTGGAATTTCATTTAATGCACTATATATGCTCGCCGAGAATGCTCTATAAAGATCTTCGTGTTCCAGAAGTTCTTCTCTAAGGATTCGGCAAGCATTCTGGATTGTAAAAGGAGTATCCAAGAAATTTACATCTGCCTGTCCTTCAAAATCAATACCGCTCATTTGCTCAATATTTAATGTGACGCTAGGAATCTCCAGCGGATTTATCTGAAAATCAAGGTGTGTGATTTTTTCAATCTGCTTTCCATCTACAAATACTCTATGTATGTGTTTATCATTCTTATCCTGCTCAATCTTCACGTTTGCTAACATTACGTCTCATCCACTTCCTTTTCAACTTTTACCGAACAATATGTACGTTTTCTATCCTGTGCTATAATTTGGCAACCACACATCGGACAATCAAAGGAATCAAACAAGCTCTCCTCATTATTTGCTCCAAAAGCCGTTGCAAGTCTGATTTTCCCATTATCCCAGCAAATATAATGCCTCTCTTTTACTGGCGGAAATTCTGTTCCGCAAATTTTACATTTTAACATTTCAATCCTCCAAATTCCTACAAATCTCAATAACAACATCGCCTTTTTCAAATTTTCTCATTTCCCTATCTCCTTCCAAATCACGCAAATATTTGGCTATACTTTATAAATCTTAGTCCTTCCACATTTAGAGCACATTTTCATAATTATATATCCCCTGCTATCTTTTACTGAGTTTATCCTTTTCCATTCATGTTTACAAAAAATCGTCTTTAAAGGATTTTTTAATTTAAACTTCTCTCGCATAAAAACTATCAATCCTCTTTATCGGACAGAAGTAAACGACAGAATCCTTTTTATACAAAATAAGATATTTGCCTTTGATCTCTGCTCTGTCCGCACAAATAGTCATTCCTGTATTTTCTCCCGTGTCGTCCAATAGCTTTTTAAACCAAATCACATATTTTGTTTCAACTGGTTTTATTATCATTTCCCCGACCATTTAGCATTTCCTCACCAAGCATTACACGAATTAGATCGTTCATATCATCTATTTCTTTTGCCCCAATCTTTGTTCTTGAAATACATAACTTATGAAACCCATGTTCTTCCCATCTTGCATAACCCGTAAATATGTAGTAATCAAATGGGAGTCTTTGGAATAATCCTGAATAACTTAAAGTTTCTGATACACATATCAAACGAGCGTTTTTTGTTTTTATTGACATAGCACGTTTATTAATATCAAAAATTATCCCTTTCTCAAATAAATCATTTGCCAAGTCATTCAGAAATTGATTACATTCTTTGAATGTGTCTGCTGCAAAAAGAATATTTTTTATTCTGCCTTTATCCATGTTATCAACCCCATTTACATCACCTGCGTTTTTCTTTTAATGACTTCTCCGCTTCCTCCACTGTGTCAAACCAATTTATTACATCTGTACAAAACTTTGTATTTCTTCCGAGATAAGATTCTGTAACAACCATTGTTTTCCATCCAGACACATAATCTTCCAGAAACACATTTACAACTTTATGTTCTATTACTTTTCCATACATAATTGACGCTTCATATAAAACATCTCCAACTTGGATTTTAAATTTCTCTTTCCTCATAATTTTCCTCCTATACAATCCATCTATTCAACTGCTTTGCCACCGTCCAGATTTATTTCTATCAATTTTCCGATCGTGACGGCTGAGATACATTTCATCATAACTCCTCTAACTCTATTTTCAGTTCTGCAATTTTATCTGATATATAGTTTTGAATTAATACTACAAGTTCTGGATAATCTTTTAAATATAACTCTTCTTTCTCTGCCACTAACCATACTGTGCTATTCGAAATAAACATTCGTCCAAAATAGTCAAGTTTATCCAATTTAAATCTGATCTCATTTGCCTTTTCCAACTGTTCAATCGTCATACTATTTCACCCTTTATCACTCTTCCAATTTACCACCATTATTTTCGCCTTTTTCGTATTTATCACAATATTTGCCATCCTTTGTACAGAATACACATTCATTCGCTTGGCAATACCAGCACTCTCCAAATCCAGTTGGAACAACGATTAAGTCCGAGTAATTCTTACATGTTTCACATTTTTTCAAAGTCTATCACCTCCTGCTCTGCCGCCAGTTCCCGCTTATCGTTCTTGTGCGTCCGATTTCCTAGACACCAATCACATGTTCCATGATTTCGGCAGCCTTTAGCTATAGATTTTGCTCCAGTATACGGTTTGCGATGTTCTTTGCCTGACTTGATAGATTTGTTAAGGCTCATGGTTGCTCTCCAATTTTAAATAATCTATCAAGCCACTTTGAAGCTATTTCATTCGCCCGATCTGCTGTCATATTTGGTACAGAATCATAAATCATCATTGCAAGATTAGATTCCCAAACATCATATATTTCGCCTTTTATATCTCTTGTTTTTCTCATTTCTTTTTGCATAATTTTAAAAGCAAGTGCAAATGGGTTTTTCAAATCTTCTGTTTTAAAGACAACTTTTGTCTCTCTTGGCTCTATTGGATCACAATCTTCGCAATGTCGAACTAAGATAAAATGTTCCGGAGAATGACACTCACATTCAAATGGGTATCTAAAATAAGTTCTCTCAAGTGGTACATTATCTTTTCCACAGCATTCACATCTTCCAACTTCAATTTCCCCACACATTATTTTCCTCCATTTCCGGGAACGCATATTCACTCATGGCATTGTCTGCAAATCGTATCTGTGCTGGCTCTACCTCATGGATTGTGCCGTCCTCGTATTCAACAAGGGCAAACGTGGCCGAAATCTGTCCCGCATGATAACCGCCATAACACAGTGGCTCTTCAACAAGTTCAGACCGGAAATTCCAACAGTGAAATAACGCTTTTATATTCTTTTCTGGTTCAATCACCTTATCATACACATTCAGCTCATCGCCTCTCTTACGATAATTCTGCCGTTTTTCTGGAATATGTACGATACACGGTCTGAATTCTCTTTCGATTATGATTTTTCCGTCTAATGCTGACATATTTTCACCTCAATCATAAGTGTCTAAATGGCGTTGCAATAATATCAAGTATCTGCAATATCAGCAGAGGTACAAAAGCTACAATCACTCTCAGGACATATAAAACATCTCTCTTGTTTGGTGTCTCTGGATGCTTTGTTATGCAATGCACAATCCATCGAACCTCTCTCCACCACTCAATCAGCACCTGATTATACCAATGTCCTTTTAGAACGAATTCTTTTCCGCATTTATCGCAATGGAATGATAATTTTGAAATTTCTAGAATCATATCTACCTCAAATCTGAATCGCCTGATAGCGGTCACTGTTCAGGACGGAATACATCATTTCAACCGGTGTCTTATCCACGCAACCGATCAGGTTTTTAAATGTGCTTACGGACTGTCCAGAAACAAGCTGCACACCCTTTCGGTTCTTATCTGCCAGAAATACATCATGCCTGCTATTAACATTCCAGAAAACTACATTCGGGATTTTATACCCATGTTCCTTATATACTCTGGAAACATAATCGTAGAAATTCTCTCTATGTTTCTGGTTTGTGCAGCAATCAATCTCCATATCTGAAATGATAATGAGAGATTTCGGCATTTCTTCCTGTGAACAATGATTTTCAATCGCCACATCCAGAATCTTCATCAGGGCAGCTTCAAGGTCTGTATTCATCTGCCAACTTGCTCTTGAAATGAAGTTGATTTTTTGAGTTATGGTATTTCCTTTTATCTCCACGAACTTCGGGCGACCAGAGAATGTCATAAACAGATTATGGTATGCACCTTTGTTTCGCTCTGCGAAGTACATTGCCAGTCCAATAGAGGTTGCCATCGGTCTGCCATACATGGAGCCTGACACATCCGCCATAACCACTGCGTTTACATCTCCATCAACGTAGTTTGGCAGATTATCCCATTGAGCCTCCAGAACCTTGCTATTCTCACTGTGATACAAAATTTTCTCAACAATGTCATACGGATAAAGAGTGGCTGCATTGATTTTCTGTTCGCCAGAGGAAACTTTGTTTATATATTCTTCAAAACGTTCCTGATCGTGACGAGCAAATGCCTTTCGGTAATTCATCATTGCCCTGGATGGAACCGCCGGATAATTAATGGTATCCCACTGGCGGGCCGACATGCGCTGCTCCACAACATCAATATGCTTTCTCAGGCGATTACAAAGACGTTTATAGTCATATACGGACATTCCTAACTTCTTTGCCGTATAAATTCCCAGTTTCCGAGTGTTCGGGCTAGAAGCATCAGCCTTTTTGAGCCATTTAGCGAGAAGGGAAGACGACTCTTCATTCTTCATCAATACTTTATCTTTTAAAAGTTGATACTTTACATCATCCCACATATTATCCTCTAATTTCGTTCCGACGAGAGAATAAACGTCGTCCCAGCGTCCGTATTCTGGTATTTTATCTATGTTCTTTCTTAATTCTTCTGTATGCTTATTTGCTATGTATGTCAAAAGAACACGGAACACACGGCGCTCGCCTAAACCTCCATGAATGTCTCTGGCATAGAACAGGCAACGCATAGCGCCTAACGAGTCTTCCTGAAATGCCAGCTCAAATTTCTTGACAATCTCATCCTCTGATCTGGTACGCATGGCACCGATAGTCGCAAACATATCCAGCAAAGCAGAATCCGTAGTATTCTTTGCGTCTGCTCCGTTCTCGGTCTTTGTCCACTTGCTTTCT